>NZ_JBJNOV010000009.1:0-281700 GCF_052166375.1 Serratia sp. CY83965 | reverse complement strand
GCCGATGGTAGTGTGGGGTCTCCCCATGCGAGAGTAGGACACTGCCAGGCATCAAATTAAGCCGAAAGCCCTGAACTGACGTTCAGGGCTTTTTGCTATGCGTAAAACGTAAAAAAAGCGCAACTACGCTGCGCGGTTTTCCCCTCCTCCTTATTCTCCGCCAGCGAGCCAGAGAAAAGGCCCCGAAGGGCCTTTGATTAGGGTGTGTTTGCTTTTTTCACTTATTATTCGATCAATGCGAGCTGCCCTGAGAGATGCCCAGCCCGGTTTGCGAACGGACAAACTGGGCCCGGAAGCGTTCCCGCTCCTGCTGTCCGGCCAGCGAGCTGTCGGTGATCGAGAACAGCCAGGTGCCGACAAAGGCCACGATCATCGAGAACAGCGCCGGATATTCATACGGATAAATCGGTTTTTCATGGCCGAGGATCTGCACCCAGATTGTCGGGCCGAGGATCATCAGAATCACCGCCGTTAACAGACCCAGCCAGCCGCCAATCATCGCGCCGCGGGTCGTCAAACGCGACCAGTACATCGACAGGATGATGATAGGGAAGTTACAGCTGGCGGCGATGGAGAAGGCCAGTCCGACCATAAAGGCGATATTCTGCTTCTCGAACAAAATCCCCAGGGCAATGGCGACCAGCCCCAATACCACGACGGTGATCTTGGAGACCTTCAGTTCATCGCGCTCGGTCGCCTTGCCGTTTTTAATCACGCTGGCGTACAGGTCATGGGACACGGCCGAGGCGCCGGCCAGCGTCAGGCCTGCGACGACTGCCAGAATGGTGGCGAACGCCACCGCCGAGATAAAGCCGAGGAAGAAGTTGCCGCCAACGGCATTGGCCAGGTGCACCGCCGCCATGTTGGTGCCGCCCAGCAGCGCGCCGGTGGCGTCTTTGAACGCCGGATTGGCGCTGACCAGCAAGATGGCGCCGAAGCCGATGATAAAGGTCAGGATATAGAAGTAACCGATAAAGCCGGTGGCGTAGAACACGCTCTTGCGCGCTTCCTTGGCATCACTCACGGTGAAGAAACGCATCAGGATGTGTGGCAGGCCGGCGGTGCCGAACATCAGCGCCAGGCCAAGCGACAGCGCGGAAATCGGATCGGAGACCAGCCCGCCGGGGCTCATGATGGCGATGCCTTTCGGGTGAACCTTTACCGCTTCGGCGAACAGGGTATTGAAGTCGAAGTTAACCGACTTCATCACCATCAGCGCCATAAAGCTGGCGCCGGCCAGCAGCAGCACCGCTTTGATGATCTGCACCCAGGTGGTGGCCAGCATGCCGCCGAACAGCACGTACAGCACCATCAGGATACCGACCAGGATCACCGCCACGTGGTAGTTGAGCCCGAACAGCAGCTGGATCAGTTTGCCGGCACCGACCATCTGCGCGATCAGATATAGCGCCACCACCACCAACGAGCCGCAGGCCGAGAGGGTACGGATCGGTTTTTGCTGCAGACGATAAGAGGCGACATCGGCGAAGGTATAGCGGCCGAGATTGCGCAGGCGTTCTGCGATCAGGAACAGAATGATCGGCCAGCCGATGAGGAAGCCGATGGAGTAGATCAGCCCGTCATAGCCCGAGGTATAGACCAGTGCGGAGATGCCGAGGAACGAGGCGGCGGACATGAAGTCGCCGGCGATCGCCAGGCCATTTTGCAGGCCGGTGATGCGCCCGCCCGCGGTGTAGTAGTCCTGACGGGAACGGGTGCGTTTGGACGCCCAATAGGTGATGTAGAGTGTGGCGCCGACAAACAGGATAAACATCACGATCGCCTGGATGTTCAGCGGTTGACGATGCACCTCACCGCCAATGGCGTCGGCGCAGGCCAGGCCCGGCAGCAACAGCAGCGCGGCGGCGGACAATAAGCGCTTCATTGTTTCACCTCGCGCAGAATCTCTGCGGTGAGGCGATCGAACTCGCCGTTGGCGCGAAACACGTAGATCCCGGTCAAGACGAAAGAGATCACGATCAACCCGACGCCGACCGGGATCCCGCGGGTGATGGTCGATCCGGCGGCGATCGGCGTGCCGAGCCATTGGGGATCGAAGGCGATCAACAAGATAAAGCCGACGTACAGCGCCAGCGTAATCAGCGAAAGCAGCCAGGCGAACCGGCCGCGTTTTCTCACCAGCTCTTTAAAGCGCGGGTTTTCTTCAATCCCTTGATAAATGGTGTCATTCATCAGAGTGTCTCCAGTCGGTATTGAGAGAGTACGCCGCGCCAGGGCCGCTCAACGGCGCGTTATCCGAATGAGCGGCCTGAAGCGGCGTAAATTATGACGGCACTTTCATTGATTGTTTTTCTTCCAACAGCTTGTCGACTACGGCCGGATCCGCCAGCGTGGAGGTATCCCCCAGGTTGCTGGTGTCGCCGGCGGCAATTTTGCGCAGGATACGCCGCATGATCTTGCCGGAGCGCGTTTTGGGCAGCGAATCTGTCCAGTGCAACACATCCGGCGTAGCGATCGGCCCTATCTCTTTGCGCACCCAGTTGCGCACTTCGGTATAGAGCTCCGGCGTCGGTTCTTCGCCGTGATTTAGCGTGATGTAGGCGTAGATCGCCTGGCCTTTGATGTTGTGAGGAATGCCGACCACCGCCGCTTCGGCGATTTTCGGGTGCGATACCAGCGCGGACTCGATCTCGGCGGTGCCCAAACGGTGGCCGGAGACGTTCAGCACGTCATCGACGCGGCCGGTGATCCAGTAGTAACCGTCCTCGTCGCGGCGGGCGCCGTCGCCGCTGAAGTACATGCCTTTGAAGGTCGAGAAGTAGGTTTGCTCGAAGCGGTCATGATCGCCGAACAGGGTGCGCGCCTGGCCTGGCCAGGAATCGACGATCACCAGGTTGCCTTCGCAGGCGCCTTCCTGCGGCGTGCCGACATTATCGACCAGCGCCGGCTGTACGCCGAAGAAAGGCCGCGTGGCGGAACCGGCCTTCAGCTCGGTGGCGCCCGGCAGCGGGGTAATCATGAAGCCGCCGGTTTCGGTTTGCCACCAGGTGTCGACGATCGGGCATTTGGCGTTGCCTATCTTGTTGTAGTACCACTCCCAGGCTTCCGGGTTGATCGGTTCGCCGACCGAGCCCATGATGCGCAGCGAATCGCGTCGGGTGCCTTCGATCGCCTTGTCGCCTTCGGCCATCAACGCGCGAATGGCGGTCGGCGCGGTATACAGAATGTTGACCTGGTGTTTGTCGATCACCTGCGACAGGCGATTGACGCCCGGATAGTTAGGCACGCCTTCGAACATCAGCGTGGTGGCGCCGCAGGCCAGCGGGCCGTACAGCAGATAGCTGTGGCCGGTGACCCAGCCCACGTCGGCGGTGCACCAGTAAATGTCGCCGTCGTGGTAGTCGAACACATACTTAAAGGTCATCGCAGCGTAGACCAGGTAGCCGCCGGTGGTGTGCAGCACGCCTTTCGGCTTGCCGGTCGAACCGGAGGTGTACAGGATGAACAGCGGATCTTCGGCGTTCACTTCTTCCGGCGGGCAGTCTGCGGAGACGCCCTGGGTCAGCTCATGCCACCACAGATCGCGCCCTTCCTGCCAGTAGCCCGGCTTACCGGTGCGTTTGAATACCACCACGTTGGCCACGCTGATCACGCCGGGATTTTTCAGCGCATCGTCGACGTTCTTTTTCAGCGGCACGGCGCGGCCGGCGCGCAGGCCTTCATCGGCGGTGATCACCAGTTTGGCGTTGGAGTCGATAATGCGCCCGGCGACGGCTTCCGGCGAGAAGCCGCCGAAGATCACCGAATGTACGGCGCCGATGCGCGCGCAGGCCAGCATCGCGACCGCCGCTTCCGGCACCATCGGCATATAGATGGCCACCACGTCGCCTTTTTTAACGCCGAGCTGTTTCAGCACGTTGGCGAATTGGCAGACATCGTGATGCAGCTGTTTGTAAGTCACCTTTTTGGATTGGGTCGGGTCATCGCCTTCCCAGATAATGGCGGTCTGGTCACCGCGCTCGGCCAGATGGCGGTCCAGGCAGTTGGCCGCCAGGTTCAACGTGCCGTCTTCAAACCAGCGAATGCTGACGTGGCCCGGATCGAACGAGGTGTTTTTAACTTTGGTATAGGGTTTGATCCAATCCAGGATTTTGCCATGCTCACCCCAGAAAGCCTCTGGGTCTTGAACCGACTGTTGATAATACTCTTGGTATTGTGCCGGATTAATCAGGGCGCGTTCTGCAATTGCAGAAGGAATAGCGTGTTTATGCAGTTGGCTCATAGCTTTTCTCCTTGAAGTTGTTAATGATATGTCAACTGAAGGTTAAGTATAGTTTGCTATGATTCTTTGTTTCTTTTTTGCGCGGCAGATCACGCAACAAAGATATTGATTTGTAATCATTCTGTCGCATTTGCAGGGCGTATCTATCTCTTTGGCGCTTAAATCCTCATAAACCCACGTTTTTAACCAAAAACACTTATCTAAAGAACAAAAAAGAATAAACCAAAACGGGCTCAACTGCCGAGAAACTAATAGATACGATCAGGGCTGCCATTATTTCTCGCTATAAATCTTTTTGGATTATTTTTCGCTATTAATATTCTAAGTTGGCATTAGCACGATATAACGATGGACTGCACAGCGTGAAATAACGTTTTATTAACCTTTAATTCCTGATGAAAGGTCGGGTAATGCCCTATGGTATGCGCCCTGCGATATCGTTCTTTTTTTAATCGAAATATAAAGTGGCACTGCATTTATGGGCGAAAGTGTCACTCGGTCAATTCTCATTTGTTTGACTTTTAAGTAACAAAATATAAACATATCATGCGGATTAAATATGCAGAATGAGCGAAAAATAACGCATTTTAATAGCGTTCAAAAAATCGTCGTCGGTGCGGTTATGTACTTCATTGTATGAAAAATTATGTTTTTAATAACAACCAATTATGCCGTTTGAAATAGTTACGCGAATTTTTTGTGATTCGATTCAGCGCTCAACACTGACAAATCAAGGCTTGCAGAGCATGCCGCCCGGATGATACAGATTTATACTGCGTTTCACTCAGGGCAGGTGAACGCTTCCGCTGAATTAACATAAGCCTGTAATAAATGATTAAGTATTCTTTTCGTCGTGTTGCGACTTTGTACGGCGAAAAGAGTCTTTGAGGACTTTTTGGGTATGAAAAGTGTAAAAATTAGCCTGGCTTGGCAAATCCTGATCGCGTTGGTACTGGGTATTATTGTTGGCGCGGTATTGCACAACCAGACCGAATCTCGTGAGTGGCTGGTCAGTAATATTCTCAGCCCGGCGGGTGATATCTTTATTCGTCTGATCAAGATGATTGTGGTGCCGATCGTTATTTCCACGCTGATCGTCGGTATTGCCGGCGTGGGGGATGCGAAAAAGCTGGGCCGCATCGGATTGAAAACCATTATTTACTTCGAAGTGATCACCACGATCGCCATCGTGGTGGGGCTGACGTTGGCCAACGTATTCCAACCTGGCCACGGCATTGATATGTCGACGCTGACCACGGTGGACATTTCGCAGTATGAGAAAACCACCGAACAGGTGCAAAGCGGTTCGCACAGTCTGGTGGCGACCATTCTGTCGCTGATCCCATCGAACGTCTTCTCGTCGATGGCCAAGGGCGACATGCTGCCGATTATCTTCTTCTCGGTGCTGTTCGGCCTGGGGCTGTCGTCGTTGCCGAAAGAGACCAAAGAGCCGCTGCTGAAGGTGTTCAAGGCGGTGTCCGAGAGCATGTTCAAAGTCACCCACATGATCATGCGTTATGCGCCGATCGGGGTGTTTGGCCTGATTGCGGTCACGGTAGCCAACTTCGGTTTCGCTTCGCTGCTGCCGCTGGCCAAGCTGGTGGTGCTGGTGTACTTCGCCATCGCGTTCTTCGCCCTGGTGGTACTGGGGGCGGTCGCCCGGCTGTGCAACCTGCGCATCTGGACGCTGATCCGCATCCTGAAAGACGAACTGATCCTGGCTTATTCCACCGCCAGCTCGGAAACGGTGCTGCCGCGCATCATCGAAAAGATGGAGGCTTACGGCGCACCCAAGTCGATCACCAGCTTCGTGGTGCCGACGGGTTACTCCTTTAACCTGGATGGCTCGACGCTGTACCAGAGCATTGCCGCCATCTTTATCGCCCAGCTGTACGGCATCGAGCTGTCGTTGGGGCAGGAGATCGTGCTGGTGCTGACGCTGATGGTGACCTCGAAAGGGATCGCCGGCGTGCCGGGCGTTTCGTTCGTGGTGTTGCTGGCCACCCTGGGCAGCGTCGGCATTCCGCTGGAAGGCCTGGCGTTCATCGCCGGCGTGGACCGTATCCTGGATATGGCGCGCACCGCGCTGAACGTGGTGGGCAACGCGCTGGCGGTACTGGTGATCGCCAAGTGGGAGCACCAGTTCGATCGCAAGAAGGCGCTGGCCTACGAAACGGAGTTCCTGGCGCAGAAGGTGAAGCCGGCCAACCAGGCCTAATCACCGTGTATCGCCGACGTTGAAAACGCCCCAGGCAGTTGTGCCGGGGCGTTTTGTTTTTTATGGCTCTTCAACCTGCCACTTTCTTTTCTCTGCCTTACTGCGCGACTTGCATCCCCGCTTAACAGAATCTAAAGTGTTACCAAATTAATAGAAATGATAATAGATGTTATTATCATTTTCATTTGATGATGTATGGAGACACGCAAAGCCGTTGAACGGTGGGGTTACGCCCGTTCGGCGTCTTTATTCGGGCTTATCAAAGGTAGGTAACATGTCGGACACCGCTTTGGCCTCTGGATGGTTGCCGCTGGCGCCAGCGCAGCTTGATTTCTGGGAAGAACACACCTTGCACCCTGGGCAGACTCTGTCCACCGTCGCACATTGCACCGAACTGTGTGGCGCGGTAGAGGAAGAGACGCTCTGCCGGGCGATCGTCACCACTCTCGCCGAGACGCAGGCGTTTGCCTTGCGCTTTGGTGAGCGGCATGGCGACTCTCCTGCGTCGTTACGTTACGATCCACAGTGCACACCGCCATTGCAACGCATCGATCTGCAAACGCACGGCGATCCCTGGCAGGCGGCGCAGAGCCTGATGCGCGAAGATATCGCGCAGCGCCGGGCGCTGCACAGCGAGCCGCTAGCCGCAGCCTGGCTGCTCAAACTGGGGCCGGAGCGCTACCTCTGGTACGTGCGTGCGCATCATATTCTGGTTGATGGCTTCGGCATGGCCCTGATCGAACACCGCTGCGCCGCGTTATACGCGCACTATCTGGGTGAGGGCAGCACGGGTATGCCCCTGGGTGCCTTTGACGCCTTTCAACAGGCTGAACTGGCCTACGCTGATTCTGAGCGATGCGCGCGCGATCGGCGCTTTTGGCAGACCTATCTGCCGCCGTCGCAGGCGCTGCCGACGGTGCGCAAGGGCGGTGAGGCCTATGGCGTACGGCGTTTGAGCGCCCACTACCGGCTGCCGGCGGCGGTGTCGCACTGTCTGGCGCAGTTGGCGGAGCGCAGCGGCATCAATTGGCCCGACTTGCTGGTGGCGCTGTCGGCGGCCTGGCTGTTTCAGGTGATGCCGCGCTGTACCCGGCAAGGCGATACGCTGCCGATGTGGATGCCGGCGCTGAATCGTCGTGGACAGGCCGCCACCAACGTGCCTTCGCTGGCGGTCAACACTCTGCCGCTGCTGGTGTCACCGCCGCAAGCGGAGACGCTGGGGAGCTTTCTCACCACGCTGACGCAGCAGCTGCGCGAGCTGCGCAGCCACGGCGGCTACCGCCTGCGCCAACTGGCCGCCGATCGCGGCGTGGATCCGGACTCGCGCTTCTTTATTTCCCCTTTCATCAACGTGCAGCCCTTCGATACGCCCCGTTTTACCGGCTGCAGCGGTACGCGCAGCGTATTGGCCGGCGGCTCGGGCGACGGTTTCAACCTGACTTATCGCGGCCGCACCGACGCCCGCGATCTGCAGGTGGATATCGATATCTATCTGGAGCAGTTTCCGACGGAGGATGCGCTGGACTATGGCGAGGCGCTGCAAGAATTTCTGTTGCGTGCGCTGCAGCGGGAAGCCTGGGAGCAACCGCTGGCGGCCCTGACGGCGTTGCCCGCCTGAGAAAGTGCGGGCGGGAGGATGCTCCCGCCCGAGTGGTATGGCTTCAGCTGGCCAGCAACGCCGCCACTTCGCGCGCGTTCTTGCACGGCAAGAGCGAACTGCTTACCAGACGGGTGCCGAAAGCGTCATTGAGGCGTGCCGCCACCTGTTTGATATGCGGCAGCTTCAGCCCCATGGCGATAAACGCCGTCTCTTCCCCCCATTCCGGGCGCGGCGTTACGCCAATTTCCTGCCAGTAAATGGCCAGGATCTCGGCGCTGCGCGCCAGCGGCGCGTTCGGCGGCGGGGCCGCGCAGGCGTTCAACGCCGGCGCGGTTTGTTGGTGGCTCAGGTCGGCGCGGATGCGATGGCGGTCGGTTTTACCGTTGGCGGACAGCGGCAGCGCCTCGGCATGGATAAAGCGCGTGGGAATATGGGTACAGGGCAGATAGCCGGTGGCGAAGGCGCGGATCTCGGACAGCGACAGCGGTTTGCCGTCGCGGGTCAGATACAGGGCGCCGAGCGCCGCCTCGTTGTTCTCTCCGCTGGGATAATCCACCACCACCATATCCAGGATCGCCGGATGACGGCGCAGCACGTCTTCGATTTCCGGCAGCGAGACGCGCACGCCGCGGATCTTCACATAGCCGTTCACCCGGGTGGCGAACATGATGTTACCGTCCGCACGGTAATAGCCCTGATCGCCGGTGCGGAAAGCGCGCAGCGATTGCCCGTCCGGCCCTTCGAGGGTGACGAAATCGTGCTGCTTCAGTTCCCCCTGCTCCAGATAGCCTAACGCCAGGTTGACCCCGGCGGTGTGAATGCGGCCGACCACGCCGGCCGGGCAGTGGCTGCCGTCGTCATGGCAGATGAAGTAGCGGTTGGCCGGCAGCGGGCGGCCGTAAGGCACGGTGCCGCTCTCCTGTGGGGCGATCGGGTGCCAGATGCTCCAAATGGTGGTTTCGGTCGGCCCGCCGAGTGAGAAAAGCGCGAGATCCGGGCGCAGGGTACGCAGGGTTTGCACCGTCGCTGGCTTGATGTAGTCGCCGCCTTGCGCCACCAGGCGCAGGGAGCGCAGGCTGTCGGCCGTTTTACAGGTGAGCAGCATCTCCAGAATGGCCGGCACCGAACACCACAGACTGACCCGATGTTTCTCCACCAATTGGTTCCAACTGATGGCGTCCTTTTCCTGATGCGACGCCGGCAGCACCAGCGTGGCGCCGGCGCACAGCGAACCGAACAGATCGAACATCGACATGTCATGGTGCGGCGGCGTGACGGAAATGAAGACGTCGTCAGCGGTGACCGCCCAGCGCAGCTGGGTCTGGTGGATAACGTTGGCGGTGGCGCGGTTGTTGAGCACCACGCATTTGGGCTTGCCGGTGGTGCCGGAGGTATACAGATAGTAGCTTGCGGCCAGGCTGGCGCTGCGTTCCACCAACGTCTGTTCATCCGGCAGCGCAGGCGTGCGATCCGTCGGCGTCAGCAGGGGGGCCGGCGTCACGCCGATCGGCGTCTCCAGATCGCCGCCGTGCACCACCAACGTCGGCCGGCAGTTCTCCAGCAGGTAGGCGGTGCGCTCCGGCGGCGAGTTGATGTCGACAGGCACCCAGATCACTCCCTGCAGGGCGCAGGCGAGGCTGAAGATGACCAGTTCCGGGCTGCGCGGCAGATACAGCGCCACCACGTTGCCTGGCTGCACGCCGCGGCTTTGCAGGTGGGCGATTGCCGTGGCGATCCGCTGGCCCAGTTCGCGGTAGGTCAGCGTCTGCTCGCCGCAGATCAGCGCATTGCCGCCGTTTTGCGCGCCAAACAGCCGCTCGGCCAGCTGCGCCAGATAAGGGTAAGGCGCGTAATTCGCTTCGCTGTCGTTGTGGCGGTAATGCGCCAGATCGATGAAGTCCCGCGGCGCGATCGCCAGGTCGGCCCGTTGGCAACTGTGCAGGATGCGTCGCTGCAACGCGGCCAGCATGGCTTCTACCTGCTCACCGTGCAGCGCCTGTTCGGCGTAGTCCACGCACAGCTGCAGATTTTTTTCGCTGTCCAGCGTCAGGCGAATGTCGATGGCGACCTGCGGCGTTTGGGTCAGGCCGTCGTGGAAGCGCACCGGCGCCTCGGCCGGAAGCGTTTCCCAACCCAGGCAGTTGGTCAGGATCACCGGCAGCGCCGGGCCGCCCTGGCTTTGGCCGAGCAACTGCCGCGCCAGATCGACGCCGGAAAACGCCAGGTGGTCGAGCGCGCCGAGTACATCGTCCTGCAGGGCCTGCGCGCGCTGAATAAAATCTTCGCCGTGGCGGGAATAGCGCACCGCCACGAAGCTGGAGGCGTTGCCCAGGGCGCCGTCGGCGGCGGGGAACGCCACCGGCACCCCGACGCACAGCTCGCCATCGGTGGTCCAGTGGGCCAGCGTATCGAGGATCAGCGCCGACAGCAGGCTGTTGCGCAGTAGCGCATGCGGCGATCCCAGGCGGCCAAGCTGTTTTACCGTATCGCGCGGTAGCGTCAAGGTGGCGCGGCGATAGCGTGATGAGGTGAGATTGGCGAGCGGGGCGCGCCACGGCAGTGCCGACGGCGTGGTGACATCCTGCAGCTTTTCACGCCAGTAGGCGGCATCGGCCTGGCGCTGCGTCGCCGATGCGGCGGGGGGCGGCAGTGCGGCGGCGGTCGGCGCCAGAGGGCGATCGTCGAACAGGCGTGCGATCACGGTGGAGATCCCCTGGCCGTCGAGGATCAAGGCATCGAAGCTGGTGAAGATCAGCGTATCGTACGGCGATCCCGTCGGATCCTGCTGTTCGGCAAGTTGGATCACGGCGATGCGCCACAGTGGCTGGCTCGGATCGTGGCGCTGGTGGGAGTAGCGATCGCGCAGCTGTTCAGTCTGGCGCTGCGCCGCTTCGTCATCAAGGGAGCGCAGATCGTGGCGATCCAGATGCAGCGTCACCTCTGGGCGTAAGTGCTGCGTGGCGCGCTGCACATCGATGCAGGTGCGCAACGCCGGGTAGTGCTGTACCAGCTCGGCCAGGCGCGCTTCAAGGCGCGGTACATCCCGCTGCCGGGCGCGGTATTCGCGAAAGTCGTGCATCGCCACGCCGCCGAGCGGCCATCGATCGCTGCGGCCCAGAAGGTAGGCCTGCTGCAGTGCGGTTAATGGTGTCTCCATGGTACTTCCCTATAGTCGCTAACCGATTAAAACGAGCCGGGCGCCGTGCGCCCGGAAACCGATCTCAGTGCTGCGGCGCCAGCGCGGCGAGCAGCGTTTTCGCATGCTTTCCTGCCTCGGGCGACCGTTGGCAGATCAACGCCGCCAGCGCAGCCGGGGAGGGATGCGCCGTCAGATCCTGCGCCGTCAGCGCCGCCGCCAGATACTTGTTGAGCACTGTCAGCAGCGCGTTCACCCCGGCATCCGGCAAGGCCAACCGGCGGATATCGTCGTGGTCGCGCAAGTCGGCCTCGGGAGCCACCCGCGCCAGCAGCCGGTGCAGCACCTGGCGCACCGGCGCCTGCTGCGCCAGCGCGTCGGGCGTGCATTGCGCCAGCAGCTGCGACAGCGGGCGATCGAACGCCCCCGCTTGCCGCGCGGCCAGGTGCAGCAGCGCCCGGTAACAGGCCAGCAGGCGCGGCAGCACCTGCTCGGGGAACGCGTCCAGCCGCACGTCCCAGTTGATCAGAATACCGTCGTCGACATGGGCGACCTGCGCATCCAGCGCCACCTGCGGCCCCTGAGAGATCACCCAGCCGAGACGGCCGAAGGTGTCGGTGACCCGTTCGGAAAACAGCGTTTTGCCGCGGATGCCGAAACCGGCGGTAAACACCACCGGCGAAGGTTGCAGGCTGCCGTGCAGGCGCGACAGATCGCGCATCACGCTGACGCCGGGGTAATCCGCATGCTCGATCAGCTCCGCCAGCTGCGTCATCAGGCGCCGGCAGAAGGCGTTCAGGTTTTCCGTCGGGTTCAGTTCCACGCCGAGCAGCACCAGGTTAGAGAAATCGCCGATGAGGCGATGTGCGTCTTCCCGTTCGCTCTCGCGGTGGAACAGCGGCACGTTGAGCCGGAAGCGTGTCATGTTCCAACCCTGGCCGACGGCCAGCGCGAACAGCGCCAGAAACAGCGTCGAGAGGGAGGTGTGATGCCGTTTCGCGACGTTTTCCAGCGCGCGGCTTTCTTCTGCATTCAACTGTATGGCCAAACGATCGCTGCGGCAGCGGTCCGGCGTGCGCAGCAGGCGCGGCGCCGGCGGCATCTGCGCCAGGCGTTCACGCCACCAACGCTGGCCGCGTTCGCGCCGTTGGCGCAGCGCCGCGTCGGCGTCGCGTCGTTCGAGGTGGTCGAAGTAGGCCGGCGGCGCGTCATGGGCTGGGGCCGGCGGGCACTGGTGATAAAACGCCGTCAGATCTTCCATCAACAGGCGAAAGCTCATGGCATCGCCGGCGATCATGTCGAGATCGACATGCAGGCGGCTGCGTCCCGCCGGCAACAGGCTCAGGCTGATATCGCAGGGAACGCCCTGTTCCAGCGGCAGCAACTGGGTGCTTTTCGCCTGGCGCTTGGCGGCGAGCGCGGCCGCCAGCGTCGCTTCATCGGCATGTCGCCAGTCGTCGAGATGCAAAGTATGCCGGGGGCCGGGAGGTGCGATCGTCTGCCTGCCATCGTCGGTAATGCGCAGGCGTAACAGCGGATGGCGCAGATACAGCGCCTCGACGGCCTGGCGCAGCCGGGCGATGTTCAGCTCGCCGCTGTCGAATTCCGCATACAGGTGGGCGGCTATGCCGCCGAGAGGAGGAGCGGACTGTCGGCCTACCCAATAGGCGGCCTGCATCGTGGTCAAAGCTTTCATCGGGTATCCATTTTGATTCAGCCAACGAGACTGCAAGAATATATCCAAATGTTAATAGGAATGAAAATTATTATTATTTGATTCATTTGGCGCAGAGGTGCTATCTATAAGGGGTTTTAGCGATGCCGGGCAGGCAGGGCGTTGGGCGTGAATAATTTATCTATATTATTCTTAGCATTGAAATGATTGCTTGTTATTACAGCGCTTGTTTTTCCTGCAAAAATATAAGGGTTTCTGGCGGAGAACACGCCCGGCCTCACACCATTATTGATAATGATTTGCATTAAAAAATGCAAAATATTATCATTCTTAACACTATTTTACGTTTTTATACAAGCTGCCGGCCGCTTCGCCGGCGGCTTGGCTGTGGACGGGGCCGCGCCCGTTCGGCCGCGAAAGACATGGGTTCGCCGCAGGGATAAGCAACAGCAAGGCCGGGAAGGCCGCAGCGTCATGGTCTGTGTGAGTGTCGATGTAGGTTGTGTAAAAAAAATCAAATTTTGTGCACCTCTGGGATGAAAGGAGAAGACATCTATGGGCAAGCATTTTGCGGCTCAACGGCATGAAAGCGTAGGAAACGGGGAAAAGGCGGGGATGAAAGCCCTTGGGGCATTTTCCTCCGTATTTTTAGGGGTTTGTTCACTGGCGATCGGTAACGTCAACGCGGCGGAAACGAAGAGCAACGAAACCTACCAGGACGCGGAAACGCTGCTGGTTACCGGTGAGAAGATCAAACGTTCCATTTTCGACACCGGCTCCAGCGTGCAGGTGTTCGACAGCAACCGCATCGCCTCGATGCCCGATGCGGTGCAGATCCCCGATCTGCTGCGCATGACCCCCAACGTGGTGGATCTGGGCATCGGCAACGAACTGCCGACCGTGCGCGGTATCGACGGTTCCGGCCCGAACGTCGGCGCCAACGCTTTCCTCAGCGGCACCCGCCCGCGCCTCAATCTGTCATTGGACGGCCGTTCGCTGACGTATAACGAACAGGCGTTCGGTCCGCAGTCGCTGTGGGATCTGGATCGCGTCGAAGTGTTCCTCGGCCCGCAAAGCTACATCCAGGGGCGCAACGCCATCGCCGGCGCCATCGTCATGGCCAGTAAAGATCCGACCTTCGAATGGGAAAGCGCGTTCAAGGGCGGGGCCGGCAACCAGCACTCTTCACAGCTGGCCGCCATGGCGTCCGGCCCGCTGGTGGAAGATCAGCTGGCGTTCCGCGTCAGCGTCGATCGCCAGCGCCGCCGTAGCGAAGCCGATCTGCCGGCCTATGCGCCGGTGGGCGATCCGCGCGAAGTGGAGGCCACCACCGCCCGCGCCAAGCTGTTGTTTAACCCGGCCGGCCTGCGCGATCTGACCACCAAGCTGACCTTTAACCACTTTGGCAGCACCGCGCCGCAGAACGAAAGCCTCAACCCGCAGCCGCATCCGACCAACCCGCGCCACGATCCGCGCCGCGCTGTGTTCAAAAGCAACATGAACAGCACCATCTGGGATCTGGCCTGGGAGGCCTCCGATGCGCTGACGTTTGAAAACCGCGTTATCTATACCGATTTCAACATCAACCGTCCGACCGCTTACAACATCCAATACGCCGAGATCGACGGCCAGGAAGTTCACGTGGAGCCGGTGGTGCGCTTCGGCGGAGCGGACAGCCGCCTGCATGGGCTGGCGGGGCTGCGTTACTTCCACGGCACGCAGGATGAGTTCGTCAACATCTTCGGCGGATCGACCTTCAAAGATAAAACCGATACCCATTCGGCGTTCGCCGAGCTGACCTATGCGCTGACGCCGCAGGTGGACGTGACCGCCGCCAGCCGCCTGGAACGCGAACACCGTCGCCGCGACGGCGGCAGCCAGGCGGTGCGCATCGATTTCGATGAAACCTACACCGTGTTCCTGCCGAAGCTGGACGTGGCCTGGAAACCGACGGATACCCAAACCTACGGCGCCAAGATCGCCCGCGGCTATAACGCCGGCGGCGGCGGCATCACGATCGGCACGCCGGTGGTCAGCTACACCTACGGTTCTGAGTATGTCTGGAACTACGAGTTGTACACCCGCCATCACCTGAAAGACGCCAACGTGGTGCTGACAGGTAACATCTTCTACAACGATTACAAAGACATGCAGCTTCCGTACTCGCTGGGTGAGAACTCCAGCGTGATCCGCAACGCCGACAAGGTGGAAACCTACGGCGCGGAAATCGGCGCCACCTGGCAGCCGCGCTGGGACTTCGAACTGTTCGGCAACCTCGGCCTGTTGAAAACCGACATCAAGAAGTTCTCGGGCAGCGGCGTGGAAGGGCATGAGCTGGCGCGCGCACCGGCTTACACCGCCAACATGGGCGCCAAATATCAGTTCCTGAAAGGATGGGAGCTGAGCAGCAACGTGGCGTTTACCGACTCCTACTATTCGCAATACGACAACGACTCGCGCGGGCGCATCGGCTCTTATTGGACGGCCAACGCCCAGTTGGCTTACACCTTCGACTACGGTCGCGCCACGCTGTATGCGAAAAACCTGTTTGATTCCGACCGCCGCGAGATGGTCAGAAGCAACGACATCTACACGGCGACTCTCCAGCGAGGCCGCCTGGTCGGCGCAGCGGTTGAGCTGACTTTCTAACGCTATCGCGGTGACGGGGGACGAATGTCCCCCATTTTATGCGCTATCCCGGCATGGCCGGGCAAAGGAGATAACGCAGTGATCGGTGATTTTGACAGCATTCTGAGCGATGAAGAGGCCCAGCGGCTGGAGAGCGCGTTTCAGGCGCTGGGCGCGGGGGTGGCGAACGGCGAGCGGCCGGTAAGCGAAGCCGAAGAACGAGCATGGTTCGCCCATCTGCAGCAGGGCGGTGCGCACGGGCAGCGGGCGCTGGCCTGGCGCCTGACGGGGGACGTGGATATCGCCCGGCTGGCGGCGGCGCTGCAGGCGCTGGTGCGGGAAACGCCGGGCGTGAACGTGCGTTACGTTTTTGATGACGAAAACGGTCTGGTTAAACGCGCCGCCGATTCGGCGCCGTTGCCGGTGAGCCTGCGTCAGGTGGCGGATGAACAACACGCCATGGGTTGCCTGCTGCAAGCGCAGGCGGCGCCATTTGAACTGGAAAGCGAAGCGCCGCTGCGCTGCCTGCTGTTGCTCACGTCGGGTGATGACGTGATGTTGGGCGTGGTATTGCATGACATTTTGGCGGAAGCGTTGCCGTGGCGCCACCTGCCGACGATGCTGTCCGCCCGTTATAACGGGGGTGCGATGCCCCTGTCTTTCGTGGCGGAGCCGGTCGAGCCGGCGGAAATCCCGGAGCCGCAACTGCCCTGGAAGCGCCAGGCTGTTTCACTGCAGGATTACCGCAGCCCGGCGCAGCGTGCTGAAGCCTTGCCGCCGGTGGGGGGGCGCGTGGTCACGCGCATTGCGCGTTCGCTGTTACCCGCCAACGACACACCGCGGGCCTTGCTGGCGGCGGTAGCGGCGCGGTTTGCCGAGTTCGTCGCCGCGCAGGCCGGTGGGCAAGCCGTGCAGCTGTGCGTGCCGACGGCGGAGACGGCGGAGTGCATCGGTCTGGAGCTGGGGCTGACGGCGGTACCGCTGATGCGCCTGACCGTGCTGCATGGCGAGGGCGACATCGGGCAGCGGCTGCTGGCACAGACCGTGGCCGAACAGCCGGATCCGCAGCGGGCGCAGCTGCTGGTGGCCTGGCGTGACGATCTGGCTGCGGACTGGCGCATGGAAGGCGTTCACGCCGAACGCCTGTTGCTGCCGCCGCTGCATACGCCGTTTGAACTGGCGCTGCTGTTGGGCTTGCCGGAGGCAGAAACGCTGACGCTGGAGCTGGTCACCGACCCGCGCCTGTCTCCGCACGCGGCGCCTTTCCTGCTGGAGCAGTTCAGCGCGTTCCTGGCCGGGCAGCGAATTACCGTCGCATTGCCGGCGGCTTCCCCGGCGATGGCCGCGCCGGCGGCGAACGGCGACGCGGACGAAAGCGTTGCGCCGCTGATTTTGCAGGAGTTCCGTGAGGCGCTGGTGGCCCCGGAAATGACCCTGGATGAAGACTTCTTCGATCGCGGCGGCCATTCGCTGGTCGCTACCCGGGTGATTGGCCGCTTGCTGAGCCTGCATCAGATCGAAATCAACATTAACGATTTGTTCAGCCATCCGACGGCGCGCGGGTTGGCGGGCTATGCCAAACGCCTGAACGTTGCGCAGCCGAATGCCGCGCTAGCCATCGCCGACGATCATGATCGGGCACAGGCGCCGCTGTCGCTGGCACAGGAATCGCTGTGGAAGGTGTATGAAGCCTTCGGCCATGACGAGATTTTCAACCTGCCGTTCTCTCTGCGCTTCTTCGATGCGGTGGATGAAACGGCGCTGCATCAGGCGTTTATCGACGTCATGACTCGTCATACCGTGCTGCGTTCACGCTTCGTCGAGCAGCAGGGGGAGGTGGTGCAGGTCGTGGTGCCGGCCGCAGAATTGCCTGATTATCAGTGGTTCCGCTTCTCCCACGAGACGCCGGTGGGTAATGCCGCCGCCCTGTTGGCCGACGCCGGCCAGCATCGGTTCGATCTGGCCGCCGAGCTGCCGCTGCGCGCCACGCTGCTGCGCGATGCGGACAACGGCCAACAGCTGCTGTCGCTGCTGTTCCACCATGTGGTGCTGGATGAATGGTCGCTCAACCTGATGATGGACGAGTTGGGCGTCGCCTATCGCCATCGCGTCGTCGGCCAGGCGCCGCAGTGGAGCGGGCAGCCGCCGCAGTTCCATACCTTCGCCCGGCAACAGCGGGCTTCGGGAGTGCAGCAGCAACATCTGGACTACTGGCTCGATGCGCTGCGCGGCGCGCCGGTCGGCCAGCCGATCTTCCGGCAAGAAGCGTCCACCCACCCGGCGGTGCCGGCGCCGGCGGACGTCAACGGCGGCTGGCTGGAGTTCGAGGTCGATCCTGCCGTGGCGGAAGGCTTGTATCAGCTTGCCCGCCGCAACAACGCGTCGCTGTTCAACGTGGTGTATGCCGGGATTACCTCGGCGCTGCGCCTGCTGGGCGGCCCGGCGGATCTGCTGGTGGGCACCTCGACTTCCGGCCGTAACGACGCCGAGTTCTTCGATACCGTCGGCTATTTCACCACCGTGGTGGTGCACCGCGTGCGCTTCGACGAGGGGCTGACGGTGGCCGGATTGGTCAGCCAGGTGAAAAACACCATCAATGGCTCGCTGCCGTACACTGACATTCCGATCGATCTGGTGGAGGAAGGGCTGTTCGGCGTGGACGCCGACCGCAAGAACCACATGTTCGAAGTGTTTATCCAGATCCACAGCCGCATCAAGCTGAACGGCGAGTTCCGGCTGCAGGACGGCAGCGCGATCGCCTACCGTCAGGTGGAGCCGGAGAAAGCCGAATCGTTGCTCGGCCTGCAGTTTGAGGTGATGGAAGACGATCTGGCGGGGGCGAAATCCCTGCGGGTGATGATGACCTACCGCCAGGATCACTACAGCCGGGAGCAGGCCAATCTGATCGCCGACGGCGTTCAGCACGTCTTTACCCAGTTTGCGCAGCACATCGCTGGCGATATCGCTCTGGCGGCGCTGCCGCCCGGGCCGCAGGCATGACGTTGTTTCACTCTAACCGAAAGCATGATTTTCAAGGAGATAAAAGGATGTCTGGAACCCTAGCAACCCCGCGCGCGTTACTGTCGCTGCTGGTGGCGGCCTCTCTGGTGGTCGCCGGCGCCGCGCAGGCCGACGATGCCGGCATCAAACCGCAAGACATCAAGCGCCAGACGCTGTCGTCGACGGTGGTGGAGATGGCCTACAGCACCTCGCAACAGGCGCTGTTCGTCAGCGCGCCGGATTGGAAGGAAGAGGCGCGCTCCCGCGTGCTGCGGCTGGATCCCAACACCCTGGCGATCAAGGCGGAGATCCCGCTGCAGGTGAAAGGCTTCGGCGTGGCGCTGAACGACGCTGGCAATCGCCTGTACCTGACGCAGGCCTTCAACGGCGAAGTCGGGGTGGTGGACACCACCACCAACCACGCGCTGGGCAGCATCAAGCTGCTGGACAAAGCGGTGCTGGAGCAGGCTTACAAGCAGGCGGGCATCAGCGGCAAGCGTCTGGATTTCCTGTTGGCGGAGCTGAAGAAATTCAAAATCACCGAGGACTACCTGTACCGCCTCCGAGAGCTCAAGTATGACGCGCAAAGCGGCCGTCTGTTCCTGCCGGGTCTGGGTTTCGGCGTCGACAGCGTGCTGTACGTGGTTGATACCAAAGCCGGCAAGCTGGAGAAAGTGATCCCGGGCTTCGGCTACAACGCGGTGGGCATCACGCTGGATGAGAAGGGCCGTCGGGTATTCGTTTCCAACATGCAGGGGCAGGTGATCACCCTGAACGCCGACACGCTGGCGATCACCGCCACGCACGAAGTGCAGGCCGATCAGCTGCTGAACCTGGTGTATGACCCGGCGGGAAATCGCCTGCTGGGCGTCGATCAGGGCATCGATCGCGACGACTACCGCAACCATCATCTGGGGCACGACTACGTGAAGCGCAGCAGCGGCCACCGGGTATTTGCGCTGGATGCGGACAGCGGCAAGGTGCTGGCCAGCGAGCTGACGGATGAGGTGCCGATCGGCCTGTTGCTCGACGAGCGCAGCCAGCGGCTGTATGTCGCCAACCGCAAAGGGGTACGCGTCGATCACGGCGCCGGGACGCTAACGGTGTTTGACGCCAAAACGCTCAAGCGTCTGCAGACCGTGGATTTGCCGCCGCACCCTAACAGCCTGGCGCTGGATCCGAAAGGTGACGCGCTGTTCGTGACGGTGAAAAACGACGGCGCTTCCACCAAGGCCGGCAAGCCGGAAAGCGTGGTGCGTATTCAACTGCATTCCAACTAGCTGAATATAAATATAAAAAAAGGGCGCCGCGGCGCCCTTTGTCGTTGGAACATGTCATCAGAAGTGGGTGTTGATGCTCATGTAATAGGTACGGCCCGGTTCGTTGTAGGTAGCCGCGCCCGCGCCGGCGATGTTGATCGCGCCGGTGTTCGGATCGCCCACGTTCTGCGCGTTGCCGGCGCGGAACTGGCGTTTGTCGAACAGGTTGTCGATGCCGGCGGTGAGGCTGACGTTTTTGGTCAGGTCATAGGTCGCGCTGGCGCCGACGACGGCGTAAGGGCTAACCTCACGGGTTTCGCCGCCGGTGGCCGGTTTACCCTGGTAGTTGTACTTCTTCGGCTTCTGACGGCCGTACCAGGTCAGAGTGGACTGCATCGACAGATCCTGCGTGGCCTGCCAGCTGAGGGTCGAGTTGACGGTAAACTTCGGGATCACCGACAGGTAATCGCCGGTGGTCTTGTTCTTGTTCTCGATCATGTAGGTGGCGTTGTTGCTCCAGGTGACGGTCTCGCTGACCGGCACGTTCAATGAGCCCTCCAGCCCCTGCACCACCGCTTTCGGTACGTTTTCCCACTGATAGACCGCCGTGCCGGTGCTGCTGGTGGCGATGCGCGAGTTGCCCGCTTCGATCTTGTTGTGATAATCGTTGCGGAAGTAGGTCACGCCGGCCAGCCAGCCGTCGTTATGGAACTCCAGCCCGATCTCTTTGTTAACGCTGGTCTCCGCTTTCAGATCGTCGTTGCCGAGCAGGTAGCAGCCGTTTTTGGTATCGCTGCCGGCACATCCCTGGCCTTTGCTGTACAGCAGGTAGTTGCCGTTGGTCTGGAACAGCGTCGGGGCTTTATAGGAACGCGCGATGCCCATCTTCAGCGTGAAGTAGTCGCCCAGTTCCTGCGACAGGTTCAGCGCCGGGCTCCAGTTGTTGCCGGATTCCGAATGCAGATCGTAGCGCAGACCCGGCGTCAGCATGGTGGTGTCGGTCAGTTCAATGTTGTCTTCGGCGAACAGCGAGAAGATATGCGCGGAAGCGTAAGGGCTGCGCGTACCTGTGGTCATGCCGGGAATGGTGCCGCCCATCAGTGTTTGGCTGGTGGACGTGCCGTCTTTCATCCGCTGCTGGGTCCACTCGGTGCCCAGCGTGGCGGTTTGCGCGACGCCCAGCTCAAACGGCACGCTGACTTCGCTGTGCGCCAGGAAGTCGTCCAGCTTGGTGGTGCCGAAACCGGTGTTTTTGGTGTCGAAGATGCCTTCGGTGCCGCCGGCCAAGCCTTCGTTCAGGCGGGTGTTGCGGGTGCGTTCGAACTGCACGTAGTTGTTGGTGCTCACGCCGTTGTCCCAAGCGCCGCGGTGGGTCAGGCCGAAGGTTTCACGGTAGATGCGGTTGGTCTCTTTGCCGTAGTTGCTCTGCACCAGGGCGTTGGTGTTGGTGTTCTGGGTATCGCCGGCGTACAGGTTGCCCTGGCGGCCATAGGCGTACTCGAACTCCAATGACTGCAGATGGGCGAAATCCCAGTGCAGCAAGGCGTCGATGTTTTTATCAACCACCCCCTCGCGCCCGGCCGGGACGCTGTTGGCGTAGGCGCCGACGCGTTCGGATTTATGCGATTCGTTAATGTCCCAGGCGTCGGCCTGCGTTTTGCTGTAGCCGCCGAACAGGCGGAAGCTCAGGGTGTCGCTCAGCGGGCCGGACAGGCTGAAGTCGGTGCGCTTGGTGGCGCCTTCCTGCTTGTGCTGCGGCACGTTGAAGTAACCGTTCAGCGAGCCGTGCAGCGCATCGCCGGCCTTCTTGGTGATGATGTTGACCACGCCGCCCGCGGCGCCGTTGCCGTAGCGCGCTGCGGCAGGGCCGCGCAGCACTTCGATGCGCTCGATCATTTCCGGCGGCACCCAGGCGGTATCGCCGCGCGAGTCGCGCTCGCCGCGCCAGCCCTGACGCACCGAGTTGCGGCTGGAGGCCGGTTTGCCGTCGATCAGAATCAGGGTGTTTTCCGGGCCCATGCCGCGGATATCGATCTGGCGATTGTTGCCGCGCTGGCCGCTGGTGGAGTTGCCGGTCAGGTTAACCCCGGGCATGGTGCGGATCAGTTCGCTGATGTCGCGCGCCGGCGGGCGTTTTTTGATCTCGTCGGCGGTGATGGTGGACACCCCCGGCGCCTGCAGGTTCTGCCGGGCGGCGGTCACGACGATGGTGTCTTCGCCGCGCGGCTTTTTCTCCGTGGCGCCGCTGTTCTCTTCCGTGGTGGTGGTGTCGGTCTGCTGCGCGGCGTTGGCGAACGCGGACGCGCCCAATCCCAAGCCGATAAGAGTGGCTAAAGAATAACGTGATAGCTTGCTTTTCATCTGAGTGTCCTACCTTGCTGCCATCCCTCGCCGAATGGGGGGAAGGGCGGTTGTAGTTTTTGTGTAGTCGGAAATAGAAAATCGGCTGCGGCAAGGGATGCCATTGATGTATCCCCGATCCCTGTCCGTTGCGCGCAATACCAGCACGATCTCCAAGCCTTACACACTATTGCAAATGCAAATTATTATCAATAGTATTTGGCGTACAGTGCGTTCGGGCGGTGGCCGGCGATAGGGAAAAGTCGACGTTCCCGGTGCCGCCAACTACAAAATGGGTAGGCGTTGTGAATACAGAACTACAGTCAGAAAGCAGCAGATTATTGGCCAGCAGCAATGCGGGCAGTCCAGGGTGGTGGTTGACGGTGGCACGACGCGGTACGCCATGGGTAGAACCGGCGGGTAACGGCCGGTGGCGCACCACCTTCTTCTGGCGCGATCCTCAGGGATGCGAATTGACCTCCGCCTACCGTCGCGTGTGGATCAACATTAACTGCCTGACCGACCATCATCAGCCGAATCCGCCGCAAAGCCTGCAGCGCTTGGCCGGTACCGACGTGTGGTACTGGCAGACCGAGCTGAGCGGCGCCTGGCGCGGCAGCTACTGCTTTATCCCCTGCTTTGACGAACGGCCGCCGGCGTTCAGCGGCGACGATGCGCACGCCAACATGCACAACCTGCGTCACTGGTGGCACCAGGTGTTCGCCAGCGCTACCCCCGATCTGCTCAACCCTTATCGCTCCTGGCAAAGCGCCAGCGGCCACAGCGTCTCCGGTCTGCACATGCCGGATGCGCCACCGCAGCCGGTATGGCGCTCGTTCGACGAGTATGAGATCGCCAGCGGGCGCTGCACGCCGCCACTGCCGGCGCGTTTGCAGCGCCATACCTGGCAGAGCGAACGCTTGGGCAACAGCCGCGACGTCTGGATCTACACCACCGGCGACAGCAAGCCGGCCGAGCGCCCGCTCGCGATCCTGCTCGACGGCCAGTTCTGGGCGAAGCAGATGCCGGTTTGGGAGCCGCTGATGCAGCTGACCCGCGAGGGGGCGTTGCCGGAAGCGGTGTATGTGCTGATCGACATCATCGATCTGCCGCACCGGGCGCGAGAATTAACCTGCAAGGACGATTTCTGGCTGGCGGTGCAGGAAGAACTGATGCCACAGCTGGCCGACTGGGCGCCGCACAGCGACAAGCCGGCCGATACGGTGGTGGCGGGGCAAAGCTTTGGCGGCCTGGCTTCTCTGTACGCCGGGCTGCGTTGGCCGCAGCGCTTCGGCGCGGTGATCACCCAGTCCGGCTCCTACTGGTGGCCGCGGCGCGACATGCTGCAGCTGCCGAGCATTCCCGACGACGCCTGCTGGCTGATGCAGCAGGTAGAACGGCACGGCCTGGGCAACCACGGCGCGCTGAAGGTCTTTATGGAAGCCGGTTCGCAGGAAAAGCTGGTGCATCGGGTCAGCGGCGAAATGGCGGCACGCCTGAGCGACGCCGGCCATCGGGTGCACTACCGGGTGGTGGAAGGCGGGCACGACGCGTTGTGTTGGCGCAGCGGCCTGACCGATGGGCTGCAGGCGGTATGGGCTTCCGCTTTCGCCACCGCTTATCCGGCATCGGCGACGGCCACGGCACGAGGAACACATGGTGGAAAGCCTGAATCCGTTCGATGATCAACAGCAGCGCAGCCTGGTGCTGCGCAACGTACAACAACAATACAGTTTGTGGCCGGATTTCCGCGCCATTCCGTCCGAGTGGACGATCGTCTTTGGCCCGGCGGCGCGCCCCGCGTGCGACGAGTGGCTGGAACAGCATTGGCAAGATATTCTGCCGGTCGCAGCACGCGAGGCGTGACCGGCGCCAGGTAATTACGGGAGCAATAAGCAGTGTCACACACCCCTAACTCTCTCAGCGGCCCGGCGCTTGCGGGCGAATGGCCGCTGGTCGCGGCGCAACCCGGCATCTGGGTCGCCGATCAAATCTCCCCGCATCGCAATGCCTACGCGGTGGCCCACGCCATCGAACTCAACGGCCCCATTGCCGTGGAGCCTCTGCTGCAGGCCATCATCCAGGGCCTGGGCGAGGTGGACATGCTGCGCCTGCGTTTTGCGGAACGCGACGGCGTGCCGGTGCAATGGCTGGACGACGCGCTGGCGGTGTATGAGCCGGAACTTGTCGATCTGACGACGTCGTCGGATCCTGAAGCCGCCGCGCGCGCGCTGATGGACATCGATCTGGCGAGCGATCTGCGCGCCGGCAGCGGCGCGCCGCTGTATCGCCATGTGGTGATGCGTTTGGCGGATGACCGTTGGTTCTGGTATCAGCGCTATCACCATCTGCTGGTGGACGGTTTCAGCTTCACCGCCATCGCTCGCCGCGTGGCGGCGATTTATACCCACCTTTGCCGCGGCGATGCGCTGGAACCGACGCCTTTCACGGCATTCAGCGACGTGGTGGCGGAATACCAGGCTTACCGGGAAGCGCCGGCCTGGCAACGCGACGCCGATTTCTGGCGCGAGAAAGCGCAGCAACTGCCGCCGCCGGCCACGCTCTGCCCGCAGCCGCTGGCCGGGCAAACGCCCACGCCGCGCATCCATCGATTGGAACAGCGCTGCGATCCGCAGGCCTTCGCCGAACTGGTGCAGTGCGGCGCGCAGCAGAAGCTGAACGCCGCCGATATGGCGGTGGCGCTGGTGGCACTGTGGGTGTCGCGTCTGAGCGGCCAACCGAGCTTCAGCGCCGGTTTTATCTTCATGCGCCGCACCGGATCGGCCGCCCTGTGCGCGGCCGGCCCGGTGATCAACGTGCTGCCGATGGAGATGCACCTCGAGCCGCAGGCCACGCTGTATGAGGCCGCCGCCCGCATCAGCCGCGAGCTGAAAACGGTGCGCCGCCATCAGCGCTACGACGCCGAACAGGTGCAACGCGATCTGGGGCGCATCGGCGACGGCGAACCGCTGTACGGCACGGTCTTCAACTTCAAAATGTTCGATTACCAGCTGGATTTCGCCGGTATCGAAGGCATTACCCACGATCTGGCCTCCGGGCCGGTGCGCGATCTGGAGATTGCGCTGTTTATCGACGAACACCATCAGCTGAAGGTGGAGCTGCTGGCCAACGCCGAGCGTTACAGCCGTCAGGAACTGCTGGCGCATCTGCAGCGGTTGCCGCTGCTGCTGGCGCAGTTCGCCGCGCAGGCAACGTTGCCGATCGGCGAAGCTGACATGCTGACCGCCGACGATCATGCTCTGCTGGCGCGGGTCAACGACACGGCGCATCCGGTGCCGGCGGCCACGCTGAGCCAACTGCTGGCGCAGCAGGCGCAAATTACGCCGAACGCGCCGGCGCTGGCGGATGCGCATTTCAGCTTCACCTACCGCGAAACGCGCGAGCAGGTCACGGCGCTGGCACGCCAGCTGGTGGCGCAGGGCGTGCAGCCGGGCGACATCGTGGCGGTGGCGCTGCCGCGTTCGGTGTTCCTGTCGCTGGCGTTGATGGCGATCGTGGAAGCGGGCGTCGCCTACCTGCCGCTGGATACCGGTTATCCGGACGAGCGGCTGGCGATGATGCTGGAAGACGCCGCGCCCCGGCTGGTCATCACCAACCCGGCACAGCAGGCGCGCTTCGCCGACAAGGGCGAAATCTTGCTGTATGACGCGCCGCTGGCGGCCGATCATGCCGCCGGGGTGGCGATCGCGGGCCCGACGCCGGATCATGCGGCCTATATCATCTTTACCTCCGGTTCCACCGGGCGCCCGAAAGGCGTGCTGGTCGGCCATCAGGCGATCGTCAACCGCTTGCTGTGGATGCAGCACCAGTATCCGCTGGGGGCGGACGACGCGGTGCTGCAGAAAACGCCATGCAGTTTCGACGTCTCGGTGTGGGAATTCTTCTGGCCGCTGATGGTCGGCGCCCGGCTGGTGATGGCGCCGCCGGAGGCGCACCGCGATCCGCAGCAACTGCAACAGCTGATCGCGCAACACCGCATTACCACGATGCACTTCGTGCCTTCGATGCTGGCGGCTTTCGTGGCCGCACTGGACGACGACGCGGCGGTGGCGAACTGCGCCGCGCTGCGCCAGGTGTTCTGCAGCGGCGAAGCGCTGCCGGCGGAGCTGTGCCGCCTGTGGCAAAGCCGCACGGCAGTGCCGTTGCATAACCTCTACGGCCCGACCGAGGCGGCGGTGGATGTGACCTGGCATCCGGCCTACGGCGACGCGCTGGCGAAGGTGACCGGCGCCAACGTGCCGATCGGCCTGCCGGTATGGAACACCGGACTGCGCATTCTGGACGCGCGCCTGCGGCCGGTGCCGCCGGGCGTGGCGGGCGATCTGTATCTGACCGGCGTGCAGCTGGCGCACGGCTACCTTGGCCGGCCTGATCTGACCGCCAGCCGCTTTGTCGCCGACCCGTTCGGCGAGGGCGGACGGATGTATCGCACCGGCGACGTGGCGCGCTGGCTGCCGGACGGCGCGGTGGAATATTTGGGCCGCAGCGATGATCAACTGAAGATCCGCGGGCAGCGTATCGAGCTGAGTGAAATCGACCACGCCTTGCTGTCGCTGCCGGGTGTGCGCCAGGCGGTGACGCATGCGCTGGTGTTGCAGGGCACGCCGGTGGACGCCGGCGGCGATGCGCGCCAGCTGGTGGGCTATCTGGTGATGCAGCCCGGCGCGAGCTGGGATGCGGAAGTTTTGCGCGCGGCGCTGGCCGACCGCCTGCCGCCGCACATGGTGCCGGTGGCGTTGGTGGAAATGAGTGATTTGCCGCTGAGCGCCAACGGCAAGCTGGATCGCAAGGCTTTGCCGCAGCCGCAGGGCGGTGAGCGCAAGGCGGGGCGGCCGCCGCAGGCCGGGTTGGAAAGCGAGATCGCTGCGGTATTCGCCCGTTTGCTGCAGCGCGAGCAGGTGTTCGCCGACGACGATTTCTTCGCGCTTGGCGGCCATTCGCTGCTGGCGATGCGCCTAGCGGCGGAGTTGCGCCGCGATCTGGGCAAGGCGGTGTCCGTCGGCCAGGTGATGGTGGCGTCGCGCGTTGAGCAACTGGCTGCCTTGCTGGCGGAAGATCGCACGCAGGAAGAGGCCGATCGCAGCGGCTTCGACAGCGTATTGCCGCTGCGCGTCACCGAGGGGCCGACACTGTTCTGTCTGCACCCGGCGTCCGGTTTCTCCTGGCAGTTCAGCGTATTGCCACGCTATCTCGATCAGCACTGGTCGCTGGTCGGCATCCAGTCGCCGCGGCCGGACGGCCCGCTGGCGCTGAGCGAAGATATGGATCAGGTGGTGGATGCCCACTTGCAGACGGTGTTGCAGGTGCAACCGCACGGGCCGTATCACTTCATCGGCTACTCGCTGGGCGGCACGCTGGCGCAGGGCATTGCCGCCCGGCTGCAGGCGCGCGGCGAGCAGGTGGCGTTCCTCGGCCTGCTGGATACCTATCCGCCGGAGACCCAAAACTGGGACGTGATGCTGGACGACAACGTGTTGAAGGAAGTGCAGCGTGAGCGCGAGCAGTTCCTGGCGGTGTCGCAGGACACGCTCGATCCGGCGCTGGGTGAGGCGCGCACGGCGATGTTCGACAACATTGAAGCCAACTACGCCGATTCGGTGCGGTTGCTGTCGCACACGCGGACCGCCCGTTTCCACGGCCAGGCGACGCTGTTCGTCGCCAAGCGCACGCTACAGGACGGGATGGACGTGCAGCAAACCTGGTCGCAGTACGTCGATGCGCTGCAGGCGCACGAGCTGGACTGCGCACACGTCGATATCGTTTCGCCGGCGTCGTTCAAAGTGCTGGGGCCGCTGCTGAACCGGATCTTGCGCACGCTGTAATTACGCCCTCATCCCGCCGCCAGGCACGGGGATTGTCCCGCGTTTGGCGGCGTTTCTTGCGGTCGCTCACAATTGAATATCAATGAGTTTTATTATCATTATTGATTTCGTCATCTGTGCTAGCATAGCGCTCCGCAACTGCAGAATCCCCGTTTAAAGATGTGGTGAACAACCGATGAGTAGCAAACCCTCCATCCTGCTTGATTTCAGCCTGCTGAAAACCAACCGGGCTTTCCGCGCGGTGTTCTGCGCGCGCTTTATCTCCATTGTGGCGCTGGGGTTGATGGCGATCGCCATCCCGGTGCAGATCCAGGCGCTGACCGGTTCCACCCTGCAGGTCGGGCTGGCGGTGACGCTGGCCGGCGGCGGCATGTTCGCCGGGCTACTGATGGGGGGCGTATTGGCCGATCGCTATGAGCGGCGCCGACTGATTCTGTTTGCGCGCTCCACCTGCGGCGTCGGCTTCGTCGGCCTGTGCCTCAACGCCCTGTTGCCGTCGCCTTCGCTGGCGGCCATTTATCTGCTGGCGGTATGGGACGGCTTCTTCGGCGCGGTGGGGGTGACGGCGCTGCTGGCGGCCACGCCGGCGCTGGTGGGCCGCGAAAACATCGTGCAGGCGGGCGCCATCAGCATGCTGACGGTGCGCTTCGGCTCGATTCTTTCCCCGGCGATTGGCGGCCTGGTGATCGCTCATATGGGCATCGCCTGGAACTACGGCCTGGCGGCGTTCGGCACCCTGCTGACGCTGTTGCCGCTGCTGAGCCTGCCGCAGCTGATGCCGCCGCCGCAGCCGCGGGAACATCCGCTGCGCGCGCTGGCGGGCGGTTTCGCCTTCCTGTTCCAGAACAAGGTGATAGGTATGGTGGCGCTGATCGGCGCGTTGCTGACCATGGCCAGCGCGGTGCGCGTGCTGTACCCGGCGATGGCGGAAAGCTGGCGCATCGACGCAGCCCACCTCGGTTATATGTACGCCGCCGTGCCGCTCGGCGCGGCCATCGGTGCGTTCACCAGCGGGCGCGTGGCGCACGTGGCGCGCCCCGGTTGGGTAATGCTGCTGACGGCGATCGCGGCTTTCGCCTCTATTGGCCTGTTCGGTCTGATGCCGTGGTACAGCCTGGCGTTGCTGTGCCTGGTGGCGTTCGGCTACCTGAGCGCGCTGAACTCGCTGCTGCAATACGGCCTGATCCAGAGCCTGACGCCGGATAACTTCCTTGGCCGCATCAACGGCCTGTGGACGGCGCAAAACGTGGTGGGCGATGCGCTGGGCGCGTTGCTACTGGGGGCGATGGGCGCCTTCATGCTGCCGGCGATGAGCGCCAGCGGTTTCGGCTTCGGCGCGGCGCTGCTCGGCATCCTGTTGCTGTTCGCCATGACCGGTTTGCGCCAGGTCACGTTGCACAAACCGGAGCCGCATAACGAGGCGCAACCAGCCAGCGAAAAGTAACGTCATGCGCTAATGCGACGCTGTGGGATCAAATAGCAATGCTTATCATCGGCATGCGTAAAACCCACAGCGTTTATGTCATGATTTCGAAATGAAAGAAGTGCTTACGTTTATTGACATAGCAAATATCGGCGAGTAATTTAGCGCGGAATTAACTCAAATGATAATCATTATTATATTGGTTATCACTTCAAATTATTGAGGGCGAAGCGATGGATACTGCCGTGAACGACATCAATCGAAAGGAAATGCAGGAGCGCGAAGAACACCGGTTCGCCGCTGATTTTTCTCCGGCGTCGGGCTTCTTCTTTACCTCCCCTTTCCGCAGCTTGACCACCACCGGTTGTTTCAGCCGCATTCGCCTGCCGGCCGCGGACGGCGCCGATCTGAACGGCGAGTTCCAGCGCAGCGTACGGCAGGCGTTTGCCGAGGCCCGCCAGGCCGGCATCAAAAAACCGCTGCTGTGCGGCGCCATTCCGTTCGATACCCGGCAGCCTTCGGCGCTGTTTATTCCCCAGCAGAGCCGCTGGTTCGATCGCGCCGCCTTTATGGCCGGCGTTAGGCCGGCGGCGGATGGGCCGGAGCTGGCCGGCGTAACGGAACTGCCGCCGCAGCAGCCGTTCATGAACATGGTCAGCGACGCCGTCGACGCGATGAAGGCCGGTGAGTTGGACAAAGTGGTCTTGTCGCGCCTGCTGGAGATCGAAACGCGCCAGCCGGTGGATCGCCATGCGCTGATGGCGCGCGTGATCGCCCAGAACCCGCACGGTTTCCATTTCCATGTGCCGCTGGAGCAGGGCGCGCTGTTGGGCGCCAGCCCCGAGTTGCTGCTGCGCCAGGACGGCGGCCGTTTCTATTCCAACCCGCTGGCCGGTTCCGCCCGGCGCGAGGCCGACCCAGAGCGCGATCGCGAAGTGGGAGAGCGGTTGATGGCCTCGGCGAAAGATCGCTACGAGCATCGCATCGTTACCGAAAGCATGCGTGACGTGCTGGCCGGCCGCTGCCGCTACCTGAACGTGCCGCACACCCCTGAACTGTTGACCACCACGACGCTGTGGCATCTCTCCACGCCGATCGACGGCGAGGCGGCGTCTCCTGACGAAAATGCCCTGTCGCTGGCCTGTCTGCTGCACCCGACGCCGGCGCTGTGCGGCATGCCGACGGCCGAGGCGCACGCCTTGATCGGCAAGCTGGAGCCGTTCGATCGCGGCCTGTTCGGCGGCATCGTCGGCTGGTGCGACGACGAAGGCAACGGCGAGTGGGTAGTGACTATCCGCTGCGGCACCGTTAACGGCAACCGGGTGCGGCTGTTCGCCGGCGCCGGCATCGTGGAAGACTCTTCACCCGAATCTGAATGGCATGAAACAGGCACCAAACTCAGCACTATTCTGCGTGCCTTTGGTATAAATCAAGGATAACGACAAGATGAGCATTGCCTTTACCCCCTGGCCGGCGGAGTTCGCCAGCCGCTATCGCGAGCGCGGCTACTGGATAGACAAGCCGCTGACCGAGATCCTCGACCGCCAGGCCGACAACGACGCCCCGGCGATTATCGATGCCCAGGGCAGCCTGACCTACCGTGAGCTGCAGCAGCGCGCCGATCGTCTGGCGGCCGCTCTGCTGCGCCGCGGCGTAAAATCCGGCGATACCGCGCTGGTGCAACTGGGCAACGTGGCGGAGTTCTATATCGTGTTCTTTGCGCTGCTGAAAATTGGCGTGGCGCCGGTCAACGCGCTGTTCAGCCATCAGCGCAGCGAACTGAACGCCTATGCCGAGCAGATCAAACCGGCGTTGCTGATCGCCGATCGCCAGCACGGGCTGTTTGCCGACGATCAATTCCTGAACGCCTTCCGCGCTGCGCATCCTTCGCTGCGCGTCGTGGCGCTGCGCAGCCAGCCTGAGGGCGAGCTGGCGCTGGCCGCCTGGCTGGACGAAGCGAGCGACGGTTTTGTCGCGCAGCCTTCCGCGGCCGACCAGGTGGCGTTCTTCCAGCTTTCCGGCGGCAGCACCGGTACGCCGAAGCTTATCCCGCGCACCCACAATGACTACTACTACAGCATTCGCCGCAGCGTGGAGATCTGCCGTTTCGACGCGCAGACCCGCTATCTGTGCGCGCTGCCGGTGGCGCACAACTACCCGATGAGTTCGCCGGGCGTGCTGGGCGTGTTTTATGGCGCCGGGCGGGTGGTGTTCGCCGCCGATCCGGACGCCGGACAGTGCTTTCGCCTGATCGAACAGCATCAAATCAACGTGACGGCGCTGGTGCCGCCGGCGGTCACGCTGTGGCTGCAGGCGATCGAAGAGTGGGGCGGCAATACCCAGCTCGCCAGCCTGAAACTGCTGCAGGTGGGCGGCGCCAAGCTGGGCGAAACGCTGGCGGCGCGCATTCAGAACGAAATTGGCTGCCAACTGCAGCAGGTGTTCGGCATGGCGGAAGGGCTGGTGAACTACACCCGTCTGGACGACGACGAACGCCACATCCTGACGACGCAAGGGCGGCCGATGTCGCCGGACGACGAGGTGTGGGTGGCGGATGACGACGGCAATCCGTTGCCGGCGGGCGAGGTTGGGCGGTTGATGACGCGCGGGCCTTACACCTTCCGCGGTTACTACCAGAGCCCGGCGCACAACGCTGACGCCTTCGACGCCAACGGTTTCTATTGCTCCGGCGATCTGATCAGCATCAGCGAAGACGGTTACATCACCGTGCAGGGGCGGCAAAAAGACCAGATCAACCGCGGCGGAGAGAAGATCGCCGCCGAGGAGATCGAGAACCTGCTGCTGCGTCATCCGGACGTGATCAACGCCGCGCTGGTGTCGATGCCGGATGCGCTGATGGGGGAGAAGAGCTGTGCCTATATCATCGCCAACGCGCCGCTGAAGCCGGTGGTGCTGCGCCGTCACCTGCGTGAGCAGGGCGTGGCGGACTTCAAGCTGCCGGATCGCTTTATTCAGGTGGACAGCCTGCCGCTGACCCCGGTCGGCAAAGTGGACAAAAAACGGCTGCGCCAGCAGCTCGACGCGCAACTACAGACTCAGGCTCAGGGAGATTAATCGATGGCCATTCCAAAACTTAATGACTACGCGCTGCCGACGGCGGACGAACTGCCGCAAAATAAGGTCACCTGGCAGGTGGAGCCGCAGCGCGCCGCGCTGTTGATCCACGATATGCAGCAGTATTTCCTCAACTTCTGGGGTGAGGACAGCGCGCTGATTAAACAGGTGGTGGAGAACATCGCCAACCTGCGCCGCTACTGCAAGCAGCAGGGCATCCCGGTGTTTTATACCGCACAGCCGAACCAGCAGAGCGATGAAGATCGCGCGCTGTTGAACGACATGTGGGGGCCGGGCCTGAACAAACACCCTGAGCAACAGGCGGTGACTGCCGCGCTGGCGCCGGACGAAGACGACTCGGTGCTGGTGAAATGGCGCTACAGCGCCTTCCATCGCTCGCCGCTGCAGGAGATCCTGCAGGAGTCCGGCCGCGATCAACTGATCATCTGCGGCGTGTATGCGCACATCGGCTGCCTGACCACCGCCATCGACGCCTTCATGCGCAACATCCAGCCGTTCATGGTGGCCGACGGCCTGGCGGACTTCTCGCGCGACGAACACCTGATGGCACTGCGCTACACCGCCGGCCGTTGCGGCCGGGTGGTGACCACCGGGTCTCTGCTGCCGGCGGCCGGTATCGCCAGCATCGATGCGCTGCGTCAGCAGATCCTGCCGCTGCTGGACGAAGACAGCGAAGACATGGGCAACGATGAAAACCTGATCGATTACGGGCTGGATTCGGTGCGCATCATGGAACTGGCGACCCGTTGGCGCAAGATCCGCAGCGACATCGACTTTATCGCGCTGGCGCGCAACCCGACCATCGACAGCTGGTGGGCGCTGCTTTCCGAAGAGAAAGCCTGATTTTAATCACGAGCAGAGGGCGGCCGTTCGGCCGCCCTGTTGGCTCTATAAGGAGATTTTGATGAATACTTTGATCACCAAGGGAAAACGTGCGGCATTTCCGCTGATGCTGCTGTCTACGTTGCTGTTCTCCAACACCTTGCTGGCGCAGACCGCGCCGGAAGTGCTGCGCAAGCCGGTCGGCAAGGGCGCCTATGAAATGGCCTACAGCCCGAGCGAGAACGCGCTCTACCTGGCCACCTCGCAGAGCCGCAAGCTGGACAAGGGCGGCATCGTCTACCGTTTGGATCCGGCCACGCTGGACGTGACCCAGATTATCCATAACGACATCAAGCCGTTTGGCGCAGCCGTCAACGCCAAGACCGGTACGCTGTTCTTCGGCAACACCGTCAATAACTCGGTGACTGCCATCGACGCCAAGACCGGCGACGTGAAAGGCCGCTTGGTGCTGGACGCGCGCCAGCGCTCCGAGACCGTCAAGCCGCTGGCGCCGCGCGAGCTGGTGGCGGATGCCGACAGCGATACCCTGTACATTACCGGGCTGGGTGAATCCAGCGTGGTGTGGGTGGTGGACGGCAAGGATCTGACCCTGCGCGCCACCGTGACCGACACCGGCAAATACGGCACCGGCCTGGCGCTTGACGCCGCCGCCAAGCGCCTGTACGTCACCAACGCCGACGGCGAGCTGGTGACCATCGATACCCAGAGCAACAAGGTGCTGTCGCGCAAGAAGCTGGATGAGGCTAAAGAGCACTTCTTCCTGAACCTCAGCCTGGATACCGCCACTCACCGCGCCTTCATCACCGATTCCAAGCAGCCGCAGGTGCTGGTGGTGGATACCCGCAACGGCAACATCCTGAGCAAGATCGACGTGCCGGAATCGCTGGCGGTGCTGTTCAACCCGGCGCGCAATGAAGTTTACGTGACCCACCGCCAGGCGGGCGAAGTGAGCGTGATCGACGCCAAGAACTACAAGGTGCTGAACACCATCAAGACGCCGACCCACCCGAATAGCCTGGCGCTGTCGCCGGACGGCCAGACGCTGTATGTCAGCGTCAAGCAGGCTTCCAGCCGCGAGAAAGAAGCGACCGCGCCGGACGACGTGATCCGCGTAGCGCTGAAATAATCCCTCGCTGGTTAAGCGCATACCGAACAGGCGAAGCGGCGACGCTCCGCCTGTTTTTTTTCGCCGTGCGATCTGCGGTATAAAGAGGGGATTGCATTATTGACCCGAAGGAACGTTGGATATGCCCGTCTCACGCTCTCCGCTGTTGTTGTCCATTATCACCTTGCTGCTGCTGACCGCGCTGATCCACAGCGGCATCAGCCCTTACGATCGCACCACCTGGCTGATGGAGGTGGCGCCGGTATTGATCGTTTTGCCGCTGCTGTGGCTGACCCATCGCCGTTACCCGCTGACGCCGCTGCTCTACACGCTGATTTTCTTCCACGCGCTGATCCTGATTTTCGGCGGCATGTACAGCTACGCCCGCGTGCCGCTGGGGTTTGAGGTGCAGCAGTGGCTGGATCTTGGCCGCAACCCGTACGACAAACTGGGGCATTTCTTCCAGGGGCTGGTGCCGGCGCTGGCGGCGCGCGAGATCCTGCTACGCGGCGGTTATGTGCAGGGCCGCAAAATGCTGGGCTTCGTGGTGTGCTGTATCGCGCTGGCGATCAGCGCGGTGTATGAGCTTATCGAGTGGTGGGCGGCGCTGGCGCTGGGCCAGGGCGCCGATGAGTTTCTCGGCACCCAGGGCGACCCGTGGGACACGCAGTCCGACATGTTCTGCGCCTTGCTCGGCGCGATAGCCGGCCAATGGCTGTTTGGTGGCTGGCAGGATCGGCAACTGCGGCGTTTAAAGGCGTAAGCCCGGTGGCGGTTGAGCCTGGTGAAAATGGATATTTCTCGTGCCGCCCGGTATTTGCCGGGCGGCATTTTTAATGTCCACATGATAAAAATCGACAATCATCAGTTAAATATTTTTCACCCTGTGAGACAGCACAATGTTATTTCATAATTTATGTTTATTTAGCTTTTTATGCGTTTTTCTAGGAATTTTCTTAACTCATGCCGTGTGCTACTATTCTCATGTTTAACAAGGGCTAATTATTATTAATTAGTTTTTTGAGCGGGGAATAATGAGATACATAATTAATAATAAGATTAAATATCATGAAGATAGATCAGAGTTGGTGGATCTCAACGCTGAGCTGCCGCCTCAACCGCTCACCGCCACGTTGAACCGCCTGCTGTCCGCGTTGGTCAGAAACAATAACCTTGTGATCTCTCGCGATACCCTGCTGACGCAGGTATGGGAAGCGCACGGCCAGGTGGCCTCCGGCAATAACCTCAATAACACCATTTCCATCCTGCGCAAGATGTTCGCCGCCATGGGCGAGGACGACATTATCGTCACGTTGCCGCGCCAGGGATTCATGTTTACCGCCGCTTCGTTGAAGACGACGGACAGCCTGGCGGAGAGTTTGCCGGAGATGCCGATCCTGGCGGCTGCAGAAAACCCCTTGCCGACCAGGCCGCTGCGAGTGCAACGATTTAAGCGCTTCGGGTTGGCCGCGTTGCTGCTGCTGGCGGCGGGAAGCGGGATTTTGGCCTGGCAGGAGACGGGGTATCCCTCGGCCAGTTTGATGACGGTGGGGAAGATCGGGAGCTGCAATGTGCAATTTGTCACTTCCTATCACAATGTCGGCCCTGGCGAGATCGACCTGAACCACCTGAAGAACATGTTGCAAGAGAAGAAAACGGCAACCTGCGGCGAGCCGGCGACGTTGCTTTATTATGACAGCCAGGTCCTGGTGCCAAATGCCAGCGGGCGGGTCAGAGCGTCTTATTTCTATTATTGTCCGCAGGAGGCCATGACCTCGGGTAAGGTACAATGTGAGAACTACTATGAAATCAGGGGTCTATAGCTCAGTATGCCGCCACGGCTATGCGATTGCCGCGGCGGTGGCCGTGCTGGTTTGCGGCGTTTCTGCTTATTTTTTATTTTTTAAACCACAAATTCCGGAATGTACGGCGGTTGAACGTTTCGTCAACCAATATGAAGGAAAAATGCTGGAGAGAGCGCTGCTGATAAGCGTGGTCCCTGATGGGGTGCGGCATGCCACCATACTGTTTAACGGCAGTGTGTTTTACGATGGCAAGCGTTACATCATTGAACGATCCATGGGGGTCGATTACCGAAAATGGGGGGGGAACTACGAATTTCAGGTGCGGGAAAATATCCGAAAACCGCAGGACACGCTACAAGATGAGGCGCTGAACCGCAGTTTACCCATCGAAGGGCAGACGATTCACCTGCGTATTGAACGCATGGATGCACGCCATTATCTGTTTGTGGATAACCATGCGCCGTATTATGTCTGCGTGACGTCATCATAAGAGCAGCCTGCGCCCCCGGTACGACCGAGGGGCAAGGTGGATTCATAGCCCAGGTGCTATTTTAAAATGAATTGAGATATCGTTATTTTTTTATGTAATTGTTAATGCACGGGCTATTGCTCGCCCGCGGGCAATAGGTTAACCACTGTTCGTCCTTCTCGGCATCCTCATTGCGAATGTTGTCATAGTAATAGACATCCGCCCGGTATTGGCAGTCGAAGCCGGCTTGCCGTATCTCTCGCTTAATGTTTGCCAGCTCGCCGCTGCCTAACCGCATGGTGTAAATTTGGCAATTTTGCTCATTGCCCAACGGATAAACGCTGATGCGCGTGCTGTTTTGGTAAAGCACAATCGCGGCAAACGGCACTAAACAAGCGGCCATGATCATAATTAAGCGCTGTACCGAGCGGCGAAAGTTCGGCGTTCTTGCCGGCGGCGGCGTTGACGCTATTTCGGTTTCGCTATAATCATTATTATTAATCTCATTGGTTTTTATATCCATCTGTTGAATGCTTGCGGCATTAAATTTAAACCCCTGGCGGGGGTAGGTCACAATAATATCTTCTACGCCGAACTGCGCCAATGACTTACGCAGGCCGGAAACGTAATTATTCAGGTTGTTATTGGAGGCTTTGAGCCCATGCTCAACCCAGACATCATTAAGCAACCTCTCTCGCAGCAGCAGCTTATCATTATTTCGAATAAACAACGAAAGCAATCTGCCGGTCGGTTTAAGTAAAACTATTTTATTGCTGGCATTATCAATATGCGACAGCGTGCCCTCATCCTCATTAAAGAGGATGTCTTCATTTATGATAAAAATCATTTCATTTACCCGTCAACTTTCCTGTCGAGGGATTATTCTGAGACCTGATGCGGCTTTTTTCAATCCTTCACGCTGTGTGTAAATAGGATTTTTCTCTCTATCCGTATAATTGACATGAAATGTTTATCTGCTTACAAGTTTTCTTAAATAAATATTGATAATTAAATTCTATTTTTTAGTGTTAAAATCTATTTAATTATTATTTTGTCGATAATAATCCTGTGTTTTTGTATTTTTGCGACATAACATTTCAAAATGAGATCGGAGGGTGTAAATTTGTTCCCACTGATACGGAGCGCAAAAACGCTATGTATTAGCCACGAATACAACGCTCAGGAATAAAACTGCGGCATTGCATGCGTGACTTACGGATTTAATTTACTCCACTACTTACTAAGGAATGTAAGGGATTTATATGAAACTGAATAAAATTATGCTGGCCGCCGTTATGGCATTTGGTGTTTCTTCTCTGGCGCACGCTGCTGACCAAGGCCACGGTAAAGTGACCTTCAGCGGTTCTATCATTGACGCTCCTTGCTCAATCGCGCCTGAATCTCTGGATCAGACCGTTGAACTGGGTGCAATCTCTAACGTGGCGCTGAAAAACGGCGGTAAATCCACCCCGCGCAACTTCCAGATCAAGCTGGAAAACTGTGAGCTGACCGCCAAGGATCCAGGCAAAAACAACACCGTAGCGCTGACCTTCTCCGGTTCCGCTTCTGAAGCCGACAGCAAACTGCTGGGCATCACCGGTACCGCTAAAGGCGCCGGCATCGCCATCACCGACGGCGCAGGTACCAACATCGAGCTGGGCAAACCTTCTAAAGCGCGTGAGCTGCAAAACGGTGCCAACACCCTGAGCTTCGCCGCTTATCTGCAGGGCAGCTCGGCTTCCACCGCCGTGATCGTCCCGGGTGAGTTCCAGTCCGTAGCCGACTTTACCCTGGCTTACCAGTAAGTCGTTACCTGACGAAATACGTGTGATTATCGGGCATGCGGGGCACCCCGCATGCCATTTTCAAGGCAGCATGATTTCACCAGGGAATGGCAATGAGTGAACAAATAAAAGAAATAGGGGCTTTTTGCCTATTGCTGGCGCCATTTTTTATTTCCCAGCAGGCGTTCTCTGCCGTGCAAGGTGAAGGGCGCGTCAATATGCAAGGGGCTATTATTGACACTGCCTGTGCAATAGCAACGGAAAGCCGAGAGCAAATTATCGATATGGATATTATGCCTGTCTCAGATATTGCGCGCGACGGCAGAGGTCGGTCGGTACCATTTAGTATTGAATTGGTTAATTGCGTGCTCGAACGCGCCGATAAAAACTTACCGGACTGGAAACAATTCCAGATTACATTTGATGGCCATGTTGATGGCGAAATGTTTGGCGTTAGCGGTAATGCCTCCGGTATTGCACTGAAAATAACCGATGCCGACGGAAATATTGCCACACCTGGGAAATCTCTTCCGTCGATAAATATATTGCCGGGGAATTACCGTCTGAATTACGCCATGACGTTAATCAGTAACCAGCGGCCATTGAAGGCCGGGGACTATTTCTCATCAGTGCGCTTCAAAATGGATTATTACTGAGCCGGCTGATGAGTCAGGGAAATCAATAAATTAAAAGGTCTTGGAAATGATGTTTTTACCTGCCGGGAAACCGTTTCGTTTGCATATTCTCAGCGCCTGCGTGGCGCTGGTGCTGGGCAGCTTGGCGAGCAAAGCCGGCGCGGTGGAAGACATCCAGTTCAATACCGACGTGCTGGACGTGAACGACCGCAAAAACATCGATCTGAGCCAGTTCTCGCGTGGCGGTTACATCATGCCAGGTCAGTACGGCATGGCGGTACATATCAATAAAGCCACGTTGCCGGAACAGCCGGTGGCGTTTTATGCACCGGACGACGATGCCAATGGCAGCCGTGCCTGCTTATCGCCGGAGCTGGTGGCGCAGCTGGGTATCAGGGCTGAGGCGCTGAAAAAGTTAACCTGGTGGCGCGAAGGTGCCTGTCTGGACGAGGCCAGTCTGCCGGGTATGGAAGTGCGTGGGGATTTAGCCACCTCGGCGCTGTATCTGAGCATCCCCCAGGCTTATCTGGACTATGTCTCTGAGGATTGGGATCCGCCGGCCCGCTGGGACGAGGGCATACCGGGATTGCTGTTTGATTACAACGTCAATATGCAGACCCAGCATCAATTGCAGACAGGTTCACGGGGTTACAGCGCCAGCGGTAACGGCGTGGCGGGCGCCAACCTGGGTGCCTGGCGGCTGCGCGCCGACTGGCAAGGGAACCTGAACCACCAGACCGGCTCAGGGCAGTCAACCGATAAGCAACTGGACTGGAGTCGTTACTACGCCTACCGGGCGATCCCGGCGCTGAGATCCAAGCTGACGCTGGGCGAGGACTACCTGGATTCCGGGTTGTTCGACAGCTTTCGCTTCGGCGGCGTAAGCCTGCGCTCCGACGACAACATGTTGCCGCCGAACCTGCGCGGTTACGCGCCGGAAGTCAGCGGAGTGGCGAAGAGCAACGCCAAGGTGACTGTCAGCCAGCAGGGGCGGGTGCTGTATGAGACCACCGTCGCCGCCGGGCCGTTTCGTATCCAGGATCTAAACGATGCGGTTACAGGCGATCTGGACGTGCGGGTGGAAGAGCAGGACGGCAGTGTGCAGGAATTCAAAATGAGCACCGCCAGCATCCCGTATCTGACGCGCCCCGGCTCGCTGCGCTACAAGCTGGCGGCGGGCAAGCCGTCGGATATGGATCACCGCTACCGGGGGCCGATGTTCGGCACCGGCGAGTTCTCCTGGGGGGTGAGCAACGGCTGGTCGCTGTTCGGCGGTGGGCTGCTGGGCGGCGATTACAACGCGGCGGCACTGGGTATCGGCCGCGATTTGATGCTGCTGGGGGCGCTGTCGTTCGACGTCACCCAGTCGCGCGCCAAACTGCCGTACAACGGCGAGACGCTGAGCGGTGGCTCGTACCGCCTCAGCTACTCGAAAAGCTTCGACGAGCTGGACAGCCAGGTGACCTTTGCCGGCTACCGCTTCTCCGAGCAGAACTTTATGAGCATGAGCGAGTATCTGGACGCGCGCCAGTTCGGGCAACGGTTCGGCAACAGCAAGGAGATGTACACCATCACCTACAACCAGCAGCTGCGCGATATCGGGTTGAGCGCGTATCTCAACGTTAGCCACCAGACTTACTGGGATCGGCCGGCCAACGATCGCTACAGCCTGACGATGTCGCGCTATTTCGACCTGGGCCGGTTTAAAAACCTGAGTCTGTCGCTGTCGGCTTACCGCAACCGCTACAACGAGACCAACGACGACGGCATGTATCTGTCGCTGTCGGTGCCGTGGGGCAACGGCGCCACGCTGAGCTACAACGCAACGGTGAACCGTGACGACAGCACCCACCGGGTGGGGTATTACGACCGCATCGACGATCGCAGCAACTACCAGATCAGCGCCGGCGGCTCGCGCAGCGGTGCCAACCTGAGCGGCTACTACAACCGCGATGGCGATCTGGCGCGGATGAGCGCCAACGCCAGCTACCAACAGGACCGGTACAGCGCCATCGGCGGTTCGTTGCAGGGCGGGATGACGCTGACCGCCGAAGGCGGCGCGCTGCACCGTACCGGTATGGCTGGCGGGACCCGACTGTTGTTAGATACCGAAGGGGTGGCCGGGGTACCGGTACGCGGATACGGCAGCACGATGGCGACCAACCGCTGGGGTAAGGCGGTGGTGACGGACGTCAACAGCTACTACCGCAACAAGGCCAGCATCGATCTGGACAAGCTGGACGATAACGCCGAGGCCACTACCTCGGTGGTGCAGGCGACGCTGACCGAAGGCGCCATCGGTTACCGCAAGTTTGCGGTGATCGCCGGGGAGAAGGCGATGGCCGTGATTAAGCTGGCGGACGGCAGTGAACCGCCGTTCGGCGCGACAGTGTTGAATGCCCGTAAACAGGAGACCGGTATCGTCAACGACGGCGGCAGCGTCTACCTGAGCGGCATCAACGCAGGGGAGCGGATGACGGTGCGCTGGAACGGCACCGAACAGTGCGAAGTGCACATGCCGACACCGCTGCCGGCCGAGATGCTGACAGCCAATTTACTGCTGCCGTGCCGGGCGTTAAGCGCCGGTGCGGGCGGCGACGAACACTGAATTAAGGAGTTTTTTATGATGAGCAAACGTAACGCCATCGGCCTGCTGGCCACCACGTCGTTGCTGGCCGGCGCGCTGTCGCCAACCGCGCAGGCGGCTATTGCGCTGGATCGCACCCGGGTGATTTTCGACGGCGGCGTGCAGTCGGTGAGCCTGAGCGTCAGCAACCAGAACAAACAGCTGCCATATCTGGCGCAGGGCTGGCTGGAAGACGCGCAGGGCAACAAGATCCAGAGTCCGCTGACGGTATTGCCACCGGTGCAGCGCATCGAGCCGGGTAAGCCGAGCCAGGTGAAGATCCAGGCACTGCCGGCGGCGAAGATGCTGCCGCAGGACCGCGAGACGCTTTACTACTTCAACCTGCGCGAGATCCCGCCGAAGAGCAACAAACCGAACTCGCTGCAAATCGCGCTGCAAACGCGAATCAAGCTGTTCTACCGCCCGGCGGCGATCGCGCCGGAGCGCAACGCGGCGCCGTGGCAGGAGCAGCTCACCCTCAGTAAACAGGGCGACAAGTATGTGGTGAACAACCCGACGCCGTTTTACGTCACGCTGATTGACGCCGCCAGCCGCAAAGGCATTGAAGGCGCCAAGGGGTTCGAACCGTTAATGATCGAGCCGAAGGGCAGCGCGCCGCTGGCGGTGAGTGCCGGGAGTTTGGGTAACAGCCCGGTGTTGACCTATATCAACGACTACGGCGGCCGCCCGCAGTTGAGCTTCAATTGTGCGGGTACGGTCTGCAAAGTGGTGCCGGAGAAGAAAGCGTCTTGATGTTACGGCGGGCGTTTGCGGCGCGGATGGGCAAAACGTCCTCATTATCGTATCGCCCGACGTGATGGGGAACATCATGGGCAGTACACAACAGGGAATGGGCAAAAAGGTGAACCGCTTATTTAACACAACATGCATGCTTTTTTTGACCGGCGCATTCTGCCTGTTTGCGGCTGGAGTGACGCAAGCCGCCACCATGGTATCGGTCAAAGTGACCGTGCTGGCGCCGCTGCCTTGCGTGATCAACGGTAATCAGCCGATCGAGGTGAATTTCGGTGATGAGGTGATGACGACGCGCGTCGATGGCGAAAATTATCGCACGCTCGTCGACTATTCGGTGACCTGCGACAAACCGGAAAAGAACGGCATGCGGCTGTTGATTGCCGGCACCGGAGCGGGATTCGATGGCAAGCTGCTCCAGACCAATGTCGGCAGCCTGGGCATTGCGTTTTTAAACAACGATGCACGTATCGAATTGAACAGTTGGCAGAATTTCACCTTTCCCGTCTTGCCGAAGCTGGAGGCGGTGCCCGTGAAACAGGCGAACGCGACGCTACCGACGGGCGAGTTTACGGCCTCCGCCACGTTGCGTGTCGATTATCAATGAACCGGGAGGCGAACATGAAACAGGGCGTTGCCGTGATGCTGTTGTGTGCAAGTAGTCTGTTCGGCCATTCCGTTCAGGCTGCCGAAGAGGTCGCCATGCACCTGAAAGGGACGTTGCGTGCGCCGCCGCCCTGCCGCATCAACGATGGCGGCGTGATCGAAGTGGCGTTTGGCCAGCGCGTCGGTATCAACAAAGTCGATGGTGTCAACTACCGGCAAGCGGTGAATTACCGCATCCAATGTGATTTGCCCGGTGCCCTGCCGTGGGAGCTGACATTGACCTTTAAGGGCAACGCTGCGTCCTTTGATAACGCCGCGTTGCAAACAGATAACGGTAACCTCGGTATCCGCTTGTACCGGGATGACAAACCGTTCGCCCCGAACAGCAGTATCAAAATCGATCCTGCGAATCCGCCGCGTTTGGAAGCGGTGCCGGTTGCCAAAGCGGGTGTGCCATTGAAAGAAGGCGCGTTCGCCGCCACGGCGACGCTGCAGGCGAATTACCTTTGAGCCACGGGCCGGAAGAAAGAAGAGGAAAAGCGCATGGAGAGGATAAGTAAAACGGCGATGTGGCGAGGCGTTATCGGCGTGGGGTTACTGATCGGCGCGAGTGGGTGTTGGGCCGCCGCTGACAATATGCATTTCAGCGGCGCATTGGTCGCCGAGCCTTGCACGCTGCGGCCGGGTGATGAGGATATCCGCCTGGATTTCGGTACGGTGATCGATAAGTACCTGTATACCTATGGCCGTACTCCCGGTAAGGCGTTCAGTCTGGTGCTGCAGGACTGTGACATCAGCCTGGGCAACACGGTGAAGGTGACCTTCACCGGTGCCGAAAGCGGTGCGCTGCCAGGGTTGCTAAAACCGGATGGCGCCAGTATGGCGACCGGGATCGCTTTGGGGCTGGAGACGGCGACGGGTGAGCCGTTGGCGATGAATAAACCGAGCGAGAGCTATTCGATCGCCAAGGGGAACAACAGCCTGCAGCTGCAGGTTTATGTGCAAGGGGAACCGCAGGCGCTAGCGCAGAAGAGCATTGGCCTGGGAACGTTTTCCGCCGTGGCGACTTTCGGCCTGGAATATGAGTAAGCATGTTTAGCGTGACGGCAAACGGCCCTAAGCCCCCATTTTATCAGGAGAGAACTATGACAGGGAAACAGACGGTGCGTGACTGGGCATACCTGCGCGGTGAACTGGGCTATTACGCCTCGCTGGGCGGCCTGGCGCTGATGGCGCCGCTCAGCCTGGCGGCCATGATGTGGCTGCTGCCGGCGGCGCAGGCGGTAGATAACTGGGAAGTGGATGGCGCTAACGGTGTGCTTTATGTCAGGGGGGCATTGACCGAAAGCGCCTGCCGGCTGGAGATGGACAGCGTGCGGCAGGAAATTTGGCTGGGTGAGGTAGCGACCGGGTCATTGACACAAACCGGCGATCGCGGCGCGGCGGTGCGCTTTGCGCTGCGGTTGCGCGATTGCCTGCGCAGCCCGGCGGCGAGCCGGGATGAACGCACCGGTGCGCTGAGCTGGGCGGCGGATCAGCCGGCGGTGCGGGTGAGCTTCCGTGCACCGGCCGATGCGGATAACCCGCAGTTGGTGAAAGCGCAGGGCGTGAGCGGGATGGGGCTGCGCCTGCTGGATGCCCAGGGCGAAGACATTCGTTTGGGCAGCCGCGGCAAGCCGCTGTGGCTGACGCCGGGCAGCAATGTGTTGAACTACAACGTGATGGCTGAACGTACCGGCGCGCCTTTGCGGGCGGGGAGTTTTGGGGCAACAGTGGATTTTAGCCTCAATTACGATTAAAAGCGGATAATTGGTGGGCCAAATTTAATTTTCAAGTAGCTTATTATGCGTCGATTTTTCTGACATATTCGCTATGAAGAATGGGGCTTCGCGGATGATCTACATCGATCTCTTTATTCATTTTGTTTTGCTCTTTTTTTTTTTGACCGGTAAGGGGGATGGGTGTCAATTATAAAGCATATTATTGGTATCGTTGCCGGATTAATTGTCTCATATGGCTACGCCAGCCCTTATCCTATTGTGAGCTCTATTTCCAGCACTATTGTGGATAATGGCGCCTCAAGATATATGAAGTATGAGTACACAGAGTCAGTCATCGAGATCGGTAGTGCGGGGGATGTTGTTGTACCTGATAAATGGTTCGTAGGTATTGCGCATAAACACTATGAGTCTAAGTCAAGCAATCCTATTGCAAGAATTGAAGGGTTTGGCAATGTGTCAGGTAATGGTGTGCGAACAATCAGTGATCTTGCTATGGAAGTTTATAGAGGGAAGCAAAATAATGCCATTCTTCACAGCGGTTATCTGGGGGGCGATATTCCTGAATGTTTGGGGTATGTGGCTGCCGCGAGTCGTGTTTTAACACCCTGGAGCGGTACTCTCTATCCTGCGGGCATGTGCCTGATAGTGCCTCCTCCCCAGCAATGGTGCAACATTATAACACCAAAAGTGGAAATTGATCATGGCACTCTTTCTATTAAAGAAGCTGAGAGCTCCATAGCGGAAGGAAAGGTTTCAATTCAATGCAGCACGGGAACAAAAGTAAGGGTGCGATTCATTAATGATGAGCCTTATATCAATCTCTCACCTGCAGGGCTTGCGTATATAAGCGTTAATGGTCATGCGATTGGTGGCGTGTTTAATCTGTTGGCTGGTGCTAACGTGCTTAATTTAACAAGTAAATTATTTGGCTTGAATAATGCCGGAAGTTATTTTGGCAGCGCCATTATGGTGATAGAACCCGCCTGAGAATCATTTGGGTAAGGTGCTCTACACGACTACAAACTGACATGTGCACAAGACGTAAATGGATGTCAGATTATTTACCTTTTGAAATGAACGAGTTTATTGCTCCGGTCCACCAATATCTTGACTTGGAAAGGGTGGCTGCGATGTAAAAATGTAATCGATTGTTATTACAGGTTAATCATCCAGTGGCGTGAAGGTAAAGGCTGTATGGATGTTGATTTCTATAAGCTGATTTTCTGATTTTTCATTCTTTTTGGGGTGAGAGTAGTGTGATTCCCCCCTTATGTTTTATCAAGCCAGGTAATGCCTCTGGTTAAACATCAATAAATAGCCAGGGGTTCTGGGCTGAGTTTTTATGGGTTTCTTATAAAGAAGAATCATATTTTTATGGAGTGAGATATGAAACCGTTTTTGCTTTTTTTTATGCTGATTTTTTCACTTCAGGCTAAAGGTAGCTGGGAGTTAGACGTAAAATACTCACCACCGGCTAAACAATATTTAGTTAAAGTTATAAGATGGGACGTGGACGACTCCAGCAGGAACCCTTTACTTTCCTGTTATAGCCCTATGACGGGCGATGATAGTAGGTGCCGTATTTTCATATACTATAACTCTCCCCTCAATGTGGGCTACTTTGATGAATCATTTTACTTAGGTCGCGAGGCATCATACTTAAGAACGATGGGGGAGTTAGCCGATCTTTTCGCCAGGAAAGGCTATTTAAATCGGGCGGTAAACTCCAGATATGTGTCTGCCTTAGAAAAGCACTGCTATGCATTGGCATATCAGCTACTCTCGGGGCCCATTGTACCAATGGACGGAGGGGCTCTGGATTGCACGATGGCGGAAATTATCCCCACATACTGCAGCATTGAAGAGCCCTATATTGAGTTGGATCACGGTTCTATAGCGAGTGACGGGGTGAATGGCCATACCGTCAGCAGTTCCTTTAGAGCGGCCTGTAATAAAGATTTCAAATTATTGATTGTCGCACAGGGTGGAAAAGGCGATCTTCAGCTGGGCGGTGGGATCACCAGTCATTTGAAAGTAAACGGTGACGATCTCGGTATTGGGCATACGGCAGTGGTCGGCCCGGTAGGAAAAACGTTTACATTAAGCTCAACGCTGAGCGGCTCTCCCAGCGGTGTCGGTGAATTTCAAGGTTCGAAAGTGATAATACTAAGTATCCCATGATGTGTCAGGAGCAATAAGGGAAATATGATCGGTCCGATGCTTATTCACTTATCTTGAGAAAGCTAAAGTCAAAAGTCATTCAGTTATGAATAGGGCAAATGAAATGAAACCACTCAATATCGTCATCGATGACGAAAACCGCTATTTTGCCGCCGGCTTGCGGTTAAGCATTGCGACATATGCGCAGCAGCATAATAAAATCGCGCATTTTCTGCCGTCGGGCAGCGATGAGCGGCCTGACATCGTGTTGACCTCTCCGGCCCGGCGTGCCCGGCGTTGGGCAGCCTATTCCGGGGCGCATGTCGTCACCATTAAGGAAAAGCAGACCGTTGCCTCCGGGCGCGCGAACCGGGTGCTGTACCGCACCGACGATCAGCAGTGCTTGTTTGCGCTGCTGTCTGATACGTTGGTTAATCCGAAGCCGGTATGTCGATTTCCCGCTAAGCTGTTGACTCCCCGTGAGCGGCAGGTTATCGGCTATTTACGGCGCGGGTTGGATCAATCGCAAACCGCCAGAGTGATGGGGGTGAGCGTTAAAACGGTGCACAGTCATAAACGTTCGGTGATGGGCAAGCTGATGCTAAACCGCAGCCATGATTTTATTTATTGGTTGTTATCACCAGAGGCAGAGTATTCCTAACCGTGATGGGGGATAATTTAAATTATTCTCATCTGATATCTTCATAACGCTAAAAAATCATGAGTTGTGATTAACATTCCCCAAGGGAATGTTAAGTATTTTTTTTATTCATTTTCTAAATAACACAAAGGGACAGTTATGAAAACGACAGCGGCTTTACTTATTGGCGCTGGCATCATGATGATGTCTTATGCGCACGCCGGTTTTAACGGCAATCAGAATGTGCAGGGGAATCATGGCAACGCCAGCGGCGCCGGCAATAGCGATTTTGGCCAATGCATCAATGGCCAGGGGAAAAATAGCGGGCAATGTGCAGGCAACACCAACTCAGGCGCCAAGCCTAAAGATAAAGGCGAAGTCATGAATGCGTTCTGCGAATCGCCGTTTATGAAGAAGTATTTGCCGCTATGTCAGTAATATTGATTTTAAAATGACAAGCAGGGTTATCCTCCCTGCTTTTTTTGTGACTATTGATTAAATAGCCTGTTGTTCCGACTCAAAGCATAAGTTCGGTGAATTATTATCGTTGGCAGTGATGGTAGCTGTGCGTAATTTACGTTGGGTATTATCTACACCAAGGGAAAGGTGAAGTGAGTTTGTTCTATTTCGCGATGTTTTTATTCTGCTTAAGCATTTATTCATTCTATAAGCATGCGCAGCATATGAAGAAAAGGCAGTTGTCTATTCAAGACTACGGCCATTCTTCCCGCCGATTGGCTTCATGGCGGCGTCATTGACGCTGCTGCACATTGTATGAGGTAGCGTTTTTTACCAGAGAGTGAGTATCAACATTGGATATTGCTCGCTTGGCACCGTTACTTTCACGCCTAATGCCGAGAATGCGGTAATCCGGTTGCCCCTGGAGCCAACGTTCTTGGGGGATGCAAGCAGAGAAGGGAGCATTCGTCCTGTGTCGCTGGCTCGCAGGGTGAGGCCTTTGGCCGAAAAATCGAACGCAGTTCGATGGAGAGTCCTGTCTCTGAAAAGCAAAAACCCAGCCATAGGCGGGTTCTTCTAAATAGGGCGACCGGACTCGGACAACCGGCGCTGGCGCCGTGTTGAATAGCGCTTCAGCGCAGGCCCGCAGGGTGAGGCCTTTGGCCGAATAGTCGAACGCAGTTCGATGGAGAGTCAGTCCCCCAGAAAGCGAAAAACCCGCCATAGGCGGGTTCTTCTAAATATGGTGCCCGGACTCGGACAACCGGCGCTGGCGCCGCGTTGAACAGCGCTTTAGCGCTGGCCCGCAGGGTGAGGTCTTCAGACCGAATAATCGAACGCAGTTCGATGGAGAGTTCGTACTCCAGAAAGCGAAAAACCCGCCATAGGCGGGTTATTCTGAATATGGTGCCCGGACTCGGAATCGAACCAAGGACACGGGGATTTTCAATCCCCTGCTCTACCGACTGAGCTATCCGGGCAACGGGCAGCATTAAACCGTATTGGCATAAAGCCGTCAACGGCTTTATGCGTGAAATACGCGAAAATGCCTCCGGTTGCTGGCTTTTCAGGCAAAGGGCGCAAAAAATGCGCCTGCCGGGGGGGGCACCTTGGGTTGTCTATGCCGTCAACCCTGTCGATTCAGCTCAACGCCCCGTTGCGACGGCACTGCGCCACCTGCAAGATGTCTTCCGCCAGCCGTTTGGCGACCGATACGTCCTGGAGCTGGCGTTTTACCAGCAGTTTGCTCAGGCAGCCTTCCTGAATCAGCTCCATTTGCTGCGCCACCATGTCGGCGTCATCGGCGTCCATTTCACGCAGCAATTCGCGGGTCAGCTCCAGCGAGGTCAGCTTTTGCTGCTCCGCCAGCTGGTGGATCGGGTGGTCCGTTTCCGGGAAGAAGCTGCAGGCGGCGATAAACAGGCAGCCGGGATAGCGGTCTTGCTGCACGTATTCCGCCAGCACGTCATAGCGCGCCAGCAGCTTTTGCTGCGGGCTCAGATTTTCGTCCAGCAGCAGCTGGCGGCGCCAGGTGTCGATCTGTTGGCCGTGGTAGCGCAGGCAGTCGTACAGCAGCGCTTCGCGATCCGGCCAGAACCGTTTGAGATCGCCGGGCTGAACGTCGAGTTTTTCCGCCAGCATCTCTAATGTGGCGGTCGCCAGGCCCTGTTGTTCCAGCAGGCCCAGCGCGGTATCAAGGACGTGTTCACGTTGCACTTGTGCTTCCTCCCATTCGCTTCCGATCTTCAGTGTCAGTTATCGCATTACTTTCTGCAAATGCGCGTTGAAGGCTTCCGCCTTCATAAAGCCGGTGACCCGCTGTGCCGTCAGTTCCTGGCCCGCCCGGTCGAAGAACAGGATCGTCGGCAGCCCCAGCACCTGCAGGTGCTTCAGCAGCGCCGCCTGTTCGGCGCTGTTGGCGGTCACATCCGCCTGCAGCAATACTGCGTTGGCCAGGCTCGCCTGCACCGCCGCATCGCTGAAGGTGTATTTCTCGAACTCTTTACAGGCTACGCACCAGTCGGCGTACAGATCCAGCATCACCAGCTTGCCGCGTGCCTGTTGCAGCGCCAGATCGAGCTGTGCGACGTTGTTGATGCGGGTAAAGGCCAGGTGTGGCTGAGCGGCCTGCTGCGCTTGGTCGGCGCCGAAAGCCCAGTCCTGCAGCGGCCGCGCGGCGATCACCGCCGCCGCCAGCAGCAGCAGTTGCAGGGCGCGAGCCCAGCCGCGCGCGCTTCTCAGGCTCAGGGCGAAGGCCCAGCCGAAGAACGCCAGGCCGAGCAGGCTCCACAGGCGCATGCCCCACAGATCGCCGATCACTCGCTCCAGCAGGAACACCGGCAGCGCCAGAATGACGAAGCCGAAGGCTTCTTTCACGTACTGCATCCACGGGCCGCTGCGCGGCAGCAGGCGGTTGCCGAACAGGGTGACGATCACCAGCGGAATGCCCATCCCCAGCGCGTACAGGTACAGCGTGCCGCCGCCGGCCCACAGATTGCCGCTCTGGGCGATATACAGCAGGATGGCGCTGAGCGGCGCGGTGGTGCAGGGCGAGCAAATCAATCCGGCCAGAGCGCCCATCAGGAACACGCCGGTCAGCGAGCCGCCGCGCTGGGTGTTGCTCCAGTTCGCCAGCCGGGTTTGCAACGCCGAGGGCAGCTGCAGGGAATAGAGGCCGAACATCGACAGCGCCAGCGCGATGAACAGCACCGACAGGCCAATCAGGACGTAAGGATGCTGCAGCGCCGCCTGGAACTGCAATCCGGCAGCGGCCACCACCAAGCCCAGCAGGGTGTAGGTGAGCGCCATACCCTGCACGTAAACCACCGCCAGCGCCAGAATGCGGCCGCTGCTTTGCGGCCGGTCGCGGCCGAGGATGATGCCGGAGATCAGCGGGTACATCGGCAGCACGCACGGGGTGAAGGCGATGCCGATGCCGATCAGCAATGCCCACAGCGGCGAGAACGGCAGGCTGGCCGGTGCGGCGGGGGCTTCAGCCGGTGCAGAGGCTGAGAGCGGCGCGGCTGCGGTGGCGCTGACCGCGTCCAGCGGGATGGTTCGGGTTTCCGGCGGGTAGCAAAAACCGGCTTCGGCGCAGCCCTGATAGGTGACGCTGAGGCTGGCGTTGGCCGCCGCCTGTTGCAGCGGCACCTGCAGATTCAACTGCTGTTTGAAAATCGCCACTTCGCCGAAGAACTCGTCCTTGTGGCTCAATCCTTCGGGCAGGGTAAAGACGCCGAGCGTTGCCTGCTGCGGCACCAGTTTGATCTGCTGGCGATACAGGTAGTAGCCGGGGCGGATCTGCCAGTTCAGCGTTACCAGGCCGCCTTGCTGTTTGAAATCGAAGGCGAAGGCCCGATCGACGGGCACGAACTGGCTGCCGCCCTTCGGCGCGAACAGCGAAGCCTGCGCCGCCTGCGGCAGGAAGCACAGGCTGCACAGCAGCAAAATCAGTTTAATGAAGCGTTGATCCATGACAGGTAGTCTTTATCTCCGGCCATCACCGGCAAGACCAGCAGCTCGGGCGTCTGGTAGGGGTGATGTTGTTTCAGGGTGTCGAGCAGGGCCTGCTGACGGCGGCGATCGCTTTTGAACAGCATCTGCACCTCGTATTCCTGTTCCAGTTTCCCTTCCCAGTAATACAGCGAGGTGGCGCCGGGCAGCAGCGTGGCGCAGGCCGCCAGCTTATCGCCCAGGACCCGCGCCGCCAGTTCCTGGGCGCTGGCTTCATCGGGTGCGGTACAGAGTATGACGACAGCTTCGCAATCAGACATCTTCAGCCCTCTCATCGGTTCGAATGGGCACTATACCCTGAAGGCGGATTGGCTAGAAGGCGAGTTTATCGCCAAAAGGAAAACCGGGGCCGCAGCCCCGGTCGAAGCGTTACAGCATGACGCTGCCGAGCAGGAAGCCGAATACCACCGCGAAGATCACGCCCATGGTGCCGGGAATGAAGAACGGATGGTTGAACACGAAGCGGCCGATGCGCGTGGTGCCGGTATCGTCCATCTGCACCGCGGCGACCAGCGTCGGGTAGGTCGGCAGGATGAACAGGCCGGAAACGGCGGCGAAGGAGGCGACGGCGGTCAGCGGCGACACGTTCAGCGCCAGCGCCATCGGCATCAGCGCCTTGGCGGTGGCAGCCTGCGAGTACAGCAGCGCCGAGCAGAAGAAGAAGATCACCGCCAGCAGCCACGGGTGCGCCTGAATGACGCTGCCGGCCGTCTCTTTGATCCAGTCGATGTTGGCCTGTACGAAGGTGTCGCCCAGCCAGGCGACGCCGAGGATACAGATACAGGCGCTCATGCCGGCCTTGAAGGTGCTGGAGTTCAGCACCATGTCGGTGTCGACGCGGCACAGCAGGGTGGTCAGCGTGGCGACGCTCAGCATGATGATCAGGATGGCGTTGGTGGTGTTCATCAGCGGCTTGGCCACCAGGCCCAGGCCCGGGCTGTTGATGATGGCGTAGGCGACCACGCACAGCACGCCCAGCAGGAACAGCAGCACCGAGGTTTTGGCGCGCGGTTTGATCGCCAGCGCGTTGTTGCCGCGCAGGGTGATTAGGCCTTCTTCCAGGCGTTTCAGGTACACCGGATCGTTAGACAGTTTGGAGTCGAACAGCCAGGTCACCAGCAGCGACATCACCAGCACCGCGCAGAAGGTGGACGGGATCACCACCATCAGCAGGTGCAGGTAGCTGACGCCGTGGCCTTCCATCACCGAAGACATGTACACCACCGCGGCGGAGATCGGCGAGGCGGTGATGGCGATCTGGGCGGAGACGACGGCGGTCGACAGCGGCCGGCAAGGTTTAATGCCCTGTTCTTTCGCCACTTCGGCGATCACCGGCAGCGCCGAGAGCGAGATGTTGCCGGTGCCGGCGAAGATGGTCAGGAAGTAGGTGACGATAGGGGCGAGAATGGTGATATGTTTGGGGTTCTTGCGCAGCAGCTTTTCGGTCTGCTGCACCAGGTAGTCCATCCCCCCGGCGACCTGCATGGCGGAGATCGCCGCGATCACCGCCATGATGATGGAAATCACGTCGAAAGGAATGCTGCCCGGCTTGACGCCGATCAGCGCCAGGACCAGAACGCCCAATCCCCCCGCGAACCCGATACCGATACCGCCCAACCTGGCCCCTAAAAAGATGGCCAGCAGAACGATAACCAATTCTACGGCTAGCATAGTGTTTACTCCTTAAAATGAGATTTCCCGTCATCCTTGAAACTGCATCGGTGTTTGCTGCGAGCGCTCACCCCAGTCACTTACTTGAGTAAGCTCCTGGGGACTTGCGCTCTTGCCGCCTTGATGCAGTCCCAATGATTTAGGGTGTAAATTGAAAATAAAACGTTAAAATTTTGTGGGCGCCTAAAAGTAAAAAGGCACGCTATCCAGAGGATTTAGCGTGCCTTTCAGGGCTACCGGGTAGGTCTGTTATTGTTCATTTTCATCCGTATAGCGTTTGGCTTTATAGGCCGGGTGCATCAGGTTCTCCACGGAGAAGATGTCATCCAGCTCGGCTTCGGTCAGCAGGCCGCGTTCCAGCACCACTTCGCGCACGCTCTTGCCGGTTTCGGCGCAGATCTTCCCGACGATGTCACCGTTGTGGTGGCCGATGAACGGGTTCAGATAGGTGACGATACCGATCGAGTTGAAGACGTAGTGTTCGCAGACTTCTTTATTCGCGGTGATGCCGTTAATGCATTTTTCCAGCAGGTTGTAACAGGCGTTGGTCAGGATGTGGATCGACTCGAACATCGCCTGGCCGATCACCGGCTCCATCACGTTCAACTGCAGCTGGCCCGCTTCGGCCGCCATGGTAACGCAAGTGTCGTTGCCAATCACCTTGAAACACACCTGATTGACCACTTCCGGCACCACCGGGTTCACTTTGGCCGGCATGATGGACGATCCCGCCTGCAGCTCAGGCAGGTTGATTTCGTTCAGGCCGGCGCGCGGGCCGGAGGAGAGCAGGCGCAGGTCGTTGCAGATTTTGGACAGTTTCACCGCCAGGCGTTTGAGCGCGCTGTGCACCATCACGTAGGCGCCGCAGTCGGAGGTGGCCTCGATCAGGTCTTCCGCCGGCACCACCGGCAGGCCGCTGACTTCCGCCAGTTTTTGCACCGCCAGCGGCTGATAGCCTTCCGGGGTGTTGAGCGCGGTGCCGATGGCGGTGGCGCCCAGGTTCACTTCCAGCAGCAGCTCCGCGGTGCGGTGCAGGTTGCGGGTCTCTTCGTTCAGCAGCACGCTGAAGGCGTGGAATTCCTGGCCGAGGGTCATCGGCACCGCGTCCTGCAGCTGGGTGCGGCCCATTTTCAGAATGGTTTCGAACTCTTTCGCCTTGCGATCGAAGCCTTCGCGCAGCTGGTTGATGGCGTCGATCAGTTTCTGGTTGGAGGCGTACACCGCGATGCGGAATCCGGTCGGGTAGGCGTCGTTGGTGGACTGGCATTTATTGAGGTGATCGTTCGGATTCAGGTACTGGTATTCGCCTTTTTGATGGCCCATCAGCTCCAGGCCGATGTTCGCCAGCACTTCGTTGGTGTTCATGTTCAGCGAGGTGCCCGCGCCGCCCTGGAATACGTCCACCGGGAACTGATCCATGCACTTGCCTTTATCCAGCACCTCGTCGCAGGCCTGGATGATCACGTCGGCGATTTTGCGCGGGATGGTTTTGAGTTCTTTGTTGGCCATCGCCGCGGCCTTTTTCACCATCACCATGCCGCGAACGAACTCGGGGACATCGCTGATTTTGCTGTTGCTGATGTAGAAGTTTTCAATCGCACGCAGAGTGTGAACTCCGTAGTAAGCGTCTGCGGGGACTTCACGTGTTCCTAACAGGTCTTCTTCGATACGAATGTTGTTTGACATGAGAACCTTCTCTATGTGTTGCTGCCGAATTAATAATTTGTCAGGTCAAGGCTAAAGGGCACAGCCTAAATTAATATTGCCGAAGGCTTGGGGCGTGAAACGATTAACCAAATCGCCCGTTGCTGCCCAGATCATATGCTGGTTGATAAGAAATGACTGAATCCAGATCACCTTATGGCGTTTAAGGATATGCCCTTTTCCGGTTCTGTGACTTCTTTCACGTTTGTGAACTTTAGCAATAAAAACCGGCTCTCGGTTGAAATGGTGGGGGGATGCCCTCATTGTAATGGTGTCGGCCGTTTACGGCCTCTTTTTTCGCGCCGTCGCCCCCGTGGCGGCCGCGCTTTACCTACCGATAGGAGAACCAGGTGCGCTGGTTACCGCTACTGCTGATATTTCTGCTGGCTTACATAGAAATATCCATCTTTATCAAAGTCGCCGCCGTGCTCGGCGTGGCTGTCACCCTGTTGCTGGTGGTGTTCAGCTCCTGCGTCGGCATTTCGCTGGTGCGCAATCAGGGCATGAAAACCTTCGTCCAGATGCAGCAAAAACTGGCGGCCGGGGAAAGCCCGGCGGCGGAAATGGTGAAAAGCGTTTCGCTGGTGCTGGCGGGCTTCCTGCTGCTGATTCCGGGCTTCTTCACCGACTTCCTCGGCCTGCTGCTGCTGCTGCCGCCGGTGCAAAAATCGCTGACGCTGAAGCTGATGCCGCATCTGTCGGTGTATCGCCCCGGCGGTTGGACGGGCGGCGACGCCGCCAACGGCAACACCTTTGACGGCGAATTCCAGCGCAAGGACGACGAGCGCCCGGTGCTGGAACATCGCCCGGACGAGGATCGCAAACCTCACGATCGTTAAGCAAACGCGGCCCAGGCCGCGTTTTTCATCTCTGCGGCACTCGCCGAACCAAAAATGCGAAATTTTTTTCGCTAGCCCCCTTGAAGGGGGCTGGAACGCCCCCATCTCAAATGCCACGAGGCCGGTAATAACAACCACCCGGTGTACAACCCTAAATCTGATAGAGACCTTCTTACAGGAGAGCGTTCAATGAGTATTCGTCCATTGCATGACCGCGTTATCGTCAAGCGCAAAGAAGTTGAATCAAAATCTGCTGGCGGCATCGTCCTGACTGGCTCTGCTGCGGGTAAATCCACTCGCGGTGAAGTGGTTGCAGTGGGTAAAGGGCGTGTGCTGGAAAACGGCAACATCCAACCGCTGGATGTGAAAGTTGGCGATATCGTGATTTTCAACGACGGCTACGGCGTGAAAGCAGAGAAGATCGACAATGAAGAAGTGTTGATCATGTCCGAAAGCGACATTCTGGCAATTGTTGAAGCGTAATTGCGCTTTATCTTCTGAACTGAACGAGTTGAAGGGAAATACCAATGGCAGCTAAAGACGTAAAATTCGGCAATGACGCTCGCGTGAAAATGCTCCGCGGCGTGAATGTTCTCGCTGATGCAGTAAAAGTGACCCTGGGCCCGAAAGGCCGCAACGTAGTGCTGGATAAATCTTTCGGCGCGCCGACCATCACCAAAGACGGCGTTTCCGTTGCGCGTGAAATCGAACTGGAAGACAAGTTCGAGAACATGGGCGCACAGATGGTGAAAGAAGTGGCCTCCAAAGCGAACGACGCGGCGGGCGACGGCACCACCACTGCAACCGTACTGGCTCAATCCATCATCACCGAAGGCCTGAAAGCGGTTGCTGCAGGCATGAACCCGATGGATCTGAAGCGCGGCATCGACAAAGCGGTTGTCGCTGCGGTTGAAGAACTGAAAAAACTGTCCGTGCCTTGCTCCGACTCCAAAGCTATCGCTCAGGTCGGCACCATCTCCGCCAACTCCGACGAAACCGTGGGTAAACTGATCGCGGAAGCGATGGAGAAAGTGGGCAAAGAAGGCGTTATCACCGTTGAAGAAGGCACCGGCCTGCAAGACGAGCTGGACGTGGTTGAAGGTATGCAGTTCGATCGCGGTTACCTGTCCCCATACTTCATCAACAAGCCGGAAACCGGTTCTGTTGAGCTGGAAAGCCCGTTCATCCTGCTGGCTGACAAGAAGATCTCCAACATCCGCGAAATGCTGCCGGTGCTGGAAGCCGTTGCCAAAGCAGGCAAACCGCTGCTGATCATCGCTGAAGACGTTGAAGGTGAAGCGCTGGCGACCCTGGTGGTCAACACCATGCGCGGCATCGTGAAAGTGGCTGCCGTTAAGGCGCCTGGCTTCGGCGACCGTCGTAAAGCCATGCTGCAGGACATCGCTACTCTGACTGCCGGTACCGTTATCTCTGAAGAGATCGGTCTGGAGCTGGAAAAAGCCACCCTGGAAGACCTGGGTCAGGCGAAACGCGTTGTCATCAACAAAGACACCACCATCATCATCGATGGCGTGGGCGACGAAGCGACCATCCAGGGCCGCGTTGCTCAGATCCGTCAGCAGATCGAAGAAGCGACCTCTGACTACGATCGTGAAAAACTGCAGGAGCGCGTAGCGAAACTGGCCGGCGGCGTTGCCGTTATCAAGGTTGGCGCAGCGACTGAAGTTGAAATGAAAGAGAAGAAAGCACGCGTTGAAGACGCCCTGCACGCGACCCGCGCTGCAGTGGAAGAAGGCGTGGTTGCCGGCGGTGGCGTCGCGCTGATCCGCGTTGCAGGCAAAATCGCCGCGCTGAAAGGCGACAACGAAGACCAGAACGTGGGTATCAAAGTTGCGCTGCGCGCAATGGAAGCCCCTCTGCGTCAGATCGTGGTCAACGCCGGTGAAGAAGCTTCCGTTATCGCCAACCAGGTGAAAGCGGGCGAAGGCAGCTACGGCTACAACGCTTACTCTGAAGAATACGGCGACATGATCGCGATGGGTATCCTGGATCCAACCAAAGTGACCCGTTCTGCTCTGCAGTACGCGGCTTCCGTGGCTGGCCTGATGATCACCACCGAATGCATGGTCACCGACCTGCCGAAGGCTGACGCACCGGATCTGGGCGCAGCAGGCGGCATGGGTGGCATGGGCGGTATGGGCGGCATGATGTAATCATCCCCCACACGCTTGTGTGCTGAGAACCCCGGTCAAGTGACCGGGGTTTTTTTATGCCTGAGCGCCGCCGCACTGTATTTGATGATATTTTTGCCGCCGGAGGCGATTTAACTGGTAAACTGGTAAGTCATCAGCTGTCGCTCAAGACGTTGGCCCGCTAGCCGTGGCAACGGATGCTTAAGAGATGGCATCGCTTTCTGATAAGCTTTTGCGTAATTCTCAACATCGAATGGGGAACAAGATGCGGATTAAAGCCTTACTGGGTCTTTCGGCAGCGATGCTGCTGGCGGGTTGCAGCACCACTCATGAACTGACCGCTGCGGGTCAGCAGATCAAGTTCACCGACAGCAAGCCGGCGGCGGAATGCCAGCTGCTGGGGGAAGTGACCGGCACCCAGAGCAACTGGCTGTCCGGCAACGGCGGTGAGGGCAGCTCCATGCGCGGTGCGGCCAACGATCTGCGCAACAAGGCGGCGGCGATGGGCGGCAACGTCATTTACGGCGCCAACAGCCCAAGCCAGAACCTGCTCTCCAGCTTCGCGCCGCTGGACAGCAAAATGGTCGGCCAGGTTTACAAGTGCCCGTAAGGCGCTGAGGCCAAACGCCGCACAGAGATAAAAAAAGAGGAATGCCACGGCATTCCTCTTTTCGTTCCATCGGGCCATGTGGCGCGCGTCATTCCTGCATCAGGCGCAGGTCGATCGGCGTTTTGCTCGGTTCGCCGCCCACTTCACGCGTCAGGCGCGGCACCAGATAACCGGACACCTTGCTCAGCAGCGCCTGCATGATGACGCGCGCTTCATCGTCGCTGACCATGAAGTGCGCCGCGCCCTGCACCTTGTCCAGCACGTGGATATAGTAGGGCAGGATGCCGGCGTCGAACAGCGCGTTGCTGAGCGCCGCCAGCGTGTCGGCATCGTCGTTGACGTCGCGCAGCAGCACGCTTTGGTTGAGCAGCGTGACGCCGGCGAGGCGCAGCTGGGCCATGGCGCTCCGCAGCTCGCGGTCGATTTCGTTGGCGTGGTTGATGTGCGTGACCATCAGCACCTGCAGGCGCGAGGCTGACAGCAGGCGGCACAGCGCCGGCGTAATGCGCGCCGGGATCACCACCGGCAGACGGGTGTGAATGCGCAGGCGTTTCAGGTGCGGGATGGCCTCCAGTTCGCCGACCAGCCACTCCAACTCGCTGTCTTTGGCCATCAGCGGGTCGCCGCCGGAAAAAATGATCTCGTCGAGTTCCGGGTGTTGGCGGATATAATCCAGCGCCTGCCGCCAGTTGTTCTTGTTGCCCTGATTATCCTGATAGGGGAAGTGGCGGCGGAAGCAGTAACGGCAGTTGACCGCACAGCCGCCTTTGACCAGCAGCAGCGCGCGATTGCGGTATTTGTGCAGCAGGCCCGGCACCACGCTGCGCTGCTCATCGAGCGGATCGGTGGTGAACCCTGGGGCGTTGATGAACTCTTCTCTGGCGGTCAGCACCTGGCGCAGCAGCGGGTCGTTGGCATCGCCGGGGCGCATGCGCGCAGCGAAGGCGCGCGGCACGCGCAGGGCAAACAGCCGGCGGGCATCTCGCCCCTGCGGCAGTTCCGGGTGCGTATTCAGTGACAAAAGCTGCAGTAATTCATCGGGATCGGTAATAACATCGGCGAGTTGATGCAACCAATCTTCTCTATGTGCCGTACTTTGGGTTATAATGTGTGCCATTTTTTTGGCTAAGCTACCAGTTCAAATATTCAGAGGGCCATCATGGCGACTTATTCTAGCAACGATTTCCGTCCGGGTCTTAAAATCATGTTCGAGGGCGAACCTTACGCCGTCGAAGCCAGTGAGTTCGTTAAGCCGGGCAAAGGCCAGGCGTTTGCACGCGTGAAAATGCGTCGTCTGCTGACCGGCACCCGCGTGGAAAAAACCTTCAAGTCTACCGATTCTTGCGAAGGCGCAGACGTGATGGACACCAACATGAACTACCTGTACAGCGACGGTGAGTTCTACCACTTCATGCACCCTGAGTCTTTCGAACAGCATCAGGTTGACGGCAAAACCGTCGGTGACGCGGCCAAATGGCTGCAGGATAACGCAGAGTGCATCATCACCCTGTGGGATGGCCGTCCAATCGCCGTTCAGCCGCCGAACTTCATCGAAGCGGAAATCACCGATACCGATCCTGGCCTGAAAGGCGATACCGCAGGGACTGGCGGCAAGCCGGCGACCCTGAGCACCGGCGCCGTGGTGAAAGTGCCGTTGTTCGTCCAGATCGGCGAAGTGATCAAGGTTGACACTCGCTCTGGCGAATACGTCTCTCGCGTTAAATAAGTTTCAAAACAGAGGAACCCTGGCGGTTCCTCTGTTTTACCCCATCCCCGTTCGTTGGCAGAAAATCCGCATGTTCAAGAAAACGTTGTTGGCCGTGCTCTCCCTGTTGTTCCTTTTCTCCCTCAGCAGTTGCAATACGTTTCGCGGTTTCGGCGAAGACGTTCAGCATCTCGGCGGCGCCATTTCGCGCACGGCCAGCTGACCCGGCCCTTAACCCGATGTATTCGCGCCACAAAGCCGGTGGCGATTCCACTCTCTGCGCCAATTTTGACTACGCTTAGAAAGCCGTACTTTTTCATCAACGACAAATAAGGACTTTCTTATGCTGAAGAAAAGTATTATCGCGATCTTCTCTTTGATGATTTTGAGCTCGCTGACCGCCTGCAACACCACCCGCGGCGTGGGTGAAGACATTCAGGCCGGCGGCAAGGCTATTCAGCGCAGCGCGGAATAATCCGCATTCCACCCGGCGGCGTTCCGGCTGCGGAGAGCCGCCGCATTTCCACCTCTTGCTTGCGCGTTAACGCTGCTGCTATCCTGCCGCAGTGCGGGTGAGGTTGCCCGCCATTCATCACTCAGCTGAACGGGACGACCCGTTTACGCGTCATTTTATCGGGGACGACCCCAGTGGTAGGGAGGCCGTCTCATGGCCTGGATTATTTTGCTTATCGCCGGTTTGCTCGAAGTGGTTTGGGCTATCGGTCTGAAATACACCCACGGTTTTACCCGGCTGACGCCGAGCATCATCACCATCGCCGCAATGGTGGTCAGCATGTTGCTGTTGGCCAACGCCATGAAAACGCTGCCCGCCGGCACCGCCTACGCGGTGTGGACCGGCATCGGCGCGGTGGGCGCGGCCATCATGGGCATGGTGCTGTTGGGGGAATCGACCAATATTGCGCGCATCATCAGCCTGTGCCTGATCGTGGTCGGCATCCTCGGGCTGAAGTTCAGCAGTCACTGATCGGCGGACTGCTGCACCCAGATCAGCGCATCGGTGGCGAAACCGTAGCCCTTGGCTATCTGCAATAAACGGTCGCGTACGCTGGCGTCAAGCGTCGGCGTGCGCGACAGGATCCACAGATAGTCGCGGTTAGGGCCGCAAACCAGCGCGTAGCGATATTCCGGATCCAGGGCTATCACGTTGTAGCCGCCATAGAAGGGGCCGAAGAACGACACTTTCAGCGCCGCGACCTGCGGTGAACCGATAAAGTAGGCTTTGCCTTCGCTTTCTTGCCATTGCTGTTTTTGCGCATTGAAGCCGCGATTGATGACTTTCAGTCCGCCGTCGGCGCGCGGGCCGTAATGGGCGGTCACCTGCTGCAAACCGCGTTCAAAACGATGATCCAGACGAGCGATCTCATACCAGGTGCCGAGATAGCGCTGGCTGTCGAAAGGGGTCACGACCCTGATGTCTTTAGGCGGGGAGACGCTGCAGGCCACGGAGAGCAGGGCGGAAAGCATGACGCTAAGCTTTGACCATAAACGCATCGGTGACTCCTGTTTACCGGGGGCGAGTAGACAGTGTAGCCGATGAGAAAAGGGCGGCCAACGGGCGTTGGCCACCCGAGCGGTTTACAGCGTGATGACGCCGATGACGGTGACGACGCTGAGTATCGCCGCCAGACCGTAGAACACCCATTTGCCTGCCGGCACGTGGATCTTCAGATCGTGCATCGCATGGTGGATGCGGTGCAGGCCGCACCACAGCGGCAGAATGATCATCAGCAGCAGGAACAGGCGGCCGATCAGGCTCTGGCAGAACGCCAGCACGCGCTCGTAACCCAGCGCTTCACCGGGGAACAGCCCCAGCGGCAGCAGAATGCCGACCAGCAGCACGATGGCCGGCGCGACAATCGCGCCCCACATGCCGCCGGCGCCGAACAATCCCCAGAAAACCGGCTCGTCGGAGCGTTTAGGTGCTTGATTTATCATGATTCCTCCGGATTAGAACAGGGCCACGGCCAGGATGACCACGCTGACGACGATCGTGACGGCCCATAGCCCTTTCACGATGGGGCCCGGTCCCATTTTCTCGCTGTTGACCACGATATTGGCGGCCTTCGGCGCCAGATCGAACCAGGTTTTGGTGTGCAGCGCCGCCGCCAGCAGGGCGACGACGTTGATTAACAGCACCAGCGGGTTCTGCAAGAAGCCGACGAAGCCGGCCCAGCTCTCGGCGCCGCCCTTCAGCGCGAACACGCCGTAGAGCAGCACGATGCTGAACCAGACCGCCAGCACCGAGGTGCCTTCACGCAGCATGTAGAAACGGTAGAAGCCGAGCTTTTGCCACCAGGTGGGCGTCATGGTGCGCACATAGGGCTTACGTTGAGTTGTCATGGCAATTTTCTCCCTTATTGCGGCTTCAACATGGCGATCATGAAGTCTTTGGCGCTCTCCACCTTGCCCTGCTGGATGGCGGCGGCGGGATCGACGTGTTTCGGACAGACTTCGGAGCAATAGCCGACGAAGGTGCAGCTCCAGACGCCGTTTTGGCCGTTGAGCTGCGGCATGCGCTGTTTCTTGCCGTGGTCGCGGTTGTCCAGGTTATAGCGGTGCGCCAGCGTGATCGCCGCCGGGCCGATAAACTCGGGGTTGAGGCCAAACTGCGGGCACGCCGCGTAGCACAGGCCACAGTTGATGCAGCCGGAGAACTGGTGGTACTTGGCCATCTGCGCCGGGGTCTGCACGTTCGGGCCATCCTCTGGTTTGCGATCGTTGCCGATGATGTACGGTTTGATTGCCTCCAGGCTTTCGATGAAGTGGGTCATGTCGACCACCAGATCGCGCTCGATCGGGAAGTTGCCCAGCGCTTCGACCTTCATGCCGCCGACGTAGTCGCGCAGGAAGGTTTTGCACGCCAGCTTCGGCACGCGGTTGACCATCATGCCGCAGGAGCCGCAGATCGCCATGCGGCAAGACCAGCGGTAGGAGAGATCCGGCGCCAGGTTATCCTTGATATAGCCCAGCGCATCGAGCAGCGAGGTCTGTTCGTCGTAAGGCACGGCGTAAGTGACGAAATGCGGTTCGGCGTCGCTTTCCGGGTTATAGCGCATGACGTCGATCTTCAGGGTTTGCATCTCAGCCATTTGCCTGCTCCTTATTCTTTTTCTCCTGCGCTTCGGCTTCTGCGCCGTAGACGCGTTTGGCCGGCGGCAGCTTGGTGATTTTCACGTCGCTGTATTCGAGACGCGGCGCGCCCTGCGGGTTATGGAACGCCAGCGTATGCTTGAGGAAGTTGACGTCGTCACGCTCGGTGCAGCCTTCGTCCAGGCGCTGATGGGCGCCGCGCGACTCTTTGCGGTTAAACGCGGAGTGCGCCATACATTCGGCGACGTCCAGGCCGTAGCCCAGCTCGATGGTGTACAGCAGATCGGTATTGAACACGCTGGAGTTGTCGGTGATTTTGACGCGTTTGAAGCGCTCTTTCAGCTCGGCCAGCTTATCGATGGTTTTTTGCATCAGCTCCGGCGTGCGGTAGATGCCGCAGCCTTCTTCCATCGACAGCCCCATTTCGTCGCGGATCTTCGCCCAGTTTTCGTTGCCTTCCTGCTTCATCAGGTTGCTCAGGCGGGTTTCGACGTCGCGGGTTTGCGCATCCAGCGCGCTGCCGTTGGCCGGCGCGGTTTCCAGCGCGCGGCGCGCCGCATGCTCACCGGCGACGCGGCCGAACACCACCAGTTCCGCCAGCGAGTTGGAGCCGAGGCGATTGGCGCCGTGCAGGCCGACGGAGGAGCACTCGCCGACCGCGAACAGCCCCTTGATGCGGGTTTCACAGTTCTGGTCGGTTTCAATGCCGCCCATGGTGTAGTGCGCGGTAGGGCGCACCGGGATCGGATCTTTCACCGGATCGACGCCGACGTAGGCCTTGGCCAGTTCGCAGATGAACGGCAGCCGCTCCAGAAGCTTTTTCTCGCCCAGGTGGCGCAGATCGAGGTAGACCACGTCGCCGCGCGGGGTGGCGATGGTGCGGCCGGCGCGCCATTCGTGCCAGAAAGCCTGCGACACCTTGTCGCGCGGGCCCAGCTCCATGTATTTGTTCTTCGGTTCGCCCAGCGGGGTTTCCGGGCCCATGCCGTAGTCTTGCAGGTAGCGGTAGCCATCCTTGTTCACCAGGATGCCGCCTTCGCCGCGGCAGCCCTCGGTCATCAGGATGCCGGAACCGGGCAGGCCGGTCGGGTGATACTGCACGAACTCCATGTCGCGCAGCGGTACGCCGTGGTGGAACGCCATGCCCATGCCATCCCCGGTCACAATGCCGCCGTTGGTATTGTAGCGGTAAACGCGCCCGGCGCCGCCGGTGGCCATCACTACCGCGTTGGCGCGGATCTGCACGCGGGTGCCTTCCATCATGTTGAGCGCCACCAGGCCGCGCGCCTGGCCGTCATCCACCAGGATATCCAGCACGAAGTGCTCGTCGAAGCGTTGAATTTGCGGGTATTTCAGCGAGGTCTGGAACAGGGTGTGCAGCATGTGGAAGCCGGTCTTGTCGGCGGCGAACCAGGTGCGTTCGATCTTCATGCCGCCGAAGCGCCGCACGTTGACTGAGCCGTCCGGTTTGCGGCTCCACGGGCAGCCCCACTGCTCGAGCTGGGTCATCTCGCGCGGGCACTGATGCACGAAGTGATCGACCACATCCTGCTCGCACAGCCAGTCGCCGCCGGCGACGGTGTCGTGGAAGTGGTAGTCGAAGGTATCGTGATCCTGAGTGACGGCGGCGGAGCCTCCCTCGGCGGCGACCGTGTGGCTGCGCATCGGGTAGACCTTAGAGATCAGCGCGATTTTCAGTTGGGGATTGGCTTCCGCTGCGGCTATTGCTGCACGTAAACCAGCGCCCCCGGCCCCAATAATGGCAAGATCGGCGTTAAAGGTTTGCACTGCATTCCTCCAATGTTCTTGTTAAGAACGGCAAGTTAAATATCTATGCTTAAAATTTAGCGAACTCTTCGGGTGCTAACTAATTGAACCGATTAATGTTGCTTAAAGGTTAAGGATAGATATCTCCCACCAATAATGGGGAATTAACTATACCTAAAGTTAAGTAGTCGAAATTTGATGTGATCGATTGTTTTGTCGATTAACGCTTGCCCAACAGGCTTGCCTGCCTTTTCGCGTGTTCGGCGTGCTTTACCCTTTTTAACGCACTTTTGCCGCCCATTTGTCGGAAATTGGCGTTCTGGCCGGTTGCGCATCGTGAAGAATTTGTTTGGCTGCAAGGATGCGAGTAGACTGCATCCCCTGTTTGATTTCGGAGTTAATTACCATGAGCGAAACGGCAAGCTGGCAGCCTAGTGCACCCATCGCCAATTTGTTGAAACGCGCAGCGATTCTGGCTGAGATCCGGCGTTTCTTCGCCGATCGTGGCGTGCTGGAAGTTGAGACGCCCACCATGAGCCAGGCGACGGTCACCGACGTTCACCTGTTCCCGTTCGAGACGCGTTTCGTCGGGCCGGGGGCGGCAGAGGGCCTGACGCTATACATGATGACCAGCCCGGAATATCACATGAAGCGCCTGCTGGCGGCGGGCAGCGGCCCGATCTACCAAATGGGGCGCAGCTTCCGCAATGAAGAAGCCGGGCGGCATCACAACCCGGAATTCACCATGCTGGAGTGGTACCGTCCGCACTACGACATGTACCGCCTGATGAATGAGGTGGACGATCTGCTGCAACAGGTGCTGGACTGCGAGAGTGCGGAGACCCTGTCCTATCAGCAGGCGTTCCTGCGCCATCTGGACATCGATCCGCTGTCGGCGGAGAAGGCGCAACTGCGTGAAGCGGCGGCCAAACTCGATCTGAGCAACATCGCCGATACCGAAGAGGATCGCGATACGCTGCTGCAGCTGCTGTTCACCGTGGGCGTGGAACCGCATATCGGCCGTGAAAAGCCGGCGTTCGTTTACCACTTCCCGGCCAGCCAGGCCGCGTTGGCGGAGATCAGCACCGAAGACCACCGCGTGGCGGAGCGCTTCGAGGTGTATTTCAAGGGCATTGAGCTCGCGAACGGTTTCCGCGAGCTGACCGACGGCCGTGAACAACAGCAGCGCTTCGAGCAGGACAACCGCAAGCGCGCGGAGCGCGGCCTGCCGCAGCAGCCGATCGACTACCGCCTGTTGGCGGCATTGCAGCACGGCATGCCGGAATGTTCCGGCGTGGCGCTGGGCGTGGATCGTCTGGTGATGCTGGCGTTGGGCGCCGAGAGCCTGAGCGAAGTCTTAGCCTTCCCGGTCGGGATCGCCTGACGTTCCAGGCGGTGAGAAAAGCAAAAAGGGTCGGCATTTGCCGGCCCTTTTTTTATTGCGAGAAACGCTTACAGCCCCCCGGCGTCGCGCTTGGTGTTCGGCGCCGGCGTAGACGGAGGCGTGCGGCCGTTGTTGGTCAACCGCGACAGCGTCTCGGTGCGCACCTGGAACGGCGGGTACGGCAGCGTGATGCCGTGCTCGCGATAACCCGCCAGGATCAGCTGGTGGATCTCATGGCGCAGCGGCATGCGGTGGCCCATCTCGGCGGCGTAAATACGCATCTCGAAGATCTGGATGCCCTGCTGCAGATCGACCAGGTAAACCTCCGGCGCCGGGTTATCCAGCACCAGCGAGCAGCGCTCGGCGGCGTTCATCAGGATCTTGGTCACTTCTTCGCTGTTGGCTTCGCCCGGCGCCGGTACGGTCAGCACCACGCGGGTCAGGGTGTCCGACAGCGACCAGTTGACGAACTGTTCGGTGATGAACGCTTTGTTCGGCACGATGATCTCTTTGCGATCCCAGTCCGAAATGGTGGTGGCGCGGGTGTTGATCTTGGTGACGGTGCCGGTCAGGTTGCGGATCGTCACGGTGTCGCCGATGCGGATCGGTTTCTCGAACAGGATGATCAGGCCGGAGATGAAGTTGGAGAAGATCTCCTGCATGCCGAAGCCCAAGCCCAGACTGAGCGCGGTAACCACCCACTGCAGTTTTGACCATTCGATGCCGATCCAGGCGAAGCTGAGCACCGCGCCGAACAGCAGCAGCAAGTACTTGGTGATGGTGGTGATGGCGTAGCCGGTGCCCGGCGACAGATCCAGGTGCTGCAGCACCGCCAGCTCCAGCAGCGCCGGCAGGTTGCGCACCAGCTGCATGGTGATGATCAGCACCAGAATGGCGATCAGCACCGCGCCGAGGGTGATCGGATGGGCGGTCTCCACGCCGTTGACCGTCGAAGTCACGTCCCACAGCGAAATGTTTTCCAGGAAGGCGAACGCGGAGTGGATCTCGGACCACAGCACGATCACCGACACCAGCGCGATCAGCATCAGGATCGATCGCACCAGCCGCAGCGACTGGGCGCTGATGGTGTCCAGATCGAAGTCCGAATCGTCCGGATCGATGGCGCCTTCGGTGCTGTTCGGGGTGTGCGAGGTTTCGTCTTCGCCGCGGGCGCGCTGGGCCAGGATGTCGGCGCGGCGCTGTTTGGCGCGATCGAAAGCGATGCGCCGCCGTTGGATCAGCATCCAGCGGCGGATGATGTGGTAGATGACCAGCAGCAGGAACCAGATCGCCACCGAGGTTTCCAGGCGCGCCAACAGCGCCTGCGCGGTGGTGAGGTAACCGACGGTCGACGCCAGCGCCGCCAGCAGCGGCGCCGACAGCAGCAGCCCCCAGAAGGCGCTGTTGAGCATGTTGTCGCCGGAGCCGTTTTTATCCAGATACAGCGGAATGCCGGCGCGTTTCAGGCTGTGGGTGACCAGCGCCAGCGCCAGACACAGCAGGATAAAGCACAGCCGCCCCAGGGTGTTGGCGAACTCGCGTTCTTTCAGGCTATCGAAGGTGATCAGCGCCATGATCAGCGGCACGATCAGCCAGATCGACATCTTGTAGTAGCGCATGGCGCGCGAAACCTGCTTCGCCGGCCAGCGGAAGTGCACGATGAACAGCCCCTGCGGGTGGGCGAAGGCGGCGCAGATCATGCAGATCCACAGGATCGGCAGCGTGGCGGTCACCCCTTTGCCGATCGCTTCCGCCACCGGGTAGTTCCAGGCGCTCTGCAGGCCGTAACCGAGCGCGGCCCACAGCACCGGCAGCGGCATCGCCACCAGAATCGACCAGAACACGGTGCGCACCGTCAGGAAGAATTCGTCCTGCGTCACCTTGCCGACGCGGCTGCTGGCGCGCTCGAGGAAGGCGTGATAGTGCTTGCGCGAACTGATGCTGAAAATCACCAGCAGCAGGGCGCCGAAGATCGGGATCAGCGTTTCGCGGCTGGTCACCATCATCATGAAGGCGCCGCCGAGCTGCGACAGCGTGTCCAGCGACAGGACGCGGGTCAGATCGTGCGCCACGTTGAGCGGATAAGAGAAGTTGATCGGATTGACGTCCGGCACCCAGAACAGATAGCGGTGGGTGGCGTCGCGGATCTCGTTCAACGCTTCGATCAACTGGGTGTTGGCCACCTTCAGCTTGGTCAGCTCAAGGATTTGGGTGTCGCAACCGGACAACAACGAGTTGAGCAGCTCGCGCTGGGTGCGCAGCTGGGCATCGACGATGCGCTGCTCCTGGTTGGTCAGCGCGCTGCCGTCGTCGCGCTTGAATTCGCGCTGCGACAGTTTTTCCAGCTGGTTTTCAAACTGCAGGCGCTGCACGCGCAGCTGGGCCATGTCGCCGTCCAGCTGTTGCGGCTTGGGCATTTCCGGCAGCGTCGCCACCTGGGCGCGCAGGGTTTCCCCCAGCGCCGACGACGAGCCGAGCCATTGGGCCTGTTCGATGATGGTGCTCAGCGCCTGGCGCACCTGCAGCGTCTGCGCCGCCGCCTGCCGCTGCTGCGACGAAATCAGATCCATGCGCTGCGCCTGGCTGTTCAGCGCGGCGGACAGTTCGCGGTTGATCTGCAGCTGTTGGCTGATGCTTCTTGGCAAATCGCCGTTCTGCTCGGCCAACTGCTCGGTTTTTTCCAGCGCCAGTTCCGCTTCGCGTTGGCGCTGGGCGTTGAGGTTGTTGCGCAGCGCCTGCAGCTGAACGTCTATTTTCTCGTGGCGCTTTTTATAGACCTCGGCGCGCATGCGCGCCAGCTCCTGCCGGTTGTTGGCCGACAGCTGCGCCAGCTCCAGCTCGTCCACTTTGGCTTTGCGCGCCGCAGCTTCGGTCTGCAGCAGGGCCAGGGCGGCCTGCGCGTACGGCGTGGTCGGGTTGGCGGGCTGCGCCTGCAGGCGGCGCTGCACTTCCGTCAGCGCACGGCGGGCGTCGGTCTGCTGCTGCGGCAACTGGCCGAGCGAATCGCTGATTTCCCGCGTGCGATCCTGTTCTTGCTGCAGCAGGCGCGCCTGTTCCAGCAGCAGGCTGCTGGTTTGCAGGATCTGCTGTTCCAGCTCGGCGGCCGGCAGATCGTCGCCGTTCGGCAGGATCTTGTTGCTTTCCAGCACCAACTGACGGCGCAGTTCCTGCGTCATCTTCGGGAAATCGTCGATCACTCTCTGATACTGCTCGGAGCGAGTCTGCGACTCTTTGCGCTCCGTCAGCCAGTTGAGGGCGCTTTGCAGCGCCTCGGTGGTTTCCGCCTGATTCGGCGCGTTTTTGCTGCTTTCCGCCTGCTTCAGCTCCTGTTTGAGCTGGGTCTCGGTCGGCACGGGGGCGGCCAGCGCCGGTTGCCACAGCAGGCAACCGAGCAAAAGCGTGATGATCAGGCGCACGGCGTCGATTCCTTTAGATCGGGGTCTGTGGTGTTTCAGCGGCGGCCGGGATTTCGGCGAAGGCTTCACCCATGCGGGTGACGGTGCCGTTATGCAGCTGCGGCGCGAACTGCACGCTGCCTGCGGTAAACAGGTTGATCACCGTGGAGCCGAGTTTGAAACGGCCCATCTCGGCGCCTTTTTCCAGCGCGATGGCGCCTTCTTCGCCGGCGGCCGGGTAGGTCCAGCGTTTGATGATGCCTTCGCGCGGCGGCGTGACGGTGCCGGCCCAGACGGTTTCGATACTGCCGACGATGGTGGCGCCGACCAGGATTTGCACCATCGGCCCGATGTCTGTGTCGAAGACGCAGATCACGCGCTCGTTGCGTGCGAACAGGTTAGGCACGTTGGCGGCGGTGAGCGGGTTGACCGAGAACAGATCGCCCGGCACATAGATCATTTCGCGCAGTACGCCGGCGCACGGCATGTGTACGCGGTGATAGTCGCGCGGCGCCAGGTAGGTGGTGGCGAACAGGCCGTTGCGGAACGGCTCGGCCAACAGGTAGTTGCCGGCCAGCAGCGCTTCCAGGCTGTAGTGGTGGCCTTTGGCCTGGAAGATTTGGTCCTCGCGGATCGGGCCGAGCTGGCTGATGGCGCCATCGGCGGGCAGCGCCAGCCAGTTGGCGTCGGCGATGATCGGGCGCGCGCCATCGCGCAGCGGGCGCACGAAGAAATCGTTGAAGGTGGCGTAAGACGCCAGGTCCGGGTTTTGCGCTTCCTGCATGTCCACGCGGTAGTAGCGGGCGAAGGTTTTGACCACCAGTTGGGTCAGCCAGCCGGCCCGTTTGTCGGCGCCCCAGCCCGCCAGGCGGGTCAGCGCCAGCTTCGGCAGCCAATATTGCAGTTTAATCTTGATGCTATCCAGCACGTTAACCTCGTGAATCAGGGTAAAGGGCGCGCATTGTAACGAGGGCGCCGCCGCCGTCAATGCCCGCCCGTCAGTGTCAGTCTGCGGCGTCCGTGAAGTTCTTGCGAACCTTCACCTGCGCCATGCTTTCCAGAATGCGGTGGTAATTGTCGAAACGCTCTTCCGCGATGTCGCCTTTCTCCATCGCCGCGCGGATGGCGCAGCCGGGATCGGTATCGTGGCGGCAGTCGCGGAATTTGCAACCACCTAAATAATCACGGAATTCGACAAAGCCGCGGGTAATTTGTTCCGGCTCCAGGTGCCACAGGCCAAACTCGCGCACTCCGGGGGAGTCGATCACGTCGCCGCCATGCTGGAAGTGGTACAGCCGCGCGGCGGTGGTGGTATGTTGCCCGAGGCCCGATACGTCGGAAACCTGATTTACCAGAATTTGCTCTTCAGACGGCGGCAACAGCGCGTTCAGCAGGCTGGATTTGCCTACCCCCGACTGGCCGGCGAAGATGCTGATGCGCCCGGCCAGCGCCTGTTCGAATTCCGCCATGCCTTCCCGCGTCTGGCTGGAGACTTCCAGCACCCGGTAGCCAATCTTGCGATAGATATCCATCATGCCGTCGACCAGCTTGCGCGCTTCGGCGTCCAGCAGGTCAATTTTGTTGAGCACGATCAGCGGCTCGACTTCGAGCGTTTCGCAGGCCACCAGATAGCGGTCGATGATGTTCAGCGACAGCTCGGGCAGGATCGCCGACACGATGACGATCTGATTGATATTGGCGGCGATCGGCTTCACGCCGTCGTAGAAGTCCGGGCGCGTCAGCACCGAGGTGCGCTCGTGCACCGCTTCCACAATGCCCTTCACCCCTTCATGGGCGCCCAGGCCGGGGCGCCACACCACGCGATCGCCGGTGACCAGCGAACGCAGCGTGCGGCGGATGTTGCAGCGGTGCTGAGTGCCATCCGGCGCCTCAACGTCGGCGTGCATGCCGAAACGGCTGATGACGATGCCTTCCTGCGGCTCGCCCAGCTGGGAATCATCCGGTTCCGGTTTGTTATCGGCGCGCTTCAGACGGCGCTGATGGTTCGCCTGCACGCGGCGTTGCTGACCTTTGGACAGTTTGTTCTTACTCACTGCGCCTCACTTGAATCGGTTTTATACCTTTACGTATACGCACAGCTGCGGCGAGGGACTAGCCCCGGGCGCAGCCTTGAACCCATCAGGGTATATGTCGCCCAAGGCGACCAAAAAGACTATGATACACGCTATTTTATATTAAATAACCGTTGTTAGCCGCCGGCTGCGGCGCGTTGCCACCGGCGGCGCCCGTCGTTTCGTCCGCACAGCGTTTTTCTCTCGGCTTTTAGGCAGGAAACATCATGACAGGAAACGAAAATAACCTGATTTGGATCGATTTGGAGATGACCGGGCTGGATCCCGAGCGCGACCGCATTATCGAGATCGCCACGCTGGTCACCGACGCCAATCTGAACATCCTGGCGGAAGGGCCGGTGATCGCCGTGCACCAATCCGACGAGCAGCTGGCCTTGATGGACGAGTGGAACGTGCGCACCCATACCGGCAGCGGGCTGGTGGAGCGGGTGAAAGCCAGCCGCCAGGACGATCGCGCCGCCGAGCTGGAAACCATCGCCTTCCTGCAGCAATGGGTGCCGGCCGGCAAATCGCCGATTTGCGGCAACAGCGTGGGCCAGGATCGCCGTTTCCTGTTCCGCTATATGCCCGAGCTGGAGGCCTACTTCCATTACCGCTATCTGGACGTCAGCACGCTGAAGGAACTGGCGCGCCGTTGGAAGCCGGAAATTCTCGGCGGCTTTAAGAAGCAGGGCACTCATCAGGCGCTGGATGACATCCGCGAATCGGTGGCCGAACTGGCTTATTACCGCGAACATTTCATTCAGCTTTAAGGCGATGGCGGCCCCTGCGGGGAAAAAACGTCGTTTTTAGCCGCTTAATTCGCCAATCTGGCGCTTTAATCGGCAATCAAACAAAAATCGCGTTTTTTTGCTTTCAGGGGCTTGCGGCAAAAAGGATTTCTCGTATAATGCGCACCCCGTACCGATGAAGAATTTCGTAACGTTCCACCATCGATACGCCGGGCGGGAATAGCTCAGTTGGTAGAGCACGACCTTGCCAAGGTCGGGGTCGCGAGTTCGAGTCTCGTTTCCCGCTCCAAATTCAACAATGTCGCGATGCGGCATGATGAATAAAAAAGCAGTATCAAGCAGTACCTATGCGACGCGGGAATAGCTCAGTTGGTAGAGCGCAACCTTGCCAAGGTTGAGGTCGCGAGTTCGAGCCTCGTTTCCCGCTCCAAAAATTCAAAGGTCACGCCAGTGTTTGGTGACCGGATGCCAAAAGCATCTCTATGCGGGAATAGCTCAGTTGGTAGAGCACGACCTTGCCAAGGTCGGGGTCGCGAGTTCGAGTCTCGTTTCCCGCTCCAATTTTCTCTTCGTTTCAAACTCAAGTCCAACGCCTTATCCGGCGCGGATTTTTGTCCCGTTTTACACGCCTGCTAAAAATGTTGTGAACAGAGTTATCCACAGCCTCTGCACATAAACTCGCCTGCCTGAAAAATCAACGTCATACAAATTAAATATTTATCTATTTGATTTATATGCTTATTTATTTATCCCAAAACGTTATGCCGATCACTTGCTCTTTTTGTTGCAGTTGAAAGACAACGTGTTTTTATTTTTATGCACAAATCCACAGAGTGAGTCTTCCGGCGATAAGCCCGCGCGGCGCACACCGTCAGGCGTCCCTCGGCAAACCTTTTTCCACAGCCCGTATCAGCCGTTTTTTCTGTGCCGTCTGCACCTCGATGCCCTGCGCTTCGCGGCGGGCGAGCTGTTGCGCCAGCGCCCAGTGGATATGTTCGTCCAGCATGCTGTCCTGGCCCAAACGCGTGCGCAGCGCGAGCACGACGCCGTCCTCATAAGGCGCATTGCCCAGCGCCACGGCGATATTGCGCAGCCAGCGAAGGTGGCCGATGCGGCGTATCGCCGAGCCTTCGGTGATGCGCAGGAATTTTTCTTCTGTCCAGTTGAACAGATCGATCAGCTGCGGCGCATGCAGCGCGGCGCGCGGGCTGAAATCGTCTTCGTCGGTGAGCTGCGAAAAGCGATTCCACGGGCAGATCAGCTGGCAGTCATCGCAGCCGTAGATGCGGTTGCCGAGCAGCGGGCGGAATTCTTCCGGGATCGCGCCTTCCAGCTCGATGGTCAGGTAGGAGATGCAGCGCCGGGCGTCGACGGTATAGGGGGCGACGATGGCGCCGGTCGGGCAAGTGGTGATGCAGGCGACGCAGCGGCCGCACTGTTCTTCCTGCGGCTGATCCACCGGCAGCGGCAGATCGATCAGCAATTCGCCGAGGAAAAACCACGATCCGGCTTCGCGGTTGAGAATTAGTGAGTGTTTACCAACCCATCCGATGCCCGCCTTGGCGGCCAGCGCGCGCTCCATCACCGGCGCAGAATCGACAAAGGGGCGGAAATTCAACTCGCCGCAGTATTCCTGGATCTGATCGCCCAGTTTTTTCAGGCGCTGGCGCAACAGCTTGTGATAGTCACGCCCCAGCGCGTAGCGGCTGACGTAGCCCAACTGCGAATCTTGCAAGGTGCTGGCGAACGCCGCCTTGGCCGGCAGGTAGTTCATGCGTACGCTGATCACTCGCAGCGTGCCCGGCAACAGTTCGTGAGGGCGTGCGCGCAACATGCCGTGGCGCGCCATCCATTCCATCTCGCCGTGGTACTGCTTGTCGAGCCAGGCCTGCAGCTTCGGCTCTTCAAGGCTCAGATCGGTATCGCAGATGCCAACCTGCTGGAATCCTAGCGATTGCCCCCATTGCTTGATATGTTGGGCGAGTTGATGAAGATCGAGGGGGTGCGTCATGACGGGCCACAGTGAAAAAGCATACGCTGACAGTTTACCACACTCTGTCTGGCCTGCGGATTGGATCCGTCGCTCGGAACCCGCGGCGGCGGCCTCGCTCGGTATTTCTCTTTACGATTTGATGCAGCGCGCCGGTCAGGCGGCCTACGCGCTGGCGCGCAACGCGTACCCTTCCCGCGACCACTGGCTGGTGCTGTGTGGCCACGGCAACAACGGGGGCGACGGCTATGTGGTGGCGCGTCTGGCGAAGGCGGCGGGCGTGCAGGTGACGCTGATCGCCTGCGAAGGCGCACGTCCTTTGCCACCGGAAGCCGCAGCGGCTCGCGAGGCCTGGCAAGCAGCAGGCGGCGACATTCTGCCGGCGAACAGCCGCTGGCCGGCGTCTGTTTCGCTCATCATCGACGGCCTGCTGGGCACTGGTCTGGGCAGCGCGCCGCGTGCGCCTTACGACGCGCTGATCGAGGCCGCCAACCGCCATTCGGCACCGGTGGTGGCGCTCGATATTCCGTCCGGCCTGCTGGCGGAAAGCGGCGCGGCGCCAGGCGCGGTGGTGCGTGCCGCCCACACCGTCACGTTCATCGGCCTCAAACCGGGGTTGCTGACCGGCCAGGCGCGTGACTGGGTCGGGCAACTTCATCAGAATGCGCTAGGCTTATCGGGTTGGTTGGCGAAGCAACCGGAGCAGATTCAGCGGCTTACCGCCGAGGTGTTGCCGCGCTGGCTGCATCCGCGCCGTCCTTGCGCTCATAAGGGCGAGCATGGCCGCCTGCTGTTGGTGGGCGGCGATAGCGGTTTCGGTGGCGCCATTCGCATGGCGGCGGAGGCGGCGCTGCGCAGCGGGGCTGGATTGGTGCGAGTGCTTACTCACATTGATCATGTTGCGCCGCTGCTGACGGCCAGGCCGGAGCTGATGGCGCAGGCGCTGGACGAGGCGACGCTGCGGCAGGCGATGCAATGGGCGGATGTGCTGGTGATTGGCCCGGGGCTGGGCCAGGCTGAGTGGGGCAAAAACGCCTTGAGCGTGCTGCAAACCAGCGATAAACCAGCCTTGTGGGACGCCGATGCGCTGAACTTGCTGGCATTAAATCCCGAGAAACGGCAGAATCGCGTGATGACTCCGCATCCTGGAGAGGCGGCGCGGCTGTTGAGCTGCAGCACTGCTGACATCGAGAGTGATCGCTTACTTGCCGTGCGCAAGCTGACGGCGCGCTACGGCGGCGTGGCGGTGCTGAAAGGCGCCGGTACGCTGATCGCCGATGAGCAGGGGCAGATGGCGATCGCCGACGTCGGCAACGCCGGCATGGCCTCCGGCGGCATGGGCGATGTGCTGTCGGGCATCATCGGCGGTTTGCTGGCGCAAAAGCTCCCGCTGTATGATGCCGCCTGTGCGGGCTGCGTCGTGCATGGCGCGGCCGGCGATCGCGTAGCGGAAAGACAAGGAACAAGAGGCATGTTGGCGACCGATTTACTGCCGGACATCCTTCATTTCGTTAATCCTGAGTGGGCAAAATAGACTTTATCGAATGAAAGAACTCGTTTTACCTCTGCCGGACGAGGCAGCGACTGTCGCTTTGGGCACCACTTTGGCCAAGGCCTGCGATCGCGCCAGCGTCATCTATCTCTACGGCGACCTGGGCGCCGGTAAAACCACCTTCAGCCGTGGCTTCCTGCAGGCGTTGGGGCATCAGGGCAACGTCAAAAGCCCGACCTACACGCTGGTAGAGCCCTATGCCTTGCAGCCGTTGGCGGTGTATCACTTCGATCTGTATCGCTTGGCCGATCCGGAAGAGCTTGAATTCATGGGCATTCGCGATTACTTCGCGCAAGACGCCATCTGCCTGGTCGAATGGCCGCAGCAGGGCACCGGCGTGCTGCCGGAGCCGGACCTGGCGCTGTACCTCAGTTATCAGGGTGAGGGGCGAGAGGCGAAGATTGAGGCGATTTCCGCATACGGCAGCCAGTTGTTAGACCGCATTCATGGATCACAGGGATGATGCTGCAATGACGCAGGTGTTGAAAAAATTTGCGGTCATCATGCTGATCGCCGTGCTGGGGCCGCTCGGCGCGTTGAACGCGCTGGCGGCGTCCTCGCTGTCCGATATCAAAGTGTCGAACGCCCAACGCGAAGCGACGGTGTCGGTGAGCTTCAATGGTCCGCCGGACTATGCGTTTTTCCCGCTGCACGGCCCGGAACGGGTGGTGCTGGACGTTAATCAGAAGGGCAAGGTCGGCGGTCTTCCGCTCAATTTCAGCGGGCAAAACCTGGTGAAAAGCATTCGTTCCAGCGCGCCGAAAGACGCTCAGAGCGTGCGCCTGGTGTTTGATCTGACCCAGCGCGCCAAAACCCGCGTTTCCACTCGCCAGAACGGCGGCGTGCATACCGTGGTGTTCACCATTTCGGCCGAAGGCGGCGCCAATATCGTGGCGCGTAAAGCGCCGGTGCAAACGCCTCCGCCGGTCGCCGTCAGTCAACCGCCGCGTCAGGCGCCGGTCGCGGTGCGTGAAGCGCCGGAGCCGCCGCTGCGCAAAGCGCCGACGGGATCGAATCCCTTTACCCAAAAACAGACCGTGGTCGCAGGCACCGCCACTGAGGTCACGCCGCGCAGCAGCCGCGTTTCCGCCGGTTCCGGCGATCGGGTGGTGGTGGCGATCGACGCCGGCCACGGCGGCCAGGATCCGGGGGCCATCGGCCCGAGCGGGTTGAAAGAAAAGAATGTCACCATCGCCATCGCGCGTCGCCTGCAGGCGATGCTGGACGCCGACCCGCAGTTCAAACCGGTGCTGACGCGTAACGGTGATTATTTCATCTCGGTGATGGGGCGTTCCGACGTTGCGCGTAAACAGGGCGCCAACGTGCTGGTCTCCATCCATGCGGACGCCGCGCCAAACCGCAGCGCCAGCGGCGCTTCCGTCTGGGTGCTGTCCAACCGCCGCGCCAACAGCGAAATGGCCGGTTGGCTCGAACAGCATGAGAAGCAGTCTGAGCTGCTCGGCGGCGCCGGCGATTTGCTGGCCAATAGCCAGGCCGACCCTTATCTGAGCCAGGCGGTGCTGGATCTGCAGTTCGGTCACTCGCAGCGCGTCGGGTACGACGTGGCGGTGAAAGTGCTGCAGCAGCTGCAGAGCGTCGGATCGTTGCATAAACGCCGGCCGGAACACGCCAGCCTGGGCGTGCTGCGTTCGCCGGATATTCCATCGCTGCTGGTGGAAACCGGATTTATCAGTAATAGCACGGAGGAGCGGCTGCTGGGCAGTAGCGCGTATCAGGAGAAGATTGCCAAGGCCATTCATAACGGCCTGCGCAGCTACTTCCTGGCGCATCCGCTGCAAGCCGACCCAAAGGTGGAAAACCGACCGCTGGACGTCGCAGCGGCGGTTAACACCTCAACACCAGACGTGCGTCAGCCGGAGCCTATCGTCAGCCCGGCCGGCGCGAGCCGCAGCGTTAACGGCAAGACCCAGATCCACGTGGTGAAACGGGCGGAGACGCTGTCCGGCATCGCCGACAGCTACGGCACCACCATGGCGGCGCTGCGGGATCTGAACAAACTGAAGAAAGATGGCGTGTGGGTCGGGCAACGCCTGAAGGTGCCGGCGGGGAAAACCGCCGCCGTCACCGCCGTCGCCAAAGCGAAAACGCCGGCGAAAAGGCCGTCTAAACATAAAGTGGCCCGCGGAGATACGCTGTCCTCCATCGCTTCCCGCTACGGGGTCAGCGTCGGCGATCTGAAACGGGTCAATAACCTGAAGTCGGACGTCGCGCCGCTGGATCGGACGCTGACCATTCCGCAGGCCTAGCGCCACCGCTACAGGAGTCAGCATGCCTATCCAGGTGTTACCGCCACAGCTCGCCAACCAGATCGCCGCCGGAGAGGTGGTTGAGCGCCCCGCGTCGGTCGTCAAAGAGTTGGTGGAAAACAGCCTGGACGCCGGGGCGACGCGCATCGATATCGATATCGAACGCGGCGGCGCCAAGCTGATCCGCATTCGCGACAACGGTTGTGGCATCGGCAAGGACGATCTGGCGCTGGCGCTGGCGCGGCACGCCACCAGTAAAATCAGCACGCTCGACGACCTGGAGGCGATCGTCAGCCTCGGCTTTCGCGGCGAAGCGCTGGCCAGCATCAGTTCGGTATCCCGTTTGACTCTGACGTCGCGCACCGCCGACCAGAGCGAAGCGTGGCAAGCCTATGCCGAAGGGCGCGAGCAGGCGGTGACGGTCAAACCCGCCGCGCACCCGGTCGGCAGCACGCTGGAAGTGCTGGATCTGTTTTACAACACCCCGGCGCGCCGCAAGTTCATGCGCACCGAGAAAACCGAATTCGGCCATATCGATGAAGTGGTGCGGCGCATCGCGCTGGCGCGCTTCGATGTGGCGATCAACCTCAGCCACAACGGCAAACTGATCCGCCAATACCGGGCGGCGAAGGAAGAAAGCCAGCACGAGCGCCGTTTGGGCAGCATCTGCGGCCCGGCGTTTTTGCAGCATGCGCTGAACATCGACTGGCAGCACGGCGATCTGAGCATCCGCGGTTGGGTGGCGGATCCGGCCGGGGCGCGCCAGCTGGGTGAAATGCAGTATTGTTACGTCAACTGCCGCATGATGCGCGATCGTTTGATCAATCACGCCATTCGTCAGGCCTATCAGGATCAGTTGAAGGACGATCAGCAGCCCGCTTACGTGCTGTATCTGGAGGTCGATCCGCACCAGGTGGACGTCAACGTGCATCCCGCCAAGCACGAGGTGCGTTTCCATCAGGCGCGGCTGGTGCACGACTTTATCTACCAGGCGGTGACCACCGTGCTACAACAGGCCGGTCAGACTCCGTCGCTGCCGCTGGCGGAAATGCCGGACGAAGCGCCCGCGCCGGTCTGGCAGCAGGAAAACCGCGTCGCCGCCGGCGGCAACCATTTTTCTCAGCCTGCGCCGCGCCGTGAAACGCCGCCACCGGCCGGCACCGCCCGCGAGCGGCCGCCGCAGCCGAGCTGGCAAGCGGCGGGCGGTTATCAGAAACGCGAAGGCGAGCTGTACGGTAAACTGATGCAGCCCGCCGCCGAGCCGCCGGCCGAGGCCGCGCCGGAAGTTTCGATCAAGCCGCCGCTGTTCCCGCCGGCGAAAGCCGCAGCGGAAACGCCGTTGGCGGGCGGCCAGCACAGTTTTGGCCGGGTGTTGATGATCCATCCGCCGTGTTATGCGTTGATTGAACAGCGCCAGCAGCCGGCGTTGCTCAATCTTACGGTGGCCGAGCGCTGGCTGCGTCAGGCGCAGCTCAACCCGCCGACGGAAGGGCTGCGGCCGCAGCCGCTGCTGATCCCAGTCAAGCTGACGTTGGAAAAGAGCGAAGCGGCGGCCATCGCGCGGCATCAGGCGCTGCTGACGATGATGGGGCTGGATCTGCAGGCGGATCACGGCCGTGTGACGCTGCGCGCAGTGCCTTTACCATTACGCCAACAAAATTTACAAAAACTGATACCCGAACTGTTAGGCTATCTGGCCGAACATCAGGAGATGTCGCCCGCGGTGCTGGCCACCTGGCTCGCTCGCCGTCTTGGCAGCGAACATGAACAGTGGAACACCTCGCAAGCGATACAATTGCTGACCGACGTTGAACGACTTTGCCCGCAGCTGGTCAAATCGCCACCGAGCGGACTTTTACAACCCGTTGATTTACAGGCCGCACTGGCGGCCCTCAAGCATGACTGACACTGAAATGACACCACGTCCCCCGGCTATTTTCATCATGGGGCCGACCGCCTCGGGCAAGACCGCGCTGGCGATCGCGCTGCGCGAACGCCTGCCGGTGGAACTGATCAGCGTCGATTCCGCGCTGATTTACCGCGGCATGGATATCGGCACCGCCAAGCCGAGCGCCGAAGAATTGGCGCAGGCGCCGCATCGGCTGATCGATATTCGCGATCCCGCTGAAGCTTACTCGGCCGCGGAGTTCCGCGCCGATGCGCTGAAAGAGATGGCCGACATCACCGCCGCCGGCCGCATTCCGCTGTTGGTGGGCGGCACCATGTTGTATTTCAAGGCGTTGCTGGAAGGATTGTCGCCGTTGCCGTCCGCCGATCCCGCGGTGCGCGAGCGCATCGAACGGCAAGCGGCGGAGCAGGGCTGGGAGGCGTTGCACCGTCAGTTACAGACGATCGATCCGGTCGCGGCATTGAGAATTCATCCGAATGATCCGCAGAGACTGTCCAGAGCACTGGAAGTTTTTTTTATTTCGGGTAAAACTTTAACGGAACTGACTAAAATTTCGGGTGAATCGTTGCCGTATCAAGTTCACCAATTTGCGATAGCGCCGACCAGCCGTGAGTTGATCCATCAACGCATCGAGCTGCGGTACCATCAAATGTTGGCGGCGGGTTTTGAGACGGAAGCGCGTGCACTTTTCGCACGGGGTGATTTGCATACGGACTTGCCCTCCATTCGCTGTGTCGGTTACCGCCAGATGTGGTCATACTTGTCTGGTGAAATTAGTTACGATGAGATGGTTTATCGTGGTATTTGCGCAACACGTCAGTTGGCTAAACGCCAAATGACCTGGTTACGGGGTTGGGAGTCGGTCCATTGGTTGGACAGTGAAAAGCCGGGAGAGGCTTTGGACTCGGTGACACAGGTTGTTAGTGCATAGGTTGGGTGATTGTGTACAATTGCTGAGTATTCAGCGCGCAAATTTTTTACGTCGTTTATTTTAGAGCCGACAGGTTCTTAGTTACAAACAACAAGCAAATAAGGAAAAGATAGAATGGCTAAGGGGCAATCTTTGCAAGATCCGTTCCTGAACGCATTGCGTCGTGAACGTGTTCCGGTTTCTATTTATTTGGTGAATGGTATTAAGCTGCAAGGCCAGATTGAGTCTTTTGACCAGTTTGTCATCCTGTTGAAGAACACGGTTAGCCAGATGGTGTACAAGCACGCTATCTCTACCGTTGTCCCGTCACGTCCGGTTTCGCATCACAGCAACAACCCGAGCGGCGGTTCAAGCAACTATCACCATGGCAACAATCCGTCTGCGCAGCAACAGCCGCAGCAGGAAAGCGATGACGCTGAATAAAGCGCGTTGCAAGTCAACCATGACGGGGAGCATAAGCAGCCGCGGGCTGTTTATGTCCCCCAAACTCACGGTGAGTGTCCGTTTGAGAGGTTGCACGCTTGTTTGACCGTTATGAAGCCGGTGAGCAGGCCGTACTGGTTCATATCTATTTCTCGCAAGACAAAGATACGGAAGACCTCAACGAGTTCGAATCGCTGGTCTCCTCAGCCGGTGTCGAAGCTTTGCAAGTGGTGACTGGTAGCCGCAAAGCCCCGCATCCGAAGTACTTTGTCGGCGAAGGAAAGGCCGAAGAAATTGCAGATGCGGTGAAAGCCAGCGGCGCGTCTGTTGTCCTGTTTGATCATTCCCTTTCCCCGGCGCAGGAAAGAAACCTCGAGCGCCTGTGCGAATGCCGGGTGATCGATCGCACCGGGTTGATTTTAGACATCTTCGCCCAGCGTGCCCGCACCCATGAAGGTAAGCTGCAGGTGGAGCTGGCGCAGTTGCGTCACATCGCCACGCGTCTGGTACGCGGCTGGACGCACCTGGAGCGGCAAAAAGGGGGGATTGGCCTGCGCGGGCCGGGGGAAACCCAGCTTGAGACCGACCGTCGCCTGTTGCGCGATCGCATCAGCTTGATTCTGCGCCGCCTGGAGCGGGTAGAAAAGCAGCGTGAACAAGGCCGACGCGCGCGGACCCGTGCCGATGTGCCGACCGTATCGCTGGTGGGCTACACCAACGCCGGCAAATCCACCCTGTTTAACCGAATAACGTCTGCCGAGGTGTATGCGGCGGACCAGCTATTTGCCACCCTGGATCCTACGTTGCGGCGCATTGACGTGCCGGACGTGGGGGATACCGTGTTGGCGGATACCGTAGGCTTCATCCGGCACCTGCCGCACGATCTGGTGGCCGCCTTCAAGGCGACGCTGCAGGAAACGCGCCAGGCATCTCTGCTGCTGCACGTCATCGATGCCGCAGATCCGCGCGTCGATGAGAACATCGAAGCGGTGAACACCGTGCTGGCGGAGATAGACTCGGATGAAATTCCTACACTGTTAGTGATGAACAAAATAGATATGCTGGACGATTTTGTGCCGCGTATCGACCGCAACGACGAAAACCTGCCGATCCGGGTGTGGCTGTCCGCCGCCAGCGGAGAGGGTATTCCGTTGCTGTATCAGGCGTTGACGGAGCGCTTATCGGGGGAGATCGCGCATTACGAATTGCGCTTACCGCCACGGGCAGGCCGTCTTCGCAGCCGTTTTTACCAGCTTCAGGCGATTGAAAAAGAGTGGAACGAAGAAGACGGCAGCATTGGCGTGGTGGTGCGAATGCCGATCGTCGAATGGCGTCGTCTCTGCAAGCAAGAACAGGACCTGATTGACTTTATCGTATGATCATATCCTGTTACATTTATGCTTCGCGAAAGCCTGAAGTACCCAATCACAGAATATGGAGCTAAAACATGGCGTGGAATCAGCCCGGTAATAACGGACAGGACCGCGACCCGTGGGGGAGCAGCAATAATAATGGCGGCAACTCTGGCGGTAACAACAAAGGCGGTCGTGATCAAGGGCCACCTGATTTGGACGATATCTTCCGCAAACTGAGCAAGAAATTGAGCGGTTTCGGCGGGGGCAAAGGCTCCAACAGCAATAGCGGCGGCACCGGCACCTCTGGCCCGGGCTTCAGCGGCCGCATTATCGGTATCGCGGCGGTCGCTGTGGTGGTGATCTGGGCCGCCAGCGGCTTCTACACCATCAAGGAAGCCGAGCGCGGCGTCGTGACGCGTTTCGGCAAGTTCAGCCATCTGGTGCAGCCGGGCCTGAACTGGAAGCCGACCTTCATCGACGACGTGCGTCCGGTGAACGTGGAATCCGTGCGCGAATTGGCGGCGTCCGGCGTGATGCTGACCTCCGATGAAAACGTGGTGCGCGTGGAAATGAACGTGCAGTACCGCGTGACCAACCCGGAAGCGTACCTGTTCAGCGTCGTCAATGCCGACGACAGCCTGAGCCAGGCGACCGACAGCGCCCTGCGCGGCGTGATCGGCAAGTACTCGATGGATCGCATCCTGACCGAAGGCCGTACCGTGGTGCGTAACGATACGCAGCGCATGCTGGAAGAGACCATCCGTCCTTACAACATGGGCATCACGCTGCTGGACGTCAACTTCCAGGCGGCGCGTCCGCCGGAAGAGGTGAAGGCGTCGTTCGACGATGCGATCGCCGCGCGTGAGAACGAGCAGCAATACATCCGTGAAGCGGAAGCTTACGCCAACGAAGTTCAGCCGCGTGCGAACGGCCAGGCGCAGCGTCTGCTGGAAGACTCCAAGGCTTATAAGGACCGCACCGTCCTGGAAGCTCAGGGTGAGGTGGCGCGCTTTGCCAAGCTGTTGCCGGAATACAAGTCCGCACCGCAGATCACCCGCGAGCGTCTGTATATCGAAACCATGGAAAAAGTGCTGGGCCATACCCGTAAGGTGTTGGTGAGCGACAAAGGCAACAACCTGATGGTGCTGCCGCTGGATCAGATGCTGCGCGGCCAAGGCGCGGCGACGGAGAGCGGCAACAAGGATACCAGCCTGATTCGCCTCAATCCGAATCCTGCGCCGGCTGCCAACAGCAGCACTCCGCGCACCAGCGGCGGATCGGTTATGGATCAGCGCCGGGCGAATGCGCAGCGTGACGACACCACTCGCGTAGGGAGAGAGTAATCAATGCGTAAGTCTTTTGTAGTTATTGTCCTCGCGGTGCTGGTGGTGCTGTACGCTTCGCTGTTCGTGGTGCAGGAAGGCCAGCGCGGCATCGTGCTGCGCTTCGGCAAGGTTCTGCGCGACGGCGAAAACAAGCCGCTGGTGTATGCGCCGGGTCTGCACCTCAAGATCCCGTTCATTGAGACCGTGAAGAACCTGGATGCGCGCATCCAGACCATGGACAACCAGGCCGATCGCTTCGTGACCAGCGAGAAGAAAGACCTGATCGTCGACTCCTATCTGAAGTGGCGCATCAGCGACTTCAGCCGTTACTACCTGGCGACCGGGGGCGGCGACGTCTCCCAGGCCGAAGTGCTGCTGAAACGCAAGTTCAGCGACCGTCTGCGTTCCGAAATTGGCCGTCTGGACGTGAAAGACATCGTGACCGACTCGCGCGGCAAGCTGATGTCTGACGTGCGTGACGCGCTGAACACCGGCACCGTGGGTGACGGCGAAGAGGTGGCGACCACCGAAGCCGATGACGCTATCGCCTCTGCGGCGGCGCGCGTTGAGCGGGAAACCACCGGCAAACAGCCGCAGGTGAACCCGAACAGCATGGCGGCGTTGGGCATCGAAGTGATCGACGTGCGTATCAAGCAGATCAACCTGCCGGCCGAAGTGTCCGACGCCATCTACCAGCGTATGCGCGCCGAGCGTGAAGCGGTAGCCCGTCGTCTGCGCTCGCAGGGCCAGGAAGAAGCCGAGAAGCTGCGCGCCAGCGCGGATTACGAAGTGACCCGTACCCTGGCGGAAGCCGAGCGTCAGGCGCGTATCACCCGCGGTGAAGGCGATGCCGAAGCGGCCAAGCTGTTCGCCAACGCGTTCAGCCAGGATCCGGATTTCTATGCCTTTATTCGCAGCCTGCGCGCCTATGAAGCCAGCTTCAAGGACAACCAGGACGTGCTGGTACTGAGCCCGGACAGCGATTTCTTCCGCTACATGAAGTCGCCTGATACCCTGCGCAAATAAGCGCGGCAGGCAATCTGATCGAGGGCCCGTTTACGCGGGCCCTTTCTTGTTTTTGGGGGATGCATGAACTCAACGATTTGGCTGGCGCTCGGGCTGGTTCTGGTGCTGGAAGGATTGGGGCCGATGCTGTTTCCGCAGGCCTGGCGCAAAATGATTGTGGCGATGTCGCAGCTGCCGGACGCGACGCTGCGGCGATTTGGCGGTGGAATAGTGGTTGCGGGCTGCGTGATCTACTACATGTTGAGCGGCCGCACGGGTCTTTAAAGTCTAGCCCAAAATTTATGCAATCGTATGCTAAAAGTGCTGAAAATCGAAAATTACGGTGGTAGAATCCATTTTTAAGCAATCGGTGATTTTGAAAAATGGGTAAGAACGTCGTCGTACTGGGCACCCAATGGGGTGACGAAGGTAAAGGCAAGGTTGTAGACCTGCTGACTGAACGGGCTCAATATGTTGTGCGCTACCAAGGTGGCCATAACGCTGGCCACACTCTGGTAATCAACGGTGAAAAAACCGTCCTTCATTTAATTCCTTCAGGTATTCTGCGTGAAAACGTCACCAGCATCATCGGCAACGGTGTTGTTCTGGCGCCGGACGCGTTGATGAAAGAAATGGGTGAACTCGAAGCGCGTGGCATCCCGGTACGCGAACGTCTGTTACTCTCTGAAGCTTGCCCGTTGATCCTGCCTTACCACGTTGCGTTGGATAACGCGCGTGAGAAAGCGCGCGGCGCGAAAGCGATCGGCACCACCGGTCGCGGCATCGGCCCGGCTTACGAAGATAAAGTGGCTCGTCGCGGCCTGCGCGTCGGCGACCTGTTCAACAAAGAAACCTTCGCCGTTAAGCTGAAAGAGATCGTCGATTACCACAACTTCCAGCTGGTCAACTACTACAAAGTTGACGCCGTCGATTATCAGGCGACGCTGGACTACGTGCTGTCTATCGCCGACATCCTGACCGCCATGGTGGTTGACGTTTCCGAACTGCTGGACGGCGCGCGCAAGCGTGGCGACCTGATCATGTTCGAGGGCGCTCAGGGTACCCTGCTGGATATCGACCACGGTACTTATCCGTACGTGACCTCTTCCAACACCACCGCCGGCGGCGTGGCTACCGGTTCCGGCATCGGCCCGCGTTATGTGGATTACGTGCTGGGCATCGTGAAAGCCTATTCCACTCGCGTGGGTGCAGGTCCGTTCCCAACTGAACTGTTCGATGAAACCGGCGAATACCTGTGCAAGCAGGGTAACGAGTTCGGCGCCACCACCGGCCGTCGTCGTCGTACCGGTTGGCTGGACGCGGTAGCGGTGCGCCGCGCCGTGCAGATTAACTCCCTGTCCGGCTTCTGCCTGACCAAACTGGACGTCCTGGACGGCCTGAAAGAAGTGAAGATCTGCGTGGGCTACCGCATGCCGGACGGCCGCGAAGTGGACACCACTCCGCTGGCGGCTGAAGGCTGGGAAGGCATTGAGCCTATCTACGAAACCATGCCGGGCTGGAGCGAAACCACCTTTGGCGTGAAAGAGCACAGCAAGCTGCCTCAGGCTGCGCTGAACTACATCAAGCGCATCGAAGAAGTGACCGGCGTACCGGTAGACATCATCTCTACCGGCCCGGATCGCAGCGAAACCATGATCCTGCGCGACCCGTTCGACGCATAATCAGGCTTTGCGGCATTAAACAAACCGGGCGCGTCCCGGTTTGTTTTTATCCTGACTCCCTCCGATTGCGGTTTCACGTCAAAAAATCCTTTCATAAACCCGCCTTAGGGCGCGGGATTCGCTAAATAATTAGCGACGAACTCTCCGGCTGGTTTATTATCCAATGAGTAATCTTTTGAATAGCGCCGAAAAGCGGCGTATCAGACGGGTAAAGTGATACCCAGAGGTAAGATGTGCAGTTAACAAGTTTTACTGATTATGGCCTGCGGGCGTTGATCTACATGGCCTCGTTGCCGCAGGACAAGATGACCAGCATCTCGGAAGTGACTGAGGTTTATGGCGTGTCTCGCAACCATATGGTGAAGATCATCAATCAGTTAAGCCGGGTAGGTTTTGTCACGGCGGTGCGCGGCAAGCATGGCGGCATACGTTTGGGCAAACCGGCCGAGAGCATTCGCCTCGGTGACGTGGTGCGGGCGCTGGAGCCGCTCGCGCTGGTTAACTGCAGCAGTGAGTTTTGCCACATTACCCCTGCCTGCCGCTTGAAGCAGGTGCTCCACCAGGGCGTACAGAATTTCCTTGAAGAGCTGGATAAGCATACGTTGGCCGACATGGTCGAAGACAATCCGCCGCTCTACAAGCTATTGCTTGTCGAATAAAACGACGTTGAGAAGACAAGGCTCAACGTCATCCTGCTGATGACAACGGAGGAACCGCAATGTCACAAGATCCATTCCTGGAACGAGAAGCAGAAAAATACGAATCCCCTATCCCCAGCCGTGAATATATCCTGGCCCATTTGGCGAAAAGAGAAACGCCGGCCAGCCGCGAAGAACTGGGCAACGAATTGGGCCTCAGCGGCGAAGAACAGCTGGAAGCGCTGCGCCGCCGCCTGCGCGCCATGGAGCGCGATGGCCAGTTAGTGTTTACCCGCCGCCAGTGCTACGCGCTGCCGGAACGTTTGGATCTGCTGCGCGGCACGGTGATCGGCCACCGCGACGGCTACGGCTTCCTGCGCGTTGAAGGCAGCAAAGACGATCTGTACCTGTCTGCCGAACAGATGAAAATGGCGATCCACGGTGACGTGGTGCTGGCGCAGGCCTTGGGCGCGGATCGCAAAGGGCGCCGCGAAGCGCGCATCGTGCGCGTGCTGGTGCCGAAAACCAGCCAGATTGTCGGCCGCTTCTTCATGGACGCCGGTACCGGCTTCGTGGTGCCGGACGACAGCCGTCTGAGCTTCGATATTCTGATCCCGGCGGACAGCGTCAGCGGCGCGCGCATGGGCTTTATGGTGGTAGTGGAGCTGACTCAGCGCCCGACCCGCCGCACCAAGGCGGTCGGCAAGATCGTCGAGATCCTCGGCGACAAGATGGGCACCAGCATGGCGGTGGACATCGCGCTGCGCACCCATGAGATCCCGCATACCTGGCCGCCGCAGGTGGAAAAACAGGTAGCCGATCTCAGCGAGCAGGTGCCGGAAGCGGCCAAGAAGGGCCGCGTCGATCTGCGCAAGCTGCCGTTGGTCACCATCGACGGTGAAGACGCGCGCGACTTCGATGACGCCGTGTACTGCGAGAAAAAACGCGGCGGCGGCTGGCGCCTGTGGGTGGCGATCGCCGACGTCAGTTACTACGTGCGTCCGCGCACCGCGCTGGACGATGAAGCGCGCAGCCGCGGCAACTCGGTGTACTTCCCGTCGCAGGTGATCCCGATGCTGCCGGAAGTGCTGTCCAACGGGCTGTGCTCCCTGAACCCGCAGGTCGATCGTCTGTGCATGGTGTGCGAAATGACCATCTCCGCCCAGGGGCGCCTGTCGACGGCCAAGTTCTACGAGGCGGTAATGAGCTCTCACGCCCGCCTGACCTACAACAAGGTGTGGCACATTTTGCAGGGCGATCAGGAGCTGCGCGAGCATTACCATCCGCTGGTCAAGCACCTGGAAGAGCTGCACGCCATGTACAAGGTGCTGGATAAGGCGCGCGCCGAGCGCGGTGGCATCGCGTTCGAAACCGAAGAAGCCAAATTCATCTTCAACGCCGAGCGTCGCATCGAGCGCGTGGAGCCGACGGTGCGCAATGACGCCCACAAGCTGATCGAAGAGTGCATGATCATGGCCAACGTGGCGGCCGCGCGCTTTGTCGAGAAACGCAACGAGCCGGCGCTTTACCGCGTGCACGATCGTCCGAGCGACGACCACATCTCCGCGCTGCGCAGCGTGCTGAGCGAGCTGGGGCTGACGTTGGGCGGCGGCAACAAGCCGCAGCCGAAGGACTATGCGGTGCTGATGGATGAAGTGTCCGAGCGCCCTGACCACGAAATGCTGCAAACCATGTTGCTGCGTTCGATGAAACAGGCGATTTACGATCCGGAAAACCGTGGCCACTTCGGCCTGGCGCTGGCGTCTTATGGCCACTTCACCTCGCCGATCCGCCGTTATCCGGATCTGGCGCTGCACCGCGCGATCAAATATCAGTTGGCCAAAGAACACGGCGAGCAGAAAGAGCGCTGGACGCCGACCGGCGGCTGGCACAGCGAATTCGAAGAGATGCTGCAGCTGGGTGAACACTGCTCGATGACCGAGCGCCGCGCGGACGAAGCGACGCGCAACGTCGCCGACTGGCTGAAGTGCGACTTCATGCAGGATCACGTCGGTGAAGTGTTCAGCGGCATCATCTCCAGCGTGACCGGCTTCGGCTTCTTCGTGCGCCTGAACGATCTGTTCATCGACGGGCTGGTGCACGTATCAACGCTGGATAATGATTACTATCGCTACGATAATATCGGCCAGCGCCTGATCGGAGAATCTTCCGGCACGGTCTATCGCCTGGGGGATACGGTGGAGATCCGCGTGGACGCGGTGCACATGGACGAGCGCAAGATCGATTTCGCACTGGTATCCAGCACCCGCAAAGCGCGCGGTGAAGGCAAAACCGAACGCGATCGCGCCAAGAAGGGCGGCCAGCGCACGCTGCGCGACAACGGTAGCGCGGGGCGCGGCAAGCGCCGCGGCGGCAAACCGCCGGCCAACTTCGAGCCGGACAGCGCCTTCCGCAAGCAGGATGACGCCAAGCCCGCGGACAACATGAAGAAGGCGAAGAAGAAAGCCAAGAAAGCGTCCGACAAAACGCGGAAAATCGCGGCGGCGACCAAAGCCAAGCGCGCAGCCAAGAAGAAAGGTGCCGAGCAGGCCTAACCTGCCGCACATCGTTATCATCGGCCGGTTATCGCCGGCCGCACGAATTTAAAAGAGCATCATGAGCGAAATTATTTACGGCATCCATGCCGTCAAAGCCCTGTTAGAGCGCGACCCGCAACGCTTCCTGGAAGTGTTTATTCTGAAAGGCCGCGAAGATCGCCGTCTGCAACCGCTGATCGCCGAGCTGGAAGCGACCGGCATCGTGATCCAGGTGGCGAACCGTCAATGGCTGGATGACAAGGTTGAAGGCGCGGTGCATCAGGGGATCATCGCCCGGGTGCGCGAAGGGCGCCAGTATCAGGAGAACGATCTGCCGGGCCTGCTGGAAAGCGTGGAGACGCCGTTCCTGCTGGTGCTGGACGGCGTGACCGACCCGCACAACCTCGGCGCCTGCCTGCGCAGCGCCGACGCGGCCGGCGTGCACGCGGTGATCGTGCCCCGTGACCGTTCCGCCCAGTTGAACGCCACCGCCAAGAAAGTGGCCTGCGGCGCCGCCGAAAACGTGCCGTTGATCCGCGTGACCAACCTGGCGCGCACGCTGCGTCTGCTGCAAGAGATGAACGTCTGGGTGGTGGGCACCGCCGGCGAAGCCGATCATACGCTGTATCAAAGCAAAATGACCGGCCCGATGGCGCTGGTGATGGGCGCGGAAGGCGAAGGCATGCGTCGCCTGACCCGCGAACACTGCGACGAGCTGATCAGCATCCCGATGGCTGGCACCGTCTCTTCGCTGAACGTGTCGGTCGCCACCGGCATCTGCCTGTTCGAAGCGGTGCGTCAGCGCGGCTGATTCTCCTGACGGGGGCGCTCTGCCCCCGTTAATTCCCTCTCTTGTGATCCCGCCTGCGGCAGAAATCTCTGCGCCGACCATACTTATCCCTGACGCTTTTTTCAGGGAGCACTCTCATGGTCTGGACTACGCACACCGTTTTTAACCAACCCAAGCCGCTGGGCAACAGCAACCTGTTTCTCTCCGATACGCCGCTGCGCGAAGCGTTGCAGCGCGAGCAAGGCGGTTGGGACGCCGAGGTATTGGCTTCGCTGGGCCAGCAGCTCGGCACGCAAGAGTCGCTGGAGCTGGGGCGCCTGGCCAACGCCAACCCGCCGGAGCTGCTGCGCTATGACGCCACCGGCCAGCGGTTGGACGACGTTCGCTTTCACCCCGCCTGGCATATTCTGATGCAGGGGCTGATCGCCAATCGGGTGCACAACCTGCCCTGGCAGGAGGATGCGCGCATCGGTTCCTTCGTGGCGCGCGCCGCGCGCTTTATGCTGCATGCGCAGGTCGAGGCCGGCACGCTGTGCCCGGTGACCATGACCTTCGGCGCCACGCCGCTGTTGCTGCAGGCGTTACCGGCGGAATTCCGTTCCTGGCTGACCCCGTTGCTGTCGGATCGTTATGACGCTCACCTGCTGCCTGGCGGGCAAAAGCGCGGTCTGCTGATCGGCATGGGTATGACAGAGAAGCAGGGCGGCTCCGATGTCTTGAGCAATACCACCACCGCCGCGCCGCTCGGCGCGCGTGGGCCGGGCGAAGCCTACCGGCTGGTGGGGCACAAGTGGTTCTTCTCGGTGCCGCAGAGCGATGCGCACCTGGTACTGGCGCAGGCCGAAGGCGGGCTGTCCTGCTTCTTCCTGCCGCGCATTTTGCCGGACGGCAGCCGCAACGCCATTCGTCTGGAGCGGCTGAAAGACAAACTGGGCAACCGCTCCAACGCCAGCAGCGAGGTGGAGTTTCAGGACGCCGCGGCCTGGCTGCTGGGCGATGAGGGCGACGGCGTGCGGCATATCCTGAAAATGGGCGGCCTGACCCGTTTCGACTGCTCGCTGGGCAGCCACGGCCTGATGCGCCGCGGGCTGTCGGTGGCGCTGTATCATGCGCTGCAGCGGCAGGCATTCGGTAAGCTGTTGATCGAACAACCGCTGATGCGTCAGGTTCTGGCGCGCATGGCGCTGCGGCTGGAAGGGCATACCGCGTTGCTGTTCCGGCTGGCTCGCGCCTGGGAAAGCCGCAGCAATGAGGGCGAGCTGATCTACAGCCGTCTGCTGACGCCGGCGGCCAAATACAGCATCTGCCGCCAGGGCATGCCGTTCATCGCCGAGGCGATGGAGGTGCTGGGCGGCATCGGTTACTGTGAGGAGAGCGAACTGCCGCGCCTGTATCGCGAGATGCCGGTGAACAGCATCTGGGAAGGTTCCGGCAACATCATGTGCCTGGACGTGTTGCGCAGCCTGCACAAATTGCCGGGCGCGCTTGAAATGCTGCAGTTCGAGCTGCAGCCGGTGCGCGGCCAGAATCGGTTGTTCGATCGCGCCTGGCGGCAGTGGCAGCAGCGCGCCCGGCAACCGAGTGAGGAGATGGGGCGGCTGCTCACTCAACAGCTGTTCGACCTGTGCTGCGCCGCACAGCTGCTGCAGCACGCCAGCCCGCAGATCGCCGATGCCTGGTGTCATCTGACGCTGGATCATCGCGGCGAGAGCCTGCTGTCGGCCGAGGTGTGCGAACTGCTGCTGAACCGCGCCATCGGCGGTTAGGGAAAAGGGTGGCGCGCGGCGGCGAAAACCTTTTTAATTCAGCCTCACTCTGACAGGAAAATGCACATGGATATTCTCAGCGCGTTGGCGGCGTTCGCCTCTTACTTCTTCAGCGGTTTCGCCATGATTTTGGTGTTTCTGTTCGTCTATACTCGCATCACCCCGCACGACGAATGGGCGTTGATCAAGGCCGATAATCAATCCGCCGCCTTTGCTTTTATCGGCGCCTGCCTGGGGTATGTGATCCCGCTGGCCAGCGCGGCGATCAACTCGATCAGCCTGCTGGATTACCTGCTGTGGGGCGTAGTGGCGCTGGTGGTGCAACTGCTGCTGTTCGCGGCCGTGAAGATCTACATGCCGCGCATCAGCGAAAAGATCGAAGCGAATCACCTGGCCGCCGGGATTTTCCTGGGGGGCGTCTCCGTTAGCGGCGGCGTGTTGAATGCGGCTTGCATGAGCTACTAAAGGTATAAGATGGCCGAGGCGCGCCAGCCAAGCGGGTGCGCCTGCTCTTCCATCCGCAGGATGCGGTAATAGCTGGCGCCGTGTTGGTCGGCGGTGCGGGCGATGGCCAGTTCCGCTTCCTGCGGCGAGCCGGGCAGATCGTTGAAGGTGATCTCGGCGATTTCACTGAGCGGCGTCACGCGATCGGCGGGCGCCAGCTCGGCGGACTGTGCGCCGGTGCTGAGCAATCCCATGGAAAGCAGGAGGGAGGTGAGTGCGGTGGAGCGTTTCATGGCGTTCCCCTTCGTCAGATCCTGAATCGACACCCGCAACATGCGGCATGCTGTCCCTCAGTGTGCAACACCCTTCTTCAGCCAGTGCAAAGCCAGTGTAAATCTGCTTAAACAATCCCCGCCTTAACGATACAGGAGCGCCTGGGAATACCATTGGCCCGGCACGACGGTTTCGCTGTTCATGATGATCACGTAATAACGGGCGCCGGCGGCGGTGGCCTTGCGCTGGATCTCCGCTTCCACGTCCATCGGGCTGCCGCGCACGACGGCGGTGACGGTGCCGATTTTCACCAGTTTGGCGGTCTGCGCGCGGACGATCTCCTGCGCCTGTGCGGTGGGCGGCGGCGGCGGTTTCGGCGTGGTGGTCATGATGCCGCAGGCGGAAAGCTGTGCGGCCAGCGTCAGGGCGATGAGTGTGCGGACAAACGTCATGGGAACCTCGAAAGAGCCGGTGCGATGGCTTCAGTGTAACGCAATATAAGCTGGAACAGATTGAGCTAACGCTGGCTGGCGCAAGTTTGTCATGATGAATGCCAACAGGTGAGTTGAGGATGAGCGGATGATTGAAATTCATGACGAGCGGGTGGGCGATATTGCGGTGATCCATGCGGTGCCGGCGGGGCAGTATCATCGGCCGCTGCCGACGGTGTTCTTCTGCCATGGTTATACCTCGTCGAAAGAGGTGTACGCCTACTTCGCCTATGCGCTGGCGCGCGCCGGTTTTCGGGCGGTGCTGCCGGATGCCGATCGGCACGGCGAGCGGTTCGACGGCGATGAGACGCGGCGCCTGGCGTCGTTCTGGGAGATCCTGCGCAGCAATATCGACGAACTGCCGCAGATCAAGGCGCATTTTGAGCGGCTTGGCCTGATAGCCGACGGACGCATCGGCGTCGCCGGCGCCTCAATGGGCGGCATGACCGCGCTCGGCGCCTTCGCGCGCTTCCCGTGGATCCGGGCGGCCGCCAGTCTGATGGGCTCAGGTTATTACCGTTCGCTGGCGCAAACGCTGTATCCGCCGTTGGACGAAGAGGGCGAGGCACTCTCGCCGGCGGCGTTTGCGGCGCGCACCGCCGTGCTGGCGGAATATGAGCTGGAGGGGCATTTGGAGACGATTGCCGGGCGGCCGCTGCTGCTGTGGCACGGCGAGGCGGACGACGTGGTGCCGGCGGCTGACAGCCAGCGTTTGGCGGCTGAACTGCGGCGGCAAGGCGCGGACGGTCGTTTGACATCGCTCATCGAATCGGGGGTGAAGCACCGCATCACGCCGCTGGCGCTGTCCGCCACGGCCGACTTTTTCCGCCGCGAACTGTGATGCGCCGACGGGCACGATGCATGGAATTGCGCCGCTCTGTGCGGGCTGTTTCGGGCATTGTTTCATGCATGTCGGAGGAGAATGTCAGCGTGAGTTCTTTCAGGGGCAGCAAGGAGCGGAGAGCATGATAAAGGGTATCAGCAATACGGCCGAGACAGCGCGCGGGCTGGCGGGAACGATGAAAGCGCGCGCCGAGCTTAACTCAGCGGCCTTCAGCGAGATGCTGGGGGCAGCCGACGGCAAGGCGCGGCAAAACAAGGCGCATCCGCTGTCGCGCATCACCGCGCAGACGGTGCAAAACATGACGGCGCTGTTCGCCTCCGCGCCGAAAGCGGCGGCCACGCAAACCGCGAAGGCCGGCTCGCTCTCCTTCGAGCAGCGGGCGACGCTGGAGGAAAGCGCCGAACTGCTGCAGGCACGGACAGACTATCTGCGGATGGCGCTGCAATTGCACAATCCGGGCAAGGCGTTCAGTGCGCCGACGTTGCTCAAACTGTGATGGGTGAGGAAGTGGAGCGCCCGACAGGCGGCGCTCCGGTGCGGACTGAACGGACTTTCTGATGAAGCCCTGGGATTTCCCTGGCGTGGCGCGTCTCTTTAGCGGTACAGCTCGGCGCTGACGTGCATCGTGCTGTTGTCGCCCGGTTCGTGCAGGGCGATGATGCGATAAGAGCTTGCGCCGCGTTGATCGGCGATTTTACTGACCTGGCTGCTGGCGTCGTCCGGCGAAACCACATTCTGGTTCAGGGTGACGAAGCCGACGCTTTGGCGTTGGTCGGCCTGGTGCGAGGTGATCTCCGTCGCGGCCATCACGTTGGCGGAGAACAGGGCGGCCAGCGCCGTCGCGAGAATAATGCGTTTCATAGTGCCTCTCTTACTTTTTGCCGTTACGGCCTGACAGCGAGTGTCGCTGCGGCAAAAAGTCATTTATCTGCATTGAATAACCTGGGATCTTTTTCGTCGCGCTGTCTGCGGCGGATATGGTTAATTTTAGTCCGTTGCCGGCGATTAAAAAGCGGGGTGTTTTGAAGGCATCTTTCAAAAAAAATGAAATAGATTTGTGACTCAGCGCTGATTTCATTGAAAGATTTTTGAAACTGATGGATCGGCGTACATAGGTTCACTCACGAGCAAATCGTGCTATTTCCCATAGCGCCTCGCATTAACGCGAATAAAACCCACGCAGTCCTTGAGTTTCCCGCCCTGCGTCAGTATGATTACGCGTCATTTTTCAGCCGCACACTAAACACGTTCCTTGCTTCCATGGGCCGCGGTTGACCCTGACAGGAGGCTGAATAATCCGTAAGGAGCAATTCGATGCGTCATTACGAAATCGTTTTTATGGTCCATCCTGACCAAAGCGAACAGGTTCCGGGCATGATCGAGCGTTACAGTGCTACCATCACTAACGCGCAAGGTCAGATTCACCGTCTGGAAGACTGGGGCCGCCGTCAGCTGGCTTATCCGATCAACAAACTGCACAAAGCTCACTACGTTCTGCTGAACGTTGAAGCGCCGCAGGAAGCGATCGATGAGCTGGAAACTAACTTCCGCTTCAACGACGCCGTTATCCGCAGCATGGTTATGCGCGTTAAGCACGCGGTAACTGAAGCATCTCCGATGGTTAAAGCGAAAGACGAACGTCGTGGCGATCGCCGCGAAGACTTCGCTAACGAAACCGCAGATGATGCAGATGCTGGGGATTCTGAAGAGTAATTGCCGCCGTGACGGCTAATCGTCTGGTTTTGTCGGGCACTGTGTGCAAGGCGCCGGTTCGAAAAGTGAGTCCTTCCGGGATACCGCACTGCCAATTTGTGCTAGAGCACCGTTCGCAGCAGATGGAAGCCGGATTCAGCAGACAAGCATGGTGCCGAATGCCCGTGGTTGTCAGCGGACAACAGTCACAAGCACTAACTCAAAGATTAACGGTCGGCAGTCAGATTACCGTGCAAGGCTTTGTAAGCTGCCATCAAGGGCGCAACGGGCTGAGCAAATTGGTTCTGCATGCCGAGCAGATTGAATTGATAGATTCTGGAGACTAGCCAAATGGCACGTTATTTCCGTCGTCGCAAGTTCTGCCGTTTCACCGCGGAAGGCGTTCAAGAGATTGACTATAAAGACATCGCTACGCTGAAAAACTACATCACCGAAAGTGGTAAAATTGTACCGAGCCGTATCACCGGTACTCGTGCAAAATATCAGCGCCAGCTGGCCCGTGCTATCAAGCGCGCGCGCTACCTGTCTTTGTTGCCGTACACTGATCGTCATCAGTAATCGGCCACTGTCCATTAACGACTTTGAGAGGATAAGGTAATGCAAGTTATTCTGCTTGATAAAGTAGCAAACCTGGGCAGCCTGGGTGATCAAGTTAACGTTAAAGCGGGCTACGCTCGTAACTTCCTGGTACCACAGGGCAAAGCTGTTCCTGCTACCAAGAAAAACGTTGAGTTCTTCGAAGCACGCCGTGCTGAACTGGAAGCCAAACTGGCTGACGTTCTGGCTGCTGCTGAAGCTCGCGCAACCAAGATCAACGAACTGGGTTCAGTCACCATCGCTTCCAAATCTGGCGACGAAGGTAAACTGTTCGGCTCTATCGGCACCCGCGACATCGCTGACGCAGTGACTGCGGCAGGCGTTGAAGTTGCCAAGAGCGAAGTTCGTCTGCCGAACGGCGTTCTGCGTACCACTGGCGAGCACGAAGTGCACTTCCAGGTACACAGCGACGTGTTCGCACAGCTGAATGTAGTTGTGGTTGCAGAAGCGTAATTTACGCTGCTGTTAACCCGGTTAAAACGCCAGCCTCGCGCTGGCGTTTTGCTTTTCTGCGCCTGGCAAAACGCGCTACGCTTGAAGACGGGATGAAAAGGAGAGCGTGCGATGGCAACGATTACGCTACAGCGGGTTTACGATTTCAGCGCGCCGGCGCCGGAACATTGTTATCTGATAGACCGGCTATGGCCGCGCGGCATCAGCAAAGAGCGGTTGACGGGCGTGCAGTGGTTGAAACAGGTGGCGCCGGATGACGAGCTGCGCAAGTGGTTCCATCAGCATACCGACCAGTGGGAAGCCTTTGAGACGCGATACCGCCAACAGCTGGCGGCCAACGACGCCTGGCAGCCGCTGGTGGCGCTGTTACGGCAGGGGCAAGCGCTGACGCTGCTGTATGGCAGTAAAGATACCGAGCACAACCAGGGCGTGGTGCTGCGCGAGTTTCTGCTGGCGCAGCTGTAGAGATTAGCGTTCCCGGCGGTAGCTGCCGTCGGCCTGGCGGCGGAACAGCGCCTGGCTATTGTCTGCCGTGGTGACCGACAGTGCGCTAATCACGCCGTTGGCGTCGCGTTCAATGCGCACTTCCTGGCCGGCTTTCATGTTGCTCAGCGGCTTGTCGCCGCCTTCCACCTGCGCCATGGCGAACACTTCATTCACCGGCAGATTGTTGTCGCGAAACAGTTGGGCCAGGGTCTGGCCGGGCTGGATCTGATAACGCTGCCAGTTGCCCGCCGGCGTCGGCTCATTGGCGGGCGTGGCGGCGCTTCCGCCGTTTTGCAGCTCGGCCTGCAGCGGCACGCTGGTTTCCTGCTGAGAGACCGGGAACGGCTGTCTTTCGGGCGAGTAGGGCCACAGCAACGCCAGCAGCAGGATGATGCCGAAGATCAGCACCCAGCGGCGGTGAAAGTAGGGCAGTGGTTCCATCCAATGGAAACCGTCCGGCAGATGCCAGACTTTAATCAGCAGCGCTTTGACCCGCTGCATTTTGTCGTTGGCCGACGGCGGCTCCGATGGCGGTTCCGCGCCTTCAGCCGTGGGTGCGGCGCCCGGTTTCAGGCGCTGGCTGATGTTCAGCCAGGTGCGCAGCAGCGGCTGGTAGATGCGGGTGGTTTTCCTTCTCCTGGGCGCGATTCTGCCCATGGTGACCTCTCTTCGACGGCGTAATAATCAGTGCGGCGCGTTAAACGCGTCGCCTGCCCGATATCCTGCCTTCAGTATAGTCCGCTAACTGATTGAAGTGAAAGGCGGCTGAGCGGCAGAGCCGGGGTTTGCGGCTGCGGGCGTTAACAGAAGGTTATTGTTTCTTTTTCTACGACAAAAGTCATCATTCTCCACACAAGATTTTACCCGGCATTGACGCGCTGTTATGCTGCGCTTTCGACTTTTTACAGACTTAAGGAAAACCCCATGACAACCCCTTCTTTTGACAGCGTTGAAGCGCAAGCAAGTTACGGGATTGGTTTACAGGTAGGCCAGCAGCTGCAAGAGTCCGGGCTGGAAGGTTTGCAACCGGAAGCTTTGCTGGCGGGTTTGCGTGACGCGCTGGAAGGGAATGCCCCGGCGGTTCCGGTAGACGTGGTGCACCGTGCGCTGCGTGAAATCCACGAGCGTGCTGACGCGGTGCGCCGCGAGCGCCAGCAGGCGATGGCGGTTGAAGGCCAGAAATTCCTGGACGACAACGCCAAGCGCGACGACGTGACGCTGACCGAGTCTGGCCTGCAGTTCTCCGTGCTGGAGCAGGGCAACGGCCCAATTCCGTCCCGTCAGGACCGCGTGCGGGTGCACTACACCGGTCGCTTGATCAACGGCGACGTGTTCGACAGCTCGGTTGAGCGCGGCCAGCCGGCGGAATTCCCGGTCAGCGGCGTGATCCCTGGCTGGATCGAAGCGCTGACCCTGATGCCGGTCGGTTCCAAATGGCAGCTGTATATCCCGCACAACCTGGCCTACGGCGAGCGTGGCGCAGGCGCGTCCATTCCGCCGTTCAGCGCGCTGGTGTTCGACGTCGAGCTGCTGGAAATCCTGTAATCCCACCGAGGATTGTTCTGGGCGCCTTCGTGGCGCCCTTATTTTATGCGCCGCGCAGGCGAGCGATGAATGGCCGGGCGCGCCGGCCATAAACCGCGTCACTTACCGCTTAAATCGATGCGATAAACCGCGAAGCCGATGCTGTCGCTGCCTGCGGCGCTCATCGGATATTGGGCGTGCGCTTTGACAAACCTTGTCGCTTTGTCCGAAGGCGAGGTCTCGAAGCGGATATCCAGCGGTTGCTGGCTGCTGAAGTTCGCCAAACGCCAGTTGTTGTCCGCCTGCGGGCGCACCGCGCCATGCCGCTGAGTTTCGGCGCTGATGTAGGCCGCCAGCACCGAGCGGTTTTCATCCGGCGAAGCGAAGGCGATATGTTTGTCGCCGGTGCCGGCAAACTTGCCGCCGTAGGCGCGGTAGTTGTTGGTGGCGACCAGGAAGGTGGCGTTCGGATCGATCGGCTTGCCGTTGAAGGTCAGCTGCTTGATACGCTCCGCCTTGTCGTTGATCAGTTGGCATTCGCCGTCGTAGCGCGCCGGCTGACTGACGTCGATCTGGTAGTTGACGCCGTCGATCACGTCGAAGTTATAGGTGCGGAAGCCGTCCCAGTTGATCAAGCCCTGCGGCTTGGCGCTGTTGACGTCGATCTGGTTGAACTGGCCGGCGGAGCACTCCAGCCACTCTTTCACCTCTTTGCCGCTCGCCTTCACCACCACCAACGTATTGGGGTAGAGATAGAGATCGGCGGCGTTGCGGAAGGTGAGCTGGCCTTTTTCCACTTCGACGAAGCTGGCGGGATCGTTCTTGCGGCCGCCGACCTTGAACGGCGCCGCCGCCGACAGCACCGGCAGATCGGCCAGATCCGGATCGCCCTGGATGTAATGTTCGACGTAGGCTTTCTGCGCATTGTTGACGATTTGCACCGTCGGATCGTCCTGCACCAGCGCCAGGTAGCTGTACATGTTGCCGTCGGATTTACCGATCGGCTGGCTGACGAACTCGCGCGTGCCTTTGTGATCGTCCGCCAATACCTTCACCAGCGCGGCATCTTCCGCCGCCAGCGATTTCTTGTTTTCTTTGTCGTAGATCGGCCGCGCTTCCGCGTTGGCGGCGGTCACTTTCCAGCTGCCGCCATCGTTGTTGAGCTGCAGGTCGACCACGCCGAGATGATCGCCCCATTGTCCCGGCATCACCGCCGGCACGCCGTTCAGCAGACCTTTGTCGATATCCGCGCCTTTGATGTTGGCAAAGTCCTTGCTCGGGAACACCGCATGAGCGTGGCCGAACATGATGGCGTCGATGCCCGGCACCTGGCTGAGGTAATAGACCGAGTTTTCCGCCATCGCCTTGTAAGGCTCGCTGGACAGCCCGGAATGCGGGATCGCCACCACCAGATCGGCGCCCTCTTTACGCATCTGCGGCACGTAGCGCTTGGCGGTGGCGGTGATGTCGTCCACCGTCACTTTGCCCTGCAGGTTGGCCTTGTCCCACACCAGGATCTGCGGCGGCACGAAGCCGATGTAGCCGATGCGCAGCGTATGCGCCTTGCCGTCGCGGTCTTTCACCGGCGTATCGACGATGATGTACGGCGTGAACAGCGGTTTTTGCGTTTTGGCGTCGATGACGTTGGCGTTGATATACGGGAATTTGGCGCCGGCGATGGCGTTCTTCAGGTAGTCCAGCCCATAGTTGAACTCATGGTTGCCGATGTTGCCGACGACGTAGTCCAGCGTGTTCATCGCCTTATAGACCGGGTGCACGTCGCCCGGTTTCAGCCCCTTGGCCGCCATGTAGTCGCCGAGCGGGCTGCCCTGAATGATGTCGCCGTTGTCCACCAACACCGCGTTGGCGGCCTGCTGGCGCGCCTGTTGGATCAGGCTGGCGGTGCGCACCAGGCCGAACTTGTCGGTCGGCGTGTCCTTGTAGTAATCGAAGTCCATCATATTGCTGTGCAGATCGGTGGTTTCCAGCACGCGCAGATCGACGGTGGCCGCTTGCGCGGAGGCGCACACCAGCAGCGCAAGCGCGGACAGCGTCAGTGGATGCTTCATCATTTGGGGTTCTCTCCATTCCATTATTCGAGTGTTATCGCAGAGGGAAATGTAATTAACATTGCTTGCCACAGCAAACTGTGAAGTGTGGCAGAAAACGGCGGCGGGTAACGCGGGGAAGTTCACAGTTGTGCCCAACAAGAACTGAGGAATTCCCGGGGCTTAGGCGGTTGAGATGGATATTCGGCGTAAAAAAAACTAGTCTGCTAGCAGAGACAGGGGGAAATTTCCCACGGAGATGCGGAGTTGAGGTGCATGATGTTAGAGCGAATTTGCCAACTGTCCCGCGAGGCGGGGGCGGCGATCATGGCGGTGTACGACGGTGAACAACCGCTTGATGTCGCACAGAAAAAAGATGATTCACCGGTGACGGCGGCCGATCTGGCGGCGCATCACATCATCAAGCGCGGCCTGGCGGCGCTGACGCCCGAGGTGCCGCTGCTGTCGGAAGAGGATCCGCCGGCGTGGGAAGAGCGCCGCAGCTGGACGCGTTACTGGCTGGTCGATCCGCTGGACGGCACCAAAGAGTTTTTGCACCGCAACGGCGAGTTCACGGTCAATATCGCCCTGATTGAAGACGGGCAGGCGGTGATGGGGGTGGTGTACGCCCCGGCGATCGACGTGTTGTATCTGGCGGAGCGCGGCAAGGCCTGGAAAGAAGAGAAGGGCGTGCGGCAGGCGATCGGCGTCAGCAACGCGCATCCGCCGCTGGTGGTGGTGAGCCGCTCGCATATCGACGACGAACTGAAAGATTATTTGCAGCAGCTGGGCGAGCACCAGACCGTGTCAGTCGGTTCCTCGCTGAAGTTCTGTCTGGTGGCGGAAGGCAAGGCGCAGCTCTATCCGCGCTTCGGGCCGACCAACATTTGGGATACCGCCGCAGGGCATGCGGTGGCGGTGGCCGCCGGGGCGCAAATTCACGATTGGCAGGGTAAGCCATTGCTCTATACCCCGCGTGAATCTTTCCTCAACCCCGGCTTCCGGGTGTCGCTGTTCTGAGTTAGTTCGCCAACAACTGGTGCAGTTTGGACATCACCTGCTGCACCTCTTCCGGCGTCAGCGCGCCGTCTTTGGCGAACTGGATGCGCCCTTGCTTATCCAGCACCACGATGGCGGAGCCTTTCGGCTGCAGATCCCAGGCTTTGCGCACGTTGCCGTCGCTGTCGACGATAAACTGCGACCATGGGAACTCCTTCTTGCTGTCTTCAATGCTGCTGCGCACGAACATCGCCGTGCCCATCAGGGCATCGTCGGTGTTGACGATTGTCGTCGTTTGGTAACGATCGTGTGGTAGCTTCGCTTTCTTGATCGCTTCAATCAGTGGGTCGTTCATGTCTTTGGCGGAGCTGCGGCCGGCAATATGTTGTATCACTCGCACTTTTCCACTGAGCTGCGCGCTGTTCCAGTTTTGGTAGCTAAAATTACCGTCGGCGTAATTGAGCTCTCCTTTGTCGCTGACGCCGACCGGCGCCACGCGCTGCTGGAGCTGGAAGTTGTGCGCGGAAGCGAAAAGCGGGGCGAGCAGCAGGGATACCATCAGCATGCGACTTGTTTTCATGCTTTCTCCTTGTAATGGGGGGAATTTGTGCGACAGCACTTCGACAGCCTAAAGCATAGGATGTGATAAGAGGTCTGTCCTGTTAACCGGATCGCAGATTTTCCCTTGGTTCGCTAATCATCAGATTTTGAAGGGATATCCTGAAAACGTTATAAATTATCATATACAATTCTGTCAAAAAGTGTAAATCCAGCGTAGAAATCCGGGCAGAAGTGAACGTTCTGGTCTTTACTGGGTCTACTACATGCAATCAAGTTGCGTTCTGAATTTCGAGGCTGCCACCTTTGGCGGCTCGCTGAGCGCATGGATCAACGGGAGGAGCGTAAAAGAATGAGAATCTTCCAGCGTTATAACCCTTTGAAAGTGGCAAAGTACGTTAAGACCCTGTTTCGGGGAAGGCTGTATATCAAGGACGTGGGCGCATTTGAATTCGACGAGGGGAAAATCCTGCCGCCGAAGATTCGCGACAAGCGCCATTTCAGCGTGATGTCTGAAGTGAACCGTCAGGTGCTGCTGTTGCAGACCGAGATGGGGTGAACACCTCGCTGACAGCGGTAAAAAAAATGCGGCCCCGATGGGGCCGCTGATGTTTTTGTCTTACCGCCGTCAGGCCGCAGGCGTGTCGTCCGGCGCTTTCGGCAGCACCGCCGCCGGTTTGTCGCTCAGCCGGGTGACCAGCAGCTGGTCTATCTTGTAGCTGTCGATATCCACCACTTCGAACTTGTAGCCGGCGTATTTGACGAAGTCGGTGCGTTTCGGGATCTTGCGCAGCATGTACATCATAAAGCCGCCGATGGTTTCGTAGTTGCCCGCTTGCGGGAACTCGTCGATGTCCAGCACGCGCATCACGTCGTCGATCGGCGTGCCGCCTTCAATCAGCCATGAGCTTTCGTCGCGCGCCACGATCTGCTCTTCCTGGCCCTGGCCGACCAGATCGCCCATCAGCGTGGTCATCACGTCGTTAAGCGTGATGATGCCCACCACCAACGCATATTCATTGAGGATCACCGCGAAGTCTTCGCCGGCGGTTTTGAAGCTTTCCAGCGCTTCGGACAGCGTCAGCGTATCCGGCACGATCAGCGCCGAGCGGATCTGCACGCCGCTGCTCAGCACCAGGCTCTGGTTGCCCAGCACGCGGTTCAGCAGGTCTTTGGAATCGACGTAACCCACCACCTGATCGATATGGCCGTCGCACACCAGGAACTTGGAGTGCGGATGGGTCGAGACCTTCTCCTTGATGCTCTCTTCGCTTTCGCGCAGATCGAAGTACACCACGCTTTCGCGCGAGGTCATCGAAGACGGCACGGTGCGCGACTCCAGTTCGAACACGTTTTCAATCAGCTCGTGCTCCTGCTTGCGCAGCACGCCCGCCAGGGCGCCGGCTTCCACCACCGCGTAGATGTCATCGGAGGTGATGTCGTCCTTACGCACCATCGGCAGCTTGAACATGCGGAAGATCAGGTTGGCCATGCCGTTGAAGAACCACACCAGCGGGCGGAAGATCATGATGGAGAAACGCATCGGGTTGATGATCCGGACGGCGACCGTCTCTGGTGCAATCATACCGATGCGCTTCGGGGTCAAATCGGCGAACAGGATAAACAGGCTGGTCACCAGCACGAAAGAGCAGATGAAGCTGACCTGTTCCGCCAATTCGGGCGACAGGAAACGATCGAACAACACCTTGAAGGTGGGAGAGAAAGCCGCGTCGCCCACGATACCGCCGAGGATGGCCACGGCGTTCAGGCCGATCTGCACCACGGTGAAGAAGATGCCAGGGGTTTCTTGCAGCTTGAGCACTCTGGCGGCGTTGACGTTACCTTCGTCAGCCATCAGCTTCAGTTTGATCTTGCGCGAGGCGGCCAGAGAGATTTCCGACAGTGAGAAGAACGCACTCACCGCGATCAGAAAAAGAATCAGTAAAATACTGTTTAACATAATCTATCCATACGTGCCGACGGGATGACGGCGCTCTTGAGGAAGGGTAGTACATAGTAAAAAAAGCAGCGATAACAACCAGAAGGGAAGCTATCGGGCCGCAGAAGCGGCCCGCATAGTATAGCAGTTGCCCCACAGGGGCCGCCAGCGGTTAAAAAAGTGCCGCCGGCCGGCATCAAATCAGCCCTGCGGCGGCAGGCAAACGCCGATGCCGCCCAGCCCGCAGTAGCCTTCCGGGTTCTTGTACAGGTACTGTTGGTGATCGTCTTCCGCGTAATAGAACGGCAGCGCCGGCGCGATCTCGGTGGTGATGACGCGCTTGTCGCCCGCCGCGTCCATCGCCTGCTGGAAGCGTTGCAGGCTGCTTTCCGCCTCGGCCTGCTGCTCAGGGCTCAGCGTATAAATCGCCGAGCGGTACTGCGTGCCGACGTCGCCGCCCTGGCGCATGCCCTGCGCCGGATCGTGATTTTCCCAGAACAGCTGCAGCAGCTGTTTGTAGCTGACGATCTGCGGATCGAACACCACGCGCACCACTTCGGCGTGGCCGGTCTGGCCGCTGCACACTTCGCGGTAGGTCGGGTTCGGCGTATAGCCGCCGCTGTAGCCGGCGGCGGTGCTGTAGACGCCCGGCTGTTGCCAGAACAGACGCTCAACGCCCCAGAAACAGCCCATGGCGAAGATCGCCACGTCCATGCCTGCCGGCACCTGGGTCATCGAGTGCTCGGTGACCACGTTGAGCGTTGCGACAGGCATTGGCGTGGTGCGGCCAGGCAGCGCGCTTGCCTTATCGACGGTTTGTGATTTATCAAAAAATGGCACCACGGTTGACTCCTGTTGTCACAGTAAGAATTGACCCTACATGGCGGTGGTTCGGTTGTATCTCACCGCGTCTTTGCCCACAATAAGCGGCAAGTTGGATTTTGTATAAGCTTAACGCAGTATTTTGAGCGCCAAAAGTGAAGAATTCGCCTGTTGCGCGGCGGTGGCAAAGCGCGGCGGGCGGCGTCCGGAATAAGGTTGAAGAGGGCTGCCGTCATGATAGCGCGGAGTCTGCCCTGGCCCCGGAGCGAACACCATAACAGGACAGTAAAATCAATAAGGAGAACACGTGCCAAAGTACCCGGTCATGTGCTTGATATCTGTGTTGCTTGCGGCACCTGCAGCCTATGCGGCCAACGTGCGGCTGCAGGTGGAGGGGTTAAGCGGAGAGTTGGAAAAAAACGTCCGGGTGCGGCTGTCGTCGATCACGCCTGAAGAGGTTGGCACCGACGGCCGCTTCCGCGCGCGGGTGGATGAGGCGGTGCGCCAGGGGCTGCGCGCGCTCGGCTATTACCAGCCGACCATCGAGTTTACGCTGGACGATCGGCCGGGGATGTCGCGCCCGGTGCTGCACGCCAAGGTCAATCCGGGCGAGCCGGTGCGCATTGCCGGCGCCAACATCGTGCTGGAGGGCGGCGCAAAGACCGATGAGGACTACCTGACGCTGGTAAAGAAGGGGCGGCCGACCATCGGCGAGATCCTCAACCACGGCAAGTATGACAGTTTCAAAGGCTCGCTGACCGGCCTGGCGCTGCGCAAAGGCTACTTCGACGCCGATATGACCAAAAGCCAGCTCGGCGTGGCCGAAGATCTGCACAAGGCGTTTTGGGATATCGATTTCAACAGCGGCGAACGTTACCGCTTCGGCAAGGTGAAATTCACCGGTTCGCAAATTCGCGAAGACTATCTGCAAAATCTGGTGCCCTTTCATCAGGGGGATTACTACAGTTCGGAGGATTTGGCCGAGCTGAATCGCCGTTTGTCCGCCACCAACTGGTTTAACTCGGTGGTGGTGTCCCCTGATTTCAACGATGCCAAAGAGAACAAGATTTTGCCGTTGGACGCGCTGGTGACGCCGCGCACGCGCAACACCGTCGAAACCGGTATCGGTTATTCCACCGACGTCGGCCCGCGGGTGAAAGGCACCTGGAAAAAGCCCTGGCTCAACGATCGCGGGCATAGCCTGGAAACCAGCGCCAGCGTGTCGGCGCCGGAGCAGCAGCTGGATCTGACCTATAAGATCCCGTTGCTGAAGAATCCGCTGGAGCAGTATTACCTGCTGCAGGGCGGGCTCAAGAACGTCGATCTTAACGACACCAAATCCGTGACCTCCAAAGTGGTGGCCTCGCGCAACTGGGATCTCTCCAGCGGCTGGCAGCGGGCGATCAACCTGACCTGGCGCTGGGATAACTTTACCCAGGGCAACGTCAGCAATACCACTATGCTGCTGTACCCCGGCGTCAGCTTCAACCGCACCCGTTCGCGCGGCGGGCTGATGCCGACCTGGGGCGACAGCCAGCGCTATTCCATCGACGTGTCCGACACCTCCTGGGGCTCCGGCGTGGACTTCGCGCTGATGCAGGCGCAGAACGTCTGGATCCGCACTCTGGCCGACAAGCACCGTTTTGTGGCGCGCGGGCAGGTGGGCTGGATCGAAACCAACGACTTCGACAAGGTGCCGCCGGATCTGCGTTTCTTCGCCGGCGGTGACCGCAGCATTCGCGGCTACAAGTACAAAGACATTTCGCCGCGCGGCGACGACGGCAAGCTGACCGGCGCCTCCAAGATGCTGACCGGCTCGCTGGAGTACCAATACAACGTGACCGGCAAATGGTGGGGGGCGATGTTCGTCGATTCCGGTGAAGCGGTGAACGATATCAAGCAGAGCAACTTCAAGACCGGCGCCGGCGTAGGCGTGCGCTGGCAGTCGCCGGTGGGGCCGGTGAAGCTGGATATCGCCGCGCCCGTGGGGGACAAGGACACCCACGGGATGCAGTTCTACATCGGTTTGGGGCCTGAACTATGAGCCTGATTAAAAAGATTTGCCTTGGATTTCTGGTCGTCCTGCTGTTGCTGATCGGCGGCCTGGCCTTCCTGGTGGGGACCACCACCGGTTTGCATATGGTCATCAACGGCGCGGCGCGCTGGGTGCCGGGGCTGGAGATCGCCGGCGTCAGTGGCGGCTGGCGCGATCTGACGCTGAAGGGCGTGAAGTATCAGATGCCGGGCGTGACGGTCAACGCCGGGCAATTCCATCTGTCCCTCGATCTCTCCTGCTTTAAACGCAGCTCGCTGTGCGTTAACGCCTTGACCGCTCAGGACGTGGACGTGGCGGTGAACACCAAAGAGATGGCGCCCTCCGCGCCGGTGGAGGAGAGCAGTGAGCCGACCACCAATCTCAGCACCCCTTATCCGATCACCCTGCGCCTGTTGGCGCTGAATAACGTCAAGGTCACCGTCGACGATACCGCCATCTCTCTGGCCGAGTTCCGCACCGGCGCGCAGTGGCAAGAGCGCGCGCTGACGCTGATGCCGACCAAGATCGGCTCGTTGCTGATCGCCTTGCCGAAAACGCCGCAAAATCCGTTGCCGGAAGCGGTGCAACCGGCGGTCGAGGTGGCGAAAAAGGTCGGCGAGCAGGTCACCGACGCGGCGAAACCGGCGCCGCAGCCGGAAGAGAAGCCGCTCGGCGAAACGCTGAAGGAACTGTTCGCCAAACCGCTGTTGCCGGATCTGCCGGACATCCGCCTGCCGCTGGATATCACCGTGAAAGAGATCAGCGGCGAACAGCTGCGCTTGACCGGCGATACCGACGTGCTGATCACGAGCCTGTTGCTGCAGGCCAGCACGCAGGATCAGCATATCCAGCTGGACAATTTCGACGTGAAGTCGCCGCAGGGCACGCTGTCGGTGCAGGGGCAGGCGACCCTGACCGGTGACTGGCCGGTGGCGCTGACCGCCAACAGCGCGTTGAACATTGACCCGCTGAAGGGCGAGAAGGTGAAACTGAACATCGGCGGCGGGTTGCGCGACGAGCTGAAGGTCGCGCTGAACCTGTCCGGCCCGGTCGGCGCCCAGCTCGATGTGCAAACTCGGCTGGCCGAAGCTGGCCTGCCGCTGGTGCTGACGCTGCAGAGCAAACAGCTGAAATGGCCGCTGAGCGGCGAGGCGCAGTACCAGGTCAACGATTTCCGCCTGCGCTTTAACGGCAAGGCGACCGATTACGCGCTGTCGACGCGCGCCAATCTGAAAGGCCAGGATCTGCCGCCGGCGGTGCTGACGCTGGACGGCAAAGGCAACGTCGAGCAGTTCAAGCTGGAGCGCCTGCGGCTGGCGGCGCTGCAGGGCAATACCGATCTCACCGCGCTGGTGGACTGGAGCAAGGCCATCAGCTGGACCTCGCAATTGACGCTGAGCGGCATCAATACCGCCAAGCAGTGGCCGGAATGGCCGGCGAAGCTGGATGGCAAGATCACCACGCGCGGCAGCCTGCACGGCGGCAGCTGGCAGCTGCAGGTGCCGGTGCTGCAGCTGGACGGCAATGTGAAGCAGAATAAGGTCACGGCGCGCGGCACGCTGAGCGGCAATGCCGCCGGGCAGTGGAAAATCCCCGGCATCGATCTGACGCTGGGGCGCAACCAGCTGAACGTCAAAGGGCAGCTGGACGAGAAGAGCTGGAACCTGGACGCCAACATCGACGCGCCGCGTCTGGACGGCGCGCTGCCGGGCCTCGGCGGCACCGCCAAAGGGCTGTTGAAACTGCGCGGCAATCTGCAGGCGCCGCAGCTGCTGGCGGATTTGACCGCTTCCGGCTTGCAGTGGCAGGCGCTGCGCATCAACCGCGTGAAGATCGACGGCGACGTGCGCTCGACGGATCAGATTCAGGGGCAGTTGGCGGTACGTGTCGAGCAGCTGAAGCAGGACGCGCTGGAGGTCAGCCTGCTGACCCTCGACGCCAAGGGCAGCGAGAAGCAGCACCAACTGCAGTTGAAGATCGACGGCAAACCGGTCTCCGGCCAGCTGGCGCTGCAGGGCAGCTTCGATCGTCAGCAGCAGCGCTGGCGCGGCAATTTGAACAATACCCGCTTCGATACGCCGGTAGGGGAGTGGCGCCTGACGCGCGCCATCGCGCTGGACTACCTGAACGCCGAGCAGAAAGTCAGCGTCGGGCCGCACTGTTGGCAGAACCCGAACGCCGAGCTGTGCGTGCCAAAGACCATTGAAGCCGGCCAGAGCGGCCAGGCCAGCGTGGTGCTCAACCGGTTCGATCTGGCGATGATCAAGCCGTTCCTTGGCCCGGAAACCGCCCTGAGCGGCGTGTTCACCGGCCGGGCCGACGTCAGCTGGAAGCCGGGCGGCGCGCTGCCGGAGGCGAAAGTCACGCTCGCCGGCAACGGCGTCAAGGTGGTGCAGCAGGTGCAGGGCAACGCGTTGCCGATCGCCTTCGATGCGCTGACCCTCAACGCCGGCCTGAACAACGGCCGCGCGCAGGCCGACTGGCGGATCAAACTGACCAACAACGGCCAGTTCGACGGCAATATCCAGGTGGCGGATCCGCAGGTGCGGCGCACCATCAGCGGCAACGTCAATATCACCAACATCTCGCTGGCGCTGATCAACCCGGCGCTGATGAAGGGCGAAAGCGCGGCGGGCATGCTGAACGCCAACCTGCGTCTGGGCGGCAGCGCGCAGAAGCCGCTGGTGTTCGGGCGTCTGGCGTTGGATCGGGCGAAGGTGCAGGGGCACTGGATGCCGTTCGATATGACCGACGCGCGGCTGGCGGTGAATTTCAACGGCATGACCTCGACGCTGGAAGGGCTGCTCAGCACCACGCGCGGCCAGCTGAATCTGGCGGGCGATGCCGACTGGCGTGACATCAACGCCTGGCGCGCGCGCATTGCCGCCAAGGGTGACAAGCTGCGGGTGACGGTGCCGCCGATGATCCGCATCGACGTATCGCCGGATCTGGTGTTCGAAGCCACGCCGCAGCTGTTCTCGCTCAACGGCAAGGTCGACATTCCCTGGGCGCGCATCACGGTGCAGGAGCTGCCGGAAAGCGCGGTGGGCGTCTCTTCCGACGAAGTCATGCTGGACGATCAGCTGAAGCCGATTCAACCGAAGACCGCCTCGATCCCGATCAACAGCAACCTGATGATCCACGTCGGCAACGACGTGCGGCTGGACGCCTTTGGCCTGAAAGCCCGTTTGAAGGGCGATTTGAAAGTGGTGCAGGACAAGAAAGGGCTGGGCCTCAACGGCCAGATTGACATCCCTTCCGGTCGCTTCCATGCTTATGGTCAGGATTTGATCGTGCGTAAAGGGCAGCTGATGTTCTCCGGCCCGCCGGATCAGCCGCTGCTCAATATCGAAGCGATCCGCAACCCGGAATCCACCGAGGACGACGTGACCGCCGGCGTGCGCGTGACCGGCCTGGCGGATGCGCCGAAGCTGGAAGTGTTCTCCGATCCGGCCAAATCGCAACAGGAAGCCCTGTCTTATCTGCTGCGCGGCCAGGGCTTGAACAGCTCCGGCGCCGACGGCAACGCCATGACGTCGATGTTAATCGGCATGGGGGTTGCACAAAGTGGTCAACTTGTGGGTAAAATCGGCGAGGCATTCGGCGTGAGTAATTTGGCTCTGGACACCCAAGGGGTTGGCGACAATTCCCAGGTTGTCGTGAGCGGCTATGTCCTCCCAGGCTTACAAGTAAAATATGGGGTGGGCATTTTCGACTCGCTGGCCACGCTGACGTTGCGTTATCGCCTGATGCCTAAGTTGTATCTTGAAGCGGTGTCTGGTCTCGACCAGGCATTAGATTTGCTCTATCAGTTTGAGTTTTAGCGATGCGAATAATTGTCTACGGCAGTTTACGGCGCAAACAGGGAAACAGCCATTGGATGACCAACGCCCAATGGCTCGGCGAGCACGAGCTCGAAGGCTATCAGATTTATAATCTGGGCCATTACCCGGCGGCGATCCCTGGAGAGGGCACGATACATTGCGAAGTGTATCGTATTAACTCATCGATTCTGGCAGAGCTGGACGAACTGAAAAGCAACACCAAGGACTATAAGCGCGAGCTGATTCAGACGCCTTATGGGAGTGCGTGGATCTACCTGTATAAACACAGCGTGGACGGTTACCCGCGAATTACCAGCGGTGACTGGCTGAAACGCCTCGAAGATCAGTAATAAAAAAACACCGCTCAATGAGCGGTGTTTTTTCATCGGACGGCGGCGAAAATTACTTCTTGGCAGCGCGTTCGAAGGAGGCGATGATTTCCGCTTTAGCCGCGGCAGCGTCTGCCCAGCCTTCCACTTTCACCCATTTGCCTTTTTCCAGATCTTTGTAGTGCTCGAAGAAGTGAGCGATCTGGGCTTTCAGCAGTTCCGGCAGGTCGTTCACGTCTTTCACGTGATCGTACTCTTTGGTCAGCTTGCTGTGCGGTACCGCAACCAGCTTGGCGTCTTCACCGGCTTCGTCGGTCATCTTCAGCACGCCAACCGGACGGCAGCGGATCACGGAGCCCGGCTGCAGCGGGTATGGGGTTGGGACCAGCACGTCAACCGGATCACCGTCCAGAGACAGAGTGTGGTTGATGTAGCCGTAGTTGCACGGGTAGAACATCGCGGTGGACATGAAACGGTCAACGAACAGCGCGCCGGTTTCTTTGTCGATTTCGTATTTGATTGGATCGGCGTTGGCCGGGATTTCGATTACTACGTAGATGTCTTCCGGCAGGTCTTTGCCAGCAGGGACCAGATTCAAGCTCATGTCGGTTTCCTTTAATCATCAAACCAGAAATGGAGTGGCGGCTATTATAGCGGACTCTTTTGCGATTTCCTGCCCTTTTCATCGTCGAAAACCCCGCGTGCCGGCGCAGGGATAATTTCCAGATTAATCCCGCGACGGCATGAAGTTTTGTCTCCGCCTGCCGATAACTTCAACAAACAATAATGAGCCAGCAAAGCTGGCTCCGCGTTTTGCCACCCCTACTACGTCTGATCTCACTATTCTGAAGCCGGGAAGAACTCATGCTAAAAAAGATTACGGTGAAGGCTGGGCTGATCGCCCTGCTGAGCCTGATGACCATGCTGCTGATCATGGTCAGCGTTATTGGCGTCAACGCGATTAACGAAGGATCGCGCTCGATCCATACCTTAAACCAGATCCTCGGCGAAGAGCTGGGCTCGCTGGCCAACAGCTCCAACCTGACGCTGCGCGCTCGCACCGCCGCCTCGCTGGCGGTGCGCCAACGGGAGATCGGCCAGATCGATGTCGCTGACGCCACCGTGGGCCGCATTTACGGCTACCTCGAGCAGTCGAACAAGGAAATGGCGCGCTTTGTCGGCGTCGGCACCGTGACCGAGCGCGGCCGCGAACTCTCCAATCGTCTGCAAAACAGCTATCGCGCCTACCTCGAGCAGGGCGTGAAGCCGATGGCCGCCGCCATCAAGGCCGGTAAAATCGATGAGTATTACCATATTCAGGAGACCCGCATCTCTGCGTTGAGCATCGCGTTTGAAAAGGATCTCAGCGATTTCCGCAGCTTCGCCATGAAGCTCGGCGAAAAGCAGGTGTATGACGCGGAAAACAACGCCAGCACCAAGATCTCGCTGATCGTGGTGGCGGGCCTGCTCAGCGTGCTGCTGGCGGTGCTGGCCTGGTTCGCGCTGCGCGTGATCATTTTGCGCCCGTTGGACGAGTCCATCGCGCAGTTGGAACACATCGCCGGCGGCGATCTGACCCATGAGATCCGTGGTGAGGGCGATACCGAGATGGGCCGCCTGGTGCGGGCGATGCAGCGCATGCAGCAGGCGTTGGCCAGTTCGGTCAGTAAAGTGCGTGACGCCAGCAGCCAGATCGACACCGGCTCGCGCGAACTGGCGGCCGGCAACCTGCATCTGGCGCAGCGTACCGAAGAGTCGGCCGCGTCGCTGGAAGAGACCGCCGCCAGCATGGAACAGCTGACTTCGACGGTGAAAATGAACGCCGAGAACTGCGAGCAGGCCAATCAGCTGGCGCTGAGCGTGTCCGATATCGCCAACCAGGGCAGCGACGTGGTCAGTCAGGTCATGAGCAAGATGCAGGCGATCACCGACAGCTCGCGCCGCATCGCCGACATCATCAGCGTGATGGACGGCATCGCCTTCCAGACCAATATCCTGGCGTTGAACGCAGCGGTGGAAGCGGCGCGCGCCGGTGAACAGGGCCGCGGTTTCGCGGTGGTGGCCGGCGAAGTGCGCAATCTGGCGCAGCGCAGCGCCCAGTCGGCGAAAGAGATCAAAGGGTTGATCGAAGCGTCGCAGAACCGGGTGCAGGAAGGCGAGCAGATGGTGGAGTCGGCGGCGCAGACCATGAGCGGCATCACCGGTGAAGTGGGCCGGGTGACGGCGTTGATGCGTGAGATCTCGGCGGCGACGCGCGAACAAAGCAGCGGTATCGAACAGGTGAACCTGGCGGTGGCGCAGATGGATCAGGTGGCGCAACAGAATGCGGCGCTGGTGGAGGAGTCTGCGGCGGCGACGCGCTCGCTGGAAGATCAGGCTCAGCTGCTGGCGCAGAGCATGGCAGCGTTCAAGCTGTAAGGCGATAAGGGTTCGGCGTGGTGCCGAACCCTTGCCAGAAACGCGTTACTCGTCCGGGTTTTCGGCGATGAAGCGTTCTGCGTCTTCTACCATCGACTTGGTGCCGACGAAGAATGGCGCGCGCTGGTGCAGTTTCACCGGCGTGATGTCCAGAATGCGATTTTTGCCGTCGCTGGCCTTGCCGCCGGCCTGTTCGGCCAGGAACGCCATCGGGTTGCATTCGTACAGCAGGCGCAGCTTGCCTTGCGGGTGGCTGGCGGTGCTTGGGTAGATGTAGATGCCGCCTTTCAGCAGGTTGCGGTGGAAGTCCGCCACCAGAGAACCGATGTAGCGCGAGGTGTAAGGGCGCTGCGTCGCTTCATCCTGCTCCTGGCAGTACTTGATGTATTTCTTCACGCCGAGAGGGAACTTGATGTAGTTGCCCTCGTTGATGGAATACATGTTGCCGCTCGCCGGGAAGCGCACTTTCTCGTGAGAGAGACAGAACACGCCCAGAGACGGATCGTACGTGAAGGCGTGGACGCCGTAACCGGTGGTGTACACCAGCATGGTGGACGAGCCGTAAACCACGTAACCCGCTGCGACCTGGGCGCTGCCCGGCTGCAGGAAGTCTTCTTCGGTCACTGGCGTGCCGACCGGCGTGATGCGACGATAGATAGAGAAAATCGTACCGACCGAGACGTTGACATCGATGTTGGACGAACCGTCCAACGGATCCATCAATACGACATACTTGGCATTTTCAGCTCGCTCGCCGTCGAATATCACGATTTCATCTTCTTCTTCGGAAGCGATACCCGCAACTTCACCACGCGCTTTCAACGCCGCTTTCAGTTTTTCGTTCGCGTACAGGTCCAGTTTCATCTGAACTTCGCCCTGTACGTTGGACACCCCGCTGGTCCCCAGAATATCAACCAGGCCGGCCTTGTTGATGTCGCGGTGGATGATTTTGGCGCCCAGTTTAATGGCAGAAAGTAACGCAGTCAGCTCGCCGGTGGCGTGCGAGAAGTCGTGCTGTTTCTCGACGATAAATTCGCCTAACGTTTTCATGACACAATCCCTGAATCTACGGATGGATAGCGGCCTGTTAACAAACCGCCAACGTTTTCGCGAGCAGTGTAGCCCAAAGATGCGCGCCATTCATAGGCAAATCCATTTCTTCTGGACGATTCTGAGCGTTAGAATATGCCGACATTCGATGCACTCACATGAGAAACCTATGCGCATTCACATTCTTGGGATCTGTGGCACCTTTATGGGCGGGCTGGCGATGCTGGCGCGCTCACTGGGGCATGACGTCACCGGTTCGGACGCCAACGTCTATCCGCCGATGAGCACGCTGCTGGAGAACCAGGGGATCGATCTGATTCAGGGTTATGATCCCGCCCAGCTGGATCCGGCGCCGGATCTGGTGATCATCGGCAACGCCATGACGCGCGGTAACCCGTGCGTGGAGGCGGTGCTGGAGCGCGGTATCCCTTACGTTTCCGGCCCGCAGTGGCTGCACGACGCCGTGTTGCGCGATCGCTGGGTACTGGCGGTCGCCGGCACCCACGGCAAAACCACCACCGCCGGCATGGCGACCTGGATCCTCGAAGCCTGCGGCTACCAGCCCGGCTTCGTCATCGGCGGCGTGCCGGGCAACTTCGACGTCTCGGCCCGCCTCGGCGGCAGCCCGTTCTTCGTGATCGAGGCCGACGAGTATGACTGCGCGTTCTTCGACAAACGCTCCAAGTTCGTGCACTACAGCCCGCGCACGCTGATCATGAACAACCTGGAGTTCGACCACGCCGATATCTTCGACGATCTGAAAGCCATCCAGAAACAGTTCCACCACCTGGTGCGTCTGGTGCCGGGCAAAGGCAAGATCATCCTGCCGGACAACGACAGCCACCTGAAGCAGGTGATGGCGATGGGCTGCTGGAGCGAACAGGAGCTGGTGGGCGAAGAGGGCGCCTGGCGCGCGCAGAAGCTGACGCCGGACGCCAGCCATTACGCGGTGTTCCTCGACGGCGAGCAGGTCGGCGAAGTGAACTGGGCGCTGGTGGGCGAGCACAACATGCATAACGGCCTGATGGCCATCGCCGCGACCCGTCACGTCGGCGTGCAGCCGGCGGACGCCTGCCGCGCGTTGGGCGATTTCATCAACGCCCGCCGCCGCCTGGAGCTGCGTGGCGAAGCCAACGACGTCACGGTTTACGACGATTTCGCGCACCACCCGACGGCGATCCTGGCCACTCTGGCCGCGCTGCGCGGCAAGGTCGGCGGCACGGCGCGCATTCTGGCGGTGCTGGAGCCGCGATCCAACACCATGAAAATGGGCATCAGCAAAAACGATCTGGCGCCTTCGCTCGGCCGCGCCGACGAAGTGTTCCTGTTCCAGCCGCACCACATTCCGTGGCAGGTCGCGGAAGTGGCGGATGCCTGCGTGCAGCCGGCGCATTGGAGCGCGGATCTCGATACGCTGGTGGAGATGGTGGTGAAAACCGCGCAGCCGGGCGACCACATTCTGGTGATGAGCAACGGCGGTTTCGGCGGCATTCACGATCGCTTGCTGGACGCGTTGGCGAAAAAGCAGGAACCGAAGGTGACCTACTGATCGTTCAGCCGCATAAGCCAATCTAAGGGCCGCATTCGCGGCCTTTTTTACGCCCATAAAAAAGCCCTCGCGAGCGAGGGCAACGGGGTTCGTCGGATAGGACGACGAGAGGGTCTCTGGGAAATCGGCGTTTGCGTCAGAACTCGGCAGTGGCAGTGACGAGGGTAATCAGCTCTGCAAAGCCGTTCCCAGAGTTGTTATTTGTAAATCTCGGCGGTGGCGTGGTAGTTGCCTTCGTTACGGGCTTCGATCACGCGGTAGGCGGTCGCGCCTTTCGCGTCGGCTTTCTCCGACAACGCCTGGCGAATATCGGTCGGCGCGCCGTCGATACCGCTGACGGTAATGGTGCCGATAGATTGCAGATTGGCGGTCTGATCGTTAGTCACCAACTGGGCGGCAGATGCGCCGAAGGAGATGACGGACAGCAAACCGAGTGCAGCAAGAGTAGTTTTCATGTTCATGATAGCGATCCTTGTTCATAACAGCCTGGAAGGGCTTGGCAGCGATTTTTATTCTTGAAGGCCGTTATGACAGCGTTTGATTCCAGAGAGGTATTGCCCGTTGCCGGGTAATGCCGTTACTTATTTGTAGATTTCAGCGGTCGCGTGGAAGTTGCCGTCGTTGCGCGCTTCGATTACGCGGTAAGCGGTCGCCCCTTTGGCGTCAGCTTTGTCGGACAGCGCCTGGCGAATGTCGGAAGGCGCCGCGGCGACGCCGCTCACGGTGATCACACCGGCGGGCTGCAGTTTTGCGGCCTGGGTTGCATCAACAGATTGTGCTGCGAATGCACCAAAGGAAAGCATGGACATAACGCTCAGGGTTGCAACGGTAGCTTTAATTTTCATCATCTCACCTCATCGTATTCTTTTATCAGTTCCAACGAACTGTGATTCAGTTCACGAAAATGAGTATACAGCTAGTAACGCGAAAAATTAATAGTTAGCTAACAGTTGCTAGTGAAACTTTAACCTCATGATCCTTATTTTTTATAACCGTAAGGAATAAAAAACGCTCATAAAACGATCTTTTGATGTTAAATTTATGTAATTTCAATAAGGTAAGTGATTTTGACCAAAAGTGCGGAAGATCACAGTGGGTACTGCTGGTTACATGGATATGTCATGGAAATGTGTTGTTACGGGATAAAAAAGCAGTGTTAAACGCGGTTGAAGGCTGGGAAGGTAACGCGAGGGTTAAAGAAGCGCTAACAAAATGCGGTTTACAGCCGCACTTTGTTAGCGCCAGGTTTCACAGCTCTTGCTCGAACACGCCCAGGATCGCTTCATGCAGCTTCTGAGCGGTAAAGCCGCTGGACGGGGTGACGAAAATCGTGTCGTCGCCGGCAATTGTGCCGAGGATACCCTGGGATTTACCCAGTGAGTCGAGCAGGCGGGCGATCAGCTGCGCGGCGCCCGGGCTGGTGTGGATCACCACGACGGCATCGTTATGGTCGACGTCGAGCACCAGATTCTTCAACGGGCTGGTGGTGGTCGGCACGCCGAGTTCGGCAGGAAGGCAATACACCATTTCCATTTTGGCATTGCGCGTACGTACCGCGCCGAACTTGGTCAGCATGCGCGATACTTTGGATTGGTTAATGTTTTCGAAGCCTTCTTCTTGCAGCGCCAAAACGATCTCGCCTTGAGAACTGAATTTTTCTTCTTTCAATAACGCTTTGAACGTCTTGATCAGATCTTCCTGTTTTGCGGGATTACGCATTTTGCACCGTGGAATGTTGATAGTGGAAGTCATGATTATGCATATAGATGAATTTTTATGCAACAAAGGCCGCCCCAAAGAAAATAAAAATGACCGGACGGCGAGGAAAGGGCGGCATTTTAACAAAATCCGGCCGCGATGAATATGCCCTTTTGACGACGGAAAATCGGCCTGCAGTGGTAAATAAAATGTTATTAAAATGATGTTGTTCTGATGTTGCGTAAGGGTGTAATGTAACGGCCGGTTAACTTGCTCGTGAATAACCTCGCACTATTTTTGATTAGTGTGCGCTATGCCCTTCATGCGTAAGCGATTTAATCTAAAATGGGCGCGACAGCGGCCGTTTTATTACACCTGCAGGCAAGAATTGGCTAATTTATTGTTTTGAAAGGTGTAATAACGTAAGGTCCGTAACCAACACATTCACGGCGCTTTATATATTTAAGATAATAAAGGAGTATAGGATGAAAGTTGCAGTTCTCGGTGCTGCTGGCGGTATCGGCCAGGCCCTCGCCCTTCTACTCAAAACCCAGCTTCCTTCAGGTTCTGAACTCTCTCTCTACGACATTGCCCCCGTTACCCCAGGCGTTGCCGTCGACTTAAGCCACATCCCAACCGCAGTTAAAATCAAAGGCTTCAGCGGCGAAGACGCGACTCCGGCTCTGCACGGCGCGGACGTGGTGCTGATTTCCGCCGGCGTGGCCCGTAAGCCTGGCATGGATCGCTCTGACCTGTTCAACGTTAACGCCGGCATCGTGCGTAATCTGATTGAGCAAGTGGCGAAAACCTGCCCGAAAGCCTGCATCGGCATCATCACCAACCCGGTTAACACCACGGTTGCCATCGCGGCGGAAGTGCTGAAAAAAGCCGGCGTTTACGACAAGAACAAACTGTTCGGCGTGACTTCGCTGGATATCATCCGTTCCAACACCTTCGTGGCCGAGCTGAAAGGCAAGCAGCCGGAAGAATTGAACGTGCCGGTGATCGGCGGCCACTCTGGCGTGACCATCCTGCCTCTGCTGTCGCAGATCCCTGGCGTGAGCTTCACCGAGCAGGAAGTGGCGGATCTGACCAAACGCATTCAGAATGCCGGTACCGAAGTGGTGGAAGCCAAAGCCGGCGGCGGATCTGCAACGCTGTCCATGGGGCAGGCGGCCGCCCGTTTCGGTCTGTCTCTGGTGCGTGCGCTGCAGGGCGAGAAAGGCGTTGTGGAATGCGCTTACGTTGAAGGCGACGGCAAATACGCTCGCTTCTTCGCGCAGCCGCTGGTGCTGGGCAAAAACGGCGTTGAAGAACGCAAAGATATCGGCACCCTGAGCGCCTTCGAGCAGAAAGCGCTGAACGAGATGCTGGACGTGCTGCATAAAGATATTGAACTGGGCGAGAAGTTCATCAATAACTGATCGACACCGATAGTCAGCCGATAAACGCCGCCGGACGCTGTTCCGGCGGTTTTTTTTGCTCCGCGTTCACGATTTGATACGTGCTTTGCGATCCAGCAGGCAATCGTTGTGCGGATCGTAATAGCGGCTTGGCCAGATCTCCGAAGGGTGGATGCCTATCGCTTCGGCGATCAGCCATTCCCCCTTCGGCCACGGGCGCGACAGCGCATTGGCCAGCGTCGATGAGCTTAATCCGGCCTTGCGCGACACTGCCGCCAGCGTGGTGCCCTGCTTGCGTAGCGCCGCGATGATATCTGCCGGATGCCAATCTGGGTTCCTTGAATTCATGTTTACATTCCTTTTCTGATTAGCCAAAGTTGCGTTAGTGGTATAACTAACGGGTCATGGTTAAGCGTTTGAACAACGTGAAACGCTTATTCGGAAATAAGAATACCATTAAATTTCCTAAAAAATACCCAGGTAATTTCCAAAAAACGACATTGCCCACTATTGCCCAGAGATGATGGCTATGAAAAACGAGTGGTTTGCCGCCAAGGAACTGACAGGCATCGCAGGATTACCCTCCTCACCACAGGGAATCAATCTGATGGCCCGACGCGAAGGCTGGATCAGCCGCAGGCGTAAAGGCGTGCAGGGAAAAGCGTTGGAGTACCATATCGACAGCCTGCCTCCAGGCGTGCGTAACCTGCTGGCGCTGAAGGAAGACGGGGCGGCATATGACGTAGAACGCCAGGATCCGTTGGCGGTCTGGATCGAGTATTACTACCATTTGACGGAGAGCGAGCGCGAGAGAATGGTGGCTTTCCTGATGCGGGAAGGGATCGGCGGCCTGCTGGCGCGTATCGACGAAGAGAGCAATACCTAGGCAGGCCCGCCTGGGCGGGCCTGATGAATACATTTGGAAATCACGATTTCTTAAAAGTCGCGTTGTACCGCCAAATGGGCCAGGCCTTCCAGCGCTGTTCGGTGCTCTGATGCCGGCAATACCTGCAGCGCGGCGATCGCCTTGTCGGCTTCTTCCTCGGCGCGTTTGCGGGTGTATTCCAGCGAACCGCATTGCTGCATCGCCTGCAGCACCGGCTCCAACAGGTGACGGCCGTTGCCTTGCTCAATCGCGCCGCGGATCATGTCACGCTGGGCGTCGTCGCCGTTGTGCATCGCGTGCAGCAGCGGCAGGGTCGGTTTCCCTTCGTTCAGATCGTCGCCGGTGTTTTTGCCCAGGGTGCTGCCGTCGGCGCTGTAGTCGAGCAGATCGTCGATCAGCTGGAAAGCGGTGCCGAGGTAGCGGCCATAATCTTGCAGCGCCTGTTCTTGCTCAGCGCTGGCGCCGGACAGGATCGCCGACGATTGCGCCGCCGCTTCAAACAGACGGGCGGTTTTGCTGTAGATCACCCGCATATAACTTTCTTCGCTGATGTCGGGATCGTGCACGTTCATCAACTGCAGCACTTCACCTTCGGCGATGACGTTGACCGCCTCCGACATCAGCGCCAGCACGCGCAGGGATTCCAGGCTGGTCATCATCTGGAAGGCGCGGGTATAGATAAAGTCGCCGACCAGCACGCTGGCGGCGTTGCCGAACGCCGCGTTGGCGGTGGCTTTGCCGCGGCGCATGTCCGATTCGTCGACGACGTCGTCATGCAGCAGCGTGGCGGTATGAATGAATTCGATCAGGGCGGCGACGGTGACGTGCTTGTTGCCTTCGTAGCCCAACGCCCGCGCCGCCAGGACGGCGATCATCGGCCGGATGCGCTTACCGCCACCACTGATAATGTAATAGCCAAGCTGATTGATGAGCGTGACATCGGAATTCAGCTGTTCGAGAATTGTTGCGTTCACGGCCGCCATATCTTGCGCGGTTAACTCGGTAATTTGCTCTAGGTTCATTGTGTTTTTTTCAGCTGTGTTTCTCTTCACCGCGTTGAGATCGCTGCTCACATCGGTACATGGCGGTAACTGTCCCTATGATTGTACTTGAAAAACGGTTCAGATAAACGCCACGAAAGAAACTGCGCTTTTTTTCTTCTTTTTTCTTGTTCTGGTCTTATTCTGCTCTTGTCATGCGCTGCTTTTTTGCGTAGAATTCGCGCCCTATTGTGAATATTTATAGCGCGCTCTGAACTAACACAGTCGGGCACGCGGAAAGCGGAGTTTTATATGTACGCGGTTTTCCAAAGTGGTGGTAAACAACACCGAGTAAGCGAAGGTCAGACCGTTCGCTTGGAAAAGCTGGACATCGCAACTGGTGAAGCGGTTGAGTTTGACCAGATTCTGATGATCGCTAATGGCGAAGATATCAAAATCGGCGTTCCTTTCGTCGATGGCGGCAAGATCAAAGCTGAAGTCGTTGCTCACGGTCGTGGCGAGAAAATTAAAATCGTTAAGTTTCGTCGTCGTAAACACCACCGTAAGCAGCAGGGCCACCGTCAGTGGTTCACTGACGTTAAAATCACCGGCATCAGCGCTTAAGTTAGGAGAGCGGATTAATGGCACACAAAAAGGCTGGCGGCTCGACTCGTAACGGTCGCGATTCAGAAGCTAAACGTCTGGGCGTAAAACGCTTTGGCGGCGAAGCAGTACTGGCAGGCAGCATCATCGTTCGTCAGCGCGGCACCAAATTCCACGCTGGTACCAACGTGGGTTGCGGCAAAGACCACACTCTGTTTGCTTTGAAAGACGGTAAAGTCAAATTCGAAGTTAAAGGCCCGAGCAATCGTAAATTCATCAGCATCGAAGCTGAATAATTTTTCGAGCCTTACGAAATAGATGTAAGCCCCGCAATTCGTTGCGGGGCTTTTTACATTTATGGGTTGCCTGAGGGCAGGCCCGTCAGCGTTGGCGAAGGTGATATGGATACGAAGCAGCAGGTCGGCGTTGGTATTTCTTTGGCGTTAACCACGGCGGTTTGCTGGGGCGCGTTGCCGATCGCGATGAAAGAAGTGTTGGTGGTGATGGAGCCGTTTACCGTTGTCTGGTATCGCTTTACCATGGCCGCCATCGGTTTGGGCCTGATCCTTGCGGTGCGCGGCAAGCTGCCGCCGCTGACGATGTTCCGCCAGCCGCGTTGGCTGCTGCTGTTGGCGATCGCGACGGCGGGGCTGCTTGGCAACTTTGTGTTCTTCAGCTCCTCGCTGCAATACCTGAGCCCGACGGCGTCGCAGGTGATTGGCCAGCTGTCGCCAGTCGGTATGATGTTCGCCAGCGTGCTGATTTTAAAAGAACGCATGCGCATCACCCAGGTCATTGGCGCCCTGATGCTGATTTGCGGGCTGATGCTGTTTTTCAACGTCAGTCTGATAGAGATCTTCACCCGGCTGACGGACTACACGCTGGGCGTCATGCTGGGCGTGTGCGCGGCGATGGTCTGGGTGAGCTATGGCGTGGCGCAGAAGGTGTTGCTGCGCCGGCTGGCTTCGCCGCAGATCCTGGTTATGTTGTACACTTTATGTGCGATTGCGTTGTTCCCTCTGGCCAAACCCGAGGTGATTTTCCAGCTTAGCGGCTGGCAATTGGCATGCCTGCTGTTTTGCGGCGCCAACACGCTGATCGGCTATGGCGCGCTGGCAGAAGCGATGGCGCGCTGGCAGGCGGCGCAGGTGAGCGCGTTGGTTACGCTGACCCCGCTGTTTACCCTGCTGTTTTCAGATTTATTGGCGCTGGCTTGGCCCCAGGCATTCGCCATGCCGACGCTGAACATCGTCGGCTATGTCGGTGCGTTTGTGGTTGTGGCGGGCGCCATGTTTTCCGCAATTGGTCACCGGTGGTGGCCGCGACGGGCAGACCCCCCCCTGGTTGCTCCTTTGAAGCAGCCCGGTGAATGATTTACGGAGACGGTAAATGAAGTTTGTAGATGAAGCAGCGATTCTGGTCGTTGCAGGCGACGGCGGCAACGGGTGCGTCAGCTTCCGCCGCGAAAAATATATCCCGAACGGTGGGCCTGACGGCGGCGACGGCGGCGACGGCGGCGACGTCTACCTGCTGGCGGACGAGAACCTTAACACCCTGATCGACTACCGCTTTGAGAAGTCTTTCCGCGCCGAGCGCGGCCAGAATGGCCAGAGCCGCGATTGTACCGGCAAACGCGGTAAAGACGTCATCATTAAGGTGCCGGTCGGCACGCGCGTGAAGGATCAGGGCACCGGCGAGATCCTCGGCGACATGACCCGCCACGAGCAGAAGCTGATGGTCGCCAAAGGCGGCTGGCACGGTCTGGGCAACACCCGTTTCAAATCTTCGGTCAACCGCGCGCCGCGTCAGAAGACGCTGGGTACCGCCGGCGAAGCGCGTGACCTGTTGCTGGAGCTGTTGCTGCTGGCCGATGTGGGCATGCTGGGGCTGCCGAACGCCGGCAAATCGACCTTCATCCGCGCGGTGTCCGCCGCCAAGCCGAAGGTGGCCGATTATCCGTTCACCACGCTGGTGCCGAGCCTGGGCGTGGTGCGCATGGACCACGAGCAGAGCTTTGTGGTCGCCGACATTCCGGGGCTGATCGAGGGCGCCTCGGAAGGCGCCGGCCTGGGTATTCGTTTCCTGAAACACCTGGAGCGTTGCCGCGTGCTGCTGCACCTGGTGGACATCGCGCCGATCGACGAATCCGATCCGGTGGAAAACGCCAAAGTCATTATCAACGAGTTGAACCAATACAGCGAAAATCTGGCGCAGAAGCCGCGCTGGCTGGTGTTCAACAAAATTGATGTGATTGGTGAGGAAGAAGCCGCCGAACGCGCCAAGGCGATTGTGGAAGGCATGGGCTGGGAAGGGAAGTACTACATGATCTCCGCCGCCAACCGCGAAGGCGTCAATGCGCTGTGCTGGGACGTGATGAACTTCATCAACACCCAGCCGAAAGCGATGGCGATCGAAGAAAGCGCACCGGAAAAAGTCGAATTCATGTGGGATGACTACCACCGCGAGCAAATCGCGGAAATGGAAGCCGAAGCGGAAGATGACTGGGATGACGACTGGGACGAAGACGACGACGAAGGCGTCGAAATCATTTACCAGAAGTAATTCGGTGATAAAGGGCTCAGCAACGCTGGGCCCTTGTTATTTGAGCGCCTTTTCCGGCAGCCAGCACTGGGCATTCAGGCCGCGCGCATCGCGGCGGTTTTCCAGCGTCAAACGCCCCTGGTGCAGTTGCGCGATGCGGATCACGATATTCAGGCCCAGTCCGCTGCCGCCGTAGCGTTGATCCATGCGGCGAAACGCCTGCGTCAGTTCCCCGACCATCTCTTCCTTGATTCCCGGGCCATCGTCGATGACCTGCAGCAGATAGCCGTTGTCTTGCGGCGTTAACCGCACCTGTATCGCGCCGCCTTCCGGGCCGTAACGGTGGGCGTTTTCGACCAGGTTGCGCAGCAGCAGCCGCAGCAGCACCGGATCGCCGTTCACGGTGGCAGCAGCCGGCAATTGCCAGCCCAGCGTCTGCCCGCGTTGGGCGCTCATTTCGTCGAGCTCTTCACGCAGCGGCTGGATCACATCGGCCACCCAATCGAAATGCTGATAATGGCCGCTGGCGAAGTCTTGCCCGGCGCGCGACAGCATCAGCAACTGCTCGACGGTGTGCATCAGCTGATCGATGCGGGCGATCAGCGCCTGGCTGCCCTTGACGCCCTGCTTTTCCATCAGCTCCAGGTGCAGGCGGATGCCGGCCAGCGGCGTGCGCAGCTCGTGGGCGGCGTCGGCAGTGAACAGGCGTTCCTGTTGAATGGTGTTATCCAGCCGTGAAAACAGCTGATTGAGTGCATTGGTGACCGCCACCATTTCCTGACTGTCGCTGGTGATTGGCAGCGGAGTCAGGTTATCGGCAGAGCGTTTTTCCAGCCGTTGCTGCAATTGGTTGAGTGGGCGGATGATCCAACTGATGGCCCAAAACGACGCCAACAGCGTGACGATCATCATGATCAGCGAAGGCGCCAACAGCGACGCGATGGCCTCGGCGATCTCGGTATCGACGCGTTCGGTACGCACTTTGGCGGACAGGGTTTCGTCCACCAGGAAGCTGATCTGTTCCTGGCTTTCGTGCCACAGCCAGAAGGCGCTGATGAGTTGCGTGACCAGCAGGATCAGCGCCAGCATCAGCAGCAGGCGGCGGCGCATGCTGATCATGACGAGGGTTCCAGGCGGTAGCCGATGCCGCGCACGGTGCGGATGCGATCCTTGCCCAGTTTGCGGCGCAGGTTGTGGATATGCACTTCCAGGGTGTTGGACCCTAAATCGTCTTGCCAGGTGTAGAGATCCTGCTGCAGGAGTTCGCGGTTGACCGTCTGCCCGGCACGCATGATCAGGCGCGCCAGAATGGCGAACTCTTTCGGCGTGACCTCCACCGGCTGCTGTTGCAGATAGACCTGCTGGCTGGAGAGATTCAACTGCAGGTCATCCACCTGCATCAGATTGTCGCTGTGACCCTGGTAGCGCCGCAGGAGGGCGCGCACGCGCGCCTGCAGCTCAACCAGCGCGAAGGGTTTGACCAGGTAGTCGTCGGCGCCGGCGTCCAGCCCATCGACGCGGTCTTCCAGGGCGTCGCGGGCGGTCAGGATCAGCACCGGCAGATCGATCTGTTGGCGGCGCCACTGCCGCAGCAGCGCGGCGCCGTCCATGTCCGGCAGACCGAGATCCAGGATCACCATGCTGTATTGGCTGGTGATGAGCAGGCTGCTGGCTTCCGCCGCTGTGGCGGCGCAGTCGCACACGTAGCCTTCGCCGGTCAGCGCCAGCGCCAACCCTTGTTGCAGCAGTTCATCATCTTCAACGACCAGCAGCTTCATGGCGATCCTCAGTTGTTTTGGTAAATATCCCGATACAGGCGACTTTCGAAACGCACCAGCGGCGCGCGGCGCTGTTTCTGATCTTCCGGCGGCACGGCGTAGCCGGAGAGATACTGCACGAAGGCCATGCGCTGGCCGCTGGCGGTAGTGATGAAGCCCGCCAGGTTGTAGACGCCCTGCAGCGCGCCGGTCTTGGCCGACACCTTGCCGTCTACGCCGGCCTCATGCAGGCCGCCGCGGTAGCGCAGGGTGCCGTCATAGCCGGACAGCGGCAGCATCGAGATAAAGTTCAGCTCGTTGTCGTGCTGCGCGATGTACTGCAGCGCCTGCATCATGGTCGCCGGGGCCAGCAGGTTGTGGCGCGACAGGCCGGAACCGTCGGCGATGATGGTGTTGCCCAGATCGATGCCTGCCTTCTGGCGCAGCACCTGGCGTACCGCATCGGAACCTGCTCGCCAGGTGCCCGGCACGCCGAAGCGCTCGTGGCCGATCGTGCGGAAGACGGTATCGGCGATCATGTTGTCCGATTTCTTCAGCATGATTTTCAACAGATCGTGCAGCGGCGCCGACTGGGTTTGCGCGATCACCGTGCCGGTGATGCCGGGGCGCGTTTGGCGTTTCAAATGCCCGTCGATCTGGATATCGGCCTGCGTCAGCTCGTCTTTCAGTATGGCGCCCGCATAGCTGGCACCGTCCTGGATGGCGAAGGCCAACGGCAGCGGTTCGCTGCGCTGCGTCAGGCAGCCGGTCAGGGTAAAGCGGTTCAGCTCGCCCGGCACCACGTCCAGTTCGCAGTATTGCGCATCTGCGGATCCGCGCGCCAGGGTGCGCACCTGGCTAAACATATTGACCGGATAATAGGAGGCGACGCGGATAAACGCCATGTCGCCCGGGTTCGGCGCGCTGTACAGCGAGACCGAGAAACAGTTGCGATCGACGATGGCGGCGGCCGGCGGCGCGCTGAAGCACTGCGTCAGATCGTTCCACGGCCAACCGGGCGCCTTGTCATGGCTGGCGAAGACTGAGGTATCGACCAGCACGTCGCCGCTGATTTGGCGCACGCCCTGCTTCTTCAGGACGGCCACCATATTGCGCAGGCTCTGACGTTTGAAGGTCGGATCGCCGCTGAAGCGGGCGATCAGGTTACCGCGCAGCACGCCGTCGCGGATATCGCCCTGGCTCTCCAGCGTGGTGGTGAAACGGTAATCGGGCCCGAGTTGCAGCAATGCCGCCAGCGCCGTCAGCACTTTTTGGGTACTGGCCGGCAGCGCCATCTGCTGAGAGTGATAATCGATCGTCGGCGCACCGGCACCGATCTTCTGAACGACCAGGGCAAGGTTGGCCCCATCAGGCAGATATTGTGTGTACTCTTCAACCGGGGCCGCATTCGCATTCAGAACAAATGCGCAAGCCAATGCACTGACAATTCGTGAAAAACGCATAATCTCGGGATAACAGCTGGATAACGTGCCGTCATACTACGGTGCAATCAGGGAAAAAGTAAACGATGACCCTCAAGGAACTCTAGGCTAAAATGCGTATCAAAATGCAAAACCGATCTTGGCTTGGGCCCCGTTCCGAGTCAGGTTTCTTTTGTTTGTCGCCTGGAGGCGGGGGGCGGAATGCCAACCGTGTTTTCATACGAATACGTCAGGATGACGGTTATTTGAACAGGAAAGATTTAGAGGTATTTATACGATGAACCAAATTCCGATGACCTTGTTTGGCGCTGAAAAACTGCGCGAAGAGCTCGAATATCTGAAAAGCGTGCGCCGCCCGAAAATCATTGCGGATATCGCTGAAGCGCGTGAACACGGCGACTTGAAAGAAAATGCCGAGTACCATGCCGCCCGCGAACAGCAGGGTTTCTGCGAAGGCCGCATTCAGGAGATCGAAGCCAAGCTGTCCAATGCGCAGGTGATCGATATCACCAAGATGCCGAACACCGGTCGGGTGATCTTCGGCGCCACCGTATCGGTGATGAATCTGGACAGCGAAGAAGAAGTGACTTACCGCATCGTTGGCGACGATGAGGCCGATTTCAAGAAAAATCTGATCTCGGTAAACTCGCCGATGGCGCGCGGCCTGATCGGCAAAGAGCAAGACGATGTGGTGGTGATCAAAACCCCTGGCGGCGACGTGGAATACGAGATCCTGAAGGTCGAGTATCTCTGATCGGGACCGTTGGTCATTAATGCGCCAACGTTTTGTAAAGATAGGAAAAAGGCCGCAAGCGGCCTTTTATCTTGGTCAGGCGCATGGCACCTTTTCGTTAACCTGATGGTTATTAACGCGGTAGACTGATCTTGCGCTCTTTCGACGGGCGGTAAAGAATAAGTGTACTGCCGATAACTTGCACATTGCAGGCGCCCGTTTCACGCACGATAGCGTCGGCGATCAGGGTCTTGGTTTCGCGATCTTCAGCGGCGATTTTTACCTTGATCAGCTCATGATGCTCCAGAGCCTGTTCAATTTCAGCCAGCACCCCTTCGGTAAGACCGTTATTGCCCAGCATCACCACCGGTTTTAACGGATGCGCCAGGCCTTTCAGGTGCTGTTTTTGTTTATTATTCAGATTCATTGTCTTTTTTGCTTAAGTTGGGATTGAAAACGGTACATTCTACCGCCATCTCATGTATATCACCAAATCGGTCTTCACCGGTGTGAGTCTACGTGAGCAGCGACCCTGACATAAGACTCTTTTTATGATAGTTGGAAAACGAGATGGCTAATAAAAAGCGTTCGGCTAGCTCCAGTCGCTGGTTACAAGAACACTTTAGCGATAAATATGTACAGCAGGCGCAGAAAAAGGGACTGCGTTCCCGTGCCTGGTTTAAACTTGATGAAATACAGCAGAGCGACAAACTGTTCAAACCGGGCATGACCGTGGTTGACCTGGGCGCCGCACCGGGCGGCTGGTCGCAGTATGTGGTCACCCAAATCGGCGGTACCGGGCGCATCATCGCCTGTGATATTTTGCCAATGGATCCTATCGTTGGCGTCGATTTCCTTCAGGGCGATTTTCGTGATGAACTGGTGCTGAAGGCGCTGTTGGAACGAGTAGGCGAGAGTAAGGTTCAGGTGGTCATGTCCGATATGGCCCCGAATATGAGTGGCACCCCGGCGGTCGACATTCCAAGGTCGATGTATCTGGTGGAGTTGGCGCTGGATATGTGTCGTGATGTCCTCGCACCAGGCGGAAGTTTCCTGGTGAAGGTGTTCCAGGGAGATGGCTTTGACGAGTACCTACGGGAAATTCGCTCCCTGTTTACGAAGGTTAAGATTCGTAAGCCAGACGCTTCCCGCGCCCGTTCGCGCGAAGTGTACATTGTAGCGACAGGGCGCAAACTGTAGTACCCTAACGCTGTTTGTTAACACAGTTGTAAGATGAGGTTAATCCCTTGAGTGACATGGCGAAAAACCTAATTCTCTGGTTAGTCATCGCGGTAGTGTTGATGTCTGTATTCCAGAGCTTTGGGCCCAGCGAGTCGAATGGCCGTAGGGTGGATTACTCTACCTTCATGTCCGAACTGACCCAGGACCAGGTTCGCGAAGCGCGAATCAACGGACGTGAAATTAACGTTACCAAGAAAGACAGTAACAAATACACGACCTACATCCCTGTCAACGATCCCAAGTTGCTGGATACGTTGTTAACGAAGAATGTGAAAGTTGTCGGCGAGCCGCCTGAAGAGCCGAGCCTGCTGGCTTCTATCTTTATCTCTTGGTTCCCGATGCTGTTGCTGATCGGGGTCTGGATCTTCTTTATGCGGCAAATGCAGGGCGGCGGCGGCAAGGGCGCGATGTCCTTCGGCAAGAGCAAGGCCCGCATGCTGACGGAAGACCAGATCAAGACCACTTTCGCCGATGTCGCCGGTTGTGACGAAGCGAAAGAAGAGGTGAGCGAACTGGTGGAATACCTGCGCGAGCCGAGCCGTTTCCAGAAATTGGGCGGCAAGATCCCGAAAGGCGTGCTGATGGTCGGCCCGCCGGGGACCGGTAAAACGCTGTTGGCGAAAGCGATCGCCGGCGAAGCGAAGGTGCCGTTCTTCACCATTTCCGGTTCCGACTTCGTTGAAATGTTCGTCGGCGTGGGGGCATCCCGCGTGCGTGACATGTTTGAACAAGCGAAGAAAGCCGCGCCGTGCATCATCTTCATCGATGAAATCGACGCCGTCGGCCGCCAGCGTGGCGCCGGCCTGGGTGGCGGTCACGATGAGCGCGAGCAGACCCTGAACCAGATGCTGGTTGAGATGGACGGTTTCGAAGGCAACGAGGGCATCATCGTCATCGCGGCCACCAACCGTCCGGACGTGCTTGACCCCGCGCTGCTGCGCCCGGGCCGTTTCGACCGTCAGGTCGTGGTCGGGCTGCCGGATGTGCGTGGCCGTGAGCAGATCCTGAAGGTGCACATGCGCCGCGTGCCGTTGGCTGCCGACATCGACGCCTCCGTCATTGCGCGCGGTACGCCGGGCTTCTCCGGTGCCGACCTGGCCAACCTGGTCAACGAAGCGGCGCTGTTCGCCGCCCGCGGCAACAAGCGCGTGGTGTCGATGGTGGAGTTCGAGAAAGCCAAAGACAAGATCATGATGGGTGCGGAACGTCGCTCCATGGTGATGACCGAAGCGCAGAAAGAGTCGACCGCGTATCACGAAGCGGGCCACGCCATCATCGGCCGCCTGGTTCCTGAACACGATCCGGTACACAAAGTGACCATCATTCCTCGTGGCCGTGCGCTTGGCGTGACCTTCTTCCTGCCGGAAGGGGATGCGATCAGCGCCAGCCGTCAGAAGCTGGAGAGCCAAATCTCCACCCTGTACGGCGGCCGTCTGGCGGAAGAGATCATCTACGGGCCGGAAAAAGTCTCTACCGGTGCGTCGAACGACATCAAAGTGGCGACCTCCATCGCCCGCAACATGGTGACCCAATGGGGCTTCTCCGAGAAGCTGGGGCCGCTGCTGTATGCGGAAGAAGAGGGTGAAGTGTTCCTGGGCCGCTCCGTGGCCAAGGCGAAGCACATGTCGGATGAAACCGCGCGTATCATCGACCAGGAAGTGAAGTCGCTGATCGAACGTAACTACACGCGTGCTCGCTCGCTGCTGATGGAAAACATGGACATCCTGCACTCGATGAAGGATGCGCTGATGAAGTATGAAACCATCGATGCGCCGCAGATCGACGATCTGATGAACCGCAAAGACGTGCGTCCGCCGGCGGGCTGGGACGATGCGAACAAAGGCAACAGCTCCGACAACGGCGGCACCCCGAAAGCCCCGACGCCGGTAGATGAGCCGCGCACCCCAACGCCGGGCAACACCATGTCCGAACAGCTCGACAAGTAAGAACGGCTGTGTAATAACATCAAACCCCGGTACGCCGGGGTTTTTTTTGCCCGGCGGGCAGTGAACCAGGCAACAGTAAGGTGAAACAACATGCAGTTAACCGTGCGCGACATGACGCTCAACCTCTCTCATCCACAGGTGATGGGCATCCTCAACGTGACGCCGGATTCGTTTTCCGACGGCGGTCGCCACAACACGCTGAATCAGGCGTTGCTGCACGCGCATGCGCTGATTTCGGCCGGCGCTACGATGATTGATATCGGCGGCGAGTCGACAAGGCCGGGGGCGGCGGAGGTGAGTGAAGAGGAAGAATTGGAACGGGTCGTGCCGGTGGTGGAAGCGCTGGCGCAGCGTTTCGAAGTCTTCATCTCGGTCGATACCTCGAAAGCGGGCGTGATCCGCGAATCGGCGCACGCCGGCGCGCATCTGATCAACGACATTCGTTCGCTGCAGGAGCCGGGTGCCCTGGCGGCGGCGGCGGAAAGCGGCCTGCCGGTCTGCCTGATGCACATGCAGGGGCAGCCGCGTACCATGCAACAGGCACCGCACTACGACGATCTGATCGCCGACGTTCAGGCGTTTTTCGAACACCATATCCAGCGCTGTAACGAGGCAGGGATAACAAATCAGAAATTGCTGCTCGACCCAGGCTTCGGTTTCGGTAAAAATTTGGCGCACAACTATCAGCTTCTGGCCCGGTTGTCGGAGTTTCATCGTTTTGGTTTGCCGCTGTTGGTCGGCATGTCGCGCAAATCGATGATTGGACAACTGTTGAACGTACCGCCGGATCAACGGGTTATCGGCAGCGTGGCCTGCGCGGTGATCGCGGCGATGCAGGGTGCGCAGATTGTCAGAGTGCATGACGTTAAAGAAACCGTCGAGGCGATGCGTGTCGTCGAGGCAACACTTTCAGCTAAGGGACAGTAGAAACATGAGCGAGCGCAAATATTTTGGCACCGACGGCATCCGTGGCAAGGTCGGGGACAGCCCCATCACGCCGGACTTCGTGCTGAAGCTGGGCTGGGCGGCCGGTAAGGTGCTGGCGCGTCACGGTTCCCGCAAGATCATCATCGGAAAGGATACGCGCATCTCCGGCTATATGCTGGAGTCCGCGCTGGAAGCCGGCCTGGCGGCCGCCGGATTGTCCGCGTCCTTCACCGGGCCGATGCCCACGCCGGCGGTGGCTTATTTGACGCGTACCTTCCGGGCTGAAGCGGGCATTGTCATTTCCGCTTCGCATAACCCGTTCTATGACAACGGCATCAAGTTTTTCTCGATCGACGGCGCCAAGCTGCCGGACAATGTCGAAGAAGCGATCGAGGCCGAAATGGAAAAACCGCTGACCTGCGTGGAGTCCGCGGAGTTGGGTAAAGCCAGCCGCATCATCGACGCCGCAGGTCGCTATATCGAATTCTGCAAAGGCACCTTCCCGAGCGAGCTGAGTCTGAAAGGGCTGAAAATCGTGGTCGACTGCGCCAACGGCGCGACTTACCACATCGCGCCGAGCGTGCTGCGCGAGCTGGGCGCCACGGTGATCGCCATCGGCGTTGAGCCGGACGGCATGAACATCAACGAGAAATGCGGCGCTACCGATGTGCGTCAGCTGCAGGAGCGCGTGCTGCAGGAAAAAGCGCACGTTGGCCTGGCGTTCGACGGCGACGGCGACCGCGTGATGATGGTGGATCACCTGGGCAACAAGGTGGACGGCGATCAGATCCTGTACATCATCGCCCGCGAAGGCCTGCGTCAGGGTCAGCTGCGCGGTGGCGCGGTCGGCACCCTGATGAGCAATATGGGGCTGGAACTGGCGCTGAAACAGCTGGGCATTCCGTTCGCTCGCGCCAAAGTGGGCGACCGTTACGTGCTGGAGAAGTTGCAGGAGTTGGGCTGGCGCATCGGTGCGGAAAACTCCGGCCATGTGATCCTGCTGGACAAAACCACCACCGGCGATGGCATCGTGGCCGGGTTGCAGGTGCTGACCGCCATGGTGCGCAACCACATGAGCCTGCATGACCTGTGCAGCGGCATGAAGCTGTTGCCGCAGATCCTGGTCAACGTGCGTTTCGCCGGCGATCACAATCCGCTGGAATCTGAAGCGGTGCGCAAGGTCACCGAACAGGTGGAAGCCGAGCTGGCCGGCCGCGGCCGGGTGCTGCTGCGTAAATCGGGCACCGAGCCGCTGATCCGCGTGATGGTGGAGGGCGAGGACGAGCAGCAGGTGACCGCGCTGGCACATCGCATCGCCGACGCGGTGAAATCCGCAGGTTAAAACAGACAGTTAGCCACCGGGCTTGGCATCGCTGAGCCCGAATAGACGATTGTTGGCGTTTTTTTCCGCAAACGCGCCGGCGGCTGCAAATTGCCCTTGCGCGGGTTGGCGGCTTTGGTTAGTATTCACACCCGCTTCAGTAGGCAGTTTATAAACACGCCTGCTTGATGAGTGTGAAGCATTTGGCATGCGGTGAGGCCGCAAGGATACGGGTACTACTATGTACGAAGCTCTTCTGGTAATTTTCCTGCTGATTTCAATCGGGCTGGTTGCTCTGATTATGTTGCAGCAAGGTAAAGGCGCTGATATGGGAGCCTCTTTCGGAGCAGGTGCATCAGGCACGTTGTTCGGTTCGAGTGGTTCCGGTAACTTTATGACCCGCATGACTGCTGTATTGGCGACGCTGTTCTTCGTCATCAGCCTGATTTTGGGCAACCTCAGCAGCAACCAAAGCAAGAAAGGCAGCGAGTGGGAAAATCTGGGTCAGCCGGTGAAAACTGAGCAGACAACCGCGCCGGCAGCACCTGCCAAGCCGAGCAGCGATATCCCGCAGTAAGCCGTAAAAGTTTGTAAACGGTGGTTGTGAACTCGAAAGAACAACGGCCGTTAGCAGTAAGAATCAGTACCGAGGTGGTGGAATTGGTAGACACGCTACCTTGAGGTGGTAGTGCCCTAACGGGCTTGTGGGTTCGAGTCCCATCCTCGGTACCAAATCCCAGAGATAACTTGCAATTTTGCGATTATCGGCGTAGCATTTGCCACGTTTTCGGACGCGGGGTGGAGCAGCCTGGTAGCTCGTCGGGCTCATAACCCGAAGGTCGTCGGTTCAAATCCGGCCCCCGCAACCACTTTCCTTTAAGTGTTTATTTTCAAATACACTTTTCGATTGAAATCCGCTTTTCTCGATCATCATTTGAAAATGACACTTGCTCGAAAGTTGTACCGAGGCCGCCTAGCGGCAAACAGGGTCCAGTTGCATAAAGCCCCGATTTTTCGGGGTTTTTTGTTATTTGGCAACAGAATCACTGGGCTATTTAGCCCTTTTTTTATGTCTTGGGGGTGGGCTTGTCCACATTAGAGCAACAGTTAACAGAGATGCTTTCGGCACCGGTAGAAGCGTTGGGCTTTGAGCTTGTAGGCATCGAATTCATTCGTGCGCGCCAATCGACGCTCCGCATCTATATTGATAGTGATAACGGCATCAATGTTGATGATTGCGCTGATGTCAGCCACCAGGTCAGCGCTGTATTGGACGTCGAAGATCCAATCACGGTCGCTTACAACTTGGAAGTCTCCTCTCCTGGCCTTGATCGCCCGATGTTCACCGCAGAGCACTATACGCGTTTCCTCGGTGAAGAAGTCAGCCTGGTCCTGCGCATGGCGGTACAGAACCGTCGCAAGTGGCAGGGTATTATCAAGTCTGTCGAAGGCGAGATGATCACGGTTACTGTGGAAGGGAAAGATGAAGTGTTCGCGCTGAGCAACATCCAGAAAGCGAACCTGGTACCCCACTTTTAAAGTTTGGAAGAGGCAACTAGGATGAACAAAGAGATTCTGGCTGTTGTTGAAGCAGTTTCCAATGAAAAATCCCTTCCGCGCGAGAAGATTTTCGAAGCGCTGGAAACTGCATTAGCCACCGCAACCAAGAAAAAATACGAGCAGGAAATCGACGTGCGCGTCAGCATTGACCGCAGAACCGGCGATTTCGATACCTTCCGCCGTTGGGTCGCCGTAGACGAAGTGACGCAGCCAACGCGTGAAATCACGCTGGAAGCCGCTCAGTTTGAAGATCCGAGCATCGAGCTCGGTGGCTACGTCGAAGATCAGATCGAATCCGTGACCTTCGACCGCATCACCACCCAAACCGCCAAGCAGGTTATCGTGCAGAAAGTGCGCGAGGCCGAGCGCGCGATGGTGGTCGACGCTTTCCGTGAACACGAAGGTGAGATCGTCACCGGCGTGGTGAAGAAAGTGAACCGTGACAGCATCGCGCTGGATCTGGGCAACAACGCCGAAGCGGTGATTGGCCGTGAAGACATGCTGCCGCGCGAAAACTTCCGTCCGGGCGACCGCATTCGTGGCGTACTGTACGCCGTGCGTCCTGAAGCCCGCGGCGCGCAGCTGTTCGTCAGCCGTTCCAGCCCGGAAATGCTGAAAGAACTGTTCCGCATCGAAGTGCCGGAAATCGGCGAAGAAGTGATTGAAATTAAAGCGGCAGCCCGCGATCCTGGCTCCCGTGCGAAAATTGCAGTGAAAACCAACGACAAGCGCATCGACCCGGTCGGCGCCTGCGTAGGTATGCGCGGTGCGCGCGTTCAGGCCGTGTCGAGCGAGCTCGGCGGCGAACGCATCGACATCATTCTGTGGGATGATAACCCAGCGCAATTCGTCATCAACGCCATGGCGCCGGCCGACGTCGCGTCGATCGTGGTAGACGAAGATAACTGCACCATGGATATCGCCGTTGAAGCCAGCAACCTGGCACAGGCGATCGGCCGTAACGGCCAAAACGTGCGTTTGGCTTCCCAGTTGCTGAAACAACACCGCGGCGACGATCGTTGGGAACTGAACGTGATGACGGCGGACGACCTGCAGGCCAAGCACCAGGCCGAGGCTCATGCCGCTATTGATACCTTCACCAAGTATCTTGATATCGACGAAGATTTCGCCACCGTACTGGTTGAAGAAGGCTTCTCCACGCTGGAAGAGCTGGCCTACGTGCCGATCAAAGAGCTGTTGGAAATCGACGGTCTGGATGAAGATACGGTTGAAGCATTGCGCGAACGCGCCAAAGCTGCATTGACCACGCTGGCCCTGGCACAAGAAGAAAGCCTGGGCGACAACAAACCGGCCGACGATTTGCTCAACCTGCCGGGTCTTGAGCGCAGCATGGCCTTTAAACTGGCCGCGCGTGGGGTTTGTACGCTGGAAGATCTTGCCGAGCAGGGTGTTGACGATCTGGCTGATATTGAAGGGCTTAGCGACGAGCAAGCCGGCGAGCTGATCATGGCTGCGCGCAATATCTGTTGGTTTGGCGACAACGCGTAATAACTGTAGCAGGAAGGAACAGCATGACGACAGATGTAACCGTAAAATCGCTGGCAGCAGAGATTCAGACTCCGGTTGATCGCCTGGTACAGCAGTTTGCTGATGCAGGGATCAACAAGTCCGAGTCGGACTCTGTTACCCAGCAAGAAAAAGAAACATTGCTGGCGCACCTGAACCGTGAACACGGCAGCGCGCCGGGTAAACTCACTTTGCAGCGCAAAACGCGCAGCACCTTGAATATCCCGAGCACCGGCGGTAAAAGTAAATCGGTGCAAATTGAGGTCCGCAAGAAACGCACTTATGTAAATCGCGATACGCAGGAAGCCCAGTTGGCTGAAGCGGCAGAGCAGGCACAGCGTGAAGCGGAAGAGCAGGCACGGCGCGAAGCGGAAGAGCTCGCAAAACGCGAAGCGGAAGCGAAGCGCGCAGCCGAAGAGCAAGCCAAACGTGAGGCCGCGGAGATTGCTAAGCGTAATTCAGCGGAAAAAGAAAAAGTGACCAATCAACATACCGACGAAATGACCAAGCCAGCTCAGGCGGAAAAAGCACGCCGTGAAGCCGAAGCCGCTGAACTGAAACGCAAAGCGGAAGAGGAAGTGCGCCGCAAGGTTGAAGAGGAAGCCAAGCGCGTGGCGGAAGAAGCCCGTCGCATGGCCGAAGAGAACGGCGAGAAGTGGGCCCAGGCAGACGCGGCAAGCGCCGCGGTTGAAAGCGCCGACTATCACGTGACCACCTCTCAGCACGCCCGTGCCGCAGAAGATGAAAACGACGCCAAAGTTGAAGGCGATCGTCGCAGCCGCACCCGCGGCGGCAAAGCGACCAAGCAGAAGAAAGGCAACAAGCTGTCCGAATCCAAAGCGGATCGCGAAGAAGCGCGCGCCGTTACCCGTGGCGGTAAAGGCAAACGCAAGCCTAGCGCTCTGCAGCAGGGCTTCAACAAGCCGGCGCAGGTGGTTAACCGCGACGTGGTGATCGGCGAAACCATCACCGTGGCCGAGTTGGCCAACAAGATGGCGGTAAAAGGTTCTCAGGTCATCAAAGTGATGATGAAGCTGGGCGCCATGGCCACCATCAACCAGGTTATCGACCAGGAAACCGCGCAGCTGGTTGCCGAAGAGATGGGCCACAAAGTTATCCTGCGTCGTGAAAACGAGCTGGAAGAAGCGCTGATGAGCGACCGTGATACGGGCGCTGCGGCCGAGCCGCGCGCGCCGGTCGTGACCATCATGGGCCACGTTGACCACGGTAAAACCTCTCTGCTGGACTACATTCGCTCCACCAAAGTGGCGGCGGGCGAAGCCGGCGGCATTACCCAGCACATCGGTGCCTACCACGTAGAAACCGAGAACGGCATGATCACCTTCCTGGATACCCCGGGCCACGCCGCGTTTACCTCGATGCGTGCTCGCGGTGCTCAGGCGACTGACATCGTGGTTCTGGTGGTGGCGGCTGATGACGGCGTGATGCCACAGACCATCGAAGCTATCCAGCACGCGAAAGCGGCGCAGGTGCCGTTGGTGGTTGCGGTGAACAAAATCGACAAGCCGGAAGCCGATCCGGACCGCGTTAAGCAAGAACTGTCTCAGTACGGCGTGATGCCGGAAGAGTGGGGCGGCGAAGCGCAGTTCGTCCACGTGTCCGCGAAAGCCGGTACCGGTATCGACGAGCTGCTGCAGGCTATCCTGCTGCAGGCCGAAGTTCTGGAACTGAAAGCGGTACGCAGCGGCATGGCGAGCGGCGTGGTGATCGAGTCCTTCCTGGATAAAGGCCGTGGCCCGGTTGCCACCGTGCTGGTTCAGGAAGGTACGCTGAACAAGGGCGACATCGTCCTGTGTGGCTTCGAATACGGCCGTGTGCGTGCGATGCGCGACGAGCTGGGCCGTGAAGTGACCTCCGCCGGTCCGTCTATCCCTGTGGAAATCCTGGGTCTGTCCAGCGTGCCTGCAGCGGGTGACGAAGCCACCGTGGTGCGCGACGAGAAGAAAGCGCGTGAAGTGGCGCTGTACCGTCAGGGCAAGTTCCGCGAAGTCAAACTGGCGCGTCAGCAGAAGTCCAAGCTGGAAAACATGTTCGCCAACATGACCGACGGCGAAGTGTCCGAGCTGAACATCGTACTGAAATCCGATGTACAGGGTTCTTGCGAAGCGATCAGCGACTCGCTGCTGAAACTCTCCACCGACGAAGTGAAGGTGAAGATTGTCGGCTCCGGCGTAGGTGGGATCACCGAAACCGACGCGACGCTGGCTGCGGCTTCCAACGCCATCATCCTGGGCTTCAACGTGCGTGCCGACGCTTCTGCGCGCCGCGTAATCGAAGCGGAAAGCCTGGATCTGCGTTACTACTCCGTGATCTATAACCTGATCGACGAAGTGAAGCAGGCGATGAGCGGCATGCTGGCGCCGGAATACAAGCAGCAGATCATCGGCCTGGCCGAAGTGCGCGACGTGTTCAAATCGCCTAAGTTCGGCGCTATCGCCGGCTGTATGGTTACCGAAGGGACCATCAAGCGTCACAACCCAATCCGCGTACTGCGCGACAACGTGGTTATCTATGAAGGCGAGCTGGAATCCCTGCGCCGCTTCAAAGATGACGTTAACGAAGTCCGTAACGGCATGGAATGTGGTATCGGCGTTAAGAACTATAACGACGTGCGCGTCGGCGACATGATCGAAGTGTTCGAAATCATTGAGATCCAACGCACCATCGCTTAACGATTGCACATCTGCTTATATCTGTTTACGGGGGGCCTTTGTGCCCCCCGATTTGTCTGGAGAATCCAAAATGGCAAAAGAATTCAGCCGCGGTCAACGCGTGGCGCAAGAGATGCAGAAAGAGATTGCGATCATTCTGCAGCGTGAAGTGAAAGATCCGCGCGTCGGCATGGCGACCGTTTCCGGCGTGGAAGTCTCCCGTGATCTGGCGTATGCCAAGGTTTACGTCACCTTCCTGAACGTGCTGACCGAGAACCACGATCCGGATCTGGTCACCAACGGCATCAAAGCGTTGCAGGACGCTTCCGGCTATATCCGCACCCTGCTGGGCAAAGCGATGCGCCTGCGCGTGGTGCCGGAGCTGACCTTCGCCTACGACAACTCCCTGGTGGAAGGCATGCGCATGTCCAACCTGGTGACCAACGTGGTGAAGAACGACGCCGAGCGCCGTTCCGCCTCAGGCGATGACAAGGAGGATTAATGAGTCGCCCTCGTCGCCGCGGCCGTGATATCCACGGCGTGCTGTTGCTGGACAAGCCGCAAGGGTTGTCGTCCAACGATGCGCTGCAAAAAGTAAAACGCCTGTACAACGCCAACCGAGCGGGCCATACCGGCGCGCTCGATCCGTTGGCGACCGGCATGCTGCCTATCTGCCTGGGCGAAGCGACCAAGTTTTCGCAATACCTGCTCGATTCCGACAAGCGCTATCGGGTGATCGCCAAGCTGGGGCAGCGTACCGATACTTCCGACGCCGACGGTCAGATCGTGCAGGAACGCCCGGTGAACTTCACCCAGGCGCAGCTCGACGCGGCGCTGGACACCTTCCGCGGCGACATCCAGCAGGTGCCGTCGATGTATTCGGCGCTGAAATACCAGGGCAAGAAACTCTACGAGTATGCGCGCCAGGGGATTGAAGTGCCGCGAGAAGCGCGCAGCATCACGGTGTACGAGCTGCAGTTTATCCGCTGGGAAGGGGATGAGCTGGAGCTGGAGATCCACTGCTCGAAAGGCACCTACATCCGCACCATCACCGACGATCTCGGCGAGTTGCTGGGCTGCGGAGCGCACGTGATCTATCTGCGCCGCCTGCAGGTGGCGACTTATCCGATCGCGCGCATGGTGACGCTGGAACAGCTGAATGCTTTGCTGGCGCAGGCGCAGGAACAAGCGATCGCGCCCGGCGAGCTGCTCGATCCGCTGCTGATGCCGATGGACAGCCCGGTTGAGAACTATCCGGAAGTGAATTTGCTGCCGGTGGTGGCGGGTTACGTCAAGCAGGGGCAACCGGTGCAAGTGGCCGGCGCGCCGGCTTCCGGTCTGGTGCGCATCACCGAGGGTGAAGAGCGAAAATTCATCGGCGTTGGCGACATCGCCGAGGATGGTCGCGTGGCGCCGCGCCGCCTGGTGGTCGAGCATTTCGACTGACGGCGGGGCACTGCGTCGCCTTGCGATCGCACTGCGCTAAGAGTAGAATGGCGCAGCTTATGCATTGGGTTGCTGAATTAGAGATCGGCGCCTGTTTTTATTATCTATAATCTGGAGTATTACAATGTCTCTAAGTGTTGAAGCTAAAGCTCAAATCGTAGCTGATTTCGGTCGTGGTACTAACGACAGCGGTTCTACCGAAGTTCAGGTTGCCCTGCTGACTGCGCAGATCAACCATCTGCAAGGCCACTTCTCCGAGCACAAAAAAGATCACCACAGCCGTCGTGGTCTGCTGCGTATGGTTTCTCAGCGTCGTAAGCTGCTGGACTACCTGAAGCGTAAAGATGTAGCACGTTACACCAGCCTGATCGAGCGTCTGGGTCTGCGTCGCTAATCTAGCAAGTTTCAGTGGAAAGGGGCCTATTTTGGCCCCTTTCTTCTAGGAAGCATAAGCAAATCAGGTTAATGTATTACTGATGTTTCCAAACAGGTTCTTCCGTTACAGAGGTTCGCGCGGCTAATGAGAGGCTTTATCTCCCGCCTGAGATAAGGATTGTCATTAGTCGCGAGGATGTAGTGAGAAGGCAAATCGAGTCACAGGCGTGTCGAGTCGTCAATGCGATTGCGCGCCGTTAATCAAGGATATAATTTTGCTGACACCGATCATTCGCAAATTCCAGTATGGCCAGCATACCGTCACCATCGAAACCGGTATGATGGCGCGTCAGGCCACCGCCGCCGTTATGGTGAGCATGGATGACACCGCCGTATTCGTTACCGTCGTTGGCCAGAAAAAAGCCAAGCCGGGCCAGAGCTTCTTCCCGCTGACCGTTAACTACCAAGAGCGTACCTACGCCGCCGGCCGCATCCCGGGCAGCTTCTTCCGTCGCGAAGGCCGTCCGAGCGAAGGTGAGACGCTGACTTCCCGTCTGATCGACCGTCCGATCCGTCCACTGTTCCCGGACAGCTTCCTGAACGAAGTTCAGGTGATTGCGACCGTGGTTTCCGTTAACCCACAGGTGAACCCGGACATCGTTGCGATGATCGGTGCTTCCGCGGCCCTGAGCCTGTCCGGTATTCCGTTCAACGGCCCAATCGGCGCCGCGCGCGTAGGTTACATCAACGACCAGTACGTACTGAACCCAACGACTGACGAACTGAAAGAAAGCCGTCTGGATCTGGTGGTTGCCGGTACTGCAGGCGCGGTGCTGATGGTTGAATCCGAAGCGGACGTGCTGAGCGAAGACCAGATGCTGGGCGCCGTGGTGTTCGGCCATGACCAGCAGCAAGTGGTTATCGAAAACATCAACGCGCTGGTTGCCGAAGCGGGCAAACCGAAGTGGGATTGGCAGGCGCCTGCGGTCAACGAAGCGCTGCACGCGCGCGTGGCTGAACTGGCCGAAGCTCGCCTGGGCGACGCTTACCACATCACCGAAAAACAAGAGCGTTACGCTCAGGTTGACGCGATCAAAGACAGCGTTGTTGAAACCCTGCTGGCGCAGGACGAGACGCTGGACGCCGGCGAAATCCAGGACATCCTGGGCACCGTCGAGAAAAACGTGGTGCGCAGCCGCGTACTGCGTGGCGAGCCGCGTATCGACGGCCGTGAAAAAGACATGATCCGTGGCCTGGACGTGCGCACCGGCGTACTGCCGCGCACCCACGGTTCCGCGCTGTTCACCCGTGGCGAAACTCAGGCGCTGGTTACCGCGACCCTGGGCACCGCGCGCGACGCACAGAACCTGGACGAGCTGATGGGCGAGAAGACCGACAGCTTCCTGTTCCACTACAACTTCCCTCCGTACTCCGTAGGCGAAACCGGCATGGTCGGTTCTCCTAAGCGTCGTGAAATCGGTCACGGTCGCCTGGCGAAACGCGGCGTATTGGCTATGATGCCTAAACCGGAAGATTTCCCGTACACGGTTCGCGTGGTGTCTGAAATCACCGAATCCAACGGTTCTTCTTCCATGGCTTCCGTGTGCGGCGCGTCTCTGGCGCTGATGGACGCCGGTGTGCCAATTAAGGCTGCCGTTGCGGGCATCGCGATGGGCCTGGTGAAAGAAGCCGACAACTATGTGGTTCTGTCCGACATTCTGGGTGACGAAGATCACCTGGGCGACATGGACTTCAAAGTGGCCGGTAGCCGCGACGGTATCACCGCGCTGCAGATGGACATCAAAATCGAAGGCATCACCCGCGAAATCATGCAGGTGGCTCTGAACCAGGCCAAGGGCGCGCGTCTGCACATCCTGGGCGTGATGGAACAGGCTATCAGCACTCCGCGCGGCGATATCTCCGAATTCGCACCGCGCATTCATACTATCCGCATCAACCCGGATAAAATCAAAGACGTGATCGGTAAGGGCGGTTCCGTTATCCGCGCGCTGACCGAAGAGACTGGCACTACCATCGAAATCGAAGATGATGGTACAGTTAAAATCGCTGCGACCGACGGTGAGAAAGCGAAATTCGCTATCCGTCGCATCGAAGAGATCACGGCAGAGATCGAAGTGGGCCGTATCTATCAGGGTAAAGTGACCCGTATCGTTGATTTCGGCGCATTCGTCGCTATCGGCGGTGGTAAAGAAGGCCTGGTGCACATTTCTCAGATCGCCGACAAGCGCGTTGAGAAAGTGACCGACTATCTGCAGATGGGTCAGGAAGTGCCGGTTAAGGTACTGGAAGTTGACCGTCAGGGCCGCGTGCGTCTGAGCATCAAAGAAGCGATGGCGCCGGAAGCGGGTTCACCTGCGCCTGAAGCAGAATAACTGTATAGATAGTTTTACAGCTCCCCGCCACGGGGTTGGGAGCTGTTCGTATCGCGCGGGTAGGATGCCCGCGTTTTAGCAAACGGAGGACAGGACGTTCATCCAATGTTTGTCTTCGGGAGTGGGAAATGAAGCCTTTCTTGCGCTGGTGTTACGTTGCGACAGCACTCATGCTGGCAGGATGCAGCAACCATGATTGGCGTAAAGACGAAGTTTTGGCAATCCCGTTGCAGCCAACGTTGCAGCAGGAAGTGATCCTGGCGCGCATGGAACAAATTCTTGCCAGCCGGGCACTGACGGATGACGAACGCGCACAGCTTTTATATGAGCGCGGTGTGCTGTATGATAGCCTCGGGTTACGTGCATTAGCGCGCAATGATTTCTCGCAGGCGCTGGCGATACGTCCCGACATGCCGGAAGTTTTCAACTACCTGGGCATTTACTTAACGCAGGCAGGCAATTTTGATGCTGCCTATGAAGCGTTTGATTCTGTACTAGAGCTTGATCCAACTTACAATTACGCGCGTTTAAACCGGGGCATCGCACTGTATTATGGCGGCCGCTTCCCGTTGGCGCAGGATGATCTGCAGGCGTTTTATCAAGACGACCCAAACGATCCCTTCCGTTCGTTATGGCTGTATCTGGTGGAGAGAGAAATCGATCCCAAGAAGGCCGAGGTAGCGCTTCAGCAGCGCTATGACAAAGCGGACAGAGGGCAATGGGGATGGAATATTGTCGAATTCTACCTGGGCAAGATCAGCGAAAAAACGCTGATGGAACGCCTCAAGGCAGATGCAACGGATAACACTTCGCTCGCTGAGCATCTCAGTGAAACTGACTTCTATTTGGGTAAACACTACCTGAGTCTGGGGGACAAGGACACCGCTTCGGCGCTGTTCAAACTGACGGTGTCTAACAACGTTCACAACTTCGTTGAGCACCGCTATGCATTGTTGGAATTGGCGCTTTTGGGCCAAGAGCAAGACGACCTATCGGAATCGGACCAGCAATAGCTGACGAACACCTATCAGCCTGATGGACATTGGTTTTTAACCAAAGTTATCGCCTTCACGGGCGAGGGCTTTTTTGTTCGTTTTATAATCTAATTTGAGCCGGTTCACACTTTTCAATGAAAATGACTGAAAATTTTCTCGACGAGTTATGTAGACTGGCTGCCATTATTAATGAGGCACGTGTACATGACGACTGAGTTTGAAACCTCTTTTGCTGATCTGGGGCTGTCTGCTCCAATCATTTCCGCCCTGAACGATCTGGGCTATGAAAAACCATCTCCGATCCAGGCTGAGTGTATTCCTCACCTGTTGAACGGCCGCGACGTGCTGGGCATGGCGCAGACCGGTAGTGGTAAAACTGCAGCGTTCTCGCTGCCGCTGCTGCACAACCTGCAGGCAGACCTGAAAGCACCTCAGATCCTGGTGCTGGCGCCGACCCGTGAACTGGCGGTTCAGGTTGCCGAAGCGATGACCGATTTCTCCAAACACATGAACGGCGTCAACGTGGTAGCCCTGTACGGCGGCCAGCGTTACGACGTGCAGCTGCGCGCTCTGCGCCAGGGCCCGCAAATCGTTGTGGGTACCCCAGGCCGCCTGCTGGACCACCTGAAGCGCGGCACCCTGAACCTCTCCAATCTGAGCGGTCTGGTGCTGGATGAAGCCGACGAAATGCTGCGCATGGGCTTTATCGAAGACGTAGAAACCATCATGGCTGAGATCCCGGCTGAACATCAGACCGCGCTGTTCTCCGCCACCATGCCGGAAGCGATCCGTCGCATCACCCGCCGCTTCATGAAAGAGCCGCAGGAAGTGCGCATCCAATCCAGCGTGACCACCCGTCCGGACATTAGCCAGAGCTACTGGTCGGTCTACGGCATGCGTAAAAACGAAGCGCTGGTGCGTTTCCTGGAAGCCGAAGACTTTGACGCGGCGATCATCTTCGTCCGTACCAAGAACGCGACCCTGGAAGTGGCCGAAGCGCTGGAGCGCAGCGGTTACAGCAGCGCCGCGCTGAACGGCGACATGAACCAGGCGCTGCGTGAGCAGACTCTGGAGCGTCTGAAAGACGGTCGTCTGGATATCCTGATCGCGACCGACGTTGCGGCCCGTGGCCTGGATGTTGAGCGCATCAGCCTGGTTGTCAACTACGACATCCCGATGGACTCCGAGTCTTACGTTCACCGTATCGGCCGTACCGGTCGTGCGGGCCGCGCCGGCCGCGCGTTGCTGTTCGTGGAAAACCGCGAACGCCGCCTGCTGCGCAATATCGAACGCACCATGAAGCTGACCATCCCTGAAGTGGAACTGCCGAACGCAGAACTGCTGGGCGAGCGTCGTCTGGCCAAGTTCGCCGCGAAAGTTCAACAGCAGCTGGAAAGCAGCGATCTGGACCTGTACCGTGCACTGCTGACCAAACTGCAGCCGGAAGAAGAGCTGGATATGGAAACCCTGGCCGCAGCGCTGCTGAAAATGGCTCAGGGCGAACGTCCGCTGATCCTGCCGCCGGATCCGGTCTTCAAACCGCGTCAGCGCCGCGAGTTCAACGACCGTGACGATCGTCGCGGTGACCGTGGAGATCGCCGCGACAGCCGTGACGGCGATCGTCCGCGTCGCGAACGTCGTGACGTTGGCGAAATGCAGCTGTACCGCATCGAAGTGGGTCGTGACGATGGCGTAGAAGTGCGTCACATCGTTGGCGCTATCGCTAACGAAGGCGACATCAGCAGCCGTTACATCGGTAACATCAAGCTGTTCGCTTCCCACTCCACCATCGAACTGCCAAAAGGCATGCCGGGCGAGATCCTGAATCACTTCACTCGCACTCGCATCCTGAACAAGCCGATGAACATGCAGCTGCTGGGCGATGCACAGCCGTTCGAACGTCGCGAGCGTCGTGACGGTGGCAACGGCGGCGAGCGTCGCGGCAACGGTCGTCCGTTCAACGGCGAACGTCGCGAAGGCGGCCCACGTCGCTCCTTCGGCGAACGTCGTGAAGGCGGTAACGGCGGCGAGCGTCGTGGCGGCAACTACAACCGTGACGGCAAGCCGGCGCCACGCCGTGATGACGGCGCACCGGCAGCACCACGTCGTCGTTTCGGCGACGCGTAATCGCTGATTCGCCGTTCGCGGTGAAGCGCTCTGAAAAACCAGCCTGCGGGCTGGTTTTTTTATGCCTGAAAGTTGCCGTCAAACGCCCCTGAATGGCGTATCATTCATAAGGTTTTTTCTTACGGATGATATGCACGGGAGATGCCATGAGTTGGCAGCAGTTTAAATCTCAATACCTGGTGCGCTTTTGGGCGCCGCTGCCGGCGGTGATCGCCGCCGGGATCCTTTCTACCTACTACTTCGGCATGACCGGCACCTTCTGGGCGGTGACCGGCGAATTCACCCGCTGGGGCGGCCATGTGCTGCAGTGGTTCGGCCTGCACCCCGAGCAATGGGGCTATTTCAAGGTCATTGGCCTGCAGGGCACGCCGCTGGAGCGCATCGACGGGCGCATGATCATCGGCATGTTCGCCGGCTGCATCGCCGCCGCGCTGTGGGCCAACAACATCAAACTGCGTCAGCCGCAGCACCGCATTCGCATCGTGCAGGCGCTGCTGGGCGGCATCATCGCCGGCTTCGGCGCACGCCTGGCGATGGGCTGCAACCTGGCGGCATTCTTCACCGGCATTCCGCAGTTCTCGTTGCACGCCTGGTTCTTCGCGCTGGCGACTGCCGCCGGCTCCTACTTCGGCGCCAAATTCACGCTGCTGCCGATGTTCCGCATTCCGGTCAAATTGCAAAAGGTGAAGGCCGCCGCGCCGCTGACGCAGAAGCCTGAGCAGGCGCGCCGCCGCTTCCTGCTGGGCATGGCCGTCTTCGGCCTGGCGGTGGCCTGGTCGCTGTGGACACTGTTCGATGCGCCGAAGCTTGGCATCGCCATGCTGTTCGGCATCGGCTTTGGCCTGCTGATCGAACGCGCGCAGATCTGCTTCACCTCGGCGTTCCGCGATTTGTGGATCACCGGCCGCACCCACATGGCGAAAGCCATCATCATCGGCATGGCGGTGAGCGCCATCGGCATCTTCAGCTATGTGCAGCTCGGCGTGGCGCCGAAGATCATGTGGGCCGGCCCGAATGCGGTGCTGGGCGGTTTGCTGTTCGGCTTCGGCATCGTGCTGGCCGGCGGCTGCGAGACCGGTTGGATGTACCGTGCGGTGGAAGGGCAGGTGCACTACTGGTGGGTGGGGCTGGGCAACATCATCGGCGCTACGCTGCTGGCCTATTACTGGGACGACCTGGCGCCGGCGCTGGCGACCGATTACGACAAGATCAACCTGCTCGATACCTTCGGCCCGATCGGCGGCCTGCTGGTGACTTACCTGCTGCTGGCGCTGGCCTTCGCCGCCATGCTGTGGTGGGAGAAACGCTTTTTCCGCGCCCGGCCTGAGGCGCAGGTGGTGAATTTGAGGAGCATGCCATGAAAGAGACGACGATAGTGCCGGACTACCGGCTGGACATGCTGGGCGAGCCTTGCCCGTACCCGGCGGTGGCGACGCTGGAGGCGATGCCGCAGCTGAAGCCGGGAGAGATCCTGGAGGTGATCAGCGATTGCCCGCAGTCGATCAACAACATCCCGCTTGATGCGCGCAACCACGGCTACAAGGTGCTGGATATCCAGCAGGACGGGCCGACCATCCGCTACCTGATCCAGCGTTAACGCCAAGGCGGTGGGGTTCCCACCGCCTTTTCGCTTTTTAGCCCTTCACGATGTCGCCCTTCATCCCGGCGACGATCTCGAACGAACGCAGCCGCGCCTGATGATCGAAGATCTGGCCGTTGACCATGATCTCGTCGGCATCGGTTTCACGCAGCAGCGTTTGCAGCCCGTGACGCACCGTTTTTTCATCGCCGACGATCGACATCCGCAGCGCCTGTTCGACGCCATACTGCTCGCCGGCGGTCCACAGCGCGTGGATGTTATCCACCGGCGGCGGCAGCGGGCCGGGCGAACCGCGGCGCAGATTGATGAATTGCTGCTGCATCGAGCTGAACAGGAAGCGCGCGTCGCGGTCGCTGTCGGCGGCGATCACGTTGACGCACACCATGGCGTGCGGCTGCGCCAGCTGTTTGGAGGGTTTGAAGTTCTCGCGGTACAGCTGCAGCGCCTGGAACAGCATATCCGGAGCGAAGTGCGAAGCGAAGGCGAATGGCAGGCCGAGCTGCGCCGCCAGCTGGGCGCTGTAGAGGCTGGAGCCGAGCAGCCAGAGCGGCACATGCAGCCCCTGGCCCGGCACCGCCTGCACCGGCTGGCCGGGCTGCGCGTCGCAGAAGTAGTTTTGCAGTTCCTGCACGTCGCGCGGGAAGGTATCCACGTCGCCGGACAGGTGGCGACGCAGCGCCATCATGGTGCGTTGATCGGTGCCGGGCGCGCGGCCCAGCCCCAGATCGATGCGGCCGGGGTAGAGCGACTCCAGCGTGCCGAACTGCTCGGCGATCACCAGCGGCGCATGGTTCGGCAGCATCACGCCGCCGGAGCCGAGGCGAATGCTCTGGGTGCCGGCGGCCAGATAGCCCAGCAGCACCGAGGTGGCGGCGCTGCCGATGCCGGTCATATTGTGGTGCTCGGCCAGCCAGTAACGCTGGTAGCCCCAGCGTTCGGCGTGCTGCGCCAGATCCAGCGAACAGTGGAAAGCGTCGCGCGCCTTGGCCCCTTGCGGGATTGGCGATAAATCCAGTACCGAAAGCGGTACGGCAGTGTGTTCAGTCATGACATCGTCCATCAGAGAGTGGATCGCTTAAAGGGCGATTGCAGGAGTCTGCATACTAAAAGGCCGAAAAAAAGATGCTTTTTAGTGTTAAAAGCATAATCCAATTTATAGTTATAAAAGAGGAGATATGTGCTTGTGATATCCTCATGAGTGCAATGGTGTTTTTTGGAGCAATTTGAGACATGGAAATGATGATCCCCGCCCGCCGCTTACCGTTCCGGGAGCTGACATAATGAAAAAAAAGACGCTGTTTACCCTGTTGCTGATGTTGGCGGCGATCGCATTGGCGATCCTGTTCCGCGCGCACAATCAGGATCTGTTACTGCAGGGTGAAGTGGATGCCCCCGAAGTGATCGTCGCATCCAAGGCGAAAGGCCGAGTCGTTGAACGCCTGATCGAACGCGGCGACGACGTGAAAAGCGGCCAACTGATCATCCAACTCGACAGCCCCGAACTGATGGCGCAGCTGCGTTCCGCGCAGGCGACGCGCGACGAGGCCAAAGCGCAGCTCGAGCTGTCGCTGCACGGCACCCGTGAAGAGAGCATCCGCAACCTGCGCGCCAACCTGGCGCAGGCCGAGGCGCAGTATCGCAATGCGCAAAACGACTATAACCGTAACCTGAGCGTGGCCGGCAAGGGCTATATCTCGAAGTCCGAGCTGGACGCTTCGCGCCGGTCGCGCGACACCGCCTTCCAGCAGGTGCAGGCCGCCAAGGCCAACCTGGATGAAGGCATCAACGGCGACCGCGTCGAGCAGCGGCAGCAATATGCGGCGGCGCTGCGGGCGGCGGAAGAGAACCTGCTGCAGGTCCAGGCGCAGAGCGACGATCTGCAGGTGAAAGCGCCGGTGGACGGCGAAGTGGGGCCGATCCCGGCCGAAGTGGGCGAATTGCTGAACGCCGGCAGCCCGCTGGTGACGTTGATCCGGGTGCCGGACGCCTACTTCGTGTTTAACCTGCGTGAAGACATCCTGGCCCACGTGCGCAAAGGCGACAAGGTCAAGCTGCGGGTGCCGGCGCTGAAGGACAAAATGATCGACACCGAGGTGCGCTACATCGCGCCGCTGGGGGATTACGCCACCAAACGCGCCACCCGCGCCACCGGCGACTTCGACCTGAAAACCTTCGAAGTGCGCCTGTATCCGTCACAGCCGGTGGACGGCCTGCGTCCGGGGATGAGCACCTTATGGCAATGGAAAGAGTAAGGGCCGGCTGGCGCTGCTTCAGTCACGCGTTCGACAAAGAGTGTCGCGTCGCCTTTCGCAGCCCGGTGGTGCACTGGCTGAGCTGGATCTTTCCGCTGATCCTGTTTGCGCTGATCAGCAGCAACTTCTCCGAAGGCACGCTGCTCGATCTGCCGGTCTCGGTGGTGGACAGCGATCACAGCCCGCTGTCCAAATCGCTGACGCGCCGGCTGGACGCCGGTTCGCACGCCCACGTCGAGGCTTACGGCGGCGGGCTGCCGGAGTCACTGAGCCGCCTGCGCAGCGCGCAGGATTACGCGTTGCTGTATATCCCGCCGGATCTTGAGGCCAACGCGCTGTCGGGCAAACAGCCGAGCGTGGTGATGTACTACAATGCGTTGTTCTACGGCGCCGGGCTGTACTCCACTCAGGACTTCGGCGGCCTGATGAACGAAATCAACGCCAGCACCCGCAGCATCATCGCCACCGAGATGGGCAAAACGCTGCCGCCGTTGGCGGACGTGACGCTCTCCTACGGCAGCCTGTTCAACGCCAGCGGCAGCTATATCTATTACCAGCAGTTCGCCGCCACCATCCACCTGCTGCAGCTGTTCGCGGTGACCTGCATGATCTATGTGCTGGCGCGCAGCAAGTCACTGCTGCAGGCCAAGCCGTTCAGCCTGGCGCTGCTCGGCAAGCTGGCGCCGTACACGCTGTGTTTCACCACCCTGCTGATGGTCGAGATCGCGGCGCTGGTGGGCATCTTTGACGCCCGCGTCAGCGGCAACCCGCTGTTTATGCTCATGATTGGCCTGTTCTATGTGATGGCGGCGCAGAGCATCGGCCTGCTGCTGTACACCTTTACCGGCAGCACCATCACCGCCTACAGCCTGATCGGTATTTTGGTCAGTATCGCGATGACCTTCTCCGGTATGGCGGTGCCTGAGCTGTCGATGCCGCTGCCGGCGCGCATCATTTCCAACATCGAACCGCTGACCCACGCGCTGTACGCGATGTTCGACGTCTTCCTGCGGCAGGTGCACGCCAGCGCCATCTTCAGCGTGTGCGCGCTGCTGGCGGTCTATCCGCTGGTGGCCGCGCTGCTGGTGCGCAATCGCCTGCCGGCGCGGCTGGAAAAAGAGGGGAACGCCGGATGAAGCTCTATTGGCAAACCTTCGTTAAAGTGCTGCTCGGCATGCTGGAGCGACCGGTGTGGCTGATGCTGATCCTGTCGCTGTGCATCATGAGCCTGGTGTACGCCAACCGCACGGTGTGGGATCTGCCGGTGGGGGTGGTCGATCAGGATCACAGCACCGCCAGCCGCCAGCTGATCCGCCAACTGGACGCCACCTCCAAGATCGCGATTGAAACCTACGACAGCCTGGAACAGGCGCAGCGCGATCTCAGCTGGCGCAAGCTGTTTGCGGTGATCATCATGCCGGTGGATCTGGAGAAGAAAATTCTCAGCGGGCAAAACATCGTGGTGCCGGTCTACGGCGACGCCACCAACCGCCTGGCCAACGGCCAGATCCAACAAGACGTGGTGGCGGCCTATCAGCAACTGCTGACGGAGTACAACAACGGGCTGCTGCTGCGCAGCGGCTTCAGCGAACGGCAGGCGCAGATACTGCTGACGCCGATACTGGGGCAAACGCTGGACGTGTTCAACCCCGGCATCAGCTTCGCGGCGATCATCTTCCCCGGCCTGTTGGTGATGCTGTTGCAGCACTCGCTGCTGATCGCCTGTATCCGCGTCAATATTGCCATGAAGAGCATGCCCGGCGGCAAAGCGCCGCTGGCGGCGCACCTCGGCGGGCTGACGGCGCTGCTGCCGATCTGGCTGTTCCTGTCGATCGTGTTGTTCGTGCTGTGGCCGTGGGTATTGGGCTATAGGCAGACGGCGAACATCGCCGAACTGCTGCTGCTGACCTTCCCGTTCCTGCTGGCGGTATTGGGGCTGGGCAAGCTGGTGACCGAGTGCCTGCGCAGCGTCGAGATGATCTACCTCACGCTGGCGTTCATCACGACGCCGGTCTTCTACCTGTCCGGCACCATCTGGCCGCTGCAGTCGATGCCGGCCTGGGTGCGCGCCATCTCGTACAGCATTCCCTCCACCTGGGGCACCAAGGCGATCGCCGGCGTCAACCAGATGGGGCTGTCGCTGAATGAAGTGTGGGGCGATGTGGTGATGATGTTGATACTCGGCGTGGTCTACACCCTGCTGGGCTTCGGCGTGGCCTTCTTGCGCAACAGCGTGGCGCTGCGCGGGATGTTCAGGAAGCGGCGGGCGTAGGGGATAAATAAAGGCGCCATTTTCGGTGCCTTTATTATTTCGTATTATTGATATGGTTAAGGTGATTTATTTAGTGGAATGTTCACTCTTATTTTAATTTGATTTCTTATTTTGACTTTGGTAATTGTAATTGTCGACCTGCTTAGGGAGTTAATGGTTGACGTTAATTTTATCTATAACGTGTTATTTAAAGGATGGAATAATATGTCAACAATAAGAATGCTTACATTTGATGAGATGAAACTGATTGGCGGTTGTGGCGATGGAAATAACGGCGGCGATCGTGATAGGCCAAGCAGAGGTGCGCCAAACTCTTGTGCCAATCAGGTTGGAATGGGCATTATCATTGGCGCATTTACCGGTTTTTCCGGCGGCCCGCCTGGGATGGTCGGAATGGCCGTTGCCGGTGGCTTAATGGGGGCGGTCTCTTGCGCAGATAACAGCCCAGCCGGGAATAATAAGAATAACGGTGGTGCCTTGGGCGGGAATAAAAACGCCAATAGCGTTAATGGGCAATGTCGCTGGTGATGAGTCAATTGCTTTTAGAGTGTCAAAAATAGAGGGTGGGTTATGGTTAATAGGCGTCTTTTAAACCCGCTTTGTAATATGATGGCGCTAACGTTGAGTATGTTACTTATCTCGTTCTCCTCATTGAGTATTATTTCATACGGAGAACATTTGGTAGATGCGGCCATCGCGGTTTTCACGTATTTTGGTATCAGAAGCTGCTGCCTGATGTGTGTAAGTTTATTCCATTGGTTCCACGGTGGAAATGACCGCATTAATCTTGATAAATAAACAGTGCCGGCAGCGTCCGCCGCCGGCACTGTCCTCGCTAAGACACCAACTCCAACCCCGCCACGCGGCGCCAGTAGCCGTTGCAGTCGGCGTGGTCGGTCAAAGTCAGCGGCTGCTCGCCATACTCGTTGGCGCGGAAGGCGTCGATTTGCGCCAGCGTCTCGGCGCCCTGCGGCGATAGCCGCACGATGTCCACCAGCCCCTGCATGCTCGGCAGCTCGTTGCCGAGGTTGTAGCAGTAGCCGCTCATGGTCTGGATGCCATTGAGCACGAACACCTGTTGTTGCTCCTGTGAGCGCATCATGCGGCCCTGCGGATACTTGATGCAGCAGGTTTCGCATTCGTCCTTGCCGCGGTTTTCCGAGCGGGCGGTGAAGCAGCGCGCCGAATAGGCCAGCGGCAGGTGGCCGTAGCTCAGCACCTCCACTTCGAAGTCGTGGCGGAAGCCCAGTTCGTCGCACTGCGTCAGCAGGTTGGCCAGCCAGTCGCGCGACAGCTCGACCGGCATGCACCAGCGCACCATGCCCTGGCGGCGCAGCAGGCGCAGGGTATAGGCGTTGTAGCAGTTCAGCGCATGGCCGGCGACGAACGGCAGACCGCGCTCCGCCGCCATGTTGACCGCGCCCAGATCGTTGGCTTCAAACAAGAACTCGCCGTTCTCCACATAGCGTTTCAGCTCATTCAGTTCGGACGGCGCCTGCAGCAGCGCCAACGTGGAGATCACCACCTGCTTGCCGCTGCGGGCGATTTCACGCGCCAGCGCCAGCCAATCGCCGACCTTCATCTCGCGCCGCTTGGTGCAGACGCTCTCGCCGAGATAAATGATGTCGGCGCTGCTCTCCGCCGCCTGTTGATAGAACGCCGCGATGTCGTTTTTCGGCCAGTAGTAGAGTACCGGCCCGAGTGCGTATTTCATGTTTCCTCCGGCTACTGCCATTTGCGGTGATAGGCGCCCAGCGTGGTTTGGGTGCCCTCGGACATCGCGCCCAGCGTCTCCATCCAGGCGGCGTCGGCGCGATAGGCGGCCGGATCGGCCTGGCAACGGTCGATCGCCTGGCGCCAGACGCGCGCCACCTGGCTGACGTAAGCCGGGCTGCGCTGGCGGCCTTCGATCTTCACCGAGGCGATGTTGGCGGCCAGCAGCGCCGGCAGCAGCTCCAGCGTATTGAGGCTGGTGGGTTCTTCCAGCGCGTGGTAGCGAACGTCGTCCACCAGATAGCGGCCCTTGCACAGCGTCGGGTAACCGGCGTTTTCGTGGTCCTGATAGCGGTCGATCAGCACGTCGTTCAGGCGCGACTCCATGCCCTGTGCGGTTTGCTGCCAGCGCACGAAACGCGCCGGCGAACAGGCGCCGACGGTGTTCGGCGACTCGCCGGTCAGGTAGGAGGAAAGGTAGCAGCGCCCCTCGGCCATGATGCACAGGCTGCCGAAGGCGAACACTTCCAGCGGCACCGGGCTGGTGCGCGCCAGCTGTTTCACCTGGTGCATCGACAGCACCCGCGGCAGCACCACCCGGCCGACCTCGAAGTTGCGTTGGTAGAAACGGATCGCCTCCTCATTGGTGGCGGAAGCCTGCACCGAAACGTGGCGCTCCAGCTGCGGGTAGCGTTGGGCGGCGTATTCCAGCATTGCCAGATCCGCCAGAATCAGAGCGTCGGCGCCCAATTGAGCCGCCATATCCACCGCGCGCTGCCAGCGGGCGTAGCCGTCGGGATGGGCGAAGGTGTTGATGGCGATATGCAGTTTGCGGCCGTGGCGATGCACGTAATCGACCGCTTCCTGCAGCTTTTTCTCGGTGAAGTTGAGGCCGGCGAAGTGGCGCGCGTTGGTATCGTCTTTCAGCCCGATGTAAACGGCATCGGCGCCGTTATCCACCGCGGCCTTCAGGGCCGGCAGGTTGCCGGCGGGACAAAGCAGCTCCATAGATTTATCCTGGCTTAGCCGTACGCCCGGCCGGGCGCACGCTGTCTTTAAAGGTTGCCGGCGGCGGTGTTCCGCCGGCAAACGCGAATCGGGGAGGCCATTTTAGGCAAAGGGGCGCACACAGGTTTTGATTTGGGGCAGCTTATGGCGTATTGATAAACATGGCGGTGAAATGCACTATTTGTTGATATAGACCGCTGAAGCCGCGCGCCAGTGTGGCAAAATAGCGGTAGTCCGTATTGAAAGGAGTGGATGACCGTGTTGGAACAACTACGAGCACGCCTTGTGCGCCAGGGGCCGTCGCTGCTGCGCATCCCGCTGAAATTCACGCCGTTCGCCCTGCAGCGCCAGTTGCTGCAACAGGTGCTGAGCTGGCAGTTCCGCCAGGCGTTGGCGGATGGCGAGCTGGAATTTCTCGAATCGCGCTGGTTGAAGATCGAAGTTCGCGATCTGGCGCTACACTGGTTTATGACGGTAGAAAACGACAAACTGGTGGTCAGCCAGCACGCCGAAGCGGACGTCAGCTTCAGCGGCGACGCCAACGATCTGATCCTGATCGCGGCGCGCAAGCAAGATCCGGATACGCTGTTCTTTCAGCGTCGGCTGCAGATTGAAGGGGATACCGAATTGGGCCTGTATGTGAAAAATTTGATGGACGCCATCGAGCTGGAAAGCATGCCTGCGCCGCTGCGCATGGGGCTGCTGCAGTTGGCTGATTTTGTCGAAGCAGGGCTGCAGGAGGGCACGGCGTCGGTTTCCCGTGTGGCGGTATCATGCTGATCCGCGTAGAGATCCCGGTAGACGCGGCGGGCATTGACGCCTTGCTGCGCCGCGCCTTTGGCCGCGACGACGAAGCCGATCTGGTGCAGCAGCTGCGTGAAGACGGCCTGCTGACGCTGGGCGTGGTCGCCACTGACGACGAAGGTGGGGTAGTGGGTTACGCCGCGTTCAGCCCGGTAGACGTGGCCGGCGAAGACCGCCAATGGGTGGCGCTGGCGCCGCTGGCGGTTGATGAAAGCCTGCGCCGCCAGGGGCTGGCTGAAAAGCTGGTGTACGAAGGCCTGGATTCGCTGAACGAATTCAGCTACGCCGCGGTGGTGGTGCTGGGCGATCCGGCCTACTACGGCCGCTTCGGCTTTAAACCGGCCGCCGCCTATGGCCTGCACTGCCGCTGGCCGGAGACGGAAAGCGCATTCCAGGTGTATCCGCTGGCGGAAGACGCCCTGAATGGCGTCAGTGGCGAAGTGGCTTTTTCGGCGCCGTTTAATCGCTTCTAGCGCCTGGCAACAAATACTCCAACGACAGCGGCGGGTGATTCACCAGCCGCTCTTTTTGTATTTTGCTCAGCTGTTTGACGCGGTATTCCAGCTTCAGCGCCGTTGAGCGATCCCCCACCGGGCAGTGAAACGCCAGCGTCAATTCCCCTTTGCCGCGCAGCGCCTTGGCGCCTTTGCCGGCCTGATGCTGCGCCAGGCGGCGCGCCACGTCGGTGGTGATGCCGGTATACAGCATGCCGCTCGGTAAACGCAGCATATAGAGATACCAGTGGGGCAAGTCCATCATTGGGGTCCTGTGCAAGGGTAGAGATGACATCAGGCCGCCATAGCTAAGCGCGGCATCTCTATTTTGTCACGATTTAACGATGGATTTCACCACTGGCGGAACGGTTTGTTTATTCCGTCTTGACGATAAGGGATTATTTTACGCCCACGGTAAATTTGTTTTCTTCCCCTTTATGATGCTGAATTGTCCACTCGCCACTGACGCGGAATGAAGCCGCGGAAGCATAGGTGTCTTCCATAAACTGGAAATAAACGATTTTTCCGTCTTTGACCTGCGCTTTTATTGCGAAAGGAGAGGTGAACTGATGGCCTAGCGCTACTGAGGTATAGGTGAATTGACCAAATACGGCCACGGTGCCTCCGTCGGCAAGAATGTCACCGATCGTGAAGTCGTTTATCTCCCAGTAAGTGCCGACATTTGAAAAGGTATCGATGTAAACCTGTCGCCCTTGAGAAGTGCCCGCCCAGGGCTCGATCTGTTTGAGCTCTTTGTTTTCAAAGTTCAGGGAAGTATAAACCGCGTTTTCATCGATAAGACGCATGGCGGCATTGGTGACGTCTTCCTTTGCCGTGTTCATCAAGAATGCATAAACCACATCTTTTGGCAGTTGAGTCTCTTCTGCTTTCACAATGAGTTTTTCATTGTTTTTCATATAAACCTCGTCACGTGACTTCCGGGGTGAATAATTGGCCGTTTATTCCGATGATGAGCCGGTGATTGGTTGTAAATCAACGATGATCATAGCACCGCCGGAAAGCAGAGCAGATGATAGAAAGTGCTTAGGCGTTCGGGAAATAAAGTCCCTGTAAAACGGCATTAATCATCCTAACGCCATGTTAAATAAGGTTTTTATTCATGGTGAAGGCATTGGCGCACATGGGGTGACGAAGCGAGAACGCTGTTTTAAATGGATTTATATAAGCGGTATCAATGATGTTTTGATGCTTTTTATTTATGAATGGCGGTAGTGAACAGGGATTATGCTTGGTGGCTTGGATTTACTGATAATAAAGCCCGAGAGTAAAAAGAGAGTGAGTCATTCCAGTCACTAGAGCGGCGTGGGCGACAGAGAGCATCGGCTGGCCAGGGTTGCGATGAGGTGATATTGCACCCCATCACAATCCCATCCCCGGCCGCCGGAGCCTTACCGCTTTACCCCTTTTTTCCCGCCAGCTCGAAGCGCGGCGAAACGATGCCGTACAGCGTCCAGCCGAGGAAGGTGGCGATGGCGCCCCACATCATCGCTTCTTCACCGGAGCTGTAGAGCGCATAGAAGCTGTACAGCGCGCCGATGCCGGCGATGATATTGGCGATGCGCGCCTTGTTGTCCGGCACCTTCGCCACTTTCTGAATAATGACCAGCGCCGCCATCGACAGGATGTAAGGGATGATGTTGGTCACCACCGCCAGGTTCACCAGCACGTTGAACTGCTTGTTCAGCGACGGGCTGATGGTCATCAGCGACAAACCGCTCTGGATGACGACGATGGTCAGCATGCCTTTAACCGGCGCGTCGGCCTTGCTCAGCTTGGAGAAGATTTTCGGGAAGAAGCCGCTGTCGGCGGAGGATTTGAACACCTGAGCGATGGTGAACTGCCAGCCGAGCAGCGAGCCGACGCAGGACATGACCATCAACGCCATGATGATCTTGCCGACCGTCGGGTTGAACATGTGGGAGAACGCCAGCCCGAACGGGGCGGTGGAGTTGGCCAGATCCATGTTCGGCACGATGCCGGCGATCACGTTGGTCGAAATGATATAGATCACCGCCGCGCTGAGGGTGCCGCCCAGTACGGCGATCGGCACGTTGCGCTCCGGGTTTTCCACCACGTCGGTGTTGGCGCAGGCGGATTCCAGCCCCAGGAACGCCCACAGGGTCATTGAGATGGAGGCGCCGATGGCTTCGAAGGTCGGCACCTGATGCGGGTTCCAGGCGGCGACGTAGGCGCTGCCGCTGAACCAGTACCAGCCGATGACCGAGATGCCCACCACCGGAATGATCACGCCCCAGACGGTGATGCCGCTGATTTTGCCGGTGATGCGCGCGCCGCCGAAGTTGGCGACGGTCGCCAGCCACAGCACGCCGATGGTGGCGATACAGATCCCGAGCGGGCTGAGCGTGGTGTCGAACAGCTCGGTGCCGTAGCCGACGGCGGAAATGGCGATGGCGATGTTGGCGATCAGCAGCGAAACGCCGTAGGTGTAGTTCGCCATGAAGTTGCCTGATTTACCGAAGGCGTATTCGGCGTAGCCGCCCATGCCGCCGGATTTACGGCTGAACATGCCGCATTTGGCGAAGGCGTAGGCCAGCGCCATCGAGCCGACGGCGGTCACCAGCCAGGAAACGATCGAAATCGTGCCCACTTCGGCCAGCTTGGTCGGCAGCATAATTATGCCGGAACCCATCATATTCACGGCGGTCAGGATCGTTAATTGCACGACCCCCATTTTATTATTGGACTTACTCATGATCATTTTCTCTTTTAGGATGCGATCCGGGCGGCGAGAATAATCGCCGCCCCGTAAGGTGATTAATTTTTCATGACGTAGCCGTAAGCGCGGTTCCAGCCGTCCTCATCCTGTTGGATATAAACGCCCTGCAATTCCGGCGCGAACCCCGGCAATAAATTGATGCCTTCTTCCAGTGCCAGGAAATAACGCTGCGCGGCGCCGCCCCAAATTTCACCGGGAACCACGCACAGCACGCCAGGCGGGTAAGGCAGGGCGCCTTCGGCGGCGATGCGGCCCTCGGCCTTGGCCAGCGACACCAATTCCACATTGCCGCGCACGAACTCGGTATTGGCGTCCTGCGGATTCATTACCACGCGCGGAAAATAACTTTTGCGGAACATCTCTTTTTGCAGTTCTTTAACGTCATAGCTGACGTAAAGATCGTGCATTTCCTGGCACAACTGGCGGATGGTGTAGTTTTTGTAGCGCTGCTCGTGGTTTTTATAGACCGCAGGCAGCACCTCGCTGAGCAGGGAGTTTTGCTCGATGTGCTTCTCGAAGCGGGCTATCAGGGCCACCAGGTGCTGCATCTTGGCGATGTCTTCCGCCGGCGTCAGCAGGAACAGGATCGAGTTGAGATCGCATTTTTCCGGCACGATGCCGTTTTCGCGCAGGTAGTTGGCCAGAATGGTCGCCGGGATGCCGAACTCGCTGTAGCTGCCGGTGGCGGTATCGATGCCCGGCGTGGTGAGCAGCAGCTTGCATGGATCGACGAAGTACTGCGACTCGGCATAGCCCTCAAAGGCGTGCCACTTCTCGCCGGGCACGAAGTTGAAGAAGCGCAGATCGTTGGCCATCGCCGCGGTGTCATAGGCCTGCCACGGCTTGCCGTCGATCTGATCCGGCACGAACGGTTTGATCATCGTGCAGGTATCCAGCAGCATTTTGCGCGCTTCGATACCCACGCGCACGCACTCCTGCCACAGGCGCTGGCCGCTTTTGCCCTCGTGCATCTTGGCGTTGACGTCCAGCGCGGCGAACAGCGGGTAGAACGGGCTGGTGGAGGCGTGCAGCATAAACGCGTTGTTGAAGCGCTTATGGTTGCAGTAGCGGCTCTGCCCCTTGATGTGCTTGTCTTTTTTGTGGATCTGCGAGGTCTGCGAGAAACCGGCCTGCTGCTTGTGCACCGACTGGGTGACGATGATGCCGGGATCGTTCTCGTTCAGCTCCAGCAGCAGCGGCGAGCAGTCTTTCATCATCGGAATGAACTGCTCATAGCCCACCCAGGCGGAGTCGAACAGGATGTAATCGCACAGGTGGCCAATCTTGTCGACCACCTGGCGGGCGTTGTAGATGGTGCCGTCGTAGGTGCCGAGCTGGATGATCGCCAGGCGGAACGGGCGGGCTTCGTTGGCGCGTTCCGGCGCCACTTCGCGGATCTGTTGGCGCAGGTAGCGTTCGTCGAAGCAGTGCGCGTCGATGCCGCCGATAAAGCCGAACGGGTTGCGCGCGGTTTCCAGATAAACCGGCGTGGCGCCGGCCTGGATCAACGCGCCGTGGTGGTTGGATTTATGGTTGTTGCGGTCGAACAGCACCAGATCGCCGCGCGTCAGCAGGGCATTGGTCGCCACCTTGTTCGAGGCCGAGGTGCCGTTGAGCACGAAGTAGGTCTTGTCGGCGTTGAACACCTTGGCGGCGTGCTGCTGTGCGGCGCAAGGCGCGCCTTCATGGATCAACAGATCGCCCAGTTTGACGTCGGCGTTGCACATGTCGGAGCGGAAAAGCGTTTCGCCGTAGAAGTCGAAGAACTGGCGGCCCGCCGGATGTTTGCGGAAGAACTCGCCGCCCTGGTGGCCGGGGCAGGCGAAAGTGGCGTTGCCCATTTCTACGTATTGCGTCAGCGTGTTGAAGAACGGCGGCAGCAGTTCGCTCTCATATTTGGCGGCGGCGGCCTCCAGCTGTTTGCCGTAAAACTGGGTATTCTTGCCGCACAGTTCAAACACACCGTGCAGCGCTGGCAAGACGGCGTTATCCAGCTCTTCTTCGCAGCAGACGGCGACGAACAGCGGAATGTTCAGGCCGTGTTCTTCGATGCGCGCCACCATGCCTTGCGCAACGTCCTCCACCGACAGCACGATGGCGGCGACGTCATTGAAATCGCTGTGATGCACATCGACGATGTCGCGTTCAGTTTCAAAGCAGCCGAGGGTTTGGGTGTTGGCGGCAATTTTTAAATTTTTCATTTTTCTCATTCTTCAGGCAAAGGCATTCCGCCGGCAAATAATTTAATTTGCCGCTAACGCCTTCACGAAAATAAAGGTGTACGAGAGCCCAGTGATGCCCTAAGACATTAACTGTGTTCTTTGTTTTATTTTTCTTGGAGGCTCTTTAACGGTATTAAAAATGTATTGCGCGCCCTTCCCGGTTTGCGGGGGAAAGACATTATCACCGGAGTGCGGAGAATAAAGTGAAACGCAAAGACACTCTTAACAACGGCGTAAGAGCGAGGGGGTGAGGGTTATCTGTAGTTGAAGAATGCGAAACTAAAGCAGCTGCGATGAGCCATCATCATAATATGGGTTGTGCGCCTGATGTGCGCCATTTTTCGGTTATTGTTTTCCATTTTCTAATCCACCTTGCTGAGTGAAAAGATGGCGCTATTTTAACGCAAGGCGGGCTAAAAATCGTGATTAAAGTCACATAAATGCCGGTTTTGATAAATAACTATTCATAAGTTATGCAGTGAATTGCATAAATCGTGTTCAGGGAGTCAACTGGGTATGTAAATAAATTGCTAATCGGTGCCGGACGTGTGCGCTAAATTTGCGTGTCGTCAGGATGAGAACAATAAAATCGCTCGATTAACCGGTTGCATAACGATCAAATAAATCCGCCTTGTATTTTTTATGTTATAAATCCGCTTTGGGCTTAAGTTAATAAAAATGCATTTATTGTGTTTTTATATTCAATTTTGTTTTTTGATGATTATCGTTATTTGTGACTCGCTTCAACAACGCAGGGTAAGATGAAGTGAGTGAACAGGGAGGCGAGTAACCTTGAATACCCCAGAACAACGGCAGCAGATTGCGGATTTCATCGGCAAGCAACACGTCTTGACGCTGTGCGCCGGCGACGGCCTCGACATGTGGTGCGCCAACTGTTTTTACGTGTTCGACGCCGCGACGATGGCGCTGTGGCTGATGACCGAACCGCACACCCGCCACGGCGGGCTGATGCTGAACAACGGCCGGGTGGTTGGCACCATCGCGCCGAAACCGAAAAGCATCGCGCTGATCCGCGGCGTGCAATACCGCGCCGAGGCGGTGCTGCTGAGCGGCGAAGAGGCCGAGGCGGCGCGCGCGCGTTACTGCAAGCGCTTCCCGATCGCCAGGGCGATGAAGGCCTCGGTATGGCGGTTGGATCTGCACGAGGTGAAGATGACCGACAACACCCTTGGTTTCGGCAAGAAGCTGCATTGGGCGCGGTCTATACTTTAAATCGACGTATTGATTACAACGGGAGATCGCATGGCGCGAGCATTGTTAGTCGGCGCAACCGGGCTGGTGGGGCGCGAATTGTTGCAGCTGTTGCAAAGCGATCCGCAGATAACGGCCATTGTGGCGCCGACGCGCACGCCGCTGCCGCCGCACGGCAAGCTGACCAACCCGGTCGGTGATGCGCTGTTCGAACTGCTGAGCGGCCTGCAGCAGCCGGTCGATCTGGTGTTCTGCTGCCTGGGCACCACCCGCCAGGCGGCGGGCAGCGCCGATGCCTTCCGCTACGTCGATTACCAACTGGTGGTGGAGAGCGCGCTGACTGGCCGCCGGTTGGGGGCACAGCACTGTCTGGTGGTGAGCGCGTTGGGTGCCAACGCGGATTCCACCTTCCTGTATAACCGCACCAAAGGCGAGATGGAGCAGGCGCTGCGCGAACAGCGCTGGCCGCGCCTGACGCTGGTGCGGCCTTCCATGCTGGTGGGGGATCGCCCTGCGCCGCGCCTGATGGAGCGCCTCACGCTGCCGCTGTTCAGGCTGCTGCCCGGCAAATGGCGCGCCGTCTCCGCCAAAGACGTGGCGCAAACGCTGCTGCAGCAGGCGTTCACGCCGGGCGAAGGGGTCAGGGTGCTGGAATCGGATCGGCTGCATTGCTACCGAGACTGACGCTGAGGTGATCGAACGCCAGCTCCAGGCCGGCGGGCAGCTCGTTGTCCAGCAGCCACCGATCGAGATGATGGCTGATGTGCGTCAGCAGCGTGCGCTTGGGCTGCAGCAACCGCTGCGTCTCCTGCGCGCGGGTCAGATCGTTGTGGTTGCGCGGCGCCTGCGGCTGAGGCGGCAGGCTGCAGTCGAGCACCAGCAGATCCAGCGCCACATTCTGCAGATAGTCGGCGGTGGCCGGCGGCAGGCCGACGGTGTCGGTCAGGTAGGCCAGTGAAGCGCCCGCCGCCTGGATCAGGTAGCCGTGGGTTAGCTTGGAGTGTTGCAGCGGCAGCGGGGTGATGCGCATGCCGCCCAGCTCGACGGTGGCGAAGGGCGCCAGCGGCGGCTGAAACGCCAGAATGCCAGGGTGTTTGAACAGGTCGTCGCAGCCCTGTTCATCCGGCGGACCATACACCGGAATGGAATTTCCGCACCCCCAACGCAAAGGAAATAACCCCTGAACGTGATCCATGTGGTAATGTGTCAGTAAAAAACGTTGAATTTGCCCCGCCGAAAATCGCCGCTCCAAAGCCGGCAATCCCGCATCCAATAAGGTCGTTTCCCCCTGATAGTTGAGCATGGCGCTGCACGCTCGCCGCCGAAATGCCGGCTCGCGCCGCGCCCGTTGGCAGATCGGGCAGTCGCAGCCGAACACCGGCACCTGCTGCGCGCCGCCGGTGCCGAGAAAGGTCAGTTGCATCGTTCCCCCCCTCCGTTAAAGGTACTTCTGCGCAAAGCGGTTGATGTCGCGAAAATCCGCCAGCCGCGCCTGCAGCGTGGCGTGATCCCAGTGCCACCACTGGCTGCGTTCGATACGCTCGATCAGCGCGTCGTCGAAGCGCATGCCGATCTTTTTGGCCGCCACGCCGGCGACGATGCTGTAAGGCTCCACCTCCTTGGTAACCACTGCCGCGCTGCCGATCACCGCGCCGTTGCCGACGCTGACGCCCGGCATCAGGATGGCGTTATGGCCGATCCACACGTCGTGGCCGACGGTGACATGGTGCTCGCGCCGCCAGTCGAAGAACGCCGCGTCGTCTTCCCCCAGCCCGTATTCGGAAGCGCGGTAGGTGAAGTGATGCTGCGCGATGCGCTGGTAGGTCGGGTGGTTGCCGGGATTGATGCGCGCATAGGAGGCGATGGAGACGAACTTGCCGATAGCGGCGTAAAAGATCTGGTTGTGCCCGGCGGTGTAGGAGTAGTCCCCCATCTCCACCTCTTCCAGGATCGCATCGTCGGCCAGGTGCACATATTGGCCAAGCCGGGTGCGGTTAAGGGTCACGTTGTCGCCGATTTTCGGCTGGGCAAAGTCGTTCATGGCGTCGCATCCTGAGCTTGTCGGGTGGCGGTAGGCAGCAGCGCCAGCAGCGCCGCCAGGGTATCGTCGAGTGGGCCGTCGTTGTGCAGCACCCGGCAGCCGGCGGGCAGACTCTGCTGATATTCCGCCGCCCGCGCCAGCCGCTGCTCGATCTGTTCAGCGCTTTCCCGCCCCCGATCCTGCAGGCGCCGGCGCAGGATCGCGGCGTTGACCTGCAGGCATACCGGCAGCAGCTGTGCACCGTAGCGCTGCTGCGCCTGCGGCAGGTGGGCGCGTGAACCGTTGACCGCTACGTCGATCCCCTGCAGCAGCCAAAGATCCACTTCGATCCCGAACGCGTAGCGCTGCTGGTGGGCCTGCCAGTCGAGCGCGAACAGCCCCTTGGCGCGGCGGCGCAGAAATTCGGCTTCGCTCAGCGCGATGTGATTCTCGCAGCCGGCGTCCGCCGGCCGGGTGATGTAACGGTGCGCCACCAGCGGCGCGCGGTCGGCGTCGGCCCGCAGCGCGGCCAGCAGGCTGTCCTTGCCTGCGCCGGAAGGCCCCATCAGATAGATGAGCCGCGCCATCAGAACACCTGCCTGCCCTGACGCCACACGTTCTGCACGTAAACGTGCTCGCCGTGCGGCCGCGCCAGCACCAGATCCGCCCGCAATCCTTCGGCGATGGCGCCGCGATCCTGCAGATCCAGCGCCCGCGCCGGGTTGCGGGTGATCATGCGCACCGCCTGGGGCAGATCGTAGGCGTTGCGCTCGTCCGCCGCGAGGCGAAACGCCGCGTCCAGCAGGCTGGCCGGGTAATAATCGGAAGAGAGAATATCCAGCACCCCCAGCGCCGCCAAGTGGTGCGCCGCCACGTTGCCGGAATGGGAGCCGCCGCGCACGATGTTCGGCGCGCCCATCAGCACCTGCAGGCCCTGCTGGTGCGAAGCGCGGGCGGCCGCCTCGGTGGTGGGGAACTCGGCGATGGCGCTGCCCAGCGCGCAGGATTCGGCCACGTGCGCGGCGGTGGCGTCGTCATGGCTGGCCAGCGAGATGCGGCGCGCGCGGCAGTGGGCGGCGATCGCCTCGCGGTTCGGCGCGGCCCAGCGGGCGGACAGGGCGACCTGCTGCGCCTCGTACTCGCTCATCTGCTGATCGTTGAGGTGGTATTTGCCCTGATAATATTCGCGGTACTTTTCGCGCGAGGCGAACTGGCGCTGGCCCGGCGAGTGGTCCATCAGCGACACCAGCGACACACCCGGCTTGTCCATCAGCTGTTCGAACAGCGGCAGCGTGCTCTCGTGCGGCAGCTCGCAGCGCAGGTGCAGCCGGTGCTCGGCGCGGTTCACCCCGGCGCGCTGGCTGTGGATCACCGCGTCGATCATCTTCTGCAGGTTTTCCAGCCGGTGGCCGCCGTCGCGCACGTCGCCGATCGCCACCGCGTCCAGCACCGTGGTGATGCCGTTGGCCACCATCAGCGCGTCGTGGCTGCTCATCGCCGAATGGGCCGGCCAGTCGACGTTCGGGCGCGGGGTAAAGAACTTGTCCAGGTTGTCGGTATGCAGCTCGATCAGCCCCGGCAGCAGCCAGCCGCCGTCGCCGTCCAGCGCCTGCGGCAGCCGGCTCGGGCCGTCGGCGAAGCTGCGGATCACGCCGTCCTGCATCTCCAGCGAGCCTTGCACCACCTGGTCATCCAGCACCAGCTTAACGTTATTGACGATCATCAGAGGGCCTCCAGCGCCTGCGGCGCCTGCATGTCATAAAGCCGGTCGGCGACCTGTCGGCGGACGCCTTCATCGTGAAAAATGCCGACGATCGCCGCGCCGCGCGCCTTGGCGCGTTCGATAAGCTGCACCACCGCCGCGCTGTTGCGGCTGTCGAGCGAAGCGGTCGGTTCGTCCAGCAACAGGATCGGGTAATCGACGATAAAACCGCGCGCGATGTTCACCCGCTGCTGCTCGCCGCCGGAGAAGGTGGACGGCGCCAGCGGCCACAGGCGCTGCGGCACGTTGAGCGCGGCGAGCAGCGCTTCGGCGCGTTCGCGGCACTCGGCGCGCTCGACGCCCTGTTCCAGCAGCGGCTGCATCACCACCTCCAGCGCGCTGATGCGCGGGATCACCCGCAGGAACTGGCTGACCCAGCCCAGCGTATGGCGGCGCACCGCCAGAATCTGGCGCGCGTCGGCGCTGACCATGTCCAGCCAGTCGCCCTGGTGGTTGATCCAGATATGGCCGCTGTCCGGCAGGTAGTTGGCGTACAGCGAGCGCAGCAGGGTGGATTTGCCGCTGCCGGAGTGGCCGTGCAGCACCACGCATTCGCCGCCGTGGACCGTCAGGTTGGCGTCGTGCAGCACCGGCAGGCGGGTGCCGTACTGCTGATGCAGCACAAAGGTTTTACTGAGATGTTCAACTCGGATTTGCATAGTCATCTGTTATCGCCTTGGGTTACGACAGCACCGAAGAAACCAGCAGCTGGGTGTAAGGATGGTGCGGATCGTCGAGCACCCGATCGGTCAGGCCGCTCTCCACCACTTCGCCCTGTTTCATCACCAGCAGGCGGTGGGCCAGCAGCCGCGCCACGCCGAGATCGTGGGTGACGATCACCGCCGCCAGCTGCATCTCCACCACCAGGTTGCGCAGCAGATCGAGCAGGCGCGCCTGCACCGACACGTCCAGCCCGCCGGTCGGCTCATCCATAAACACCAGCTTGGGGTGGGTGACCAGGTTGCGGGCGATCTGCAGCCGCTGCTGCATGCCGCCGGAGAAGGTGGTCGGCAGATCGTCGAGGCGCGACAGCGGGATTTCGACGTCTTCCAGCCACTGGCCGGCCTGGCGGCGAATGTCGCCATAGTGGCGCTGGCCGATGGCCATCAGCCGCTCGCCGATGTTGCCGCCGGCGGAGACCTGCGGCCGCAGCCCGTCGAGCGGGTGCTGGTGCACCACGCCCCAGTCGGTGCGCAGCAGGCGGCGGCGATCGCTCTCCGCCATGGCGTACAGATCGTGTTCCTGGTCCGCCTGCGGGCGGTAAAGGATCTGCCCGCGCTGCGGCGCCAGCCGCGCCGAGATCGACTTCAGCAGCGTGGTTTTGCCGGAGCCGGATTCGCCGACGATGCCCAGCACTTCACCGGGGTAGATGTCGAACGACACGTCGCTGAAGCCCTTGCTGGGGGCGTACAGGTGGGTGAGCCGCTTCACCGACAGCAGCGGGGTGGTGCTCAATGGGGTGGAAGTCATCAGTGCTGCGCCTCTTGCGAAGATTGCGCCAGCTGCTGCCGGCAGTAGTCGGTGTCCGAACAGACGAACATGCGGTTGCCCCGATCGTCGAGCACCACCTCGTCCAGATAGCTGTGGCGCGAGCCGCACAGCGCGCAGGGTTCGTCCCACTGCTGCACGCTGAACGGATGGTCGTCGAAGTCCAGGCTCTCCACCTTGGTGAACGGCGGCAGGGCGTAGATGCGTTTCTCGCGCCCGGCGCCGAACAGCTGCAGCGCCGGCATCATGTGCATTTTCGGGTTGTCGAATTTCGGGATCGGCGACGGATCCATCACGTAGCGATCGTTGACCTTCACCGGGTAGGCGTAGGTGGTGGCGATATGGCCGTAGCGCGCGATGTCTTCATACAGCTTCACCTGCATCACGCCATACTCCTCCAGCGCGTGCATCTTGCGGGTCTCGGTTTCGCGCGGTTCGATAAAGCGCAGCGGCTCCGGGATCGGCACCTGATAGATCAGGATCTGGTCTTCGCGCAGCGCGGTTTCCGGAATGCGGTGACGGGTCTGGATTAGGGTGGCCTCCGGCGTGCGTTCGGTGGTTTCCACCCCGGCGACGCGCTGGAAGAAGCGGCGGATCGACACCGCGTTGGTGGTGTCGTCGGCGCCCTGGTCGATCACCTTCAGCACGTCGGCGCGGCCGATGACGCTGGCGGTGAGTTGAATGCCGCCGGTGCCCCAGCCGTAGGGCATCGGCATCTCGCGGCCGCCGAACGGCACCTGATAGCCGGGGATCGCCACCGCCTTCAGGATAGCGCGGCGGATCATGCGCTTGGTCTGCTCGTCCAGATAACCGAGGTTATAGCCGGTCAATACTTCACTCATCGCGGGCCTCCTGACGCTCGCTGTATTCCTGCCGCAGCCGCTTGAGCAGTTCCAGTTCGGCCTGGAAGTCGACGTAGTGCGGCAGCTTGAGATGGGAGACGAAGCCGGCGGCCTCGACGTTGTCGGCGTGGGCCAGCACGAACTCTTCGTCCTGCGCCGGGCCGGCGACGCCTTCGCCGTAGTCCGGGCTCTGCAATGCGCGATCCACCAACGCCATCGCCATCGCCTTACGCTCGGCGCGGCCGAACACCAGCCCGTAACCGCGGGTGAAGTGCGGCGGGTGGTCCTTGGGATCGACGAAGCCGTTGACCATTTCGCACTCGGTCAGCAGGATGTCGCCGATATCGATGGCGAAACCGAGCTCTTCAGGCACGATCTCCACCGAAACGTGGCCGGTGCGGATCTCGCCGGCGAACGGGTGGTTGCGGCCGTAGCCGCGCTGGGTGGCGTAGCCGAGCGCCAGCAGGAAGCCTTCGTCGCCGCGCACCAGCTGCTGCAAGCGCGCCGAGCGCGAGCAGGGGTAGACCGGTGGGTTGCGGGTGATGTCGTCCGGCGCGCTGCCGTCGTCCTGTTCCTCCCGCGCCAGTTGCTGTCGACACAACAGATCGAACACGTGGCTGCAGTTGTCCGGCAGCGGTTCGTCGGCCTGCGGCGCGCGCGGCGCCTCGCCTTCCGCCAGCAGCGCGAAGTCCAGCAGCCGGTGAGTGTAGTCGTAGGTCGGCCCCAGTACCTGCCCGCCGGGCAAGTCCTTGTAAACCGCCGAGATGCGCCGCTCCAGCCGCATGTTTTCGCTGGCCAGCGGCTCACTGACCGCCAGGCGCGGCAGGGTGGTGCGATAGGCGCGCAGCAGGAAGATCGCCTCCACCAGATCGCCGCTGGCCTGTTTGATGGCCAGCGCCGCCAGCTCGCGATCGTAGATGCCGCCTTCGGTCATCACCCGATCCACCGCCAGCCCCAGCTGCTGTTCAATTTGTTCCGCGCCGATCGCCGGCAGCGCCTCGTCGCCGCGCCGCAGCTGTTCCTGCAGCTGATGGGCGGCCTCAATGGCTTTTTCGCCCCCTTTTACCGCTACGTACATCAGCACACCTCCACGTGGGTGGTCCGCGGGATCGCCAGCAGGCGATCGCCGCAGGTCAGCAAAATATCCAGCCCCAGCGGGAAGCGCTGCGGACGGTTGACCAGGTAATCGAGCAGCGCCGGCGGCAGGCGCGGCGCAATCAGGCGATGATTCTCGATGCCGGGGCCGGTCAGGCGCAGCGCGGCGCCGTTCTCCAGCTCAGCAAGCTGCACCACCACCGTGGCGCCGAACTCCGGCGAGATTTCAGTGCCGTGCGGCAACGCCTGCAGATCGGCGGCCTGCAGCTGCTCATCGAACAGGGCAAAACAGACCTCCTGCGCCGTGGCGGCCAACGGCGCGCCGCTGTGAAAACGAATGTTTGTTAGCACTTGCTCACTTTTAAGCGCCGCACACAGCTGCAGCGGCGTTTCCTGATCGGCCAGCGTCAGCAGCGCGGCGGTGCTGGCGGCGTTCAGCGGCGCCCAGGCCGGGCCGGCCGGCAGCGCCACCCGGTGGCCCGGTTCGCTCAAGGCTTTAAGAATCAAACGAAAAGCGTGCTGCGATTGGTCTATCGGTTGTTCAAAACCGGTCAATAAACTCATGGCTTAATCCCCTCGCACCAGCGTAAAGAAGTCCACCCGGCTGGCGGCGATCGCCCGGGCGCGCAGCTGGCGCTGTTCGTGCTGCAGCGCGGCCAACGGCGCGATCAGCTGTTGTTGCAGGCGTTCGCCGTGTTCCGGCTGTTGCAGCAGCGCATCGGCCAGCGCGCACAGCTCGGCGTGCGCCTTGTCGCGCCCGGCGATATAGCTGTAGCCGTAGCCGCCGTTGTCCAGCTGCACCACCGCACGGGTGACCGTCATGTCCCCCAACACGAAGCGGCGGCCGGTGGCGCCCATGCGTCCCTGCAGCTGGGCCAGGCCGATTTCCGGCGCGCGGATGCTGCGGTAACCCGGGCTGAGGTTCAGCGCCTGCCAGTGGCTGCGCAGCTGCTCGGGCCGGCTGTGCGCCAGCACCGACATCCAGCGTTGTCTCGACTCTAAGGCTTGCATTCAGTGCTCCATCGTCAGTTCAATCATGTCGGCACGGGCCAGGCTGACGGAGTATTCCGCCACGTCTTCGCCGCCGCTGCGGACGTTAAGGGTGCGCACGCACAGCAGCGGCGCGTGGGTGGCGATCTCCAGCAGCCGGCTCTCTTTGGCCTGCGCGCGGCGCGCGCTGATGCGCGTCTGGCGGCGGGCCAGCGGCTGCTGGAGGTGCTGTTCGATAAACTGGTGCAGCGAACCGCTGTGGAACTGCTGTAGCGCCGGCCACCACTCCAGATCGGGCAGATAGTGGTCGATCACGCTCATCGGCACGCCGTTGACCCGGCGCAGGGTGCGCAGGTGGATCACCATTTCGCCTTCTTCACGCGAGAGCGCGCTGGCGACATGCCCATTGCACGGGCGCAAGACAGCGAGTAAGCGCTCACTGGTGGGGTGGCTGCCCTGCTCGAACAGGTTCTGGCTGAAGCGGGTATTGGCGTGCAGCGGGTAGTCGTAAGGCCGCATCAGCACCAGAATGCCGACGCCGTGGCGGCGCTGCAGCCAGCCGCGCTCCACCAGCTGATCCACCGCGCGGCGCAGGGTGTGGCGATTGACCTGGTAACGCTCGGCCAGCTGCTGTTCCGAAGGCAGGTAGTCGCCGCAGCGGTACTGCGTGCGCAGCTCCTGTTCCAACTGCGCGGCGATCTGCTGATAGCGGGTGGGGTAAGTGGTCGGATGTCTAGATAACTCCATCATAATAAAAACCTCGTCATGCTGATGGCGGTGCGATGAAGGCGGAAGCGGTGCGTTTCATCGGGCGTCTACCCTGTGGTTTTCTCGTCGGCATCATGGTGACGGGCGCAGATGACAATCGCGTTACGCGTCGGTGGCGAACAGATGAACTATTTAGGACAGCCCGGGCGTGCACGGGCGGCGGCGGCGCGCTATGCTGGCGCCTTTGTTGACTGACTCTGGCCGCTACCATGCCGCAATCTCTGAATGCCCCTGAACACGCCCCACGCGCCTGGCCGCTGTGGAAACCGATCCTGTTTCTGCTGGTGGTGGCCGTTGGCCTCTACTACGTCAAATGGCAGCCTTACTACGGCAAGGCCTTCGTGGCGGCGGACAGCCACTCGATCGGCAAATCTATCCTGGCCGACGGCGCCGCGAGCCCCTGGCTGGCGGCCTGGCAGTACGCGCTGGTCTACTTCACCGCGGTGTGGAAGGCGGCGCTGCTCGGCGTGCTGTTAGGCTCGCTGGTGCAGGTGCTGATCCCGCGCGACTGGCTGGCGCGCACGCTCGGCCACCGGCGTTTTTCCGGCACCGTGCTGGGGGCGCTGATCGCGCTGCCGGGCATGATGTGCACCTGCTGCGCCGCACCGGTTGCCGCCGGCATGCGCCGCCAGTCGGTATCCAGCGGCGCCGCGCTGGCCTTTTGGCTCGCCAACCCGGTATTGAACCCGGCGACGCTGGTGTTCATGGGATTTGTGCTCGGTTGGCCGTTCGCCGCCATCCGTCTGGTGGCGGGCGTGGTGATGGTGCTGGGCATCGCCTGGCTGGTGCAGCGCGTGACCGCCAACGATCCGCAGCCCGCCGCGCCGCAGCCGCCGGTGATGATGGCGCAGAGCGACGAGCAGCCGTTCCTCGCCCGCTGGGGCAAAGCGCTGTGGGCGCTGTTTTGGTCGACCATCCCGATCTACGTGCTGGCGGTGCTGGCGCTGGGCGCGGCGCGGGTCTGGCTGTTCCCGCACGCCGACGGCGCCGTCGACAATAGCCTACTGTGGATCATCGGTCTGGCGATCGTCGGCTGCCTGTTTGTTATCCCCACCGCGGCGGAAATCCCGATCGTACAGACCATGATGCTGGCGGGCATGGGCGCAGGCCCGGCGCTGGCGCTGCTGATGACCCTGCCGGCGGTCAGTCTACCTTCGCTGCTGATGCTCAACAAAGCCTTCTCCGCCCGCGCGCTGTGCCTGACGGCGGCGTTGGTGGCGCTGTGCGGCGCACTGACCGGCGTGGTGGGGATGGGGTTGGTGTAACTTACCGCTGCTGCTGAGTGGCCCGATGCTGTCTCAAGGAGGAGATGGAAATGGAACAGCGGAATAAACCTGAAATGGATGTCGAGGCGATGTTCTTGGAGCAAGCGTTGCGTGAAAGGGTGGATGCCGCCTTTGAACGCTTAAGAAACGGCACCGCGGTTTATCTCAGCCATTCGGAGGTAGAAAAACGAATGGCTATATTTAAGGCGAAAATCTGGGGGCGTTATTGGCGAGGGTGTTGAGGGGGGGGGCGTTCAGAGCGGGGTTGGCAGCGTTTACGGGGAGTAGGTCACTGGCCGTTAGTTTTGAGCGAGAAGCGGAAGTTCGTAATTATTATCAGTACAGCGCATTACTAATTATTTTTACACTGAAAGCATTGAGGTGAGAAGGGGTGTTCCATGCTTGATTTAATTATAAAATTGCAGGAAAGTGACCTTGTATCAGCTGATGATGAGTGGGTAAAAAATGTGGGAAGATAAGTATATTTGTCATAAATGCGTGAGCGATAAATATGTCATGCAGCATATAAGGAAAACCGGAAGTAACGGTCAGATTTGCTCTTACTGCAAAAGGAAGCGTAAAAATATCCACCTCGAATATATCCTCAGGATGATGAATGAGGTTTTTGAATACTACTATGATATGTATGAGGATATATATGATTCCGGGCGCGGTGATAGCGCGCAGGATGTCATCTGCGGAGAACTGGGCGTCGAATGGGACGTAGCTGAAGATATTTATCAATTTCTTTGTGATGAATATAATCCACATAACGATTATGACTACATCCGGTATAATGATGGGTTTGTTTATCGGCATATAAATCACTATAGCGGAGAGCTTGCACATACCTGGAGTAAAGCCACTGACTCCCTTATGAAAGAAACACGATATTTTAACCGTGAAGTTAATGATTTCCTGGATTCACTTTTCAGTGATATCGATAAACTAAAAAACAGAGACAGTAATTCACCGATAAAAACTCTGACTGATGAAGTTCATCTTTTTCGTGCAAGGGTCTTTGAGGACCAAGAGGAAGTAAAGCAAGCTTTGGAGCAGCCCGAGAAAAATTTTGGACCTCCCCCAACAACTTTGGCGCGGTCGGGCCGTATGAACGCACAGGGGATTTCAGTATTTTACGGTGCAACCTCAGTGAATGTGGCAATTGCTGAAGTAAGGCCGCCCGTCGGCAGTATTGTAGTAACGGCCTGTTTTGTACCGTTACGCGAGCTAAAAGTGCTGGACATTTCTGCCCTTGACTCGCTTAGTTTCGGCTCGGGTAGTAAATTTGATCCTCAGACTCGCAAAACCAGTGAGCGCGCGATTTTTTTCAGTACGCTTTCCCGTAAGCTGACGCTCCCTACTTTTGGAAAAAGGCAGGACAGTGATTACCTCATCACCCAAGTGGTTGCCGATTACCTCGGTGACCGAAATAAATTCAAGCTTGATGGTGTCAGCTTTAAATCTACCCAGGTAGATGCCAACGGTGAGGATGCTGAGACAGGATATAATATCGTTCTGTTTAATAAGTCTTCCGGCGTCAGGCATGCCGCAGATAAATCTCGCCGATATAATGTCGAGATGTATGAACACATCGAAGATGACCAGTATGCTTTTGTTCCGGAAATTCAGTTGATAGTTGAGGAAAAAATAAAACCGAGATATATGGGTTCATTTTCATCCTCGCATGACGCAAATGATGTACTACTGATGAAAACCAACAGTATGACTTATCATAAAATTACTGGTGTAAAATACCAAACAAATGAAACGGAGATTCATCAGGGAGATAGCGTTAGAAAACAAGAGCCACCTCAGAAATTCGATGACCTGATGGACTTCTGATCATCCGTTACATCAGGGTAAACCATTATTAAAGATGATGTGAGGGCACTTAAGGAAGGAACTCACCCTGTGTCGCCGGTATCGCGTTACTGGCGTCCCTTGATGCCAAGCGGACAGATTGGTGAACAGACACGTCTGTTTTGAGCGAGGAGCGGAAGTTGACAGTTGATCTCGCACCCAAATAGTCGCATTACTAACATTGCTGCGTGTTAATCAACAGGGAGCAGGTCACTCTTATTTTCTTGATAAGCTTTGTATAGTATGAATAAACCTTACAAAGTTATGAAGAAGCTCGTGATTTTCCTCTGATATACCATCTGGATCAAAGTGCATCACGTCGTTACGAATTATTCTGACCTTGTCGAGCTCTTTAGTAAAGATTTTCTTATCTATTTGAAGTTCGGTTTTTTTCCACAATTCTGGATTTTCAAAAAGTCGTATATATTCCCCAAAGGTTAAATCTGCGACCGACTCTATAACCCGTTCGCTGTCAGATGGATTAACGATGCTAACAAGCTCATCTTTCGTAAATTTTCCATCTATCAGCTTACGAATATGATTTTCGATTTCAGATAGTAAAAGAAAAGGTTCTGACAACTGTCTGAACTGAGAACTAAGATCGGTAGTAGTTATAATCCCACTAATTCTTTGATCAGAAGATCGCACTAATACGTAAGCATACTCAATAATTCTAGGTAGTGCAGAAAAAATAGAGTCGCTGGCGTTTATTTCCCTGTGTGGCTTCATATAATCACGCACAACCGCAGATTCAGATTTGGTCAACGCTAGTTTTGGAGCAATGCTTTCCCAACTAATAACACCTTTAACATCTCGCTCGCTGGTCATAACGGGTAGTTGAGAGTAGTCATGCCGCAACATCAATGTGATGGCTTCTGTTAATGTGGCGTCAGGTTTCACGGTCACTAGCTTAACATCCGATGCTTCGAGTCGACTAACACGGAAGGCTGGCTCGGAAACTGCACCGGAAATTAGTTCATCTTGCGGCTGAAATACTGTTTCAGGTGTAGCCAATTCGGCGTTACTTGATTCGGTTGCCTCGCCTAAGCATTCACCTGCTTCATGGGTCGTTGCGTCATTCCCCGGAGATGCATAGATAGTAATTTTTGCATCCAGCGGCACACTATCAAAATCAGGTTCGGTTTTAACTCCTAAGCTTTCTAATGCTTTGCGAATTTTGTACGCAACCATGTAGCCTCGACGCTCTGCGCCAAACCAGCTTATGAATTCTCGCACTGATATTGGGTTTGGGGACATACCGTCTTTTAGTTCACGAAGGATTTCGTTAAGTCTTTCTCGATTTTCTACTGCCATAAAATTTTCTCCATGTAGGTTGGCGGCTACTGTTAGCTTTCAGTCTTGATTCAGGCTTCTCACGCTTTTTTTTAAATCTGGACAACGAGGCTGCATTGACTTTTTCAGCTCACCTCAGATTGCACCATCCCATACAAATAGCTCAGATTCCTAATGTTCAGTATAAGGAGGCCAGAAAACGAATTGCCCTTACCGCTAGTACCAGCGCGTTGAGTTTAGTAGATGCCTTATTCATTTAGAATTTGATAAAAATACAAGACTCGGACAACAAGCTTCAATATTAATCGTTATTTTTCCACTCGAGGCTCACTGTCCGTTTCTGGCACAAAGCCACCTATCAGATCAGGTTTAGCTCTGACCGTAGCTGTGTCAGCCGACTCTGGATTAACACACGTCGAGACACGAGTTATCAGCTCATCGCAACCTATGCACCACCTGGTTGCTGCTGCCGCGCCAGATCAGCGCCGGATCTTTCAAATCCTGCACGAACTTGCCGTCGATCAGCACGTTGATCCTGTCCACCACCTGCATTTGCTGCGCGTCCAGCTCCGCCAGCAAGTAGCCGGTCCACAGCCGGATATCTTTACCGGTGCATTCGGCGCGCACCCGTTTTACCCGCTATAAGATGCTCGTCGCGTTGGCCGGGTACAGCGGATCGCCGCCGGAGAGCGACAGCTCAACAGTTATATCCTTTTAATGTCTTGTGAACCAAGAAAAAAGTGTGTTATCGACTTACACACCTTAGCAAAAGGCTGCTATTCAAAGTCTTCAGCGCGGATTGGACTGACCCCACCCCGGTAGGCGATCGTACCCTACAGTGACTTTCCCGGTAATCACTTCTTGATTTTATCATAATAATTATGTTGAAATCATGAAGTGAACCTGACGGAGAGACCTTCATGACCATGCCTTATTGTATCCTGCATACTGAAGCTGATTCAGATGTTGTACTTAATGAACTGGGTTTTTCAGAAAACGATATTCACGCTGCTCTGACGTCTGCTTTGTACGAGCGTCGCAAATCTAGCAAGCTTCACCCCGCAGTGGATGCAGGGTTCCGTTTCTGGAGTGAGATGGTTGCCGCGACCCGTCGTGTACTGATTGGCAAGGGTAACGGCTGGTCTCCTGAAGTGGTCAAGCGAATGGAAATGGTCGCTAACTCAGCTAGGGGGGTTAATCTGATTATCACCTCGGGCGACAGACACACTGGACGTCCTGATGGATTACCGAAAACCAAAAATGCCAAGGGTGAGGCAACTCGCTCGATTGTTCACAACAATCCTGGCACAGTTGATATGTTCCAGACGGATACGTTGTATTCAGGCAAGTCTGAAATCACTCCGATAGACAGCACCCGTACTTATATCGTCCTGTATTATTATGATGCGGCTAACAAAGAGGTTCGCTGCGAGGTGTCTTATCCGGTAGGAATGGTAAATCAGGACGGATTTGCCCGCGTAAGCGCATGGAGTGAGCGTATTATTTTGAGTCCTCTGCCATTTGAAGGTGCGGATATTTTCCCTGATGAGGATTTCGATGATGACATATCAATTTCTGTTGAAAGCAAATGAGTAATCCTGTTGATGACGGTAAACGTCTTTTTAATCCGTCCCGAATCAAGTTGGCTCGGATTAGACGTAAGCTGACCCTGAAAGAACTGGCAGAGCAAATGGGGCTCTCCAGTCGTATAGTAATTGAGTACGAGAAAGACTATTGTCTGTATGAACCCACTCAGGAGACGATCCAAGCGTACGCTGGTGCTCTGAAATATCCAGAGTCCTTTTTCTTCGGGGATGACGTTGAAGCAATCGATCCACTGACGGTTTCATTCCGTTCTTTGCGCACGACAAAAGCCGCAGATCAGCATGCGGCAATTGGTGCCGGTGCGTTGGGAGTTATGCTGAGCGAGTATTTCAGCACCCGCTTCACTCTGCCTCAACCTGAATTACCTAATCTTCGTGGAAGTGAACCTGAGATCGCTGCTCAGGCGGTGCGCGAAGCTTGGGGAATTGGTAAGAAGAGCATCACCAACGTTGTTCATCTTCTGGAGAAGCACGGCGTTAAGGTCTTCTGGCTCTCGGAGGAAACGGCGAGTATCGATGCATTTTCGTTCTGGAAAGATGATGTCCCTTACATCTTCCTTAACACGCGTAAATCAGGTGAACGCAGCCGTTTTGATGCGGCACATGAGCTGGCCCACCTGGTACTTCACCGCCATGGTGATGTTAAAGGACAGGATGCTGAGCGTGAAGCGGATGCTTTTGCGTCAGCATTTCTGATGCCCCCGGAAAACGTAATGGCCGTTAAAATGGCGTTCCCGACATTCGACAAAATCATTCAGCTGAAATCGCTCTGGAAAGTCTCGGCGATGGCTCTGATTGTCAGAATGCGCAATCTGAATGTGCTGACGGAATGGCAGTATAACAGCCTGATGCGCGATGCAACGGCAAAGGGATATCGAACCGGTGAGCCGGGAGGAATTGAGCGTGAAAGGTCGCTCATTATTGAAAAAGTGATGGTCGCTCTGGCGAGTAACGGCATTCATCTGGCTCAACTGAGTGATGAGCTTAACGTGCCTCTCGATGAACTGAGCAGTCTGCTTTACGGTGTGGCGGCAATTAACGGGGGTAATAGCGGAGGAACCTCAACCTCACTATCAAGGGCCTCGCTCCGTCTGGTGTGAACAGGAAACTGCTCATGCCTTGAGCCGCTAGAGGGGGTCTTTAGCGGCTTATTATTGATGGTCAGCCGTCTTGCCGCTGACATGCTTCTGAATAGTAACCCTCATATTAATGTTCGCCTTATTCTTACTCATATACTAGGTATCGGCCAATGTAACTGAAATACCATGAGGGGCTCGGAAAAATGTAGTGGTATTTACCCGCAATACCCTGACCAGCCCCCATTGGTAGGTACAGAACGGTTTTAGCAACGTCTACTCTTGGCCAGACCCACCGGTCAGATTGTCTCCATACCGTAGTTGTAGCTAGGTCAACAGACGCTGAGACATGTGTTGTTGTCAGCTCAACGCAACCTATGCACCACTTGGTTACTGCTGCCGCGCCAGATCAGCGCCGGGTCTTTCAAATCCTGCACGAACTTGCCGTCGATCAGCACATTGATCCTGTCCACCACCTGCATTTGCTGCGCGTCCAGCTCCGCCAGCCGGTAGCCGGTCCACAGCCAGATATCCTTGCCGGGGCACTCGGCGCGCACTCGTTTCACCAGCTTCAAGATGCTCGGCACGTTGGCCGGATGCAGCGGATCGCCGCCGGAGAGCGACAGCCCCTGGCGCGGCACGCGCGCATCGTTCAGATCGGCGATGATGCGATCTTCCAGCGCCGGGGTAAACGGCTGGCCGGAGTTGAGTCGCCAGGTGCTTTTGTTGTAGCAACCGGGGCACTGGTGCACGCAGCCGGCGACAAACAGCGTGCAGCGGGTGCCGGGGCCGTTGACCACGTCGATCGGATAGTACTGGTGATAATTCATGTGAGGCCTGCCCATCAGGCTATTTTACTGGCCATTTTGCCTCCGGGCAGTGCTCCCAATCCTCACGTACTGCGTGTACGCTGCGGTTGGTGCGCGCAGGCCGAAGGCAAACTGACTGCGACAATCACGCCTGATGAACAGGCTTCTGCCTAGGTTGCACGGCGCTTTTCAGCCGAGCTGCCCATTACCGAGGTGTTTCACCCGGCGTTTCACCTCTTCCTGCTTGCCGGCGTTGAACGGCCGGGCATCGGGGCTGCCGAGATAGCCGCACACCCGGCGGGTGACCGAGACCTTGGCCGAGTCGTGGTTGCCGCATTTCGGGCAGGTGAAGCCTTTGCTGGTGCAGGAGAATTCACCGGTGAAGCCGCATTCGTAGCACTCGTCGATCGGTGTGTTGGTGCCGTAGTAAGGCACCCGGGTGTAGCTGTAGTCCCATACGTCTTCCAGCGCCTTCAGGTTGTGTTGCAGGTTCGGGTATTCGCCGTAGCAGATGAAGCCGCCGCTGGCTAACGGCGGGTAGGGCGCTTCGAAGTCCAGCTTGTCGTACGGATTGACCTTCTTCTCCACGTCGAGGTGGAAGCTGTTGGTGTAATAGCCCTTGTCGGTGACGCCCGGCACCACGCCGAAATCGGCGGTGTCCAGCCGGCAGAAGCGATCGCACAGGTTTTCGCTCGGCGTGCTGTAGAGGCTGAAGCCGTAGCCGGTCTCGTCTTTCCAGGCGTCGACGGCGGCGCGCAGCCGCGCGACGATCGCCACCGCTTTGGCGCGCAGCGCTTCGTCGTCATACACGTGGTTTTTGCCGCCGAACAGCGCGTTGATGGTCTCGTGCAGGCCGATGTAGCCCAGCGAAATCGAGGCGCGGCCGTTCTTGAAGATATCGGCGATGTTGTCGTCGGCCTTGAGCCGCACGCCGCAGGCGCCTTCCATGTACAGGATTGGCGCCACCCGCGCCTTGATGCCTTCCAGCCGGGCGATGCGCGTCATCAGGGCCTTTTTCGCCAGCTGCAGGCGCTGATCCAGCAGCGCCCAGAAGCGCGACTCATCGCCCATTGCCTCCAGCGCGATGCGCGGCAGGTTGAGGCTGATGACGCCGATGTTGTTGCGGCCGTCGTGCACCAGCTCGCCGTCCTGCTCGTAGGTGCCGAGGAAGCTGCGGCAGCCCATCGGCGTTTTGAACGAGCCGGTGACCTTCACCACCTGATCGTAGTTGAGGATGTCCGGGTACATGCGCTTGCTGGCGCACTCCAGCGCCAGCTGCTTGATGTCGTAGTTCGGATCGCCGTACTGGTGGTTGAGGCCGTCGCGGATGGCGAACACCAGCTTGGGGAACACGGCGGTCTTGCGGTTTTTGCCCAGCCCGGCGATGCGGTTTTTCAGGATTGAGCGTTGGATCAGGCGCGATTCCCAACTGGTGCCGAGGCCGAAGCCGAAGGTGACGAACGGCGTCTGGCCGTTGGCGGTGTGCAGGGTGTTGACCTCGTACTCCAGCGACTGGAAGGCGTCGTAACACTCTTTCTCGGTGCGCGCCATGGCATAGCCTTTGGCGTCCGGGATCTGCCATTCTTCCGCCACCTGCAGGTGTTTGCGGAAGCTCTCGTCGACGAACGGCGCCAGAATTTCATCGATGCGGTTGATGGTGGTGCCGCCATAAATATGGCTGGCGACCTGGGCGATGATCTGCGCGGTCACGGCGGTGGCGGTGGAGATCGACTTCGGCGGCTCAATCTCGGCGTTGCCCATCTTGAAGCCGTTGGTCAGCATGCCTTTCAGATCGATCAGCATGCAGTTGAACATCGGGAAGAACGGCGAGTAGTCGAGATCGTGGTAGTGAATTTCGCCGCGTTCATGGGCCAGCACCACGTCGCGCGGCAGGATGTGCTGCTTGGCGTAGTGTTTGGCGACGATGCCCGCCAGCAGGTCGCGCTGGGTGGGGATCACCTTGCTGTCCTTGTTGGCGTTTTCGTTCAGCAGCGCGCGGTTGCTTTGCTCGACCAGGCCGCGAATTTCCTGATTCAGGCGGCCGCGCAGCTCGCGCGCCACGTCGCGATCGTGGCGGTATTCGATATAGGCGCGCGCCAGCTGTTTGTATTCGCCGGCCATCAGCTGGTTTTCCACCGCCTGCTGGATCTCGTGGATATCGACGCGCGGCTGCTGCTCCATGCGCTGAGCGACCACGCGGGCGACGGTGGCGCAGTAGTCGGCGTCGACCACGCCCACCGCCAGCGCGGCGCGCTCGATGGCCTGCGCAATGCGCGCTTCGTCAAAAGGTACCTGGCAACCGTCCCGCTTAATCACTACTGGTTTCACGTTGTACTCCTTGTTCCCCGAGGGAGCGTTCATACCCGCCTGGCGTGGCGAGCAACCGTCAAATTTCGCTTATCCACAGGGCAAAGCCGCAGCGCGCAAGGGCTGTGGCGGCGTGTGGATGATTTTGTGGATAACTACTATATATAGGTGTTAGCAATTCTTAATGCACTATATATAGATATTGGCGCGATTCTTTTGATGTAGAACAAGGAAAACGGAAGAGCGTGCGCAAGCTGAACAGTCGTCAATCGCCCGCCGGCCGATCGCGAAAATGTTCCAGCAGAAAATCCACCCAGACGCGCACCCGCGGCGGCAGATCCGCCGAAGCGTAATAGAGCCACAGCTGCACCGGGCGCGGCCAGCATTCCGCCAGCACCGGCCGCAGCGTGCCCTGCTCGAAGTGTTTCTCGACGTACCAGTGCGCCAGGTTGACGATGCCCAGCCCGGCCAGCGCTGCATCCAGCAACATCTCCGGGCGGCTGACCACCAGGCGGCCGTTCAGATCCAGCGCCAGCGTTTCGCCTTTATGGCGCAACTGCCATTTGACGTGGCGGCCGTTGGCCGGGTTACGGTGCAGCAGGCAGTCGTGCCGCAGCAGATCGTGCGGCGTTTGCGGTTCACCGCGCCGCGCCAGATAGTCGGGTGACGCCGCCAGCACCATATGCATCGGGTAGAGCGGGCGGGCCACCAGCCGGCTGTCGGGATCGACCCGGCTGCCGATGCCGACGTCAAAACCTTCGCCCACCAGATTCACCACCCGCGCATCCAGTGACAGATCGAGATCGATCTGCGGGTAGCGCGCCAGAAATTGCGGGATCAACGGCATCAGCATCTGGCGGCCGAAGCCGGGGATCATCGTGACGCGCACCACGCCGGCAGGCGCCTGCCGTTCGCCGCCGGCGCTTTCCAGCGTCGCCGCCAATGCCTGCCACAGCGGCGCCACCTGCGCCAGCAGCGCTTTGCCCTCGTCGGTCAGCAGCACGTTGTGGGTGTTGCGCTGAAACAGCCGCAGCGCCAGCTTCTCTTCCAGCGCGCGGATGTTTTTGCTGACCGCCGCCGGCGTCACGCCCAGCTGGCGAGCGGCGGCGGAGAAATTTTGCGCCTGTGCGGCGGCGAGGAAGGCCGGCAGCAGGCGGTGCACGTCAAAGGGCAGCGACATAGTGGTTGATACTTTCGGTTGAAATTGAAGTGACCTTTAACAGCCTACACCCGAAGCGGCGGAAATGGAAAAATGCCCTCATCTTCTTATGACCGAGGAATCGTTATGTCACGCATTTTAGTGTTAACCGCCCACCGCACCCCCGACGAGTCACGCATTAATAAGGCGTTGATCGAGGCCGTACGCCCGCTGCCCAACGTGACCGTTCACGAACTGATCCGCGCGTACCCGGATTACCGCATCGACGTGGCGCGCGAGCAGGAACTGCTGCAGAGCCATGATGCGGTAGTGATGCTGTTCCCGTTTTATTGGTACAGCTCGCCGGCGATCCTCAGCGAATGGCAGGATGCGGTATTAACCTACGGTTTCGCCTACGGCAGCGCAGGCACCCAGCTGCACGGCAAGCCGCTGCAGCTGGTGGTGAGCACCGGCGGCGACGCGCAGGCTTATACGGCGCAAGGGTATAACCGTTATCCGGTGCAGGATCTGCTGTTGCCGTTCCACGCCATGGCCAACCTGACCGGCATGGATTATCTGCCGCCGCATTTGGTGCAGGGCGTGAGCGACATGAGCGATGAGCAGTTGGCGCAAGAGGCCGCCGGGGTGGCGGCGCTGCTGGGGAAATGGTAGGGCGCAGCGCTCGCCGCGCCCTGTGGGGTTAGTCTTCGAGCAGCCACCACACCGCTTCGAACGGCCGCAGCGTCAGCGCCTGCGGCTGATCCGCTGAGTCGCTGTAGTTGCTCATCAGCGGGCGCCACTGGGCGGAAGGCTCCACGCCCGCCGCCGCCCAGGCCTGCGGCTCGCGGCTCAGGTTGGCCGCCACCAGCAGGCGCTGGCCGTTCCAGCTGCGCTGATAGCACCACAGCGCCGGATGCTCCGGCGCCAGATCCTGATAGTCGCCGTGGGTCAGCAGCGGATACTGCTTGCGCAGGGTGATCAGCTGGCGGTAGGCGTAAAACACCGAGTCGAGGTCGGCCAGCGCCGCTTCGGCGTTGATCTGCGGGTAGTTCTCGGCGCAGCCGATCCACGGCGTGCCGGTGGTGAAACCGGCGTGCGGCGCGGCGCTCCACTGCATCGGCGTGCGGCCGTTGTCGCGCGATTTGTCGGCCAGGATCGCCAGCAGTTCGGCGTCGCCGCGGCCCTGAGCGCGCAGTTCAGCGTACATGTTCAGGCTTTCCACGTCGCGATACTGCTCGATGGCGCGGAAGCCGGGGTTGGTCATGCCGATCTCTTCACCCTGGTAGATATAAGGCGTGCCCTGCATGCCGTGCAGCACCATCGCCAGCATTTTGGCGGCCGGCGCCCGCAGTGCGCCTTCATCGCCGAAGCGCGACACGATGCGCGGCTGATCGTGGTTACACCAGAACAGCGCGTTCCAGGCGCGGTTATGCATTCCTTGCTGCCAGTGGCGGAAGATCTGCTTCAGCTCCACGTAATCCGGCGCCGCCCGCGTCCATTTTTCGCCGCCGGCGTAGTCCACCTTCAGGTGGTGGAAGTTGAAGGTCATCGACAGCTCTTCGCCGCTCTGCGCCGCGTACTGCTGGCAATGCTCAAGCGTGGTGGAGGACATCTCGCCCACCGTCATCAGGCCGCGCGGCTGAAACACCTCGCGGCTCATCTCCTGCAGGAACTCGTGGATGCGCGGGCCGTCGGTATAGAAGCGGCGGCCGTCGCCCTGGCTGTCGGACGGGAAGTCCTGCTGTTTGGACACCAGGTTGATCACGTCGAGGCGCAGACCGTCGACGCCTTTGTCCGCCCAGAACTGACACACTTTCTTCAGCTCTTCGCGCACCGGCGGGTGTTCCCAGTTGAGATCCGCCTGCTCGGTGGCGAACAGGTGCAGGTAGTACTGGCCGCTGTCGGCGTGCCATTGCCAGGCGTTGCCGCCGAACTTGGAGCGCCAGTTGTTCGGCGGCGTATCGCCTTCGCCGTCGCGCCAGACGTAGAACTGGCGATACGGGCTGTGGCGATCCTGCGCGGCCTTGAACCACGGGTGCTCGGTCGAGGTGTGGTTGAATACCATGTCCATCACGATGCGGATGCCGCGCTGGTGGGCGGCGGCGACCAACTGCTCGAAGTCCGCCATCGTGCCGTAAGCCGGATCGATGGCGCAGTAGTCCGCCACGTCATAGCCGTTGTCCACCTGCGGCGATACGTAGACCGGCGTCAGCCAGATGGCGTCGACGCCCAGCTCCTGCAGATAGTCCAGCCGCCGGGTCACGCCGGCCAAATCGCCGTAGCCGTTGCCGGTGCTGTCCTGAAAACTCTTCGGATAAATTTGGTAGATGACGCCGTTCTGCCACCAGGGGGTTGGGTTGCTCATAGCTGTATACCTTTGAATCGTGACAACGGGCCCGTACCCTTCATCTTTCAAACTGCAGCGTTGTTGGCTGCTGGCGCTGCACCCCAGTCACTTACTTGAGTAAGCTCCTGGGGACTTGCACCCTTGCCGCCTAGCTGCAGCTCGAAAGCTATAGGGTATTTCCAGCCTCTACATTCATGTTGCGTATTTTGCGTCAATTAAACCGGCAGCTCGCCGCGGGCGGCCTTGCGTTTGTAGACCATGATGGTCAGCACCAGCGGGATGACGATCGCCACCAGAATCGCCAGCGAGTAAATCAGCCAGAACTGCGGCTTGATAGACAGGATGCCCGGCAGGCCACCGACGCCGATGCCGTTGGCCATTACGCCGTCCAGGCCGCAGATCAGGCCCGCGATCGCGGAGCCGATCATCGCGCACAGCATCGGGAAGCGGTATTTGAGGTTGATGCCGTACATCGCCGGTTCGGTCACGCCGAGGTAGGCGGAGATCGCCGCCGGCACCGAAATTTCACGCTCGTTGGCCTTGCGGCTGATGATGATGATGCCGAGCACTGCCGAGGCCTGCGCGATGTTGGACAGCGCAATCAGCGGCCACACCGGGGTGCCGCCCATGCTCTGGATCATCTGCATGTCGATGGCCAGCGTGGTCTGGTGCACGCCGGTGATCACCAGCGGCGCATACAGGAAGCCGAACAGCGCGGCGCCCACCGGCGCGAAGCTGCCGGTCATCACCGCTTTCACCGCCCAGGCGACGCCGTCGCCGATCATGCGGCCGAACGGCCCGATCAGCGCGTGCGCCAGGAACACCGCCAGCAGCAGCGAAACCACCGGCACCACCACCAGATAGAGATAGTCGGGGACGATCTTTTTCAGCCGGGTTTCGATCCAGCCCAGCGCCATGCCCGCCAGGATCGACGGGATCACCTGCGCCTGATAACCCACTTTCTGGATCACGAACCAGCCGAAGTTCCACACTTCCGGCGTTTGCTGGCCGAGCAGGTAGGAGTTCATCAGCTGCGGCGACACCAGGGTGACGCCCAGCACGATGCCGAGCACCGGGGTGCCGCCCATCTTTTTCACCGTCGACCAACAGATGGCCACCGGCAGGAACATGAAGATCGCTTCACCGAGCAGCCACAGGAAGTCGTAAACGGTTTTCCACGCCGGGTGCATCTGCGCCAGCGTTTGGCCGCCGGACATCGGGATGTCGCCGATCACGTTGCGGAAGCCGAGGATCAGACCGCCGCTGATCAGCGCCGGCAGCAGCGGGAAGAAGATCTCGGCGAAGTGGGAGATGGTGCGCTCGGTCCAGGTCATGTTCTGGCGGGCGGCTACCTTGGCCTGCTCCTTGTCGGCCTCGTTGACGCCGGTGCTGGCGATCAGCGCCTGATAGTAGTCGCCGACGTCGGTGCCGATCACCACCTGGAACTGCCCGGCGTTGGTGAAGCAGCCTTTGACCATCGGCAGCTCTTCGATTTCTTTGGGGCTGGCCTTGCTGGGATCGTTGAGGACGAAACGCAGCCGGGTAATGCAATGGCTGACGGTGGCGATGTTCTCGCGGCCGCCGACCAAAACAATCAGGCGATCAATATCCTGCTGTTTTACTTTGCTCATTATGGGATACCTGCAGAGGTGTTGACTGAGTAATGATCAAAGCTTAGCCACTCGGCTTTTTGAATGAAATGGGAACGTTCCCGGTTTGGGGCGAGGATCACAAAATGACAAAAAATGGTCAACTTCTAATCAGGGAGTCAGGAAAGTTTGCTGGGCACCACCAGGCGGCGGATCCCCTGTTCGCCACTGAGCTGTGCCAACAGCTGCTGCGCCGCCAGCAGGCCGGCGCTGCCGTAGCCGAACTCGACCGACAGCGTGTCGGGGAACAGGAAGCTGAGCAGCGGGGTGTTGCCGATGGCGCATACCTGGATGGCGCGCGCCGGCTGTTGTTGCAGGTATTTGATCGCCCCCAGGGCGATGCTGTCGGAGGCGCAAATCAGCGCGCTGGTGTGCGCATCGATCACTTCGGCGGCGTGCTGGAAACCGCTCTGGTAGCTCAGCTCGCCCAGCGTGGCACGTGGCGTGAGCGTGAGGCGTTCACAGGCGTCGAGATAGGCCTGATAGCGGCGCTGGCCGGTGGTGGCGTCGCTGAGCTGCACCCCCAGATAGCCAATATGCCGATGCCCTTGTTGATACAGGCGATCCATCAACAGGTTCACCGCGCCGGCGTCGTCATAGCAGACGGACGAGAAGCCGTCGTATTCGCGCACCATCACCACCATTTTTTCCTGCCACGGCTTGAGCATCGCCGCGGTCAGGCCGGTGAAGCCAAACAGGATCACGCCGTCGACGTTGCGCTGATGCAGTACGTGCAGATGCTCCTGCACCAGACGAGTTTCGAACTGGCTCTCCATCACGATCGGATCGAAGCCCTGCTGGTACAGCAGCGGCAGCATGGTGCGCACCGCCTGGTTCTCCGACGGCGAATCGAGACGAGAAACGATGATGCCTACCACTTTGTCGCTCTGGCCGCGCATGGCGCGCGCCGACTTGGAGGGGGTAAACCCTTGCTGACGGATCACCGCTTCCACCCGTTCACGGGTTTGCGGGCTCACGCTGCCTTCATTGTTCAGCACGCGTGAGACGGTGGATTTGCCTACGCCGCTCAGGCGCGCGATGTCCTTGATGGTCAGCCGGTTTTGCATGGTTTACTTTTCGTTGAAGTGGACAGGCGTAACATAACGGCCTGTAAAACAATGCCCGTCAGCATAGCTCATTTTCCTACGGGGATCTTGATGCAAAACGGGATTGTTGCACTGCGCTGAACGGCCGCTCCTGCCGCTCTGTTTTCCCCTTTACCGGAGGTTATTCCCCATATGGACCCCGACCCGACTGCTTTAGACACTCACTCGGTTCTCCGGTAAAACCTCTCCGCCTGGCGCTGCTGTTTTACCGGTGAAGTACATCACGGTAACCGGTAGCGTGCGCGTCGTCGTTCGCTCCTGCTGCTGAAAAAAAGAATAAGGATCTGCGTTGGCAGAGGCTTTTTGGCGCACCCGCCATCCGCCCGGCCGATGACGATCCCCGTTTACCCGCTGCCGTGAGGCACCGGGCGACGAGGTGCGACCCATGAAATTGAAAAAACTCCCCCGTCAGCTGCTGGGCCTGTTCGCCCGCGGCCTCCCGCGCCGTTTGGTGCGTCGCGACAGCCTGCTGGACGGCGTCAGCGGCGCTGCGCGCGATATGCCGGCCGGCCTGGCGCAGCAGCGGCTGGAATGCGCCGCCGCAGAGACGATGCAACTGTTTGAGCGTTTTCACAGCCACCCGGAAGGCATCACCGCCCATGAGGCGGAACAGGTGCGCCAGCGCTGCGGCGAGAACGTCATCGACGATCAGCAGAAAGAGGCCTGGTGGCAACACCTCTGGCACTGCTACCGCAACCCGTTCAACCTGCTGCTGACCGCGCTCGGCATGATCTCTTACGCCACCGAGGATCTGACCGGCGCCTTGGTGATCGCGCTGATGGTGCTGATCTCCACGTTGCTGAACTTCATCCAGGAGGCGCGCTCCAACCGGGCGGCCGATGCGCTGAAGGCGATGGTGAGCAACACCGCCACGGTGATCCGCAGCGACGCGCACACCGGCAAGAGCGAACACGTGGAGCTGCCGATCGCACAGCTGGTGCCGGGCGACATCATCAAGCTGGCGGCCGGCGACATGATCCCGGCGGATCTGCGCGTGCTGTCGGCCAAGGATCTGTTCATCAGCCAGGCGGCGCTGACCGGCGAATCGCTGCCGGTGGAGAAATCCGCCGCGCCGCAGGCGCCGGCGGCCGATCCGCTCGACTGCCGGAATCTGTGCTTCATGGGCACCAACGTGGTCAGCGGCACCGCGCTGGCGATGGTGATCGGCACCGGCGGCGGCACCTATTTCGGCCAGCTGGCGCAGCGCGTCACCAGCCAGGATGAGCAGCCGAACGCCTTCCAGAGCGGCATCAGCAAGGTCAGTTGGCTGCTGATCCGCTTTATGCTGGTGATGACGCCGATCGTGCTGCTGATCAACGGCTACACCAAGGGCGACTGGTGGGAGGCGGCGCTGTTCGCGCTGTCGGTGGCGGTCGGGCTGACGCCGGAGATGCTGCCGATGATCGTCACCTCGACGCTGGCCAAAGGGGCGGTGAAGCTGTCGCGCCAGAAGGTGATCGTCAAACGGCTGGACGCCATCCAGAACTTCGGCGCCATGGATATTCTGTGCACCGACAAGACCGGCACCCTGACCCAGGACAAGATCGTGCTGGAGCGCCATACCGATGCGTTCGGCGCCGGCAGCGAGCGGGTGCTGCGCTACGCCTGGCTGAACAGCTTCTACCAGACCGGGCTGAAAAACCTGCTCGACGTGGCGGTGCTGAGCTGCGCGGAGCAGAACCGGCAGCCGGAGGCGCTGCAAAACTACCGTAAGGTGGATGAGATCCCGTTCGACTTCGTGCGCCGCCGCATGTCGGTGGTGGTGGCCAAAGACAACGAGTATCACGAGCTGGTGTGCAAGGGCGCGCTGGAAGAGATGCTGGCGATTTGCAGCCACGTGCGCCACGAAGACGAGGTGATCCCGCTGAGCGAGGCGCTGCTGGCGAGGATCCGCCGTATCACCGACGATCTCAACCAGCAGGGGCTGCGGGTGGTGGCAGTGGCCAACAAGATCCTGCCGGCGCAAACCCATGAATACGGCGTGGCGGACGAGTCGGATCTGATCCTCGAAGGCTACGTCGCCTTCCTCGATCCGCCGAAGGAAAGCACCGCACCGGCGCTGGCGGCGCTGAAACAGAACGGCGTCACGGTGAAGATCCTCACCGGCGACAACGAGCTGGTAGCCGCCAAAGTGTGCCGTGACGTCGGGCTCGAGGCCGATCATCTGCTGCGCGGCAGCGAGATCGAGCAGATGGACGACGAGCAGCTGGCGCAGGCGGCGGCGCGCACCACGGTGTTCGCCAAGCTGACGCCGCTGCACAAGGAGCGCATCGTCAAACTGCTGCGCCGCCAGGGGCACGTGGTGGGCTTTATGGGCGACGGCATCAATGACGCGCCGGCGCTGCGCGCGGCCGATATCGGCATCTCCGTCGATTCGGCGGTGGACATCGCCAAGGAAGCGGCGGACATCATCCTGCTGGAAAAAAGCCTGATGGTGCTGGAGCAGGGGGTGATCGAAGGGCGCCGCACCTTCGCCAACATGCTGAAATACATCAAGATGACCGCCAGCTCCAACTTCGGCAACGTGTTCAGCGTGCTGATCGCCAGCGCCTTCCTGCCGTTTCTGCCGATGCTGCCGCTGCACCTGTTGATTCAGAACCTGATGTACGACATCTCGCAGATCGCCATCCCGTTCGATAACGTCGACGACGATCAGATCACCCAGCCGCAGCGCTGGAACTCCGCCGATCTGGGGCGGTTTATGGTGTTCTTTGGGCCGATCAGTTCAATTTTCGACGTGCTGACCTTCAGCCTGATGTGGTGGGTATTCAAGGCCAATACGCCGGACATGCAGACGCTGTTCCAGTCCGGCTGGTTCGTGGAAGGGCTGCTGTCGCAGACGCTGATCGTGCACATGATCCGCACGCGCAAAATTCCGTTTATCCAGAGCCGCCCGTCCTGGCCGCTGTGCATCATGACGCTGGCGGTGATCGCCACCGGCATCGGCCTGGTGTTCTCACCGCTGGCCGGCTTCCTGCAGCTGCAGGCGCTGCCGCTCGGCTACTTCCCGTGGCTGGTGCTGATCCTCGCCGGTTACATGGTGCTGACCCAGTGCGTGAAAGGCTGGTTCGTGCGCCGCTACGGCTGGCAATAACCCGTTCTCCCCCTCCGGCCGGGAGGGGGCAACTGTGATCCCGTCCGCTTTTTCACCGCAACGGTTGGACATCTGTTCTGTGCTGAGTCTTTATCTACAGCGTTGGCTGTTTTCCCCTGCGCCTTTCAAGCCACCGCGTTGTTGGCTGTACGCCCGCCCCCCAGTTACTTAGCAGACCTAAGCGCCTGGGGATGCGGGCGCTTGCCGCCTAGCGGTGGTTTGAAATTCATTGGGGATATTTTGTTTTTTTCCTCTGAGGAATTTCCGATGCACAGACCTTTCCGTTATACGCTACTGGCTTCATCGTTATGGTTTTCTTGCGGCGCGCTGGCGCAGCCGGCGGGTGATTTGCCGCTGATGCCCTGGCCGCAGCAGGTGGAAGTGACGCAACCGGCGGGCAAGCTGGTTTTGGATCACCGTTTGTCCCTGACGCTGCAGGGTGACGACTTGGGCGACGCGCTGCCGCGCTGGCGGCAACGCATCGAACTGCAGACCGGCTGGACGCTGGCGCCGAGGGAAGAAGCAAACGGCGCGGCGATCAGGGTGGTGATCAAGGATCGGGTGGCGGCGCAGCCGCTGCCGGGCAGCGATGAGAGTTACCGGCTGGCGGTCACACCGCAGGGCGCCACGCTGACCGCCAACACCCGCTTCGGCGCGCTGCGCGGCATGGAGACCCTGCTGCAGCTGCTGCAGACCGACGGGCAAAACACTTTCCTGCCATTGGTGGATATTCGCGACGTGCCGCGTTTTCCGTGGCGCGGCGTGCTGCTGGATTCGGCGCGCCATTTCCTGCCGCTGCCGGACATTTTGCGCCAGCTTGACGGCATGGCGGCGGCCAAGCTCAACGTGTTCCACTGGCACCTGAGCGACGATCAGGGTTGGCGCTTCGCCTCCGAGCATTACCCTAAATTGCAGCAGCAGGCCAGCGACGGCCAGTTCTACACCCGTGAGCAAATGCAGCAGGTGGTGGCTTACGCCACGGCGCGCGGCATTCGCGTGGTGCCGGAGATCGACATGCCGGGGCACGCCTCCAGCATCGCGGTGGCCTATCCCGACCTGATGAGCGCGCCGGGGCCGTATCGCATGGAGCGCGAGTGGGGCGTGCATAAGCCGACGCTCGATCCAACCCGCGACGAGGTTTATCAGTTTGTCGATACGATCGTCGGCGAGCTGGCGGCGATCTTCCCCGATCCTTATCTGCACATCGGCGGCGACGAAGTGGACGCCAGCCAGTGGCGGGCGTCGCCGTTGATTCAGGCGTTTATGCAGCAGAACGGGCTGGCGGATACCCATGCGCTGCAGGCCTACTTCAACCAGAAGCTGGAAAAGATCCTCGAGAAGCACCAGCGGCAGATGGTCGGCTGGGACGAGATCTACCATCCGTCGCTGCCGCGTTCGATCGTCATTCAGTCCTGGCAGGGGCAAGACTCGCTGGGCGCCAGCGCGCAGGACGGCTATCAGGGCATCCTCTCCACCGGTTTCTACCTCGATCAGCCGCAAAGCACCGCCTATCACTATCGCAATGAAATTCTGCCGCAGCCGCTGGGGGTTGAGACGGCGGTACAACCCGGCGAGCAGGCGCAAAGCTGGCGTTTCAGCATGCCGCGCCTGAAGGGCAGCGCGGTGGAGGGCAGCTTCACGCTGATCGAGGGCAAGCAGGGCTGGCGCGGCTTTATCGATTTCAACGGCAAATCGCGCCGCGCGGTGCACGATATCGTCTGGCGCACGCCGCAGCAGGTGACGTTCCGCGTCGATACCTGGATGGGCGACACACGGCCGGTGTTTACGCTGCAACAGGACAAACTCAGCGGCTATACGTTGGTCGGCAACGTGCGTTACCCCACCCAGGGCGACAAACTGGCGGCGGCGCCGGCGGGCAAGATGCCGGTGGTGCCGGATGATAAGGGGCAGGCCAACATTCTCGGCGGGGAAGCGGCGCTGTGGGCGGAAAACGTGCGCGCGCCGCTGATCGATCTTAAGCTGTGGCCGCGCGCCTTTGCGGTGGCGGAGCGGCTGTGGTCGGCGCAGGACGTCACCGATGAGAACAATATGTACCGGCGGCTGGCGGCGATCGACGCCTGGTCGGTGGTGTCGGTCGGCCTGCAGCAGCACGCGGAAACGGCGCGCGAATTCACCCGGCTGAGCAACAGCGTGCAGATCGTGCCGCTGCAGATCTTGGCCGAGGCGGTGGAACCGGCGCACTATTACACCCGCCAGCACCTGAAGTTCCAGGCCGGCAACTATCACCAGTTCGAACCGCTGAACCGCTTCGCCGATGCGCTGCCGCCGGAGAGCGAGGCGGTGCGCGCCATGCATGCCCAGGTCGCGGCTTTGCTGAAGGATAAGCGCGATAAGGCGGCGGCGCAGGCGCTGCGCGAACGGCTGCAGCGCTGGCAGGCGAACGGCGCGGCATTGCAAACGGCGATCGCGGGCAACCGCGCGCTGCGGGAGCTGGCGCCGGTGGCGCAGGACGTGGATGCCCTGGCCGCATTGGGGTTAACGCTGCTGGATCGCCATCAGCAGGACAAACCGCTGAGCCGGGCCGAGGCCGAACGAGCGCAGCGCCGGCTGGATGCGGCGGCGCAGACGCGCGACGAAGTGGTGATTGCCGCGGTGTACCCGCTGGAAGCGCTGCTGCGGGGGCTTAAAACGGAGTGAGGGTGACGGGGCTCGGCCAGTTGAGCCCCGGTTTTGTTACGCCTGTAGCGACAGCGGCGCATACCCGATGGCGTGCTGCAGGTAATTCAGCAGCAGCTGGCGGGTGAAGCGCGGCTCATCGATACCGCTGCCCTGCAGGAAGCGTTGCAGGTTGCTGCAGTCCCACCGATAGGTGTCTTGATAGAGCTCCACCGTCGATAGCTCGTCCACCATAGGATCCTTGAACAGGCTGAGCAGCGGGTACAGCGGCGCGTCGCTGTCGTTTTCCCATTGTGCCCGCCACTGTGCGAAGGGCAAGGGACGAAAACGATAACCGAACTCGCGCTCCAGCAGGCTGAAAAACTCACGCAGCGTCAGATTATTGTCACCTTGATGGATCAGGTTGAATTTCTGCCCCAGCGCCTGCGGATTGCGAGAGACGTGGGCGATGGCCCGGGTCATGTAATCCACCGTGGTCAACCCTTCGCGCATATCCCGTAAATCCGGTACCGTGCCGCTGCTGATGCAGGTTTTCACCAGCCGTCCCCACCATTGATAATCGGCGTTGACGCCGGTACGGCTGTGGCAGGTGGCGTAGCCCAGGCGGAAGGTCATCAGCGGCAGGCCTTGCGCCGCCGCCAAATCGGCGATTTTCTCCATCACCCATTTGCTGCGCACGTAGCCGATATCGCGGCTGACCGCCGGCAGGTTTTGGTCGATATCGTCGCTTTCCCGCATCACCCGCTTGCCGGTGTGCAGATGCCCCCAGCTGTATACGGAGATGGTCGACAGCAGCATCAGCGGCTTGGTGCGGCTATGCGCCGCGAAGCGAATGATTTCCCGCAGGCCCTGCACGTTGTCGCGCTTCATGTAGGCGTAAGGCTGGATAAAATTCACCGCGCTGGCCGAATGGTAAATCAGATCGATATCTCGGCTTAACGCCCTGTAGGCCGCCGGCGTCAGCGAAAAGTCGTGTTCCGCTACGTTGCCAGGCACGATATGAATGCGCGCGTGCTGGCTGGCGTTCAGCGCGATCCGGTAGCGCTGCAGCACCGCCTCCAGCCGCTGTCTCGGCGGCAGTTTGGCGCCGTCGCGCACCAGACAGTACAGCTCGGCGTCGGTGGTGCGCAGCAGATCGGCCAACAGATGCGCGCCGACGAAGCCGGTGGCGCCGGTCAGCAAAATAGCGCGCGGCGCGCTGATTTGCCGCGGATCGAACGTCGGATCGATGACGAGATCCGACGGCAAATACACATCATCCTGTAAGGCACGCGCTTCGCCTTGCCGCTGTGTCGGTTGCCGGTCTCTGCGTTGTGCCAGTGCCTGCGCCAGGGCGCCCAGAGTGGGATATTCATAGATGTCGTGCACCGAAGTCTCGACGGCAAATGCCTCGGCCAGCGCCGTCATCAGCTTGGCCGCCAACAGCGAATGGCCGCCCAGCGAGAAAAAATCATCGTCGGTTGCGGGCTGTTCCACTTTCAGCAACGAACGCCAGAGATCGGCGACGATGCGCTGATCGGCGGTCAGCGGCTGCGCAACGCCGGCGCTGACCGGTTGGTAATGCGCCAACAGAGCCGCTTTGTCGATTTTGCCGTTGTTGTTCAGCGGCATGTGTTGCAGTAAACGATAATCGGCGGGCAGAAATGCGGTGGGCAGCGTTTCTTTTAGTTTCTGTCGGACGCGTGCGATCACGTTTTCGCCGTCACACTTCGCGATCAGAAACGCCACGATTTTCTTGCCCAGCGGATCATCTGCCATCGCCACGGCGGCCACCGCTTTACGGACGCCCGCAACCTGCAGCATGGCGTTTTCGATTTCGCCCAGTTCAATGCGATTGCCGCGGATTTTGACCTGATCGTCGATACGGCCCAGATATTGAATGCGGCCATCCGCCAGCCAACGAGCCCGATCGCCGCTGCGGTACAGGCGCAATCCGGCGAAGTGAGGCGGGGTGATGAAGCGCTCGGCGGTCAACGCCGGATTGTTCAGGTAGCCGCGGGCCAGACAGCGGCCGCTGATATACAGCTCGCCGGGGCGATCGCCGATCACGGGCTGCAGTCGGTCATCGAGGATGAAGATTTCGGTATCGCCGATGGGCCGCCCAATGCTGGCGGGCGGGTTTTGCGTGGCGCAAGCCACCCGGTTGCAGGTGGCGAATATGGTGGCTTCCGTCGGGCCGTAGTAATCGATCAATGAATAATCGATGCCGCGCAGATCGACCGGATGAAGTTTCTCCCCTGAGCTGAACAGATACCGCAGCGCCAGATTGGCCGGTTGCGGCGCGCCGACCACTTCGGCGACCAGTACGGCGGGCAGGCTGGCGTGGGTAATGCCCTGTTCGGCAAAGTAGGCCAGCAGGACTTCCGGCTGCAGGCGAGCGTCTTCCGGGGGCAGATACAATGTGCCGCCGCTGGTCAGAGGCGACCAGATCTCCCATTGCGCAACGTCGAAACTCAAGCCGGCGATCAGCGTAGAACGACTTTCGGCATCCATAGCGAATTGCTTGTTATGCCAGAGAATTAAATTCAGCAGCGACTGATGTTCTATCAGCACTCCTTTCGGTTTGCCGGTGGTACCTGAAGTGAAAATGAGATAAACGATGGCATCGGGAGACGGAGAAATTAACGTTATATTCTCCTGCGGAGAAATTGATATATTATCAATATAAATAATATCCTCGCTGAAGTTATTTTCCGAAAGCGCTATCGTCGCGTTGCTGGCGAGTATTAAAGGGGAACCGCTTTGCGTAACGATATCCTGTATTCTTTTTTCCGGGTAACGGGCGTCGATGGGAATATAGCCTGCGCCGGCTTTGACGATCGCCAACATACCGATCAGCATTTCCGGCGTGCGCAGCGTGACGAGCGGCACATAGCTGCCGGGCGCCACGCCCCGCCGTAGCAACAGCGCGCACAGTGCGCTGCTGGCTTCATCCAATTGACGGTAGGTCAGGCGTTTATTATCGCCGACGACGGCAAGTTTTTCCGGATAACGGGAAGCTTGTTGGATAAAATAATCCAATACGCTAGGTGCCATGGTTATCTCCTGTCATTATTCACGAAGTGAACGAAATGAAACAGCAATGACCCGGCCGGGTGAAAAACAATTATAGGCGTATTTTTATTAGGGAATTGTAAATGTGAACGATATTACGCTATCGCTATAAATTAATTGGGTTAAAAAATTATTATCAATAAAAACGGCCAGCCGAAGCTGACCGTGATTCGCGTGCGCGTCGATTAACGACGCACGGCGATGGCTTCGATTTCGATCTTCACGTCTTTCGGCAGACGCGCCACTTCTACGCAGGAGCGGGCCGGGAACGGCGCGCTGTGCTCGGTGAAGAAGGCTTCGTACGCGGCGTTGACGGTGGCGAAGTCGTTCAGGTCTTTCACGAACACGGTGGTTTTCACGATGTCGGCAACGATCAGGCCAGCGGCTTCGACGATCGCCTTGACGTTTTCCAGCGACTGGCGCGCCTGTGCGGCGACGTCGTCGGCGACGGCGCCGGTTTTCGGATCGACCGGGATCTGGCCGGAAGTGATGATCATGCTGCCCAGATCAACGCCCTGCACGTAAGGACCAATGGCTGCCGGGGCGAGTTCAGTGCTGATGTTACGTGACATGTTTTCTCCTGATAAACGAGGATTGTTCTATCCAGAAATCCCATTATAGGGCGTCACCGGGAGAATGACAGCGCCATCTCCCGGCGCCCATGCCGGGCTTAGTCGGCCTGCAACACCACCTGATGCTCGAACTCTTTTTCGCAGTAGCGGCATTTCAGGTGCACTTCGCCGCCGCGCGATTTGACGCTGAAGCTCGACGCCACCGGCTCGCTGCGGCTGATGCAGTTGCCGTTCGGGCAGGTCAGCACGCCGTCGATGTGGTCCGGCAGGCTGAGGGTCAGCTTGCGCACCACTTCATAGTTGTCGATGCGGTTTACCGTGGCCTTCGGCGCGTACATCGCCAGTTGGTTGGCCTGCTGCTCGGTCAGGAAGGTGTTCTCGATCTTGATCAGATCCTTGCGGCCCAGCTCGTTGGAGGGCAGGTTCAGGCCGATGGTGATGCGCTGGTCGGTGGCGGTCAGCTTGAACAGCGTCAGCAGTTTGAAACCGATCTGCGCCGGAATGTGGTCGATTACCGTGCCGCATTTGATCGCTTCGACCTGCAGTTTGTTGTCATGAGTCATGGCGGTTCCCCCTTAAAGAGCCAAATCTGCGTTGAGCACCAGCGCCAGCAGCGCCTGGCGGGCGAAGATGCCGTTGCCCGCCTGCTGGAAGTAGTAAGCGTGCGGCGTTTTATCCACGTCGGTGGCGATCTCGTCGATGCGCGGCAGCGGGTGCAGCACTTTGAGGTTGGCGCGCGCGCCGGCCAGATCCGCGGCGCGCAGCACGAACTGCGCCTTCACGTTGGCGTACTCGGACGGATCGAGGCGCTCTTTCTGCACCCGGGTCATGTAGAGAATATCCAGCTCCGGCACCACTTCTTCAATGCTGCCGTGCAGGCTGTACTCGATGCCTTTCTCTTCCAGCATTTTCAGGATGTAGGCCGGCATCGCCAGCGCGTCCGGGGCGATGAAGTAGAAGCGGTTGCCTTCGAACTTGGCCAGCGCCTGGGTGAGCGAGTGCACGGTGCGGCCGTACTTCAGGTCGCCGACCATGGCGATGCTGAGGTTGCTCAGGCGGCCCTGGGTTTCCTGGATGGTGAACAGATCCAGCAGGGTCTGGGTCGGGTGCTGGTTGGCGCCGTCGCCGGCGTTGAGCACCGGCACGTTGCCGGAGAACTCCGAGGCCATGCGCGCCGCGCCTTCCTGCGGATGGCGCATCACGATGGCGTCCACGTAGGTGCTGATCACCGAGATGGTGTCGGCCAGGGTTTCGCCTTTCTTGCCGAGCGAGGTGTTGCTGCCGTCGGCGAAACCGACCACCGAGGCGCCGAGGCGGTGCATCGAGGTTTCGAACGACAGGCGGGTACGGGTCGAGGCTTCGAAGAAGCAGCTGGCGATCACCTTGTGTTTCAACAGCTCCGGCTGCGGGTTGGCTTTCAGACCGGCGGCGGTGCGCAGCACCAGCTCCAGATCCTCGCGGCTGAGATCGTTAATAGAGATGATGTGTTTGTGATACAGCGGGTTGGCCATTTTTCACTCCTCCTCGACGCGTGCCCGTGGCGCGGGACTTTTTAAGGCAAAAAAAAGCCCCTCAATGAGGGGCTTGAAAAGATCGGTTTAGCAACAGGAGAAACAACGGCAGCTGGCCGCCGATAGGCAGTCGGTTTTGTCGATTGCGGCTAACAAAACAAACGTCGTTTTTCATGCTTTCTCCTGGCAAATTGTGGCGCATTATACTCGCGCTTTTCGCCACTGCAAGCGTTAAAACGCCGTTTTTTGCCGCCCCGCAATCGATTGGCCGGCGATGGCCGCTCGCCGGCTATTTGCTGACGCGATCGTAGTAGACCATGTCGGCGTTCAACCCTTGTTGATAGCCTTTGACGTTGTCGCGCAGCACCACTTCGGTTTTAGCCTGATCGATAAACACGTACGGCGAACTGCGCTGCAGCTCCTGCTGCATGGCGGTGTACAGCGCGCGGCGCTTGGCCGGATCGGCTTCGGCCAGCGCCGCCAGCGTCTGCTTATTCAACTGCGGGATCTGCCAGCCGTTCAGCCCGGCCACCGTGCTGCTCTTGCCGTCGTTGTAAGCGAAGGCGCTGGCGTTGGAGTGGGCGTCGAAGTAATCCGGGATCCACAGCCGGATCGCCGCCTGATGCTGTCTGGCGCGCACGCGCGAGTAAACCTGGCTGCCCGCGGCCGGCAGCAGCTCGATCTTCACGCCGGCGGCGGCGAAGCTGCCCTGCAGCGCCTGCGCGATGGTGATGAACGGCGGTTTGTTCTCCACGTCCAGCGTAAAGGCGGCGTGGGTGATGCCCGCCTTGGCCAGGATGGCTTTCGCCTTGGCCGGATCGTAGCTGAACGGGTTGGTCTCCAGCGCGCCCGGCAGCCCGACCGGCAGGAAGCTCTGGTGCACGAAGTATTGGCCCTTCAGCAGATCCTTCGTGATGCCCTGATAATCCACCAAGTAGCGCGCCGCTTCCCAGAAGGCCGGGTTGTTCAGCAGCGGATTGGCGCCGTTGCCGGTGTTGAACACCAGATAGTTTTGCTCGGCGGACGGGATCTCCAGCACCTTGACGCCCGGCTGGTTCTTCAGCGTGTCGGTCTGGTCGGCGCCCAGTTCGCGGGCGATATCGGCGTCGCCCTGCTGGAGCAGCAGGCGGCGGGTGGCCGGATCCGGCACGTTTTTAATGATGATGTTTTTCAGCTGCGGCTTGTCGCCCGGCGAGGTGGGGTTGGCGTCCAGCACGATCGCCTGGTGCGGCTGATAGACGCGCATCTTGAACGGGCCGCTGCCGGCGGAGTGCATCTTCAGCCAGGCGTTGCCGAAGTCGCCGTCTTTGACGTTGGCCAGCGCCGCTTTGCTGTCGACGATCGAGGCGATCGGCGTCGAGAGGATATTCAGCGCCACCGCCGGACTGACGTCCGCCGTCCAGCGCAGCTGCACGGTATGTTCGTCGATCTTCTTGAGCTGCGCGTCGATGTTGTCCGGCTGCCAGCCGAGCACGTTGAGGATGAACGCCGGCGACTTGTTCATTTTCACCGCGCGGCTGTAGGAGAAGATCACGTCGTCGGCGGTCAGCGGGTTGCCGGAGGCGAACGCCGCCTGCGGCCGCAGCTTCACCGTCAGCGTTTTGGCCGCCGCATCGCTCTGCCAGCTTTCCGCCAGCACCGGCGCCACCTTGGCCGGATCGTCGCGATCCGCCTGCACCAAGCGCTGGTACAGGCTGGGCACCGTCTGGATGCTGGAGAGTTCGTTGGCTTCCGCCGGATCGAGGCTGACGATGTCATCCAGCGATTGCACCACCACCAGCGTATTCGGCGGCGTGGCGGCTAACACGGCGGCAGGCAGGGCGGCGAGCAGGAACAGCGGCAAGAGTTTGGCTTTCATCGGTGTATATCCCCTGAAGGCGCCACAAGGTGGCGCTGAGAACGGTTTGTTATCGTTGGTTTTTACGGCGCGGGCGCCGTCGGCCTGTCACGGTAGAACCTTTGCCGGCGGCGGGCAAAGGTCAATGCGCTATTTGATATTCCTGGAATATATTAGCCGCCCTGGCCGGGGGCGCCAGGGCGGAGGAGGAGGATTGTCAGAGGGTTTCGCTCAGCGTGGCGACCAGCACCGCCTTGATGGTATGCAGCCGGTTTTCCGCCTGATCGAACACCACGCTGTGCGCTGACTCGAACACCTCGTCGGTCACTTCCATGCCGCCGTGCAGATCGTACTGCTGCGCCATCTGCTTGCCGAGCGTGGTTTGGTCGTCGTGGAACGCCGGCAGGCAGTGCAGGAACTTCACGTTCGGGTTGCCGGTCAGTTTCAGCATCGCCATGTTGACCTGATACGGCCGCAGCAGCGCGATACGCTCTTGCCAGGTTTCTTTCGGTTCGCCCATCGACACCCACACGTCGGTGTAGAGGAAGTCGGCGTCTTGCACCCCTTCGGCGATGTCTTCGGTCAGGGTGAGTTTCGCGCCGGTTTGCTGCGCCAGCGCCTGGCATTCGGCCACCAGCTCCGGCTGCGGCCAGCAGGCCTTCGGCGCCACCAGCCGCAGATCCATGCCCGCCAGCGCGGCGGCTTCCAGCAGCGTGTTGCCCATGTTGTTACGCGCGTCGCCGACGTACGCCAGCTTCACTTCACTCAGCGCCTTGCCCGGCAGGTGTTCCTGCACGGTGAGCAGATCCGCCAGCAATTGGGTAGGGTGGAACTCGTCGGTCAGGCCGTTCCACACCGGCACGCCGGCATGTTCCGCCAGGGTTTCCACCAGCGCCTGGCCGTAGCCGCGATACTGAATGCCGTCGTACAGGCGGCCCAGCACACGGGCGGTGTCTTTCATCGACTCTTTATGGCCGATCTGGCTGCCGCTTGGGCCGAGATAGGTCACCTGCGCGCCCTGATCGAATGCGGCAACTTCGAAAGAGCATCGCGTGCGGGTCGAGTCTTTTTCGAAGATGAGCGCAATGTTTTTGCCCTGCAGCCGGCGCGGTTCCCGCCCCTGCTTTTTGGCCTGTTTCAGATCGGCCGCCAGCTTCAGCAGCGCCTGCAGTTCGGCGGGGGTGAAATCCATTAACCTCAGAAAGTGACGTTGGTAGAACGCATTGCCGGTGCTCATAGTCCGATTCCCTGATTGTTTAATTGAATTAAAATTCACTTTATATGTATGAATATTCAATTTCAACCCCGACGAGGAAATCTTTCACGTTTATCGTGGAAGCAATGTCGGCGGTGTGTGAAAATAGAAGGAATGAAGGCCATTTGACTTGAGGATATAGGCATGGCAAACCGCGAATTGCTGGAAGAACAACGTGAAGAGACCCGCCTGATCATCGAAGAACTGCTGGAAGACGGCAGCGATCCGGACGCGCTCTACACCATCGAGCACCATCTGTCCGCCGAGAAATTTGAGGTTCTGGAGCAGGCCGCCGTTGAAGCCTTCAAGTTGGGCTACGAAGTGACCGACGCCGAAGAGCTGGAAGTGGAAGACGGTTCGCTGGTGATGTGCTGCGACGTGATCAGCGAAGTCGGCCTGAATGCCGAACTGATCGACGCCCAGGTCGAGCAGCTGGTGGCGCTGGCGGAACGCTGCGGCGTCAACTACGACGGCTGGGGCACCTACTTCGAAGATCCGAACGGTGAAGACGGTGAGGATGACGAAGACGGCGACTACATCGACGAAGACGACGACGGCAAACGCCACTAATTCCTTTCCTATTAATGCCTGTGGGCCGGCTCTCGCCGGCCCCTGATATCCCCGTCGTCTTTCAAGCTGCAGCGTTGTTGGCTGCACTCTCTCACCCCAGTCACTTACCTGAGTAAGCTCCTGGGGATGAGTGAGCTGGCCGCCTAGCTGCAACTTGAAATACATAGGGCAATGAAGCCGATGACATACCAATCCCTGTTAGCCCCGATTTTAAGCTTCCTGCACTGTGAAACTCCCGATGCCTGGATCGACGCCGCGCGCCGTCCGGAAAACCTGCAGCTGTTGCTGACCGACCACCTGGTGTGCGAGCTGAAGGCCGCGCAGACCGGCATGTGGCTGATCCGCCGTTACGTGGCGGACAAAGAGAGCGGCGACGCGCTGTTGGCGCTGCTGCGGCCCTACGAGGCGTTTCTGCACGAAGCGCAGGGCGCGCCGGACACGCTGTTCCGCCAGGGCCAGTTCACCCGCAAGATCCTGCCGAAAAACGGCTCGGCCTACGGCCAGGATCTGGCGGATCGCATGGTGCTGTTGATCAAGGAAGAGCTGCATCACTTCTCGCAGGTGCTGGAGATCATGCAGGCGCGCGGGATCCCGTATCGCAAGATCACCGCCAGCCGCTACGCCAAGGGCATGATCCGCGAGATCCGCACCCACGATCCGGCGACGCTGATCGATAAACTGATCTGCGGCGCCTACATCGAAGCGCGATCCTGCGAACGCTTCGCCAAGCTGGCGCCGCACCTGGACGACGAGTTGAACCGCTTTTACGTTTCGCTGCTGCGATCCGAAGCGCGGCATTACCAGGACTACCTGACATTGGCCGAGCAGATCGCCGGCGGCGACATCAGCGAACGGGTGGCGCATTTCGGCCGCCTCGAAGCTGAGCTGATCCTGTCGCCGGACAGCGAGCTGCGCTTCCACAGCGGCGTGCCCGCCGCCGCCTGACGTTGAGGCGCGCCCTTACTGCGGCGCGCCCAGCAACAAATCTACCGCTTTTTCCGCCAGCATGATGGTCGGCGCATTGGTGTTGCCGCTGGTGAGCTGCGGCATCACCGAGCAGTCGATCACCCGCAGCCGTTCAAAACCGTGCACCCGCAGCTGCGGATCGGTCACCGCGTCCTGTGGCGACGGCCCCATGCGGCAACTGCCCACCGGGTGATACACCGTCTTGCAGAAGTTGCGCACGAATTCTTCCAGCTGCGCTTCATCGCGCGTCCACTCCGGCTGCGGCATCAGCAGATCTTTGATCAGCGGCTTCAGCGCCGCGGTTTGCAGGAAATCCAGGCCGAACTTCACCGCGCGCACGCTGCCGGCCAGATCGTCCGGGTGGCCGAGGTAGTTGGCGTGCAGCTTGACCGGATCGCGCGGGTTGCTGCTGCGCAGCTGCACTTCGCCGCGCGCCTTCGGCTGCAGGTAGCCGACCTTGAGCGTGAAGCCGTGAATGTTCGGCAGCGGCTCGCCGGGCACGTCGTCCCAGCTGTCCAGCAGCGGCAGAAAGTGGATCTGCACGTCCGGCCGGCCGTCGCCCTGGCTGTCGGTGAAGGCGGCGCCTTCCAGCACGTTGGATGAGAGCACCCCGCTGCGAAACGCCAGCCACTGCGCGCCGTGGCTCAGCGCCTGCAGGCCGCGATCGGCGCCGAACAGGCTGATCGGCTCGCGGGTGCTGACGTTGATCGACATATGCAGATGGTCGTGGAAGTTTTTGCCCACCGGCAGATCCGCCCGCACCTCGATGCCCAGCTGCTGCAGGTGGTCGCGCGGGCCGATGCCGGACAGCATCAGCAGCTTCGGCGAACCGACCGCGCCGGCGCTGACGATCACCTCTTTGGTGGCGCGCGCGGTCACTTCGGCGCCTCCGTTCTGGCTGTAGACCACGCCGGTGGCGACGTTGCCCTCGAAGGTCAGCCGATGCGCCAGGGCGTTCAGTTTCACCACCAGCCGCCGTTCGTCGCGCACCGCCTTCAGGTAGGTGCGGGCGGTGCTGGCGCGTTCGCCGTTGTGGGTGGTGGTTTGGTAGAAACCGACGCCGTGCTGGCTGTCGCCGTTGAAGTCGTTGCGATAGGGCAGGTTCAGCTCCTGGCCGGCGCGGATAAACGCCATGCTGAGCGGGTGGCGATAGCGGTTTTCGCTGACCGGCAGCAGCCCGTCGGCGCCGTGGTAGTCGTCCGACAGGCTTTCGTTGGCCTCGGCGCGCTTGAAGTAGGGCAGCACCTCGCGGTAGCTCCAGCCGGCGCAGCCGTAGCGTTCGGCCCAGTCGTCGTAGTCCTGCGGCTGGCCGCGCAGGTAGATCATGCCGTTGACCGAACTGCTGCCGCCCAGCACCTTGCCCTGCGCGATCTGCATGCGGCGGTTATTGGCGTGCGGTTCCGGTTCCGTCTCATAAGGCCAGCTCTTTTTGGCGATGATTTTGGCCACCCCGGCCGGCATCTTGATAAACAGGTTATTGTCGTCGCCGCCGGCTTCCAGCAGCAGCACCCGCGCCTGGGTGCGGCGGATCAGCTGCGCCGCCAGCACGCAGCCGGCGGAACCGGCACCGACGATGATGTAATCAAAGGTATTTTCCGACATGACAGCTCTCCGTGCGCGATTGGGATACTGGCAGAGTAACGCGGGGGAAAAAGCGGTCAATTTGCGATCGTTAATTTATTAACGAACTTCACATTAAATTTACATCGTGGTTTTAAACGTAAGTTTATCTGCTTGAAAAACGGCGTTATAGCGAGTTTTACTGATTGATTGCGATATTAATAAAAAAGGCGCAGCAAGCTGCGCCCTGATGAAGAGGCAGGGGAGGATTACAGCGTTTTCAGCATGGTGACTTCACAATCGACATGGCCGGTGGCGCCCATCGCGTGGTCGATGTGTTCAAAGCCCAGGTGTTCGTACAGCGCGACGGCCTGCGTCAGGCTGGCGGTGGTTTCGAGATAACAACAGCGGAAGCCGTGCTGGCGGGCGAAATCCAGCGCCTGCAGCGCCAGGCGTTTCGCCAATCCCTTGCCGCGCAACACCGGCAGGAAATACATCTTCTGCAATTCGCAAATATCGTCTGTGCCGCCCTGCAGCGGCGCGATGCCGCCGCCGCCGGCGACCTGGCCGTCCACCTCGATCACCCAGTAAGCGCTGCGCGGCAGGCTATAGAGCTGATACAGGGCATCCAGGTTGGGATCGGAGACGGTATAGCCTTTATCCGCCGTCAGGCCGTGCTCGGCGGAGACTTCGCGAATGACGTGAGCAATGGCGGCATTGTCTTCCGCCGTGATGGGGCGCACCAGCAGGCGCGCCGGGGTTGCTGTTGTCATGTTTACACTCGCCATTGAAAGAGACCACGTTCGTTTTTCGTTTTTATCGCAGCACGAAACGCGCCGGGGGTTATTTCCCGGCGGCGTCCCTGCAGCAGTAATATCTTGTAATAACATCTAACCCGGCCCGGATGCAACGGCGATAAAAAAACAGCGGGGAAGACCCCGCTGTTTTCAGGCGTTGGCGTGAGCCGGTGGATTACAGCGCGGCGATGGTCGCCTGCTGTTCCTGCAGCTTCACTTTGCCTTCTTTGCAGGCCGCCAGGCGATCGCGTTCTTTGGCGACCACCGCTTCCGGCGCGCGCGCCACGAAGCCTTCGTTCGCCAGCTTGCCTTCGATCGAAGCGATTTCCGCATCCAGTTTGCCCATCTCTTTGGCCAGACGCGCGATCTCGGCGTCCTTGTCGATGAAACCGGCCATCGGGATCAGCAACTCGGCGCCGTCCACCAGCTTAGTGACGGAAACCGGGCCTTTCTCACCGGCCGGCAGCAGCGCGATGGATCCCAGGCGCGCCAGGCGGGCGATAAAGTTTTGGTTCTCCTGCACGCGGCGCTGGGCATCGGCGCTGCAGTTGCGCAGCAGTACGTCGAGCGCTTTGCTTGGCGCGATGTTCATCTCGGCGCGGATGTTGCGCACGGCGATGATGGTTTGCTTGATCCACTCCAGATCGTTCAGCGCCTGCTCGTCTTCCAGCGCGGCGTCGTAGGCCGGGAACGGCTGCAGCATGATGGTGTCTGCGGCCGTGCCGGTCAGCGGCTTCACGCGCTGCCAGATGGTTTCGGTGATGAACGGAATGATCGGGTGCGCCAGGCGCAGCAGCGCTTCCAGCACGGTGATCAGCGTGTGGCGGGTGCCGCGCTGTTCCGCTTCGCTGCCGTTGCTCACCACAGGCTTGGTCAGCTCCAGATACCAGTCGCAGAACTGGTTCCAGGTGAATTCGTACAGGATGTTGGCCGCCAGATCGAAGCGGTAGGTATCCAGCGCTTCACGGTAGGCTTTCACCGTGCGGTTGAATTCGGCCAGGATCCAGCGATCCGCCAGCGACAGCACTTTCTCGCCGCCGTTGAAGCCGCAGTCGTGCGCCTCGGTGTTCATCAGCACGAAGCGGCTGGCGTTCCACAGCTTGTTACAGAAGTTGCGGTAGCCTTCCAGGCGCTTCATGTCCCAGTTGATGTCGCGGCCGGTCGAGGCCAGCGCCGCTAGGGTGAAGCGCAGGGCGTCGGTGCCGTGCGGCTCGATGCCGTTCGGGAACTGCTTCTCGGTGCGCTTGCGGATTTTCTCCGCCAGCTGCGGCTGCATCATATTGCCGGTGCGTTTTTCCAGCAGGTCTTCCAGCGAGATGCCGTCGACCATGTCCAGCGGATCGATCACGTTGCCTTTGGATTTGGACATCTTCTGGCCTTCGTCGTCGCGGATAAGACCGGTCATGTAGACGGTCTTGAACGGCACCTGCGGCTTGCCGTTTTCATCCTTGATGAAGTGCATGGTCAGCATGATCATGCGCGCGATCCAGAAGAAGATGATGTCGAAGCCGCTGACCATCACGCTGGTCGGGTGGAAGGTTTTCAGCGCGTCGGTCTGCTCCGGCCAGCCCAGGGTGGAGAAGGTCCACAGGCCGGACGAGAACCAGGTGTCCAGCACGTCTTCGTCCTGGGTCAGCGCCACGTCGGCGCCCAGGTTGTTCTCGCTGCGCACTTCTTCTTCGCTGCGGCCCACATAGACTTTGCCGTTCACGTCGTACCAGGCCGGGATGCGGTGGCCCCACCACAGCTGACGCGAGATGCACCAGTCCTGAATGTCGCGCATCCAGCTGAAGTACATGTTTTCGTACTGCTTCGGCACGAACTCGATTTGGCCCTGTTCGACCGCTTCCACCGCCACTTTGGCCAGCGGCGCGGTGCGCACGTACCATTGGTCGGTCAGCATCGGCTCGATCACCACGCCGCCGCGGTCGCCGTAAGGCACCGTCAGGTCGTGCGGTTTGATCTCGTCCAGCAGGCCCAGATTTTCGAAGGCGGCGACCACCGCTTTACGCGCCGCGAAGCGCTCCAGGCCGCGGAACTCGGCCGGGATCTCGCTGCAGTAGTCGGTGCAGACTTCGCCCAGGGTGTTGAACACTTCAGCTTCCTGACGGATGTCGCCGTCGAAGGTCAGAATGTTGATCATCGGCAGGCCGTGGCGTTTGCCGACTTCGTAGTCGTTGAAATCGTGCGCCGGGGTGATCTTCACGCAGCCGGTGCCTTTTTCCATATCGGCGTGTTCGTCGCCGACGATGCGGATGCGGCGGCCGACCAGCGGCAGAATGATCTCTTTGCCGATCAGGTCTTTATAGCGCGGATCTTCCGGGTTGACCGCCACGCCGGTATCGCCCAGCACGGTTTCCGGACGGGTGGTGGCGACCACCAGGTAGTCTTTGCCCTCGGCGGTTTTCGCGCCGTCGGCCAGCGGATAGCGCAGGTGCCACATCGAGCCTTTGGATTCGCGGTTTTCCACTTCCAGATCGGAGATGGCGGTGCGCAGCTTCGGATCCCAGTTCACCAGGCGCTTGCCGCGGTAGATCAGATCTTCTTTGTGCAGACGGACAAACACTTCGCGCACCGCGTTCGACAGGCCTTCGTCCATGGTGAAGCGCTCGCGCTCCCAGTCCACGGAGTTGCCCAGACGGCGCATCTGGCGGGTGATGGTGCCGCCGGATTCCGCCTTCCACTGCCAGATCTTGTCGATGAACGCGTCACGGCCGTAGTCGTGGCGGGTTTTGCCTTCTTCCGCGGCGATCTTGCGCTCCACCACCATCTGGGTGGCGATGCCGGCGTGGTCGGTGCCCGCCTGCCACAGGGTGTTTTTACCCTGCATGCGTTGATAGCGAATCATGGTGTCCATGATGGTCTGCTGGAACGCGTGGCCCATGTGCAGGCTGCCGGTGACGTTCGGCGGCGGGATCATGATGCAGAAGCTTTCCTGGCTGGTGTCGCCGTTCGGCTTGAAGTAACCCTGACTCTCCCAGTGATCGTACAGCTTCTGTTCGATCTGTTTTGGGTCGTATGCGGTGTCGAGCTGACTGTTTGTCTTTTCCATTCTTTATCGTATTCAGTGAGTTGGCGGCGTAGCCGTGGTCAAATGGAAGCCGACGCTGCGATAGGCCTTGTAACGGTCGCGCGCCAACTGTTTCAGAGTGTCTTCGTAAGGAACGAAGTCTACCACTTCATGGAAAGCGGTAGCAAAGTCGGCAAACTGCGGCAGCAGGGCGATCAGCAGATCGCGCGGGGCGTTGCCGCGCTTGCCGGGCCAGCACAGTTCCACCGGCGCGCCGTAGTGCGGCCCTTCGCCGGCCAGGTTGTGCGGCACGAATTCATGCGGCTCGCGCTGCCACAGCGCTTCGTCCAGCCGCTGGGCCTGCTCCTGGCTCTCGCAGGCGATCAGCACCCGCTTGCCGGAACGCCAGCGTTCGGCGGCAACGGCGCAGGCCACGGCCTCATGGGCGCTGAGCGCGCCTGACGGTTCCGCGTTGTCGAGCAAATAAAACGTCGCCTGTTTCATTAAGGATCCACCGCTGCCGATAAAAAAATGTAGGGGCACAGCATGCTGTGCCCCTTGGGATTATACCTGAATTACCGCTCAGATTTAATCGTCGCCGTTCAGGCCTGCACGGTTGAGCAAGAACTGCGACAGCAGCGCCACCGGGCGGCCGGTCGCGCCCTTGGCTTTACCGGAGCGCCAGGCGGTGCCGGCGATATCCAGGTGCGCCCAGGTGTACTTGCGGGTGAAGCGCGACAGGAAGCAGGCGGCGGTGATGGCGCCGCCAGGGCGGCCACCGATGTTCGCCATGTCGGCGAAGTTGGAGTCCAGCTGCTCGTAGTACTCGTCGGCCATCGGCAGGCGCCAGGCGCGGTCGCCGGCCTGCTCGGAAGCGCCCAGCAGCTCGTGCGCCAGCGGATTGTGGTTCGACATCAGGCCGGTGATGTGGTGGCCCAAGGCGATCACGCAGGCGCCGGTCAGGGTGGCGATGTCGATCACCAGCTCCGGCTCAAAGCGCTCGACGTAGGTCAGGGTGTCGCACAGCACCAGGCGGCCTTCGGCGTCGGTGTTGAGCACCTCGACGGTCTGGCCGGACATGGTGGTCAGCACGTCGCCCGGACGATACGCCCGGCCGCCCGGCATGTTTTCACAGCCGGCCAGCACGCCGATCACGTTCAGCGGCAGATTCAGCTCCGCCACCACGCGCATCACGCCGTACACGGTCGCCGCGCCGCACATGTCGTATTTCATCTCGTCCATGCCGTCGGCCGGTTTGATCGAGATGCCGCCGGAGTCGAAGGTCAGCCCTTTGCCTACCAGCACGATCGGCTTAGCGTCCGGATTTGGGTTGCCCTTATATTCCATCACCGACATCAATGATTCGTTCTGCGAACCGGCGCCGACCGCCAGATAGGCGTTCATGCCCAGCTCTTTCATCTGCTGTTCGCCGATGACGCGGGTGGTGATGTTGGTGCTGAAGGCGTCCGCCAGCTGACGGGCCTGCGAGGCCAGGTAGCCGGCGTTACAGATGTTCGGCGGCATGTTGCCGAGATCTTTGGCCGCCTTGATGCCGGAAGCCACCGCCAGGCCGTGCTGGATGGCGCGCTCGCCGCTGGTGAGCTCACGGCGGGTCGGCACGTTGAACACCATTTTGCGCAGCGGACGACGCGGCTCCACCTTGTTGCTTTTCAGCTGATCGAAGGTGTAGAGCGTCTCTTTGGCGGTTTCCACCGCCTGACGCACTTTCCAGTAGGTGTTGCGGCCTTTCACGTGCAGCTCGGTCAGGAAACAGACCGCTTCCATCGAGCCGGTGTCGTTGAGGGTATTGATGGTTTTCTGGATCACCTGCTTGTATTGGCGCTCATCGAGCTCGCGCTCTTTGCCGCAGCCGATCAACAGGATGCGCTCGGAGAGAATGTTGGGCACATGGTGCAGTAGCAGCGTCTGCCCGACCTTGCCTTCCAGTTCGCCGCGGCGCAGCAATGCGCTGATATAACCATCACTGATTTTGTCGAGTTGTTCTGCGATAGGGGACAGGCGGCGCGGTTCGAAAACGCCGACTACAATACAGGCACTGCGCTGTTTTTCCGGGCTACCGCTTTTTACACTGAACTCCATGCACTCTCCTGAATCTTAAAGACAAAGGCGGACGCTACGGCTAGAATAACCGACTCCGTAACGATCTCCCGCCATTTGAGTTAACGGATTATGTTAACCTGAACGGCGTAAATTGCTCTGTTTTGGCGACTATAAGCAAGTTCCTATAGGACACCCAAACGGCTTGATGTTGTAATACTATTTTAGCTGTGAAGGTTGCCATATGATGAGAATAAATGGCGGATTAGCGATGAAATTATCGATTTTCCTGCAAAAAGACAAGTTTTCACAGGCGTAATAAGCGTGATCATCATAAGATATCTGGTACGGGAAACGCTCAAGAGCCAAATCGCCATCCTGTTCATCCTGCTTCTGATCTTCTTTTGTCAGAACCTGGTCAGGGTGTTGGGCGACGCGGTGGACGGCAATATCCCGACAAACTTAGTACTCTCTCTGCTCGCTCTGGGCGTGCCGAAGATGGCGCAGCTCATCCTGCCTTTGAGCCTGTTTCTCGGCTTGCTGATGACGCTTGGGCGGTTGTATACCGAGAGCGAAATCACCGTCATGCACGCCTGCGGGCTGGGCAAACGCACCCTGATTATCGCCGCCATGATCCTGGCGCTGTTCACCTCTGCGGTCGCGGCGGTGAACGTGTTCTGGGCCGGCCCCTGGGCCTCGCGCTATCAGGACGTGGTGGTGAACGAAGCCAAGGCCAACCCGAGCATCGCCGGGCTGGCGGAAGGGCAGTTCAAACCCTCGCAAGACGGCAACGCGGTGCTGTTTATCGGCAACGTGAAGGGCAGCACCTTCAACGACGTGTTCCTGGCGCAGCTGCGGCCGAACGGCAACCAACGCCCGTCGGTGGTGGTGGCCGAGCACGGCAACATCGTGCAGCAGAAAGACGGCTCGCAGGTGGTGACGCTCGACAAGGGCACCCGTTTTGAAGGCACCGCGCTGCTGCGCGATTTCCGCATTACCGACTTCACCGACTACAAGGCGGTGATTGGCCACCGCACCGTGGCGGCGGACAACACCGAATCCGAACAGATGTCGATGCAGACGCTGTGGGAATCCGACGATCCGGACGCGCGCGCCGAGCTGCACTGGCGCCTGACGCTGGTAGTGTCGGTGGCGCTGATGGCGCTGCTGGTGGTGCCGCTCAGCGTGGTGAACCCGCGCCAGGGCCGCGTGCTGAGCATGCTGCCGGCCATCCTGCTGTATCTGATCTTCTTCCTGCTGCAGACCTCGCTGCGCTCCAACGCCGGCAAGGGCAAGCTGGATCCGATGCTGTGGCTGTGGCTGGTTAACGGCGTTTACTTCGCGATCGCGCTGGCGCTGAACCTGTGGGATACCGTGCCGATGCGCAAGCTGCGCGCACGCCTGAGAGGAGCGGCCTGATGTTTGGCGTATTAGACCGGTATATCGGTAAAACGATTTTCAACACCATCATCATGACGCTGTTCATGCTGGTGTCGCTGTCCGGCATCATCAAGTTCGTCGATCAGCTGCGCAAGGTCGGCCAGGGCGAATACACCGCGCTGAGCGCCGGCATGTACACCCTGCTGAGCGTGCCGAAAGACATCGAGATCTTCTTCCCGATGGCGGCGCTGCTCGGCGCGCTGCTCGGCCTGGGCCAGCTGGCGACGCGCAGCGAACTGGTGGTGATGCAGGCTTCCGGCTTCACCCGCCTGCAGATCGCCGGCTCGGTGATGAAAACCGCCATTCCGCTGGTGCTGCTGACCATGGCGATCGGCGAGTGGGTGGCGCCGCAGGGCGAGCAGATGGCGCGCAACTACCGCGCCCAGCAGATGTACGGCGGCTCGCTGCTCTCCACCAAGAGCGGGCTGTGGGCGAAGGACGGCAACGACTTCATCTACATCGAGCGCGTCTCCGGCGATAAAGAACTCTCCGGCGTGAACATCTACCACTTCAACGATCAGCGTCGCCTCGAGACGGTGCGCTATGCCGCCACCGCCAGCTTCGAGAACGGCCTGTGGCAGCTTTCGCAGGTGGACACCTCGGATCTGACCAACCCGAAACAGGTGACCGGCACCCAGACGCTGACCGGCGAATGGAAAACCAACCTGACCCCGGACAAGCTGGGCGTAGTGGCGCTGGATCCGGATTCGCTCTCCATCAGCGGGCTGCACAACTACGTGAAGTACCTGAAGCAGAGCGGCCAGGAAGCCAGCCGTTACCAGCTCAACATGTGGAGCAAAATCTTCTCGCCGCTGTCGGTGGCGGTGATGATGCTGATGGCGCTGTCGTTCATCTTCGGCCCGCTGCGCAGCGTGCCGATGGGCATCCGCGTGGTGACCGGCATCAGCTTCGGCTTCCTGTTCTACGTGCTGGATCAGATCTTCGGCCCGCTGAGCCTGGTGTACAGCATGCCGCCGGTGCTGGGCGCGTTGTTGCCGAGCATGCTGTTCCTGCTGATCAGCGTGTATATGCTGCTCAAACGCAAGTAGCGGAGCAAGCGGTAGTGAAGAAAGGCGTGGCCGCGGGGCCGCGCCTTTTTTGTGGGTGCGGCATGCCCCCCGCCTGCGGTTTTTGTCGTGCTATAGTCACCTCAGCGGCAATGCAGGGAGAGGGAGCTGGCAGCCAATGGAAGATGAATATAATCTCAGCAACATTATCGGCAAGCGCCTGGAAGCGGCACTAGGAGAGTTGGGCGATCTCCTGTGGGCATATGTGGTGTTATCCAAAAAAGACATTGCCTGCATCTTTGGCGTCACCAACTACCCGAGTGAATGGGTAAAAAAGTATCAAGAGCAGGGGTTGCAGTACATTGATCCGGTGGTGCTTACCGCCCGTAACCGCCTGACCCCCTTCGCCTGGGACGAGCAAATCATGGCCGACGCAGGGCTGCACTTTCCCGAACTGTTCGAACAGGCCCGCGAGTTTGGCGTGACGCACGGCTATACCTTCGTGCTGCACGATTACAACGACAACCTCGTCACGCTTTCCTTTGCCTTCAGCGCGGAACAGAAAATGGCGGCCATCCAGGCGCTCACCGAGCGTAAAGGCGACATTTCGGTATTGCTGGCCTCAATCCATGAGTCGTACCTGGCGCTGTCCCCACTGTCAGCAAAAAACGCCGCAGCGCTGGAGAGAAACGCCCGCTTTACCGACAGGGAAAACGAGATCCTCTATTGGGCCAGCGTGGGTAAAACCTACCAGGAAACGGCGATGATCCTGGGCATCAAGACCGGCACCATCAAGTTTCATATGTCCAACGTCGTCAAAAAGCTGGGGGTCACGAATGCCCGACATGCCGTGCGCTTGGGGATGGAGCTGCGGCTGATTAAACCGGTGGAATGACGGGCATGCTAGCCCGTGGAATACTGAGGCAACGACTGCGCAGAACTCATCAGCGGGATACGTCTAAAGTGAGAAAATATCGGCTGGCGAACAGCGTCTTTCGATTCAGGAAATGACGGGCGTTAAATCGGTATTGAGTTGGCGCCGAGGCGATTAACGTAAAGGCCGCAATAACGTATCGGCCCCGAACTCTGCGATATGAAATAATCACCTATCTGAACTTATAAAGGTCTAGTAAGGGACTGTACTTTAGTCTAACTGGTTTCTCACCCCTTGAGGCGATACAATTTCCCGGTAATGTTTTGATAAAAAATACAAAAAAAAACCTGACCGCGTAGGGCCAGGTTGCCAATATTGGCCAACACCAGGGAAAATTTTCTTGCACCATCTTAAAGCGATTAACTCCGCAGAGGCAAGCGATCTCAGCTGGTTTTTAGGCATTAACCAGCCATTTTGTTAGGTATGTGCGCTATTTTCTGGTGATTTTAGTTCGAAGCCTATCCAACCGAAAATACCGTCTCTTTTTTGATGGCGTTATTCCTCTCTTTATATTTCCCGTCTGATATTTACCAATGAAAAAATAGTGTTCTCGGAATGTTACGCAACCTCATTCTTTATTGGCTGACACATTGTTATGCAATTATTTGCAGCGTTGTCATTGCGGCTGGGGATTATTTTGTTTTTGACAGGCGCTGGGTGGTACAGTGGTGATGGGAGAGGCGGGTTGCGGCGTGCCGGGCTCCTGAACTTGTTTCGCTAGCTGGGCGAGCGGTTCTGGCTAGTGAGAGTGAATGACGTACGGCACATGAACCATCATTGTGCTGCGCAACGATGCTGGAATCTGGAATCGGACGGTATTGCGTGAGTGCGGCGCCTGATCCTGGATGCTCGTTGCAATAGCCTGATGCTCATCATCAACGCGGTTGTGAAGGGTGCGCAGCGGGAAGAGGGGGCGTGCAAACGCGCGTGGCGGCGGTTTTTTCGACACTTAACTCATTGAACAACGGATAAGTGTTGCGTGCTGGTCGCGGGAAGGTATAATTCACCCGTTTTCCGCATACTACTTCAGTGCCGAAGTGGCGAAATCGGTAGACGCAGTTGATTCAAAATCAACCGTAGAGATACGTGCCGGTTCGAGTCCGGCCTTCGGCACCATCGGAACATCAATAGACGTCAATGGACGTCTTTTTTTGTGCCTGAAATCCAGTATCCGCAAGGCTTTCCTCGCTTTTTCACTCGACCTAAGTCAACCTGATTTAATCTACATCAACTTACTGATGCGGGTACAACTGCGGGTATATCTCGGTTCGATAATGTTTGTACCCACACAGAACCCTTGAAAGGATACTCATCATGGCTCTGAGTGATGTGAAGGTTCGTTCGGCAAAGCCTGAAGCAAAAGCCTACAACCTACTGACGGTGAAGGCATGGTGTTGCTGGTTCACCCTAACGGCTCCAAATACTGGCGGCTTCGTTATCGTTTTGGCGGTAAGGAGAAGATGCTAGCTCTGGGGAGATACCCTGAGGTTTCGCTAGCGGATGCCAGGGCACGCAGGAATGAGGCCCGTAAGCTATTAGCTAATGGCGTCGATCCCGGTGAGAATAAGAAAGCCGTTAAGGTAGAACAAGAACAAGAGGAGATAACGTTTGAAGTGGTTGCCAGATACTGGCACGCTAGCAATCAAAAAGTGGTCTGAGTCGTATAGTGGCCGTGTTCTTAAAAGTTTGGAAGATAATTTGTTCGATGCGATTGGTTAGCGAAGTATTGCAGAGTTAAAAACAGAGATCTGCTTACACCGATTACAGTCGTGGAGATATCTGGAGGTCTTGAGGTGGCGGCGCGTCTATAACAACGGACAACAGTAATTATGTGATTTGCCGTGCAGAGCGGTTTAATCGATTACAACCCCGCACAAGAGATCGCTGGAGCGGCTGCTACAGCTAAGCGACAGCATCGCGCTGCGTTAGAACTTAATCGCATTCCTGAACTACTTCATCGAATAGATACCTACACTGGCAGACCTCTCACTCGACTGGCGATGGAACTAACGCTATTAGTATTCATACGATCTAGTGAACTGCGTTTCGCACGCTGGTCAGGTAACCTAGTTTCCTAGAACCATGCGAACAGCACGTTTACGAACTTCAAGGGGAAATCGGTTATGTGTTGTTATCCAGGTTACCTTTCACAAAGAGTGTAGCTTCTAGGATTGCCTGTGTGGTTCAACAAGTAATCTTTTTATTTACTGCTGGTAATTTTTCTTTCATGATTTTTATTATTAATAATTCTGTTATAATTCATAGACTTTAACGAAGCTTGTTCAGCGAGGACCTAATGAGTAACAAACGTCCCAATATCGTTTATGTCGTCGGTGCCGGTCTTTCTGCCGGTTTAGGCTTTCCAACAATAGGTAATCTCCTACCAAAAATGTGGGGGAGACTCGAGGAAAAGAAGATTGCAGATGACCTCAGTAAAATTATACGGTTTCACCATCCAAATTTTAATCCCGCACTGGAAGAAACATATCCAAACATAGAGCAGTTGCTTTCAGAAATGCAGGCAAATGAGCAATTATTTGATTCCAGTAGACCAGCAACAGGAAACTTCACATCTGAAAAACTGCAAGATCAGCGACAAAACCTTCTACTCGAATTGGCAACATGGTTCCATGAATTAAAAGATATAGCCCTAAAAAAACCTCCAGAATGGCTGAAACAGTTAGTTTCAGAAATGAAGGCGGAGAATGCACAAGTAATTTCATTCAATTGGGATCTGGTTCTTGATCAGCTTCTCTTTGGGAAGGATCTTGATTCGAGCTGTTATGGATTTGGTGAACATAAAGATCGTGTCAGGCTGATTAAGCCACACGGCTCATTAAACTGGTACGAGATGCGCACAGGGAAATATATTAAAGATGAGAAAAAAATAGACCTGACAGGTACTGGGAAAGACAAAGTATTTGCCTTTCGCCCTTATCGCTCACCGAAATCTACAAAGCGTGAATACATGCCATTAATTGTCCCTCCAGTATATGCAAAACAGTTTGAAGGGGATGTTTTTCAGCGTTTATGGCAAGAAACTGTTTCTGTTTTAAGTACTGCAAGTGAAGTTCGCTTCCTTGGATACTCATTGGCACCAGCTGATTTTCACGCTCGCTTCATATTGCGATGTGGTTTTCATAACCAGGATTTCGGTGCCCTGAAGGTAGATGGTAGCAGAGAGGAACCTACCGGGCACGCTAAAGTGACCATCGTTGATCCTCATGGTAAACCAGTATTTGACCGTATTACTGATGTAGTTGGACGGGACTGTATCAAACGAAAAAAAACAATTGAAGATTGGTTCAATTCAAGACGATAACGGGAAGGGCATTTTTGCATGATTGGCTAAGGGAAGATAAAATGAATAATACTAAGGTAATTCAACATTTTCACTCTGTCGGTAATGGGACGTTCAAAACGGGTTCTGTTTTTAACTGGAGCGACGGTAACCAGTTTAATTGGGTCTATGACTGTGGTTCCACCAGTCCCTCAACTCTTAATCGCATCTTCAGGGACATCACCATGCATAAGGGGTGGCCCGGTTACATTGACATGCTGGTTCTTTCCCACTTTGATGATGATCACGTAAATGGTGTTGAAACACTTCTCAAACATAACCATGTAAAATCGTTGGTTCTTCCCTTCTCTGAGTGGGCCCAAAGCGTACGCGAAATTTCAGTTCTTGGAAAAAAAGGGGTCTCCTCCTCCACGGCTCTTTTACAACTCAATCCACTGCAATGGCTAGCATCCAGAGATTTTGATGTTCAGGTTGACGAAGTTTTACTCGTTCAGGGAGGTTCTGACAGGCCTAGTCCTGTCTCCGATAATTTCCCAAAGGACGATGATCCTAGGGCGTTTAGCGAGAACTACTTTACTTTTAACCAACGCTCTATGTTGGGTAGGACAACGATCAAAACTGTGCGACACAATCACCCTATTTATTCCCATAAGAGTGATCTTGAATTTGTCTTTTATAATGCAGAGAAAGATTTCAAAGAATTGGGGCTCATTGTAAAAAAGGGTGGGAAATGGTGTGCGAAAAATTCAGGCAGGCCTCTTACTGATGTGAAAGCAGATATTCAAAATACAATCGAAAGCATTAATCTGCATATCCCATCTTCGACTATGCCTCTGGGATGGCGTAAGACATTGAAGAGTTGCTACGAGAAACATTTCGGCCAAACAGGTAAGGCAAAAAATAATATATCACTTTGTATGTATACAGCTCCCGCTCGAAATAATGTCAGCGATTTTTTGGTAATACGTAACTCCCAAGTGCAAAACTATCCATTTCATCCTACTTATCTGTTTTATCCGCAATATACTCTATTTCAAACTTCGCGTCTGGCAACTTTGTGCACCGGCGATATTACCCTCACTAGTAGCGTGATCGCAGATCTTAAGAGTCACTTAGGCCTACAACGCTGGGATAAGCTTGGTTTAATTCAGGTTCCTCATCACGGCTCTCAGCATTCATGGAGAAGTGGAAATGCAGGATTACTGGCTCCGGCCCAATTTTTACATTGTGCTTCGGGAAGTAAGCACCATCCTCATCCTAAAGTAACGAAAGATTTGAGCGGTTTTGTTGTTCATACTGCTGATCGCACTAATGGGGTATCGATTGGCTACAATATTTGATGCTTAAAAATATGGAGCACATAATGCTGTGTTGCATTAATGGTCGTTTTTACCGAGATGCTGAAATTACTATCTATCAATTGGTTAAGGTTTGATGCTATGACGGTAACAAGGGGGAGCATGAAACAATGGATCGTTGAGTGTCTTCGGGAACGTGGTGGTAGTGCTTGGCCACGTGAAGTTTCAAAGTACGTATGGGACAGCTACGAGGCTGAGCTTAGAGATTCGGGAGATATGTTGTATACGTGGCAATATGACATTCGTTGGGCCGCTCAACAATTGAGAAACGAGGGTACTCTGAAACCAGTTAATAGACGCAGAGATTTGCCATGGGAACTAGCATCGCAAGAGTAAGTTTAATGTCCAACTCGCAGCCAAATCTGACTTTGTTCTGAGTGGATGGGAATTGATATCTCTGAAGAAAACGTTCCTGCCTGCCTGAGTCTTGCTTCGACAGCCATATCAGTGTTCTACTGGTATGGCTTTATACCCACTCGCGATGTCTATTTTTTATACGGATTTTAACTTGTGGGTACAAGTGCGGGTATAATTAATTATTCCTTCTTATAAACTACATTGATATCAGTCTGTTGGGTGTGTAATTCGAGTCCGGCCTTCGCACCATTAAGTACCGCGCGAACAAGAAGCCACCGAAAGGTGGTTTTTTTGTGCCTGGGATCTGCCTGCCGCAATTACCTACACACTTTACTCTATATTGACGTATTTCCCATTTCAGTAAAAACCGGATCTTCCTGATGCTTTCCTAAGGCCTATCTGATTGACCTTAAAGACTAAAATGGCGTTTCATTGAACCCTTTCGGATAAAGGAGTTCCAGGATGGAACCACAATAGGAAGCGAGCACGCGGGTGTTAACGCCGGGCGAAGTCAATCAGGCGCGTTTTAAAATGGCTTCCAAACTTAATTTCCTGTGTTGACAGCGACTATGCGAGGGGCAGGAAAAATTCACCATTAAATGCATAATTCGCTTTAGTGAAGCTTAAATGAAATTTCTGATGAGCATTTAATATAAACATCAGAAATTTCAATGGTAGTTTATGGTGGGGTGATGAAATTATCGAAATTTATATCTGGCTGACCTTGGCGGGCATAATAAATTGAAAATCTTGCAATAATCTCTTTAATAAATGATGATGAAACCTGTATTTCAGGTTGCGAATACATTTCAAAAAAACTATCATAAGAAACGGTTGAGATATTTCTAAAATTAATGAAACCTCCATCAAAAAAATTAGTTTTTGGAAGCCAATGAAAATACGTTGCTTTGTTATTTCTAAATGCTTTCTGCAACTCCCCTTTTTGTGAATTACTATAACCAGTATTTGGAAAGTCTGGGAACAGTTGTTGTTGTGGTATGATTTCCGCGAGTAAGATTCTATCTGTATTACACTTGTTTGGTGCACGCATTACTAAGTCGCAGGCAGGATTCATTACTACGTATTTTACGCTCCCCGTAAGCTCTGTTACAATACTTCCAGTTTTTATTTGTACTGTTAATGGGGGATATAAATACATTTCTTCTGGGTAGCTACGATCTCCATCATCATCTAATAGTTGCAATAAATGAGATAAGGCATGTCGGAGTAGTGCTTTCTCCGTTCTTTCGGGGCATTGAGAACCATATAGCATCCATTTTTCTTTTTGCGGTAGTAGATTTCCGCGGAAGACTTGATAGAGGGTAGATTCAATAATACCACGACCTCCCATAATTCTTGTTAAGCCAGTATCGTAAATTTTCCAAAAAATGTTGAGAAGATCCTCATATTTAGCACCGGGATCGCCCTTTTTAAATATACCAATATTTACGAAATCAGTATTTACTGGATCCGGAGTTCCAGTAAGAATTGCAACAGGGATTCTTAATTGAGACTGCTCAATAAGTTGTATTACTTGATTACCCTCATTTCCTTGTTCAGCCAGTTTCATATCGATAATGGCTCCGTCGAAGGTGTTATCGATTTTCTCAAGTGCTTCTTCTAGGTTTTCACACTCAATTAGTTCTATATCACGATGGGTTTGGGCTCGATAACGAATAATTGTATCTCTGCACACCTCGCGGTCTTGCTCATTATCCTCCACCAACAATAGTCTGAATTTACTCATTTGATTCATTATCCTCCGTAATCGGTTGCAGTCGGAACCACGCACCAGGCTTAGCCTCAAAGGCTTTTAACTCCAAACCATTACGCATTGCAGCTTCACCTGCAATGGCTAACCCTAATCCGGTACCCGATTTTTTTGTTGAAAATTCTGGTTCAAATATCATTTCACTTGATATGAATTTAGGCTCTATGCCTGGGCCTGTATCGTGATAATCGATATGGAGTAAAACCCCATTGTCTGTAACGATCTCTACGATTATCTGTCGGTCGGTGATTTTTTTGTTTTCCATCCAATAAAGACTATTATCAGCAAGGTTGGTGAAAATAGCATAAATATCCTGTTGCCAAGATAAGAATTTAATTCCATCTTCGCCGATAACTCTCAGCTGAACATTTTGAGTTTTCATTTCCTCCGTGAAGACAGAAAAAGAATCTTGAATTATCTTTTTTAGATCAAATAGTTTCTTAGCCACACGTTTGCCCGCGGCTAATGGATCTAGCCTACTAAATAATTTAACGAAGATGTCGGCATTTTCAGCAATTCCCTCAGCTATTGGTATAACCATTTCCAATGACTCAATATCATTTTCTTGACGAAATCTATTAGCCCAGAAACTCATGTTAGGAATCTGGTTGTTGAAGTAATTGAGAGGACGACGTCCCTCATGTAGAATAACGTTGATAATTTTGCCAAGTGTGGCTTGACCTTGATAAATAGCAACAGTTTGGCGAATATCGTCAGCTACTTTATTCTTTTCTTCAGCATCCCGATCAATTATTTCAAACACTTCACGAACCGTTTGCTGATCTACCCCACCTTTAGTTAGTCGGAAACTAATGTCTTTTTTCAAAGCATCAAAAGAAAATAGCCCTTCTAACTCACGCTCGACTTTAGTTGCAGGCCGACTTATTCCAGCTGTTCTTCTGTAATCAAATCTGCGCTCCTCCAATTTAGAAATTACCATTCTTGTGATTTCTTTCAAACGGGAAAAAGCCTTGTTCTCTTTAAGGCCATCACGTGCACTTTTTTCTACTAGGCCGGATGATTCGTCTGATTGAATAAGAACATAACCGATAACTTGGTTATTACCAATACGTAATGATGGATTTTGGATACGTTGTTCATTGAGTTTCAGCCAATCAAAGTCAGCATCTCCTAGTGGACGAATTCGAAATCCATTACGGTAAACACCAATTCCGTTGTACTTATTCAGCAATTGGCGCGCTTGAAGTTTTCCAACATAATTACCTCTTTCATCCCTTAGTCCGCGTTCAATCAACGATTCAATAGCATTTTTGTCACGGTCGTAAGCACGAATATCAAAAAATAGATCACCGCAAGAAGAACCCGTACTGCTATCGAAAATAATCTCATCCTCAAACGTATTACGTGCATTCTGTTGGGAATATCTCAATGTACCATTTCCATCGGCACCTATAAATCCGGTGATACGATAATCAAATAGATCAAATATAGGATAGGGAACGATTTTTTCTATAATGTCGTCAACATTAGGAAAACCTTCAATACTAAGTGTGATACGAAAATCTTCAGAAAAATCATTATTATTTATTGAGCTAATTGGCGGGATTAATTTTTTTAACTCAAACCTAAGTTTATTAAACTGGGTTTGATCCCACTCTTGTAACACATTAATATCTCCAGACATTGTTAGTTTTGTGCCAGAGGGTTCTAATGTAGGTATTGTCTCGATGAGGATCTCAACATCTTCAAGAAACTCAGCATTTTCAAATGCATCCCATTCAATAAAGGCTGTTGTTTTATCTCCATGATTATCTACTGTTTCTAATAGAAAATCGGTTCCTAGAATAGAAGCTGCATATCGGCCAACTCCTTTCCGTCCCTGCATTATCCTTCCAGAGGGGCTTTTTCGTCTTTCTTGTTTATCCTTGGTAGAGGGAACCATCCATTTATTAACGACGGTATCTCTGGACATACCATGCCCACGATCAGTAATGACAATTGTAGTTGTATTTAAATTTGGGGTCGCTCGAAATTCAATATGTATGTCAGGTGAGTCAGCATCATAAGCATTCTTTACCAACTCAACGACAGCTGCATAACTGTCTTGGATTAAGTCTCTTCCAATGGTGAGTATATGTCTTCCCGCTGGGCGGATTTTATAGCTAATAATTGAATCCATATTCACACTCCTGTCTTAAATTTTGCACTATTTTATCCCATTGAGCCTAGGCACGAAAACCCTGTAAAGTTATTATTGTTAACTAACAGATGATTCCGGAACAGTAACAGCCGTATATTGGCGATGTTTGCCATATTTTACTGAAATAACTTCTTTAAATTGCTAACTATAAAATGGGAAAACATAGCTTACTTGTGATTGCTCTATCAGAAGATCCCATTCAGTATATCATGTATTTTATTTCCTAGAGTAACATATCCGGGGGCGATGATGTAAACTATTAACTTAATGCTATGATTTATGCATAGATAGACAAAATCTCGCTAATGAAGTCATTCAAGGAAACTAATTCATTTCTGATTTTTTCAGGATATTTTTTGTGTAAAGGTTTTGGAACAACCAATGTAACTCCGGCGTCTTTCATTTCCATAAACTGATTTACTGAGACGCCTTCTTGGAGAGTAAACAAATGTATTCTATCAATACGATTAGCCTCATTCAGCGCCTGTCTCCAGCGATCTTTACAGGTCGTTTTAACTGCTAACATTCTTAATTTCTCTGCAGGATATGCTGGATTGTGATATTCCATCCAAGATGGGAAAAGAAAGTCAGGTTTCTTTTTTCCCTCGGTAATGCTTTGTGTAGAAAAATTTTTAAGGCCATTCGCAAGAAATATTTTCTCAAGATGCATCTCAAGTGATTTTCCTGAACGAGATTTTCGGCGATTACTGACAGAATTCGCAAGTTTAATGAATTCCTCTACGGAGTTGAAGCCTTCTTTTATTTTATCTATGACGTGAATTTCCTCGATTTTTCTGAACAAGGAGTATTCTTTATCACGTCGTTCTAATAATAATTTATCTGGAGTATTAGCTTTGAATTTAAAAATATTTGGAAGATATTCTATAATATCATTGCTGCTGGGGAACGTTAATTTCCATGAATCAGGTATTGTATAATTATGAGATTTCCAATCACTATCATCAATAACGAAACCGCCCAATATCTGATCTGATGGCCCTGATAGCGCCGTCCCAGGCAATACTTCACCAATAATTGCTTCAAGTAAATCTTCTTCTTCAATGGAGTTGCACACCCATACTTCGACAAGCTCACAATCTTTTGTATTATCTGGGCTATAAAAAGCAAAGATAGCTATGGCACCTGTATTATTTTGGCTCTGTACTGGATTTTTTTGTCCACCCCAACAAGTGATACGAGTTTCATTACGGCCATTTGAGTTAAGATTTCTTAGTTTACTGTTGTAATATACAGCTCTTACTTGAGAGTCATTGGCTTCATGGGAAATTATTTTTGCAGTAAGAGACACTGATGGGTTCTTTTTATCAATCCGATTAATTGATGGAAAAATAAAATTTGCTGAATTATTAGGAAGATAAACACCAGATTGATGGCCACCGCTAGCTCCGGTATCATTTGCCGAGAGTCTTTTTATATGTATGTACCAATTATCTGACGACTTTTCTATTAGCCAATGTTGAAAGTTAGACACTTAATCCCTCTCATCAATATCGTTATGTATACCACCTATCTATTACTATGAATCTATTATCCATGTTATTGGTCAGATGTCGATGATAAAAGACTAAATTTTAGTTAGTCGTGAGGCCTTTTCTTTGCATAGAAGGAGCATTGAGTTAATATTGTTATAATGCTAATTATTTGGTTTGTGAATACCTTTAGAATCAATAGCCGCATGTGAATCGCTAGCACACAACCATTCTTCAATTCTTTCTGAAAGTGCTCTGGTTGAAAGCTTGAGCCGTCCTTTCATGGCGCACTCCCATATAATCAACTCGCGCCATCCTTGCTCTGATAATAATTCCGTGACTTTATTATCTCGTTTCACATTTGCATCAATTTTTTTTAGCCAAAAATCTGTTCTTGTAGCTGGTATCTTGAACAGATAGCAATCATGTTGATGCCAGAAGCATCCATGAACAAAGATGACGGCTTTATATGCATCGAGAACAAAATCAGGTTTACCTGGCAGGTCCGTAACTTGAGTACGGTAAGCTATCCCCGCTTCGTCCAGAAGCTGGGATAGCTTTTTCTCAATGGCTGTATTTTGATTGCGTATGGCCCGCATATTTTTACTTCTGACTGCGGGGGTATGCACATCAGCCATTTTTCACCTCAAGCAGCTTTACTGTTATCTTTTTCAACAGCAGAAACAATGTAAGGTTCAAGCAACTTAGCAACGGCTGCAAAAGCGGGGACAATGACTGAGTTACCGAACTGCCGGTATGCCTGAGTATCTGAAACAGGGATGCGGAATGATTCGCCATCAGGTTTTTCAAAACCCATAATTCTGGCGCATTCTTTGGGCATTAAACGACGTGGTCTGTTGGCCTGGTTGTTGGGATCTGAGAAGTTTGTTTCACCGAGCTTCATGTCCCAACCCCTGTCGATGAGAATCTCTGAACCGTCTTTGTGATAGCGTGCTGAGAGTGTTCTGGCAATACTTGCCTTGTTTTTCGGATCGACTAAGCCAAAACCAAAGCCATTTCCTTTAGCCTGATGTTTTTTTGCGTAGTTATACAAATACTTCCATAGATGCTCCGTAAGAATATATTTTTCAGGTGGGTTCTCTATTAATAACTCACCGAAAGAGGGGCGATTCTCTGGGAAGAAACGATGTAAATCGTTCAATGTAAAACCACTATGAATATTGAGATCGCGTCGGAATCCCACTAACACGATACGTTCACGATGTTGAGGTAAGAAGTTTTTTCCATCGATGATTTTAGGATCGCTGGGGCCTGAAGCCTGAGCATCAGCAACTTCATAACCTAATTCATCTAACGTTTCCATGATAATTTTGAATGTTTTTCCTTTATCATGGCTTTTAAGATTTTTAACGTTTTCTAGCAGAAAGATTGCAGGTTTTTTGGCCGCAATGATCCGTGCAACATCAAAAAACAATGTACCCTGAGTCTCACACTCGAAACCGTGAGCACGGCCAAGTGAGTTCTTCTTGGATACCCCTGCAAGGGAGAATGGCTGGCAGGGGAAGCCTGCGAGTAATACATCGTGATCAGGGATTTCTTTATCAATATTTTTATAAGCATCCTGAACGGAGACATCATTATCTTCGCTAAGAGTTATTTCACGTATATCTGAATTAAATTTGTGATGTTCAGGATCGCAGTACCAGTTCGCTTTGTAGGTACGAACAGCCTCTTTGTTCCACTCACTGGTAAACACGCACTGCCCACCGATGTCTTCAAAACCTTTGCGAATGCCACCGATACCAGCAAACAGATCGATAAAGCGGAATTTATAGTTGGGGTGAAACCGGGAAGGTTCCGGCAACATCGATCTAAGTAACTTGAACTCTTCCTCTGTCAAAACTTTTTGTGGGGTTTTCCCCTTCAGCCAACGATTGAGTGACTCACGAGTCCACTCGTAGCTCCCGCTGACCTCACGCAAAAGCTCAGCTATGGCTTTTTGATCGTAAATTTCTACCAGTTTCTCGACCAGAGCTTTGTCTTGCTCTTGTCTGGTTTGTTGCTGATGTTCTGCTTCGACACGCAGCTTTCTGGCATACTCTTGGAACTCTTGCATAATAACATTTTCCAAATGTGGAACGACTTAGTGATAGCTTATCACTCACTATACCCAGTTAAAAGGTGTATGGATAAATATCCAGTGAATTTCCTTCAGGTCTGGATGTAGACAATGAGTTTAGTGTAGCAGTGATGGTCAAAGGCTAGCACTGCTACTACAGTTCATCGTTCTACGCCTTCCATCTCCCGCAACGCACGTCCATAAAGGTTACATAGCGCAGGAACCAGATGCGCCGTGGCGTTGAGGTAGCGGTTCAGTTGTTCCCAGCCTTCGGTATCCAACTGTGGGTGCTTTTGCAGTAAGTGGCCAAACAGTATCAGGCCGTGGCACAGCCCTTCCGCCTGTTCGGCAGAGAGGGCGGCCAGGTCTAAGAGTTCTGAGGGATTGAAAGCGCTAAGATCGAGGTGGTTAAACAGTTGGCGATAAAGGGTGAGGGTACTTGTGGTGTTTTCGGTGATGGCGACATTTTCCATGTGTCTTTATCCTTAGTGTGTAGTATGCGTACTACCACATGAGACGCTAAACCCATGGTGGTAGCCCAAGCGGAGTTAGCGTTACCGGACACGAAGGAAACCGGCGCTTCTTGCGAAGCCCCCACTTGGGCCACCATAATTCTGGATGTTTAAAGCCCCAACATTATATACATAATGCTGCCTTGTGTAAGTGTTCGGAACGCTAACTCCGGCTGCGGATTTTGCCGCAGCGAAAAAACTATAGCGTTATCAGTAAAAGGAAAAAATAAGCTGTATGGAATTACAGTTTGTTTGCTTTCAGCATTGGAATACAGATCGCAGTTATTTATGGTGCTCTTTTATATTTGTAATGTTGTCTATATATAGTGAATATAATTCATGGCATTCCATTCTCTAAATGAATGTTATGCTCAGTAATCCTCTATTCGCGCTACTAAATGTTAACCGTTCCAGTATTTATCCTTTCTAGAGCTTATGTTAATCATACGGCTTTGCTAATTCACGGATGAACGAACATGGCGAATGAAGATGAGTTGCGTATTGCCTTGTCGCCGGTGCAGCTTGCGGCGGTACTGTCTGATGAAAGCGTCACTGAAGGCGAAACGCTCAGTAACCGTCTGCTTGGCGGTTTGGGGCTTGCCGGTGGTGTCGTTGAGCTGATGGGGGCGGGGGTGTTGTGCTATGCGCCGGATCCGACGTTTATCACCAAAGTCGGGTGTGTGGTGGTGGGAACGCATAGCCTGGACAGCATCAAAGCTGCTTCCAATCAGATGATTACCGGGCATCCAACAACTACCGATACTTATCAGTCTGCCGTTTTATTGGCGCAAACACTGGGTGCCGATAGGGAAACGGCCTATAACGTCGGTTTAACGGTCGATATTGCCGTGCCTTTAGTCTTTGCCGGAGCGGTTGGTGCTGCCAGAGCCGCATCCGTGCGCATGGGGCGGGTTAAGCTGATTGAGCATGAGTCCGTTAGCGGTAAATATCCGGGCGGGCACACATTGGCTCGGCATATAAACATAGCTCCGGAAGCGCTTATTGCCAGGCTAGCCAGGCGCCCGAAACTGATCGCGGCAAGTACCTTCAGATCGGTAAAGGAGGCCGAAAAGTATGTATCTGTCACGGTCAAGGCGAACCGTGCAGATATTATGAATTGGGTAAAGTACGCATCTCCCGGCAGCCGTTTGAGCGTGTATCATAATTTTTCAGAGTCAGTGGGTTACGGCGTGTTACGCGGCAGCACTGACGTCTATCAATGTCACCGGGTTGGCGTTGTGATTGAATTTACCCGCTATAATGGCAAACCTTACTTTATCCTTAGCGCCTTCCCTGCGAGATAAGCCGATGAAAACCAGCGAACTTGATAACCTGATCGTTGTTTATTTTGGTCAAGATTATGACCTGATAAATGCAGAGGGCGATATTACTGCGCTGATCGCAGAGTACATTCGTCTGGCGACTCATCAGCAGCGCGAGGATTTGGTCAATGAGATAGATGCGTTATTGGCGCAGGATAATGTGGAGTCATTATTCAGCCAACGTTTCGGTTTTACCTTCAGCCCGGAGCTATGGGGAACCACGGTTCCCGCATTCCTACAACAGGCCAGAAGCGCTGCAGTGAAAGTGCTTTGAACACCACCGTGATTCGCAATCACTTTAGCGAGCTCAGTAGCCTATTCAGTATTTACTTCGGTCAGGATTATGATCTGTTTACTGATGCCGAAACGGCCGAGAGGGTGATTGACGGCATCCTGGAGCAAAACGGCACTCAAGTCATCCGCGATATCCTCGAGGAGACTAAAGAGTTTCAGGCTACTTATGCAGGGCGTATAAACGAAGGCATGGCGGAGCATTTTTCAGATGAATTTATGCCGGAGAGCTGGGGCACGACAGCGGTAGGGTTCTTTGCCATATTGCAACGAAAAACGGAACACAAGCTGGGGCAGCTTAAGCGAATTTAAGCCCCCAACCCCACCGCCCAAACCTACCTCAAATCCCCCCCATTGCTGGCGATCACTTTCTTATACCACCAGAACGATTTCTTGCGGGTGCGGGCGAGGGTGCCGTTGCCCTGGTCGTCGCGGTCGACGTAGACAAAGCCGTAGCGCTTGCTCATTTCGCCGGTCGAGGCGGCCACCAGGTCGATGCAGCCCCAGGTGGTGTAACCCAGCACCGGCACGCCGTCGGCGATGGCGTCGGCCATGGCGCGGATGTGTTCGCGCAGGTAGCTGATGCGGTAGTCGTCCTCAATCTCGCCTGCTGCATTGAGCTCGTCGTGCGCGCCCAGGCCGTTTTCCACCAGGAACAGCGGCTTTTGGTAGCGGTCGTACATCATGTTCATGGTGATGCGCAGCCCCAGCGGATCGATGCCCCAGCCCCAGTCGCTGCGCGGCACGTGCGGGTTCGCCAGCGATTTCACCACGTTGGCGGCGCTGCTGTTGTTGTCGTTCATGTCGGCGGAGGCGCAGCGCGAGGCGTAGTAGCTGAAGGAGACGAAGTCGACGGTGTGCTTCAGGATGTCGGCGTCTTCCGGTTCCATGACGATGCTGACGTCTTTCTCACGGAATACGCGGGCGGCGTAGGAGGGGTAAGTGCCGCGCGCCTGCACGTCGATAAAGAACAGGTTCTCGCGGTCTTTCTCCAGCGCGGCCCACACGTCTTCCGGCTTGCTGGACCACGGGTAGAAGTTGCCGCCGGCCAGCATGCAGCCCACCTGGTTGGCGGGGTTCACTTCGTGGGCGATGCGCGTCGCCAGCGCGCTGGCCACCAGTTCGTGGTGCGCAGCCTGGTATTTCACCTGTTCGGGGTTTTCGTCCGCTTCAAACACCAGCCCGGCGCCGGAGAACGGGCTGTGCAGCAGGATGTTGATCTCGTTGAAGGTCAGCCAGTATTTCACCAGCCCGTCGAAGGCCTCGAAGCAGGTGTGGGCGTAGCGGGTGAAGAACTCCACCATCTTGCGGCTGCGCCAGGAGCCGTATTCGGTCACCAGGTGCATCGGCACGTCGAAATGGCACAGGGTCACCAGCGGCTCGATGCCGTATTGGCGGCACTCTTCGAACAGGCTGCGGTAGAAGGCGATGCCCTCGGGGTTGGGTGTCAGCTCGTCGCCGTTGGGGTAGATGCGGCTCCAGGCGATGGAGGTGCGGAACACGGTAAAGCCCATCTCCGCCATCAGCGCGATGTCGTCGCGGTAGCGGTGGTAGAAATCGATGGCGTCGTGGCTGGGATAAAATTCGTCGTCGCGCAGGCTAAAGCGCTTCTCCAGCCCGAGTTTGACCGCCATGCGGTTGGCGCCGTGCGGGATCATATCGACGGTGGTCAGCCCTTTGCCGCCCTCGCGATAGCCGCCTTCCGCCTGGTTGGCGGCTAAAGCGCCGCCCCATAAAAATCCTGTCGGGAATGTTGAATCGGACATGCAATCCTCTGGTGTCTCAATGCGTTGCGCTGGCGGCGTTCGCCGCCGGTGCGGTTTGGCCGGGCGCGGCGGCGTTTTCCGGCAGATCCTCGAAGCCCAGCATCAGCGTGAGCGCGAACGACAGCACCACCGAGAGCGCCATCACCGCCACCACCCACACGATGCTCATCGGGTTGGCCGGATCGAAGAACTGCACGCTGGTGAACAGCCCGGGCGAGGCCATCGAATGGCTGGCCAACCCGCCGATGCCGGCGACCGCGCCGCAGACGAAGCCGCTGATCAGGCTGGCGATCAGCGGCCGCTTCAGGCGCACCGCCACGCCGTACAGCGCCGGTTCGGAAATCCCCGCCACGATGGCGGAAGCGGCGGCGGCCAGCGCGGTCTGGCGCAGCTCGCGGTTCTTGGTTTTCAGCGCCACCGCCAGCGAAGCGCCGCCCAGCGACAGGTTGGCGCCGATCTCCGAAGGCATCACCATGCCCTCTTTGCCGGTCTCGGCGATGGTCTGGATGATGGTCGGGGTAAACACCCGGTGCATGCCGGTGATCACCAGCAGCGGCCAGATCGCCCCCATGATGGCTACGGAAAGCCAGCCCAGATAGCCGTGCACGGTGTAGACCAGCGCAGAGATGCCGCTGCCGATCCAGATGCCGAGCGGGCCAATAAGCAGAATGGCGATCGGCGCGGCGATCAGCACGATCAGCATCGGCTTGAGGAAGTTCTTGGTCACCGCCGGGGTGATGCGATCCACCCCGCGTTCGATGTGCGACAGGATCCAGGTCATCACCAGCGCCGGGATCACCGTGTAGGTGTATTTCACCGCCGTCACCGGGATGAAAGCGAATTCCACCGCCTGGCCCTGCGCCGCCTTGGCCATCAGATCGATAAAGTTGGGATGCACCAGCACCCCGGCGATGGCGATCGCCAATGACATGTTGGTTTTGAACTTCAGCGCCGCCGAGGCGGCGACCATCACCGGCAGGAAGAAGAACGCGCCGTCGCCGATCACGTTGAGGATGACGAGGGTCGAGGAGCCTTTCTCGAATACGCCGGCCATGTCCAGGATCATCGCCAGCAGCTTCACCATCGAGCCGCCGATGATGGCGGGGATCAGGGGCGACATGGTGCCCACCAGCGCGTCGAGAATGCCGGTGCCGATGCCCTTAAGGGTGAGCTGGCGTTTTACCGGGGCGGCGGGGGCCGCCGCGCCCGGCATGCCGAGCGCCAGCACCGCCTGATAGGCCTTGGCCACCTCGTTGCCGATGATCACCTGGCACTGCTCGCCGCTGTGCACCACGCCCAGCACGCCGTCGATGGCCTTCAGCGCCGGCGTGTCGATCCGCGTTTTGTCTTTCACCACGAATCTCAGGCGGGTCATGCAGTGGGTCACGGCCTCGATATTGCCCGCGCCGCCCAGGGCGGCCACGATAGCGTGCGAGATCTCTGCGTAGTTCTTCGGCATGGCGTGTCGTCTCTCAGATAGCAATTCGGATAGCCCAAAGGCGAATATTTACTGCCTGGGCGATCCGTCGTTCCATCCATATGAAACGCCCATAAGAAACCGGTTTCACAAAATCATGTATTGGTGTTTCATGGTTGGCAAGAACTATGATTTTTGGCGTTGCGTTTTCGTGATCTGGATCGTTAGGGGTAAGCGCATACCGATGTGCAGGGGCGTGAAAACGTTCCAAACGCCGGGCGTCTTGGGTAGACTGCGCTGAACCTATGGATTTTGGCGGCGCACAGATGGCAACGATACTCGAGGTGGCGAAAAAGGCCGGCGTTTCAAAGGCGACGGTGTCGCGCGTTTTGTCCGGCAGCGGCTATGTCAGCGAGGAGAAACGCGCGTTGGTGGATAAAGCCATCGCGGAAACCGGCTATCGGCCCAACCTGCTGGCGCGCAGCCTGGCGACCAACACCACCCAAACCCTCGGCCTGGTGGTCACCAACACCCTCTACAGCGGCAACTATTTCAGCGAACTGATGGCGCAGTCGGCGCGCATCATGGAGGCGAACGGCCGCCAACTGATCCTGGCGGACGGCAAGCACACCGCCGAAGAGGAGCGGGCCGCCATTCAGTTTTTGCTGGATCTGCGCTGCGACGGGGTGATCATCTATCCGCGTTTTCTGTCGATCGCGGAAATGGACGAGATCGTCTCCCAACACCGCCAGCCGATTCTGGTGATCAACCGGCGACTGCGGCTGAACGACAGCTACTGCATCTTCAGCGATCAGCACGCCGCCGGCGCGGCGGCGGTGGCGCACCTGATCGCGCGCGGCCATCGCGACATCGCCTTTATCACTGGCTCGCTCGATTCCCCCACCGGGCTGGAGCGGCTTTCCGGCTACAAATCCGCGCTGGCGCAGCAGGGCATCGCGGTTAACGAGGCGTTGATCGTCGAGGGGAAATGGCACGCGCAAAGCGGCGTGGCGGCGGTCGATGTGCTGCTGGCCGGCGGGCAGCCGTTCAGCGCCATCGTCGCGGGCAACGACGAAATGGCTATCGGCGCGATGAAGCGGCTAACGGAGCGCGGCGTGGCGGTGCCGGAGGCGGTATCGGTGATCGGCTTCGACGACATCCCGCTGGCGCCCTATACCGTGCCGTCGCTGTCGAGCATGAAGATGCCGGTCACCGAGATGATCCAGGAGACCATCAACCGCCTGCTGTCGATGCTGGACGGCGGTGAACTCAGCAAGCGCCCCAGTTTCCCGGCCAGCCTGATCGAGCGCGAGTCGGTGGCGGCGGGGCCGTATTGGGGAAAGGCATAAGCGCGTACCCGCCTTTTTCAGGCGTTACAACGCTTGAACCCGCCTCTTCGACAAAGCAAAAATCCCCAGCGCGCTGCCCAATGCCAGGGCGCTGGCGGCTGCCGTGGATAGCGCGAACTCGCGTGTGTAGGGCAGCAGCAGGCCAACCGCAGAGATGCTGCCCAACAGCAGGCTAAAGAACAGCGCTTTTTTACGATAGGGCGCCTTTAGGTTGAGATAGGCGGCGACGGCGCAGACGATAAGCGTGCCACCGACGACGACCAACAGCGGCAGGATGATGAGCGCCCCGGCGAGGAGATTGGACAGCCCAACGTCCTCCACGCCGGCGTAAGAGACAATAAGAAACATGATGCCGATGGCTAACACCGTGCTCAGTTTGATGACGATATAGGCGCTCGCGCACAGGTTAAGCGCCTTTAATCCTACTATCATCACGTTGTTTGCCATCGTTCATCCTTGAGTTTGCTGGATATGGACCGTGTTGGCCTGGGGAATGGTTTATCTTACCCCAACCCCCCAATCCTTCCCCGAATCTCCTCCTCCGGCAGATCCACGCCAATAAATACCAAGGTGCTCTTGCGCTCTTCCTCCGGCTGCCACTCCCGATCCCAGTCGGCGTTATACAGCCGTTGCACGCCCTGGAACAGCAGGCGGCGCGGTTCGTCTTCGATGGACAGAATGCCTTTGTAGCGCAGCAGGTTGTCGGCGTATTCCAGCAGCAGGCCTTCCATCACCTCGGAGATTTGCATCAGCGGCAGCGGGCGCTCCAGCGTCACCACGATCGAGCGGATGTCGCTCTGCGGCTGCGGGATTAGGCGGAACAGCGGGGCGGGCGGCGTCAGGTTCAGCTTGTCGTTCAGCGTAAAGCCTTCGATGTCGAACAGCACGCTCAGATCGATGTCGCCGTGCGTCACCTGGTAGACCGGCGCGCGGGCGTTCATCCGCTGCAGCCGCTGGATCAGCGCTTCGCAGTCCGGCGCCACGTCGGTTTTGGTCAGCAGGAGGCGGTCGGCGTAGCCCACCTGCGCCTGGGCGATGCTGAACTGGCTCAGCTGCTGCTCGGCGTGCGCCGCGTCCACCAGGGTGATGATGCCGTCCAGCAGGAAACGCTCGCACAGGATCTCGTGCGAGAAGAAGGTCTGGGTAATCGGGCCGGGATCGGCCATGCCGGTGCATTCGATGATCAGCCGGTCGAACGCCAGCTGGCCGCTGTCGACGCCGTCCAGCAGATCCAGCAGCGCGTCCGCCAGTTCGTTGGACTTGCTGCAGCAGATGCAGCCGTTGCTCAACGTGGTGATGCGGCTGGCGCGATCGCCGATCAGCGCATCGTCGATCGGCACTTCGCCGAACTCATTCTCGATGACCGCGATTTTATAGCCGTGTTCGGCGTTCAGGATGTGGCGCAGCAGGGTGGTTTTGCCGGCGCCCAAAAAGCCGGTCAGGATGGTGACTGCAATGGGTTTCATACGGGTCCTTGTGACTGCGGGTTAACAGCAGCGCATGCCGCCTTTGCCGTCGCCGCCGTAGCGCGCTTGCTGGCGCTCGCGGAAAAATTCTTTATAGGTCATCACCGGCTTGTCCGGGTGGTTGTCTTTCATGTGCTGGACGTAGGTATCGTAGTCAGGCACGCCCACCAACATGCGCGCCGCCTGCCCAAGATATTTCCCCGCCTGGCCGAGATTTCCGAACATAAGCCTTCTCCAACTCTACCCTGCATCACTACAGCGCTTGCTTAAGCCTGATATTAGGGGAAGCCGGGGGATGGGGTTCCCGCAGGGATGCCCCACCTCCGGGTCGCCCCGGGTATCTCGATTGCATCGCGCCGCACGCCTGGCGTCTTGCGATGCGCAGGCCGTGCGGCTTTGGGTACTGCTTAACGTTTATTATGCAGGGTATCCGTTAAATCACATCAATGCTGGGTCGAAACTTTGACCTCCCCCTCAGTTACGCCGTCGGCGGGCGCGGCCTGCGGCACCGGCACGTAAGGTGTTTCCTGGTCGGTGCGTTTCGGGTTTTTGTGCGCCGCCAGCGCGGTTTTCACCCCGTAGAAGATGATGCTGTACACCACCAGCAGGAACAGAATGCTCAACCCGGCGTTGGTGTAGTTGTTCACCACGATGTGGTTCATGTTGGCGATCTGCTGGGCGCTCAGCTCGGCGCCGCCTTCGGCGATCTTGCGCTTGTACTCGCCGGCCAGGAAGAAGAAGCCTTCCAGCTGCGGGTTGTCGCTGAACAGCTTCAGGCCCAGCGCGTAGGTGGTGCAGATCAGCAGCCATACCGCCGGCAGCACGGTCACCCAGATGTATTGCGCGCGCTTCATCTTAATCAGCACCACGGTGCCCAGCACCAGCGCCACGGCGGCCAGCATCTGGTTGGAGATGCCGAACAGCGGCCACAGGCTCTTCACGCCGCCGAGCGGATCCACCACGCCCTGATACAGCAGGTAGCCCCATAGCCCGACGCAGCCGGCGGTGCCGACGATGCCGGCCACCAGCGAGTCGGTTTTCTTCAGGAACGGCACGAAGTTGCCGAGCAGATCCTGCAGCATGAAGCGGCCGGAGCGGGTGCCGGCGTCCAGCGCGGTCAGGATGAACAGCGCCTCGAACAGAATGCCGAAGTGGTACCAGAAGCCCATGTTGGCGCCCGGAATGATCTGGTGGAACACGTGGGCGATGCCCACCGCCAGGGTTGGCGCGCCGCCGGCGCGGTTCAGCACCGAAGGTTCGCCGATGTCGGTGGCGGTCTGCAGGATCTGTTCCGGGCTGATGACGAAGCCCCAGGAGCTGACCGCCGCCGCCGCGTGCACGGTCACGTCCTTCAGCGAAGCCATGATCATCGGCGCGTCTTCGGTGCCCAGGCGGTGCAGATCCGGCATGGTGATGCCCAGCGCCGCCGGCGGGGTGTTCATGGCGAAGTACAGGCCCGGCTCGATGATGGACGCCGCCACCAACGCCATGATGGCAACGAAGGACTCCATCAGCATCGCGCCGTAACCGATAAAGCGCGCGTCGGTCTCATTGGCCAACAGCTTCGGCGTGGTGCCGGAGGCGATCAGCGCATGGAAGCCGGAGACCGCGCCGCAGGCGATGGTGATGAACAGGAACGGGAACAGGGTGCCTTTCCACACCGGGCCGGTGCCGTCGACGAACTGGGTCACCGCCGGCATTTTCAGCTCAGGGTTGAGGATCACGATGCCGATCGCCAGCCCGACGATCACACCGATTTTCAGGAAGGTGGCCAGGTAGTCGCGCGGCGCCAGGATCAGCCACACCGGCAGCAGGGCGGAGACAAAGGCGTAGCCGATCAGCGTGAAGGTGATGGTGGTGTCTTTAAAGGTCAGCGCCGGGCCCCAGTACGGGTCGTGCGCCACTACGCCGCCGAACCAGATGGCGGCCACCAGCAGCACGATGCCGATGATCGACACTTCACCCACGCGGCCAGGGCGCAGGTAGCGCATGTAGATGCCCATAAACAGCGCGATCGGCACGGTGGAGCAGACGGTGAACACCCCCCACGGGCTTTCCGCCAGCGCTTTCACCACGATCAGCGCCAGCACCGCCAGGATGATGATCATGATCAGGAAGCAGCCGAACAGCGCGATGGTGCCCGGTATCGGCCCCATCTCTTTTTTGATGATTTCACCGAGCGAGGCGCCGTTGCGACGCGAGGAGATGAACAGCACCATAAAGTCCTGCACCGCCCCCGCCAGCACCACGCCGCCCAGCAGCCACAGCGTGCCGGGCAGGTAGCCGACCTGTGCGGCCAGCACCGGCCCCACCAGCGGCCCGGCGCCGGCGATGGCGGCGAAGTGGTGGCCGAACAGCACGTTCTTGTTGGTCGGCACGTAGTTGAGGCCATCGTTGTTGACCACCGCCGGGGTGGCGCGGCCGGCGTCCAGCTTCATCACCCTGGTGGCGATGTACAGGCTGTAGTAGCGGTAGGCCACCAGATACACCGCCACCGAAGCGACGACGATCCACAGCGCGCTGATGTGTTCGCCGCGGCGCAGCGCCACCACGCCGAGGCAGGCTGCGCCGAGTATCCCCAGCAGCATCCACGGAATGTGCTTTAAAATCCCCTCTCGTTTCATGAGGTATCCTTAATTCCAGTCTGCAAAATATGAATGAACTCATCCGCTTGTAAGAGATGTCAGAGTGGCGCGGCGAGCCGTAGCGTCTTTCCCGAGGTAAGGCGGGTTTAGGAACAGCTCATCATCGCCGGGGGTAAGGGGGGAAGACAGGCGTATTTCGCTCAGCGGTCAGATCCGCCGGGTGAACGGTTGGATTGGCGGGGTGAGCGGTTTGCTGCATTGGCAACAGCCGCCCGCCAGCCGCTGTTACCAATGCAGCACCCGCTTTAACCCGCCGGCTTTAAACCTTCGGTTTTTCAGCCAGATGCCTTAACGCGGCGGTTGGCACGCATCCTGCTATCGGATTTATAACCAAAAAAAGATTTTCAATATTTGTAAATCAATAATGGTTATATGCGTGCCGCATCGCGGCGCCAACGAGCAGAGGGAGAGAAGCATGTCAGCAGCAAACCACTCGCAGCAGCCTATTCAGTTCGCCTACTGGGTGCCGAACGTCTCCGGCGGTCTGGTGATCAGCAACATCCCGCAGCGCACCGGTTGGGACATCGGCTACAACCGCAAGCTGGCGCAGATCGCCGAGCGCGCCGGTTTCGACTACGCGCTCACCCAGATCCGTTTCACCGCCGGTTACGGCGCCGACAACCAGCACGAGTCGGTGTCGTTTTCGCAGGCGTTGCTGGATTCTACCGAGAAGCTGAAGGTGATCGCCGCGCTGCTGCCGGGGCCGTGGAACCCCACGCTGGCGGCCAAGCAGATCGCCACCATCAGCCACCTTTCGGAGGCGCGCATCGCGGTCAATATCGTCAGCGGCTGGTTCCGCGGCGAGTTCAAGGCCATCGGCGAGCCGTGGCTGGACCACGAAGAGCGCTACCTGCGTTCGGAAGAGTTTATCCGTTGCCTGCGCGGCATCTGGGCCGAGCCCAGCTTCAGCTTCGCCGGCGATTTTTATCGCTATCGCGACTACTCGCTGAAGCCCAAGCCGCTGGATCCGCTGCCGGAGATCTTCCAGGGCGGCAGCTCGCGGGCGGCGCGCGACATGGCGGCGCGGGTTTCGGACTGGTATTTCACCAACGGCAACAGCGTGGAGGGCATTCGCCAGCAGGTGGACGATCTGCAGACCAAGGCCAGGGCCAACCAGCACCGGGTCAAGGTGGGGGTGAACGGCTTCGTCATTGCCCGCGATACCGAGCAGGAAGCGCAGGCGGTGCTGCAGGAGATTATCGATCACGCCAACCCGGAGGCGGTGCAAGGATTCGGCCACGAGGTGAAGAACGCCGGGGCGGCTTCGCCGGAGGGCGAGGGCAACTGGGCCAAATCCTCGTTTGAGGATCTGGTGCAGTACAACGACGGCTTTAAAACCAACCTGATCGGCACGCCGCAGCAGATCGCCGAGCGCATCATCGCGCTGAAAGACGCCGGGGTGGATCTGATGCTGTTGGCGTTCCTGCACTTCCAGGAAGAAGTGGCGTTCTTCGGCCGCGAGGTGATCCCGCTGGTGCGCGAACTGGAGCGCCAGCGAGCGGCGGCCTGAGTTCAGTAAACCTGCCTGGCGTTGATGCCGGCGGGGAAAATGCCGGTGGCGAAAATATGCCCGTTGGCCTGGATCTGGTCGTCGGGCAGCATCTCCAGTGGGAACTCGCCTGACAGGCAACTGAGAAAGGCGTTGCGATCGTCCGTGGTGGTAAAGCCGATCAGATCGTAGAACAGCAGCGAAGCGATCAGCTGGCGATGTTCCGGGATGCGCCGCAGCAGCGCCGCCGACGGGAACGGCAGGTGGAAGAAGAACGCGCAGGCATTCAGCAGCCCCTGCTCCTTCAACGCCTGGGCGCAGGGCAGCAGCTGGTAGTCGTCGATACAGACGATGTCGCCCGGGCACAGGTGCTCGCAGGCGATATCGGCGAAACGGCAGTTCAGCTGCCGGTAAGCGCGGTAGTTTTCCGGCGTGAAGTGCGCCTTCTCCGGCTGGTTGTGGAACACCGGCCACAGGCCGTCGTGGTAGTAGCCCTGATAGTGGCGGCGAAACTCCTCGATCGACAGCGGGAAGGTCACCTGATCGTAACCGGCGCGTTGGCGGCAACTGATCGGGCGCTGCGCGAAATTCTGCACGTCGCCGTTCCAGCCGAGCCACAGCCCCGGTTCGGCGTCGGCCGCCAACGTCCGGCCGGCGCAGGCCAGATCCTTGCCGTCGCACTGTTTGTTGGAAATCAGCACCAAACGAGACATCGGGCTCTCCTTATCAGTGCAGGGCGCGCGGGGCGTGCGCCGCGCAGTCGGCGCGCCAGGGCGCTTGCAGCGCGGGCAGCGTGACGCGCAGGCCGCGCAAAGCCGGGTGCGCCAGGCAGCAGCGCGTCAGCCAGCTTCCCAGCCCGACGCCGCGGTATTCGGCGCTGACGAACAGCTCGCTCACCGAGGCGAAGGTGGCGTAATCGGTCACCATACGGGCGAAGCCGAGCTGGTGGCGTTTGCGGTACAGGCCAAAGCACAGGCCGTGGCGCGCCAGGCGCTCCGCCGCCGCCCGATCCGGCAGGCTGAGGAAACGCTGGATCGCCTCGATATCCAATAACTGCCGATCGGTGCTGATATGAAAAACGCCTTTGCGCCAGCAGAGCAGCGGCTGTACGGGGGTCAATTGCGGTTGCATGTTCATGATTATCCTTAGGTTAACGAATCAGTGGATGGTTACAGCATCCAGCCGAGTTCGGCGGCGGTGACCTGTTCCTCGAAGCGGCGCAGTTCGGCGCTTTTGCAGGTGTGCCACAGGGTGCAGAACGCCGGGCCGAGCAGCTCGCGCAGCGGATCGCTGTGGCGGAACAGCGCCAGCGCCTCCTGCTGGCCGAGCGGCAAGGGGGCGGCGTTGTCGCTTTCGCAGCCGTGGGCGGCGGGCGGCAGCGGCAGCGGGTGTTCCAGCCCGTGCAGCAGGCCGCCGAGCATCACCGCCAGCGCCAGATAGGGGTTGGCGTCGGCGCCGGCCAGGCGGTATTCGATGCGCTGATTGGCGCTGTCGGCGCAGGGCAGGCGCAGTGCCACCGTGCGATTGTTGTGGCCCCAGGAGGCGCGCAGCGGCACGTGCATGCCGGGGCGGAAGCGGCGAAACGCGTTGATGTTGGGCGCCAGGATCGCCATCGACGCCGGCATCAGCGCCAGCATGCCCGCCATCGCCTGCTGCATGTTGTCGCTCAGTTCGCCCGGCGCGCCGGTCAGCAGGTTCTCGCCGTGCTCGTTCTGCAGGCTGATGTGAAAGTGCAGCCCGCTGCCGGCAGCATGGGCGCAGGGTTTGGCCATAAAGCAGGCGTGCTGGTGATGCTGCTCGGCAATCTGCCGCGTCAGGCGTTTCAGCGCCATGATCTGGTCGCAGGCTTCCAGCACGCGCCGGCTGTGATGCAGGTTCAGCTCGTACTGGCCGGAGGCGGCTTCGGCCACCACGCCGGTCAGCGGCAGGTTTTGCAGCCGCGCGTGCCGTTCGATGTCGCTCAGCAGCGCATGGTGGCGCTCGGGCGCATCCACCGCGAAGCTCTGCGTCGGGCAGGCTTCCGCCTCGGCGGGGCGCAGCGGATCCTGCAGGTAGAACTCCAGCTCGGCCGCCACCACCGGGAAGCAGTTGCGCTCGTGCAGGCGCTTCAGCACCCGTTGCAGCACCACGCGCGGCTCCAGCTCGCAGGCGCCGCCGTCGGCGTTTTGCATCGTCAGCAGCAGCTGGGCGTGGCGTTCGGGATCGCGCGCGCAGGGGCGCAGCGTGCCGGGCACCGGCAGGCACAAGCGGTCCGGCTCGCCCGCCCGCTGCCCCAGCCCGCTCTCTTCAGTCACCCGGCCATGGAGATCCAGGGCGTAAATCGACAGCGGGAAGTAGCAGCCTTTTTCCAGCCCAAAGGCTTCGGCGATCGGCAACCGCTTGCCGCGCAACTGGCCGTTCAGATCGTGCAGATAAATATCCAACTGTTCGGTATCCGGATAGCGCTGCAGGTAGTGTTCCAGCTCTTTGCGGAAGGCGCGTGTCGGCGAAGCGGGCAGCTCCGCCAGCAAAGGATTGAACCCGATGATATTAGAATGCATGGCGCGCTCCAGAACGAAGACCGGTCACGGCCAGAGGCAGGGATAAACGCATGAGACAACTCTCTTGTGAGGCCATAGCGGCGATGTGAAAAGGGTATCTGCGGCGGCAAAAACTGTCTGTAAAAACGCCGTAACGTTAACGGGGCGCGGAATAAAAATGCCGTAAAGAGCGCGGCGGGTTGGCCGGGTCGGCACGGTCTATACTGGCGAGACGGGCCGTAGAAGGAGAGATAACGATGAAGAGAATAGGGCTGCTTATCGCCGCGCTGGCCGCGTTCAACGCCACTGCGTCTTCCCCACAGGCGTGGGCCGAGAGCGAACAGGCGATGCGCGCCGCCTGCCTGAAAGCCAGCGGGCTAAAAAACGCCAGGGTGGAAGGGGCGATCGTTCACTACGGTGATGACGTCGGCTATTCGGCGCTGTTTATCGGCGGGCGCTACCCGCAGCCGTTTATGAAAAACCAGCCGGGCAGGGAGCTGTGCTTATATCAGCGCGCCACGCAGAAGGCGGCGGTGCAGGCGGTGGAGGGGAGCAACGGGTCTGCTCAACCTTGATGTTTGATGAGATAAATAAAAATACAGCCCACGGTGGTAATAATTGCCTCTACAAGCAAAAGTATAAAGTCCATCGCCAGCCACTTCTGTAGTTCAGGAGTGGCGGTTTTTTGCACGAAATCGTAGGTTTTCGCATCGAGCCAAACTTGATCCCTTATTTTTATTTTTTTCCTTTTCAGAATCCAAAGAAACCACTGTGCTTTCAATGAGGTTCCAAGCATGCCGAGGCTATCGGCAAAGGCGACGTAGGGCGGAATAAAATGTCCGCTGCCAGCGTAACGTTGATAGAAAGCATCAAACTCTTTTTTATGGCGACGGTAACCAATGAACTGGATGAAGGCGCTTAAAACCAGCAATATCAAACACGATATGACGATAAATTTCATCATTCACCTACCACTAACGTCGTCAAATAATCGGAACCCATGCCACCCAGTGTGGATCCTGCTGCGCCGCCTATAGCGGCTCCAGCGATACCACAAACGATCACACCTGTTCCTGCTGTTGCTGCACCTAACACAATTGAACAGGCTGCAATCGCAAGACCTGCACCTGCATTCCCTACCCAAATCCCCGCCGCAGTACTTGCCGCAAAATGACTGTATCCCTTCACCGCGATCTTGGCGCACTCCTGTTCGCGGCCGGTGGTGCAGGCGTTGTAGACGTCGTTGGTGGTATTCAGCCCACTTAATCCGATGCCGATCCAGCCGCCGGCTTTCATAAACTTGGCCGCCCGGCTGGCGCTGTCGACGTAGTTCGAATAACCCTTGATGGCGCCGACGCCGGCGGTGCTCCATTCATGCACCAGCGATTTACTGGAGAGCCCCAGCGCGTGTTTGATTTGCGCATACTCTTTCATATTGAGTTGAGCACGAGTAAGGCGATTCAGTAACGGTTTTAATGTACCGAACAGCCGCGCTCGTTCCACCTGAAACTGGGTGCCAATCAACGCGCCACTCGTGCGGAACTGATTTTGGTAGGTTTTTTCAATCTCGACCAGGATATTTTTGATCTGACTGAAGTAGCGTTCTCCGGCATCCGAAGCCAGCCCGACGACCGTTTCCCATAGCTGGTGAAGGCGGCGATAGCGGCGTAATTGCGGTGCAAGAAGGTGGAGAAATCGCTGTCACCGGCTTTCACCGCTTTGCTGGTGCGGCTCTTGGCCTGCATCAGGGCGGCGATCTGCGTAGATTGATTATGATTGCGCGGATCGGCGACGATCAGCATTTGCCCCGGTTGAACCAGCGGCGTATCGGCATTGAGCTGCATAAAAAAGCGTGCCGCTTCCGATGGCTTGCCACCGAACAGGTAGTTGGCGTGGAAGGCGAGCGGGCCGGTTTGTTGGGCGATGCAATAGCCCGGTGCGATGCTGTTGGACTTCTGTTCCATGTCGAAAAGCCTCCTTATTTTTAGGAAACTTAACATTTTCTACAGGGTGGCAACGGGTTCTGGCTCACGCTCTCGATCGGAGAATCATCTGAAAATGCTGGTGCCGCCTTACCCGCCACTCCCCGTCATCTCCCGTTCGATTACCGTCGCCAGCGCCTGCGCGGCGGAAGAGAGCTGGTGCTGCGCCAGGCGGATCAGGCCCACGCGCCGCTCGATGATCGGGCCGATCAGCGGCACGCAGACCGCCCCCAGCTCATCCATCTGTCGCTCGCACAGCGCCGGCACTGCGCTGGCGCCGAGGCCGTTGGCCACCATGCGCCCGACCGTCACCAGCTGGTGGCTCTCAAACGCCACCTCCAGCGTTCGCCCGCTGCGGGCCAGTTCCTGCTCCAGCAGCAGCCGCACCGCCGATGGCCGCTGCAGGGTGATGAAATCCAGCGTCAGCAGCTCCTTCCAGCTCACCTGCGCCTTGCGCGCCAGCGCCGAATCCTTCGGCACCACCGCCAGAAAGCGATCGCGGCACAGCGGGGTGAAGTGCAGGGTGTCGCTCGGCTCCGGCTCGAAGGCGATGCCCATCTCCACCCGGCCTTCGCGGATCATTTCAAACACCTGTTCGTTGATGACGTCGTGCACCGCCACGTTGATGCCGGCATAGCGATCGCGAAACGCCTTGAGGATCGGTGGCAGCGGGTTGCCGGCGAACGACGGCATGGCGGCGATCGCCACCTTGCCCATCTGCAGGGTGAAGCGCTGACGCATCGCCTCTTCCGCGTTGTCCCAATCCGCCAGCAGCTGGCGTGCCATCGGGAAGAAGGTTTCTCCTTCCGGCGTCAGCGTCACCCGGCGGGTGGTGCGCAGCAGCAGCGGCCCGCCCAACGCGTCTTCCAACCCACGGATCGCCAGGCTGAGCGCCGGCTGAGAAATATTCAGCCGCTCGCTGGCCTGGGCGAAATTCAGAGTGTGAGCTACCGCTAAAAACGCGCGTAACTGTTTGATGCTCATTTTCATTTTGGTTGGCGTTAACTCTTTGTTAATTGTCGGTTAGCGACTGATTAATAAAAATTCTAAATGAATGAGGCATAAAAACAAAATTAACAAATCATTTTTGTGACCTGAAGATGCCCTCACGCAAGCCAGGGCATTTCGCCCTGCGCCGCAACATGCAGGGGCAACGATATGGCAGGGCTCGACAAACGCGTCGGCAGCTACCAGGAAGCGCTGGCAGGGCTGACGGACAACATGACGGTGCTGGCGGGCGGCTTCGGCCTGTGCGGCATCCCGGAAAACCTGATCGAAGAGATCCGCCGGCGCGGCGTGCGCGGGTTGACGGTGGTCTCCAACAACTGCGGCGTCGACGGGTTCGGCCTCGGGCGGCTGCTGGAGACCCATCAGATCCGCAAGGTGGTGGGATCGTACGTCGGCGAAAACGCGCTGTTCGAGCAGCAGGCGCTCAGCGGCGAGCTGGAGGTGGATCTCACGCCGCAGGGCACGCTGGCGGAGAAGATCCGCGCTGGCGGCGCCGGCATCCCGGCATTCTTCACCGCCACCGGTTACGGCACGCCGATCGCCGAAGGCAAAGAGGTGCGCGAGTTCAACGGCCGCCCTTACATCATGGAAACCGCCATCACCGGCGATTTCGCCATCGTTAAAGGCTGGAAGGCCGATCACTTCGGCAACGTCATCTACCGCCACACTGCGCAGAACTTCAATCCGCTGATGGCGACCGCCGGGCGCATCACGGTGGTGGAAGTGGAAGAGATCGTGGCGCCGGGCGAACTGGATCCGGCGGCGATCCACACCCCCGGCATCTACGTCGATCGGCTGATCCAGGGCACCTTCGAAAAGCGTATCGAACAACGCACCCTGCGGGCATAAGGAGAATTCGCATGCTTACCCGTGAACAAATGGCGCAGCGCGTGGCGCAAGAGCTGAGGGACGGTTACTACGTCAACCTGGGCATCGGCATACCGACGCTGGTGGCCAACTATGTGCCGGCGGGCATGGACGTGATGCTGCAGTCGGAAAACGGCCTGCTGGGGATGGGCGAGTTCCCGACCGAGCAGCAGTTGGACGCCGACATGATCAACGCCGGCAAGCAGACGGTCACCGCGCGCCTCGGCGCGTCTATTTTCGATTCGGCGCAGTCGTTCGCCATGATCCGCGGCGGCCATGTCGATCTGACCGTGCTGGGGGCGTTTGAAGTGGACGTCGAGGGCAACATCGCCTCGTGGATGATCCCCGGCAAGATGGTCAAGGGCATGGGCGGCGCGATGGATCTGGTGGCGGGGGCGGAGAACATCATCGTGGTGATGACCCACGCCGCGAAGGGCGGCGAGTCCAAGCTGCTGCCGCGCTGCACGCTGCCGCTGACCGGCGCCCGCTGCATCCGCAAGGTATTGACCGATCTGGCCTACCTGGAAATTGAAGACGGCGCCTTCGTGCTGCGCGAACGCGCGCCGGGCGTCAGCGTGGCGGAGATTGTCGCCAAAACCGCCGGCCGGCTGATCGTGCCGGATCAAGTGCCGGAAATGCGTTTCTGAGACGGGAGGTGAATGTGCAACAACGTGAAGTGGTGATCGTGGCGGCGACGCGCACGCCGGTCGGCAGTTTTCACGGCGCGCTGGCGCCGCTGACGGCGGTGGAACTGGGCGCGGCGGCGGTGCAGGGGCTGCTGGCGCAAAGCGGCGTGCCGCCGCAGCAGATCGATGAAGTGATCCTCGGCCAGGTGCTGACCGCCGGCTGCGGGCAGAATCCGGCGCGCCAGACCGCGCTCAACGCCGGGCTGCCCGTTACGACGCCGGCGCTGACCATCAACAAGGTGTGCGGCTCCGGTTTGAAGGCGGTGCATCTGGCGGTGCAGGCGATCCGCAGCGGTGATGCCGAGGCGGTGATCGCCGGCGGCCAGGAGAGCATGAGCCAGTCGCCTTACCTGATGGCCGGCGCGCGCGCCGGTCTGCGCCTCGGTCACGCGCAGATGGTGGACAGCGTGATCCACGATGGCCTGTGGGACGCGTTCAACGACTACCACATGGGCATCACCGCCGAGAACCTGGCGGAGAAATACGCCATCAGCCGCGCCGAGCAGGACAGCTTTGCGCTGCGTTCGCAGCAGAAGGCGCAGGCGGCGCAGCAGGCCGGGCGTTTCGCGCAGGAGATCACGCCGGTGACGGTGCCGCAGCCGAAGGGGGAGGCGCTGAGAGTTGAGCGCGACCAACAGCCGCGCGACACCAGCCTAGAGGCGCTGGCGCGGCTGCGTCCGGCGTTTCGCAAGGAGGGTTCGGTGACCGCCGGCAACGCCTCGTCGCTCAACGACGGCGCCGCCGTGGTGCTGCTGATGAGCGCGGAAAAAGCCGCTGAGCTGCGCTTGCCGGTGCTGGCGCGCATCGCCGGTTACGCCTCGTCGGGCGTCGATCCGGCGATCATGGGCATCGGCCCGGTGCCGGCCGCGCGCCGCTGCCTGGAAAAAGCCGGTTGGCGGCTGGAGGAGGTCGATCTGATCGAAGCCAACGAAGCCTTCGCCGCGCAGGCGCTGGCGGTGGGTAAAGAACTGGGCTGGGAGGCGGAGCGGGTCAACGTCAACGGCGGAGCGATCGCGCTGGGGCATCCGATCGGCGCCTCCGGCTGTCGCATTTTGGTGTCGCTGCTGTTCGAAATGCAGCGCCGCGGGGTGAACAAGGGGCTGGCGATGCTGTGCATCGGCGGCGGGCAGGGGGTGGCGCTGGCGGTAGAGCGCCCGTAAACAACCGAGGAGGGCACCATGCAGTCATCTGACTATGCGGTACTGGGCGCCGGGCTGATGGGGGTGGGCATCGCCACCCACTTTATTCGCCACGGCCATGAGGTGCTGCTGTATGACCCGGATCCGCAGCGCCTGGCGGAAGCGCCGGCGGTGGCGAGCGGCATTCTGGCCGAGCTGAGCGACGTCGGGCAGTTTGCGCATACTGAGCGCGGCGCGGCGCTGGCGCGTCTGCACGTGACCGGCGATCTGAACGACGTGGCGCGCGCCCGGCTGCTTATCGAGGCGATCCCGGAACGGCTCGAGCTGAAGCACGCGCTGTATGAGCAACTGGAGGGGCTGATCGCCGACGACGCGGTGATTGCCAGCAACACCAGCGGCCTGCCGCCGGACGAGCTGGCGGCGCGCATGACCCATCCGCAGCGGCTGCTGATCGCCCACTTCTGGCACCCGCCGCACCTGATCCCGCTGGTGGAGATCGTGCCCGGCCGCGCCACCGATCCGCGCCATCTGGCGGCGGTGCAGGCGCTGCTCGGCGGGATGGCGCTGGAGGCGGTGCTGCTGGAGCGCGCCGCGCCGGGGTTTGTCGGCAACCGGCTGCAGTTTGCGGTGCTGCGCGAGGCGCTGCACATCGTCCACAGCGGCATCGCCAGCGCCGAGGTGGTGGATCAGGTGATGCGCGCCTCGCTGGGGCGGCGCTACGCCATGGTCGGCCCGCTGGAGGCCGCCGACATGACCGGGCTAGCGACGGTGGCGGACATCGCCCGCCACCTGTTCCCGGAACTGGCGACCGGCGACGAGATGATGGCGCTGGTAGAACAGCGGCTGCAGCGCGGCGATAGCGGCCAGCGCAGCGGCCGGGGATTTTATCTTTGGGATGAAGCCCGCAGGGAACGCATTCAACGGCGACGGGCGCATCAGCTGCGCTTTGCGCTGAAACCGTAATTTCGCACGCCGTACCTGACAATAACAACGATAGCGAGGTGCCCGATGAGCGTTTTAATTGCCCTGGCAGCACTGGGATTACTGATGCTGGCCGCCTACCGCGGCTACAGCGTGATTTTGTTCGCTCCGATCGCCGCGCTGGGCGCGGTGCTGTTGACCGACCCCGGCGCGGTGGCGCCGACCTTCACCGGGCTGTTTATGGAGAAGATGGTCGGCTTCGTGAAGCTCTACTTCCCGGTGTTCCTGCTGGGGGCGGTGTTCGGCAAGCTGATCGAACTGTCCGGTTTTTCCCGTTCGATCGTCGCGGCGGCGATCCGCATTCTCGGCCGGCGCCACGCCATTCCGGTGATCGTGCTGGTGTGCGCGCTGCTGACCTACGGCGGGGTGTCGTTGTTCGTGGTGGCGTTCGCGGTCTATCCGTTCGCCGCCGAGCTGTTCCGCCAGAGCGGCATTCCCAAGCGGCTGATCCCGGCCACCGTGGCGCTCGGCGCCTTCTCCTTCACCATGGACGCCTTGCCCGGCACGCCGCAGATCCAAAACATCATCCCGACCAGCTTCTTCGGCACCAATGCCTGGGCCGCGCCCTGGCTGGGACTGATCGGCTCGCTGTTCATCATTGCGGTCGGTCTGCTGTATCTTGAACGCCAGCGGCGCAAGGCGCAGCTGAAAGGCGAAGGGTACGGCACCGAGCTGCTGAACGAACCGGAAACCCCGGACGATATCAACCTGCCTAATCCGCTGATCGCCATCCTGCCGTTGATTCTGGTCGGGGTATTCAACCTGGCCTTCACCCATTGGATCCCTCAGTGGTACGGCGCCAGCCACGATCTGACGCTGCCGGGGCTGGCCAAGCCCATCACCACCGACGTGGCGAAGATCACCGCCATCTGGGCGGTGGAAGCGGCGCTGGTGTCGGGTATTCTACTGGTGGTGGCGTTCGGCTTTGGCAATATTCGCGGCCGGCTGGCGGAAGGCAGCAAGACGGCGGTCGGCGGCGCAATTCTGGCGGCGATGAACACCGCTTCCGAATACGGCTTCGGCGCGGTGATCGCCGCGCTGCCGGGCTTTTTGGTGCTGTCGCAGGCGCTGTCGGCGATCCCCAATCCGCTGCTGAACGAAGCGATTAGCGTCACCCTGCTGGCCGGCATCACCGGCTCGGCCTCCGGCGGCATGAGCATCGCGCTGGCGGCGATGGCCGATAACTTCGTGGCCGCCGCCCACGCCGCGCATATCCCGCTGGAAGTGCTGCACCGGGTGGCCTCGATGGCCAGCGGCGGCATGGATACCTTGCCGCACAACGGCGCGGTGATCACCCTGCTGGCGATCACCGGCCTCAGCCACCGGCAGGCCTATGGCGGCATCTTCGCCATCACCCTGATCAAGAGCGCCGCGGTGCTGTTCGTGATCGGCGTGTTCTACCTGACCGGCATTGTTTAAAGGAGCGATACCATGAGTGTACAAGGCAAAACCGCGCTGGTGACCGGCTCGACCAGCGGCATCGGTCTCGGGATCGCGTCCGTGCTGGCCGCCGCCGGCGCGCGCGTGATCCTCAACGGCTTCGGCGATGTGGAAGCGGCGAAGACGCAGGTTGCCCGGCTGGGCGCCGCGCCGGGGTATCACGGCGCCGATCTCGGCGATGCGGCCCAGATAGCGGACATGATGCAGTATGCCGAACGTGAGTTCGGCGGCGTGGACATTCTGGTGAACAACGCCGGCATTCAGCACGTGGCGCCGCTGGATCAGTTCCCGGTGGAGAAATGGAACGCCATCCTCGCCATCAACCTGTCGGCGGTGTTCCACACTTGCCGATTGGCGCTGCCAGGGATGCGCGAGCACCACTGGGGGCGCATCATCAACGTAGCGTCGGTGCACGGGCTGGTGGCGTCGAAAGACAAGTCGGCCTATGTGGCGGCCAAGCACGGTGTGGTGGGGCTGACCAAGACGCTGGCGCTGGAGACCGCCCGCACGCCCGTCACCTGCAACGCCATCTGCCCCGGCTGGGTGCTGACGCCGCTGGTGCAGCAGCAGATCGACAAGCGCATCGCCGCCGGTGCCGATCCGCAGCGGGCGCGCGATGAGCTGTTGGCGGAGAAGCAGCCTTCGCAAGAGTTCGTCACGCCAGAGCAACTCGGCGAGCTGGCGCTGTTCCTGTGCAGCGATGCGGCGGCGCAGGTGCGCGGCGTGGCCTGGAACATGGACGGTGGCTGGCTGGCGCAGTAGTGAGATTTTCCCCGGAGCGCGCAACGCGCTCCGTCGTTATTTCCCGCCTTTAATTAATTCCCTCGCGTGACGGTTTACCTGCGGCAATAATATTTATTTGTTATTTGCTATCTTTATTTCCAGATAATCACGAAGGGTTATTTTGGGTGAAGCGTGCGGATTGGTTTATTTCGTGCTGCGATTATTACATTGTTTTTCTCCGTGTTACAGGTGAACACGTGTTTGCTGAAATTAAATCCAACCTGAAATAATGGCAGGTTATGGCGTGAATTTTTATATCTTGCGTGCGCTGTTCACATCGGTTAATTATTTCTGCGTGGCTTAAGACCACCGCGTTTATAACAATAATTTTTTCGGGCAGGGGTAATAATGAGAAAAAATACAACGCCAATATTCATTGGCGGCGTCTTGCTGTCGGCGATTTCCGCCGGTGCGCAGGCCGAGATCACCATTCTGGATAAAAACCCGCAGAGCAATGTGTTGCTGGCGCCGCTCAGTTTAAAGGTGGGTGGCAGCATTCGCCCCGAGTGGATCTTCAATAACGGCCCGGAGCCGGGCTATGACAAAAACGGCCACGACGGCGGCACGCGTTTTCGCTTCAGCGGCGATTATGCGCTGACGCAGGACACTTCAATCATCGGCTATTACGAGTGGGGCGTCGATCTGGCGCACGCGCTCAGCTGGGACGGGCATTATAACGAAGACGGCAAGCGCGACTATCAGCGCCAACTGTACGCCGGTTTCAAGGACGATCGTTACGGCACCCTGACCTATGGCCATCAATACGGCATCTATTATTCGGTGGTCGGCATTAAAAGCGACGTCTGGGATAACGATGGCCATGCGGGCGGCACCGGCATCGGTATTTCCGGCGACTATGACGGCGGCAATAAACCGAAAAACAGCATCAAATACACCAATGATTTCGGGCCGGTCACGCTGTACGCCAACTATTTATTGCCGGAAGACGATCTGCACACCGCGGATAACCTGATTTACCGCCGCAAGGGCGGTGGCGGGCTGGGCTTCGATTACAAGGTGACGAAGGATTTCACCTTCAGCGCCGCCTACAGTTATACCGATGCGAAGATCAAAGACAATCTGTACCACGAACAGGATTATCACCAGCAGCTGTCCGGCACCGCGTTGACCTGGCAGCCGAACAACTGGTACATCGTCGGCACCGCCAGCTATTACAAAGATTATGTGCCGAGCACCCGCCAGCGCACGCTGTCGCACTTCTTCGCCGGTGACGGCTACGGGCTGGAAGGCTTCGTCGGTTATACCTTCAATATCGACAAGCCGTTCCTCAAATCCGTCCAGCCTTATGTGGCGGCGGACTCGCTGCGGCTGAAGGGAGACGAGGCGTATCACGCCAACCACGTCTATCTTGGCGCGGGCACCACCATCGGTTACGGTCTTTCGGTGTATGTGGAGCGTACGCTGGCCAACAGCAGCGACAACGAGCCGGATTCCACCTGGATAACGGTGTTCTACGATTTCTGATTTTCACCTGCTCCAAGCCGGCGCCTGCGCCGGCTTTTTCACATGGTGATCGCGCCGCCCAGGGTTTCTCCAGAGGCGTTGCGCTCCGCCAGGTAGCGCGCCGGCGGTTTGCCCACCGCCTTTCTGAACATGGTGACGAAGCCGCTGGCGCTCTCGTAGCCCAGATCCAGCGCCACCGTCTGTACGCTCTCGCCCTGCGTCAAGCGCTGCAGCGCCAGCATCACGTGCAACTGGCGCCGCCAGTGGCCGAAGCTCATGCCCATCTGCTGTTGCAGCGTGCGGCTGAGGGAGCGTTCGCTCATGCCGATGCGCTGCGCCCACTGCCCGAGGGTGGATTTGTCCGCCGGGCTGCTCAGCATGCCTTCGGTCAACTGCCGGATGCGCGCGTCGTCGGACACCGGCAGATGCAGATTCTCGATCGGCGCGGCCGCCAACTGATCCAGCAATACCGCCGTCAGACGCCCCTCGGCGCCCTGTTCGTCGTAAAGCGGCTCGAAGGTGCTGGCCTGCAGCAGCAGCTCGCGCAGCAGCGGCGAGACCGACAGCGTGCAGCAGCTTTGCGGCAGGCCGGCGGCGGCATGTTGATCGACGAACAGGCAGTAAGCCTCGGTGGAGCCGGCGCCCTGGGCGTTGTGCAACACGTTGCCCGGCATCCACAGCGCGCACTGCGGCGGCACCAGCCACAGCCCGTTTTCCACTTCGCAGCGGATCATGCCGCGCACGGTGTAGATCAGTTGCGCCTTCCGGTGGCGGTGCGGCTCGACTTCCCAATCCTGTTCGAGGGTCGACCCCTGCAGGGCAAACAGCGGGCGCGGCACTTGATCGATATCCAGACAGTGGCGGGGGATCTGTACTTTCATGAGAATAGTTCTCAATTTGGCGGAATTGAAAAGTATTATGTCCTGATTGCGCAATGCGGTCTAGCACCGGTGCCGATAAAGTAAGCGCCAGTCCTAAACCCTTTCGCGAGGAAACTGATTATGTCATTGGATACCGCCGATTTTCCGCTGGTGTGGATGCGCCGAAACGGGCGCGATACCCAGGCCGAGCTGGCCGAATTCAGCGCGCTGCTGGCGCGCGCCGAACCTTTTGTTCTGATCACCGACCGCAGCGTCGGCGATGAAGAAGAAGAACATGACCGCGATGCTCGCACCCAGGTGGCGCTGTGGAAACGCGATAACCGCGAGGCGCTGAAGCGGTGGGTGAAAGGCATGATCATGCTGGAGCCGGACGACGCCAAACGCGCGGCGGCGGAAGAATTCGCCGAATACGGCGCCAAATTCTGGGGCTATCCGGTGCTGGTGGCCGCCAATGAAGCCGCAGGCCGGGTATTGGCGCAGACGTTATTGATCAAATAAGGGGGAGAACACCATGCACCAGCAACAGGTGATTGAACAGCTGCTGGCCTGGATCGAACAGAGCCTGGATCAGCCGCTGACGCTGGACGATATCGCCGCCAAGTCCGGCTACTCCAAATGGCATTTGCAGCGGATGTTCAAGCAGCATACTGGCCATATTCTCGGCACCTACGCGCGCCGCAGAAGGCTGACCGCCGCCGCGCGTGAACTGCGCCTGACCGGCACCAGCGTGGCCTGCATCGCCGATACTTACCAGTTCGATTCGCAGCAGACCTTCACCCGTTGCTTCCGCAAGCAGTTCGGTCTGCCGCCGGCCAGCTATCGTCGCAGCCAGGATTGGTCGAGCTATGGCCTGCAGCCGCCGCTGCGCCTGACCGAAGCGCCATTGCCGCAGGCCGATATCGTGACGCTGCCCGCCATGCAGTTGGTGGGCCATACCCAGCGCCGCAGTTTTACCCTGGGGCAACTGGCGGCCTCCAAGTGTGAGCTGCGCCGCCACGCCTGGCGGCAGTTGCTGCAGCCGCAGGTGCTGCCGGAGGTAGTATACGGCCTTACCAGTCTGGAAGTTGACCGGCGCCGCCGGGGCAGCCCGCGCATGGCCTACACCGCCGCTCTGCCGGACGAAGGGGCGCCGGGAGAGCGGGTGACTATCGAGCAGGGCGAGTATGCCCGTTTCACCTACCAGGGACAGGCGGAAGGGTTACAAAACTTTATTGTCCGGCTGTATGACACCGCCATGCCGCAGATGAACGCCATCCGCCGGCCGGGGCAGGATATCGAGCGTTTCTACCCGGCGCAGGAGGGCAGTTGCCCGCTCGGTGGCGCGGCGATCCGCTGTGAATACCTGATCCCGATACGGCGGGAGGAAGCGTTGGCCGCCGCCAGCTAGGCGGCGGTTCTCGCAAAAAATCGCCTTCGTGGCGCGTGAGGTTACAAAAAATTGCGATATTACATCGGTAATGGTTCACACTTTGATTGATGTGCACATATAATGCGCATCCGGTCCAATCCCCCTGTTTTTCAGGCCGCAGCGAGTGGCTGCCGGCTGAAACTCATCGGGGCGAAGTGGCCGTAGAAACCGATATCCCTAATCGCCAGTGGCCTTGACCAACACGAAGATGAAAATGAGCATTCGCGCGTTATTAACCCTGTTTACGGCACTGGTTGCATTCAGCCAGGCTGCCTTCGCCGTCGTTTACCCGCTGCCGCCAAAAGACAGCCGTTTGGTGGGCGAGAATATCCAAATCACCGTACCGGAAGACAGCAAACTGCCGCTGGAGAGCTTCGCCGCCCAGTATCAGATGGGGCTGAGCAACATGCTGGAGGCCAACCCGGGCGTGGATCCGTTCCTGCCGAAGGCCGGCAGCACCCTGACTATCCCGCAGCAGCTGATCCTGCCGGACGCGCCGCGTGAAGGCATCATCATCAACAGCGCCGAAATGCGTCTGTACTATTACCCGAAAGGCTCCAACACCGTGGTGGTGCTGCCGATCGGCATCGGCCAGCTGGGTAAAGACACCCCGCTGAACTGGACCACCACCGTGCAGCGCAAGAAAGACGGCCCGACCTGGACGCCGACCGCCAAGATGCGCGCCGAATACGCGGCTGACGGCGAGATCCTGCCTGCGGTGTTCCCGGCCGGCCCGGACAACCCGATGGGGCTGTATGCGCTGTATGTCGGCCGCCTGTACGCCATCCACGGCACCAACGCCAACTTCGGCATCGGCCTGCGCGTGAGCCACGGCTGCGTGCGTCTGCGCGCCGACGACATCAAGTACCTGTTCCAGAACGTGCCGGTCGGCACCCGCGTGCAGTTCATCAACGAACCGATGAAGGCCACCGTCGAACCGGACGGCTCGCGCTACGTGGAAGTGCACAACCCGCTGTCGGCCAACGAAGAGCAGCTGCAATCCAAGGATCCGGTGCCGTTGACCATCTCTGCGCCGGTCGGCAAAGTGCTGATGGACGCCGGCGTCAACCAGAGCGAAGTGGACGCGGCGATCAAGGCCCGTTCCGGTATGCCGGTGAAAGTGAACTGATCGCCTCGGGCTCAGTGACAATGCCAAGAAGACGCCTGCGGGCGTCTTTTTTTGTGGTGTTTGGCCTGCGAACGTTGCATGGGCTTATGCAGACGCGCAGCGGGGCAGGATATCCAGTGCTAGTGCGCATGAGGCGTTTTAGGTAAACCAAGCTGGAGGACTGTCAACAACGACACGCTGTATAGTGTATGCCGCCTGTCCCCCAGCCCTGGTTCGCCGCTTGCTTGGCAAGCGGCTTCGTTAATGTCAGGGAAATTGGTAGTACAACTTTCCAACGACAATATTCAATGCGGGAATATCATCAGAGGTGTTGCTGCTTTGAAGGGCTTCTATTGCACCTTCTGTCCAGTACAGTAAATCGCTGATAACAAGGGGGCTCAATATTGAAGGATCGATACTGTATACTTTTCCGATGAAAGCAGACAGTTTCAAACTGATATAGACAAATACGTTCCCATTGGGCGTGGTGATCATGTTGTCGCATTCTTTTTTAAGAATATGCAGAGCATTAACAAGCTCATCTTTTTGTTCTTTAGTCGCCATGATATTGTCCTCTTAAAGAGCCGCTACCAGAAGCGGTGTGAAGTCTTTGACAAAGTCTTTTATATATCCTAAGGCCTCCTTTAAATTTTCCTGTTGGATTTTTAGTTTTTCTTCTTTTATTTTTTTATCGATAATGTTGTCATCGATAATCGAGATTAACCCTTCATGGTACCGCTGGAAGGCCTCAATCGCCTGTTCGGCCGCGGTGGGGTTTTTGATACTTTTTTGCGTCAGGTTATTGAGCGTGATAATGTTATCGATATAGACAGCGGACTTTTCCATGTCAGAGGGTTGAGGGGATTTGGGCGTTCTTTTGTTAAAATTGTCGACGGTGAAGTTGAAAATGTCCTGTTTCATTACGTCATCATATTGCGTCTTTAGCTGATGGATATCTTGCTTAACCAACTCCATATTATCATTCTGGTTTTTTCCTTCTTGTTTAATCAATTTGGCAATGTCGCGTCCGTTTTTTTCCTCTTCAGCGAGCCTTTGCAAGAACCCCGCCAGGTTACTGACGGACTTTTTTTGGTTATCGGTGAGGTTAGCCAGCGATTTTACCGATTCGGCTTTGGTCAATGCCTTGTCCACAAGATCGCCCACCGGGTATGTCGGATCCGCTGTGTACACCGTCAGGGCGGAGAGATAGCTGGAGAAAGCAGAGAGAATGTCCAGGTCCGGCTGGAACATCTGTAGATCCAATGGCATAAGGTTAAGTAGCATAACATTATTATTTTTGAAGTCCTGAGGCGTGGCGCAAAGAGGTGAGTTTGGATTAGGTACAGATGACTCGTTAATTCTTACTGTTATCTTTCCGTCTGTATTAAATTTGCAATTAGGTTGAGTCGCGTAGACAACAACGGCCCGTTTTTGTTGAAGCGCCAACAATACGTCAAAATATTTTTTTGATTCGCCTATAGCTTCATGCCCGGCAGTGACTGTTTCTTTAGTATGGTTGATAGTGAGTTTTCCGGAACTGCAGCTAACCAGCAATAATGTGATGGCTAGCATGGAAATGGATTTTTTTGTTTTCATGGCCTTTCTCGCTGTGGTCGTTAAATTATTAACAGTAACAATTTTTCAAGGCATTTAGGACGAGTGTTATAGCAATGGAATTTTGACCTTCAAAGACGGAAGGCGCATCAAAGGAATGCTAATAAGAATGATGTATTCCAAGGTTGCTATTGTGATTTTTATTTCTTCATAGTCTGCAAATCATTATCGTGATAAGATAAGCTTTCATGGTGTTATTATTAAATCTACTGCTTATCTTGCATTATTCCAGTTGATTTATGTCTGACTTGTGCGCGTTCTAATAAATTGTGTCATTCATCGTCCTGGTATCTTTATTGTCGATATTTTATTCCAGATGTGGCGATGCTGGCAGGATAAGCTGATGGGATATTTGGGTAACGGCTCCTTCGCCTGAAGTGGTGGCATTCTGCTGTGTCGGCCTGATTGTCACTATTCTCACATTTTCGGCATGCCGGTAGCCTTGTCTATACGTCACTCTGCAATTATTCCAATAAAAACTATCGCTAATTAATAAGTTATATCTACTCCCTTATCGCCTGCCATTGAAAAAATTCTCGCAAAAAATCCGTACTGTGAAAATAAGATCACACAAGCGTAACAAAAGGTAAACAAACCCCTCCTATATTGGCTGCTTCGCTTTTGGAGGGAGTGTCATGCGTAACTGGAACGAACCGAAAAAGAACAAAGCGCACATCGAACTGATCCCGATGATCGACGTGATGATGTTTTTATTGGTGTTTTTCGTCTTGATCAGCCTGAACGTCATCCCGGCGCTCGGGCTGAAAACGCAGTTGCCGTCCGCCGGCAGCGCGCAACAGCTGAAACCGCAGAAGAAAGCGATCATCACGCTGGGGGCCGACGAACAGCTGCAGCTGGATGGCCAGCCGATCGCGCTCGACGCGTTGGTCAACACGCTGAAACAACAGCAGCAGGCCAACCAGACCACCACCATCATCGTCAACAGCGATAAAGGCGTGGCGGTCGAGCGGCTGGTGGCGGTCATGGACAACCTGCGCCAGGGCGGCTTCTTCTCCGTCTCCATCGCGACACGGAAGCTGTGACATGTATCTGCTCTATCGCTCACGTCATCTTTTCAGCTGGTTGCCGGCGCTGATTGTCGCCGGTTGCCTGCTGTTCGCCAGCCAACAGGCGGCGCTGAAGATCCAGCCGCGCTATGACGAAACCGCCATTGAACTGGCGCTGGTGGAACCTGAACCGGCGCCGGAACCCCAACCGGAAACGCCGCCGGAACCTCAGCCCGAACCGCCGCCGCCCGAGCCCGAGCCGGAGCCGATCCCCGAACCGGTGGTGCCGGCGCCGGAACCGATCGTGGAAGCCAAGCCGGTGCCGAAGCCACAGCCGAAGCCCAAACCCAAACCCAAACCGGTGAAAGAGAAAGCCAAACCGGTAGAGAAACCCAAACCGACGCCGGCGCCTGCCGTACCGCGCGCGCTGGCCAGCAAACCGGCGGCGCAGCCCGCACCGGCCGCCCCCGCGGCGCCGAAGGTGAACGCGCAGGCGATAGAAAACGGCTACCTGCTGGCCTTGCGCCGTGAGCTGGAACAGCGCAAGCGCTACCCGAGCGGGCGGCAGGCCTCGCTCGAGCGTCCGCAGGGCAACGTCGAGGTGTGGTTGGAGGTCGATCGCAGCGGGCGGGTGCTCTCTTCCGGCATCGCCAACAAAGCCGCCAGCATGCTGCTGAATCGCGCGGCGATGAGCAGCCTGCAAAGCATCAGTTCAGTGAAGCCGTTCCCGAGCGAGGCGTTCGCCGGGCAAACAACCAAAAGATTTACCGCGACGTTCAATTATCAGGCGCCTTAGCGCAAGGGTTAATCGTTTGATTTTTATGGGATGCACACAATGAAATCGTTTAATCGTTCTGGGATCTATCTGGCGGTGATGCTGCCGGGCGCCGCGCTGGCGGCCGACGCCACCGATGTCGGCACCATCAGCGTCAAGGGGCAGTCGCTCGGCGGCGGCATGATGGTGCAGGATGACAGCGCCAAGGCGCGCTCCACCGTCACCAAAGAAGCGATGGACAAAATGCCGTCGGCGGCCAACGCCATCGATAAACTGAAATACACGCCGGGCTTGAACGTCAACAGCAACGACGCCAGCGGCCTGAGCGGCGTGGACTACACCATGCGCGGCATGAACTCGGATCAGATCGGCCTGTCGATGGACGGCATCCCGATCAATGACTCCGGCAACTACGCGGTCTACCCGAACCTGCTCGGCGATGCGGAGAACCTGGAAGAGGTGTTCGTCACCCAGGGGTCTTCCGAAGCGGACGGCCCGCACATCGGCTCCAGCGGCGGCAACATCGGCCTGGTGACGCGCCGCCCGGCGAAAGACTTCGGCGGTTTCGTCAAGCAGACGCTGGGCAGCAACAGCCTGAGCAAAACCTTCGCCCGCCTGGAAACCGGCGAGTATAACGGCTTCAGCAACTGGCTCTCCTATTCGCACACCGAGGCGAAGAAATGGCGCGGCGAGGGGCGGCTGTACTCCGACAAGTTCGAGATGAACTCGCTGTATGAAGACGGCAACGGCAACAGCAGCAATCTGGTGATGAAGTACAACCGCCAGAACAACACCAACTACAACACCCTGAGCAAGGCGCAGTTCCAAAACGACGGTCGTGACACCGATTATGTCACCTCGCCGGAGTACAACAGCAAAGGGCAGTTGAACAAGTATTACAAGATTGAACGCAACCCGTTCGAGAACTTTACGCTGTCGTTCACCCAGAAACTGCAGCTGCGCGACAACCTGTCGCTGACTCTGCAGCCCTATTACTACTGGGGCAACGGCGGCAGTTTCAACGGCCAGACGGCGTCGGTATTGTCCAGCACGTCGGACAGAGCCGGGCAGTATGACCTCAGCAACCTGCAGTCCAACACCTATTACCGCCCGTCGTGGACCCAAACCTGGCGGCCGGGCATCACCACCAAGCTGAAATGGGACATCAACGAGCAGCACAGCCTGGACGTCGGTTATTGGTACGAGCGCGCGCGCCAGTTGCAGACTCAGCCGTTCATCAGCATCAAGGGCGACGGCAACCCGTCACAGATTTGGGGGAAACCTGGCGGTTCCGATCAGGTGAAGGACGCCAACGGCAACACCGTGCAGGGACGCAACCAGTACACCATCACCCCGGCGCAGAAAGTGTGGCTGCAGGACACCTGGTTCGCCACGCCGGACTGGACCTTCGTCGGCGGCCTGGCCTATCAGTATGTGGAGCGCAAAGGGGACAACCGCGGCAGCCTGTACAACGTGCCGGAGAAGCGCAAAGCCACCTATCACGAATTCCTGCCGAATTTCAGCGCCAGCTATAAGGTGAACCAGGAAAACCAGGTGTTCTACAACCTGACGCGCAACATGCGCACGCCGCCAAACTACGTGCTGTACAACGTCGGCGACTCGCTCAGCACCAAGCCGGAACTGAGCTGGAACCACGAGCTGGGCTGGCGTTTCCAGCAAGAGGACATGCTGCTGAGCGCCACGCTGTTCTACATGCGCTACAGCGATCGCCAAATCTCCACCACCAACGCGGCCGGCGACTACGAGATGATGAACATCGGCAACGTGGAGAACAAAGGGCTGGAGCTGGAGTGGAGCGGCCAACTGCCGCATAACTTCAACTACTACACCTCTTATACCTATACCCAATCGAAGCAGAAGAGCGACATCGTCAGCAATGGCGGGCAGCCGCTGCCGACCTCCGGCAAAGAGGTGCCGAACGTGCCGAAAAACCTGCTGAACATGACGTTGGGTTATGACGACGGGCTGTATTACGGCAGCGTCAGCGGCAAGTACGTAAGCGCGTTCTACGGCGATCTGACCAACGACGAGAAGATCGGCGGCCGCACGGTGTTCGATCTGGCGGCGGGGGTGCATCTGCCGGTGGACAAGAAAATCGTCAAAAGCGCCGCGCTGCGCTTTGGCATCAGCAACCTGTTTGACAAGGAATACCTGACCTCGGTGCGCACCACCACCTTCAACGCGGCGCCCTACGGCGGTGTGAAGGCCAGCACGCCGTATTACAACGTCGGCGAAGAACGCACCTTCAGCGTCTCGCTGGAAGCCACCTTTTAACTGAATACCCCGCAGCCTGCCGTGCGGCGGGGAAGAGGAAACCTGTATGGACGCCAATCTGTTGCACGACATTATTTTCTACGTGATGTACGCCGCGCTGGCGATTGCGCTGGTGATCATCATCGAACGCACGCTGTACTTCGCCTATACCCAGCGCCAGGCACGCCGGCTGGAGCAGGCGCTGACGCCGGAGGTGCGCCGCGCCGCCGATTTGCCCGACGCGCTGACCCAGCGCAACAGCCTGCCGATGGCGGTGATCGCGCCGGTGCTGGCGCAGAAACACCGCGCCGGCGACCGCGAGGCGATCGGCGATCTGATCGACGCCCAGTACCTGCTGAGCAAGCCGCCGATGGCGCGCGGCCTGTGGCTGCTGGAAACCGTGGTCACCGCCGCGCCGTTGCTGGGGCTGCTCGGCACGGTGATGGGGATCATCGAAACCTTCAAGGCGCTGGCCGCCTCGGGGGTGTCCGAGCCGAGTCTGGTGTCGGCCGGCATGGGCACCGCGCTGTACGCCACCGGGCTGGGCATCGCCATCGCGCTGCTGTGCCTGGTGGCCAACAATTTTCTGCAGAGCCGCATGGAGCGCATCAACGAACTGCTGAAGGTGCTGCTGATCCGCGCCGGTCAACCGGCCAGCCGTCCGGAGAGCGGCAGCGGCGAACAATGGGTTGACAGCGGAGCGCCGCGCTATGCCTAATGGCCATCCAGCACGGCGGCCGAGAGGCCGCCTTTATACGGCATTGTGGAGCGGTTGTTTGTTGATGTTGAGCCAGAGCGCTGCGGCGCGTTTTGCTATTCCCGGTTACGAGCTGGTGTACACCGCGCCGGTGGAAACCGCGCTGCAGGCCGACGACCTGCGCAACACCGCCGAGGTGTGGCGCGAGATGTTCGACGCGGCGAAAACCCGCATCGACCTGGGGCAGTTCTACGTGGCGAATCAGGACGGTTCGCTGCTGGACGGCGTGCTGCAGCACCTGAAGGCGGCCGGCGAGCGCGGGGTGAAAATCCGCTTTTTGGTCGAAGAGAAGGGCCTTCGCATTTCTACCGCCGAAACGCTGGAACAGCTGAAGGCGATCCCCAATCTGGAGCTGCGCATCATTCCTTACCAGAAGCTGAGCGGCGGCATCCTGCACGCCAAGTATCTGCTGGTGGACGGCGAGCAGGCGTTCGTCGGCAGCCAGAACTTCGACTGGCGCGCGCTGGAACACATTCACGAAACCGGGCTGCGCATCAGCGACGCCAGGGTGGTGGGGCAGATCCAGGCGATCTTCGAACAGGACTGGCGAGCGCAGGCGCTGCTGGCGCAGGATAAGCCGGTGCCGGCGCTGCCCGACTCGCCGCCGACCGCGCCCCCGCAGGGCAACTATCTGGTGGCCAGCCCGCGCGCCTACAATCCGGCAGGGGTGATCGACTCACAGGCCGAGCTGCCGCGCCTGCTGGCCGACGCCAAACGGCGGGTGCGGGTGCAGGTGATGGACTACGCGCCGCTGTCGTTCGGCCCGGAACGCAGCCGTCCCTTCTATGCGGTGATCGACAACGCGCTGCGCAGCGCGGCGGCGCGCGGCGTGCAGATCGAGCTGATGGTGGCAAACTGGAACACCAAAAAGCCGGATATCGCCTGGCTGAAGAGCCTGGCGCTGGTGCCGAACGTGCAGATCAAGGTGGTGACCATTCCGCCGGCCAGCAGCGGCTTCATCCCGTTTGCCCGGGTGATCCACAGCAAGCTGATGACCATTGATGATGAGATCGCCTGGGTGGGCACCAGCAACTGGACCGGCGGCTATCTGGACAACTCGCGCAATCTGGAGCTGGTGCTGCACAGCGCGGCGATGAGCGGGCGGTTGGACCAGCTGTACCAACAGCTGTGGAACAGCGTCTACGCCGAACCGTTGCGGCTGGATTACGACTACCCGACGCCCAAGCCGGGCGGCGAATCCTGATAATCAGGGCGCGGTTAACCCCCGCGCCCTGTGTTTTTTTACCGCCGCCAACCGGCTTTCTCCAGCGCCGTCACCAGCTGTTCGGCGCTCAACCCTTCCGCCCGATGGCCGTTGCCGCTGACGGTATTGGCCGCCAGCAACGCATTGACGATCGCTTCTTCCACCGCTTCCGCCGCCGCGGCGAACAGCGCCGAAATGTAGTCGTTGTTCACCATGCGCAGCGGCGTGGTGAAATCGCCTTTATTGGCGTAGTCGGCGGGCGGCAGGCCGTCGTTGCCGGTGGCGAAGGCGATGAAAATGTCGCCGCTCGAATCCTCGGTGCCGCCGCCGGTGCGGGCGATGCCGATGCTGGCGCGCTGCGCCAGCCGCGCGCACTGGTGCGGCAGCAGCGGCGCGTCGGTCGCCAGCGCCACCACGATGGAGCCCATGCCGGGATGCGGCAACTGCGGCGTGAACGGCGAGGGGAGATGCCCCAGGTGGCGGCCCACCGGGTAGCCGCCCACCAACAGCGACTCGCGCTTGCCGTGGTTGGCCTGCACGATGGCGCCCACCGTCCAGCCGCCTTGATCGGCGGGCAAGCGGCGCGATGCGGTGCCGCTGCCGCCTTTGAATTCATGGCAGATCATGCCGCTGCCGCCGCCGACCGCGCCTTCCTGCGGCAAGCCGCTCCGGGCCGCCTGCTGCGCTTCGCGCACGTGTTCAGCCTTGACGTGAAAGCCGTTGATGTCGTTGAGCAGGCCATCGAAGGTTTCCATCACCACCGGCATATTCCAGTACACCGCGTTGTCGCTCGCGGGCAGCGCTTCACGCTCCAGCGCGATCAGCGCATCGCGCACCACGCCCACGCTGTGGGTATTGGTGAAGGCGATTGGGCTGGTCAGCAGGCCCGCTTCGCGCACCCATTCCAGGCCGGTGGCGTCGCCGTTGCCGTTCAGCACGTGCACGCCGGCGAAGCAGGGCGCGTGGCGGGCGGAGCCGGGGCGCGGTTCGATCACCGTCACGCCGGTGCGCACGCTGCGCCCGTCCGCCAAGTCGGCATGAATGCTGGCATGGCCGACGCGCACGCCGGGCACGTCGGTGATGGCGTTCAGCGGGCCGGGCGTGCCCTGGCCGATGATGATGCCCAGATCCTGAGCGCGCTGCGTCATGGTTATTCTCCTTCTATAGAGGGGGCGGCGAGGGGCGCCGTCTGGCGGCCGCGCAGATGGTTCAGCGCCAACCCGAAGCCGATGATGCCGGCAATGATAATAAAGTCTTTCAGGCTGCTGGCGATCAAAATCGTCCACAGCACGTACAGGCAGCACAGCAGCGCCACCACCACCGGCAGCGGCCACAGTGGCATCAGGTACGGGTGGTGGAAGTGGCGGCGACGGCGACTGATCAGCGCCGCCACCGCCATGATGATGTACACCAGCAGCAGCAGGATCACGGTGAATGAGGTCAGCGATTCGAGATCGGAGCAAAACGCCAGCAGCGCCGAGGGCACGCCGAACAGCAGGGTGGCGATCCAGGGGGTGCCGAAACGCGGGTGGATGATTTTCAGCGCCCGGTTGAACGCCGGCAGCCAGAAGCCGTCACGTCCGCTGGCGAACATCATGCGGCTGAACTGCGCCACGATGGCGATAATGGCGTTGAACACCGACAGATAAATCGCGCCGCTCACCACCCGCGCCAGCGTCGGGCCGCCGAGCTGGGTGACCACGTAGCCGACCGGATCGGCCTGTTTGGCCATCTCCGTCAGCGACGGCGAGCCGATCAGCAGGGCGGTGAACGGCACCAGTTCCACCAGCACCACGATGGCCAGCGTCAGCATGATCGCGATCGCCATCGGCCTGCCCTGTTCGCGCATGTCTTCCGCCATGTACACCGCCGCGCCGTAGCCGTTGTAGGAGAACAGCGCGACCCCGACCATGGCGACGATCAGCGGCAGCGATACCGGCGCCAGGCTGCCCTGCGCGTCCAGCATCACCGGCGCGGTGAGGATCTCCGTACTCTGATGCGGGTGGCTGAAGCCGAGCCAGGCGATCAGCGCCAGCACCGCCACTTCCACCACCAGAAAGGCGCCGGTCAGCAGGGCGTTGGCCTTGATGTTGAAAATGGCGCAGATACCGCCGACCAGCACGGTGAGCATGCCGGCGGTGGAGGCGTCGAATTGGGTGCCCAGCGCGGTATTCAGGTAGGGCACTGCGCCGGTGGCCAGCACCGCTGGCACGAACAGCGAGGCGCTGAGGATAAACAGGTAGGTCTGCAACCCGCACAGGGTGCCGAACAGGCGCTTGATGATGCTGTATTCGCCGCCGGCGCTGGGGTGTGCGGCGCCGAGCTCGGCATAGCACAGCGCGATGGCGGCGGCGACGCAGGCGGCGATCAGAAACGACAGAAAGGCGCCGCTGCCGGCGTTGGCGATCGCCAGCGGCGCGATGACGAAGATCGAACTGGCCGGCGTCACGCCGGACGCGGTGATCATCACCACGTCGAGGACGCTGAGATTGCCTTTGAAGGTGTGTTCAGGGGCGGACTCTTTCATTGGGAACTACTCCATTAACGCTTGGGTGAATTGTTGTTGCCGCCAGAAGGGCGGCTCTGTTGTCCTGCGTAAAGATGAAATGGAGCGCGTGGAAATACCGGGGAAGCGAACTTCCCCGGAAAGGACTTTTCGTTATGCTGGGATTACCCCTGCCCCGACGGGAAGCTGAAGCTGGCGAGCCGGGCGTCGCCGGAGGCCGGCCAGCGCTGGGTCACGGTCTTGCGTTTGGTGTAGAACCTGACCGCGTCCGGGCCGTAGGCGTGCAGATCGCCAAACAGCGAGCGCTTCCAGCCGCCGAACGAGTGGTAGGCCACCGGCACCGGCAGCGCCACGTTGATCCCCACCATGCCGACCTGAATGCGGCTGGAGAAGTAACGCGCCGCTTCGCCGTCCCGGGTGAACAGGCAGGTGCCGTTGCCGTATTCGTGGGCGTCGATCAAGGTCATCGCCTCCTGCAGCGACGCCGCGCGCACCACGCCGAGCACCGGGCCGAAGATCTCTTCCTGATAGATGCGCATGCCCGGCGTCACGCGATCGAACAGCGTCGGGCCGAGGAAATACCCCTGGCTGGGGCGGCCGTCGTCGCCGGTCACGCTCAGCTCGCGGCCGTCCACCAGCAGCTCGGCGCCTTCGGCCACGCCCTGCTCGATATAGCCTTTCACCTTCTGATAATGCTGTTGGGTTACCAGCGGCCCCATGTCGTTGCGATTGTCGCTGCCGGGGCCGACGCGCATGGCGGCCATCTGTTGCCGCAGCCCGGCGATCAGCGCGTCGGCGGTGCCGTCGCCCACCGCGACCACCAGCGGGATGGCCATGCAGCGCTGGCCGCAGGAGCCGAACGCCGCGCCCATCAGCGCGCCGACCGCGCCGGGGATATCGGCGTCCGGCAGCACCACCGCGTGGTTCTTGGCGCCGCCCAGCGCCTGCACCCGTTTGTTCTGACCGCAGCCGGTGTGATAGATGTGCTCCGCCACCGGCGTTGAGCCGACGAAGCTGATTGCCTTCACGCGTCCGTCATGCAGCAGCGTCTCCACCGCTTCGCGATCGCCGTTGACCACGTTGAGCACCCCCGGCGGCAGCCCGGCTTCCGCCGCCAGCCGCGCGATATACAGCGCGGCGGAAGGGACGCGCTCGGAAGGCTTCAGCACGAAGGTGTTGCCGCAGGCGACCGCCATCGGCCACATCCACAGCGGCACCATCGCCGGGAAGTTGAACGGCGTGATGCCCGCCACCACCCCCAGCGGCTGAAACTCGCTCCAGCTGTCGATGCCTGGGCCGGCCTCTTTGCTGTGTTCGCCTTTCAGCAGTTCCGGCACATAGCCGGCGTATTCGATATTCTCGATGCCGCGCTGCAGTTCGCCCAGGGCGTCGCTGAGCACTTTGCCGTGCTCGGCGGTGATCAATTGGCAGACGGCGTCGGCATGTTGCTCCAGCAGATCCTTGAGCTTCATCATGATGCGCGCGCGTTTCAGCGGCGGGGTATCGCGCCAGGCGGGATAGGCCTGTTCGGCGGCGGCGATGGCGCGCTCCACCGTGGCGCGGTCGGCCAGCTGCACCTCCTGCGCCGATTGGCCGGTGGCCGGGTCGTAAACCGGCTGGCTGCGTTCGCCGCCGGCGGCGGGCTCGCCGTTGATCCAATGGGTGATGGTCATGATTCTCTCCTTATTCGGTGGCGTTGAGGGCGTCGCCGACGGCGTTGATCAGCGCGTCGATTTGCGCCTCGCTGCTGATGAACGGCGGCGCCAGCTGCAGGGTGTCGCCGCCGTAGCGCACGTAAAATCCGCTTTCCCAGCAGCGCATCGCCGCCTCGAAGGGGCGCCGCGCCGGTTCGCCGGGCCGCGCCGCCAGCGTGATGCCGGCCGCCAGGCCGATATTGCGAATGTCGGCGACGTGTTTGGCTCCTTGCAGGCTGTGCACCGCGCGTTCGAAATAGGGCACCAGCGCCTGTACGCGCTCCACCATCTGTTCGCGCTGCAGGATGTCCAGCGTCGCCAGCGCGACCGCGCAGCTGACCGGATGGGCGGAGTAGGTGTAGCCGTGCGGGAATTCGAGCTGGTAGTCCGGCTCGCCGCCGTTCATGAAGGTTTGGTAGATCTCCGGCCGCACCACCACCGCGCCCATCGGCTGCGCGCCGTTGGTCACCTGTTTGGCGATGTTCATGATGTCCGGCGTGACGCCGAACGCCTCGGCGCCGGTCATCGCGCCGCAGCGGCCGAAGGCGGTGATCACTTCGTCGAAGATCAGCAGAATGTCATGCTGGGTGCAGATCTCGCGCAGGCGCTGCAGATAGCCGACCGGCGGCACGATCACGCCGGCGGAGCCGGAGAACGGTTCGACGATCACCGCGGCGATCGTCGAGGCGTCGCGCAGCGCGATGATGCGGTTGAGCTCTTCCGCCAGCTCCGCCCCCTGTTGCGGCATGCCGCGCGAAAAGGCGTTGCCGGCCAGCAGGGTGTGCGGCAGGTGGTCCGCCTCGGCGCCGGCGCCGAACGCCTTGCGGTTGCCGGCGATGCCGCCGACCGAGATACCGCCGAAGTTAACGCCGTGGTAGCCCTTTTCCCGGCCGATAAAGCAGGTTTTGCCCGCCTGGCCTTTGGCGCGCCAGTAAGCGCGCGCCATTTTCAGCGAGGTGTCCGCCGCTTCCGAGCCGGAGCCGGTGAAGAACACGTAATCCAGCCCCGCCGGCGTCAGCGCTTTGATTTTGTTGGCTAGCTCGAACGACAGCGGGTGGCCGAACTGAAACGCCGGCGAGTAATCCAGCGTCGCCAGCTGGCGCTGGGCGGCGTCGGTGATTTCCTGCCGGCCGTGCCCCAATCCGCAGCACCACAATCCGGACAGGCCGTCGAAAATCTTTCTGCCGTCGTGGCTGGTGTAATACGCCCCCGCGGCTTGAGTAATGATGCGCGGCTGCGCTTTAAAATTGCGGTTGCCGGTGAAAGGCATCCAATGGGCCTCTAATCCTGCGGCATCGAGGTTATTTAGCGGGTGATTTTCAGCGGCCATGTTTTCCTCCGAACAGGAAAATAAGAGCGATTAATGAAATAAACTGAGTTGTTAACGAATTGTTGTGCGAAATTGACTATGTACCGCTTGTTCTCTACTGTGAATAATCATATGTCGAAACTTACTTAAGGTTTTATGCAAGTAAAAAAGCGCGCGCTGTTAGGACAATTGTCGGATATGGATCTGCGTTTGCTGCGGGTATTCAAGGCCGTGGTCGACTGCGGCGGCATGAGCGCCGCCGAACTGGAGCTGAATATCAGCCTGTCGACCATCAGCAAGCACATCAAGGATCTGGAACAACGGCTGGGCCTGACGCTGTGCCAGCGCGGGCGTGAGGGCTTTGCGGTCACCGACGAGGGGCTGATTATCTACCAGGAAACCGTCAACCTGCTGGCGGCCACCGAGGCATTCCGGCGCGGGGTGGACGAGGTGCACCAGCGCATGGGCGGGCAGCTGCACGTGGCGATATTCGACCATACGGTCAGCAATCCGCAGGCGCAGATCGGCCGGGCCATCGCATTATTCAGCGAGCGCGCGCCGGAGGTTTCTTTGCAAATGTACGTGGAGCCGATTAATACCATTGAACGCGGCGTCATTGACGGGCAATTTCAGGTTGGCGTTATTCCCATGCACCGCAGCGCGGAAAGTTTATCTTATCATTCGTTATTCAGTGAGAGGATGTTCTTATATTGCGGCGCGCAGCATGAATTATTTTCCGGCCCCCATGAAACATTAAATTGGGATCTGCTGCACAATTATGCCTTCGCCGGATTAGGCTATCATTCGCCGAATATGGAACTGAGCCTGCAGCAACATTTGCATCGCAAGGCGACGGGGTTTGCGCAGGAGTCGATCGCCACGCTGATCCTGTCCGGCAAATACGTCGGCTTTTTGCCGGATCACTACGCGGCGTTTTTCGTGGCGCAGAATATGATGCGGGCGATCAAACCGGCGCTGTTCCGCTATCACTGCGAATACTCCAGCGTGCTGCGCCGCTCGCCGGTGCCGCAGCGGGTGGTGAAGCTGTTCCATGAGTGCCTGCTGGCGGCCCACGGAACAGCGTGACGCTTACTGTTCTTTCTTCTTGCCGAAGATTCTGATCAGCGCGCCGACCAGGATGCCGACCACGATGCCGGCGAAGATCCAGCCGATGATGCCCATTTCCTTACTCCTGCTAGTGCGTTGATCTGATTATACCCGTCATACTTGAAACTGCATCTGTGTTGGCTGCGAGTGCGTACGCCAGTCACTTACTTGAGTAAGCTCCTGGCGAGCCGCCTCTTGCCGCCGGGATGCAGCTCCAACTATTTAGGGTAGATATCATCATTCGACGCGAAACGCCTCTTCGATCATCCGTTGCCGCTGCGCCGGCGCATAGTCGATCCAGGAATTCTTGCTGTTGGATTTCTCCAGCGCTACCGCCAATTCCTGGCCGGAAATCGGCAAATCGTCCTGCCAGAACGGCGCGATGGCGTGGCGGGTGATGAAATCGGTCAGGTAGCTCTCCGGGCTGCCCTGCCAGTGCGGGTACAGTCTGGCGGCCAGCTCGGCCATCAGCGCGCGCTGCTGCGGCTGTTCGCTGTTTTCCAGCAGGGCGAGGAACGGCAGCAGCAGGCGGCCGCAGACCTGCCCGTGGTGGTAGTCGCGCAGCGCGCCGATCTCGCCGGCGATGCCGTGAATGACCCCCAGCCCGGCGGCGCTCAGCGTCAGCCCGCCGAGGTAGGAAGCCTGCATGATCGCCTCGCGCGCCGCGTCGCTGCGGTTGAGCGCCGGCCAGGCGGCGAGGAAGTGGCGGATGCCGCTCAGCGACATGTCGCGCGTCATGGCGCCGGCGGTTTTCGACAGATAGGCCTCGAACAGGTGGGTGAAGGCGTCGATGGCGCAGTAGGCCAGCACCTTGTCCGGGGCGCCCGCCAGCAGCTGCGGATCGAGAATGGCGATGTGCGGCACGAAGTTGTTATGGCGCAGCGAAGCTTTCACCTTGCTGATCTGGGTATCGGTGATCACCGCGTTCTGCGTCACCTCGCTGCCGGTGCCGGCGGTGGTGGGAATGGCGATCAGCGGCAGGGTGGCGCCGCTGATTTTGCTGTCGCCCACCTTTTCCATATAGCGCAGCGTTGGCAGCGGGTGCTCAACCAGCGCGGAGAACGCTTTGGCTGCGTCCAGCACGCTGCCGCCGCCGATGGCCACTACGCGCCGCACCTGTCCGCGCCAGCGCGCCACCCAGGCGTCGATTTCCTGCGGCGACGCCTCGTGGCTGACGATCTCGGTGCCGATGAACAGCGGCGCCAGCGATTCGCGCAGGCCGGCGTACACCGGGCCGTTGAGAAAAGATCGGCAGCTGAACAGCAGCGTCGGCTGCGGATCGGCAAGCAGCAGCGGCGACAGCTGTTGGATGCTGCCGTGGCCGAACCAGGTCTGGCGGTTGGCGATGATGTGGCTGACGGACATGAGGTCTCCTTGACGGCGTTGCAGGTCGCGATGCCACAGCATAAGCCAGCGGGCGCGGAGCGGCCACCGCTTTCCCCGCCGCGGCAACCTGTGAGTTGTTTAACATGTAAACGATCGCGTTCTTGCATTTCGGCGCTGCGGATGCTTTTTTTAACAGTACCGGCCGTCGTGCGGCCAACCCCATCCGAAATCGGTAGATTGTTAATGTGTTAATAATGGCGAGGCGGGTATGGAAATTCAGGTTGAACGCTTGTCTGCGGTGATCGATGCGGTGGCCAGCCCACGCTTTTATCCCAGCCTGTTGAACTGGCTGGAAGGGTTTTTCGCCTTCGACAACGCCATCGTCTATGCCTTCGAACGCGGTCGGCCGCCGCATTGCCTGATCAAAACCGAGCGGGAAAACAGCGATGCGGTCAACCAGCTCTACCAACAGGGCGCCTACCTGCAGGATCCGTTTTACCGCGCGCTGAGCGACGGCGGCGAAGGTGAGGTGCTCACGCTGCGCCAGCTGGCGCCCTGCGGGTTTTATCACAGCGACTATTACCGCAATTTTTATCGCAAGACCGGCTGGCACGACGAGGCCGGCGTGCTGCTGCAGCTGACGCCGGAGCGCGGGCTGGGGGTGTTCTTCGGCTCGGCGCGCCGCACGGTGGCGGTGCGCTACCCGCAACGGGCGGATCTGCGCAGCGCGTTGACGCTGGTGAAAAGCGTGGCTCGGCTGCACGGTGAGGTGGTGGCGGCGCCGGCCGAGGCCGCGACGGTGAACAGCGACGGCGCGCAGGCGCGCTATCTGCTGACGCCGCGCGAGCGCGAGATCGTCGATCTGATCCTCGCCGGCTGCGGTTCGCAGCAGATTGCCGACCGGCTGTTCATCAGCCTCGGCACGGTAAAAAACCACCGCAAGAACATCTACGGCAAGCTGAACATCGGTTCGCAGGCCGAACTGTTCAGCCTGCTGCTGACCGCCCCGCAGCGGCGCAGCGCGTGAATGTATCGATGTATCCCCTATAGCTTTCAAGCTACAGCTAGGTGGCCAGGACGATAGTCCCCAGGAGCTTACTTCGGTAAGTGACTGGGGTGAACGTCAGCAGCCAACAACGCTGTGGTTTGAAAGATGAAGGGGACGAATGTCCCTAAGGGGACATAGCGAACGATCCCACTGCTCCCGATAATCCGATGTCATGGCATAGGCAATCGGGAGTGCGGCAGTGAACAACGAAATCGAGTCCTTAACCTACTACGCGGCGACCAAAAAATACGATCTGCGCTTCCCGACGCTGGAAGAGGATCTGGACGTCGACGTGGTGATCATCGGCGGCGGCTTCTCCGGCATCAACACCGCGCTGGAGCTGGCGGAGAAGGGCATCACCAACATCGCCATTCTCGAAGGCCGCTATCTGGGTTACGGCGGCACCGGGCGCAACGGCGGCCAGGTGATGGCCGGCATCGGCCACGATCTGGAGAAGATCAAACGCCACGTCGGCCCGGCCGGGCTGGAAACCATCTTCAAGATCAGCAACCTCGGCGCCGGCATCATCCGCGAACGCATCAAGAAATATGACATCGACGCCGACTTCTGCTTCGGCTACGGCTATCTCGGCAGCAACGCGCGCCAGGAGAAGACCCTGCGCGGCTGGCTGAAGGAGTTCAGGGCGGTGGCGCCGGAGGAGGAAATTGAGCTCTACACCGGGGCGGAGGTGAAGCAGGTGGTGGGCTCCGACGCCTACACCTGCGCGCTGAAACACATGGGCGGCGGCCACGTGCATTCGCTCAACCTGCTGCTGGGCGAGGCCAAGGCGCTGAGCGGCTACGGAGTGAAAATCTTCGAGAACAGCAGCGTGCTCGACGTCGAGTATGGCCCGCGCATCACGGTGCGCACCGCCATGGGCTCGGTGCGCGCCAACAAGATGCTGTGGGCCTGCAACGGCTTCCTCAACGGCATGGAGCCGCAGATCTACCGCAAGACCATCAATACCTACGCCTTCCAGCTGGCCACCGAGCCGCTGTCTGACGAACTGATCCGCCAGATCAGTCCGATCCGCGGCGCTTACAGCGACATCCGCCCGGTGATCGACTATTACCGGGTGACCAACGAAAACCGGCTGCTGTTCGGCAGCGCCACCCGCCTGATCGAATATTTCCCGTCGGATCTCAAGGCCTGGAACCGCAACCTGATGCTGAAGGTGTTCCCGTACCTGAAAGACGTGAAGATCGATCTGGCCTGGGGCGGCCCGCTGTGCTGCAGCGCGAACCTGTTCCCGCAGATCGGCACGCTGCCGGATCGCGACAACGTGTTTTACGTGCAGGGCTACTCCGGCTTCGGCGTGACGCCGAGCCACATCGTGTGCAAGGTGCTGGCGGAGGGCATGAGCGAAGGATCCGATCGGTACGATCTGATGAGCTCGATCCCGCACGTCAACATCTTCGGCAAGGACAAGCTGCGGCGGGTGATGACCACCGCCGGTAAGGTTTGGCACCAGACATCCGGCTACTGGAAAGGCCGCCGTTAACCCTCAGAGGAGAATGACATGAAACCGTTACTGCTTAAACAACCGTTGCCGGAACTGCTGGAGATCGGCAGCGTCAGCAACCTGGGCGCCACGGTGATCGCCGGCACGCCAAACGTCGGCGTGGCCAGCATTTTCGGCGAACCGACCGACAACCTGAACTGCGGCGTATTCAGCTGCACCCGCGGCAGCTTCGTGATGGAGTACCCGTTCGCCGAGCACGCCACGGTGTGGGAAGGCAGCGCCACTCTGACCAACGAACGCACCGGCGAGTCGGTACACTATCAGGCCGGCGACTCCTGGTTCGTCGAGAAGGGCACCCCGGTGCGTTGGGACATCACCTCGGATCGCTTCGTCAAACACTACCTCGCCATCGTCGAAGGCTGACGCCGTCGTGCCCCCTCAGCCTGCTGAGGGGGAACGCCTTAGCCTAACGCCCGCGCAATAAAATCGGTCACCCGCTTGAGGATCTGATCCTTATTGGTTTCGTTAAAGCTCTCGTGCCGCCCGCCCGCATTGATCATCCGTTCGAAATCGTCGCCCTGCAGACGATCGAGCGCGGTTTGCGTTTCGCTCATCAGCACTAACCGATCGTCGTCGCCGTGGATCCATAGCGTGGGCAGCGCGCCGAACCCCGATCCGGCGTTGATGGCGGCGAGGATCCGCTGCATGGCGCGCAGGGTGGGGCGCTTGAACGGCCCGTGCCACACCAGCGGATCTTCCTGATACGCTGCGCCGACCGCCGGATCGCGCGCCAGGGTGGCGGTATCCAGCGGCGCGTCGGGGATCGTCGGCAGTTCGGCCAGATCGGAGATCGCCGTTCTGTCGCCGAGCAGCGGGCCGGACAGCACCAGCGCGCGCACTTCCTCGCCATGGCGCTGCACGTAGCGGGTGGCGATCATGCCGCCCATCGAGTGGCCGATCGCCACCAGCGGCAAGGTGGGGTATTGCTGCCGGAAATGGCTGACCACGCGCTGCACGTCGTCGACCACGGCGTCATAATCCTCGATCAGCACGCGTTCGCCCTGCGACAGGCCGTGGCCGAGGTGGTCGGGGCCGAACACCCGCGCGCCCTGCGCCTGCAGCGTGCGCGCCACGTATTGATAGCGGCCGAGATGCTCGCCGTAGCCGTGCACCAGCAGCGCCAGATAGCGCGGCTTGTCGTTTCCCCAGTCGTGCACGGCGATGTCGCCGTGACGGCCTTTGATAAAGCTGACGGTTTGTTCGGACATGTTATTGTTCTCATGGTGGTAGGGTTGCCCTTCAGCGTAGCGGCTGGCGGCGAGGTTGTCAGGGGCGCCGGGTGCGGCGCCCGCAAAGGGGGGATTACAGGCCGAACTGGCGCGCCAGCGCATCGAGCGCTTCGCGCTGGAAGCGGTTGAAGGCGTCGCGCGGCTGCTGCTGCTGGATGAACGCCAGCAGCGGATCCTGCACTTCAGTGCGCACGCCGCTCAGCTGTTCCATTACCGCCAGCCCGCAGAACGGCACGTAGGATTCGGCGTAGCCGCCTTCGTGCACCATCACCAGCTTGCCGCCGCACAGTCGGTCGGCGGCGTCCTGCACCAGCGCGGTCATGGCGCGGAAGCTGTCGCTGTGCAGCTGCATGCGCGCCAGCGGATCGAGGGCGTTGGCGTCGTAACCGCAGGCGACGATGATCAGCTCCGGCTCGAATTTTTCCAGCGCCGGGATGATGATGCGCCGCATGGCGTGCAGGTAGCCGTCGTCGCCGGCGCCGGCCAGCATCGGCACGTTAACGTTGCAGCCCGCCCCGTCGCCTTCACCGCGATCCTGCTCGCCGGAATAGCCCGCCGGGAAGCAGCCGTCCTGATGCAGCGACAGCGTCAGTACGTCGCCGCGCTGCCAATAGATGTGCTGGGTGCCGTTGCCGTGGTGCACGTCCCAGTCGAGCACCGCCACTTTTCCGAGGCCGTAACGGGCCTTGGCGCGCTCGATGGCGATGGGAATATTGGCCAGGAAGCAGAAGCCCATCGATTGATCCGGCAGGCAGTGGTGGCCCGGCGGGCGCGACAGCGCATAGGCGTTATCCAGTTCGCCCTGCAGCACCGTCTCCACCGCCGCACAGGCCAGGCCGGCGGAGAGTTTGGCGATTTCATAGCTGCCCGGCCCCAGCGGCGCTTCCTCCCCCAGCAGGCCGCCGCCGCTGTCGCTCACCTGTTTGAAGCGCTGCAGGTAGTGGGCGGGGTGGATGCGCAGCAGATCTTCTTCCGTCGCTGGTTCAGCGCTCAGCAGGGTGAGCCGGCGCGACAGGCCGGATACGTCCATCAGGTTCTTCATGCGCCGTTTGGTTTCCGGCGACTCGGCATGGCCGGCGCCCGAGGGCGGTTGCACCCAGCCGCCGACCGGCAGGGTGGTGGCGTGCAGGCCGGTGCTGTGCCAGAAACAGCGTTCATCAAACAAGAAACCGGTTGTTCTTTTCACCTTTCTCCTCCTGTTATACGGCGCGGTGCGCGCGGTGAAGCCAGCGAAATCAACAGCAGCGACAGCAGCGCGCAGCCCAGCGCGCCGAGCAGCAAGGCGTTGAAACCGCCGGAAGATTCGATCAGAGAGCCGGCCAGCGTCGGGCCGATGGCCATGCCGCCGCCGATCACCAGGTTGATGCCGTTCATCAGCTTGCCGTCGTTATCCAGCCCGGCGACCCGCGCCAGAATGAACGGCAGCACGAAGGTCCAGGTGAATTTGAACAGCAGAGCGGCCAGGGCGAAGCGCAGCAGCAAGGGTTGGCCCGCCAGCAGCGCCACGCTGGCCAGCAGCAGGGCGTACCCCAGCACGATCAGGCGCCCGCCGCCGAAGCGCGCGCCGATCAGCGCCGCGGCGCCGGCGCCGACGATGCCGAGCAAGGTGGCGACGGCCAGCACCTGGCCGCTGTGAGCCGGCGACAGCCCGGCGCCGGCGGCGATGCCGCCGATAAAGGTCCAGACCGCGCTCAGGCTGATGTAAAAGGTCAGCACCGCCAGCACGGCGCACAGCTTGCGCGCCAGCGAGGCGGCGGAGCCGCTGCGGGCGGCGCGGGCGGCGGTGAAACCGTTGGGGAACGCCGGGATGAGCGGCAGGCAGCACAGCATGATGGCCGCCAAAATCAGGTAGACCGCCATCAGGCCGAAGTGCGCGAATAGCGGCGGCAGCACCAGCAGCCCGACCGCGCCCAGCACCAGCTGGCCGAGCACCCAGAAGGCATAGACGCGGCTGGGATTGGCGGTGCCGGCGGCGCAGGTGATGCACAGGATCATCAGGGTGCCGCCCGCCAGCGAGGCGATAAAGCGCAGCGGCAGCAGCAGGGTGAAATCCTGCACCAGCGCCGAAGCCAGGTTGCCGGCGATAAACACCAGCGCCGACAGCGTAGCGACCCGCCGCCAGTTGATGCGCCCGATCCACCACCACGCCGGCAGCGTGGCCAGGCTCATGGCGCCGAGTTCGGTGGAGAACAGGTGGCCAATCTGCGCCGGACCGAGCTGCCACTGCGCGGCGAGCTGGGCGGCCACGGCGGGGGCGGTCATCAGAATGCCCGGCGCGATGGCGGCGAAGACGATAATGGCGGTCAGCAGCCGCGGCGGGCAGGGGAGCGCCGCGCCGACGGCGGGCGCGGAAACCGAATCACTGGACATAAACCTTATTCCCCAAGCGTTAAGTGACGATGAAATATCCCGCTCGGCCCGATTGCGGGCAGGGGGAAGCCGCGCCATAAATGGCGAATACGTTCTGGCGTTATTTTTCGGCCGTCGGCAGCGGCGGCCGCTATCGGGCGTTAACCGTGGGCGAGAAAACCGCCGGCGACCAGTTCGGTGCGGTTCACCACGTCGGTTTTGGCGAAAATATTGCGCATATGGGTTTTCACCGTGGACAGCGAAATGCCCAGCTTCAGGGCGATGCGCTTATTGCTGGCGCCTTCGCGCACCAGGTTGACGATCTCTTGCTCTTTGGCGGTCAGCAGCTGCGCCTCGCCGTCGGGCAGCAGATCGCGCGTCGCCAGCTCGATCAGCGGCAGCACCGCGCGCAGTCGGCCGCGCTCCGCTTCGGTAAACGGCGTATCGCGGATCAGCGATACCCCGGCGACGATGCGCTTGCGCTGGCGGATGAAGATCTCCGTCATGTCGCGCATGTCGTTCGGCAGCATAAAGTCGTGGTAATAGCGGCGGTTGCCGGCGATCGCCGCCGGGCTCATGCCGACCATGGTGATGTCCTGGCGATGGAAATTGGCCGGCTGCAGCGGGTCTATCTGCTGGAAGTGGTTCAGGTACTGCTGATGCGTTTTATCGGGCATGCCGTGCAGGATGTAGTGATCCGGCCGCAGGTCGCGATCGACCAGATAAAACACCCCGGCGGACACCGGGATAAGGTGCGTAATGGTCGCCAAACAACTGTTGATAAAGGCATCGGATGCGGTGCTGTGCATGATTCGTGTTCCTCCCTTTATCGTTCAACTGGAGAATGTTGGCGGTCAATATATGAACGATACAAGCATAGTTGTAGCAATTTGGCAACACAATAAAAACATATTAACAACGTGAGGCCGATTGCAATAAAACACATAAATAACAAGATGACACTGCGTTAGTCAGGGCTTTTCAGGCTGTATTCATCGCGATTTTCATTAATAGGTTAATGAAATAATTCACCGCTTTTCCCGCTGAATTTACAGCGCTTTTCAATGCTTGCCTGGGCGAGGCCCTCGCCGCTCTGCGCGTGCTACAACCGGCGCGACCGTCGCCGTCCCTCGTTCTTAAGAACGATAGCCAGGCTTTTCCACCGCTTCCTACACTGCGAATTGAAGATAGCGCCAGGCGGCGCCAAACGTATAAGACGAAAAAATGATGACCTTTCTCGGGCTGAGGCGTCGGGTTGTTCAGTCCACATGACCATACGGGGAACGAACGATGCAGAAAAAAACGCTGGCGGTGGCGTTGAGCGGCGCCTTATCGGGCCTGGCTCAGGGGGCGGACGCCGATCGCCCCAATGTGCTGATCATTCTGGTGGACGACATGGGCTACTCCGACATCAGCCCGTTCGGCGGCGAGATACCGACCCCCAACCTGCAGGCGCTGGCCGAGCGGGGCGTGCGCATGAGCCAGTACTACACCTCGCCGATGTCGGCGCCGGCGCGGTCGATGTTGATGACCGGCAACACCAACCAGCAGGCCGGCATGGGCGGCATGTGGTGGTATGAGAGCACCGCCGCGCAGCCGGGCTATGAAATGCGGCTGACCGACCGAGTGACCACATTGCCGGAGCGCTTTCGCGACGCGGGTTACGCCACCATGATGGCGGGCAAATGGCACCTGGGCTATGTCGACGGCACCAAACCGACCGATCGCGGCTTCGAGCGCGCCTTCGCTTTCATGGGCGGCGGCACCAGCCATTTCGACGATGCGAAACCGCTGGGCACCGTGGAGGCGTTCCACACCTTCTACACCCTGAACGGCAAACGCGTGTCATTGCCCAAAGATTTCTACTCCAGCAAGGCCTATGCCGATCAACTGGAACAGTGGATCCGCGAGACGCCGCAGAATAAGCCCGTCTTCGCTTATCTGGCGTTCACCGCGCCGCACGATCCGCTGCAGGCGCCGGATGACTGGATCGCCAAATTCGACGGCAAATACGACGCCGGCTACCAGCAGGCCTATCAGCAGCGCATTCAACGCCTGAAAGCGCTGGGGTTGATTTCCGATCGCACGCCGATGCCGACGCTGGCGCTGGATAAGGCCTGGAACGCGCTGACGCCCGAGCAACAAAAATATGAAGCCAAGACCATGCAGGTGTACGCGGCGATGATTGCCTATATGGACGATCAGGTCGGCGCGGTGCTGAACACCCTGAAGCAGACCGGTCGCGATCAAAATACGGTGATCGTGTTCGCCACCGACAACGGCGCCAACCCCGCCAGCGGCTTCTACTACGGCTCGAAGCCGGAGTATTGGCGGCAGTTCGACAACAGCTACGCCAACCTCGGCCGCAAGGGATCGTTCATCTCCTACGGGCCGCACTGGGCCAACGTCAGCAATGCGCCGTATGCCAACTACCACAAAACCACCAGCGCACAGGGTGGCATCAATACCGATTTCATCATCTCCGCGCCACAGCTGAAAGGGCGCGGCGGCATCGACCGCACGCCGATGGCGGTGTATGACATCGCCCCGACGCTGTACGACTATGCCGGCATCGACGCCAACAAACCGCTGAAGGCGAAACCGACGCTGCCGATGGTCGGCGTCAGCTTCAAGCGCTATTTCAGCGGCGAGGCCAACGGCGTGCCGCGCGCGACCTACGGCGTGGAGCTGCATAACCAGGCCGCCTATGTAGACGGCATCTGGAAGCTGCGGCGGTTGGTGAAGGCCGGGCCGACGGCGCAGCTGGCGCCGTGGGGGCTGTTCAACCTGCATGACGATCCGCTGGAAACGCGCGATCTGGCCGCCGCTAACCCGGAACGGGTCAAACGGCTGAGCGAAGCGTATCGCCGCTTTGCGCAGCAGAGCATGGTCATTGAAGCCAAAGGCGCAGCGATCGACTATCTCGGCGTTGACGC
>NZ_JBJNOV010000008.1:0-272844 GCF_052166375.1 Serratia sp. CY83965 | reverse complement strand
GGCTGAGCGAAGCGTATCGCCGCTTTGCGCAGCAGAGCATGGTCATTGAAGCCAAAGGCGCAGCGATCGACTATCTCGGCGTTGACGCCAGCACCGGTGACTACATCGGCCTGGATCCGCAGACCCACAAACCGTTGCCGCAGGCGGCGCCATGAATCTGGCCCAGCTGCGCGCGCAGCAGATCCCGGTGGAGAGCGAACCGCGCGCGGCGGCGCCTTTTCATTTGCTGGTGAAGCCGATCGGCGCCGGCTGCAACCTGGGTTGCCGCTACTGTTACTACCCGCAGCGCCAGCAAGAGCGGACGCGCAAGATGGACGACGACCTGCTGGCGGAGTTTATCCGCGGCTACATCGCCGCCCAACCGCGTTACAGCCGCGAGATCAACTTCGTCTGGCAGGGCGGTGAGCCGCTGCTGGCGGGGATCGGTTTTTACAAGCGGGCGCTGGCGTTGCAGCGCCGCTATGCGCCACCGGGCGTGCGGATCAGCAACAGCCTGCAGACCAATGGCACACTGCTGAACGACGCCTGGTGCCGGCTGTTCCGGCAGCATCACTTTATCCTCGGCGTCAGCCTGGACGGCGATCGCGAGGTGCAGGACGCCCACCGGCCGGACAAGCGCGGCGGCGCCAGCTATGACGCCGCGCTGCGCGGCATTGCGTTGTTGCAGCGTCATCAGATCGACTTCAACCTGCTGATGGTGGTGCACGACGGCGTCGCGGATCGCGCCGAGGCGATCTACGATCATGCGGTGGCGATCGGGGCGCGTTATTTGCAGTTCCAGCCGCTGATGCTGGAAGGGGATGCACCCACCGCCGGTTACGGACTGAGCGCCGCCAACTGGGGGCGCTTCATGCTGGCGATATACCGCCGCTGGCGCAGCCGCGGGCACGTTGGCCAAGTCTTTGTAATGAACATCGAACAGGTCTACGCGCAGTATTTCACCCATGTCAGCCCCAGCTGCGTGCACGCCGAACGCTGCGGCGGCAATCTGGTGATGGAGCCGGACGGGCGGCTTTACGCCTGCGATCATCTGATCAATGCGCAGCATCTGCTCGGCCATGCCGATCGCCACACGCCCCTCGCCACCCTGGCGGCAAGGGCGGCGGAGATGCCGTTCGGTAAAAACAAAAGCCTGCGCCGCGAGTGCCAACGCTGCAGCGTGAAAAGCGTCTGCCAGGGCGGTTGCCCGGCGCATGTGGGCGAAGATCGCTACAACCGGCTGTGCGCCGGCTATTACGCCTTCTTTTCCGCGCTGCTGGCGCCGCTGCGCGCCTACCCGCGCAGCCCGCAGGGGGCGATGCAGTGGCGCGCCGCCGTGAGCGCGGCCGCAGGTTGAAAGCGTCTCGTCCTTAAGGACGATAGTCAGCATTTTCCTTTCCTCTCTATAGTGAGATGACCGCCGCTGGCGGTGAAAAACCTGCAAGCACCTGCATGCATCAGGCCAAAACTATAAGAGGAAATAACCATGAACCTGTCGTCGCGGTTGCACGCCCACCTGGCTCGAGGCAAGGTCGGCTTTCCCACCACCTTGGCCAGTTCGGTCGGGGTGATCATGGCCAGCCCGGTGATCCTGACGGTCACCAGCGGCTTCGGCATCGGCGGCGATACCTTCGCGCTGGCGATGCTGATCGCCTTCATCATGATGCAGGCGCAGCTCACCACTTTCTCCGAAGCGGCGGCGCTGCTGCCGACCTCCGGTTCGGTTTACGACTACATTTCCTGCGGCATGGGGCGCTTTTTTGCCATCACCGGCGCGCTGTCGGCCTACCTGATCGTGCACATCTTCGCCGGCACCGCCGAGACCATTCTCTCCGGCATCATGGCGCTGGTGAACTTCGAACACCTCAACACCCTGATGGAAAGCCACAACGCCTCCTGGATGGTCGGCGTCGGGCTGGTTGTCGTGTTCGGCATGCTCAACGCGTTCGGCATCGAGGCCTTCGGCAAGGCGGAGATCGTGCTGACCTTCGCCATGTGGAGCACGCTGGTGATTTTCGGCATCGTCGGGCTGCTGTCGCCGCATGCGGTGCCGCTCGAGGGCTGGTTCGGCAGCACGCTGAGCCTGAACGATCCCTTCGCGGTGTTCAGTCTGATCGGCATGGCGATGTTCATGTTCGTCGGCTGTGAGCTGGTGACGCCGATGGCGCCGGAGATCAAACGCTGCGATCGGGTGATCCCGCGGGCGATGGCGCTCGGGCTGTGCGGCGTGGCGGTGTGCATGGCGCTGTACGGCGCGGCGCTCAGCCACCAGGTGGAAAACGTGGTGATCGACGCCGCCAGCGGCACGCGCCTGCTGGAAACGCCGATGGCCATCCCGGCCTTCGCCGGCCAGGTGATGGGCCAGTTCGGCAAATACTGGCTGGGCGTCGGCCTGCTGCTGGCGGGCGCGGCGACCATCAACACGCTGATGGCGGCGGTGCCGCGCATTCTGTACGGCATGGCGCTGGACGGCGCGTTGCCGCGCATGTTCGCCTATCTGCACCCGCGCTTTAAGACGCCGGTGGTCGGCATTCTGGTGGCGGTCTTAATCCCCTGCGTACACGCCTTCGCCATTCAGGGCAACCTCGACAAGATCATTCCGCTGGTGCTGGCGGCGGTGTGCGCCTGGGGCGTGGCCTACCTGCTGGTGACCTGCTCGGTGGTGCTGCTGCGCCTGCGCCGCCCCGATCTGCCGCGCGCCTATAAATCGCCGTGGTTCCCGCTGCCGCAGATCGTCTCCAGCGTCGGCATCGTGCTGGCCATCGTTTACATCACGCCGCCGGGGATGAATCCGCGCGACGTCTACATTCCCTTCGGCTGGATGATCGGCCTGACCGCCGCCTATGCGCTGTTCTGGACGCTGTGCGTGCAGAAAGTGAATCCGTTCAAGCCGGTGCCGGTCGAACAGGTGCTGGAGAACGCGTTCGCCAAGGGTGAAAACGAGGAGGCGCAGTTTGATCGGCTTACTTCCCTCACTTAATCGCGCCTGGCGGCGAGCGCCGTCGGGCTATCGGCCGGGCGCCGCGCTGGATCGTCTGGCGCGCAACCTGGAACCCTACGCGTGCGAACGCCTGGCGCCGGGCCTGCTGCGGCTGACGCTGCCGCAGGGGCCGCAGATCGAGGTCAGCGAACAGGTGCAGGGGCTGTTTATGGCGCATATCGTCAGCCACCGTTTTCGGCTGCAGGGCGCATGCGCAGCGCAGCCTCCGCTGACGCTGGACGTGGTGGCCGGCGGTTGGCTGCGGCGACGCGGGGTGCGCTATCTGCTGCGTCAGCGCCATACGGCCGCGCAGCGGTTGCTGGCCGGCCTGCAGCGCTACCCGCAGATCGGCGAGACGCTGGCGCAGCTGGATTTTCGCCGCGTGCGGCTGACGGTGAACGACGGGCGCTGGCAGGTGGATATCGAGCATTTCGCCGCCTCGGAGGTGGTCAGCCGCGTGCCGGCCGGCCGCCGCTATCTGCGGCTGGATGCCGAACAGCGGCGGCTGCTGTTGAGCAGTCTGCTGATGATCGGCCAACTGATGGAGAAGCTGAATCATGAATAGAGTGGTTGTGATTACCGGCGGCGGCACCGGCGTCGGCGCCGCCTGCGCCCGTCTGCTGGCGGCGCAGGGCGATCGGGTGTTCATCATCGGCCGCCGTCCGGAACCGCTGACGGCGCTGGCGCAAGAGATCGGCGCGCAGGCGCTGGTGGGCGACGCCGCCAGCGGCGAGAGCTGGGCCCACACGCTGCTGCCGGCCATTCTGCGCGACGCCGGGCGCATCGACTGCCTGATCGGCAGCGCCGGCGGCATGGGCTTCAAGCGCATTACCGAGATGACCGACGCGCAGTGGCAAGGGGCGATGGACAGCAACCTCAACAGCGCTTTCGCCAGTGCGCGCGCCTGCCTGCCGGAGCTGATCAAGAGCGGCGGCAACCTGCTGTTCGTGGCCTCGATCGCCTCGCTGGCCGCCGGGCCGGAGGTTTGCGGCTACGTTACCGCCAAGCACGCGCTGATCGGGCTGATGCGTTCCATCGCCCGCGACTATGGCCCGCTGGGCGTGCGCGCCAACGCGGTGTGCCCGGGCTGGGTGACCACGCCGATGGCGGACGAAGAGATGCAACTGCTGATGGACGCCCATCAGATTTCGCTGGAGCAGGCCTACCAAATGGTCTGTCGCGACGTACCGCTGCGCCGGCCGGCCAGCGCCGAGGAGATCGCCCGCGTCTGCCGTTTCCTCTGTTCCAGCGAAGCTTCCATCATTACCGGCGCGGCGCTGGTGGCCGACGGCGGCTCCACTATCGTCGATGTGCCGACCCTGGCTTTCACTTCCCTGTAAGGAGCATTTCCATGAGTTCAGAAGCGGTATTCATTCAGGTTGGCGCGCTGGCGGAAGGTTTTGCGCCGCACAGCAACACGCTGGAACGGCAGCACGGCCTGGCGGGCGCCACGTTGACGCTGCGCTTTAGCGACGGCGCGACGCAGCGCTGTCGGTTTACCGATGAGCAGACGCTGGAGTGGGGTGAGCGGCGCGGTATCGCCTATCGCGCCACCAGCATTCGCCCCGGCGTGTTGTTCATCGATTTTCTCGATCCCGCCCGCGCCAACGCCAGCATTACGCTGGTGTGCGACCGCAATCAGGGCAACTTCAGCGCGGTGTACGGCCAACTGCCGGACGAAGCGCAGACGCGGCTCGACGCCTTCAGCCGGGTGGAACAGGGGCTGCCGCTGACCGCGGTCGAGGCCGAATTCCGCTTCGGCACGCTGGATGACGCCGACGTGGCGCCGCCGGGCTTTACCGATGAGCTGATCGGCATGCGCAATATGTACACCTACAGCCCGACCGAACGGTACGAGCACATCTACCTGAACGACAACTTCTACGCCTGGCAGTGTCTGGACGGGGTGGAGAAAGGGCTGGCGGATGTCGATCGCTGCCACTACGTGAAGGTGGCGGAGCAGCTTTATCTGTTCGTCTGGCGCGAGAAGATCATTCCGACGCTGGGGGTGGTGATGATCGATCTGCAGGGCATGCGCACCGACGGCAAGATCCTCGGTTATCAGGGCAGCGATTTCAGCGCGTTGAGCAACTTTGCGGTGGGCGCCCATGCGCAGGTGCTGAACACCACGCGCCACCCGCGAGGATAGGCCGATGAGCGCAACCTATGCGGCCGATGCCTTTGTAGGGCAGGTGGTGCTGGTGACCGGCGGCGCGCAGGGCATTGGGCTGGCGATCGTCAGCGCCTTTGCCCGGCTGGGCGCCGAGGTAACGATCGCGGACGTGCAGTTGCCGCAGGCGCAGGCGGCGGCGCAAACGCTGCGGGACGAAGGGGGGAGCGTGCAGGCGCTGGCCTGCGATCTGGCCGAGCCGGGGCAGATAGCCGAGTTGGTGGCGGCGGTGGGCGAGCGGCATCAACGGCTGGATGTGGTGATCCACAACGCTGCCTATTTTCCGCTGACGCCGTTCGCTGCCATCGACGCGGCCCTGTTGCAACGCACGCTGAGCGTCAATCTGATGGCGCCGTTCTTTCTGGCGCAGGCGGCGCTGCCGTGGATGCGCCGCGGCGGCGGCGGCAGCCTGCTGGTGACCTCGTCGGTGACCGGCCCGCGGGTGGCGTATCCGGGGCTGGCGCACTACGCCGCCTCCAAGGCCGGGGTGAACGGGTTTATTCGCGCGGCGGCGCTGGAGCTGGCGGCGGAGAATATTCGCGTCAACGGCGTGGAGCCGGGGATGATCCGCACGCCGGCGATGGCCAACCTGGGCGATGCGCAGGTGAATCAGGCGATCGCCGCTGCGGTGCCGCTCGGGCGGCTGGGGGAACCGGAAGACATCGCCGCGGCGATGGTGTTTCTCGCCTCGCCGGCGGCGGCCTACATCACCGGCCAGACGCTGGTGGTGGACGGCGGTGCGCTGTTGCCGGAAACGAATTCTCTGCTTACTTGACGCTGCAGCGTTGTTGGCTGCAACGCCAATTAATTTGAGAATTCCGGTTGGTTAAATCACTGCTTGGCGGGATGCGCGGTGACGTTGGCGGGCAGGCTGTCGCCCAGGGTGATCAGCTCGTCCAGCAACGTCATCAGTTGGTCCATTTTCTGCCGCGAGAAAGCGGCTTCAATCTCGGCGTAGCCCTGTTCCACCTGGTGGCGCGCCACTTCATACAGATCCTGGCCCTGTTGGGTCAGCGACACGTACAGCTTGCGTTGATCGTTAACCGGCTTGAGGCGGAAGATCAGCTTATCACGCTCCATGCGCGACAGAATGCCGGTCAGGCTGGGACGCAGGATGCAGGTTTCCGCCGCCAGTTCGTGGAATTCGATCGAACGGCTGTTGGCCAGCACGCGGATGATGCGCCACTGCTGTTCGGTCAGGTTGTGGCTTTTCAGGATCGGGCGGAAGAACCCCATGGCGGTTTCACGCGCCTGCAGCAGGGCGATGGTTAACGATTCATGCATAAGTTTGGCCTTAGCTATCAAGGTGTTCGCTGTTACGGCGCTCGTCATGGGGGCGCCTGCCCCGCAAAGCCCGATTTTGTTAATAACTTAATAGTAGCCAAAGTTACCCGTAGGGATAAAGCAAAAATGCGCGGCGCAGCGAAAAATGGCGAGAAAAATGATTAATGCGTTGAATAATCACGCCAATGTTCGTTGTTTGTGAATATTTTGTTATCACGATCACAAATCATTCCAAGCGCGTTGCGTAAAAGCTGCACAGCGTATAAAAGTAATCATTAATATGTTAATGAATGCCGGTTGTCATGTTTTGCCATTGGAGGAGTTCGCATGAAAGGCACCGTATTTTCCGTTGCGCTGAACCACCGCAGCCAACTGGACGCCTGGGATCAGGCGTTTCACCAGCCGCCGTATCAAACCCCGCCCAAAACCCCGGTGTGGTTTATCAAACCGCGTAACACCCACCTCGCCAACGGCGGGGCGATCCCGTTTCCGCCCGGTGAAACCGTGCAGAGCGGCGGCACGCTGGCGGTGATCATCGGCGATACCGCGCGCAAGGTGCCGGCGGCGCAGGTGGGTCGTTATCTGGCCGGGTATGCGTTGGCCAACGACGTCAGCCTGCCGGAAAGCAGCTTCTACCGCCCGGCGATCAAGGCCAAATGCCGCGACGGGTTCTGCCCGCTGGGAGAGATCGGCCAGCTGGAGAATGCCGATCGGCTGGAGATCGTCACCGAGATCAACGGCGTGGAGCAGGATCGCTGGTCCACCGCCGATCTGGTGCGCTCGGTGCCGGAACTGATCGCCGCTATCAGCGATTTCATCACCCTGCAGCCGGGCGATGCGGTGCTGATCGGCACCCCGCACCAGCGGGTGGAGATCAAACCGGGGGATGAGGTGACGGTGCGCGCCGCCGGCCTGCCCACTCTCACCAACCGCGTCACCCAGGCAGGAGCTGCATCATGAAACATGCCCGTATTCGCCATCATGGCCAGATCGTCAACGTTCAGGTGGACCACCAGCTGCGCGTCACGCTGCCGAACGGCGAGGTGCTGCAGGAGCGCGAAGTGGAATGGCTGCCGCCGGCGCAGGGCACGGTGTTCGCCCTGGGGCTGAACTATGCCGACCACGCCAGCGAGCTGGAATTCAAGGCGCCGGAAGAGCCGCTGGTGTTCCTCAAGGCGCCGAACACCCTGACCGGCCACCGTCAGGTGTCGGTACGCCCGGCCGGCGTGGAGTACATGCATTACGAAGCCGAGCTGGTGGCGGTGATCGGCAAGACCGCGCGCAACGTCAGCCGCGAGCGCGCCATGGAGTATGTGGCGGGTTACACCCTGTGCAACGACTACGCCATCCGCGACTACCTGGAGAACTACTACCGGCCGAATCTGCGGGTGAAGAGCCGCGATACCCTGACGCCGATCGGGCCGTACATTGTCGATCGCGACGACGTCGCCGATCCGCACCGGCTGGCGCTCAGCACCTACGTCAACGGCGAGCTGCGCCAGCGCGGCAGCACCGCCGACATGATTTTCGACATTCCGTTCCTGATCGCCTACCTGAGCGAATTCATGACGCTGCAGCCGGGCGACATGATCGCCACCGGCACACCGAAAGGGCTGGCCGACGTGCAGCCGGGCGATGAAGTGGTGGTGGAGATCGAGGGCATCGGCCGTCTGGTTAACCACATTATCAGTGAAAAAGATTACGAGGAGAGCCTGCGATGAAAACCATCAACCACTGGATCAATGGCAAGAACGTCGCCAGCAAAGAGTATTTCACCACCACCAACCCGGCGAACGGTGAGGTGCTGGCAGAAGTGGCCTCCGGCGGTCAGCTGGAGATCGACCAGGCGGTGGTGGCCGCGAAAGAGGCTTTCCCCAAATGGGCCAACACGCCGATGAAAGAGCGCGCGCGCCTGATGCGCCGTCTGGGTGAACTGATCGACCAGAACGTGCCGCAGATCGCCGAAATGGAAACCGCCGACACCGGCCTGCCGATCCATCAGACCAAAAACGTGCTGATCCCGCGCGCTTCGCACAACTTCGAGTTCTTCGCCGAGGTGTGCCAGCAGATGAACGGCAAGACCTACCCGGTGGACGACAAGATGCTCAACTACACGCTGGTGCAGCCGGTGGGGGTGTGCGCGCTGGTGTCGCCGTGGAACGTGCCGTTCATGACCGCCACCTGGAAAACCGCGCCTTGCCTGGCGCTGGGCAACACGGCGGTGCTGAAGATGTCCGAACTGTCGCCGCTGAGCGCCGATCGCCTGGGCGAGCTGGCGCTGGAGGCCGGCATTCCGGCCGGGGTGCTGAACGTGGTGCAGGGCTACGGCGCCACCGCCGGCGACGCATTGGTGCGCCATAAAGATGTGCGCGCGGTCTCCTTCACCGGCGGCACCGCCACCGGCCGGCGCATCATCGAAAGCGCCGGGCTGAAGAAATTCTCCATGGAGCTCGGCGGCAAGTCGCCGGTGCTGATCTTTGAAGACGCCGACATCGAGCGGGCGCTCGACGCCGCGCTGTTCACCATCTTCTCGATCAACGGCGAACGCTGCACCGCCGGTTCACGCATCTTCATTCAGGAGAGCATCTACCCGGAATTCGTCAAACGTTTCGCCGAGCGCGCCAACCGTCTGCGCGTGGGCGATCCGCAAGATCCCAACACCCAGGTGGGGGCGCTGATCAGCCCGCAGCACTGGGAAAAAGTCTCCGGCTATATCCGCCTCGGGGTGGAGGAAGGGGTGACCCTGCTGGCCGGCGGCCCGGATAAACCGGCCGGTTTGAGCCACGGCAACTTCCTGCGCCCGACGGTGCTGGCGGATGTCGACAACCGGATGCGCGTGGCGCAGGAGGAGATCTTCGGGCCGGTGGCCTGCCTGTTGCCGTTCAAGTCGGAAGAAGACGGCCTGCGCATGGCCAACGACGTGGAGTACGGCCTGGCGTCGTACATCTGGACGCAGGATGTGAGCAAGGTTCTGCGCCTGGCCCGCGGCATTGAAGCCGGCATGGTTTTCGTCAACACCCAAAACGTGCGCGATCTGCGCCAGCCGTTCGGCGGCGTGAAAGCCTCCGGCACCGGCCGCGAAGGCGGGGAATACAGCTTCGAAGTGTTCGCCGAAATGAAGAACGTGTGCATTTCCATGGGCGACCACCCGATCCCGAAATGGGGCGTTTGAGCCTCAGGCCACAATAATAACGAAAGAGATGAGAACAATGACGACAAAACTGACCACTGATGCTGTCCCTGCTCCCGACGTCGTGCGCTGTGCCTACATGGAAATTCAGGTCACGAACCTTCAAGCCGCACGCGAATTTTACGTCGATATCCTCGGCCTGGTCGTGACCGCCGAAGAGGATAAAACCCTCTACCTGCGTTCGATGGAGGAGTTCATTCACCATAACCTGGTGCTGCGCGAAGGCCCGGTCGCCGCCGTGGCGGCGTTTGCTTTCCGCGTGCGCACGCCGGAAGACGTCGATCGCGCCGAAGCGTATTTCAAGGCGCTTGGTTGCCGCACCGAGCGGCGGGTGAACGGGTTCGCCAAAGGCATCGGCGATGCGGTGCGGGTAGAAGATCCGCTCGGTTTCCCGTATGAGTTTTTCTACGACGTGCAGCACGTCGAGCGTCTGGCCTGGCGCTACGATCTGTATACGCCGGGCGCGCTGGTGCGCCTCGACCACTTTAACCAAATCACCCCTGACGTGCCGCGCGCCGTGGAATACATCCAGGGGCTGGGCTTCCGCGTGACGGAAGACATCCGCGATGAAGACGGCGTGGTTTACGCCGCCTGGATGCGCCGCAAGGCGACGGTGCACGATACCGCGATGACCGGCGGCGCCGGGCCGCGCATGCACCACATCGCCTTCGCCACCCATGAAAAGCACAACATTTTGGCCATCTGCGACAAGCTCGGCGCGCTGCGCAAATCCGATGTGATCGAACGCGGCCCCGGCCGTCACGGCGTCTCCAACGCGTTTTATCTCTACCTGCGCGATCCCGATGGCCACCGCGTGGAAATTTACACGCAGGATTACTATACCGGCGATCCGGACAACCCGACCGTGACCTGGGACGTGCATGACAACCAGCGCCGCGACTGGTGGGGCAATCCGGTGGTGCCGAGCTGGTACACCGAAGGCTCGTTGGTGCTGGATCTCGATGGGCAGCCGCAGCCGGTCATCGAGCGCAGTGCGCCCAGCGAAATGGCCGTCACCATCGGCGCAGACGGTTTTTCCTATACCCGCGAGGGCGATACGGAAAAAGGTTTCAAACTTGGCAATACGCTGTAAATGCCGCTGCGCGGGCCGCGCCCGCGCCTATGCGCCGTCTGGAGAACGCTATGCCCCATTTTTACGCTGAATGTACCGACAACATCCGCCGCGAGGCGGATTTGCCCACCCTGTTCGCCAAGGTCAACGAGGCGCTGGCGGCGACCGGCATCTTCCCGCTGGCCGGCGTGCGCAGCCGCGCCATCTGGCTCGACACCTGGCAGATGGCCGACGGCAAACAGGATTACGCCTTCGTGCACATGACGCTGAAGATCGGCCACGGCCGCAGTCTGGAAAGCCGGCAGCAGGTGGGCGAGATGCTGTTTGCGCTGATCAAGGAACACTTCGCCGCGCTGATGGCGCAGCGTTACCTGGCGCTCTCTTTCACCATGGAAGAGCTGGATCCGGTGCTGAATTACAAACAGAACAATGTCCACGCACTGTTCAACAAGGTGTGAATAAGGGGTCGTAAATGCTGGATAAAGAGCAGGTTAACCGCGCCGTGCAGCGCCTGCATCAGGCGGAAAAGAGTCGTGAACAGATCCGCGCCCTGTCGCTCGATCATCCCGAGATCACCATTGAAGACGCCTATGCCATTCAGCGGCAGTGGGTAGAACTGAAGATCGCCGAGGGGCGCACGCTCAAAGGCCACAAGATCGGCCTGACCTCACGGGCCATGCAGGTGAGCTCGCAGATCACCGAGCCGGATTACGGCGCGCTGCTGGACGACATGTTCTTCAACGACGGCAGCGACATTCCGATCGATCGCTTTATCGTGCCGCGGGTGGAGGTGGAACTGGCGTTCGTGCTGGCCAAGCCGCTGCGCGGGCCGAACTGCACGCTGTTCGACGTCTACAACGCCACCGACTACGTCATTCCGGCGCTGGAGATCATCGATGCGCGCAGCCACAACGTTGATCCCGAGACGCAGCGGCCGCGCAAGGTGTTCGACACCATCTCCGACAACGCCGCCAACGCCGGGGTGGTGATGGGGGGGCGGCCGATCAAGCCGGATGCGCTGGATCTGCGCTGGATCTCCGCGCTGCTGTACCGCAACGGCGTGATTGAAGAGTCCGGCGTGGCGGCCGCGGTGCTCAACCACCCGGCCAACGGCGTGGCCTGGCTGGCCAACAAGCTGGCGCCGTATGAGGTTGAGCTGGAAGCGGGGCAGGTGATCCTCGGCGGTTCCTTCACCCGGCCGGTGCCGGCGCGGCGCGGCGATACTTTCCACGTCGACTACGGCCCGATGGGCTGCATCAGCTGCCGCTTCGTCTAATAAGCCGGCTCGGCGAACCGGGCCGCAATAACCGGGCGGGGGCCACGCGGCGCACCCGCTTGTCAGGGAGAATGCGATGTTAACCAACCACTTCAAGCGAGCGCTGCAGGAAAAACGCCCGCAGATCGGGCTGTGGCTCGGCCTGTGCAGCGGCTACAGCGCCGAGCTGCTAGCCGGCGCCGGTTTCGACTGGCTGCTGATCGACGGCGAACATGCGCCCAACAACGTGCAAACGGTGCTGGGGCAGCTGCAGGCGGTCGCGCCTTACCCGAGCCAGCCGGTGGTGCGGCCGCCGTGGAACGACGCGGTGATCATCAAGCAGCTGCTGGACGTCGGCGCGCAAACCTTATTGATCCCGATGATTCAAAACGCCGAACAGGCGCGCGACGCGGTGCGCGCCACGCGCTATCCGCCGCACGGCGTGCGCGGCGTCGGCAGCGCTCTGGCGCGCGCCTCGCGCTGGAACCGGGTGCCCGATTACCTGCAGCAGGCCGATGAGCAGATGTGCGTGCTGGTGCAGATTGAAACCCGCGAAGCGGTGAAAAACCTCGATGCCATTTTGCAGGTGGAAGGGGTGGACGGCGTGTTTATCGGCCCGGCGGATCTCAGCGCCGACATGGGCTTTGCCGGCAATCCGCAGCACCCGGAGGTGCAGCGCACCATCGACGACGCGATTGCCCGCATCCGCGCCGCCGGCAAGGCTCCGGGCATTTTGATGGCCAACAAGGCGCTGGCGCAGCGCTATCTGGAAGCCGGTGCGCTGTTCGTTGCGGTAGGGGTGGACACCACTCTGCTGGCGCGGGCTGCGGAAGCCCTGGCGAACGAGTTCAAACAGGGCGGGGCGCAAGCGCCTTCATCGGGAGTCTACTGAACCATGAACCACGTCGATTCGCTGCCGCCGGCCAACCCGGCGCAGCAACATAAAGCGTTAACCGCCGCCGAGCAATCGGTGATTAAAAAGTTGTTTCGGCGCCTGATCATTTTCCTGTTCGTGTTGTTTGTTTTCTCTTTCCTCGATCGTATCAACATCGGCTTCGCCGGGCTGACGATGGGCAAAGATCTCGGCCTCAGCTCGACCATGTTCGGGCTGGCGGCGACGTTGTTCTATGTCACCTACGTGATCTTTGGCATTCCGAGCAACATGATGCTGAGCCGGGTCGGCGCGCGGCGCTGGATCGCCACCATCATGGTGCTGTGGGGCATCGCTTCCACCTGCACGATGTTCGCCACCGGGCCGACCAGCCTGTACGTGCTGCGCATGATCGTCGGCATCACCGAGGCCGGCTTCCTGCCGGGCATTCTGGTGTACCTCACCTACTGGTTCCCGGCGTTCTACCGCGCCCGCGCCAACGCCTTGTTCATGATCGCCATGCCGGTGACCATGGCGATCGGTTCGCTGGTCTCCGGCTATATTCTGGCGCTGGATGGGGTGATGAACCTGAAGGGCTGGCAGTGGCTGTTCCTGCTGGAAGGCATTCCGTCTGTGCTGCTGGGCGTGGTGGTGTGGTTCTATCTCGATGACACGCCGGCCAAAGCCAAGTGGCTGACCGACGAGGAAAAAACCAGCCTGAAGGCGATGATGGAGGCCGACAAGCTGCAGCTGGTGCAGCCCAACGGGCCGAGCAGCCACCGCGCGCTGCAGCAGCGCAGCCTGTGGCGCGAGATCTGCACGCCGATTGTGCTGATGTACACGCTGGCCTATTTCTGCCTGACCAACACCCTGAGCGCGATCAACATCTGGACGCCGCAGATCCTGCAGAGCTTTAACCAGGGCAGCAGCAACGTGACGATCGGCATCCTGGCGGCGATCCCGCAGATCTGCACCATCGCCGGCATGGTGTGGTGGAGCAAACGATCCGACAGGCTGCAGGAGCGCAAGCATCACACCGCGCTGCCGTACCTGTTCGCCGCCGCCGGCTGGCTATTGGCGTCCGCCACCGATCACAGCCTGATCCAGCTGCTGGGGATCGTGATGGCGTCGGTCGGTTCCTTTACCGCCATGGCGATCTTCTGGACCACGCCGGATCAGTCGATCAGCCTGGAAGCGCGAGCGGTGGGGATCGCCGTGATCAACGCCACCGGCAACATCGGATCGGCGCTCAGCCCGCTGCTGATCGGCTGGTTCAAGGATCTGACCGGCAGCTTCAACTCCGGGCTGTATTTCGTCTCGGCGCTGTTGATCGTCGGCGCCGTGCTGGTGTGGCGCATCCCGATGAAGGATTCGCGCCCGAGAGCGACGCCTTGATACGCAGATAGGCAGGATTGCAGGAGGTCATGGGGTGCGGAAAAGTACCGGCTTTATCGCCAACATCGATATTTGCAAAGAGTATGACGCGCGCTACGCCGCCGACGAGGTGCACTACGAAACCTTCGCCGGGCTGGCGGCATTCTTTGGCCGCGACATGCAGGTGCACTGGCACGACTGCTTCTTCCAGGTTCATTTCCTGGAGACCGGCAAGATAGAGCTGCAGCTCGACGATCAGCACTATTCGGTGCAGGCGCCGCTGTTCATCCTCACGCCGCCGTCGGTGCCGCATGCGTTCTTCACCGAACCGGACAGCGACGGCCACGTGCTGACGGTACGCCAGGAGCTGATTTGGCCGCTGCTGGAGCGCCTGTACCCCGGCAGCAACCTGGCGCTGGACATGCCGGGCATCTGCCTGTCGCTGGCCGATGCGCCGCAGGAACTGACGGCGCTCAGCCACTACTGGGCGCTGATCCGCCGCGAGTTCGCGCAGAACCTGGCCGGGCGCGAACAGACGTTGGCGCTGTTGGCGCAGGCGGTGTTCACGCTGCTGCTGCGCAACACCGCGCTGGAAGACAGCGCCAACAGCGGCGTGCGCGGCGAACTGCAGCTGTTCCAGCGCTTCAACAAGATGGTGGACGAGCGTTTTCGCGAGCACCTGCCGGTGCCGGAGTATGCGCAGGCGTTGGGGGTGACTGAATCGCGGCTCAACGATCTGTGTCGGCGCTTCGCCAACCGGCCGCCCAAACGGCTGATCTTCGATCGGCTGCTGCGCGAGGCCAAGCGCATGCTGCTGTTCAGCGCCTGCACGGTGCATGAAACCGCCTACAGCCTCGGCTTCAAGGATCCGGCCTATTTCGCCCGTTTTTTCAATCGGCTGGAAGGCTGTTCCCCCTCGACCTACCGCGCGGCGCAACACGCCCTTTCGTAACCGCGATCACAGTTTGCCGCGAAAGCGGCAAACTGACCTGAAAAGTACCGGCGATTGCCGCAAAAGTCTCTTCTCGAAACCGGCTTTGGCAGCTTCAATTAAGCAACCAAAAGAAAACATTATTTTAACAAATGGCCGACTCCACGGCCTGAAAAATGCCGATGACGAGGAAGACCCGATGAAACCAGAAGACTTTCGTGCCGACAGCAAACGCCCATTCACCGGCGCCGAATACCTGAAAAGTTTGCAGGACAGCCGCGAAATCTACATTTACGGCGAGCGCGTGAAAGACGTCACCACCCACCCGGCGTTCCGCAACGCGGCGGCGTCTGTCGGCCAGCTGTACGACGCGCTGCACGATCCGGCCAGCCAGGATCGCCTGTGCTGGAATACCGACACCGGCAACGGCGGCTATACCCACAAATTCTTCCGCTACGCCCGCAGCCCGGAAGAGATGCGTCAGCAGCGTGACGCCATCGCCGACTGGTCGCGTCAAAGCTACGGCTGGATGGGGCGCACGCCGGACTACAAGGCGGCCTTCGGCTGCGCGCTGGGCGCTTATCCGGAGTTCTACGGCCAGTTCGCCGACAACGCGCGCCACTGGTACAAACGCATTCAGGAAACCGGGCTCTATTTCAACCACGCTATCGTCAACCCGCCGATCGATCGTCATAAGCCGGTCAACGAGGTGAAGGACGTTTACATTCAGGTGGAGAAAGAAACCGACGCCGGCATCATCGTCAGCGGCGCCAAAGTGGTGGCTACCAACTCGGCGTTGACCCACTACAACTTCATCGGCTTCGGTTCGGCGCAGGTGATGGGCGATAACCCGGACTTCGCGCTGATGTTCGTGGCGCCGATGGACGCCGAAGGGGTGAAGCTGATTTCACGCGCCTCCTACGAGCTGGTGGCCGGCGCGACCGGTTCGCCGTTCGACTACCCGCTGACCAGCCGCTTCGACGAGAACGACGCGATCCTGATCATGGATCATGTGCTGATCCCGTGGGAAAACGTGCTGATCTACCGCGATTTCGACCGCTGTCGCCGCTGGAGCACCCAGGGCGGTTTCGCCCGACTGTTCCCGCTGCAGGCCTGCGTGCGCCTGGCGGTGAAGATGGATTTCATCACCGCGCTGCTGCAAAAGAGCCTCTCGTGCACCGGCGTGCTGGAGTTCCGCGGCGTGCAGGCCGATCTGGGTGAAGTGGTGGCCTGGCGCAACCTGTTCTGGTCGCTGAGCGACGCAATGTGCGCCGAAGCCACGCAATGGGAAAACGGCGCTTACCTGCCGGATTCCGCCGCGCTGCAAACCTACCGCGTGATGGCGCCGATGGCCTACACCAAGGTGAAACACATCATCGAGAAGAACGTCACCAGCGGCCTGATCTACCTGCCGTCCAGCGTGCGCGACATGAACAACCCGGAGATTGACAAGTACCTGGCGCGCTACGTGCGCGGATCGGACGGCATGGATCACGTTGAACGCATCAAGATCCTCAAGCTGATGTGGGATGCGATCGGCAGCGAATTCGGTGGTCGCCACGAGCTGTATGAGATCAACTACGCCGGCAGCCAGGATGAGATCCGCCTGCAGTGCCTGCGCCACGCGCAGGGATCCGGCAACATGGATCGCATGATGCAGATGGTCGACAAGTGCCTGGCCGATTACGATCAGCACGGCTGGAAGGTGCCGCACCTGCGGAACAATGACGATATTAATCAGTTGGATAATCTGCTGAAGTAATTCAGGAGGAGGTTGTATGTCTCAGGAAAATGAACAGCGGCTGCGCTTTCGCGACGCGATGGCCAGCCTGTCGGCGGCGGTGAATATCGTCACCACCGACGGCCCGGCGGGGCGCTGCGGCATCACCGCCACGGCGGTATGTTCGGTGACCGATACGCCGCCGACGCTGCTGGTGTGCATCAACCGCAACAGCGCGATGAACCCGGTGTTTCAGGAAAACCGCAGGCTGTGCGTCAACGTGCTCAACCATGAGCAGGAGCTGATGGCGCGCCACTTCGCCGGCATGACCGGCGTCAGCATGGAAGATCGTTTCCGGCTGGAAGAGTGGCAGCTCGGCGCGCTGGGGCAGCCGGTGCTGCGCAATACCCTGGCCAGCCTGGAAGGGGAGATCGAGCAGATCCAGAGCATCGGCACCCACCAGATGTATCTGGTGCAGATCAAGCAGATCGCGCTGAGCGAAGCCGGCAACGGCCTGATCTACTTCAAGCGCAACTTCCATCCGGTGATCCATCAGATGGCGGTGCCGGCCTGAGGCGTTGGGGCGCAGCAGGCTGCGCCCCGCATATCAGCTCTTGTTGGCTGCCAGATCGCTCACCAGGCGGTTGACCGGATCGCTCATGTTGGTGAACTTGCTCAGCTCCGAGCGGGTCACCACCACGAACACCCCGACGTTTTTTGCCGGGATCATCGCCATGTAGGTAATGAATCCGCCGCCGCCGCCGGTCTTCTGAATGATGCCCGGCAGCCCGTCCTTCGGCGCCATATACACCCAGCCCAATCCCAATGCATCCGCTTGCCCCGGCACGTCCATGCCCTTCAGCGACACCAGATCGTGGCGCTGGAAGTACATGGTTTGCTCGCTGGCGGCGGTGGCTTTGCGCGGGCCGCTGGCGCTGGAGGAGAGGAACTGCTGCATCCAGCGCTGCATGTCGCGCGGGGTGGAGTAGACGCCGCCGCTGCCGGCCGCGGCGGTGGTGTCGCGGCAGGCGCTTGGGCCGGCCGCCGCCACCATCAGGCGCGAACATTGTTCAGGGCTCGGCGTCAGCGTGGTGTCGACCATGCCGAGCGGCGCGGTGATTTTCTCTTTCAGCAGCGCGCTGTAAGGCTTGCCCGCGGCGCGCGACAGCGCGTCGGCCAGCAGATCGTACGCCAGGTTGGAATAAGCGGCGCGCACGCCCGGCGGCACCGTGACGTTGGCATGCGCCAGCCACTGCCAGCGCTGGGCCTTGGTCGGCCAGGTGAACACCGGCGTTTTCGGCGGCTTCTTGCCCGGCTGCTCGCGCGGCAGCGCGCTGGTGTGGGTCGCCAGGTTCAATAACGTGATCGGCTGGCCGGCGTTGTAAGACGGCACATAGGCGCCCTTGGGGGCGTACTTGCGCAGCGGATCGGTCAGCTTGACCTGACCTGCCGCCGCCATTTTCACCATCACTTCGCTGGTCATCAGCTTGGTGATCGAGGCGATGCGGATCAGCGAATCCGGGCGCGGGCGCAGGTTATTGCCGGGCTTGGTGTCGCCGAAGCTGCGGTTAACCACCTGATTGCCGTCGATCACCACCAGCGCCATGCCGGTGGCGCCGCTGTTGTAGAAAATATGTTCGGCATACTGGTCGACGATTTGCGAAGCCAGCTGCGGGGGCGCGGCCTGCACGGCCAGCGGCGCGGCGCACAGGCCCAGCGCCAGCAATAAAGCGGAGACAGAGTTCTTCAACGGTCGTTATCCATTTAACAATGCAGCGGGAAAGGGCGTAATCCATCGCCCAGTGTAATGTGCCCACCCCCCCGCTGCATGTAGAAAAAAGAGCGGTGGCGATAAAATTTTTTCACCGCCGGCGGCTTACTGCGCGCGGGCGAAAATGGCGATCACTTCATCCAGGTGCGCCTTCATCGCTTTGCGGGCGCCGCGCACATCGCGCGCTTCGATCGCCGCCAGGATCGCCCGGTGTTCCAGCTCGGAGCGGTGCGGCATGTCGTCCGGCGTATAGTGGCGCTGCAGCACGCGGAACATGCTGCCGTAGCGGTGGCCGAGCAGATGGCCGATGATGAACGCGTAAGCCGGGTTGCCGCTGGCCTGGGCGATGCGGATGTGGAACAGCCGATCGCCGGGGTGGGTGGCGGAGCCGGCGCGGTTATCGCGGCAGTTCTGCTCATAGGCGGCGCGGATGCCCGCCAGCTCCTCGTCGGTGGCGTGGCGCGCGGCCAGCGCAGCGGTCTCCGGTTCAATCAGCAGGCGGGTTTGCAGCAGTGAAAACGGCGGCAGCTCGGCGTTGAAATCCAGCTCGATATTCAGTTCGTCGTCGATCTCCGCCCACTGGTTGCGGCCGGCCTGGGCCATCACCGACTCCTGCGACGCCGCCGGCGGCGTTTGCGAACGCACGATCACCCCGTTGCCCACCTTGACGTCCACCAGGCCGATCACTTCCAACGCGATCAGCGCCTCGCGCACCGACGCGCGGCTGACCTGCAACTGCTGGGCGAGATCGCGCTCCGAGGGCAGGCGGCTGCCAGGCGGAAATTCGTTATTCTCGATAAGACGTTTGAGCTGGTCGGCTATCTGTCTGTAAATCCTTGGGTTTTCCAGTCGGGTAATCGGCATTTTTGACCTTTGACGATTCGGCGTTCAGTGATTTGGCGCACAATTATGCGACAAGGCGCTTGAGTAATCGTTATTCAAGTGTAAAAAAATAGTTAATTGAAATGTGGTTTCAAGGCTGTTTTATTAACTTCTTCCCCCAACGATAACGCGTAAAGCGTCTTTTGTCATGTTAGAGGCCTGACCTTTAATCGCCCTTAGTGGCCTGACCATTAGACCTTTAGGCCGAGGAGTCAAGATGGATTTAACCGGGAAACGCGTACTGATCACCGCCGCCGGGCAAGGGATCGGATTCACCACCGCCAGGCTGTTCGCCGCCGCCGGCGCCGAAGTGATCGCCAGCGACATCAACCTTGAGCGCCTGCAGGGCTGCGCCGGGATCCGCGCGCTGACGCTGAACGTCACCGATCCGGCCGCCATCGCGGCGGCGGCGGAAGCGATCGGCCCGATCGACGTGTTGTTCAACTGCGCCGGCGTGGTGCACAGCGGATCGATCCTCGATTGCAGCGAAGATCAGTGGGCGTTCGCGCTCGATCTCAACGTTACCGCGATGTTCCGCATGATCCGCGCCTTCCTGCCGGGCATGTTGGCGCGCGGCAAAGGCTCGATCATCAACATGTCTTCGGTGGCCTCGAGCGTGAAAGGGGTGCCGAACCGCTTCGCCTACAGCGCCAGCAAGGCGGCGGTGATCGGCCTGACGCGCTCGGTGGCGGCGGATTACGTCACCCAGGGCATCCGCTGCAACGCCATTTGCCCCGGCACGGTGGAATCGCCGTCGCTGCGCCAGCGCATCGCCGAGCAGGCGCGCGAACAGGGGCGCAGCGAGCAAGAGGTGTATCAGGCGTTCGTCGCCCGCCAGCCGATCGGGCGCATCGGTACCACCGAGGAAATCGCCCAATTGGCGCTGTATCTGGCCTCCGATGCCAGTTCGTACACCACCGGCACGGTGCAGATCATCGACGGCGGCTGGAGCAACTGATCCGCCATTTTTGAGAGAGGAACGCATGAAACTTTTACGTTATGGGCAACCTGGGCAAGAGCGCCCCGGCATGTTGGATGCACAGGGCCACCTGCGCGATCTGTCGCAGCATATTGCCGACGTGGGCGGTGCCGCGTTATCGCCGGCGTCGCTCGCCAAACTGCGCGCGCTGGACAGCGCCGCATTGCCGCTGGTCGAGGGGGAGCCGCGCCTCGGCGCCTGCGTCGGCGGCATCGGCAAGTTCATCTGCATCGGCCTGAACTACGCCGATCACGCGGCGGAAACCGGCGCGGCCATTCCTGAAGAACCGGTGGTGTTCAACAAATGGACCAGCGCGGTGGTCGGCCCCTACGACCGGGTGGAGATCCCGCGCGGCTCGCAGAAAACCGACTGGGAAGTGGAGCTGGGCGTGGTGATCGGCCTGGGCGGGCGCTACATCAGCGAAGCAGATGCGATGCGCCACGTCGCCGGTTATTGCGTGATCAACGACGTCTCAGAACGCGAATATCAAATTGAGCGCGGCGGCACCTGGGACAAGGGCAAAGGCTGCGACACCTTCGGGCCGATCGGGCCCTGGCTGGTGACCGCCGACGAGATCGCCGATCCGCACAGCCTGAATTTGTGGCTGGAGGTGGACGGCAAGCGCTATCAGGACGGCAACACCAGCACCATGATCTTCCGCATTCCGCAGATCGTCAGCTACCTCAGCCGCTTTATGAGCCTGCAGCCGGGCGACGTGATCTCCACCGGCACGCCGCCGGGCGTCGGCATGGGGCAGAAACCGCAGCCCATCTACCTGCGGGCGGGCCAGACGATGCGTCTGGGCATTGAAGGGCTGGGCGAACAGCGCCAGCAAACCGTACAGGCTTAACCGGGAGCGCCGCCATGACCACCATTACCGCACTGCGGGTTGAAGACATTCGTTTCCCCACCTCGCTGGGGCTGGACGGATCCGACGCCATGAATCCGGATCCCGACTATTCCGCCGCCTACGTGATCCTGGAGACCGATCGCGCGGATCTCAGCGGCCACGGACTGACGTTCACCATCGGCCGCGGCAACGAGATCTGCTGCGCGGCGATCCGCGCGCTGGAGCATCAGATCGTCGGTGAGCGGCTGGAGACGATCGCCGCCGATATGGGCGCCTTCTGGCGGCGCTTCACCAGCGACAGCCAGCTGCGCTGGATCGGGCCGGACAAAGGTGCCATTCACCTGGCGACCGGCGCGGTGGTCAACGCGGTGTGGGATCTGTGGGCCAAATCGGTCGGCAAACCGGTGTGGCGGCTGGTGGCAGAGATGACGCCGGAGGAGCTGGTGCGCTGCATCGACTTCCGTTACATCACCGACTGCATCACGCCGCAGGAAGCGCTGGCGCTGCTGAAACAGCGGGCCGAGGGCAAAGAACGGCGCCTGGAGCGGCTGCTGCAGGAAGGTTACCCCTGCTACACCACTTCGGCAGGTTGGCTGGGGTATCCGGACGACAAGCTGCGCCGCCTGTGCCAGGAAGCGGTCGACGCCGGTTTCTCCTACCTGAAACTGAAGGTCGGGCGCGATCTGGAAGACGACATTCGCCGGGTGCGCATCGCCCGTGAGGTGATCGGCCCGGATCGCCGGCTGATGATCGACGCCAACCAGGTGTGGGAGGTGGACGAAGCCATTCCGTGGGTGAAACATCTGGCGTTCGCCAAACCCTGGTTTATCGAAGAGCCGACCAGCCCGGACGACGTCGAAGGGCATCGCCGCATCCGCGAAGGGGTGGCGCCGGTCAAGGTGGCTACCGGCGAGATGTGCCAGAACCGCATCATGTTCAAACAGTTCATCATGCGCGGCGCGGTGGACGTGGTGCAGATCGACGCCTGCCGTCTCGGCGGCATCAACGAAGTGCTGGCGGTGATGCTGATGGCGGCCAAATACCAGCTGCCGGTCTGCCCGCACGCCGGCGGCGTCGGGCTGTGCGAATACGTGCAGCACCTGTCGATGATCGACTACCTGTGCATCGCCGGCACCCACGAAGGCCGGGTGATCGAGTACGTCGATCATTTGCATGAACACTTTGTCGATCCCTGCGTGATCAACGGCGCGGCCTACATGCCGCCGAGCCGGCCCGGTTACTCGATCGAGATGCATCCGTCGTCGATCGAGCAATACCGGTTCCGCGGGTGAAGCGGGAGGATCGCATGCCGCGCATCGACGCTCACCAGCACTACTGGCGCTACCACCCGCAGCATTACCCGTGGATCGACGAGCGGATGCGCGTGCTGCGGCAGGATTTCGATCCGCCCCGGCTGCGGCCGCTGTTGCAGGAACACGGTTTCGACAGCGCGCTGGCGGTGCAGGCGCGCCCCAGCGAGGAAGAGACGCTGGCCTTGCTGGCGCTGGCTGAACGGAGCGAAGGCGTATGCGGCGTGGTGGGCTGGTTGGATATCGCCGCGCCGCAGCTGGCGCAGCGTCTGGAGGCCCTGAGGCCGCGCGCTGCGCTGCGCGGGGTGCGCCATCAGGTGCAGGACGAAGCGGATCCGGCGGCCTGGTTGGCGCGGCCGGAGGTGGAACGTGGCATGCAAACGCTGCAGCGCGCCGGGTATGTGTACGAGATCCTGGTGACGCATCGGCATCTGGCGGCCGCGGCGTCGTTCGCCGCCCGCCATGACGAGCACTGGCTGGTGCTGGATCACCTCGGCAAGCCGGACATCGCGCGCGGCGCGCGGCACTGGGCGCAGCAAATCCGGCCGCTGGCGGCGCTGCCGCACGTGGCCTGCAAGCTTTCGGGCCTGATCACCGAGGCGCCGGGCGGCCGGTGGCGGGCGGAGGAACTGCTGCCGTTCTTCGACGCCGCGCTGGAGGCGTTCGGCCCGCAGCGGCTGATGTTCGGCTCCGACTGGCCGGTGTGCCTGCTGGCCGGCGACTACCGCCAGGTGGTGCAACTGTGCGAACGGGCGCTGTCGACGCTGGGGGCTGCCGAGCAGGCGGCGATTTGGGGCGACACCGCCTGGCGAATTTACGGTTTAACGGAGTCTGGTTATGGATTTGTATCTGCAAGATAAGGTGGTGCTGGTCACCGGCGGCGGTGCCGGCATCGGCGCGGCGATTTCTCATGTGCTGGCTGAAGAGGGGGCGATCCCGGTGCTGGTCACCAACGCCGCGCCGGAGGCGGCGCTGCTGGCCAATTTGCAGCGGCTGCAGCCGCGCACCGAGGTGATCCTCACCGAATTGTGCGATGAGGCGGCCTGCCGCCGCGCGGTCAGCCAGACGCTGGCGACCTTCGGCCGCATCGACGGAATGGTGAATAACGCCGGGGTCAATGACGGCGTCGGGCTGGAGGCGGGGCGTGAAGCGTTCGTCGGTTCGCTGGAAAAGAACCTGGTGCACTACTACCTGATGGCGCACCTGTGCCAGGCGGCGCTGCGGGAGAGCCGGGGCGCTATCGTCAACATCGCCTCCAAGACCGCGCTCAGCGGCCAGGGCGGCACTAGCGGCTACACCGCCGCCAAGGGCGCGGTGCTGGCGCTGACGCGCGAATGGGCGGTATCGCTGCGCCATGACGGGGTACGGGTGAACGCGGTGGTGCCGGCGGAGGTGATCACCCCGCAGTACCAGCGCTGGCTCAACACCTTCGCCGAGCCGCAGCGGCAGATGGAGAAAATCACCGCGCGCATTCCGCTCGGGCAGCGCATGACCACGCCGCAGGAGATCGCCGATACCGTGGCGTTTCTGCTGTCGTCGCGGTCATCGCATACCACCGGGCAGTGGCTGTCGGTGGACGGCGGCTACCTGCATCTCGATCGGGCGCTGACGTGAGCGGCGCGGCGGCAGGGCGGCGCCGTTTCTGCCAGGCGCTCGATCTGATTGACTCACCGGCGCTGATTGCGGAGTACCAGCAGCATCATCAGCGCATTTGGCCGGGCATCGCCGCGCATTTGCGCGAGCACGGCATTCTGGACATGGAAATTTACCGGTTGGGCACCCGGCTGTTCATGATCGTGGAGGTCAGCGCCGATTTCGACGCCGCGCGCTTTGACGCCGCCAGCCTGAACAACCCCGAAGTACAGCGATGGGAAGCGCTGATGTGGCACTACCAGGCCGCCACCCCCTGGACGCCGCAGGGCGAAAAATGGGTGGAAATGGCGCGGATTTTCTCTCTGCAACAGCAATAACGCCAACATCATCATCGCCAGACGATACGAGGGTATCACCATGCTTGCTGAAAAAAGTGCGGCCTCCGCGCAGCCGGGCGTCCCCGTGACCGCCAATCTACGCTGGGCCTTTATCCTGGTCACCAGCCTGTTCTTCATGTGGGGGCTGTCCTATGGCCTGCTGGACGTATTGAACAAACATTTTCAGGAGACGTTGCACGTCACCAAGGCGCAGTCGGGGCTGCTGCAGGCGGCCTACTTCGGCGCCTACTTCCTGGTGGCGCTGCCCGCCGGGTACTTTATGGATCGCAAGGGCTATAAGGCGGGCATTCTGGTCGGGCTGTGCCTGTACGCGCTGGGGGCGTTGCTGTTCGTGCCGGCGGCGTCGGCCAACAGCTTCGGCGTATTCCTGTTCGCGCTGTTCGTCATCGCCAGCGGCCTGGGGTGCCTGGAAACGGCGGCCAACCCGTACGCCACGGTACTGGGCGACGCGCAGGGCGCCGAACGGCGGCTCAACCTGGCGCAGTCGTTCAACGGCCTCGGGCAGTTTATCGGCCCGCTGATCGGCGGCACGCTGTTCTTCTCCGCCAGTCAGTCCGCCGGCGACGGCGATCAGAGCGCTGTGAAGATGACCTATGTGGCGATCGCCGCGCTGGTGCTGCTGATCGCGCTGTTGTTCAGCCGCACCCGGCTGCCGGCGATCCGCGAAGAGGAAAAGCCGGTGCACGGCGTGATAGCGCAGGGATTGTGGCAGCATCCGCATTTCGTCGGCGGGGTTATCACACAGTTCTTCTACGTGGCGGCGCAGGTGGGCGTCGGGGCGTTCTTCATCAACTACGCCACCGAGCACTGGCGCGAGGTGTCTAACCAGAGCGCCTCTTACCTGCTGTCGATCGCCATGATCTGCTTTATGGTCGGGCGCTTCTTCAGCACCTGGCTGATGGGGCGAGTCAAACCGGCGACGCTGCTGGCGGTCTATGCGCTGATCAACATCGCGCTGTGCGGCGTGGTGATGCTGAGCGTCGACGGCGTATCGGTGGTGGCGCTGATCGCGGTGTTCTTCTTTATGTCGATCATGTTCCCGACCATTTTTGCCCTGGGGGTGAAAAATCTGGGCAAGCACACCAAGCGTGCCAGCTCGTTCATGATCATGGCGATCGTCGGCGGCGCCATCATGCCGTACTTTATGGGGGCGCTGGCCGACCGTTACAGCACCGCGCTCTCTTATCTGCTGCCGCTGCTGTGCTTCGCGGTGGTGCTGGTTTACGGCCTGCGGCAGCGCCGCGCCTGATTCACCCCGGCGGCGAATCGGCTTTCGCCGCCGTTTTCGGCATCTGCCGCCGGGTCCCCATCAGGATGGCCAACGCCAGCAGCAGCACCAGGCCGGACAGCGCGCCGTTTATCGTCAGGCCGCCGGCATCCACCACCAGCCCACCCACCAGCGAACCGCAGGAAATCGCCAGGTTAAACAGCGCGATATACAGTGAAGAGGCGACCTCGACCGCATCGGGCGCCGCCTTGAGCATCCACGCCATCAACGCAACGGAAACGCCGCCGTAGGCGATGCCCCACAGCAGGAGGAAGGCGCCGCCGCTCAGCGGCGCGTGGCCCAGCAGCGGCAGCAGCAGGACGGCGAGCGCCAGCCCGAGGGCGATCAGCGCCAGGGTGCGGCGCAGTCGTTTGGCGGCGGCCTGGCCGGCGATAAAATTCCCGACGAGGCCGGCGATGCCGTAGGCGAACAGCAGCGGCCCCACCCAGCGGCTCTCGATGCCGGAGACCGTCTGCAGCAGCGGGCGGACAAAGGTGTAAGCCATAAAGTGGCCGGCGACCAGCAGAAACGTCAGCAGCAGCCCGGTCAGCAGCCGGCGATTCGCGCGTTGCGCGGTGAACGACCGCCAGCCGATCGCCTGCGTGACCGGCAGCGGCGGCAGCACGCACACCAGCAGGAGCAGGGTCAGCGCCGCCAGAACGGCGACCGCCAGAAACGCCATGCGCCAGCCCAGCGCTTCGCCGAGGAATACCCCGAGCGGCACGCCGAACACCGAGGCCGCCGCTACGCCGCCGAAGATGACGGACAGGGCCAATCCGACGGAGGCCGGCGGCACCAGGCGTTCCGCCAACCCGCCGGCGATGGCCCAGATACCGCCGATGCAAAAGCCCAGCAGGATGCGCGCGGCGAACAGCAGCGCCAGGGAGGTGGCGGCGGCGGCCAGCAGGTTGGCGGCGATCAGCAGCAGCAGAAAGCCCACCAACAGGCTGCGGCGATCCGTGCGCCGGGCGCCCAGCACCACCAGCGGGGCAAACAGCGCGGCGAACAGGGCCGGCAGGGAAATCAGCAGCCCGGCGCGGCCGATCGTCGCGTTCAGAGTATTGACGATCGGAGTCAGCAGCCCGACGGGCAGCATTTCTGCGGTGACGACGGTAAAGGTGGACAGGCCGATGGCGAAGGTCGCCAGCCAAGACTTTGCGCCGCCGCCGGCGTGTAAGGCACTCATAAGGATCCTCCCAACAGATGAATAACCTCAGTGTATCCGCGCCAAAATGGCTGATAAACTGGCCTGATTGCGCAACATTGGGGACAAATCGTGGCTAATTTACCGTCTATGCCGTTGGATAACCTGACCGACCTGCTGGTATTCATTCGCGTCGCCGACGCTTGCAGCTTCACGCTGGCGGCCGAGAGGCTGGGCATCTCCCGATCGGCGGCGGGAAAATGCGTGAACCGATTGGAGGCGCGATTGGCGACCCGGCTGCTGCAGCGCACCACGCGCAGCGTCAGCCTGACCGAAGACGGCGCGGTGTTTTACGAGTATGCGCAGCGCATCCTGTCACAGGCCGAAGAAGCGGAAACGGCGCTCAATACGCGGCGGCAAACCCCGCGCGGGCGGCTGCGGCTGGATCTGCCGGTCTCGCTGGGGCGGTTGCACATTTTGCCGATTTTGCGGGAGTTTTTGGCACAGTGGCCGGAGGTGGACGCCGACGTCAGCTTTTCCGACGATTACAGCGATCTGGTGCGCGACGGCATCGATGTAGCTATCCGGGTCGGCGGCAGCGACGACAGCCGACTGGTGCGGCGGGTGCTCGCGCCGCATCGCCTGATCACCTGCGCGGCGCCGGATTATCTGGCGCGGCACGGCGCGCCTGCGAAACCGGAGGCGTTGGGCGATCACGAGACGCTGGTCTTCAGTCATCAGGGGCTGTCGGCGCCCTGGCGCTATTTGGTCAACGGCCAACTGCACGAACAGCCGGTGCGCGGCCGGATGCGTTTCAACAACGTCGAGGCCTTGCGGGATGCGGCCGTCGCCGGGGCCGGTCTGTGTCAGGTGGGGGCGTTTCTGGTCGGCGAGCAGATTGCGGCCGGCACGCTGGTGCCGGTGCTGGAACGCTATTGTCGCCCTGGGCCGCCGATCTGCGCCGTCTATCCCAGCCGGCGCCATCTCTCCCCCAAGGTGAAACTGTTCCTGGCGGCGATCGAACGGCGCTGGCAGGGCAAGGCGATTTGGGAAAGCGCTTAGTGTGTCAATTCCTGCGGTTGCAGCAGAGCGGGCTCGACGTTTTGCGCCAGCTGAATATTGTTGCGGCCGCTGTGCTTCGCCAGATAGAGCGCGGCGTCGGCCGCGCCGATCGCTGATTCGACGTCCAGCTTTTCCAATGCCGAGATGCCCGCGCTGAGCGTCAGCGTGCCGCTGTGCTGCGGGCTGGCGCCGTGCGGGATATTCAGTTCCGCCACGCGTTGACGCACCCGTTCGGCCAACTGTGCCGCATAGCCTTCGTGCACGTTGGTCAACAGCACCAAAAACTCTTCCCCGCCGTAGCGCACCACGATGTCGCGCGAACGCACCGCATCGCGGATGGCGATCGCCACCTGCACCAGCGCCCGGTCGCCCATGGCGTGGCCGTAGCTGTCGTTGTAGACCTTGAAGTGGTCGATATCCAGCAGCAGCACGTAGTGGCGACCGGTTTGCGGTTCCAGCAGCATAGTGATCTTATTCTCCAGCCCTCGACGGTTATAAAGGCCGGTCAGGGGATCGAGCATGCTCAAATTATTGAATTTGTCCCGCTCGTTATACAGGTTGGCCACCAGCGCGTGGGTAAAGATTTCACTGCGTTTCAACATCAGGTGATGAATGGAGAAAGCGATAATAGGTAATAGCGTGGTGAATAATATCCGCAGGGTATTATGCATACCGTCTAAAGCCAGGATCATCATTGCGGAAGGTACGGCGTGTAAACAAAAGGCGGTAAAGTTATCCGTCAGAGAAATAGCGCTGATAAAAAAGATGCTAAACAAACTAATTAATAAAAAATCTTGGTTATTCGGTAGGCAATATTGACTTTTAACGTAAATATGTGCGGCCCAGAGCAGGCCGAGCACGCTGGCGAACAGGTTGAGTTTGCACAAATATTTACGTGGCGTTTGCAGAGAAAATAGCGCTGCTACCAGACAAAATAGCGGTATACATAATAAAGGTAGGGTAAATGCGGGCGTATCCCTAAAAGGGAACAATAATGTAAATACGGAAGAGGCGGCATTCATTATCAGAAAAAGAAATAATGCCAGGCGCTGCTTGCTGTTCAGTAATTCCTGATAAGAACGGGCGTTCATACGGAGGTCACTCTTTGCAAAGTCGTTCTGTCGAATAATTAAGGTTGAGAAGCATTCCCTTGGCGCGAATATCCACTTGAATTGCATGGTTGAGGGTTGTGATTATTATCATGCAAACAGGACTAGGAATTTTCTTATGTCAAATTATCATTTTTTCCTGCTGGTGTCATCTGAGTTTGGTCAGCGCAGTGAAAATGATGCGGCGGCCAAAAAAGTGTTATATGATATTGGTTATCATTATCACTTAAGGAGGTTGTCATGCTTACTGCCATGATTGCCGCGTGCGGGCTGTGGGGCGTCAGTTGGTGCCTCGGGGATCGCCTGGCCAGCGCCTGGGGCGTTTTGCTGCCTTGTGCTTTGATGCCGCTGCTGGCCTTGATCAACCTGGATATGCTGCAGTTGCGCACCCTGATCGTGATAGCGATGTTGGCCACGCTGGTGATGCTGTTCAACAGCCGGCTGCGCCACTATCTGCTGTTGCCTTCCTGCATGGCGCTGGCGGGCGGCCTAGCGGCAGTCAGCCTCAACTTCAGCTTTGGGTGAAACGCCAGAAACGGCAAAACCACGCTTAAGCGTGTTTATCATCAATGCGTTGGGATTTTTTCGAAGGAACCGCCGAAGAGATCATCAATTGGTGCGAAGAGAGGGACTTGAACCCTCACGTCCGTAAGGACACTAACACCTGAAGCTAGCGCGTCTACCAATTCCGCCACCTTCGCACAGTCGATGTTGTTGCTTTGATTTATATTACGTCGCCAGCTTGGTGCGAAGAGAGGGACTTGAACCCTCACGTCCGTAAGAACACTAACACCTGAAGCTAGCGCGTCTACCAATTCCGCCACCTTCGCATCGATGCTGAGTGCAATATAAATCATGTGGTTATTTGGTGCGAAGAGAGGGACTTGAACCCTCACGTCCGTAAGGACACTAACACCTGAAGCTAGCGCGTCTACCAATTCCGCCACCTTCGCGTACCAGAAACATTACCGGAGTAACGTTACCACGGAGGCGAATTCTAGAGATTTTGGCGGGCACGTCAACAGTTATTTCCCCGCTTTGCGGGCGTTTGCTGGAAAAACAGCCATATCGCCGCTTTTCTGCTGGTCAAACAGCCAAATCAGCCAATCAATCAACACCCTGACCCGTGGCGCCAGGAAACGGCCGGGTGGATACATGATGTAAATCGGCATCGGCGGGGGCGGCGTGTCCGCCAACACTTCCACCAGTTCGCCCTGTTCCAGCCAGGGGGCAAGCGAATAGCGCGCCGCCTGAATCAATCCCATGCCGGCCCGCGCGCCGGCGATGTAGGCGTCGGCGCCGCTGACGCTGAGCCGCGCGGGCAGCTCGCGCAGTTCCAGCTTGCCGCCGCGGCAGAATTCCAGCGGGTAATCGCGGTTGTTGGCCAGGGAAAAATACCCCACCGCGCGATGCGGCTCCAGGCGATCGATGTCGAGCGGCGTGCCGTGGGCCTGCAGATAAGCGGGGGAAGCGCAGGTGACTTGCGGCAGCTGGGCGATGCGCCGCGCTACCAGACTGTCGTCTTCGGTTTCCCAGGCGCGCAGCACGCAGTCCACGCCTTCGCGCAACAGATCGACGTGGGTGTCGTTGGCGCCCAGTGCCAGGGTGATGTCGGGATAACGCCGGTAAAAGTCGTCCAACGCCGGAATGACGATCTGGCGCGCCAGCGAATGGGGCATATCGATGCGCACCTTGCCGGACGGCTGCAGCTTATGGTGACTGAACAGCGTGTCCGCCTCCTCCAGCGCCCCCAGCAACTGCACGCAGCGTTGATAGTAGAGGCTGCCTTCACTGGTCACCTGCACCTGGCGGGTGGTGCGGATCAGCAGGCGCACGCCCAGCCGCTGTTCCAGCCGTTTCAACGCGTTGCTGACCGTGGCGCGCGGCAGCTGCAGGCGTTCGGCCGCCCGACTGAAACTGCCCAGTTCGACGATGCGGGTAAAAATGCGCATGGCTTGAACCTGATCCATGTCCACTCCAGATTGTTGGTGATTTTTGAACAGTGATGTGCAATCTGCATTATTTATCTTTGTCGCGTAAACAACCAGACTTTGCTGCGTTATCCATTCACCGCATGAGGGCAGCACAATGCAACAACGTAAACTCGGTTCCCACGGTCCCGTCGTCTCCGCCCTGGGGCTGGGGTGCATGGGCATGAGCGACTTCTACTCCACCGGCGCCGATCGGCAGGAAGCCATCGCCACGCTGCACCGGGCGCTGGAGCTGGGCGTCACGCTGCTCGACACCGCCGACATGTATGGGCCGCACACCAACGAAGAGCTGGTGGGGGAGGCGATCAAGGGCAAGCGGCAACGGGTGTTCCTGGCCACCAAGTTCGGCATTCTGCGCGATCCGGCGGATCCGTCGGCGCGCGGCGTCAGCAGCCGGCCCGAGTATATCCGGCGCTCGGTGGAAGGCAGCCTGCGGCGCTTGGGCGTGGAGGAGATTGATCTCTATTATCAGCACCGGGTCGATCCGCAAGTGCCGATCGAAGACGTCGTGGGCACGATGGCGGATCTGATCCGCGAAGGCAAGATCCGCCACATCGGCCTGAGCGAGGCGTCGGTCGCCACGCTGGAGCGGGCGCACAAGGTGCATCCGATCACCGCGCTGCAGACCGAGTATTCGCTGTGGACGCGCGACGCCGAGCAGGGCGTACTGGCGGCCTGCGAGCGCCTGGGCATCGGCTTTGTGCCTTACAGCCCGTTAGGGCGCGGTTTCCTCACCGGCGCTATCCGGCGGCCGGAGGATCTGGCCGAGGACGATTTCCGCCGCGGCAACCCGCGTTTCCAGGGGGAAAACTTCGCCCGCAACCTGGCGCTGGTGGAGAAGGTGGGCGAGCTGGCGGCGCAGAAGGGCGTCAAGCCTTCACAGCTGGCGCTGGCCTGGGTGTTGGCGCAGGGGGAACACATCGTGCCGATCCCCGGCACCAAACGCCGTCGCTATCTGGAAGAGAACGTCGCTGCGGCGGAGATCGCGCTGAGCGCGGCTGAACTGGCGGCGATAGAAGCGGTGTTTCCGCTGAGCGCGGCGGCCGGCGATCGCTACGGCGCGGAGTCGATGACCTACATCAACGGCTAAAAAAAAGCGCGGCCTCGGGCCGCGCTCTGTCGTTTTCCGCCAACGGCGAATTATTTCTTCTTCGGCGCGCGCGGCGGGCGGCCGACGGTGGCCTGGTACACCTTGAAGCGGCCGTTTTGCGCCAGCACTTCGTGGCTGCCGAAGGTGGCGTCCAGAATGTCCGGGTATGGCAGGAAGGCGTTGGCGACGATGCGCAGCTGACCGCCGATCGGCAGGTGCTTCACCGCGCCGCGGATCAGGGTTTCGGCGGCGGTCAGGCTGGTCTGCAGCCCGTCGTGGAACGGCGGGTTGGAGATGATCATGTCGAAACGGCCGGTGATGTCGGAGTAAACGTTGCTGACGATCACTTCGCCTTCGATGCCGTTGGCGGCCAGCGTCGCGCGGCTGGACTCCACCGCGGCGGCGTTGACGTCGCTGAGGGTCAGTTTCACCTTCGGCGACAGCTTGGCCATCACCGAGGCCATCACACCGGCGCCGCAGCCGATGTCCAGCACCTTGCCTTTCATGTGTTTTTCCAGCGTCGACAGCAGCAGCGAGCTGCCGACGTCCAGACCGTCGCGGCTGAACACGCCCGGCAGCGTTTTCACTTCCAGATCGTGCAGCTGATAGCTGTCCCACCAGTCGTTCAAGTCGAACTCGGTCTGCGCGTCCAGGCGGCCGTGATACAGGCCACAGCGGCGTGCGCTGTCGATTTTCACCAGCGTGACGTGGCCTTCCAGCGTCGGCTCGGCGCTGCGCACGCCGCTGCGGTTTTCACCGACCACGAACACGTCCGCGCCCACCGGCAGCAGCGCCAGGAGGTTGCACAGCTGGAATTGCGCTTCCTGTTTGCTCTTCGGCCAGTAGTACACCAGCGTGTCGCAGTCGGCGACGAAAGCGGGATCGACGGTCAAACCGAACTGCACGTTATCGCCCATCGTCCGGTTCAGTAACTGCCAGTGATGGTATTGCTGAGTGTGGACGCGCACGTCCGCGGCCTCGAATTGGGCCGGCAGGCTGTCCTGCAGGTCGCCGGCAAACAGCACGCGGCGTTCGATAAATTCATCACTGTGGCGCAGCATGACTTCACTGGCGGGGGTTAATGCAGACATCAGATATTGGCTCCTGGAAATGAGACCGGGGATTATAGAGCTTTGTGGCGATATGTTCGACGGGTTTGTTGGCGCGGGCTGCGCGGGTTTGTTAGCATAGCGCGGCGCATGGCAGGCATGGCGCACCACAACGGGTAGGAATCGGCATGGCATCAAAACGCGACTGGCTGTTACAACAACTGGGTATTACGCAGTGGACATTGCGCCGCCCGGGCGTGTTGCAGGGCGAAGTGGCGGTCAGTCTGCCGCCCGAGACGCGCCTGCTGGTGGTGGCGCAGACGCTGCCGGCGCCCGACGATCCGCTGTTTTGCGACGTGCTGCGCAGCCTGGGGCTGACGCCGGCGCAAACTTACAGCCTGACGCCGGAACAGGTGGCGATGCTGCCTGCAGAGACCGCATGCAACAGTTGGCGGCTGGGCGTGGCGGAGCCGCTCGCGGTCGCCGGCGCGCAGCTACACAGCCCGGCGCTGGCCGAGCTTTCTCAAGACGCGGGGGCCAAACGCGCCCTCTGGCAGCAGATTTGTCATCATGAACACGATTTCTACCCTGACGGCGGCCGACCTGGCCACGGCCTTCACCATTGAGCAAGCCAGCCACGCTTTCCCTTGGACGGAAACCACCTTTGCCAGCAATCAGGGCGATCGCTACCTTAACCTGAAGCTGAGCGCCGATGGGGAGATGGCGGGGTTCGCCATCACGCAGATCGTGCTGGACGAAGCCACGCTGTTCAACATCGCCATTCATCCGCAGCACCAGCGCCGAGGCTTTGGCCGCCTGCTGCTCAACGCGTTGATCGAACAGCTGGAGAGCCGCGGCGTGGTCACGCTGTGGCTGGAAGTCCGCGCCTCCAACCAAGCGGCGATCGCGCTGTATGAAGATCTCGGTTTCAACGAAGTCACCGTGCGCCGCAATTATTACCCGAGCGCCCACGGCCGCGAAGACGCGATCGTGATGGCGCTGCCGCTGGGGTAATCAGCCCGGTCGGAAAAAGCATTGATTGTCACCGGTTGGCAAATCGGCGAAAATGCCCGGCTGTTATCTTTTATTCACCGCTTTGCCCGGCGCCGCGATCGGCGCGTTCTGATGATGTCGCAGGGCGGACTAACCGTAGAACCTGAAAACCATGTCTCCTAGTGAATTTGCCCGCGAAGTCTCCAAAAGAAGAACTTTCGCCATCATCTCGCACCCCGATGCCGGTAAAACCACCATTACCGAAAAAGTGCTGCTGTTCGGACAGGCGATCCAGACCGCCGGTACGGTAAAAGGCCGCGGCTCCAGCCAGCACGCCAAATCCGACTGGATGGAAATGGAAAAGCAGCGTGGGATCTCGATCACCACCTCGGTGATGCAGTTCCCGTATCGCGACAGCCTGGTCAACCTGCTGGACACCCCGGGGCACGAAGACTTCTCCGAAGATACGTATCGCACACTGACCGCGGTCGACTGCTGTCTGATGGTGATCGACGCCGCCAAGGGCGTTGAGGATCGCACCCGCAAGCTGATGGAAGTCACCCGCCTGCGCGACACGCCGATCCTGACCTTCATGAACAAGCTGGACCGCGACATCCGCGATCCGATGGAGGTGATGGATGAAGTCGAACGCGAACTGAAGATCGCCTGTTCGCCCATCACCTGGCCGATCGGCTGCGGCAAGCTGTTCAAGGGCGTTTACCACCTGTACAAGGATGAAACCTACCTGTACCAGACCGGTAAAGGCCATACCATTCAGGAAGTGCGCATCGTCAAGGGCCTGAACAACCCAGAGCTGGATGCGGCGGTGGGCGAAGATCTGGCGGCGCAGCTGCGCGATGAGCTGGAATTGGTGCAGGGCGCTTCTCACGAGTTCGATCAGGAGGCTTTCCTGAGCGGCGAGCTGACGCCGGTGTTCTTCGGTACCGCACTCGGCAACTTCGGCGTGGATCATATGCTGGATGGCCTGGTGGCTTGGGCGCCGGCGCCGATGCCGCGCAAAACCGACACCCGCGAAGTGACGGCGGCGGAAGAGAAATTCACCGGCTTTGTGTTCAAGATCCAGGCCAACATGGATCCGAAGCACCGCGACCGCGTGGCCTTTATGCGCGTGGTTTCCGGCCGTTATGAGAAGGGCATGAAGCTGCGCCAGGTGCGCACCGGCAAAGACGTGGTGATCTCCGACGCGCTGACCTTTATGGCCGGCGACCGTTCGCACGTGGAAGAAGCCTACCCGGGCGACATCATCGGTCTGCACAACCATGGCACCATTCAGATCGGCGATACCTTCACCCAGGGTGAAGACATGAAGTTCACCGGCATCCCGAACTTCGCGCCGGAACTGTTCCGCCGCATTCGCCTGCGCGATCCGCTGAAGCAGAAACAGTTGCTGAAGGGGCTGGTGCAGCTGTCCGAAGAAGGCGCGGTGCAGGTATTCCGCCCGATCGCCAACAACGATCTGATCGTCGGCGCGGTCGGCGTGTTGCAGTTCGACGTGGTGGTGGCGCGCTTGAAGAGCGAGTACAACGTGGAAGCGTTGTACGAGTCGGTTAACGTGTCGACCGCTCGCTGGGTCGAGTGCGACGACGTGAAGAAGTTCGAAGAGTTCAAGCGCAAGAACGAGATCAACCTGGCGCTGGACGGTGGAGACAACCTGTCCTACATCGCGCCGACCATGGTGAACCTCAACCTGACGCAGGAACGTTATCCTGACGTGACCTTCCGCAAAACCCGCGAACACTGATCAATCGGCAGGGCGCCCGGTGCGCCCTGTACGCTCCTCCCACCCTAACCGCGCTAATTAATAAACCTTACTCATATTTTACCCTGCGAACCGATGTCGCCAGGCGGCGTTCGTTCGGCCTGCATTTTCCGTCTGATGGTCTATCTTTAACAGGATGTTCGCACATTGCTTGAGAGTAAATCACTGAAATACGTTGCTTGCTTGGTGAGTTATTCTGATGTGTTGCCGATAGGAGACAGTCAGTGTCTTTAAATATCAATGAGATAGGTATATTTCAGTTTTGTGTGGCTTAGTCTGTCGTCAATAGACGACAGTTTGTTGATTAAAAATCCAACTGAAAATTTTTTATCTTTGATAAATAAGGTGTTTTTTGGATTGGCACGGCCGTTGCAATACTCCTGTCGTGAACGCTTAATCGTATAGCGATGATGAAGTATTTACCGAGAGGCCGCGTGAAGGCGGCTGAAGGGTTCCGGCGCTCTGGCGCTGCGAGCCCCCAACAAAAGGAAGAGATCGATGAAAAAGACCAAATTTGCACACTCGCTGATGGCTGTTGTTTTGGGTTCTGCTTTGGTGAGCGGCACTGCACTGGCCGAAGACAGCCTGTTAAACAAGGCGTCTAACGCCGCGGACAGTGCCGGTGCCAAAATCGATAGCTCCATGAAAAAAGTTGACGGTTACATGGATGACAGCGCGATAACGGCTAAAGTTAAAAGTGCGTTGGTGGAAGATAAGACCATCAAAAGCGCTGACATTTCGGTGAAAACCGAAAAAGGCGCCGTGATCCTGAGCGGCTTTGTCGGCAGCCAGGCGCAGGCGGAACATGCGGTCGCGGTTGCCGGTAAGGTGGAAGGCGTCAAGACCGTCAGCGACAAGCTGCACGTGAAGGACGAAGCCAACCAGTCGATCAAATCGTATGCCGGCGACACTGCCACCACCAGCGAGCTGAAAGCCAAGCTGCTGGCCGATGACATCGTGCCGTCGCGCAATGTGAAAGTGGAAACCACCGATGGCGTGGTGCAGCTTTCCGGTGAGGTGAAAACGCAGGCGCAGTCTGAGCGTGCCGAAAGCATCGCCAAGGCCATCGACGGCGTGAAAAGCGTGAAAAACGACCTGGTGGTCAAGCCGTAATCCCGCCAGGCGCCCGTAACAAGTAACAACAAGCCGCATCTGTCGGGCCGTGAAGGCGGCCCGACGTGTACCACCAAAAAAAGAAACTGATTTGCCGTCGACGTCCCGTTGTCGGGGCGGCAGACAGCAGAGAATTTTTTCACAATGGTAAGGAGAAGCTTATGTTTCGTTGGGGCATTATCTTTTTAGTCATCGCGCTTATCGCTGCGGCACTGGGATTCGGTTCGCTGGCGGGCACCGCCGCCTGGGCCGCCAAGGTGGTGTTCGTGGTCGGCATCATCCTGTTCCTGGTCAGCCTGTTCACCGGCCGTCGGCGCCCTTAGCCGGCCGGCATTTTCCCGTAAACTGTAACAAAGCTTAATTCCTTTTCTCACCTCGGGGAGGGCCGGCCATGAACAGCGACATCATCGTCGGGCGCTGGAAACAGCTGAAAGGCCAGGTATGGCAGGCGTGGGCCGAATGGTCCGGCAGCGATTGCGCCTGGCTGGCCGGCAGCAACGATTTCCTCGCCGGTGTACTGCAAGAGGATTACGGAAGAGAGCGAGACGCGGTATCCTCGGAGAAAACGTCTCACTGAGGATGCCAAGTTGGGATACAGAATACCCATCACGCTCGGCAATATAGAACCGCTGGCGTCTAAACCCTTTCGGCCAGGCAAGATGGCGCTGGTCTGCGAAGGCGGCGGCCAGCGCGGCATTTTCACCGCCGGCGTGCTGGACGAGTTTCAGCGCGCGGGCTTTAACCCTTTCGATCTGCTGATCGGCACATCGGCCGGCGCTCAGAATCTGTCTGCCTATATCTGTGGGCAGATGGGCTACGCGCGCCGGGTGATCACCCGTTACACCACTTCGGCACAGTTCTTCAATCCGCTGCGCTTCGTGCGCGGCGGGCATCTGATCGATCTCGATTGGCTGGTTGATACGGCGGCGGCGCAGATGCCGCTGGCGATGGACGTGGCGGAACAGCACTTTATCGACGGGCGCGAATTCCTGCTGTGCGCCTGCCGCAGCGACGATTTCGAACCGGCCTATCTGCCGGCGCAGCGCGAACGCTGGCTGCCGGCCATCAAGGCGTCCAGCGCCATTCCCGGCTTCTACCGTCAGGGCGTGGAGTTGGACGGCGTCAGCTATCAGGACGGCGGCATCAGCGATGCGATTCCGGTGGAAGAGGCCTATCGCCGCGGCGCCGACACCATCGTGGTGATCCGCACCGTGCCTTCGCAAATGTACTACACCCCGCAGTGGATGAAGCGTATGGAGCATTGGCTGAGCGACAGCAGCCTGCAGCAGATGGTGCGCATCCTGCAGCATCATGAGCAAAGCTATCACCGCATCCAGCGCTTTATCGAGAAGCCGCCGGGCAAGCTGCGCATCTTCGAGATCTTCCCGCCTAAGCCGCTGGCCAGCAATGCGCTTGGCAGCCGACTGGGGGCGCTCAATCAGGATTATCACCTGGGACGCCGCTGCGGCCGCTACTTCCTGGCCACCGTCGGCCAGTGGATGGCGCAGCAGGAACCGGACGGCATCAAGGTGCGAAAATCGTTGTCGCGCCGCCTGATCCAGCCCGAGAATGTCAGAATGCCTTCGCCGATCGTGACCGACATCGCCATGTCGCCCGATCTCACGGCGCAGCCGGAGGCTGCGGTGGCGGCGCCGAAACTCATTCTGCCGGGCGATCTGCCGCCGGGTGAAGGGGGCGCGCTGTGAGCTACGCCTTTACCGACACCCACTGCCATTTCGATTTCCCACCCTTTACCGGACACGAGGCCGAAAGCCTGACGCGGGCGGCAAGCGCCGGCGTGCAGCGCATCATCGTCCCGACGGTCACTGCCGATCGCTTTGCGCGGGTGCTGCGGCTGGCGCAGGATCACGCGCCGCTATTCGCCGCGCTGGGGCTGCACCCGCTGTATATCGCGCAGCATCATGAGCCGCAGCTGGAACAGTTGGCGGCGCTGTTGGCCGAACGGCCGCGCAAGCTGGTGGCGGTGGGGGAGATTGGGCTCGATCTGTATATGGACAACCCGCAGTTCGAGCGCCAGCAAAGCGTGCTGTTGGCCCAGCTGAGGCTGGCGAAACAGCATGACCTGCCGGTGATCCTGCACTCGCGCCGCACCCACGATCAGCTGGCCGCGGCGCTGCGGCGCATGCAACTGCCGCGCCGCGGCGTGGTGCACGGCTTCGCCGGCAGCCTGTCGCAGGCGCAGGCGTTTATCCGCCTCGGCTATTACATCGGCGTGGGCGGCACCATCACCTATGAGCGGGCGCAGAAAACGCGCGGCGTGATGGCGCAACTGCCGCTTGAGGCGCTGCTGCTGGAGACGGATGCGCCGGACATGCCGCTGGCCGGCTATCAGGGGCAGCCGAATCGTCCCGAGCGCGCCGCCGAGGTGTTTCACACGCTGTGCGCGCTGCGGCCGGAACCGGCCGACGAGATCGCCGCTCACCTGCAACGCAATACCCAGTCACTGTTTGCCATGCCGGATTGATGGGTTTATAACGTGACCTGCGTCACGTTATAAGATTTTCATTTGCGTCTCGTTGTATACATTTGTGACATAAATCGGTGCGAGGGTGACCTCGCTCAGTATAATCCCCCCGAAACTCTCCAATAGCAGACCTCTCTTCATGAGCAGGGATGTATTTTATTTTTTGCAACAGGGAAACTTTGCATGCAACTCATCATGAGTCTGGTCGGTATGGCGGTGCTGATCGCCATTGCGGTGCTGCTCTCCAGCAACCGTCGGGCCATCAAATTGCGTACCGTCGTGTGGGCGTTCATCATTCAGGTCGGCATCGGCGCGCTGGTGCTGTACGTGCCGCTGGGCCGCAGCATCCTCGGCAGTATGTCTAACGGCGTGGCAAACGTTATCGCCTACGGCAATCAGGGCATTTCGTTCATTTTCGGCGGGCTGGTGTCCGACAAGATGTTCGAGGTGTTCGGCGGCGGCGGCTTCGTGTTCGCGCTGCGCGTCCTGCCGGTGATCGTGTTCTTCTCCTCGCTGATTGCGGTGCTGTACTACCTCGGCATCATGCAGTTGGTGATCCGCGTGCTGGGCGGCGGCCTGCACAAGCTGCTGGGCACCTCGCGCACCGAATCGCTGTCGGCGACCGCCAACATTTTCGTCGGCCAGACCGAAGCGCCGCTGGTGGTGCGCCCCTATATCGCCACCATGAGCCAGTCAGAACTGTTCGCCGTGATGTGCGGCGGCCTGGCTTCGGTAGCCGGTTCGGTGTTGGCGGGGTACGCGCAGATGGGCGTGCCGCTGGAATACCTGATCGCCGCATCCTTCATGGCCGCGCCGGGCGGGCTGCTGTTCGCCAAGCTGATGGTGCCGGAAACCGAGCAGACCCACGATAAAGACGATGCGATGAAGCTGATCGCCGAAGAGGATCGTCCGGCCAACGTGATCGATGCGGCGGCTTCCGGCGCGGCTTCCGGCATGCAGCTGGCGCTGAACGTCGGTGCGATGCTGCTGGCGTTTATCGCGCTGATCGCCTTGCTTAACGGCATTCTCGGCGGTATCGGCGGCTGGTTCGATTATCCGCAGCTGTCGCTTGAGCTGATCCTCGGCTGGGTGTTCTCACCGATCGCCTTCCTGATCGGCGTGCCGTGGAGCGAAGCGATGACCGCCGGTTCGTTCATCGGGCAGAAGATCATCGTCAACGAGTTCGTCGCCTACATGAACTTCGGCGCCTATCTGCGCCCGGATGACGTGGTGGCGGCGGAAGGCCTGCAGGTGCTGTCGACGCACACCAAGGCGATCATCTCCTTCGCGTTGTGCGGCTTCGCCAACCTCTCCTCGGTGGCGATCCTGCTGGGCGGTCTGGGCAGCATGGCGCCCAACCGTCGCCACGACATCGCGCGCTTCGGTCTGAAGGCCGTGGCGGCGGGCACGCTGTCCAACTTGATGAGTGCCACCATCGCCGGCTTCTTCCTGGCGCTGTAAGCCATCACGGAGCCCGCGACGGCGCGACCGATCGCGGGACTCCGCCTATACTCTAAGCAACGCGGGTGCTTGCCGCATCCGCGATCTTCAGCCGCTTCTTTAGCGAATTTGTGAACGATATCGCGTTATTTTGTGATGTTCTTCACATATAATTCCGGTCTGTTACAGTGCTATTTCATATAGTGTGACGATGAACGCGAATCGCCTTCGGCATTCGTGTTCAAATAGCTATTACTGGCCGGCCGCAAGGCGGGTGGCCATGTGCGGTGAGAAGGATCTCAGTTGCCGCCGCGGGAACGTCGTTCCCCAGCGCTATCTTCATGGAACCAAGTCCGCTCGCCAACACCCAGGTACTCAGTTGGAGAGTTTTATGACCGAATTAACCGCAGCAGCGCAACGTGCGCTGAACTTGATGGATTTAACCACGCTGAATGATGATGACACCGACGAGAAAGTGATCGCGCTCTGTCGTCAGGCCAACAGCCCGGCCGGCCACACGGCGGCCATCTGCATCTACCCGCGTTTTATTCCGGTGGCGCGTAAGGCGCTGCGCGAGCAAGGCACGCCGGACATCCGCATCGCCACCGTGACCAACTTCCCGCATGGCAATGACGATATCGACATCGCGCTGGCGGAAACCCGCGCGGCGATCGCCTATGGCGCGGATGAAGTGGACGTGGTGTTCCCATACCGCGCGCTGATCGCCGGCAACGAACAGGTCGGCTTCGAGCTGGTGAAACAGTGCAAGCAGGCTTGCCAGGCGGCCAACGTGTTGCTGAAAGTGATCATCGAAACCGGTGAGCTGAAACAGGCCGATTTGATCCGCAAGGCGTCCGAGATCGCCATCAAGGCCGGGGCGGACTTTATCAAGACCTCCACCGGCAAGGTGCCGGTCAACGCCACCCTGGAGAGCGCCGAGCTGATGATGTCGGTGATCCGCGATATGGGCGTGGCGAAGACGGTGGGCTTCAAGCCGGCCGGCGGCGTGCGCACCGCGGAAGACGCGCTGCATTATCTGCAACTTGCCGATCGTATTCTGGGCGAAGGGTGGGCCGATGCGCGGCATTTCCGCTTTGGCGCTTCCAGCCTGCTGGCCAGCTTGCTGACCGCGCTGGGCCACCAGACCCAGACCGCCGGCGGCGGCTACTGATCGATTTCGTTGGCGGGCGCCAGGCGCGCCCGTCTGCACCGACTCTCGGCGACACAGGGGGATGCCTTGTTCCTGGCTCAAGAAATTATTCGTAAGAAACGCGACGGCCAGCCGTTAAGCGAAGCGGAAATCCGCTTTTTCATCAACGGCATTCGCGACAACGTGGTGTCGGAAGGGCAGATCGCCGCGCTGGCGATGACCATTTATTTCCATGACATGAGCATGCCGGAGCGCGTGGCGCTCACCATGGCGATGCGCGATTCCGGCACCGTGCTGGACTGGAAGAGTTTGGCGCTGAATGGCCCGATCGTCGACAAGCATTCGACCGGCGGCGTGGGTGACGTGACCTCGCTGATGCTCGGCCCGATGGTGGCGGCTTGCGGCGGATATGTGCCGATGATCTCCGGCCGCGGCCTGGGGCATACCGGCGGCACGCTGGACAAACTGGAAGCCATTCCGGGCTTCAATATTTTCCCGGACGATAACGCCTTCCGCAAAATCATTCAGGACGTCGGCGTGGCGATCATCGGCCAGACCAGTTCGCTGGCGCCGGCGGACAAGCGTTTTTACGCCACCCGCGACATCACCGCCACCGTGGATTCGATCCCGCTGATCACCGCCTCTATTCTGGCCAAGAAACTGGCGGAAGGGCTGGATGCGCTGGTGATGGACGTGAAGGTTGGCTCGGGCGCCTTTATGCCGACCTATGCCCTGTCGCAAGATTTGGCGCAGGCGATCGTCGGCGTGGCCAACGGCGCGGGCTGCAAGACCACCGCGCTGCTGACCGACATGAACCAGGTGCTGGCTTCCAGCGCCGGCAACGCGGTGGAAGTGCGCGAAGCGGTACGCTTCCTGACCGGCGAATACCGCAACCCGCGCCTGCTGGAAGTGACGCTGGCGCTGTGCGTGGAGATGCTGCTGTCCGGCGGCCTGGCGCAAGACGAGGCCGATGCGCGCGCCAAGCTGCAGGCGGTGCTGGACAACGGCAAAGCGGCTGAGGTGTTTGGCCGCATGGTGGCGGCGCAGCAAGGGCCGATAGACTTCGTCGAACGTTATGATAGCTATCTGCCGGCGGCAACGCTGAGCAAGCCGGTGTATGCTGAAAAGCCGGGCATCATCAGCGCCATGGATACCCGCGCGCTGGGTATGGCGGTGGTGTCGCTGGGCGGCGGCCGCCGCCGGGCGAGCGACGCCATCGATTACAGCGTTGGCCTGACCGAGGTAGCGCGTCTGGGCGATAAGGTGGATACCCAGCAACCGCTGGCGATGATCCACGCCAACGATGAAGAGAGCTGGCAGCTGGCGGCCGATGCGGTGCGCAGCGCAATGACGCTGAGCGACAAGGCGCCGGAGGCGACGCCGGTGGTGTATAAGCGCATCACTCAAGCGTGATGACCCTCGTCTTTCAAGCCGTAGCGTTGTTGGCTGCACGCGTGCACCCCAGTCACTTACTTGAGTAAGCTCCTGGGGATACACGCGCTAGCCGCCTAGCTACAACTTGAAATCCATTGGGTATAAATTTAGAGAATAAGGGCGATTGCAGTTTTGCGGTCGCAATAGCGTGAGAACACGCAGGAGAGCACAGATGAAACGCACATTTATTATGGTATTGGACTCCTTCGGCATCGGCGCCAGCGAAGACGCCGAACGTTTTGGCGACCAGGGGTCCGACACCCTGGGCCACATCGCCGAGGTTTGCGCGCGCGGTGAAGCCAACGTGGGCCGCCAGGGCCCGCTGACGCTGCCTAACCTGAGCCGTCTGGGCCTCGGCAAAGCGGCGGAGGAGTCCACCGGCAACTTCCCGCAGGGGCTGGATCGCAACGCCGACATCATCGGTGCTTACGCTTACGCCAGCGAGCTCTCTTCCGGTAAAGACACGCCGTCGGGCCACTGGGAAATCGCCGGCGTGCCGGTGCTGTTCGACTGGGGCTACTTCAAGGACGAGCACAACAGCTTCCCGCAGGCGCTGCTGGACAAACTGGTCGAACGCGCCAATCTGCCGGGCTACCTGGGCAACTGCCACTCATCCGGCACCGTGATCCTCGATCAGCTGGGCGAAGAGCACATGAAAACCGGCAAGCCGATTTTCTACACCTCCGCCGACTCGGTGTTCCAGATCGCCTGCCATGAAGAAACCTTCGGCCTGGATCGTCTGTATGAGCTGTGCGAAATCGCGCGTGAAGAGCTGACCGAAGGCGGTTACAACATCGGTCGCGTGATCGCGCGTCCGTTCGTCGGCGATAAGCCGGGCCACTTCCAGCGCACCGGCAACCGCCACGATCTGGCGGTAGAGCCGCCGGCGCCGACCGTGCTGAAAAAGCTGGTGGACGAGAAGGGCGGCGAAGTGGTGTCGATCGGTAAAATCGCCGACATCTACGCCAACGTCGGCATCACCAAGAAGGTGAAGGCGACCGGCATCGATGCTCTGTTTGACGCGACCCTGATTGAAATGGAAAAGGCCGGCGATAACACCATCGTGTTCACCAACTTCGTGGACTTCGACTCCTCTTACGGCCACCGCCGCGACGTGGCGGGCTACGCCGCCGCGCTGGAGCTGTTCGACCGCCGCCTGCCGGAGCTGCTGAAGCTGGTGAAAGACGAAGATATCATCATCTTCACCGCCGACCACGGCTGCGACCCGACCTGGCCGGGCACCGACCACACCCGCGAGCACATCCCGGTGCTGGTTTACGGTCCGAAAGTGAAACCGGGTTCGCTGGGCCACCGCGAGACCTTCGCCGACATCGGCCAGACCGTCGCCAATTATTTTGGCCTGTCGCCGATGGATTACGGTAAGACCATGTTCTAAGCCCTGTCTTTCAAGCCGCAGCGTTGTTAGCTTCACGCGTGAACCTCAGTCGCTTACTCAAGTAAGTTCCTGGGGATTCACCCGCTAGCTGCCTGGCTGCGACTCGAAATTCAAGGCTTGGATGTTTGACGTTTTTATTAAATAAGATTTCTAAAGGAAGAAAATTATGGCTACGCCGCACATTAATGCTGAGATGGGTGATTTCGCTGACGTAGTACTGATGCCGGGCGACCCGCTGCGCGCAAAATACATCGCCGAAACCTTCCTGGAAGGCGCGGTGGAAGTGAACAACGTGCGCGGCATGTTGGGCTTCACCGGCACCTACAAAGGCCGCCGCATCTCCGTAATGGGCCACGGCATGGGCATCCCGTCCTGCTCCATCTATGCGCGCGAGCTGATTGCCGAATTCGGCGTGAAGAAGATCATTCGCGTGGGTTCCTGCGGCGCGGTGCGTGACGATATCAAACTGCGTGACGTGGTGATCGGCATGGGCGCGTGCACCGACTCCAAGGTGAACCGTCTGCGCTTCAAGGATAACGACTACGCGGCGATCGCCGACTTCGACATGGTGCGCAACGCGGTCGACGCGGCGGCGGCGCAGGGCATCCCGGCGCGCGTGGGCAACATCTTCTCCGCCGATCTGTTCTACACACCGGATCCGGACATGTTCCAGGTGATGAAGAAGTACGGCATCCTGGGCGTGGAAATGGAAGCGGCCGGCATCTACGGCGTGGCGGCGGAGCTGTACGAAGAGTTCGGCTGTAAGGCGCTGACCATCTGCACCGTGTCCGACCACATCCTGCGTCACGAAGCGACCACGGCGGCGGAACGCCAGACCACCTTTAACGAAATGATCGTTATCGCGCTGGAATCCGTGCTGCTGGGCGACAAAGCGTAATACCGCGGCGGGCGTCGTCATGGCGCCCGCCCGTCAATCTATTCATTCCGCACGGCCGTTTTTGGCTAACGCTTTACCTTTCAATTGATTATGGGTGCAGCCGTTACGGGCAATCTATTCACTGAAAGGACAATAAAACGGCGAGAACGCATTCAACGCCTGGCCTGAGTTATTCCTTCTTCGGCGCTTCCTGCTTTGTTTCCGGCGCATCCTCTTCGTCGTCTTCCACCGTATTGCCTTCTTCCAGTGGCGTGTTGGCGGTCAACAGGTACGGCGACTGCTGCCAGCGGCTGCGGCGGTGTTGCAGCAGGGTACGCGCCAGAATGATGCCGATCGCCAGCGCCAGCAGGATCATCAGGCGCAGCAGGTTGGTGGTGTTGTCCACCTGCTTGGATTCGGTCGCCAGCACGTGGGTGTCGAGGGTGATGCGGATAAAGCCGATCGGGCCGTCTTTGCCCTGAATGGATTCGACCAACTGGTGGTTGAAGTAGCTGCCGGCGCGTTTGCCGTCGAGCGACAGGCGATCGCGTATACTTATCTGTTCCCCAGCGTGGGAGACCAGCGTGCCGTCAAGCTGATACACGCTGACGTCGAGAATGCGGCTGTGATCGGTGAGCTGCTTGAGGATGGCGTCGATGCGCGGGTTGTTGCCGTCGTCGTCCAGCAGCGGCGCCAGGCTGTAGGCGACCTGTTTGGTCAGCGTCTGCGCCAACTCTTCCACCTGCTCGGATCGCGCCATTTGGTGACTCAGGCTAAAATAAGAGGCGCCCTGCATCAGCAGCACCAGCAAAGCCAGGCAAATCAGGATAATAGCGGTGCGGTGCAGGCGAAATTTCAGTTTAGCGCGAGCCATGCAGGTTCCTTGGGCATCGGGGACACTTTATGTTGCCAGAACCGCTGGCGATAGGATAGCTTGATGCGTCGTTTTATCATGCAGCGTTTTTGTCCATTCAGGAGTCAATGATGTCAAACAGTCTGACCTATTGCGATCTTCCGGCGGAGATCTCTCAATGGCCGGGTCTTCCCCTTTCGCTCAGCGGCGACGAAGTGATGCCGCTGGACTACCGGGCGGGCAATACCGGGTGGCTGTTATACGGCAGAAAGCTGGACAAGGCGCGCATTACGCAATTCCAACGCAAGCTGGGCGCGGCGATGGTGATCGTCACCGCCTGGGGCGTGGACGACTATCAGGTCGTGCGCCTGGCGGGCACCTTGACGCCGCGCGCCAAGCTGCTGGCGGCGGAGAGCGGGCTGGACGTGGCGCCGCTCGGCAAGATCCCGCACTTGCGCACGCCGGGGCTGCTGGTGATGGATATGGATTCGACGGCGATCGAGATCGAATGCATTGATGAGATCGCCAAGCTGGCGGGCGTCGGCGAACAGGTGGCGGAAGTCACCGAACGCGCGATGCGCGGCGAGCTGGACTTTACCGCCAGCCTGCGCCAGCGCGTCGGCACGCTGAAAGGGGCTGACGCCAACATCCTCAAGCAGGTGCGCGACGAGCTGCCGCTGATGCCGGGGCTGACCAGCCTGGTGGGCAAGCTGCAGGCGATGGGTTGGCATGTGGCGATCGCCTCCGGCGGTTTCACCTACTACGCCGAATACCTGCGCAACCGGCTGCGGCTGGTGGCGGCGGCGGCCAACGAGCTGGAGATCCGCGACGGCAAGCTGACCGGCGAAGTGCTGGGGCCGGTGGTGGACGCGCAGTTCAAAGCCGATACGCTGCTGCGGCTGGCGGAGAAGCTGGAGATCCCGCTGGCGCAGACCGTGGCCATCGGCGACGGCGCCAACGATTTGAAAATGATGCAGGCGGCGGGGTTGGGCATCGCCTACCACGCCAAGCCGAAAGTGTATGAAAAAGCGCAGGTGGCGATCCGGCATGCGGATCTGATGGGCGTACTGTGTATTCTCACCGGCAGCCTGAAACACGAAGTGCGATAACGAAAGATTGAGGTAAGACGTGGCAAAAGCGGCAAAACGGGCATTTGTGTGCAATGAGTGCGGGGCGGACTATCCGCGTTGGCAGGGGCAGTGCAGCGCCTGTCAGGCCTGGAACACCATCACGGAAGTGCGTTTGGCCGCGTCGCCCGCAGCGGCGCGCAACGATCGCCTCAGCGGCTATGCCGGCGACGCCGGCGTCAGCAAGGTGCAGAAGCTGTCGGAAATCAGCCTGGAGGCGCTGCCGCGCTTCACCACCGGCTTTCTCGAATTCGACCGGGTGCTGGGCGGCGGCGTGGTGCCCGGCAGCGCCATTCTGATCGGCGGCAACCCCGGCGCCGGCAAGAGCACCCTGTTGCTGCAGGTGCTGTGCAAACTGTCTGAACAGATGAAAACCCTGTACGTCACCGGCGAGGAATCGCTGCAGCAGGTGGCGATGCGCGCCCACCGTCTGGGGCTGCCGACCGGCGGCCTGAACATGCTGTCGGAAACCAGCATCGAGCAGATCTGCCTGATTGCCGAGCAGGAACAGCCGAAGCTGATGGTGATCGACTCGATTCAGGTGATGCACATGGCGGACATTCAGTCTTCGCCGGGCAGCGTGGCGCAGGTGCGGGAAACCGCCGCCTACCTGACGCGCTTCGCCAAGACGCGCGGCGTGGCGATCGTGATGGTCGGCCACGTCACCAAAGACGGCTCGCTGGCCGGGCCGAAAGTGCTGGAACACTGCATCGACTGTTCGGTGCTGTTGGACGGTGACGCCGATTCCCGCTTCCGCACCCTGCGCAGCCACAAGAACCGCTTCGGCGCGGTCAACGAGTTGGGGGTGTTCGCCATGACCGAACAGGGGCTGCGCGAAGTCAGCAACCCGTCGGCGATCTTCCTTAGCCGCGGCGATGAAGTCACTTCCGGCAGCTCGGTGATGGTGGTGTGGGAAGGCACCCGGCCGCTGCTGGTGGAGATCCAGGCGCTGGTGGATCACTCGATGATGTCCAACCCGCGCCGCGTGGCGGTGGGCCTGGAGCAGAACCGGTTGGCGATCCTGCTGGCGGTGCTGCACCGGCACGGCGGGCTGCAGATGTCGGATCAGGACGTGTTCGTCAACGTGGTCGGCGGGGTGAAGGTCAGCGAGACCAGCGCCGACCTGGCGCTGCTGATGTCGCTGGTCTCAAGCCTGCGCGATCGGCCGCTGCCGAACGATCTGGTGGTGTTCGGCGAAGTGGGGCTGGCGGGGGAGATCCGCCCGGTGCCGAGCGGCCAGGAGCGCATCTCCGAAGCGGCCAAGCACGGCTTCAAGCGCGCCATCGTGCCGCACGGCAATATGCCGAAAAAGCCGCCGGCCAACATGCAGGTGTTCGGGGTCAAGAAGCTGGCGGACGCGCTGGACGTGCTGGAAGGGTTTTATTAATGTCGCCGACGGCGAGCAAGATATGCTATTTTGTTTAGCATATTAAACGGAGGTGGCCATGCCGCAATTTGATTACCTGAAGACGTCCATCAAGCAAAAGGGCTGCACGCTGCAGCAGGTGGCGGATGCCAGCGGCATGACCAAGGGCTATCTGAGCCAGCTTTTGAACGACAAAATCAAAAGCCCGAGCGCGCAAAAACTTGAGGCGCTGCACCGTTTTCTCGGGCTGGAGTTCCCGCGTAAAGAGGTTAAAGTCGGCGTGGTGTTTGGTAAATTTTACCCGCTGCATACCGGCCACATCTATCTGATCCAGCGCGCCTGCAGCCAGGTGGACGAGTTGCACGTTATTTTGTGCCACGACGAACCTCGCGACCGCGAGCTGTTCGAGAACAGTTCAATGTCGCAACAGCCGACGGTCAGCGATCGCCTGCGCTGGCTGCTGCAGACCTTCAAGTACCAGAAAAACATCCATATCCACTCGTTCGACGAGCAGGGCATCGAACCCTATCCGCACGGCTGGAACGTGTGGAGCGACGGCATGAAGGCCTTTATGGAACAGAAGGGCATCGTACCGAGCTTCATTTATTCCAGCGAAGCGCAGGATGCGCCGCGCTACCGCGAGCATCTGGGCATCGAAACCATTTTGGTCGATCCCGAGCGTTCGTTCATGAACATCAGCGGCAATCAGATCCGCCAGGATCCATTCCGCTATTGGGACTACATCCCGACCGAGGTGAAGCCGTTCTTCGTGCGCACCGTGGCGATCCTCGGCGGCGAGTCGAGCGGCAAATCGACGCTGGTCAACAAACTGGCCAACATCTTCAACACCACCAGCGCCTGGGAATATGGCCGCGATTACGTGTTCTCGCACCTAGGCGGCGACGAGATGGCGCTGCAATACTCCGACTACGACAAAATTGCCCTCGGGCAGGCGCAATACGTGGATTTCGCGGTCAAGTACGCCAACAAGGTGGCGTTTATCGATACCGATTTCGTCACCACCCAGGCGTTTTGCAAAAAGTACGAGGGGCGTGAACACCCCTTCGTGCAGGCGCTGATCGACGAATACCGTTTCGATCTGGTGATCCTGCTGGAAAACAACACGCCGTGGGTGGCGGATGGCCTGCGCAGCCTCGGCAGCACCGCCGATCGTCTGGCGTTCCAGCGCCTGCTGGAGGAAATGCTGCGCGCCAACGACATCGAGTATGTGCACGTTGAGTCCAGCGATTACGAAGAGCGTTTTCTGCGCTGCGTCGAGCTGGTGCAACAGTTGCTGGCGGCGGACGCCGGCCGGTTGGCGAACGCGCCCGCCCAGCATCACGCCGCAGGCTGAGAAAATTAGCGGAATGTGCGGTCGCGGCGGCAGAAACGGCCGCCCGGGCGCATATTTAACGGCTTGTTTAAACATGGTTCATTCGACAGCGACTACGGTAAGATTTTCTTTACAATAACGCTCAGAAGAAGACATGTCTTATCGCTTGCTCGCTCTTTGGTTGGTCTGCTATGCCGCAGCCTGGACGCTGCTGACTATTCATCTCGATCCTACCCTGCCTTACGACGCCGTCGAGGCGCTCAACTGGGGCCTCAACGGCGAGTGGGGCTCACCGAAAAACCCGTGGCTGGTCGGGGCGGCGATGCAGCCGGCGATCGGGTTCTCGTGGCTGCCGCTGAACCTGTACTGGTATGGCGGGCACTTCATCGCCATCGCCATCGGCATGCTGGGTGTCTGGCTGTTGGCGCGCCGGCTGAGCGGCAGCACCTCGCTGGCCTGGATGGCGCTGTTGACGCTCAACCTGTCCGGCATCATCAATTTCGACATCATTCCCTACAACGACAATTACCTGTTGGTGATGCTGTGGCCGTGGATGGCGCTGTTTTTCCACCTGGCTATTTCGCGTTCGGCCAACTGGTGGCCGGCCTTCGCGTTGGCCGCCGGGCTGGCGATGATGGCGAAGTACTCGACCTTCGCCTTTGTCTATTTCGCTGCGCTGTCGACGCTGTTCGTGCCGCAGATCCGCCGCTGCTATCGCCAGCCGCAGTTCTATCTGGCGGTGGCGATCTGGTTGGCGCTGGTGCTGCCGAACGTGTTCTGGTTGTGGAACCACGACTTTGCCGCCTTCAAGTGGGTGGATTCGCAGATCAAGATGCAGCTCAACCTCGATATGCTGCAGTCGCTGCTGCTGGTGTTCTATCCGTCGCTGGTGCTGTGGGGGATCCTGCGGCGCAGCGGGGCGGTGCTGGCCTGGCCACCGGCGTTGCCGATGCGGGTGTTGCTGTGGGTCTATCTGTTGCCGCTCGGCATCATTACCTTCTGGTTCTCTTTCAACGTCGGCGGCCGGCTGACCGAATGGCTGCAGCCTTTCTTCATGCTGGCGCCCGCGCTGCTGGTCGGTTGCGTGCGCCAGCCGCCGGTGCGTTCTCTGCGCGCGGCAACCATTGGGCTGATGTGTGCGGCGCTGGCGGTCTATCTGGGGTATGCCGCGGTGATGCTGGGCAACGTGCGCAACGCCGGTCAGAAAATGGTGGGTATCAAGGCGTTCAGCGCCGGGGTGGAGCGGCAGTGGCAAGAGCGGTATGGCGTTGAACTGCGCTACGTCGGCGGCGAATACCTGTCGCAGTGGATGACGGTGTACGCCGGTTCCCGGCCGCGGACCATTACGCGTTGGTCCAATCATGCGCGGCCGAATATCTACAACGTCAACATCAGCTATCCGCAGATTGCGCAGCACGGCGTCGCCCTGTTCGGGCGGTTGGGTGAAGACTGCGCGCACAGCGACTTTGGCGGTGAGTTGGCCCACTGGCCGAAGATGCGCCTCGATTGGCAGCAGACGCTGACCTTCCGCGCCGATCCGCATAGTGACGAGCAGATGCTGTGCGTCGGCTTCGTTCGTCCGCAGTAACGGCGGCGCGCTGCGCCGCCGCGATTCAGGCTCAGTAAGCGATGACCAGCTTGCCTTGCATATGGCCGCCGAGCAGCTGTTGATGCGCGGCGGTCAGCGTGTCTACCGACAGCCCGTGCAGGGTTTCGCTCAGCGTGGTGCTCAGCTTGCCCTCGTCCAGCAGCTGCGCCACCTGCTGCAGGATCTTGCCCTGCTGCGCGATATCCGGGGTGGTGAACATGCTGCGGGTGAACATGAACTCCCAGTGCAGCGCGGCGCTTTTCAGCTTCAGCGCGTTTTGATCCAACGGCTGCGCGTTCTCGACGATGGTGCAGATATGGCCGAGCGGCGCGATCAGTTCGGCCATCGCCGGCCAGTGGCCGTCGGTATCGTTCAGACACAGGATGTAATCCACCTGCTCGATGCCGTGCTGCGCCAGGTTGCCCTTCAGATCGCGGTAGTCCACCACCAGATCGGCGCCGCGCTCACGGCACCAGGCGGCGGATTCAGGTCTTGATGCGGTGGCGATCACTTTCACCTTGCTGCGCAATGCGGCCAGCGGAATGGCCAGCGAGCCGACCCCGCCGGCGCCGCCGATGATCAGCAGCGTCTTGTGCTCCGGCGCGTCCTGAATGTTCAGGTGTTCGAACAGCGCCTCCCAGGCGGTGAGGGCGGTGAGCGGCATGGCGGCGGACTCGGCCCAGTTCAGGCTGCGCGGTTTGTGCGCGGCGATGCGTGAGTCGATCAGTTGGTGACTGCTGTTGCTGCCGGGGCGGGTGATGTCGCCGGCGTACCACACTTCATCGCCGGGCTTGAAGCCGCTGACGCTGCTGCCCACGCCCACCACGATGCCGCTGGCGTCCCAGCCGAGGACGCGCGGCTGCTGCAGGCCGCTTTTCTGCAGGCCGGCGTGCACTTTGGTGTCCACCGGGTTGACCGACGCCGCTTTCACTTCCACCAGCAGATCGTACTGGCCGGGAACCGGCATCTCCGGTGAGATTTCGATGAAACTGGCGGGGTTCTGCGGGTCTACGGCAATGGCTTTTATCGACATGATTGTACTCCTTTCAAATGATGCCCCCAGTGTAGACCCGCGGCAGTGGGGTGATAAGATGGACAATATCTAACGGAGTGTTCGTTTAAGGTGAACAATGGAATTCAAACAGCTGCAGGATATGGCGCTGTTCGCGCTGGTGGCGGAGTGCGGCAGCTTTACCGCCGCCGCGCAGCGTGTGGGGTTGCCGAAATCCAGCGTCAGCCAGCGCATCAGCCAGCTTGAGCAGACGCTGGGGCTGCGCTTGCTCAATCGCACCACGCGCCAGCTGAACCTGACCTTCGCCGGCGAGCGTTATCTGGAGCATTGTCAGGCGATGATGTCCGCTGCCGAACGCGCCGATCTGGCGTTGCAGCGGCTGCGCGATAACCCGAGCGGGCGCCTGCGCATCTCGACGCCGGCCGGGCTGGGGGCGACCCTGGTGGCGCGGCTGGCGGCGGATTTTCAGCGCCAGTACCCGGACGTTTCGCTGGAGGTGTCGGTGTCCGACGCCATGGTGGATCTGGTGCAGGAAGGTTACGACGCCGCGCTGCGCACCGGCAAGCCGCAGGATTCTTCGCTGATCGGCCGACGCCTCGGGTACGCGCCGCGCTATCTGCTGGCGGCGCCGTCCTACCTGGCGCAGCACCCGCCGATCGAACATCCGCAGCAACTGCAGCAGCATCGTTGCATCGCCCACCGCGCCTGGACGGCCTGGAACCTGCGCTGCGGCGATGACTACTATCGTTGGCAGCTGCCGCTGGCGCACACCACCGACAACCTGCTGTATGCGCGCGAATGCGCCATTGCCGGTGCCGGCATCACGTTGCTGCCGGCGTTTCTCAGCCGCGAGGTGGTGGCGCAGAAGCTGTTGGTGGAGGTGTTGCCGGCGTGGCGTGCGGAAGGGAACGAGCTGTATCTGGTCTACCCGAGCCGCAAGCTGAACTCCCCGGCGCTGGCTTGTTTCATCGATGTGGTGCTGCAGCACCCGGCGTTCGACGATTACGCGCGCGAGTTGGCGCGGGGGTAAAAAAAGGCGCCGCATGCGGCGCCTTGGGTATTACTTGGCGATCTTTTTGTACTTGATGCGGTGCGGCTCGAGCGCATCGGCGCCCAGCGCGCGCTTCTTGTACTCTTCGTACTCGGTGAAGTTGCCTTCGAAGAATTCCACCTTGCCCTCGTCCTGGTAGTCCAGGATGTGGGTGGCGATACGGTCGAGGAACCAACGGTCGTGCGAGATCACCATGGCGCAGCCAGGGAATTCCAGCAGGGCGTTTTCCAGCGCGCGCAGGGTTTCGATATCCAGGTCGTTGGTCGGTTCATCGAGCAGCAGCACGTTGCCGCCAACCTGCAGCAGCTTGGCCAGGTGCAGACGGCCACGCTCACCGCCGGACAGCTCGCCCACGCGTTTGCCCTGATCGACGCCCTTGAAGTTAAAGCGCCCGACATAGGCGCGGCTCGGCATCTCGGTGTTGCCGATGCGCATGATGTCCTGCCCGCCGGAGACTTCTTCCCAGACGGTTTTCGAACCGTCCATGCTGTCGCGGAACTGATCGACGGAAGCGAGTTTGACGGTGTCGCCCAGCACGATGCTGCCGGAATCAGGCTGCTCCTGACCGGACATCATGCGGAACAGCGTGGATTTACCCGCGCCGTTCGGGCCGATGATGCCGACAATCGCGCCTTTCGGCACCGAGAACGATAGGTCGTCGATCAGCAGGCGGTCGCCATAAGACTTGCGCAGGTTGCTGACTTCGACCACTTTATCGCCCAGGCGCGCGCCAGGTGGAATGAACAGTTCGTTGGTTTCGTTACGTTTCTGGTATTCGGTGTTGTTCAGCTCTTCAAAGCGGGCCAGGCGGGCCTTGCCTTTGGACTGACGGCCTTTGGCGCCCTGACGCACCCACTCCAGCTCTTTCTCGATCGACTTGCGACGAGCGGCTTCGGCGGACGCTTCCTGTGCCAGACGCGCGTCTTTCTGCTCCAGCCAGGACGAGTAGTTGCCTTCCCACGGAATGCCTTCGCCGCGGTCGAGTTCGAGGATCCAGCCGGCCACGTTATCCAGGAAGTAACGGTCGTGGGTGATCGCCACCACGGTGCCTTCAAAGTCGTGCAGGAAGCGTTCCAGCCAGGCCACGGACTCGGCGTCCAGGTGGTTGGTCGGTTCGTCCAGCAGCAGCATGTCCGGCTTTTCCAGCAGCAGGCGGCACAGCGCGACGCGGCGGCGTTCACCCCCGGACAGGTGGGCGATTTTGGCGTCCCAGTCCGGCAGGCGCAGCGCATCGGCGGCGCGTTCTAGCTGGGCGTTGAGGTTGTGACCGTCGTGCGCCTGAATGATCTCTTCCAGGCGGCCCTGTTCGGCGGCCAGCTTGTCGAAGTCTGCGCCTTCTTCCGCGTACAGCGCGTACACTTCGTCCAGGCGCTTCAGCGCGCCGACCACTTCCGCCAGCGCTTCTTCCACCGATTCACGCACGGTGTGTTCGAGGTTAAGCTGCGGCTCCTGCGGCAGGTAACCGATCTTGATGCCCGGCTGCGGGCGCGCTTCCCCTTCGATATCGGTATCGATGCCGGCCATGATGCGCAGCAGGGTGGACTTACCGGCGCCGTTCAGGCCCAGCACGCCGATTTTTGCCCCAGGGAAGAAGCTCAGGGAGATGTTTTTCAAAATATGACGCTTCGGCGGTACCACCTTGCCGACGCGGTGCATGGTATAGACGTATTGAGCCACGTTGCTCTAAGCCTCTCTATATCAGTATTTATAGGATGTCTGGCGGCATGAGTGTAGCCCGTTTCGATCTCGGATCCCAGACATCGCTCAGCGATCGCCAAGTATAACCGTTTATGCGCCGATAAAGGCGCATATTGGTGGCTTATGGCGTGACGACGATCGCGACGCGGCGGTTTTCCGCGCGGCCGCTGGAGGTGCGGTTATCGGCAACGGGATCGCGCTTGCCCATGCCGCGGGTTTCGATATTGGCGCGCGGAATGCCGACGCTGGCCAGCAGATCGGCCACCGCATCGGCGCGGCGCAGGGAAAGCTGATCGTTATAGCTGTCTTCACCGTAGTTGTCGGTATGGCCGTCCAGGCGGAACTTGGTGATGCCGACGCTCAGCAGCGCACGGCCCATCTTCTGCACCGTCTCGGTGCTTTCCGGGTTCAGCTTGCCGATGTTGTTGCCGAACAGCACCTTATCCGACAGGCCGAACTCCCAGCCGTTATCGGTCAGTTTGAAGCCCTGCGATTGCAGCAGCGCAACCTGCTCGGGCGTCAGGCCCTGCGGTTTGCTCTGGCAGCCGGCGAGCGCCAGCAGGGCGACGAACGCCATCGCCAGCAGTGAAAAACGACCTTTAAACAGTTGCTGTATCATAGTCAAAATCCCTAGTTCAAGTGTTATAGCCGGGGCTCTTATTTATGTATAGCCAGCCGCCAGCCTCCGTTATAACGATGCTTTGCCTGATACATCGCATCGTCAGCTTCGTGCAAAAGACCCTGAGGCGTCGACGCGTGATCAGGGTACAGCGCAATACCGATACTCAGAGAGGTGATGACCGCCTCGTCGTTCGGCAAAATGACCGGTTGCGTCATGCAGTCGATGATGTTGTCAGCGATCTGCAAGACATCTTCCGTGCCGTGTACCGGCGCCAACAGCACGGCGAATTCATCCCCTCCCAGGCGGGCGACCAGATCGGTCTCGCGCAACTGCGCGCGAATGCGCCCGGCAATGGTGGTCAGCACCGCATCGCCTGCGGCGTGGCCGTAACTGTCGTTCACCTCCTTGAAGCGATCGCCGTCGATAAACAGCACCGCCAATTTCGCCGGCGGTTCGATATCGCCCAGCGCCCGGCTCAGCCGCCCTTCGAAGAAGGCGCGGTTCGGCAAGCCGGTCAGGCTGTCGTGCGTCGCCCGGTGAGCCAGCGAGTCGTTTTCCTGCTTCAGATGGGCCTGCCAGGCCTCCAGCTCGTCGAGCAAGCCGTTGAAATCGTTGCTGAGCTCATGCAGCTCGGCGATAGGCGCCGACGGCACCCGCAGGCCGAAAGTGCGATCGCGGCGCACTGCATGTGCCACGTTGGCGATGTCGTCAAGCGAACTGACGATGCCGACCAGCATGCGGCGCGACAACACCAGGGCGCACAGGGTGCTGAGCACCAGGCAGGCGATCATGCCGACCATGCCGCGCAACAGGAAACGCAGCAGGCTGCCGCCGTTGCCGCTCAGCCAGACCTGGCCGACCTGTTTGCCCTCGTGGGTGATAGGCAGAATGACCGGTTCGGGCAGCGCCCAGTGCGCGACGATCTGCTCTAGGCCGTGCAGCGGCCCATCGGTAGGATGGCGCCAGTTGGCCAGCATCTTGCCGTTGTTGTCGAGGATCCGCGCGTCCGACACCTCTTCATTGGAGGATATCAGCATCAGCGCTTCGCGCGCGGCGGTGCGGTCTTCAAACACCACGGCGGCCTCGACGGTATAGCTGATGGAGCGCGCGATCAGGTGCAGGTTGTGATTGGCATAGGCGCGCAGCGCAAACAGCGCCACCAGCGTCAAAAAGATGCCGGCGGTGCCGACGGCGATCAGCGCCAGCCCAAGATGCACACGCTGCAGTACTCGGCCCAGCGTCGGGCGCGCATTGCCGGAGCGGTTTCTACGCAACAGCCTCATAGCGGCGGCGCCTGTTTGCGTGCCAGCTGCAGCACGTTGGGGTGAACGCGCACGCCGCTGCGCGCCAGAGCATCCAGGTTGACCTTGAAGCTGGCCTGGTCCCCATCAATCTGCAGGCAAAATGCGCTGCCGGCGGAGCATTCGCTATCGTTCTCGCTGATGCTGAGAATGGAGTTGCCGGAAATGCGCTGCATGAAATTTTGTCTCTGCGCGGCGGTGATGTTCCCTAAGTAGATGACATCACAGCCGGTACTCAGCGTTGGGCTGTCGAACGGCACGCGCTCGGCTTTAATCGGACGCGGCGCGCTCAGCAGGATCGGATCGAACAGCCCTTCGGCATACTGGGTGGGTGCGGTCACGCACAAGCGGATCGGATTGGGTTCACGCGACCAGCGTGCGTAGCTGATGATGCCTACCACCACGGTCGTCACGGCGTGCGTGCGCTTTTGATAGGGATCAGCGGCGGCGTGCGCAGGCTCGGACAACGTCAGCAGCACCAACAAAACGATCAGCAGCAGGCGGCCGATATTCAGGCGTGCGTCAAGGAAGCCCGGTTCGGGGCTTTTTGCGCAACGCATCGCTATCGCGGTCTTATTCACCATCTTCACCCGCCATTCCGGCCTGATCCACCGCCCGCAGGCCGTGGCCTGACAAGGAAAAATCCGGCCCGCTTGAAGGGACAATCGTTTTGCTGAAAGCTGTCAGTCGCACTGCCTAATGAACACTATCTAACCCATAATTGGCGCGGATTGTATTATAAGATGTCTTCGTTGGGCGCTTTATGTGCTGTTTTCTCGGAATTATCTTACTTATTTTTGATAGTATAAAAATGCCCACCCGGGTTTGCCACCGCTTTTCTGCAAAGTTGGCGCGTTTAGCCTGCTGTCAGGCGATTTGCGCAACGGCGGCATCATGTCGAAAATGCAATAATGTGATGGCTAATAATTAAAAAGTATTTTACTTCTCCAATAAGTGCCGGGGCAGCTAATAAAAATCCGGTGGCTGGAAATATCCCGCCGGCCTGATTTGTCAGCCAAAGTAAACGTTTTTTACCTGGCCCCCGTCATGGCGATACACTTCTTCTTCTACAGTATTGAATGGATAAGCGATTGCGCTGTCTATGGTAGATATCCGCGTCCGGGCCGTGCGCCCGGCTTTATTTTGTCCCGCGGCGCCGTGGTGCGGCGGTCACCGGGGAGCTGGGCGGCTCCTGCGGTACAACCAGTGAGGAAAGAGCGAGGATGGTCAAGGTGGACAAGCGACGGCTGTTGGCAATGGGCCTGTGTCTGACGGCGTTTTCAGGCGCGGCGCTGGCGGATTCTCTGGATGCGCAACGTCAGCGTTACCAGCAGATCAAACAGGCGTGGGACGGCAATCAAATGGACGTGGTGGCGCAGCTGATGCCGACGCTGCGCGATTACCCGCTTTATCCTTACCTGGAATACCGCGAGCTGACACAGGATCTGAGCCAGGCGGGGTTCTCCGAGGTGAACGACTTTATCAAACGCCACCCGACGCTGCCGCCGGCGAAATCACTGGTGCCGCGCTTCGTCAATGAACTGGCGCGGCGCGAAGACTGGCGCACCCTGTTGGCCTTCAGCGCGCAGCCGCCCAAACCGGTGGCTGCGCGCTGCAACTATTACTACGCCAAATGGGCTACCGGTGACCAGCAGGCGGCCTGGAGCGGCGCCGATGAACTGTGGCTGAACGGCAAAACGTTGCCGAGCGCCTGCGATCGTCTGTTCAGCGTCTGGCGCGGCGCAGGCAAGCAAACGCCGCTGGATATTCTGGCGCGCATGAAGCTGGCGTTGAAAGAGGGTAACAGTTCGCTGGTCAGCAACCTTTACGGCCAGTTGCCGGCCGACTATCAAACCATGGGCAACGCCCTGGTGCGCTTGCAAAACGATCCGACCACCGTGGAAGCCTTCGCCCGCAGCGTGGGGCCGACTGACTTTACCCGTGCCGCCACCGGCATCGCCTTTGAACGCCTGGCGCGGCAGGATGTGGAAAACGCGCGGGCGATGATCCCGACACTCGCGCGGTTGCAGAAAATGAGCGACGACGAACGGCTGGGGTTGGAAGAGGCGGTGGCCTGGCGCCTGATGGGCAGCGACGCTACCTACGAGCAGGCGCAGTGGCGCGATCAGGTGATTCTGCGCAGCCGTTCGCCTTCGCTGTTGGAGCGCCGAGTACGCATGGCGTTGGGCAACGGCGATCGGCAGGGCGTCGCGACCTGGCTGGCCCGCCTGCCGGAAGAGTCGCGCAACAAGGATGAGTGGCGCTACTGGCGCGCCAGTCAACTGATGGACGAAGGCAAACGCGCCGAAGGCGAGGAGATGTTGCGTAACCTGATGACCGAACGCGGCTTCTATCCGATGGTCGCGGCGCAGAAGCTGAACGCCACTTATCCGGTGATGGTGGCGGTGGCGGCCAAGCCGCGCACGTCGCTGGTCGACGGGCCGGAGGTCGCCCGGGTGCGTGAGCTGATGTACTGGAATATGGACAACCTGGCCCGCAGCGAGTGGGGCTCGTATGTCGCCAGCCGCAGCCGGCCGGAACAAGAAGCGCTGGCGCGCTACGCCTTTGAGCAAAAATGGGCCGATCTGAGCGTGCAGGCGACCATCGTCGGCAAGCTGTGGGATCATCTGGAGGAGCGTTTCCCGGTCGCCTGGCCGCAGGAGTTCCGCCGCGCGACCGATGACAAGGGGATCACCACCAGCTACGCGATGGCGATCGCGCGTCAGGAGAGCGCCTGGAATCCGAAAGCGCAGTCGCCGGTTGGGGCTACTGGCCTGATGCAGGTGATGCCGCGCACCGCGCAGCATACGGTGCAGATGTACAATATTCCCGGCTATGTCGGCCCGAGCCAACTGTTCGATCCGCAGACCAACATCACCATCGGCACCAGCTATCTGGAGTCGGTCTATCAGCAGTTTGGCCGCAACCGCATTCTGTCGAGCGCCGCCTATAATGCCGGCCCGTCGCGGGTGAATACCTGGCTGGGCAACAGCGCGGGGCGGATCGATCCGGTGGCATTCATCGAAAGCATTCCGTTCTCTGAAACCCGCGGCTACGTCAAGAACGTGCTGGCTTATGATGCGTTTTACCGTTATCTGACGCACCGGCCGGCCAAGGTGCTGACCGACGCCGAGTGGCAGAGACGTTATTGATTTTGACGGCCCTATGGTATGCTGCTGTACTAGTTAAATAGTATGGTGGCTGCCATGACGCAATTATCGTTAAACGACCCCGCTCTTTCAGAACAAGGCAATGAGGATTGGCTGCGCTTCGTCGCGCTGCTGCAGAATTCCTTTGCGCAAGAACTGCATCAACCGCTGCTGCAGCTGATGTTGACGCCGGACGAGCGCACCGCGCTGGGCACCCGGGTGCGGATCATTCAGGAACTGATGCGCGGCGAGATGAGCCAGCGCGAGTTAAAAAATGAACTGGGCGCGGGGATCGCCACCATCACCCGCGGATCGAACAGCCTGAAAGCGGCTTCACCCGCGCTGAAACAGTGGCTTGAGCAGCAGCTGTTGCACGACGCGCCCTAGCAGACTCAGCGTTATTGCTGATAGATGGCGTTGTGGAACGGCACCAGCGCCAGCAGCAGCGCCTGGTGGTAAACGCTGGTGCGGCTCAGCCGGCCGTCGGTGAAGACGCCGATGGCGCCGCCCTGACGTTTCACCTCGGCGTTGCCGGTGATCGCCGCCATTTCGCTGCCCAATTCGCGACCGGCGCGAATACCTTGTAAGATGACCTCCGGCAGCATCAGGCTCGCCGAGCGGGATTCGCCACGGATGTGCGGGTTCTCGATGGTCATCCAGGCGAAGGTCATATTCTCTTCAATCCCGGCTTCCACGCCGACCCAAAAATCGGCCTCGGGCCTGACCTGGCGCGCTTCCATGACGCGTTGACGCGAACCGGTGCGGGTTTCGTGGTTGCCTATTGGCTGCAGCGAGACGCCGCTGGCGACGTCAACGGATTCAATGCGGTATTGGCCCGCGCCAAAGACGTCATCGAAGGCGAGTTGAATAGCCTTGATCTTTGCCGGGTTGGTAGTTGCAGCGACAACATGGTACATAACGGGTTTGATATCCTTCTGGCCGATACGCCGGGCAGCGGCAAAAGCGCCACCGGGCCGGGGATAAATGCAAATTTCACGCAGTATAACGGAAAACAAAAATGTTACAGGTATACCTCGTTCGCCATGGCGAAACGGAATGGAACGCGGCTCGCCGTATCCAGGGTCAGTCCGACAGCCCGTTAACCGCCATGGGGGAACACCAGGCCCGTCTGGTCGCCAGGCGCGTCAGCAAAGAAGGCATTACGCACATCATTACCAGCGATCTGGGGCGCACGCGGCGCACCGCGCAGATCATCGCCGACGCCTGTGGCTGCGAAGTGATTAGCGATCCGCGTTTGCGTGAGCTGCACATGGGGGTTCTGGAAGAACGCCTGATCGACAGTTTGACGCCGCAGGAAGAGCTGTGGCGCAAACAGATGGTCGATGGTACTCCTGACGGCCGTATCCCTCAAGGCGAATCCATGGAGGAGCTGGGCGAGCGCATGCGCGCCGCGCTGGAGAGTTGCCTGATGCTGCCTGAAGGCAGCAAGCCGTTGCTCGTCAGTCATGGCATCGCGTTGGGGTGTTTGATCAGTACGGTGCTGGGGCTGCCGGCCTATGCGGAACGCCGTCTGCGCTTGCGCAACTGCTCACTGTCGCGCGTCGATCACCAGCAGAGCCCTTGGCTGGCTTCCGGCTGGATCGTGGAAACGGCGGGCGATGTCACGCATTTGGACATGCCCGCGTTGGACGAACTGCAGCGTTAACGCCGAATCGGGATCAGGTAATCGCACTTGATCTCGATAGGCGCCTGATGCGGACGGCGCTCGCCTTTCGGATAGAAGCGCTCGATGTCGTGCCCTTTGCGGCGCGTCAGCTGGAGCGCCGGCAGGCAGGTGCCGTAGACCGTCAGAATAAAGTCTTGCAGTCCCTCGGTGGGCCCTTCGTAGCTGAACATCGCAAACTCACCGCCCGGCAACACCAGCGGCTGGCCTTCCTGTACCTTGTCAGGCACCTGATCCGGCTCCAGCGCCGTGGTGTACAGCACTTCCTGTTCGTCGTCCTTCTCCTGGCTCGGTCGCGAGTGGTGCAGCCCGTACAGCACCGGCGGCAGGGTTTCGACGTCACCGAGGAACTGACGCCAGAACTGTGAGCGCAGTTCGGTGCGCACGGTGGTGATCTGTTCCAGCGTACAGGAGTAGCTTTGGGTCAGGCCGACCAGGTGCTTGTCCGGCAGCGAGACGAATTCCGGCTGCGGCAGGGTGAAGGCTCCCAGACGGATCGGCGGACAGATGCCGAATGCGTTCCAGTCTTCGGCGCGGCGGTACAGCGCCGGCGTTTGCGCAAACTGTTTTTTGAAGGCGCGGGTGAAGGTCTGCTGCGAGTCGAAGCGATATTGCAGGGCGATATCCAAAATCGGCCGGCTGGTCAAACGCAGCGCGACGGCGGCTTTGGACAGCCTCCTTGCCCGGATGTAAGCACCGATGGCGTTACCGGTAATATCTTTGAACATCCGTTGCAGATGCCATTTGGAGTAGCCTGCCTTGGCCGCCACGTTATCCAGCGACAAGGGTTGGTCCAAATGGCTTTCCAGCCAGCTAAGCAGATCACGAATGATACCGGCTTGATCCATAGATCTTCCTCGTAAAGCTTGGGGGTAGGAACCCGAACTGTTGATTCGTCACGCTGGTGCTGCGCTATCAGACCGATCCATGAGCCATTATGCGTTGCACTCTTTGCCTCTGCTGCGCATGCCGCGCCAGAGTTGGATTGGGGTACACCGTAGTGGGCGCAAAGAAATAACGACGCCGCATCATAGCAATTTTTTTACTCCGCGACTCTCAAAGATTTTTGTCACGCTCTGTGCTAAAACGGACGGTGCGGACCCGTAAAAAACCGATTCCGTGAGCTTAGACATAAATAATGGCGACCGCCGAACCTATTTTTGCAGCAAGGTTATACCGGAGTTAAGTAAATGAAAAAAAGCTGGATATTTTTATTCGGTTTGGTTTGCGCAACCGTTGGCAGCGCGCAGGCGGAGCAGGTGGGCTCCGTTGATACGGTGTTTAAATTGTTGGGGCCGGACCACAAAATCGTGGTGGAAGCGTTCGACGATCCGGATGTTAAAAATGTAACTTGTTATATCAGCCGCGCCAAAACCGGCGGCATCAAAGGCGGCCTGGGGCTGGCGGAGGATACCGCCGACGCGGCCATTTCCTGCCAACAGGTGGGGCCTATCGAGCTGAGCGACAAGATCAAAAACGGCAAGGCGGAAGGCGATGTGGTGTTCCAGAAACGCACCTCGCTGGTGTTCAAGAAGTTGCAGGTGGTGCGCTTCTATGACGCCAAGCGCAATTCGTTGATTTACCTGAGCTACTCCGACAAGGTGATCGACGGTTCGCCGAAGAACGCGTTGAGCGCGGTGCCGATCATGCCGTGGGCTGAGACGAAATAAAAAAACGGGGTTCAGCATGCTGAACCCCGTTTTCATGACGGCAGGCCGGAATTACTCTTCCAGATCGCCGCAGAAGCGGTAGCCTTCGCCGTGAATGGTGGCGATGATTTCCGGCGTGTCCGGCGTCGATTCGAAGTGTTTGCGAATGCGACGGATGGTGACGTCCACGGTGCGGTCATGCGGCTTCAGCTCGCGGCCGGTCATTTTCTTCAGCAGTTCGCCGCGCGACTGGATCTTGCCCGGGTTTTCGCAGAAGTGCAGCATGGCGCGGAATTCGCTGCGCGGCAGCTTGTACTGTTCGCCGGCCGGGCTGATCAAAGAACGGCTGTTGATGTCCAGCTCCCACCCATTGAACTTGTAGCTCTCGACCAGGCGGCGCTCTTCGCCCAGGCTGCCCAGGTTCATGGTGCGCGACAGCAGGTTGCGCGCGCGGATGGTCAGCTCACGCGGGTTGAACGGCTTGGTGATGTAATCGTCGGCGCCAATTTCCAGGCCGAGGATTTTGTCCACTTCGTTATCGCGACCGGTCAGGAACATCAAGGCGACGCTGGCCTGTTCACGCAGTTCGCGCGCCAACAGCAGGCCGTTTTTGCCTGGCAGGTTGATGTCCATGATGACCAGATTGATATCATTTTCAGACAGGATATTGTGCATCTCTGCACCATCATTGGCTTCATGAACAATGTAGCCTTCCGCCTCGAAAATGCTCTTCAGGGTGTTACGAGTGACTAACTCGTCTTCGACAATCAGAATGTGCGGGGTCTGCATATTTGCTACCTAAAATTGCCAACAAAATAGAAAATCGGAAGTACAGAAGTCTTTGTTTTCTTAGAGGAGGGCAGAGATAGCGCCACGTTCCCTCTCAGCAAATGACTAAAGTACGTAAACTCGTTCTTGATGCACTTTCCATCTCATGTCAACAAGATCGCTAGCCTGGTGGGGATGCTGTTCCCTACAACCCCTGGGGTGCCGAAACGGCGCATATCCTAACCCCATTAACAGCAATATAACAGCGCGTGCCGAATTCATCACCCAACAAAACTACGCTTTGTTGACATATATCAAATTCAATTGTAGCACGTTAACAGATTTGTGAAAAACACTTACAGAAATGCCAGTTTAAGTCACAGAACCTCAAATTCTGTGAACGATTCAGCATTATCCGGCCCGATAGGATACAATTATTCGCTTATTGATCATCGCGTTGTTTTAACTTATTGATAAATAAACGCAGTAAAACATAAGCGCGAATAATGACTATTACGATGGGTTTATTAGCTCAACGAGTCGTTTAATCTTGTTTGTTGCTATTAACGCGTTTATTGTTACGTAATTGTAAATATAAGCGGGCGCTGCGCCATCGTCAAAAACGCAGGCCCGCCTTCGGTGGAAGAGTGATGCAGCTTCATATTGTTTTAGTGGCTCCGGCGCGGCCGGAAAATGTTGGCGCGGCGGCGCGCGCGATGAAAACCATGGGCTTCACGTCGTTGCGCATCGTCGACAGCGAGGCGCACCTGCAGCCGGCGGCGCGCTGGGTGGCGCACGGTGCCGGCGAGATCCTCGACGGCGTGCAAACGTTCGCCACGCTAGAGCAGGCGCTGGCGGGCGTGGATTTTACCGTCGCCACCACCGCCCGCAGCCGCGCGCGCTTTCACTACTACTGTACGCCACCCGAACTGCTGGAACAGCTGAGCGAGCGTAAGCAGTGGGTCGGCCAGGCCGCGCTGGTGTTCGGCCGCGAAGATTCCGGCTTGACCAACGAAGAGCTGGCGTTGGCGGACTTGCTGACCGGCGTGCCGATGCAGGCGGACTATCCGTCGCTTAACCTGGGCCAGGCGGTGATGGTGTACTGCTACCAGCTGGCTAGCCTGATGGGTGTCAATACGCCACAGGAAACGGCGGCGTCGGAAGGGCAGCTTAAGGCGCTGCGCCGCCGCGCCGATGCCTTGTTGAGCGCATTGGATGTCGGCGATGACCAAAAATTGCGCGACTGGCTGCACCAGCGCCTCGGCGCGCTGCAACAGCGAGATACGGCGATGCTGCATACGCTGCTGCACGACATCGAAAAAAAACTCGCCAAGTGATAGCGGCTCCATCAGACGGTTACCCAGCGTGATCCACTAGTAAATCGGCTTTAAGTTGTTTTTTTGTTCTGTCATTTTGCTTTTCACCTGTTGCATCGCGCATTACCGCCGCTGAACGGAAAATAAGCAAAAAAAAGAAATAGTTTGACTTGGGATAGCGATTGCTTTAACCAATAGAGGGGACAGAGTATTTCATGAGACAGACAGACAACATGCGCAACATCAGCCTGAAAACCACAATTATTACCACCACCGATACCACAGGTAACGGGGCGGGCTGACGCGCACAGGAAACACAGAAAAAAGCCCGCACCTAATCAGTGCGGGCTTTTTTTTCGGCTTAAATTCGGAGAGATCACACATGCGAGTGCTGAAATTTGGCGGAACCTCGGTGGCGAATGCAGAACGTTTTCTGCGCGTCGCCGACATCATGGAGAGTAATGCGCGTCAAGGGCAGGTAGCCACGGTCTTGTCCGCCCCCGCAAAGATCACCAACCATCTGGTGGCGATGATCGACAAAACGGTGGCGGGCCAGGACATTCTGCCGAATATCAGCGACGCCGAGCGGATCTTTGCCGACCTGCTGAGCGGGCTGGCGCAGGCGCTGCCGGGCTTTGAATACGATCGCCTGAAAGGCGTGGTCGATCAGGAATTCGCGCAGCTCAAACAGGTGCTGCACGGCGTCTCGCTGCTGGGGCAGTGCCCGGACAGCGTGAACGCGGCGATCATCTGCCGCGGCGAAAAACTCTCCATCGCCATCATGGAAGGGGTGTTCCGCGCCAAGGGCTACCCGGTCACGGTGATCAATCCGGTGGAGAAACTGCTGGCGCAGGGCCACTACCTGGAGTCTACCGTGGATATCGCCGAGTCCACGCTGCGCATCGCCGCAGCGGCGATCCCGGCCGACCACATCGTGCTGATGGCCGGTTTCACCGCCGGTAACGATAAGGGTGAGCTGGTGGTGCTGGGCCGCAACGGCTCCGACTATTCCGCCGCGGTGCTGGCCGCCTGCCTGCGCGCCGACTGTTGCGAAATCTGGACCGACGTCGACGGCGTATATACCTGCGATCCGCGCACCGTGCCGGACGCCAGGCTGCTGAAATCGATGTCGTACCAAGAGGCGATGGAGCTTTCCTATTTCGGCGCCAAAGTGCTGCACCCTCGCACCATCACGCCGATTGCCCAGTTCCAAATCCCTTGCCTGATTAAAAACACCTCTAACCCGCAAGCCCCCGGCACGCTGATCGGCAAAGACAGCACCGATGACGCAATGCCGGTGAAAGGCATCACCAACCTGAACAATATGGCGATGATCAACGTCTCCGGCCCGGGCATGAAAGGCATGGTCGGCATGGCCGCGCGGGTGTTCGCCGTGATGTCGCGCGCCGGCATTTCGGTGGTGCTGATCACCCAATCCTCTTCCGAATACAGCATCAGCTTCTGCGTGCCGCAGGGCGAACTGCAGCGCGCCCGCCGCGCGCTGGAGGAGGAGTTCTATCTGGAATTGAAAGACGGCGTTCTGGATCCGCTGGACGTCATGGAGCGCCTGGCGATCATCTCGGTGGTCGGCGACGGCATGCGCACCCTGCGTGGCATTTCCGCGCGCTTCTTCTCCGCGCTGGCGCGCGCCAACATCAATATCGTCGCCATCGCCCAGGGCTCTTCCGAACGTTCAATCTCGGTGGTGGTCAGCAATGACTCCGCTACCACCGGCGTGCGCGTCAGCCACCAGATGTTGTTCAACACCGATCAGGTGATCGAAGTGTTCGTCATCGGCGTCGGCGGCGTCGGCGGGGCGCTGATCGAGCAGATCTACCGCCAGCAGCCGTGGCTGAAACAAAAACATATCGATCTGCGGGTGTGCGGCATCGCCAACTCGCGCGTGATGCTGACCAACGTGCATGGCATCGCGTTGGACAGCTGGCGCGACGAGCTGGCCGGCGCGCAGGAGCCGTTCAATCTCGGCCGCCTGATCCGGCTGGTGAAGGAGTATCACCTGCTGAACCCGGTGATCGTCGACTGTACCTCTAGCCAGGCGGTGGCCGATCAATATGTGGACTTCCTGGCGGACGGCTTCCATGTGGTAACGCCGAACAAAAAGGCCAACACCTCGTCGATGAACTATTATCAGCAACTGCGCGCGGCCGCCGCCGGTTCGCACCGCAAGTTCCTGTACGACACCAACGTCGGCGCCGGTTTGCCGGTGATTGAGAACCTGCAAAACCTGCTGAACGCCGGCGATGAGCTGGTGCGCTTCTCCGGCATCCTGTCCGGCTCGCTGTCCTTTATCTTCGGCAAGCTGGACGAAGGGCTGTCGCTGTCGGCGGCGACCCTGCAGGCCAGAGCCAATGGCTACACCGAGCCGGATCCGCGCGACGATCTGTCCGGTATGGACGTGGCGCGCAAGCTGCTGATCCTGGCGCGCGAGGCCGGTTACAAGCTGGAGCTGAGCGATATCGAGGTCGAGCCGGTGCTGCCGCCGTCCTTCGACGCGTCGGGCGACGTGGACCATTTCCTGGCGCGGCTGCCGGAACTGGATAAAGAGTTCGCGCGCAACGTGGCCAATGCCGCCGAGCAAGGCAAGGTGCTGCGCTATGTCGGTCTGATCGACGAAGGGCGCTGTAAGGTGCGCATCGAGGCGGTGGACGGCAACGATCCGTTGTATAAAGTGAAGAACGGCGAGAACGCGCTGGCCTTCTACAGCCGTTATTATCAGCCGCTGCCGCTGGTGCTGCGCGGCTACGGCGCCGGTAACGATGTGACCGCAGCGGGCGTGTTCGCCGATCTGCTGCGCACACTGTCATGGAAGTTGGGAGTTTAATATGGTTAAGGTGTATGCACCGGCCTCGATCGGTAACGTTAGCGTCGGTTTCGATGTGCTGGGCGCGGCGGTTTCGCCGATCGACGGCACGCTGCTGGGCGACTGCGTCAGCGTGGAAGCCGCCGAGACGTTCAGTTTGCAGAATGCCGGGCGCTTTGTCAGCAAGCTGCCGGCCGAGCCGAAAGAGAACATCGTTTATCAATGCTGGGAGCGTTTCTGCCAGGAGATCGGCCGCGAAGTGCCGGTAGCGATGCGGCTGGAAAAGAACATGCCGATCGGATCGGGGCTGGGCTCCAGCGCTTGTTCGGTGGTGGCCGGGCTGATGGCGATGAACGAATTTTGCGATCGCCCGCTGGATAAGACGACGCTGCTCGGCCTGATGGGCGAGCTGGAAGGCCGCATTTCCGGCAGCGTGCATTACGACAACGTGGCGCCCTGCTATCTGGGCGGCCTGCAGCTGATGCTGGAAGAGGAAGGCATTATCAGCCAGGAGGTGCCGTGCTTCGACGATTGGCTGTGGGTCATGGCCTATCCGGGCATCAAGGTCTCCACCGCCGAAGCGCGCGCCATTTTACCCGCGCAATACCGTCGTCAGGATTGCATCAGTCACGGCCGCTATCTGGCCGGCTTTATTCATGCCTGCCATACCCGGCAGCCGCAGTTGGCCGCCAAATTGATGCAGGACGTGATCGCAGAACCGTACCGCACTCGTCTGCTGCCGGGCTTCGCCGAAGCGCGCAAGGCGGCGCAGGACATCGGCGCGTTGGCCTGCGGGATCTCCGGCTCCGGCCCGACGCTGTTCGCCGTCTGCAATGACGGCGCCACCGCGCAGCGCATGGCCGCCTGGCTGCAACAACACTATCTGCAAAACGACGAAGGTTTTGTTCATATTTGCCGTCTGGATACCGCAGGCGCTCGACTACTGGGATAACGCATGAAACTGTACAACCTTAAGGATCACAACGAGCAGGTCAGCTTCGCGCAGGCGATCAAACAAGGCCTAGGCAAGCAGCAGGGGCTGTTCTTCCCGCTGGAGCTGCCGGCGTTCGAACTGACCGAGATCGACCACCTGCTGGAGCAGGACTTTGTCACCCGCAGCAGCCATATTCTGTCGGCCTTTATCGGCGAAGAGGTGCCGGAGGCGGCGCTGAAGAAACGCGTGCAGGCCGCCTTTGAGTTCCCGGCGCCGGTGGCGAAAGTGACGGAAGACGTCTCCTGCCTGGAGCTGTTCCACGGCCCGACGCTGGCGTTCAAAGACTTTGGCGGCCGCTTTATGGCGCAGATGCTGGCGGAAGTGGCCGGCGATCAGCCGGTGACCATTTTGACCGCCACCTCCGGCGACACCGGCGCCGCCGTGGCGCACGCCTTCTACGGCCTGAAAAACGTCCGGGTGGTGATCCTCTACCCGCAGGGCAAAATCAGCCCGTTGCAGGAGAAACTGTTCTGCACCCTGGGCGGCAACATTCACACCGTGGCGATCGACGGCGACTTCGACGCCTGTCAGGCGCTGGTGAAGCAGGCGTTTGACGATCAGGAATTGAAAGATGCGCTGCACCTGAACTCGGCCAACTCGATCAACATCAGCCGTTTGCTGGCGCAGATCTGTTACTACTTCGAAGCGGTGGCGCAGCTGCCGCAGGAAGCGCGCAATCAGCTGGTGATTTCGGTGCCGAGCGGCAACTTCGGCGATCTGACCGCCGGGCTGCTGGCCAAGTCGCTGGGTCTGCCGGTGAAGCGCTTCATCGCCGCCACCAACGCCAACGATACCGTGCCGCGCTTCCTGACCAGCGGCCAGTGGCAGCCGCACGCCACGGTCGCGACGCTGTCCAACGCCATGGACGTCAGCCAGCCAAACAACTGGCCGCGTGTGGAAGAGCTGTTCCGTCGTAAGGTCTGGCAGCTGAAAGAGCTGGGCCACGCGGCGGTCAGCGATGAGACCACCAGGGAAACGATGCGTGAGCTGGCCGAACTGGGCTATGTCTCCGAACCGCACGCGGCCATCGCCTACCGCGCGCTGCGCGATCAGCTGCAGGAAGGGGAGTTTGGTCTGTTCCTTGGCACCGCGCATCCGGCCAAGTTTAAAGAGAGCGTGGAAGCGATCCTCGGCCAGGAACTGCCGTTGCCGAAAGCGCTGGCGTTGCGGGCCGAACTGCCGCTGTTGTCGCACACGCTGCCGGCCAGTTTCGGCGAGCTGCGCACGTTCCTGATGGCACTTCCGGCCTGAAATTCGGCAGGTTAGAATGCGAAAAGCCGTCTTGCGACGGCTTTTTTTATGCCTGCTCCGGGCGCTTGAACACCAGTTCATTGCCCTGCGAGGCGGCTTCGTCGAAGGCGTAGCCTTCCAGGTTGAAGTCCACCAACTGCTCGCTGCGCGTCAGGCGGTTCTTGATGATAAAGCGGCTCATCAACCCGCGCGCTTTCTTGGCGTAGAAGCTGATGACCTTGAACTTGCCGTTCTTCTCGTCGAGGAACACCGGTTTGATCAGCGAGCCGCGCAGCTTGGCCGGCTTCACCGCTTTGAAATACTCGTCGGACGCCAGGTTGACCACCACGTCGTCGCCCTGTTGCTCCAGCGCTTCGTTGAGCTTTTTGGTGATCTGATCGCCCCAGAAGCTGTACAGATCTTTGCCCTTCGGGTTTTCCAGCTTGATGCCCATCTCCAGCCGATACGGCATCATCAGATCGAGCGGGCGCAGCACCCCATACAGGCCGGACAGCATGCGCAGATGCTGTTGGGCGAAGTCGAAATCGGCTTCGCTGAAATCCTGCGCCTGCAGGCCGGTGTAAACGTCGCCCTTGAACGCCAGCAACGCCTGACGGGCGTTGTCCGGGGTAAATGCCGGCTGCCACTCGCTAAAGCGCGCGGCGTTCAGGCCGGCCAGCTTGTCGCTGATGCTCATCAGGCTGGCGATTTGCGCCGGCGTCAGCTTGCGGCAAATGTTGATAAGCCGCTGAGACTTGTCCAGCAGTTCGGGTTGCGTGAAGCGTTTTGTCGCCAGCGGGCTGTCGTAATCGAGCGTTTTTGCAGGGGAAATAATAACGAGCATGGCCAGATCCTGTTTATCCAAGTGCGGGTACTGTAGCAAAAAGCGCAGGAAAAAGCGGCAATCGGTCCAATAGGCGGGGCGCGCATCGCACGCGCCCCGGAAAACTCAGCGCGGCGGCTTTTGATCGTCCCACACGCCCGGCTCCAGCTGCGATTTCAGCTCCGGGAATCGGGTGGCGTCGAAGGTTGGTAGCTTGCCCAGGCGGCGCTGGCGATGGTAGTCGTCGGCCAGTTTCAGCGCCACCCGCGACAGCAGCAGGATCGCCGTCAGGTTGGTGATCGCCATTAGCGCCATGGAGGTATCCGCCATTTTCCACACCAGCGGCAGCTCCGCCAGCGCGCCGAACATCACCATGCCCAGCGCCACACAGCGGAAAATCAGCAGGCCGCCCGGATGATTGTGTTCGAGGAACACCAGGTTGCTTTCGGCATAGGCGTAGTTGGCGATGATCGAGGTAAAGGCGAAGAAGAAGATGGCGATGGCGACGAACGGCGTTCCCCAACTGCCGACGGCGGTCGACAGCGCGCGCTGGGTCAGATCGATGCCGCTGATGCTGTCGGTCGGCTGATCGAGAATGCCGGAGGAGAGGATGATCGCCGCGGTGGCGCTGCAGATGACGATGGTGTCGATAAATACCCCGAGCATTTGCACGTAGCCCTGCGAAGCGGGATGCGGCGGATAAGGCGAGGCGGACGCCGCCGCGTTGGGCGCCGATCCCATGCCGGCTTCGTTGGAGAACAGGCCGCGCTGCACGCCCTGGGTCATCGCCTGGGAGATGCCGTAACCGACGGCGCCGGCCGCGGCTTCCTGCAGGCCGAAGGCGCTTTTGAAGATCAGCGCCAGGATCGCCGGCATGTGTTCGATGTTATGGCCAATCACCCAGAGGGCCAGCAACAGGTAGGCGCCGGCCATCAGCGGCACCACCAGCTCGGCCACTTTGGCGATGGAACGGATGCCGCCGAAGATCACCACGCCGCTCAGCAGCACCAGACCGATGCCGACGTGCAGCGGTTGCAAATGGAAGGCGACGGCGGAGGCTTGCGCGATGGAGTTGGCCTGCACGGCGTTGAATACCAGACCGAACGCGATGATCAGGAAGATCGAGAACAGCACGCCCATCCAGCGCATGCCGAGGCCTTTTTCCATGTAATAGGCCGGGCCACCGCGGTAGTTGCCGTTGTCGTCTTTGGTTTTATAGAGCTGAGCCAGCGAGCTTTCCACAAATGAGGTGGCCATGCCGATAAACGCCACCACCCACATCCAGAAGATGGCACCGGGGCCGCCGGCGGTCAGGGCGATGGCGACGCCGGTCAGGTTGCCGGTGCCGACGCGCGCCGCCAGCGTGGTGCACAGCGCCTGGAAAGAGGAGATGCCAGCGCTGTCGCTTTTATTGCTGTTTTTCAACACCGAGAACATGTGGCTGAAGTGGCGAAGCTGGATAAAGCGGGTACGCAACGTGAAGTAGATGCCGGTGCCGAGCAGCAGATAAATCAGCACTGACCCCCACAAAATGTTGTTTATAAAATTCATCAGGTCCGTCAAGGGATCCCTCCTCTTATCGAAATGTCATGCGCACCTTGCAGCATCCACCGCAGGTGAAAAACATTGGCCTATTTTTTACAAGAGCTTAGCTGGAATCTGTCCGGCGTCAGTCGATTAAGATTTTTCGCAGATTAGCGGACGAATTGCATCAATTTTTTCGAATTTAACATAATTTATTCGGGCGATAGCACGTTATTGCCTTTCCATCCGCTCGGTAATGGCGAAAGATATCGGCGTAAACGGTTGCTCGCCCAAGGATAAAACAGATGCTTGCGCGCCGCGGTTTTCCAGCCTTGCGCCGGGCTTGGCGCATGTTATTATCAGGGCAGGGCATGGTTGAACAATGCCAAAAGTTCATGCACAAACGATGAGATAATGCCAACATGACCGACAAATTAACTTCCCTGCGCCAACTGACTACAGTGGTTGCAGATACGGGTGATATCGCGGCAATGAAGCTGTATCAACCGCAGGACGCCACAACCAACCCTTCGCTGATCCTCAATGCAGCCCAAATTCCTGAATACCGCAAACTGATTGACGAAGCCATTGCCTGGGCGCGCGGCCAGAGCAGCGATCGCGAGCAGCAGATCGCCGACGCCGCCGACAAGCTGGCAGTCAACATCGGTCTGGAGATCCTCAAACTGGTTCCAGGCCGCATCTCCACCGAGGTTGACGCGCGTCTGTCTTACGACACCGTTGCCAGCGTGGCCAAGGCCAAGCGCCTGATCAAGCTGTACAACGAAGCCGGCATCAGCAACGATCGCATTCTGATTAAACTGGCCTCGACCTGGCAGGGCATCCGCGCGGCGGAGCAGCTGGAGAAAGAAGGCATCAACTGTAACCTGACGCTGCTGTTCTCCTTCGCTCAGGCTCGCGCCTGTGCCGAAGCCGGCGTTTACCTGATCTCGCCGTTCGTCGGCCGTATCCTCGACTGGTACAAAGCTAACGGCGACAAGAAAGAGTTCGCTCCGCACGAAGATCCGGGCGTGATCTCCGTGACCGAAATTTACCAGTATTACAAACAGCACGGCTACAACACCGTGGTGATGGGCGCCAGCTTCCGCAACGTCGGCGAAATCATCGAACTGGCCGGCTGCGACCGCCTGACCATCGCGCCTGCGCTGCTGAAAGAGCTGGCGGAGAGCGAAGGCGCGCTGGAGCGCAAACTGTCTTATACCGGTGAAGTGAAGGCGCGTCCTGCCGCACTGACCGAACCTGAGTTCTACTGGCAGCACAACCAGGATCCGATGGCGGTTGAGAAACTGACCGACGGCATCCGCAAATTCGCCGTAGATCAGGGTAAACTGGAAAAAATGATCGCCGACCTGCTGTAATTCCGGCAGATCGCGCAGTAAAAAGGTGGCTCAGGCCACCTTTTTTTATGCCCGACGCTCCCGTCGGCGGGGGAAGCCCTTATACTCTCGGCAATGACAACAGAACGGGAGACGAACCCGTTCGGACCCCATCAGGCTGTAGAGGTTACGCATGGATATTTTACGTATTGGTTTGGTTTCCGTTTCCGACCGCGCGTCCGGCGGCGTTTATCAGGATAAAGGCATTCCGGCGCTGGAGGAGTGGCTGGCCGGCGCGCTGGCGACGCCCTTCAAGCTGGAAACCCGGCTGATCCCCGATGAGCAGACGCAAATTGAACAGACGCTGTGCGAGCTGGTGGACGAAATGGGCTGCCATCTGGTGCTGACCACCGGCGGCACCGGGCCGGCGCGTCGCGACGTCACCCCCGACGCCACGCTGGCGATCGCCGATCGCGTGATGCCCGGCTTCGGCGAGCAAATGCGTCAGATCAGCCTACACTATGTGCCAACGGCAATTCTTTCTCGCCAGGTGGGGGCGATCCGCAAACAGGCGCTGATCATCAACTTGCCCGGCCAACCGAAGTCGATCAAGGAAACGCTGGAAGGGGTAAAGGATGAGCAGGGCAATGCGGTGGTGCATGGCATCTTCGCCAGCGTGCCTTATTGCATTCAACTGCTCGACGGGCCTTACGTCGAAACGCACGCCGCGGTGGTAGCAGCATTTCGGCCAAAGAGCGCGCGTCGCGAGATAAACCTCTAAATTTCAGCGTTCTGCGAGATCGGCTTCAGCCCGTCTGGTGTGAAAATAATTTGCCGTTATAGTAAGGATTCTTTTACAGAAAGCCTGCGGCTTTTATTTTTACAGCCTTTACCGACGGTGCCCTATGCCTCACGACAATAATCGCCGGCTGAACCGGCAAGACTACAAAACGCTGACGTTGGCCGCGTTGGGCGGCGCGCTGGAGTTTTACGACTTCATCATCTTCGTGTTCTTCGCCGCCGTGGTCGGCGATCTGTTCTTCCCGGCTGACATGCCGGAGTGGCTGCGGCTGGTGCAAACCTTCGGCATCTTCGCCGCCGGCTATCTTGCCCGCCCGCTGGGCGGCATCGTGATGGCGCACTTCGGCGATCTGGTCGGCCGCAAAAAGATGTTTACCCTGAGTATTCTGCTGATGGCGTTGCCGACGCTGGCGATGGGTCTGCTGCCGACCTACGCCAGCATCGGCATCGCCGCGCCGCTGCTGCTGCTGCTGATGCGCGTGTTGCAGGGCGCGGCGATCGGCGGTGAGGTGCCGGGCGCCTGGGTCTTCGTCGCCGAACACGTGCCGCGCCGGCGCATCGGCTTCGCCTGCGGCACGCTGACCGCCGGGCTGACGGTGGGCATCTTGTTGGGCTCGGTGGTGGCGACGGTGATCAACACCACGCTCAGCCCGCAGAGCATCGCCGGCGGCGGCTGGCGCATTCCTTTCCTGTTGGGCGGCATGTTCGGCCTGGTGGCGATGTACTTGCGCCGTTGGCTGCAGGAGACGCCGATCTTTATCGAGATGCAGGCGCGTAAAGCGCTGGCCGAGGAGCTGCCGCTGAAATCGGTGGTGATCAACCACAAACGGGAAGTGGCGGTGTCGATGCTGCTGACCTGGCTGCTCTCCGCCGGCATCGTGGTGGTGATCCTGATGACCCCGACCTATCTGCAAAAGCAGTTCGCCATCGCACCGGCCTTGACGCTGCAGGCCAACAGCATCGCCACCATCATGTTGATCGCCGGCTGCATCGTCGCCGGTTTGTCGGCCGATCGCTTCGGCGCCAGCAAAACGCTGGTGGTCGGCAGTGTGCTGCTGGCCGGCTGCAGCTGGCTGTTCTATCAAACGGTGGGCGTGCGCCCGGAAATGTTGTTCGCCTGCTATGCGCTAGTGGGCTTCAGCGTAGGCGTGGTGGGGGCCGTGCCGTATGTGATGGTGCGGGCCTTCCCGGCGGAAGTGCGGTTTACCGGCATCTCGTTCTCATATAACGTCTCGTACGCTATTTTTGGCGGTTTAACCCCTATTTTTGTGACGCTGATCATGAAATTAACCCCGTTAGCGCCCGCTTACTATGTGCTGGCGCTGTCGCTCATCGGGCTGCTGCTCGGCGTCTACCTGCATCGCGACCTGAACAGCGAAGCCGGCGAGCGGCGAGCCGACTCCTACAGCTAAAAAAAAAGCCCTGCACTGCAGGGCTTTTTCGTCAGGGGAGGGCGATTACGCCGCGACCGGCGATGCCGCGACGCGGGCCGGGGCCGGTTCGCCAATCGGCAGCACGGTGCGGCCGTATTGCTCGTTGAGCACTTCGGCCATCGCCAGGTAGATGGCGCTGGCGCCGCAGATGATGCCCTCATAACCGGCGAAGGTCAGCAGCGCGTGGTTGCCGGTGATGTTGCCGATGGCCAGCAGGGCGAACAGCAGCGTCAGGCTGGCGAACACGAACTGCAGCACGCGGTTGGCGCCCAGGGTGCCGAAGAACATGAACAGGGTGAAGATGCCCCACAGCGCCAGGTAGATGCCCAGCACGTGCGCCTCGGTGGCTTCAGCCAGGCCCAGACGCGGCAGCAGCAGCAGGCCGACCAGGCTCAGCCAGAAGCTGCCGTAGGCGGTGAACGCCGTCATGCCGAAGGTGTTGCCCTTCTTGTACTCCAGCAGACCGGCCAAGATCTGGGCCAGGCCACCGAAGAAAATCCCCATGCTGATGATGGCGGAGTTCAGTGGGAAAAAGCCCGCGTTGTGCAGGTTCAGCAAGACGGTGGTCATCCCGAAGCCCATCAGGCCGAGAGGGCCGGGATTCGCCAACTTGTTGGTGTGCATAAGTCCTCTGCGATAACAGAAAATTAACGGAAACAGCGAAGTAAAATCATAAATGGTCTGAATGGCCAAAAAATCGAAGTTTTCCACCAGAGCGCGCGCATCATAATGATCCCCGCAGCCGGAAACAATGATCTGAATGACGATAAAAAAAGAAATTTTTTTCGCCTTGCCCCTTGATGCCGGACTGGATGGCCCCATCTTATTTGCAACCGCAGCTGCTAACCGCGGGTCGCACTGAGATATCGGGCAGTTGAAAAGCAAAAAATCGCCCGCATATAGGTTAGCAACCTGACTGATTATGAATTTTTTAGTGGAGACGTTTAGATGGGCAAAATTATTGGTATCGACCTGGGTACTACCAACTCTTGCGTAGCAATTATGGATGGTGCCAAGGCACGCGTGCTGGAAAACGCCGAGGGCGACCGCACCACTCCTTCTATTATCGCATATACCCAGGACGGTGAAACTCTGGTTGGCCAGCCGGCTAAGCGTCAGGCAGTGACCAACCCTGAAAACACCCTGTTCGCCATCAAGCGCCTGATCGGTCGCCGCTTCCAGGATGAAGAAGCGCAGCGCGACAAAGCGATCATGCCGTACAAAATCGTCGAAGCCGACAACGGCGACGCCTGGCTGGAAGTGAAAGGCCAGAAAATGGCTCCGCCGCAGATCTCTGCGGAAGTGCTGAAAAAAATGAAGAAAACGGCGGAAGATTACCTGGGCGAACCGGTAACTGAAGCGGTTATCACCGTACCGGCTTACTTCAACGACGCCCAGCGTCAGGCGACCAAAGACGCCGGCCGCATCGCGGGTCTGGAAGTCAAACGCATCATCAACGAACCGACTGCGGCGGCTCTGGCCTACGGCCTGGACAAAGAAGTCGGCAACCGCACCATCGCGGTTTATGACCTGGGCGGCGGTACTTTCGATATCTCCATCATCGAAATCGACGACGTTGACGGCGAAAAAACCTTTGAAGTGCTGGCGACCAACGGTGACACCCACCTGGGTGGCGAAGACTTCGACAGCCGTCTGATCAACTACCTGGTGGAAGAGTTCAAGAAAGATCAGGGTATCGATCTGCGCAACGATCCGCTGGCGATGCAGCGTCTGAAAGAAGCCGCTGAGAAAGCGAAGATTGAACTGTCTTCCGCTCAGCAGACCGACGTTAACCTGCCGTACATCACCGCAGACGCGACCGGTCCAAAACACATGAACATCAAAGTGACTCGCGCCAAACTCGAGTCGCTGGTTGAAGATCTGGTTGCGCGCTCTATCGAACCGCTGAAAGTGGCGCTGAAAGACGCAGGCCTGTCGGTTTCCGACATTCAGGACGTGATCCTGGTGGGCGGCCAGACCCGTATGCCAATGGTGCAGAAGAAAGTCGCAGACTTCTTCGGCAAAGAACCGCGTAAAGACGTGAACCCGGACGAAGCGGTTGCCGTGGGCGCTGCGGTACAGGGCGGCGTGTTGGCCGGTGATGTGAAGGACGTTCTGCTGCTGGACGTGACCCCGCTGTCGCTGGGTATCGAAACCATGGGCAGCGTGATGACGCCGCTGATCACCAAAAACACCACGATCCCGACCAAGCACAGCCAGGTGTTCTCTACCGCTGAAGACAACCAGTCTGCGGTAACCATCCATGTGCTGCAGGGTGAGCGTAAGCGCGCCAGCGATAACAAATCTCTGGGCCAGTTCAACCTCGACGGCATCCAGGCGGCGCCGCGCGGCATGGCGCAGATCGAAGTGACCTTCGATATCGATGCCGACGGCATCCTGCACGTGTCTGCCAAAGACAAGAACACCGGTCGTGAGCAGAAGATCACCATCAAGGCATCTTCTGGCCTGAACGAAGACGAAATCCAGAAAATGGTGCGCGACGCCGAGCTGAACGCTGAAGCCGACCGCAAGTTCGAAGAGCTGGTACAGACGCGTAACCAGGCGGATCACCTGATCCACGGCACTCGCAAGCAGCTGGAAGAAGCGGGCGACAAACTGCCGGCGGAAGACAAAACGGCGATCGAAGCGGCGCTGAAGGATCTGGAAGCGGCGGTGAAAGGCGAAGATAAAGCCGAGATCGAAGCGAAGACTCAGGCGCTGGTGCAGGTTTCCGGCAAACTGCTGGAAATGGCTCAGGCGCAGCAGGCTCAGCAGGGTGCTGACGCCGGCGCGGACAACGCGGCGCAGAAAGACGACGACGTGGTTGACGCCGAGTTCGAAGAAGTTAAAGACAAAAAATAATCGCCCTTAAGCGGGCACGGGGCGGCCGAGGTGTCGTTCCCGGAAACCAGCACGGGCGTCGAGGCAACTCTGCGCCCGTGCACGCATGTTAAGGGTAAGCGAAAGAATGGCGAAGAAAGACTATTACGAGATTCTCGGCGTCAGCAAGACGGCGGATGAACGTGAGATCAAAAAGGCGTATAAACGCCTGGCGATGAAATACCATCCTGACCGCAACCAGGAACAAGACGCCGAAACCAAGTTTAAAGAAGTTAAAGAAGCTTACGAAGTTCTGACCGACGACCAGAAACGCGCGGCCTACGACCAGTATGGGCACGCGGCCTTTGAACAGGGCGGCATGGGCGGCGGCGGCTTTGGCGGCGGCGCCGACTTCAGCGATATCTTTGGCGACGTGTTTGGCGACATCTTCGGCGGAGGCCGCCGTCAGCGTGCCAGCCGCGGTTCCGATCTGCGCTATAACATGGAGCTGACCCTCGAGGAAGCGGTACGTGGCGTCACTAAAGAGATCCGCATCCCGACGCTGGAAGAGTGCGACGTCTGCCACGGCAGCGGCGCCAAACCGGGCAGTTCGCCGGTGACCTGTCCAACCTGTCACGGTCAGGGCCAGGTGCAGATGCGTCAGGGCTTCTTCACCGTGCAACAGGCGTGTCCGCACTGCCATGGCCGCGGTCAGATTATCAAAGATCCGTGCAACAAGTGCCACGGCCACGGCCGGGTAGAAAAATCCAAGACGCTGTCGGTGAAAATTCCGGCCGGCGTCGATACCGGCGACCGCATCCGCCTGGCGGGTGAAGGTGAAGCCGGCGAACACGGCGCACCGGCGGGCGATCTGTACGTTCAGGTGCAGGTGAAGGCGCACCCGATCTTCGAGCGTGAAGGCAACAACCTGTACTGTGAAGTGCCGATCAACTTCGCCATGGCGGCGCTGGGCGGCGAGATTGAAGTGCCGACGCTGGACGGCCGGGTGAAACTGAAGGTGCCTTCGGAGACCCAAACCGGCAAGCTGTTCCGCATGCGCGGCAAGGGCGTGAAATCGGTGCGCGGCGGCAGCCAGGGCGACCTGCTGTGCCGCGTGGTGGTGGAAACCCCGGTCAATCTGAACGACAAGCAGAAGCAGCTGCTGCGTGAGCTGGAAGAGAGCCTGGGTGGCCCGTCCGGCGACAAGAACAGCCCGCGTTCGAAGAGCTTCTTCGACGGGGTGAAAAAGTTCTTTGACGATCTGACTCGCTAACCTACTGTTTCTTTTGGTTTATGTACGAACCCCGGGCTTCTGTTCCGGGGTTTTTATTTGCGCGCCAAACCGCAAATTCCATAATATAAGTGTGACTTATTCGTGCTTTTTATCGGTTTTTCCGAGCTATTTAGCATTTATAAACTTATTTTTTCGAACTAAAACGCCCTCTATACTCACTTCATGACTGTGGTTCGCAGGGCGCTACGTCCTGCACAGATTTGGAGAGACGTACTGTGACCAACATCATTCGTCAATTTTTACGTCAGGAAGCCGCGGGCGGTATCATTCTGATCGCGGCGGCGATCGTCGCCCTGATCATGGCCAACACCCCGGCGCAGGGGATCTATCAGGCATTCCTTAACCTGCCGGTGATGGTGAAGATTGCTTCGCTGGAGATCGCCAAGCCGCTGCTGCTGTGGATCAACGACGGCCTGATGGCCATCTTCTTCCTGGTGGTGGGGCTGGAGGTCAAGCGCGAGCTGATGCAAGGCTCGCTGTCCGGGCGCGACAAGGCGGTGTTTCCGGCGATCGCCGCGCTGGGCGGCATGCTGGCGCCGGCGCTGATTTACCTGCTGTTCAACGGCGCGGATGACGTCACCCGCCAGGGTTGGGCGATCCCGGCCGCGACCGATATCGCCTTCGCGCTTGGCGTAATGGCGCTGCTGGGCAACCGCGTGCCGACCAGCCTGAAAGTGTTCCTGCTGGCGTTGGCGATCATCGACGACCTGGGCGTGATTATCATCATCGCACTGTTCTACACCCACGAAGTGTCGATGGTGGCGCTGGGCGTGGCGGCGGCGGCGACGGCGCTGCTGGCGGTGATGAACTGGCGCGGCGTGGGCAAGACCTCGTTATACATGATGGTTGGCCTGGTGTTGTGGGTGGCGATCCTCAAGTCCGGGGTGCATGCGACGCTGGCCGGGGTGATCGTCGGCTTTATGATCCCGTTGAACGTCAAAAAGGGGCCATCGCCGTCGGAAACGCTGGAGCATGAGTTGCACCCTTGGGTCGCGTTTATGATCCTGCCGCTGTTCGCTTTTGCCAACGCCGGGGTCTCTTTGCAGGGCGTATCGCTGGAAGGGTTAACGTCGCTGCTGCCGGTCGGGATTGCGGCTGGGCTGTTTATCGGCAAGCCGCTGGGGATTTTCCTCTTCAGCCTGCTGGCGGTGAAAATGGGCATCGCCCGTTTGCCTGAAGGCATCGGCTTCAAACAGGTGTTTGCCGTTTCGGTGCTCTGCGGCATTGGTTTCACCATGTCGATTTTTATCGCCTCGCTGGCGTTTGGCGATGCAGATGCGGCGCTCAGCACCTATTCCCGCCTGGGGATCCTGTTGGGCTCCACCACTGCGGCGGTGGTAGGGTATGGATTGCTGCGTCTGGCGTTGCCGCGCGTGCGTTAATCCTGAATGTGCCCGGTTAGGGCACATAATAAAATGGCTGGTCGGAGCTGTACGGTATAAAATATGTGCAGCTTCGGCCGTTCTTCGCTGGGACTAATGGGGTTATACGTTGTCTGAAGCAGGGAAAGGAAGTTTGTCGCTCGTCACGGCACACCGTTTGCCGCTGCGAAACGTTGTTAAGGAGAGCCGCTCGTGAGGATGTCGCATATCAACTTTAATCACCTTTACTATTTCTGGCAGGTCTGCAAGGCCGGTTCCGTGGTCGGTGCCGCCGAAGCGTTGTTTCTGACGCCGCAGACCATTACCGGCCAGATCAAAGCGCTGGAAGAGCGGTTGGACGGCAAGCTATTCAAACGCCAGGGGCGCGGGTTGGTGCCTTCGGAGCTGGGGCAGTTGGTGTTCCGCTATGCCGACAAGATGTTTATGCTCAGCCAGGAAATGCTGGATATCGTCAACTACCGCAAAGAGTCCAACCTGCTGTTCGACGTCGGCGTAGCGGATGCGCTGTCGAAGCGGCTGGTCAGCCAGGTATTGGAAACGGCGGTGGTGGTGGACAACGAGCAGATCCACCTGCGTTGCTTTGAATCGACGCACGAAATGCTGCTGGAGCAACTTAGCCAGCACAAGCTGGATATGATCCTCTCGGATTGCCCGGTGGACTCCAGCCAGCAGGAAGGGCTGTTCTCGCTGAAGCTGGGCGAGTGCGGCATCAGCTTTTTCTGTCGCCAACCGGCGCCGGACCTGCCGTTCCCGGCTTGTCTGGAGCAGCGCAAGCTGCTGATCCCCGGCCGCCGTTCGATGCTGGGGCGCAAGCTGCTCAACTGGTTCAATACGCAGGGCATTCAGGTGGAAATTCTGGGCGAGTTCGACGATGCGGCGCTGATGAAGGCCTTCGGCATGTACCACAATGCGATCTTCGTGGCGCCGACGCTGTATGCGCAGGATACCTACAACGATGACAACGTGGTGGAGATTGGGCGTATCGACAGCGTGCAGGAGGAGTATTACATCATCTTCGCCGAGCGCATGATCCAGCATCCGGCGGTGCAGCGCGTCTGCAACAAAGACTTCTCAGCGCTGTTTTCCTGCTAGCGGTGCACTGAACGCAGGACGTAAAAAAACCGGCCTGAGCCGGTTTTTTTATCAAGCAGATAACGAAATGCTTATTGCATTGCGTTGATGCGTGCAGTCAGGTTTGACTTATGACGCGCTGCTTTGTTTTTGTGGATCAGGCCTTTAGCTGCCTGACGGTCCACCAGTGGTTGCATTACCAGGAATGCATTTTGTGCTGCTTCTTTGTCGCCAGCTGCGATAGCTGCGTCTACCTTCTTGATGAAGGTACGCACCATTGAGCGACGGCTTGCGTTATGCTTGCGGCGTTTCTCAGACTGTACGGCGCGTTTCTTAGCTGATTTGATATTAGCCAAGGTCCAACTCCCAAATATATTCTATTGAGGACAATTCAAAGGCCGAGGAATATGCCCTTTTAGCCTTCGTTTGTCAATGGATTTGTGCAAATAAGCGCCGTTTGTACAGGCGGCACTCGCTACGTTGTGATGGCGCAGGATTTTACCAGCTTCGCTCTTGGGAATACAGTGTTTCGCGAGAAAATTCGCCAATGTTTTGCCGCGGCGGGCGCAAGCCGTTGGCCGCGGTCGAGAATCGCCCCGGCAGCGCCGGATAAACTGCGGCGAAGCCGTTTCACGCGCAGATTATCTCCGGTATGGTATGTCTATTACATAAAGGCACCAATCGCGGGTTAACCTTACCGGCTGTACAAGGTATAATCCGCCGATTTCCACTGTTTTGAGCCAGCTATGGAGCTAATTCGCGGCATTCACAATATCCGGGCGCGCCACCATGGTTGCGTGCTCACCATCGGCAACTTTGACGGCGTACACCGCGGTCATCAGGCGCTGCTGGAGCAGTTGAAGCAACAAGGGCAACGCCTCGGGCTGCCGGTGATGGTCATGATCTTTGAGCCGCAGCCGCTGGAGATGTTCGCCGCAGACAAGGCGCCGGCCCGCTTGACGCGCTTGCGCGACAAGGCCAACTATCTGGCGCAGGCGGGCGTCGATTACCTGCTGTGCGTCAAGTTCGATCCGCGTTTCGCCGCCAACACCGCGCAGGCGTTCGTCGCCGAGCTGCTGGTGGAAAAACTGGGCGTCAAATTCCTGATGGTGGGGGATGATTTTCGCTTTGGCGCCGGGCGTCAGGGTGATTTTCCGCTATTGCAGCAGGCCGGAAAAGAGTACGGCTTCGACGTGGTCAGCACCCCGACCTTCCGCGAAGGCGAGCGGCGCATCAGCAGCACCGCGATCCGCACCGCGCTGAGCGAGGACGATCTGCCGTTGGCGGAGACCCTGCTGGGCCACCCGTACAGCATTTCCGGGCGCGTGGTGCACGGCGACGAGCTGGGGCGCACCATCGGCTTCCCGACCGCCAATCTGCCGCTCAAGCGTCTGGTGGCGCCGGTGAAAGGAGTGTATGCGGTGGAAGTGTATGGCCTGGGGCCGAAGCCGCTGCCGGGCGTGGCCAATATCGGCACGCGCCCGACCGTCGCCGGCGTGCGCCAGCAGCTGGAAGTGCATCTGCTGGATGTCACAATGGATCTTTACGGGCGCCATATTGAGGTGGTGCTCCGCGCAAAATTGCGCAATGAACAGCGGTTTGCTTCGCTGGATGCCCTGAAGCAGCAAATCGCCAATGATGTGGTGACGGCCCGGAAGTTCTTCGGGTTAAAAACACTGGTTTAATCGTTTACCCTAAACAATTCGAGTTGCATCGCGGCGGCAACCGCGCGAACCCCGATGAGCTTGCACAGGCAAGTGATTCGGGTGAGAAAGGGCGGCCGACAAAGATGCAGCTTGAAGTGTGACGGGTAAATAGCCGAAAACGGAAACGAGAATCTCATGAGTGACTACAAGAATACCCTGAACTTGCCGGAAACAGGGTTCCCGATGCGCGGCGATCTCGCCAAGCGCGAACCTGGCATGCTGCAACGTTGGTATGAACAGGATCTGTACGGGATTATTCGTACTGCCAAAAAGGGCAAAAAAACCTTCATTTTGCATGACGGGCCTCCGTATGCGAACGGCAGCATTCACATTGGTCACTCGGTTAACAAGATTCTCAAAGACATTATCATCAAGTCGAAAGGGATGGCCGGCTTCGACTCGCCTTATGTGCCGGGTTGGGATTGCCACGGCCTGCCGATCGAACTGAAGGTTGAGCAACTGTACGGCAAGCCGGGCGAGAAGCTGACGGCGGCCGAGTTCCGCCAGAAGTGCCGCGAGTACGCGGCCGAGCAGGTTGAAGGCCAGAAGAAGGACTTCATCCGCCTGGGCGTGTTGGGCGACTGGGATCGTCCGTACCTGACGATGGACTTCAAAACCGAAGCCAACATCATCCGCGCGCTGGGCAAGATCATCAGCAACGGCCACCTGCTGAAAGGCGCCAAGCCGGTTCACTGGTGCACCGACTGCGGCTCGTCGCTGGCGGAAGCGGAAGTGGAGTACTACGACAAAACTTCGCCGTCGATCGACGTGAGCTTCCATGCGGCCGACGCGGCTGCCGTGGCGGCCAAGTTCGGCGTGAGCCACTTCAGCGGCGCCATCTCCCTGGTTATCTGGACCACCACCCCGTGGACCCTGCCGGCCAACCGCGCGATCTCGCTGCACCCGGACTTCACCTATCAGTTGGTGCAGGTTGACGGCCAGTGCCTGATCCTGGCGGCTGAACTGGTGGAAAGCGTGATGAAGCGCGCCGGCATCACCGAGTGGACCGTGCTGGGCAGCTGCAAAGGCGCCGATCTGGAGCTGCTGCGCTTCAAACACCCGTTCATGGACTTCGACGTGCCGGCGATCCTCGGCGAGCACGTGACGCTGGACGCCGGTACCGGTGCGGTGCATACCGCGCCAGGCCACGGCCCGGACGACTTCGTGATCGGCCAGAAATACGGCCTGGAAGTGGCCAACCCGGTAGGGCCGAACGGCTGCTACCTGACCGGCACCTACCCGCTGCTGGACGGCAAGTTCGTCTTCAAGGCCAACGATCTGATCGTCGATCTGCTGCGTGACAAAGGCGCGCTGCTGCACGTCGAGAAGTTCCTGCACAGCTATCCGTGCTGCTGGCGCCACAAGACGCCGATCATCTTCCGCGCTACGCCGCAATGGTTCATCAGCATGGATCAGAAAGGCCTGCGTCAGCAGTCGCTGGAAGAGATCAAGGGCGTGCAGTGGATCCCGGATTGGGGCCAGGCGCGCATCGAAATGATGGTCGCCAACCGCCCGGACTGGTGCATCTCGCGTCAGCGCACCTGGGGCGTGCCGATGTCGCTGTTCGTGCATAAAGAGACCGAGCAGCTGCACCCGCGCAGCGTTGAGCTGATGGAAGAAGTGGCCAAACGCGTCGAGCAAGACGGCATTCAGGCCTGGTGGGATCTGGACGCGGCCGACATCCTCGGCGCGGAAGCCGCCGACTACGTGAAAGTGCCGGATACGCTGGACGTGTGGTTCGATTCCGGTTCCACCCACGCCTCGGTTGTCGACGTGCGTCCTGAATTCAACGGCCACGGCGCCGACATGTATCTGGAAGGCTCCGACCAACACCGCGGCTGGTTCATGTCATCGCTGATGATTTCCACCGCGATGAAGGGCAAGGCGCCGTACAAGGAAGTGCTGACCCACGGCTTCACCGTCGACGGTCAGGGCCGCAAGATGTCCAAGTCGATCGGCAACACCGTCAGCCCGCAGGACGTGATGAACAAGCTGGGCGGCGACATTCTGCGTCTGTGGGTGGCGTCGACCGATTACACCGGCGAGATCGCGGTGTCCGATGAGATCCTCAAGCGCTCCGCCGACTCTTATCGCCGCATCCGCAACACCGCGCGCTTCCTGCTGGCCAACCTGAACGGGTTCGAGCCGAGCACCGATTGCGTGGCGCCGGAAGACATGGTGGTGCTGGATCGCTGGGCGGTCGGCCGCGCGCTGGCGGCGCAGCGGGATATCGAGCAGGCTTACGCCAACTACGATTTCCACGAAGTGGTGCAGCGCCTGATGCAGTTCTGTTCGGTCGAGATGGGCTCCTTCTACCTGGATATCATCAAGGATCGTCAGTACACCGCGAAGAGCGACAGCGTCGCCCGCCGCAGCTGCCAGACCGCGCTGTATCACATCGTCGAAGCGCTGGTGCGCTGGATGGCGCCGATCATGTCGTTCACCGCAGACGAGATCTGGGGCTTCATGCCGGGCAAACGCGCGCAGTACGTGTTCACTGAAGAGTGGTACGACGGCCTGTTCGGGCTGGCGGAAGGCGAGTCGATGAACGACGCTTTCTGGGCTGAGCTGCTGAAAGTGCGCGGCGAAGTGAACAAGGTGCTGGAGCAGGCGCGTGCCGACAAACGCCTCGGCGGTTCGCTGGAAGCGGCGGTGACGCTGTATGCCGACAGCGAGTTGGCGGCGCGTCTGAACAGCCTGCAGGATGAGCTGCGCTTTGTGCTGCTGACCTCTGCGGCAAGCGTTGCGCCTTTGGCGGATGCGCCGGCCGACGCGCAGGCTTCCGAGCTGCTGAAAGGGCTGAAGATCGCCTTCAGCACGGCGCCAGGTGAGAAGTGCCCGCGCTGCTGGCATTACACCACCGATATCGGTCTGGTGGCGGAGCACGCAGACATCTGCGGCCGCTGTGTGAGCAACGTCGCCGGTGACGGCGAGAAGCGTAACTTTGCCTGAGAACTCGCGCCTGATGAGTAAACCAATTTGTTCGACCGGCCTGCGTTGGCTGTGGGTTGTAGTGGCGGTGCTGGCGCTGGATTTCGGCAGCAAGCAGTGGATCCTCGCTAACTTTACGCTGGGCCAGTCCCAGCCGTTGATCCCGTCGTTCAACCTGTTTTACGCGCGCAACTACGGCGCCGCGTTCAGCTTCCTGGCCGATCACGGCGGTTGGCAGCGCTGGTTCTTCGCCGGCATCGCCATCGCCATCGTCGCGGTGCTGCTGGTGATGATGTACCGCAGCGCGGCACAGCAGAAGCTGAACAACATCGCCTACGCCTTTATTATCGGCGGGGCGCTGGGCAACCTGTTCGATCGCCTGTGGCACGGTTTTGTGGTCGATTTCATCGACTTCTACGTCGGTGATTGGCACTACCCGACCTTCAATCTGGCGGACAGCTTTATCTGCGTGGGCGCGGCGATGATCGTGCTGGAAGGTTTCTTGTCGCCGGCGAACAAAGACGCAAAGAGTAAAGGTGAGTAATATGACGGCTCAGGTTATCAGTGACAGCGCGGTGCTGGTTCACTTCACGCTGAAACTGGAAGACGGTTCGACCGCCGAATCCACCCGCAGCAGCGGCAAACCGGCGCTGTTCCGCCTGGGTGACGGCAGCCTGTCGGCGCCGCTGGAAGAGCAACTGCTCGGCCTGCGCGCGGGCGACAAGCGCGCCTTTACCCTGCAGCCGGAAGCGGCGTTCGGCGCGGAGAACCCGGATCTGGTCCAGTTCTTCTCGCGCCGCGACTTCGCGGAAACCGGCGTGCCGGACGTGGGCACCATCATGCTGTTTACCGCCATCGACGGCAGCGAAATGCCGGGCGTGGTGCGCGCGGTGGCGGAGGATTCAATCACCGTCGATTTCAACCATCCGCTGGCGGGCCATCCGGTGACCTTCGACATCGAAGTGCTGGAGATCGATCCGCAGCAGGAGGAGACGCATGCAAATATTGCTGGCTAACCCGCGCGGCTTCTGCGCCGGGGTTGATCGTGCGATCAGCATCGTGGAACGTGCGCTGGAGCTGTACGGTGCGCCGATCTACGTGCGACATGAAGTGGTGCACAACCGCTACGTGGTCGACAGCCTGCGTGAGCGCGGCGCGGTGTTTATCGAAGAGATCGCCGAAGTGCCGGACGGCTCTATCCTGATCTTCTCGGCGCACGGCGTTTCTCAGGCGGTGCGCGCCGAAGCCAAGGCGCGCGATCTGACCATGCTGTTCGACGCCACCTGTCCGCTGGTGACCAAGGTGCATATGGAAGTGGCGCGCGCCAGCCGCCGCGGCACCGAAGCGATCCTGATCGGCCATGCCGGGCATCCGGAGGTGGAAGGCACCATGGGCCAGTACAGCAACCCACAGGGCGGCATGTACCTGGTCGAGTCGCCGGAAGACGTGTGGAAGCTGCGGGTGAAAGACGAAGACAACCTGTGCTTCATGACGCAGACTACGCTGTCGGTGGATGATACCTCGGACGTGATCGACGCGTTGCGTCAGCGTTTCCCGAATATTATCGGGCCACGTAAGGATGATATCTGCTACGCCACCACCAACCGTCAGGAAGCGGTGCGCAACCTGGCCGGCGATGCGGACGTGGTGCTGGTGGTGGGGTCGAAGAACTCCTCCAACTCCAACCGTCTGGCGGAACTGGCGCAGCGCGTCGGCAAACCGGCTTATCTGATCGATTCGGCGGCGGATATTCAGGAAAGCTGGCTGAGCGAAGCGCGCAATATCGGCGTTACCGCCGGCGCCTCGGCACCGGACGTGCTGGTGCAGGAGGTGATCTCCCGCCTGAAAGCGCTGGGCGGCCTGGACGTGCATGAAATCAGCGGGCGCGAAGAGAACATCGTGTTCGAAGTGCCGAAAGAATTGCGCGTGGACGTCCGTCAGATTGACTGATGTGCGTGAGTGAATGACAACGGGGGGCTTAGGCTTCCCGTTTTTTTTTGGAAAGCGAGCCGCGTAAAAAATAACACTCCATGCATATTCAAATTTTCTGCTAACTAAAGTCAAATTTATTCTGAGTATTTGAAATAACGTCGGTGTGGTTAATTATATAGGCTGGCGAAAAGTCATTAATAAGAATATCATTAGGCTGCAATCTAAATAGGCCCGGTGTTGGCAAAGTGATTACAATAATTACAATAATGGATGTTGCAGATGTTTCTTATTTTATTCCTGCCGAATATGTTCTACGGCGGTTAATCCTTTCTCCTGCAAATAGAGTTTCATATGTTCCAGCAACCGTCTGACTTTTAATGGCTGGATCTCCCTACGTGGCATAATGGCGTAGCAATTAATTTCCGGTAAGCGCCAATCGGGCAATATTTCAATCAGCTCACCGCTGCGCAATTCACGTTCAACATTGGCGAAGAAATTGCGAATGATGCCCTTGCCGGTCAACGCCAACTCCTTCATCGCCATACCGCTGTTGGTGAACAAACGCCCGGTCATGCGCATGCGGTGTTCATCGCCGTTGCGATGGATAAGACGGACAAACTGTGGGTTGCCGAGCGGCGTAAAGGTGACCCAATGGTGATGGGTCAGCGCCTGCGGCGAATCCGGCACGCCGTGGTGTGCCAGGTAGGCCGGTGAGGCGCACAACACTTCGCGGCAGCGGGCCAACCGCGTGGAAACGTAGCTGGAATCGGCCAGCACGCCGCCGCGTATCGCCAGATCGATGCGTTGCGCGATCAGGTCTATCTTCTCATCGTGGATCTCCAGCCGCAGCGTGAGCCGAGGATGCTCGTCGAGAAAGCTTTGCAGCGCCGGCACCAGATAGTGAGTGGCGAATTCAGTGGAGGTGGCGACGCGCAGTTCGCCGACCAGCTCTCCGCGCAGCGCGGCGATCCGTTGTTGGCCACGTTCGGCAGCGTGGATCATCAGCAGGCAATCTTCATAAAAACACAATCCTGCTTCGGTCAGACTCAATGAACGCGTCGATCGCAACAGTAATTGAATGCCCAGATGCTCCTCCAGCTGGCGAATATGTTGGCTGACGGCGGAGGTCGTCATGCCCAATTCTTTTGCCGCCATGCTGAATGCGCCGCAATCGACCACTTTTGAGAAAATGGCCATGCGTTTTAAAATATTGCTCATAGTTTGTTAAGCACAACTTAACCAAGATTGTGAATTATACGGGCTAATAATATAGCATCATCTCTTCTATATTGCCTGAAGCATATAAACGACGGGCTGATTATTATTTTGCAGAGATTTTTTCTCTTTTTGATAAATCTTATTGCGCTTATCAATAATACTCCCGCACCACATCGTAACAGGAGCTCATTGTGGACAGCGCTCAGAAAGAAGAAATATCGTTAAAGATCCTACGTGAATTATTGCAATACCGCCGCCGTTTCCCCGGCGACGACACCTCGATCGCTGAAGAAGAACGGCGGGTCACTCAGGTGCAATTGCCGCGCATTCGGGCATTCATCGAAAACGAGCAACGCATCGAATTCGTGCTGCCGGCCTTCCCGACCAAGTCGCCCAACACCAACAAGGTGATCGGCGCGGTGCCGGACATGGCGGAGCGGCTGTCGCTGATCTTCCTCAACTCGCTATGCCAGCGCATTCAACTCTACTACCCGCCGGGTGCGCATATCGTTATCTGCTCCGATGGCCACGTGTTCGGCGATCTGATCCGCGTCAGTGACGAAGCGATCAACCGCTATCAGCGCGAAATTGAAAACCTGCTGCATGAAGTGGGCGCGACGCATCTCAGCGTATTCAACCTCGGCGACGTCAAAGGCCTGGCCGAACATACCGATGATTACGATCTGCTGCGCCAACTGTTGGTGGAGGGCTATGCCGAATCGGAAGAGGCGATCAAACAGCAGTTGATGCAGGACGAACAGGGCCTCTTGCTGTACCGCGCCATCACGCGCTTCCTGTATGAAGACAGCCAACTGCCGGGCTACAGCGGTTCCAACGCCGCGCTGCAGAAAGACGCCAAACAGCGCGCCTGCGGAGTGATCCAGCGCAGCTGGGCCTGGGGCAATCTGCTGGCGCAGCATTTCCCGGCGGCGATCCGCCTGTCGATTCACCCGCAGCCGGTCGACAGCCTGAAAATGGGCATCCACATGATGCCGACCAAAGACGACTGGCTGACGCCGTGGCATGGCGTGGCAGCCAACGTGAACGGCCAGTTCGTGCTGATGAAGCGTAAAGACGCGCAGAGCCTGGACGGCGAATTGGTGGCGATCCGCGGCACGCCGAGCCATTACCTGATCGAACAACCGCAGATGGCCTGAGGCCGCTGCAGGCTTTTGCGCCCGAAATCCTGGCGGACGCGTTTTTGACGGCACGTTGCCGTGTGAGCAGCACATTCGATGCAAGGAGAATCACCGATGAATAACCAACCGCTTAATTGCCATATTCAACCGAATACCCCGTTTGGCGCGATCCTGACGCCGCAGCATCCGGGGCAAAAGATCGGCGAACTGCCGGTGGCAGCGCTGCGGGCGCTGGCGCAGGAACATCACTTGCTGGTGCTGCGCGGATTCGACTCCGGTTTCAGCGATGGGGAGGTTCTGACGCGCTATGCCGAGCAGTGGGGCGAGATCATGATGTGGCCGTTCGGCGCGGTGCTGGACGTGAAGGAACATCCGGACGCCAAGGATCATATTTTCGACAGCAGCTACGTCCCGCTGCATTGGGATGGCATGTATAAGCCGACTATTCCCGAATTCCAGCTGTTCCACTGCGTGGAGGCACCGTCGCCGGACGAGGGCGGGTGCACTACCTTCGTCGATACCATGCGGCTGCTGGCCAATGCGGACGAAGCGTTGCTGGATCAGTGGCTGTCGGTGTCGATCACCTACCGCATCAAGCAGGTGGTGCATTACGGCGGTGAAGTCTGTTCGCCGCTGGTGGTGCAGCACCCGAACGGCAGGGGCTTGATCATGCGCTACAATGAACCGCCGACGGAAGGGAAAAAATTCCTCAATCAACATGCGCTGGAATATCACGGCGTGCCGGAACAACAGCAGGAACAGTTCCACCACACTCTGCAGCAGCATCTGTACGATCCGCGTCACTATTACGCCCATCAGTGGCAACAGGGCGACGTGGTGGTGGCGGACAACTTCTCGCTGCTGCACGGACGTGAGGGCTTTACCGCCCGTTCCGCGCGTCATTTGCAGCGCGTGCATATTCAAAGCAATCCGGTGTGCGCCAATCTGGCGCTGAAGCCGGCCAACGCAGAAGCTTAAAAGGAGCATTATGGCAAGGATACTGATGGCGGCGGTCGCCACTCCGGGGCACGTCTACCCGATGTTAGCCATCGCTCGCCACCTGATTGCCCAAGGGCATCAGGTGCGGGTGATGACCGGCGCGCTGTTCCGCGAACGCGCCGAAGCGGCTGGGGCGAGCTTCGTGCCGTTCGACGCGCAGGTGGACTTCGACTATCGCCACCTGGAGGAGCATTTCCCCGAGCGCGCCGCGCTGCCGCCGGGCAACGCGCAGATGGCGCTGGCGCTGAAAGATTTCTTCGCCGCGCCGATCCCACTGTTGGATCGTCAGCTGCGTGCGGCCATCGCCGCCGAAAAGACCGATCTGCTGATGGTGGAGAACTGCTTCTACGGCGTGCTGCCGCTGCTGCAGTCCGCCGAACGGCCGCCGGTCTTCGGGATCGGCGTCACGCCGCTGTCGTATTCTTCGCGCGACGCCATTTTCTATGGCCCGCGCATCCCGCCGGCGCTGCTGCCGCGGACGCTGACCCGTGAGCAGTTGGTGGATGAAGAAACGCGGGTGTTGCTTGATGAGGTGCAGCAAAGCTTTGATGCCGCGCTGGTGCAGGCGGGCGGGCGGCCGCTGAATCGCCCGTTCACCGACGCGCTGATCGGCGGCTGCGAGCGTTTCCTGCAGTTGGCCACCACGGCGCTGGAATATGAGCGTGACGATCTGCCGAGCGGCGTGCGCTTCGTCGGCCCGCTGCGCAGCGGCGGCCAGCCGGCGGCGGAAGAAACGCTGTGGGAGGCAAACGATGATCGGCCGCTGGTGATCGTGTCTCAGGGCACGCTGGCCAATGTCGATCTGCATCAGCTGATCGTGCCGACGCTGCAAGCGCTGGCGCATCTGCCGGTGCGGGTGTTGGCCACCACCGGCGGGCGGGCGACGGAAGGCCTGATGGACGCGCTGCCGGGCAATGCCAGAGTGCGCGAGTTCATCTCCTTCGAACGCTGGCTGCCGGAGACGGCGCTGCTGATCACCAATGGCGGTTACGGTTCGATCAACTATGCGCTGAACAGCGGCGTGCCGCTGATCGTCGCTGGCACGGGCGAAGACAAACTGGAGGCGGCCGCGCGCGTGGTCGCCGCCGGCTGCGGCATCAGCCTGCACACCAGCACGCCGAGCCCTGAACAGATCCTGGCGGCGGCGACGCGCATTCTGCAGCAGCCGATCTATCGACAACGCGCAGCGCTGGTGCGTGAGGACTATGCCCGCCACGATGCGCTGACGGCGATCGCCAACGAAGTGGCCGCCATTACCGCCTGACCTCGCTGTGATCCTTTCCCCAGGCGCCGTTTTCGGCGCCTTTTTTCTGCATTTTTTTGCCATGGAAACTGCATGATTATGTACAATCGTCGCAGGCCGCCAAATCGGTTGAATGTTAATCTCACGACAGCGCCGCTGATAAAAGCGGGGGAATATCATAATTTTCTAATTATGAAATGAATCCTCTGGCGACGCTGAAGCGGGGCAGTTACCCTGAATCGATAGCCTAATGGGATAGGCGTCAAATCAAGAAGAGAGCAAGCATGAGTGATTCACAAATCCGCATTGCGATTGCGGGCGCCGGCGGCCGGATGGGCCGTCAGTTGATCCAGGCGGTGCAGCAGGCGGAAGGCGTGGTGTTGGGCGCGGCGCTGTCGCGCCCGGGTTCAAGCCTGATCGGCGTCGACGCCGGCGAGCTGGCGGGCATTGGCGCACTGGGCGTTAAGGTAAGCGACAGCCTGGAGAAAGTGGCGAGCGAGTTCGACATTTTGATCGACTTCACCCGCCCGGAAAGCACCCGGAGCTACCTGGATTTTTGCGTGGCGCACCACAAGGCGATGGTGATTGGCACCACCGGCTTCGATGACGCCGGCAAGCAGGCGATCCGCGCTGCGGCGCAGCACATCGGCATCGTGTTCGCCGCCAACTTCAGCGTCGGCGTCAACCTGGTGCTGAAACTGCTGGAGAAGGCCGCGCAGGTGATGGGCGACTACACCGACATCGAAATCGTTGAGGCGCACCACCGCCACAAAGTGGATGCGCCGTCGGGCACGGCGTTGGCCATGGGCGAAGCGATCGCCGGCGCGCTGGGGCGCGATCTGAAAAACTGTGCGGTCTATGCGCGCGAAGGCCATACCGGCGAACGCGATCCGAAAAGCATCGGCTTTGCCACCATTCGCGCCGGCGACATCGTCGGCGAGCACACCGCGATGTTCGCCGACATCGGTGAACGGGTGGAAATCACCCATAAGGCCTCCAGCCGCATGACTTTCGCCAGCGGCGCGGTACGCGCGGCGGCCTGGCTGCATAACCGGGATAAAGGTTTGTTTGATATGCGAGACGTATTGAATTTGGACCAGTTATAATTGATTTGCATACCATCGTGATGTGGTTGTATTGGTCATAATGCTATGATAATCGGGCAATAATTTTATTGTCCTTTTTTTTTAACATGATAAATATCATGTTGGCTTTGTTTCATTGCCAAAGATGTTATTTATCTATATTTACTTTGCTAATCATCTCCTTTTTTTCCACTCTCGGCTTTTTTAGCGTCTTTTTTGTCCCATTCCGGCGCCGTTTTCCATCATTCTTCCCCGCAACCGTTTTCCAGCCCCGGTTTTCTGTGTTTTTATCGGCGCTCAAGCCGCATGCGCGCCGAGAACTGCAAAAATAAAACAAAAAACGGCAGTTTGGGTAGACAAGCCAGGCACTCATCATTAAAATGCGCCCAATTTGCCAAAAATTGGCCTCGCGGACGGTTTTTGCATTGATTTAGATCGCGATATCTGAATTAATATGCAAATATTGTGATTGATTATTCCTTGGAGGGTGTTTTGATAAAGTCAGCGCTATTGGTTCTGGAAGACGGAACCCAATTCCACGGTCGGGCCATCGGGGCAGAGGGAACGGCAGTGGGGGAAGTGGTCTTCAATACGTCGATGACCGGTTATCAAGAAATCCTCACTGATCCTTCCTATTCCCGCCAGATCGTTACTCTTACTTATCCTCATATCGGCAATGTCGGCACCAATGCTTCCGACGAAGAATCCTCCGCAGTACACGCCCAAGGCCTCGTCATTCGCGACCTCCCGCTGATCGCCAGCAACTACCGCAACGAAGAAAGCCTGTCCGACTACCTCAAGCGTCACAACATCGTGGCGATCGCCGATATCGATACCCGCAAATTGACCCGCCTGCTGCGCGAGAAGGGTGCCCAGAACGGCTGCATCATCGCCGCCGATTCGCCGGACGCCGCGCTGGCCCTGGCCAAGGCGCAAGGTTTCCCGGGGTTGAAGGGGATGGATCTGGCGAAAGAGGTCACCACCCAAGAGGCCTACAGCTGGCAGCAAGGCAGCTGGACGCTTGAAGGCGACCTGCCCGAAGCCAAAACCGCCGCGGAACTGCCATTCCACGTGGTGGCTTACGACTACGGCGCCAAGCGCAACATCCTGCGCATGCTGGTGGATCGCGGCTGTCGCCTGACCGTGGTGCCGGCGCAGACCCCGGCCGACGACGTGCTGAAAATGAATCCGGACGGCATCTTCCTGTCCAACGGCCCGGGCGACCCGGAGCCGTGCGACTACGCCATCACCGCCATCAAACAGTTCCTGGAAACCGACATTCCGGTGTTCGGCATCTGCCTGGGCCATCAGCTGCTGGCGCTGGCCAGCGGGGCGAAAACCATGAAGATGAAGCTCGGCCACCACGGCGGCAACCACCCGGTGAAGGATCTGGACAACAACACCGTGATGATCACCGCGCAGAACCACGGCTTTGCGGTAGATGAAAACAACCTGCCGGCGAACCTGCGCGTGACGCACAAATCGCTGTTCGACCATACGGTGCAGGGCATTCACCGCACCGACAAGGCGGCGTTCAGCTTCCAGGGCCACCCGGAAGCGAGCCCAGGCCCGCACGACGCTGCGCCGCTGTTCGATCACTTTATCGAACTGATTGAGACTTACCGTTCTAACGCCAAATAATCAGGAGCAGTAAAAAATGCCAAAACGTACAGACATAAAAAGCATCCTGATCCTCGGCGCGGGTCCGATCGTTATCGGCCAGGCGTGTGAGTTCGACTACTCGGGCGCCCAGGCGTGTAAAGCGCTGCGCGAAGAGGGTTACCGCGTCATTCTGGTCAACTCCAACCCGGCAACCATCATGACCGACCCGGAGATGGCCGACGCGACCTACATTGAGCCGATCCACTGGGAAGTGGTGCGCAAGATCATCGAAAAAGAGCGCCCGGATGCGGTGCTGCCGACCATGGGCGGCCAGACGGCGCTGAACTGCGCGCTGGAGCTGGAGCGCCAGGGCGTGCTGGCCGAGTTCGGCGTTACCATGATCGGCGCCACCGCCGATGCGATTGACAAGGCCGAAGACCGTCGCCGTTTCGATGTGGCGATGAAGAAAATCGGTCTGGATACCGCGCGTTCCGGCATCGCGCACACCATGGAAGAAGCGCTGGCGGTAGCCGCTGACGTCGGCTTCCCGTGCATCATCCGCCCTTCCTTTACCATGGGCGGCACCGGCGGCGGCATTGCCTACAACCGCGAAGAGTTCGAAGAGATCTGCGAACGCGGCCTGGACCTGTCGCCGACCAACGAGCTGCTGATCGATGAATCGCTGATCGGTTGGAAAGAATACGAGATGGAAGTGGTGCGTGATAAGAACGACAACTGCATCATCGTCTGCTCCATCGAAAACTTCGACGCTATGGGCATCCACACCGGCGACTCGATCACCGTCGCGCCGGCCCAGACCCTGACCGACAAGGAATACCAAATCATGCGCAACGCCTCGATGGCGGTGCTGCGTGAGATCGGCGTCGAAACCGGCGGCTCCAACGTGCAGTTCTCGGTTAACCCGAAAACCGGCCGCCTGATCGTTATCGAAATGAACCCGCGCGTGTCGCGCTCTTCGGCGCTGGCGTCGAAAGCCACCGGCTTCCCAATTGCCAAGATCGCCGCCAAGCTGGCGGTGGGCTATACCCTCGATGAGTTGATGAACGACATCACCGGCGGCCGCACCCCGGCGTCGTTCGAACCGTCCATCGACTATGTCGTAACCAAGATCCCGCGCTTCAACTTCGAGAAGTTCTCCGGCGCCAACGATCGCCTGACCACCCAGATGAAGTCGGTCGGCGAAGTGATGGCCATCGGCCGCACCCAGCAGGAGTCGCTGCAGAAAGCGCTGCGTGGTCTGGAAGTGGGCGCCACCGGCTTCGATCCGAAAGTGAGCCTGGACGATCCGGAAGCGCTGACCAAAATCCGCCGCGAGCTGAAAGACGCCGGTTCCGACCGCATTTGGTACATCGCCGACGCCTTCCGCGCCGGTTTGTCGGTTGACGGCGTTTTCAACCTGACCAACGTCGACCGTTGGTTCCTGGTGCAGATTGAAGAGCTGGTGCGCCTGGAAGAGCAGGTGGCCGAGGCGGGCATCAACGGCCTGAACAAAGACTTCCTGCGCACTCTGAAGCGCAAAGGCTTCGCCGATGCGCGTCTGGCCAAGCTGGCCGGCGTCGCCGAGAGCGAAATTCGCAAGCTGCGCCACAGCTACGGCCTGCATCCGGTATACAAGCGCGTGGATACCTGCGCGGCGGAATTCGCCACCGACACCGCCTACATGTACTCCACCTATGAAGAAGAGTGTGAGTCCAACCCGACCAACGACCGGCCGAAAGTGATGGTGCTGGGCGGCGGGCCGAACCGTATCGGCCAGGGCATTGAGTTTGACTACTGCTGCGTGCACGCTTCGCTGGCGCTGCGTGAAGACGGCTACGAGACCATCATGGTCAACTGTAACCCGGAAACCGTCTCCACCGACTACGACACCTCGGACCGCCTGTACTTTGAGCCGGTAACGCTGGAAGACGTGCTGGAAATCGTGCGCATCGAGAAACCGAAAGGCGTGATCGTGCAGTATGGCGGCCAGACCCCGCTGAAGCTGGCGCGCGAGCTGGAAGCCGCAGGCGTGCCGATCATTGGCACCAGCCCGGACGCCATCGACCGCGCCGAAGACCGCGAACGCTTCCAGCAGGCGGTCAACCGTCTGGGCCTGAAGCAGCCGGCCAACGCCACCGTCACCGCCATCGAGCAGGCGGTCGAGAAGGCGGCGGGCATCGGTTATCCGCTGGTGGTGCGTCCTTCCTACGTGTTGGGCGGCCGGGCGATGGAAATCGTCTACGACGAAACCGACCTGCGCCGCTACTTCCAGACTGCGGTCAGCGTATCCAACGATGCGCCGGTGCTGCTCGATCGCTTCCTGGACGACGCGGTGGAAGTGGACGTTGATGCCATCTGCGACGGCGAACGCGTGCTGATTGGCGGCATCATGGAGCACATCGAGCAGGCGGGCGTGCACTCCGGCGACTCCGCGTGTTCGCTGCCGGCGTACACCCTGAGCCAGGAAATTCAGGACGTGATGCGTCGCCAGGTGGAAAAACTGGCGTTCGAGCTGCAGGTGCGCGGCCTGATGAACGTGCAGTTCGCGGTGAAAGACAACGAAGTCTACCTGATTGAAGTCAACCCGCGCGCCGCGCGCACCGTGCCGTTCGTGTCCAAAGCGACCGGCGTGCCGCTGGCCAAAGTGGCCGCGCGCGTGATGGCGGGCAAAACGCTGGTCGAGCAGGGCGTGACCGAAGAGATCATCCCGCCGTACTATTCGGTGAAAGAAGTGGTGCTGCCGTTCAACAAATTCCCGGGCGTCGACCCGATTTTGGGGCCGGAAATGCGCTCTACCGGGGAAGTGATGGGCGTGGGCCGCACCTTCGCGGAAGCCTTCTCCAAAGCGATGTTGGGCAGCAACTCGGGCATGAAGAAACAGGGCCGCGCGCTGCTGTCGGTGCGCGAAGGCGACAAGGCTCGCGTGGTCGATTTGGCCGCCAGCCTGCTGAAGCAGGGCTTCGAGCTGGACGCCACCCACGGCACCGCGGTGGTGCTGGGCGAAGCGGGCATCAACCCGCGCCTGGTCAACAAGGTGCACGAAGGGCGTCCGCACATTCAGGACCGTATCAAGAACGGCGAGTACACTTACATCGTCAACACCACGGCAGGCCGTCAGGCGATTGAGGACTCCAAGCTGATTCGCCGCAGCGCCCTGCAGTACAAGGTGCACTACGACACCACGCTGAACGGCGGCTTCGCCACCGCGATGGCGCTGAAAGCGGATCCGACCGAGCAGGTGACGTCGGTGCAGGAAATGCACGCGCGCATCGGCAAGTAACCGCGCGAGAACGCAACGTAAGGGGCGCTGCAGATGCAGCGCCCTTTTTTATTCAGCGAATTTGTCGGCTGGCGTTAAAAATTTCCGCTATCAATCAGTGGGCAAACTGTCACTCTGTGTGATTGGTATATGCTTGGTGTATTGGCAAGGAACGAAGGAACGACGATAACAATGATTCTGATAATTTATGCTCACCCGTATCCCCGGCATTCGCATGCCAATCACCGCCTGCTGCAGGCGGTGAGGGATCTCCCCGAGGTGGAGGTGCGCTCGCTGTATGAGCTGTACCCCGATTTCAATATCGACATCAACGCCGAGCAGCGGGCGGTGGAACGCGCCGACCTGGTGGTGCTGCAACATCCGATGCAGTGGTACAGCTTCCCGCCGTTGTTGAAGCTGTGGATCGACAAAGTGCTGGAGCACGGCTGGGCCTACGGTCACGACGGCAATGCGCTGGTGGGTAAAGACTGCCTGTGGGCGGTGACCAGCGGCGGCGACGAGCACCACTTCGAGCTGGGCGATTTCCCCAACTTCGCCGCGCTGGCGCAGCCGCTGCAGGCCACGGCGATCTATTGCGGCATGACCTGGCTGCCTTATTTCGCCGTGCACAATACCTTTACCTGCAACGAGCCAGCGCTGCTCGCCGCCGGCGAAGCCTACCGCCAGCGGCTGGTCGACTATCTGATGGAACATGCCGAAGCGGAAACCCGGGAGGCCAGCCATGGATAATCACCACATGATGATCGAGGGGCTGATCTATCTCGGCTCCGCGGCGCTGTTTGTGCCGATCGCGGTGCGCCTGGGACTGGGCTCGGTGCTCGGTTACCTGATCGCCGGCTGCATCATTGGCCCCTGGGGGCTGAAGCTGGTGTCGGACGCCGAGTCGATCCTGACCTTCGCCGAGATCGGCGTGGTGCTGATGTTGTTTATCATCGGCCTGGAGCTGGATCCCAAACGGCTGTGGACGCTGCGCGCCTCGGTGTTCGGCGGCGGCAGCATTCAGATGGTGGGCTGCGGCCTGGCGCTGAGCGCCTTCTGTTACTTCCTCGGCCTTAACTGGAAGGTGGCGTTGCTGATTGGCCTGACGCTGGCGCTCTCATCCACCGCCATCGCCATGCAGGCGATGAGCGAACGCAATCTGACGCCGTCGCCGATCGGCCGCAGCGCGTTTGCGGTGCTGCTGTTCCAGGATATCGCGGCGATCCCGCTGGTGGCGATGATCCCGCTGTTGGCCAGCAGCGGCGCCACCACCACGCTGGGCGCTTTCATGCTGTCGGCGGCCAAGGTGGTGGGCGCGTTGACGATGGTGGTGTTGCTCGGCCGCTACGTCACCCGTCCGCTGCTGCACTTCGTCGCCCGTTCGGGCATGCGCGAAGTGTTCAGCGCCGTGGCGTTGTTCCTGGTGTTCGGCTTCGGCATCCTGCTGGAGATGGCCGGGCTGTCGATGGCGATGGGGGCGTTCCTCGCCGGGGTGCTGTTGGCGAGCTCTGAATACCGCCACGCGCTGGAGAGCGATATTCAGCCGTTCAAGGGACTGCTGCTGGGGCTGTTCTTCATCGGCGTCGGCATGTCGATCGACTTCGGCACGCTGTTCCATCATCCGTTGCTGATCGCCTCGCTGCTGCTGGGCTTTATGCTGATCAAGGCGGCGTTGCTGTGGCTGATTGGGCCGCTGCTCGGCGTGCCGAAGCGCCAGCGCGGCCTGTTCGCCATTCTGCTGGGGCAGGGCAGTGAGTTCGCCTTCGTGATCTTCAGCGCCGCGCAGCTGGCCGGCGTCTTGCCGGTTGAATGGGCCAAGTCGCTGACGCTGGCGGTGGCGCTGTCGATGGCGGCCACGCCGCTGCTGTTGGTGATCGCCGCGCAGCTGGAAAAAAATGCGCCGAAAGAGGATCGCCCGGCTGACGTCATTGATGACGAGAACGCCAGCGTGATCATCGCCGGCTTCGGCCGTTTCGGCCAGATCGCCGGTCGTTTACTGTTGGCCAACGGCGTGCACACCGTGGTACTGGATCACGATCCGGACCATATCGAAACGCTGCGTAAATTTGACACCAAGGTGTTCTACGGCGACGCCACGCGCGCCGATCTGCTGGAGGCCGCCGGCGCCGCTCACGCCAAGGTGCTGATCAACGCCATCGACGACGTGGAAGACAGCCTGGCGTTAACCGAGCTGGCCAGACAGCACTTCCCGCATCTTAAGGTGGTGGCGCGGGCGCGCGACGTCGATCACTGGTATCAGCTGCGGCAACTGGGGGTGGAAAAACCGGAGCGCGAAACCTTTGAAAGCTCGCTGCGCATCGGCCGCGAGACGCTGGAGTTGCTGGGGCTGGACGCCTATGAGGCGCGCGAGAAAGCGGACACGTTCCGTCGCTACAACCTGAAGATGCTGGAAGACACGCTGGATAATTATCAGGATACCGAGTTCCGCATCGCCAGCCTGCAGCGGGCCAAGGAGATGCTCAGCGCGGCCATCGAGCAGGATCAGAATCGGTTGGCGCGGGTGCAGCAGACCGGCTGGCGCGGCAGCATCGACGGCAAGGCGCCGGAGGATGAAGTGGTGGAAGCCAAAGGATAACCGCAGGGGCGCCGTGATGGCGCCCCTTTTGCTTAGCTCAGCGCGACCTTGATGCCTAAGGCGATCAACATGCCGCCCAGCAATTTGTCGACGATCTTCTGCGTCTTTTCCAGCCCGCGGCGCACCGGCCCGCTCTGGATCAGGAACACCAGCAGCGGCCACCAGATGACCGACAGGCCGAGAATAATCCCCGCGTACCATAGCTTGTCCCCCAGACCGGAATCGATCTGCAGCACTTGGGTGAAGACCGCCAGGAAGAACAGGGTGGCTTTCGGGTTCAGCAGGTTGCACAGGTAGCCTTGCGCAAAGGCGCTCTTCAGGCTGACCCGCTGTTGCGGCAGATTGCTGACGTTCATTTTTCCGCCGCCGCGCGACAGCAGCGCCTGGATGCCGATCCACACCAGATAGACCGCCCCGGCGTATTTCAGCAGGTTGAACAGCCACGGCGTGGTGGTGATCACCACCGCCAGCCCGGCGACGCAGTAGGACATGTGGGTGGCGACGCCGCAGATCACGCCGAAGGCGGTCATCATGGCGGCCAGCCGCGGGTAGCGGGCGGCGTTTTTGATCACCAGGAAAAAATCCGGGCCGGGGGAGAGCATGCCGAGGGCGGCAATGCCGGCGACGAACAACGAAGTTTCAAGCATGGGAGACGTCTCGCGCAAAAGGCAGCAATCTGGCGATAATAACGCCGCTTCCTCTGATGCGCATCAACCCAATGAGGTATTGTTAGGCTCTATGATAATAATTCATCTCCCGCCAGCGACGGAGCACCATGCAGCAGACGACCACTACCGCCACAGACAGGCCGGAACCGCACCGGCAACAACGCGAAATCACCCGACTGTGCATTCAATGCGCGCTGCTGCTGTTGCAGCACGGCGCCGAGAGCACGGTGGTGGAACAGTTGTCGACCCGCCTGGGGCTGGCGCTGGGGATGGACAGCGTGGAAAGCTCGATCTCCGCCAATGCGGTGGTGTTGACCACCCTCAGCCATGGCGCCTGCCTGACCACCACCCGCAAGAACGTCGATCGCGGCATCAATATGCAGGTGGTGACCGAAGTGCAGCATATCGTGATCCTCGCCGAGCATCGCCTGGCGGATGCGCACGACGTGGCGCGCCGCTTTGAAAGGATCCGGCCGCTGCGCTACCCGCGCTGGCTGGTGGTATTGATGGTAGGGCTGTCCTGCGGGTGCTTCAGCATGCTCAACGGCGGCGGCGGCGACGCCTTCCTGGTGACCTTTATCGCCAGCGGCGCGGCGATGCTGGTGCGCCAGATCCTCACCGCCCGCCAGATGAATCCGCTGATCAATTTTTGCCTGACGGCATTTGTCGCGACGTCGATCTCCGGACTGCTGCTGCGCCTGCCGGCGTTTAAAGACACCTCGAGCGTGGCGATGGCCGCCAGCGTGTTGCTGCTGGTGCCGGGCTTCCCGCTGATCAACGCGGTGGCCGACATGTTCAAGGGGCACGTCAATACCGGACTGGCGCGCTGGGCGATGGCCAGCCTGCTGACGCTGGCGACCTGTATCGGCGTGGTGATGGCGATGTCGCTGTGGGATCTGCGGGGGTGGTCATGAATCTGTTGTGGGCCTTGTTGCAGGAGATGCTGTTGGCGGCGGTGCCGGCGCTGGGCTTCGCCATGGTGTTTAACGTGCCGTTGCGCGCGCTGCGCTATTGCGCATTGCTCGGGGCTATCGGGCGCGGTTCGCGCATGCTGATGATGCATGCCGGCATGAACATTGAGTGGGCCTCGCTGTTGGCGGCGATCCTGATTGGCATCATCGGCATCTACTGGTCGCGCTGGCTGTTGGCGCATCCGAAGGTGTTCACCGTGGCGGCGGTGATCCCGATGTTCCCCGGCATTTCCGCCTATACCGCGATGATCACGGTGGTGGAGATCTCGCATCTGGGCTACAGCGAAGCCCTGATGGAGACCATGATCACCAACTTCCTCAAGGCCAGTTTCATCGTCGGCGCGTTGTCGATCGGCCTGTCGTTACCGGGCCTGTGGCTGTACCGCAAACGCCCCGGCGTGTGAAATCGCCCGGCGGGCGATCGTTGGTTATTAGATATACTGATAAGAGCTATCTTATATATTCATCTTGCTTGATTAGCCTATCGACGGCACTCAGGCCTTTACGTATAGTGTCACCAATTTTGCTGCCTACACAGGGTTAAACAATGATTATCAGCCTGATCGCTGCCTTGGCGGCGGATCGCGTTATTGGCATGGAAAACGCCATGCCGTGGCACCTGCCGGCGGACCTTGCGTGGTTTAAACGCAACACGTTGAATAAGCCGGTTATTATGGGCCGCAAGACCTTCGAGTCCATCGGCCGCCCGCTGCCGGGCCGCCACAATATCGTTTTGAGCAGCCGCCCGGGCAGCGAAGCCGGGGTGACCTGGGTAACCTCGCTGGATGAGGCGCTGGCCGCCGCGGGCGACGTGGAGGAAGTGATGGTGATCGGCGGTGGGCGCATCTATACCCAGCTGCTGCCGCGCGCCGACCGTCTGTACCTGACGCACATCGACGCCGAAGTCGGCGGCGATACCCACTTCCCGGATTACGAGCCGGACGAGTGGGAAACCACGTTCAGCGAATTCCACGACGCCGACAATCTGAACTCGCACAGCTACTGCTTCGAAATCCTGCAGCGCCGCTGATTTCAGCCCGTTAGCCAACTCTCCCGGGGGCGCAAGCAATTGCGCCCCCGGCCTTTTTGCGCCGGTCATTTGTAACCTTTCCTTCACATTACCTGATTAGTATGAAGCCCAACTCCGAGCGCCACGGCAACTCTGGTGAATCTTGACCGCGGCGCCATAACTAAAAAGGTAACCACGTTATGACCAAGCAAATTGAGCAATTAGACGCCGACCGCCTGATCGATCCCACTCGCCGCAAGCTGCTGCTTGGCAGCGCCGGCGCCGTCGGCCTGGCCGGCTTTCTCGGCGGCGGCATCTGGTCGGTTTCCGCCGAGGCGTTGGCCGAGGATCTGCCGCCGAACACGCTGCTGGGCTTTCAGGGCATCGCCGCATCTACCGCCGACGAGGTGACCATCGCGCCGGGCTACCGCGCGGAGGTGCTGATCTCCTGGGGTGAGCCGCTGGTGGACGGCGCGCCGGCCTTCGATCCGCAGGGCAACAACAGCGCCGCCGATCAGGAAAAACAGTTTGGCGATAACAATGACGGTATGAGCTTCTTCCCTATCGATGACAATCACGGCGTGATGGCCATCAATAACGAATACGTCAACGAACAGTATCTGTTCGCCCACGGCGGCGCCAAAGCCACCAGCCTGGAAGAGGTGCGCAAGTCGCAGGCGGCGCACGGCGTCTCCATTGTCGCGGTCAAGCGGGTCGGCGACGGCCAGCGCTGGGAGGTGGAACGTCCATCGCGCTATAACCGCCGCATCACCGCCAACAGCGAAATGCAGTTCAGCGGCCCGGCCGCCGGGCACCCGCTGCTGCAGACCGCCGCCGATCCGAGCGGCCGCAAGGTGCTGGGCACCTTCGGCAACTGCGCCAACGGCAAGACGCCGTGGGGGACCTATCTGACCTGCGAGGAAAATTTCGACACCTATTTCGGCACCCGTCAGGCCGATTATCGAACCACGCCGGAACAAAAGCGCTACACGCTGAAGGTCAGTGAACCGGAGCGCAACTGGCCGGACTATGACGAGCGCTTCGATGTGGCGAAGAATCCCAACGAATTCAACCGTCACGGCTGGATCGTCGAGATCGATCCGCTGAATCCGAGCTCGACGCCCATCAAGCACACCGCGCTCGGCCGCTTCAAGCATGAAAACGCGGCGGTGACCGTGGCCAAAGACGGCCGTCTGGTGGTATACATGGGCGACGACGAGCGCGGCGAACATATCTATAAGTACGTTTCCAAAGGCGTGGTCGACGCCGCCAATCCGGCCAACAATCGCACGCTGCTGGACGAGGGAACGCTGTACGTGGCGCAGTTCGACGGCGATGAGGCCGGCACGCCGCTGAAGGGCAAAGGGCGCTGGATTGCGCTTGAGTTTGGCAAGAATGGCCTGACGCCGGAGAACGGTTTCCGCGACGAGGCCGAAGTGCTGATCTTCGCCCGCAAGGCGGCGCAGCAGGTCGGCGCCACCAAAATGGATCGCCCGGAGTGGATCGCGGTGAACCCGCATGACGGTCGCGCATACTGTACGCTGACCAACAACAGCAAGCGCGGTGAGGAAGGGATGCCGCTGAACGCCGCCAACCCGCGACCGAACAATATCTATGGCCAGATCATTCGCTGGGACGAAGGCGGCGACGCCACCGCCGACGTCTTCGCCTGGGATATCTATGCGCTGTGCGGCAACCCGATCGCCCACCCCGAGGGCGTCAACCGCGGCACGCCGAATATCACGGCGGAAAATACCTTCAACAGCCCGGACGGGCTGGGCTTTGATCGCGCCGGCCGCCTGTGGATCCTCACCGACGGCAAGTACAGCAACAAGGGCGATTATGTCGGGCAGGGCAACAACCAGATGTTGGTGGGCGATCCGATCAGCGGCGAGATCCGCCGTTTCATGGTGGGACCGAAGTCCTGCGAATTGACCGGCATCACTTTCACTCCGGACTACAAGACGATGTTCGTCAACGTACAACATCCGGGAGAAGAGGGCGATTCGCACTTCCCGAACAACAGCCCGCGCCCGCGTTCATCGGTATTGATGATCACGCGTGAAGATGGCGGGGTGATTGGGGCGTAAGGCGACAATATAGAAAACAAAGGCGGCCTCCGGGCCGCCTGTGTATTTTCAGGATGCGGCTAATCTGCCGGCGTGGTCAGACGCCTCGCCCCGATTGGCGGGCTGCGTGAAGTAACGGCGGTCTTCCCAGCGCAGCATCGTCAAGTCGCCGCCCCAGCAACAGCCGGTATCCAGCCCGATCACGCCTTCCGGCGTGCCTTTGCCTTCGAGCGAGGCCCAGTGGCCGAAGATGATGGTGTATTCGGGGTCGACCAGGCGCGGCAATTCGAACCACGGCTTCAGCGGCGCCGGCGCGCTGCCCGGCGCATCTTTGCAGATCATGTCGAGTTGGCCGTTGGGGAAGCAGTAGCGCATGCGCGTCAGCGCATTGGTGCTGAAACGCAGGCGCGCCAGGCCGCTCAGCTCCGGCGCCCAGTTGTTCGGCATGTCGCCGTACATGGCGTCGAGGAACAGCGGGTAGCTGTCGCTGCTCAATACCGCTTCCACTTCGCGCGCGCACATTTTCGCGGTGTCGATATCCCACTGCGGAGTGATGCCGGCGTGCGCCATCACCAGCTTTTGCTCATCGTCCACCTGCAGCACCGGTTGGCGGCGCAGCCAGTTGATCAGCTCGTCGGCGTCAGGCGCCTCCAGCAGCGGGGTGATGCGATCTTTGGGTTTGTTGCGGCTGATGCCGGCGTAAACCGCCAGCAGGTGCAGATCGTGGTTGCCCAGCACCATGCGCACCGCCGGGCCGAGCGAGCGCACGTAGCGCAGCACGTCCAGCGAGGCGGGGCCGCGCGCCACCAGATCGCCGGTCAGCCACAGTTGATCGCGCTCGGGATCGAACGCAGCCTGAGCCAGCAGCGACTTCAGTTCATCGAAACAGCCGTGAACGTCGCCGATAAGGTATGTCGACATAATTAATGGATCAGCGTTGGAATGGCTAAGCGAAACACGGGAATAGCGGTGCGGAACGGCTGACCCTGATGGTCAACCATTTCGTAATGGCCTTCCATGGTGCCCAGCGGCGTTTCCAGAATGGCGCCGCTGGTGTACTGAAACTCTCCGCCGGGCGGAATGACGGGCTGTTCGCCGATCACGCCTTCGCCCTGGACTTCGGTTTGGCGGCCGTTGCTGTTGGTGATCAGCCAGTAACGGCCCAGCAGTTGCACGTCGGTCCGCCCCAGATTGCGGATGGTGATGGTATAGGCGAAGACGTAACGCTCTTCTTCAGGGATCGACTGTGATTCCACATAGATGCTCTGAACCTGAATACACACGCGGGGCGAATCAATCATGACAACAACTCCTTATTGCTGCGGCGCCGGATTGGCTGACAGCCAGTTGGCCAGCTTGCAGTACTGCGCCACAGAAATATTCTCTGCTCTGAGCGAAGGATCGACGCCCAGTTCCATCAGCTGTTCCGGCGTGAACAGGTCGCCCAGGCTGTTGCGGATGGTTTTCCGCCGTTGGTTGAACGCCTGCGTGGTGATGCGGCTCAGCATGCGCACGTCGCCCACCGGGTTCGGCAGCACGCTGTGCGGCACCAGACGCACCACGGCGGAATCGACCTTCGGCGGCGGCGCGAACGCGGTCGGCGGCACTTCCAGCACCGGAATGACGTTGCAGTAGTACTGCGCCATCACGGTCAAACGCCCGTAGGCCTTGCTGTTTGGGCCGGCCACCAGACGGTTGACCACCTCTTTTTGCAACATAAAGTGCATGTCGCGGATTGCCTGAGTATAGCTGAAAAGGTGGAACATCAGCGGCGTCGAAATATTGTACGGCAGGTTACCAAATACGCGCAGCGGTTGGCCAGCTTCCTCGGCCAGTTCGGCGAAATTCACCGTCATGGCGTCCTGCTGGTGGATGGTCAGCTTGTCTTTCAACCGCGGGTGGTTCTCCAACCGGGTGGCCAGATCGCGGTCCAGTTCGATCACCGTCATGCGGTCCATGCGTGCGCCGACCGGCTCGGTCAAGGCGCCGAGGCCGGGGCCGATCTCGACCACCGCTTCGCCCGGTTGCGGGTGAATGGCGGAGACAATGCTATCGATGACAAACTGATCGGTTAAAAAGTTTTGTCCAAAGCGTTTGCGGGCAAAGTGCCCTTGGTGGACTCTGTTATTCATTACAATTAATTATCATTTTAATGGCGAGATTCAGGGCCGTTTGGAAACTGCCGACATCGGCGGTGCCGGTGCCGGCCAGTTCCAGAGCGGTACCGTGGTCGACCGAGGTGCGTATGAAAGGCAAACCGAGGGTGATATTCACCGCGCGGCCGAACCCTTGGTATTTTAGCACCGGCAGCCCCTGATCGTGATACATCGCCAGCACCGCATCGGCATCTTGCAGATATTTGGGCTGGAACAGGGTGTCCGCCGGCAGCGGGCCGATCAGATGGATACCGTCAGCGCGCAGCGCGTCGAGCGCCGGGATGATGGTGTCTATCTCTTCGCGCCCCATATGGCCGCCTTCCCCGGCGTGGGGATTCAGACCGCAGACGTAAATGTGCGGCTGGGCGATGCCAAATTTGGTTTTCAGATCGTGGTCGAGAATGCGAATGACTTCGAACAGGCTCTGCTGTGTGATGGCGCCCGGCACCGCCAGCAGCGGCAGGTGGGTGGTCGCCAGCGCCACGCGCAGCTCTTCGGTCGCGAGCATCATCACCACGCGATTGCAGCGGCTGCGATCGGCAAAGAATTCGGTATGGCCGATAAACGGCACGCCGGCGTCGTTGATCACGCCTTTGTTCACCGGGCCGGTGATCAGGGCGGAAAACTCGCCGTTCAGGCAACCGTCGCAGGCGCGCGCCAGGGTTTCCACCACGTAGGCGCTGTTGCCTACGTTCAGTTCACCGGCGGTGACCGGCTGAGCGAGCGACACCGGCAGCACGGTCAGCGTGCCGGCGCGTTGCGCCTCGGCCGGTTGCTGCGGTTGGTAGTCGCGCAGCGTCAGCGGTAGGCCCAAACGCTTGGCGCGTTCAAGCAGCAGGGCCGGATCGGCGCACACCACCAGCTCAACAGGCCAATCCTGTTGCGCCAGGGCGGCTACCAAATCCGGCCCCACCCCGGCGGGTTCGCCGGGGGTAATGACAACGCGTTTATTGCTGTGCATCGCTGCCATCGAGGATCTTCACGTAAGCCTGGGCGCGCTGTTCCTGCATCCAGGTCTGCGCCTCTTCGGCGAACTTACGGTTGAACAGCATGCGGTAAGCGCGATCTTTCTGCGCGGCGTCGGTTTTATCCACCTGACGGGTATCCAGCAGCTGAATCAGGTGCCAACCGAAGGAAGAGTGCACCGGCGCGCTGATTTCACCTTTGCTCAGCTTCAGCAACGCATCGCGGAAGGCCGGATCGTAGATGTCCGGGGAGGCCCAGCCCAGATCGCCGCCCTGCATGGCGGAACCCGGATCCTGCGACAGCTGTTTGGCTTCGTCGGCGAATTTGGCGCGGCCGCTCTTGATCGCTTCCGCAACGGATTGCAGCTTGGCGCGCGCCTGATCGTCAGTCAGCACCACCGAAGGCTTCAGCAGGATGTGACGGGCGTGCACTTCGGTGACCGACACCGACTGGCTCGCGCCGCGGATGTCGTTCACTTTCAGGATGTGGAAGCCGACGCCGGAACGGATTGGGCCGACGACGTCGCCTTTCTTGGCGCTCACCAGACGTTCAGCGAACAGGGTCGGGATCTCTTGCAGCTTGCCCCAGCCCATGTTGCCGCCTTTCAGCGCCTGAGAATCGGCGGAGTAGGTGATCGCCAGCTTGCCGAAGTCGGCGCCGCTGTTGATCTCACCCACCAGGCGTTTGGCCAGCTCTTCGGCTTTATCGACCTGCTGCTGCGACGGGTTTTCCGGCAGCGGGATCAGGATGTGGCTGATGTTCATTTCGGTGTCGCTGCCGTTCTGCGCGCCCACCTGTTTGGCCAGCGCGTCCACTTCCTGCGGCAGGATGGTGACGCGGCGGCGCACTTCGTTATTACGCACTTCGGAAATCAGCATCTCTTTGCGGATCTGCGAACGGTAGGTGTTGTAGTTCAACCCTTCGTACGACAGGCGGCTGCGCAGCTGATCGACGCTCATGCGGTTCTGCGCGGCGATGTTGGCGATCGCTTTGTCCAGCTCAGCGTCGGACACGGTGATGCCCATTTTCTTGGCCATCTGCAGCTGGATATTATCCATGATCAGCCGTTCGATGATCTGATGGCGCAGCGTCTTGTCGTCCGGCAACTGTTGGCCGGCCTGCTGGGCGTTGAGCTTGACTGACTGCAACAGACCGTTGACGTCGCTTTCGAGTACCACGCCGTTATCCACGACGGCGGCGACTTTATCCACTTCTTGGGGTGCTGCGAACGCGGCATTGGCGCAAACCACCAATCCGAGAATAAGCGTTCTCCAGTTCTTCATACATTTCCCATTATGTAATCCGCAAATGCGGGTGAAAGTTCTCGTTTTCAAAGTGTTGCAAAGCGTCAGAATGCGCGCTGATACGGCAGAATGCCGGAGCGCATCATTTCCGCGGAGCCGAGACTATGATCGCTGCTCAGGCCGCGCAGTTCGACGTTGAACGAAACTCTGTTGTCGTAAACGCTGGTATTGTTGCTGTTGTTCCAGTCGGTGATCTTGCGCTCATAGCCCAGGGTCACCGCCCAGCAGCAGGTGTTATACTTCAGCCCCACCAGCTGATCGGCGGATTGTTTGGCGCGGGTGTCGTAGTAGTACGCCCCGACGACCGCCCAACGATCGGCGATCGGCCAGCTGCCGGTGATGCCCACCTGCGAGATGCCGTCCTGGAAGGCCGGAATCGTTTTGGTGTTCAACGCTGTCTGGATGTATTCCGGTGTGGCGTAACGGTAGTTCAGCTGCACCACGCGCTCGGCGTCCTGGCGGTATTCCACCACGCCGTTGCCCAGCGAGACGCTGTTCAGGCGGGTGTCGTACTGCAGGCCGCCGCGCAGGCCCCAACGATCGTCGATTTTCCAATAGGTATCGCCGGCCCAGGCCACGCTGCCGGTATCGTCGTTGTTGTCGTATCCCGTCACCTGATCGCCGGTGCGCGAACGGCTGAAGTAGTAGATTTGACCCACGGAAGCGTTAAAACGTTCCACCAGCGCGTCATCATAAATGCGCGTGGTCAAACCGGTGGATACGCGGTTCTGCGAAGCGATGCGATCCAGGCCGCTGTAGGTGCGGTCGCGGAACAGGCCGGAGTAGTCGGTCTGCAGCAGCGTGGTGTCGTAGGTGTAGATGTTGCTCTGGTCGCGGTACGGCACGTACAGGTACTGCACGCGCGGCTCCAGCGTCTGGGTGGCGCCTTCGGCCCAGATCATCGGCCGCTCGAACACCAGCTTGCCGTCGACCTTGAATTGAGGCAGTACGCGGTTGATCGAGTCATCAAGATCCGGCGCAGCGACGCCTTTGCGGCTCTGGTAGTTGGCGGCGAAACCGTCAGGAATATCCTGCTGGTAGTGGGTCGCCATCACTTTGGCTTCGGTGTTCAGGCTGGCCCAGCCGTTGGTGAGCGGCAGACTCAGCGTCGGCTCCATATGCAGACGGGTGGCGTCCGGGCTGTACGGGTTGACGCTGGTGAACTTGGCCGCCTGGCCGTAAATATGGAAGTCGAACGGACCGAGGTCGTTCTTGTAATAGTTCAGATCCAGCTGCGGCTGGACTTTATACGACTCCGACTGTGAACGATCGGTATCGTCGTAAATCTGGAACTGCTTGGAGCTCAGCGTGGCGTTCCAGTTTTCGTTGGCGTAGCCGAGGCTGAATTTCTGCGTGGCGTAGCCGTCTGTAGTGGAACCGTACTTGGAGTCCAGATCGGTGAAGTATTTGGAATCGCTGACCTTGGTGTAGTCGACGTTGAAGCGCCACACCTGATCCATGACGCCGTTGTGGTTCCAGTAGAACAGCCAGCGTTTGCTGTCCTCATGATCTTTGCCGTATTCCTTGTCGTCCGGCAGCCAGTCGAACTCCATCAGGCCGAGGCCCGGCTGCACCAGATAGCGGAACTCGGTCTGCCACTGCAGGCCGCGCTTGGACATATAGTGTGGCGTGATGGTGGCATCGTAGTTCGGTGCGATGTTCCAGTAGTACGGCAACATGAACTCGAAGCCGTTGTTGCTGCCGTACTTGGCGTTGGGGATCAGGAAACCGGAACGGCGCTTGTCGCCGACCGGCAGCTGCAGGTACGGGCTGTAGAACACCGGCACGCCGCCGATGCGGAAGCGGGCGTTCCATATTTCCGCCACCTGCTCTTCGCGATCGTGGATCACTTCGGAACCGACCACGCTCCAGCTGTCGTCGCCCGGCAGACAGGAGGTAAAGGTGCCGTTTTCCAGGATGGTGTAACGGTTGGCGCCGCGCATTTTCATCTTGTCGGCGTCGCCGCGCCCCTGACGGCCGACCATCTGGTAGTCGCCTTCATAGACGTCGGTATCTTTGGTATTCAGGTTCGACCAGGCCTTCGGGCCTTTCAGTTTGATCTGATTGTCGCTGTAGTGCACGTCGCCGGTGGCGGTGACGGTGCGCACCGGTTCCGTCTGGCCAGGGTTTTCCGTCTGGTTCAGCTCGACTTCTTTGGCGGTCAGGGTGCTGTTGCCCTGCTCGATATGCACGTTGCCGCTGAACAGGGCGCTTTTGGGGTAGTCAGCGCGCGAGTCATCGGCATTGATGGTCACCGGCTGGCTGTTCGGATCGCCGCTGACCAAAGGCTTGTCGTAAACGGGAACGCCAAGCATGCATTGCTCGGCCAGATCAGCCAGCGCATGCTGACTGTAGAGTGCCGTCCAAATCATCGTGGCCAGCAGTGTTGGGAAACTTTTTTTCATACGCGGTTTTGGTGTTCCGTCATCAGAGGCGTCGTGTCCGGCAAACGGTCAGAGACTATATTACTCATCTGCGTTGCGCTAGTGCTAAATCCAGCCGTTTACTTGCGTCGTCGTTAGGCGCAAAGATAAATGACAGGTATGATAATCCAAATTCTAGGAAAAATCGCCTGCGCCCTTTCCTGAAGCGAAGGAGAGCGGGCGGCTTTCGGCATGATAATTGAGGAGTATATGCAGTATTGGGGAAAACTGCTCGGCGTCATCGTCGCCATCTGGTCTGGCGCGGGATTCTGGGGTGTAGTTCTGGGGCTGATTATCGGTCATATGATCGATACGGCGCGCAGCAACAAGCGCAGCCGGGGGTTTTTCACCGACCAGCAAACGCGGCAAACGCTGTTTTTCCGCACCACTTTTCAGGTGATGGGCCACCTGACCAAATCCAAGGGACGCGTTACCGAGGCGGATATCCAGATCGCCAGCCTGTTCATGGATCGCCTGCAGCTGCACGGCGAAGCGCGCACCGCGGCGCAGCAGGCGTTCCGCGAGGGCAAACAGAGCCAGTTCCCGCTGCGTGAGACGCTGCAGCAGTTCCGCAGCATCTGTTTCGGCCGCTTCGATCTGATTCGGATGTTTCTGGAAATTCAGATCCAGGCGGCGTTCGCCGACGGCTCGCTGCACCCGAACGAACGTCAGGTGCTGTACGTCATCGCCGAAGAGCTGGGCATTTCGCGCGCGCAGTTCGATCAGTTCCTCAGCATGATGGAGGGCGGGCGTCAGTTCGGCGGCGGTCAGCAGGGCGGGTATTCGCAGGGCGGCTATCAGCAGGCTCAGCGCGGCCCGACGCTCGACGATGCCTGCAAGGTGCTCGGCGTGCGCAGCAGCGACGATGCCGCCACCATCAAACGCGCCTACCGCAAGCTGATGAGCGAACACCATCCGGATAAGCTGGTGGCGAAGGGCTTGCCGCCGCAGATGATGGAAATGGCCAAGCAGAAAGCGCAGGAGATCCAGGCGGCGTACGACCTGATCAAACGCGAGAAAGGCTTCAAATAACGATACCCGTCATACTTCGAGCCGCAGGTGTATTGGCTGCCCGCGCTTACCCCCGGTCACGTACTTTTTGTACGCTCCCGGGGCTGCGCTTGGTTGCCGCCTTCCTGCAACTCGAATTATTTAGGGTATCCCTGAGCGGTGGGCTCAGAAATCCGGCTCGGCGCGAAAGTGCATCGGCGTCTGGAAGGCGGGGTGGGTGATGCGCAGCTCTTGCGCATGCAGCTGTAGCCGTGGCGCCATCGCCTTAGCCTCCGGTGGGGCGTAGAAACCGTCGCCGAGGATCGGATGCCCCAGCGCCAGCATGTGCACCCGCAGCTGATGCGAGCGACCGGTGATCGGCGTCAGCTTCACGCGCGTGCTGCCGTCGGCGTCGCGCGACAGCACCTGATATTCCGTTTGCGCCGCTTTGCCGGTGTCAAAACACACCTTTTGCAGCGGCCGGTTCGGCCAATCGCAGATCAGCGGCAAATCCACCAGTCCTTCGTCATGTTCCATATGCCCCCAAACGCGGGCGATATAGGATTTCTTCGGCTCGCGTTCGCGGAATTGACGCTTCAGCTCACGTTCGGCGGCCTTGTTGAGCGCCACCACGATCACCCCGCTGGTGGCCATGTCCAGCCGGTGCACCGATTCGGCGGCCGGATGATCGGCCTGAATGCGGGTCATCAGGCTGTCTTTGTTCTCCGGCGCGCGGCCGGGCACCGACAGCAAGCCGCTGGGCTTGTTGACCACCATGATGTGTTCATCCTGATACAGGATGTGCAGCGGGTCCTGCGGGGGATTGTAGAGTTCCATCTTGGCTCCGCGAAAAGGGCCGAACGGGGAGACGGTTGCCTCCCCATGTCGCGCCGGTTACTGGTGGGTGACCACCACCAGACGAATGGCGTCCAGGCGCCAGCCGGCTTCATTGAGGTTGGCCAGCACCTGACGGCGGTTGAACTCCAGCGCTTCGACTTCGTCGTCGCGGATGTTCGGGTTGACCGCCTTCAGCGCTTCCAGACGCGCCAGCTCGGCGCTCAGCTTGTCGTCCGCTTCTTGCTTCGCCTGTTCGATCAGCGTGCGCGCCTGCGCTTCCACCAGGCTTTCCGCCTGCTGCAGCATGGCGTGCACGTCTTGCTGCACGGCGTTGACCAGCTTGCTGGAGGTGTGGCGGTTGACCGCGTTCAACTGACGGTTGAAGCTTTCGAACTCGACCTGCGCCGCCAGGTTGGTGCCCTTGCGATCCATCAGCATGCGGATCGGCGTCGGCGGCAGGAAGCGGGTCAGCTGCAGGTGTTTCGGCGCCTGGGCTTCCACCACGTACACCAGCTCAACCAGCAGGGTGCCGACCGGCAACGCTTTGTTTTTCAACAGGGACACCGCGCAGCTGCCGGTATCGCCGGACAGGATCAGATCCAGGCCGTTGCGGATGATCGGGTGTTCCCAGCTGACGAACTGCGCGTCTTCACGTGACAGCGCCCGATCGCGATCGAAGGTGACGGTGCAGCCGTCCTGCGGCAGGCCCGGGAAGTCCGGCACCAACATATGGTCGGACGGCGTCAGCACGATCAGGTTGTCGCTGCGGTCTTCCTGATTGATGCCGACGATGTCGAACAGGTTGAGCGCGAAGCCCACCAGGTTGACGTCGTTATCTTGCTCGGCGATGGCGGCGGCCAGCGCCTGGGCCTTGTCGCCGCCGTTGGAGTGCATCTCCAGCAGACGGTCGCGGCCTTGTTCCAGCTGCGCTTTCAACTGGTCATGCTGCTGGCGGCAGGCGTGGATGAATTCGTCCAGGCCTTCCTGCTCGGTCGGCGCGGCCAGATAGCCGATCAACTGCTCGTAGCAGCTGTCGTAGATGGTGCGGCCGGTCGGGCAGGTGTGTTCGAAGGCGTCGAGCCCTTCGTGGAACCAGCGGCCCAGCACCGCCTGTGCGGTGTGCTCCAGGTAAGGCACCATGATTTGGATATCGTGCATCTGGCCGATACGGTCCAGACGGCCGATGCGCTGTTCCAGCAGATCCGGGTTGAACGGCAGATCGAACATCACCAGTTGGCTGGCGAACTGGAAGTTGCGGCCTTCGGAACCGATTTCGGAACACAGCAGCACCTGCGCGCCTTCCTCTTCGGAGGCGAAGTAGGCGGCGGCGCGGTCGCGCTCGATGATCGACAGCCCTTCGTGGAACACCGCGGCGCGGATCGCTTCACGCTCGCGCAGCACCTGCTCCAACTGCAGCGCAGTATCGGCCTTGGCGCAGATCACCAGCACCTTTTCGTTGCGGTTGGCCAGCAGGTAATCCAGCAACCATTCGACGCGCGGGTCGAAGTTCCACCAGGTGGCGTTTTCGCCTTCGAATTCCTGGTAGATCTGCTCCGGATACAGCATGTCGCGCGCGCGCGCTTCGACGGATTTCTTGGCGCCCATGATGCCGGACACTTTGATCGCGGTCTGATATTGGGTTGGCAACGGCAGCTTGATCTGGTGCAGGTTGCGGTGCGGGAAGCCCTTCACGCCGTTACGGGTGTTGCGGAACAGCACGCGGCTGGTGCCGTGGCGATCCATCAGCATGGCCACCAGCTCCTGGCGCGCCTGCTCGGCGTTGTCGCCTTCGCTGTTGGCGGCCTTGAGCAGCGGTTCGATGTCCTGTTCGTCGATCAGCTCGCCCAGCAGGTTAAGCTTGTCGTCGGCCAGGCGTTCACCGCTCAGCAGCAGGGTGACGGCGTCGGCCACCGGACGGTATTTCTGCTGTTCGGCGACGAACTCGCCGTAGTCGTGGAAACGGTTCGGATCGAGCAGGCGCAGGCGCGCAAAGTGGCTCTGTTGACCCAGCTGTTCCGGGGTGGCGGTCAGCAGCAGCACGCCGGGGATATGCTCGGCCAGCTGTTCGATCACCTGATATTCGCGGCTCGGCGCTTCTTCGCTCCAGGCCAGGTGGTGCGCTTCATCGACCACCAGCAGATCCCACTGGGCGTCCGCCAGCTCTTCCAGGCGCTGCTTGTTGCGGCGCACGAAGTCCAGCGAGCAGATCACCAGCTGTTCGGTCTCGAACGGGTTGCTGCTGTCGAGCTTGGCTTCGGCGTAGCGGCTGTCGTCGAACAGCGAGAAATAGAGGTTGAAGCGGCGCATCATCTCTACCAGCCACTGGTGCTGCAGCGTTTCCGGCACCACGATCAGCACGCGCTCGGCGCGGCCCGCCAGCAGTTGCTGGTGGATGATCATGCCGGCTTCGATGGTTTTGCCGAGGCCGACTTCGTCCGCCAGCAGAACGCGCGGCGCATGGCGCTGGCCGACTTCATGAGCGATGTGCAGCTGGTGCGGGATCAGGCTGGCGCGCATGCCACGCAGGCCGGCGAACGGCAGGCGATACTGCTCGCTCTGGTATTTGCGGGCGCGAAAACGCAGCGCGAAACGATCCATGCGGTCGATTTGGCCGGCGAACAGGCGATCCTGCGGCTTGCTGAAGGTCAGTTTGCTGTCCAGCAGCACTTCGCGCATCGCCACGCCGCTTTCCTGGGTATCCAGGCGGGTGCCGATATAGGTCAACAGACCGTTTTCCTCTTTCACCTCTTCCACCTGCAGCTGCCACCCCTCGTGGCTGCTGACGGTATCGCCCGGGTTGAACATCACGCGGGTGATCGGCGAATCGTTTCTGGCATAGAGGCGGTTTTCACCGGTGGCGGGGAAAAGCAGGGTAATCATGCGCGCGTCCAGCGCCACGACGGTGCCCAGTCCTAATTCGCTTTCCGTGTCGCTGATCCAGCGTTGACCAAGAGTAAAAGGCATATATTGTCGGCTCGATTCTTTGTAAGTAAGTCTTGTTACCGGGCGGGAAGGGCCGCGGCACCTGTACTGAACGTCTGCTAATCCCGGTTTGTTTTAAATTTGGCGGGCAATAGCCGTTCACGCCATGCAGACGTCGCGAGACGGCAGGGCTAAGCGTGGTTCAGTTTTGGGAAGGGCGCTATGGTAATGGAAGGCGGCGCGTTCGTCACCTGCAAAACCGGATGATTTTTCTTAACCTGGCACAATCTCAAAACAGCCCCATCTGCCCGGTGACCAGCGTGGTGAAGTCGTCGTGCAAGAAAGGGAGTATAGCGTCTGCCACCGGTTGCAGCTGGCGTTCAAGGTAATGCTGATAATCGATGGGCGAATGGCGGGTTTCCAGCGGTTCCGGCCCGGCTACGGTCATCACGTAGCTGATCCAGCCGCCGTTCTGATACTGCAGCGGCCGCCCCTGACTGCGGTTGTAGTCGTCGGCGATGCGCGCGGCGCGGGCGTGCGGCGGCACGTTGCGCTGATAGTCATCGAGCTTTCTGCGCAGCCGTTTGCGGTATACCAATTGATCGTCGAAGTCGCCGTTCAGGGTTTTGCCGACGTAGTCGCGCACATAGTCCTGGTAGGGCTGTTGTTTGAAGATGCGCTGATAGAGCTGCTGCTGGAACTGCTGCGCCAGCGGCGTCCAGTCGGTGCGCACCGTTTCCAGGCCTTTGTACACCATCTCTTCCTGGCCGTCGGCGCGCGCGATCAGGCCGGCGTAGCGTTTCTTGCTGCCCTGCTCGGCACCGCGAATGGTCGGCATCAGGAAGCGGGAATAGTGGGTTTCGAACTCCAGCTCCAGCGCGTTCTCCAGCCCGAACTGCTGCTGCAGATGCTGTTGCCACCAGGCGTTGACCCGCTGCACCAGCGCCCGGCCGATCTGCGCCGCCTGTTGCTCGTCATGCGGCTGTTTCAGCCAGACGAAGGTGGAGTCGGTGTCGCCGTAAATCACCTGATAGCCTTCGGCTTCGATCAGCTCGCGGGTTTGGCGCATGATCTCGTGGCCGCGCAGGGTGATCGACGACGCCAGCCGCGGATCGAAGAAGCGGCAGCCGCTCGATCCCAGCACGCCGTACAGCGCGTTCATGATGATCTTCAGCGCCTGCGACAGCGGCTTGTTGTGCTGGCGTTTGGCGGCCTCGCGCCCTTGCCAGATCTGCTCGACGATCGCCGGCAGGCAGTGTTTGCTGCGCGAGAAGCGGGCGTTGCGAAAGCCGGGCACCGAGTTGGCGTCGCTTGGGTGGCGCATGCCCTCCACCAATCCGACCGGATCGATCAAGAAGGTGCGGATGATCGACGGGTACAGGCTTTTATAGTCCAGCACCAGCACCGAGTCGTACAGGCCGGGCCGGGAATCCATCACGAAGCCGCCGGGGCTGTGCTCTTCCGGCTGTTCGCCGAGGTTGGGGGCGACAAAGCCAAGGCGATGCATGCGCGGCATATAGAGGTGGCTGAAGGCCGCCACCGATCCGCCGCTGCGATCGGCCGCCAGCCCGGTGACGGTGGCGCGCTCCAGCAGGAAGTTGAGCAGATCGGCCTTGGCGAAGATGCGCGTCACCAGTTCACAGTCCTTCAGGTTGTAGCGTGCCAGCGCCGGCTTGTCTTCGGCGAAGCGCCGGTCGATCTCCGCCATGCGTTGATAAGGATTGTCGATCGCCTTGCCTTCGCCCAGCAGTTCCTGCGAAACGTACTCCAGGCTGAAGGAGGGAAAATTCCAGGTGGCGGATTTCAGCGCCTCGATGCCGTCGATGATCAGGCGGCCGGCGGCGGCGGCGAAAAAGTGATTCTGCTTGAAGCCATGCTCGCGCCACTCCAGCAGGTTGCCGCCACGTCCCAGCCGCAGCGGGATTTGGTAGCGCTCGGCGTGCTTCTGCAGCACTCGCAGATCGAACTGCACCAGGTTCCAGCCGATGATGGCGTCGGGATCGTGCCGCTCCAGCCAGACGTTCAACCGCTCCAGCAGCTGAGGGCGGCTGGCGCAGTACTCCAGATCGAAATCCAGCGGCGCATCGCCGCCGTTGGCCGGCCCCAGCATATAGACCTGACGCTGGCCGCAGCCCTCCAGCGCGATAGAGTAAAGTTCGCCGTGGGCGGTGGTTTCGATATCCAGCGACACCAGTTTTAGCGTTGGACGGTACTCCGGCGCCGGCTTCATCTGGCCGTTGAGCAACGGGCCGCCGCCGTCGGGGCTGCCGTTGAACCATACCGGCGCGGTGATGAAGCGTTCCATCAGGTAGCGCTCCGGCGGGCGAATGTCGGCCTCGTAGACCGTAACGCCGCCTTCCCGCAGCAGTTTTTCCAGCTTGATGAGCTGACGGTGCTGGCGGCAGTATAGCCCCAGCATCGGGCGGTGATGAAAATCCGTCAGCGCCAGCGGTTTTAGTTCGACTTGCCGCTCTTCCCGCAGCAGCAGTTCCGCGCGCTGCCTTTGTTCGGCGGGGATAAACGCCACCGAGGTCTGCGGCGGCAGACGCAGCTGACGCGGGCCTGCGTCGGTCGCCAGCCAAAATTCGACCTCGGTGCCGGCTGGCGTGTCGCGCCAGTGGCGAGTGAGCAGGAAACCCTGTTGCAGTGCAGTCATAACCCCTTCGTTTTCCACCGGGCGGCGTGCGCGACGTTCAGCGTGATGTCGGTTTTGGCGCTAATATAGATAAATTATAGTATGGGTTTTTATACAGTAATTGTCCATCGCCGCGCGGCGTTGCCAAATACGCATACAATTCATCGATTGACTCGTCAGCGGCGGCGCTGGAAAATCCTCCGCCCCGTTTGGCCCGAATAATCCGCAGAGGTGTAATGGAAGCCTATTTACAAGATTTGATCACCCAGTCACTGGCTTTCACCCTGATGGTCGTCCTGCTGGTCGCTTTTCTGGAGTCGCTGGCGCTGGTGGGGCTGTTGCTGCCCGGCACGGTGATGATGGCCAGCATCGGCGCGCTGATCGGCAGCGGCAAGGTGGACTTTTACTACGCCTGGGCGGCGGGCATCGTCGGCTGTCTGCTCGGCGACTGGATCTCTTATTTCGTCGGCCGCGCGTTCAAGGGGCCTTTACACCGTTGGTCATTCCTGAAGAAGAACAAGGCGCTGCTCGACAAAACCGAGCATGCCTTGCACCAGCACAGCATGGCGACCATTCTGATCGGCCGCTTCGTCGGCCCGACGCGCCCGCTGGTGCCAATGGTGGCCGGCATGCTCGATTTGCCGCCGTACAAGTTCGCGCTGCCGAACATCATCGGTTGCCTGACCTGGCCGCCGGTTTATTTCTTCCCCGGCATTCTGGCGGGCGTGGCGATCGATATTCCCGCCGGCGCCGACAGCGCGATGTTCAAGTGGCTGCTGCTCGCGGCGGCGCTGCTGGTCTGGCTGGCGGTATGGTTGAGCTGGCGTTGGTGGCGTGAGGGTAAGCGCAACGCCGATCGACTGAGCCGTTGGCTGACGCCGCTGCGGCTGCGCGTGGTTTGCGGATTGAGTTGGCTGGCGGCGCTGGCGGTCGGTTATGCGCTGAGTCAGCAGCCGCTGATGCCGGTGTATCGCCACCTGCTGTGGCAGGTGTTGTCGGGTCAATGACCAAAGGGGGCGAAAGCCCCCGTTCGCCTTATTGGAAGAACGCTTCCAGCTGTTCAAATACCCGCACGTCTTCGCTGTGGCGCTTCACCTGCAGCACGTCTTCCAGCTTTTCCACCTGGCTGATCATTTGCTCCAGCCGCTGATCGTCGGCGACCAATAGCCAAATGCGGCTCTGCTGGCCGTCCTTTAGCGGCAGACACAGAATGCCTTCGACGTTGAACGCGCGGCGGGCGAACAGCCCGCAAACGTGCGACATCACGCCGGGATGGTTACGCACTGCCAGCTCCAGGATCACTTGGGGTTTATCTTGTGGTTGCAGCATGGCTTATTCTCCAATCATGTCGATGTTGGCGGCGCCCGGCGGCACCATCGGAAATACTTTTTCGTTGATATCGATCAGCGCGTGGATCAGGCAGGGGCCCGGGCGTTGGATCGCCTCGGCCAGCGCCGCCTGCGGATCTTCCGCGGCGTTCAGATCGCAGGTATCCAGCCCGAATCCGGCGGCGATCTTCAGGAAGTCGGTGCGCTTCGGGTAGGCGGCGGCGAAGATGCGCTGCTGGTAGAACAGGGTTTGCTGCTGGTGCACCAGCCCCAGCGCCTGGTTGTTCATCAAAATGATTTTCACGTCCAGATTGTGCTCGACCGCGGTGGCCATTTCCTGAATGTTCATCATCAGGCTGCCGTCGCCGGAGAAGCACAGCACTTTGCGCTCGGGCTCCGCCAGCGCTGCGCCGATAGCCGCCGGCAGACCGAAGCCCATGGTGCCCAGACCGCCCGACGTCAGCCACTGGCGCGGCCGGCTCAGCGGATAGGCTTGCGCCACCCACATCTGATGCTGGCCTACGTCGGTGGTGATGATGGCGCTGTCGTCCACACAGCGCGCGGCGGCCAGCACCAGGCCGTAATGGCTCAGCGGATCGTCGGCGTTCGGCATGTTGAACGGGAATTCGCGTTTCAGGTCATTGACGGTGTTCAGCCATGCGCTGCGCGGCTGCGTGTCGATCTGCGGCAGCAACTGGCGCAGCACCTGGCCGACGTCGGCATGGATCGCCACGTTGGCCTGTTTGACCTTGCCCAGCTCGGCGCGGTCGATATCCACATGAATGATGGCGGCGTTAGGGCAGAACTGCTCGGTTTTGCCGATCGCCCGATCGTCGAAGCGCGCGCCCAGCACGATCAGCAGATCGGCTTCCTGCAGAATGAAGTTGGTGCTGCGCGCCGCGTGCATGCCCAGCATGCCCAGCGACAGCGGGTGTTCCACCGGCATCGCGCCCAGCGCCATCAGCGTCATGGTGGTGGGCAGACCGGCGCGTTCGGCCAGTTCCACCGCTTGCCGGTGGGCGTCGGCGCAGATGATGCCGCCGCCCAGGTAGAGGATCGGGCGTTTCGCCTGATTGATCATCGCGGCCGCTTGCGAAACCAGCGCCGGATCGAAGCTTGGAGCGGCGTCCGGCACGGCGATCGGCGGCAGCTCTTCCAGCGTGATGGTGGCGGTTTGCACGTCTTTCGGCACATCGATCCAGACCGGTCCGGGGCGGCCGGACTCGGCGATACGGAAGGCGTCGCCAATCACCTGCGGCAGTTCACGGATATCGCGCACCAGATGGTTGTGCTTGGTGATCGGGATGGAAATGCCGTAGGTATCCACTTCCTGGAAGGCGTCGGTGCCGATCATCGAGGAGGGCACCTGACCGGTGATGCACACCAGCGGAATGGAGTCGAGCTTGGCGTCGGCGATGGCGGTGACCAGGTTGGTGGCGCCCGGCCCGCTGGAGGCGATGCACACCGCCGCCTTGCCGTTGGCGCGCGCCATGCCTTGCGCCATAAAGCCCGCGCCCTGTTCGTGGCGCGCCAGCACGTGGTGAATGCGGGTGCTTTGGCTCAGCGCGTCATACAGCGGCAGCGCGGCGCCGCCGGGAATGCCGGCGACGGTGGTGATGCCCTGACGCTCCAGCAGATGAACGATCAATTGTGCGCCGGTGAAGCGGGTACTCGGTTGAGGCGTGCCCGAAGTTGCCATGTTCCTGTCCTTTCTCAAGGCCGGTGAGCTTTGCTGGGCAGGGTGCTAAAACAAGAAACCCCGCCCGGTTTGCGCCGGCGGGGTTTGGGAATCGATGCGTTGATTCGGACCCTACGGCGCATTGCCGACGACCACCACCACACGCACGACGACCACCGCGGCTGGTAGCGCGGTAACTAGTAGGGTCGAAGTCAGCGAGGATGCGATCACAGGGAACCTTATCATCAGTAAAAAAAGTCAGGTTTTTATAAAAACACAGGCGCAAAATTCGCACAACAGGTTTATTGGCGCAGCATAAAAAACGCGCGTCAGATCACGCTTTGCCCGAAATGCCCAGCACGCGCGCTTCGGGCGCGCTGCCGTCCATCAGGGCCTGCGTCGTGCCGTCGTAATAGATGCGGCCGTCGACCACCAGCAGCGTGCGCGGCGCGATGCGTGCGGCGTCGTCGAGGTTGTGCGACACCATCAGCAGCGTCAGGTTGCGCTGTTCGCATACCGTTTGCAGCAGCTGCAGCATCTCGTTGCGCAGCGCCGGATCGAGCGCCGAGAAGGGTTCGTCGAGCAACAGGATCGGCCGTTGGCGAATCAAACAGCGCGCCAGCGCGGCGCGCTGACGCTGGCCGCCGGAAAGTTGCGACGGCAGGCGCTCCAGGTGCTCTTCCAGACCGACCTGACGGGCGATGTGCTCCCGCTGTTGGCGCTGTTGTTCAGTCAAGCGCAGACCGGGATCCAACCCCAGCCCGATGTTCTGCGCCACCGTCAGGTGCGCGAACAGGTTGTTCTCCTGAAACAGCATCGACACCGGCCGCTTGGCCGGCGGGGTGGCGGTGTGGTCTTCGCCGTTCAGCAGCAGCCGGCCGCTGGCCGCCGGCAGAAAACCGGCGATCAGGCTCAGCAAGGTGCTTTTACCGGCGCCGCTGGGGCCGAGCACCGCGACGCGCTCGCCCGGCTGGATGCGCAGATCAAAGCGCATCGGTAGGTGTTCATACAGGTAGGTCAGTTTTTCAAGCGTCAGCATGGCGGCCCGGTAAGCGTTCAATCAGGGTAAACAACAGGAAGCACAGCAGCAGCAACAGCAGCGCGGTCACCGCCCCGTCGTTGCTGCGGTAGGCGCCAATCTGCTGATACAGGTAAAAAGGCAGGGTACGGAAATGCTCGTTGCCAAACAAGGCGACCACGCCGAAGTCGCCGATCGACAGCACGCAGGCGAAGGCCAGCGCCTGCGCCAGCGGGCGGCGCAGGGCGCGCAGCTCAATCAGCCGCAGCCGTTGCCAGCCGCGGATATCCAGCGACAGGCACAGCGGATTGTAACGTTCGGCGAGGTCGCGCATCGGGTTCTCCAACACCTTTAGCGCGTAGGGCACCGCCATCAGCGCATTGGTGAGGATCACCAGCGCATAGGGCGACTGCGGTAACCCAATTGTATCGCTCAGCAGCAGGAAGAAGCCGGTGGCCAGCACGATGCCCGGCATCGCCAGGATCACCATGCCGCTCAGCTCCAGCGCCTGGCCGCCGTGCAGCTGCTGCCGCAGTTTCAGCTCGCGGCTGCTCCACAGCAGCATCATCGTGAGCGCCACGCACAGTAGCCCGGCGCCGAGGGCGATGCGCAGCGACGTGAACAGCGCCTGCCACAGCACCGGCTGGCGCAGCACGCTGACAATGGCCTGATTGGCGCCGTCGGCGATCACCGCCAGCAGAGGCGGCAGCAGCAGCAGCAGGGCGGCGGCGATCAGCAGAAAATCGCTGATGCGCCGCCACAGGCTGTCTTCCGGATTGCGCCAGCGCTGGGCGTGGGTATGCCCCACCGGCAATGCCTGGCTCAGGCGCTGACTGATCAACACCAGCCCGAGACAACAGCCCAGTTGGATCAGCGCCAGCATGGCGGCACGCCCCAGATCGTAGTCGTAACTCAGCGCCTGGTAGATCGCCAGTTCGATGGTGGTGGCCTGCGGCCCGCCGCCCAGTGACAGCACGGTGGCGAAGCTGGCGAAGCACAGCATGAAGATCAGCGCGCCGCTCGGCAGGATCTGGCGACGCAGCGCCGGCCATTCGACGAAACGGAACTGCTGCCAGCCGTTCATACCCAGTTGGGCGGCCAGCTGGCGCTGCTCCACCGGAATGTTCTCCAGCGCCTGCAGCAACAGGCGGGTGGCCAGCGGCAGGTTAAAGAACAGGTGCGCCAGTAGAATGCCCTGCAGCCCGTAGGGCGAGAAGCCATACTCGACGCCCAGCCAGCCGCACAGCGTCGCCAGCCAGCCCTGGCGCCCATAGACGCTGAGCAGGCCGAACACCGCCACCAGCACCGGCAGCACCAGCGTCATGGCGCACAGCCGCAGCAGCAGCTGCCGGCCGGGGAAACGGCGGCGATAGAGCGCACGCGCCAGCAGAACGGCGGGCAGCACCGAAATCAGCGCCGACAACAGCGCCTGCCAGAAGGTGAAGCGCACCACGTGCCACAGGTAACTGTCCTGCCACAGGCCGCGCCAGTCGCTGTCCGGCGCGTGATGCCACAGTGAGCCCATCGCCAGTGCGGCGACCAGCAGGATCACGCCGGCGGCCAGCAGCCCCGGCCAGAGCCAGCGGGGGATCAGCGGCTGACGGCGGTTTGCCATGCCCGGATCCAACCGCCGCGTTGTTTGGCCACCTCTTCGGCGCTGTATTGCAGCGCGGTCTGCGGCACGTTCATCTGCTCAAAACCGACGGGCAGCGGGGTGTTGATCACCGGGTACATCCAGTTGCCGGTCGGGATGGTGTTCTGGAATGCCGGCGTCACCATGAACTGCATGAAGCGCTCGGCCAGCTCAGGCTGTTTGGCGGCTTTCAGCTTGCCCGCCACTTCCACCTGCAGGTAGTGGCCTTCGCTGAACGTGGCGGCGGCGTAAAGGTCTTTTTTCTCTTCGATCAGGTGATAGGCCGGAGACGTGGTGTAGCTGAGCACCAGGTCGCCTTCGCCTTTCAGGAACAGGCCGTAGGCCTCGCTCCAGCCTTTGGTGACGGTGACGGTCTTCTTCGCCAGCTGCTGCCAGGCGGCCGGCGCCTTGTCGGCATACACTTTTTGCATCCACAGCAGCAGGCCGAGCCCCGGCGTGCTGGTGCGCGGATCTTCGTAGATCACTTTCCAGTTGCGGTCGCCGCTGACCAGCTCCTGCAGGCTTTTCGGCGGGTTCTTCAGTTTTTCTTTGTTGTAGACGAAGGCGAAGTACCCGTAGTCGTAAGGCACGAAGGTCGCGTCCTGCCAGCCGCCCGGCACCGTCAGCTTGGCGGTGTCGACGCCGCTCGGCGCGAACAGGCCGGTTTGCTGCGCCGCCTGCAGCAGGTTGTTGTCCAGCCCCAGCACCACGTCGGCGGCGCTGTTTTTGCCTTCCATGCGCAGGCGGTTCAGCAGCGAGACGCCGTCTTCCAGCGCGACGAACTTCAGTTCACAGCCGCATTCGGCTTCGAAGGCTTTTTTCACCGCCGGGCCAGGGCCCCAGTCGGCGGCGAAGGAATCGTAGGTGTAAACCGTCAGCGTCGGCTTGGCGAACGCCGGCGCGGCGCACAGCAGCAATAAGCAGGGCAGATATTTTTTGACCACGTTGCACTCCTGAAAAATAAGGGGGCAAGGGCATCTGAGGGGGCGAGGCGGCGTCGCCGGTTCGCTGGGCTCAAATCCCTCCGCCGGTATTGACCGGATCAGGTTCGACGGGTGTGCTCTCAGCGGAAAATCGGGCTTATTAGGCGGCCCGGCTCTCCGCACCCCGTTGAGACGGCGCTATTGTAAAGATTAACCGACTTGGGCGAAAGGCGCTTATGTCTCCGGCGGGGCAAACCAGGCGGACTTGAAGTCGAACCAGCCGAGGGTGTTCATCCGCACGCCGCGCATGCTGCGCTGGCCGTGCAGCTGCAGCCAGTGGTGGAACAGCGGATGCAGCTGGTGGTTGCTGACCAGACGCTGGCAGAACTCCGCCAGCGGCAAGCGGTTGGCGCGCCACAGCGCCGCGTCCTGCGCCAGATCTTCGTTCATGCAGTGCTGCATCAGCGGCAGTTCGTACAGCGTGGCGAACAGCGAAAACTCCAGCGGCAGATAGAAGTTGGCGCTGCCGAGCCACAGATCGCTGCGCGCGTCGCCCTGGTGCCAGGTGGCGTAATCCACGCTTTGCACGATCAGGCGGATGCCGTGCTGCGCCAGCAGCGGTTCAATCGCCTGGCGAATGGCGTGAAACTCCGAATGCTCATTGAAGTGGGTCATCGTCAGTTCGGTCAACCCCGCCGGTTTGGGCTGCTGCGCCAGAGCGCGGTTGTGGTGCCAGCGGGGCAGCAGGCCGTACGCCGGCGACCAGTAGCGCTGGTAGAGCGGCCCGGCGCGGCTCAGCAGCGAAATGGGGTTGATCAATTCGCACAGCCAGCTGCGAATGGCGGGGTCGGCGGCCAGCGGGGAGCGCTGATCGAACAGCAAGAAATAACAGCCCTCTTCCAGTCGGCTTTCCAGTTCGTTTTTGCCGGTTTCATCGCCCTGCAGCTGCACGCCGGAGTGCACCAGCTCTTCGGAGAACTCCGGCAGCACCCAGATGTTCACCTCGTCGATCAGCGCCCGGTAGCCGAAATAGTCGTCGAAGGCGTGGATCTTCATCTGGCTGGGAAGATTGCGCACCACGCGGTAGGGGCCGGTACCGACCGGATGGCGGGCGAAATCCGGCAGTTCGCGCCATTCACGCGGCAGGATCATGGCCTGCACGCTGCCCAGCAGCCAGGGCAGCCAGTGGTCGGGGCTGTGCAGATGCACGTCGATAACGAACGGCGTCGGCGAGGTGACGCTCTCGATATGCGAGAACAGCGGTTGCGAGGTCAGACGCGAGAGGGAAGTGATGACGTCCGCCATCTCCAGCTCGCGGCCGTGATGAAAATGGATCGCCGGGCGCAGGTAAAACCGCCAATGCAAGGGCGTCAGCGCCTGCCAATGGTGGGACAGATCGGACTCCAGTTCCCCGTTTTCCTCATTTATGCGCGTCAGGCCGTTGAAGATCTGGCGCGCCAGATGGGTTTCCGAACGCCGCAGCGCCGAGCCGGGCAGCAGGTTGTACAACTGCCGGTAGTAGAGCACCCGCAGGATGTGCTTCCCCTGGCGGAAGCTGCGCCCCAGCTGCGACAGCAGCATCTGGCGCACCACGTTTTTGTCGCCCACCAGTTGCACCAGCTGATCGATGCGATCCTGTTCCAGCAACTCCTCGGCCCGCTGTTGCTGCAGCGCCAGGCCGGTGTAGTGGAAGGTTAGCCGTGAACGCTTGCCGCGCCCCGACTCCGCCTGCCAGGTGAGCCAGCCTTCCCGCTGCATGGCGCTCAGCAGGGAACGCACGTGGCGCCGCGAGCAACTGAGCACCTCTGCCAGATCCTGCAGCGTGGTGTCGGTGGTTTCACCGTGGCAGCGCTGCCACAGGCGGATGAACTGCTGCTGCAATCTGGACGTGGACATAAAAGAGGAACGCTCCCGCTTCAACTCGTCAATTTTTCTTTCCCTATATTACGCCGATAATTTTCATCAATGAAAGGGGAGGACGTAATCATGAAAGCTTTCTTATCCAAACCGTTCTATCAGCGCTATTTCCGCGCGGTGCGCCGCCAGCGCGCCGACTGGCTGAGCCTGGTGCCCGAACAGGCACGGCTGGCGATGCTGGCGCACCTGACGCAATGGGACATTAAAGAGATGACCGATAAGCAGTATCGCGAGCACCTGTAGGGGCTGCGGCAACAAGTTTCTGAGTAATGGTGCTGTTTCACCAGCCAGTGGGGCGACCCACTGGTTTTTTTATGCGCGGTCATGGCGATGCGCTTGCTTTTTCCTCGCCGTGGCCTAAGGTTCTTTCTTCTGCTTTGAGGTCAGGGAAGACGATATGCAACGCCTGAGCCGCTTGTCACTGCGCATTAACCCCATCTTCGCCGCCTTCCTGCTGATCGCTTTTCTCTCCGGCATCGCCGGCGCGTTGCTGACGCCGACGCTCAGTCTGTTTCTGACCACCGAAGTCAAAGTGCGGCCGCTGTGGGTCGGGCTGTTTTACACCGCCAACGCGGTGGCCGGCATCGTGGTCAGCTTCCTGCTGGCCAAACGTTCCGACACCCGCGGCGATCGGCGCAGGTTGATCCTGCTGTGCTGCCTGATGGCGGTCGGCAACTGCCTGCTGTTCGCCTTTAACCGCGACTACCTGACGCTGATCACCGCCGGGGTGCTGATGTCCGCCGTTGCCAACACCGCCATGCCGCAGATTTTCGCGTTGGCGCGGGAATACGCCGACAGCGAGGCGCGTGAAGTGGTGATGTTCAGCTCGGTGATGCGCGCCCAGCTTTCGCTGGCGTGGGTGATCGGCCCGCCGCTGTCGTTTGCGCTGGCGCTGAACTACGGGTTCACCGTGATGTTCCTGATCGCCGCCGCCACCTTCGCGGTTTGCGTGCTGCTGGTGGGATTTATGCTGCCTTCGGTGCCGCGTGCGGCGGAGAATGGGGGGCTGCAGGGCGGGATGTCTGCGCCGATCGCGCCCGCCAGCGCCTGGCGCAATCGCGATGTGCGGCTGCTGTTCATCGCTTCGATGCTGATGTGGACCTGCAATACCTTGTATATCATCGATATGCCGCTGTATATCACCGCCGATCTCGGGTTGCCGGAAGGGCTGGCCGGGGTGCTGATGGGCACTGCCGCCGGGTTGGAAATCCCGGCAATGCTGCTGGCCGGTTATTACGTCAAACGCTTCGGCAAGCGCAACATGATGCTGCTGGCGGTGGCGGCGGGCGTGCTGTTTTATCTCGGGCTGACGGTGTTGGCGACCAAGCCGGCCCTGATCGCGCTGCAACTGCTTAACGCGGTGTTTATCGGCATCGTCGCCGGTATCGGCATGCTCTATTTTCAGGATTTGATGCCGGGCCGGCCGGGCGCCGCCACCACGCTGTTCACCAACAGCATCTCTACCGGGGTGATCCTGGCCGGGGTGCTGCAGGGCGTGCTGGTGGAGAATTTCGGTCATGGTTCGGTGTATTGGATGGCGGCGCTGCTGGCGCTGGCGGCGCTCGGGATGAGCGCCAAAGTGCGTGAAGTGTGAGGTTAAACGACGGCATTCTTGATGCAAGTCATTGAGAAGGCTAAGCCGGACGCTCAAGCTGAAGGCATATGGCGCGCGATCGCTGCGCCCACGCCCATCTCGCTATTGAGATGCCGCCCTGTCGTTTAGAACAGTGGGAACGTTATGGATAAACTCACACCGCTCAAACCGCTTCCTTCCCTGTGCGCCCTTGGCGCCACGCTGATTATCTGGTTCCTCATTCCCGTGCCGGAGGGCGTTGCGCCCAACGCCTGGCAACTGCTGGCGCTGTTTATCGGCACCATCATCGCCATCATCGGCAAGGCGATGCCGATCGGCGCGGTTTCGGTGATCGCCATCGCTCTGGTGGCGGTGACCGGCGTCACCAATCCGGGCAAGCCGGGCGCCGCGCTGGACGATGCGCTCAGCGGTTTCTCCAACCAGCTGATCTGGCTGATCGGCTTTTCGATCATGATTTCCCTCAGCCTGAACAAAACCGGGCTGGGCGCGCGCATTGGCTATTACTTTATTTCGCTGTTCGGCAAGAAGACGCTGGGCATCGCTTACGCGCTGACGCTGGCGGAAACCACGCTGGCGCCGGTGACGCCGAGCAACACCGCGCGCGGCGGCGGCATCATTCACCCGATCATGAAGTCGATCGCCGACAGCTTCGGTTCCAAACCCGAGCTCAATACCTCCGGCAAGATCGGCCGCTACCTGTCGCTGGTGAACTACAACATCAACCCGATCACCTCGGCGATGTTTATCACCGCCACCGCGCCTAACCCGTTGATCGTGAGCCTGATCGCCAAAGGCACCCACGGCAGCTTCGAACTGTCCTGGTCGATGTGGGCGATTGCCGCCCTGGTGCCGGGGCTGTGTTCGCTGCTCGTGATGCCGCTGGTCATCTACCTGCTGTATCCGCCGGAGGTGAAAAGCACGCCGGACGCGCCGCGCTTTGCGCGCGAAAAACTGCAGACGCTGGGGCCGGTGACGCTGCCGGAGAAAATTACTCTCGGGGTGTTCGCGCTGCTGTTGGTGCTGTGGGCCGGCATTCCGGCGATGATTTTCGGCCCGGCGCTGGCGGTCAATCCCACCACCGCGGCGCTGATCGGCCTGGCGGTGCTGCTGGCTACCGGGGTGCTGAGCTGGGAGGATGTGCTGAAGCATAAAGGGGCCTGGGACACCGTGGTGTGGTTCTCGGCGCTGGTGATGATGGCCAGCTTCCTCGGCAAGCTGGGGCTGATCGGCTGGCTGTCGCAAACCGTCGGCAACGGCATCGACCGTATGGGCATGAGCTGGGTGGGCGGTACGATCTTGCTGACCCTCATCTATTTGTATTCACACTATTTCTTCGCCAGCACCACCGCGCACGTGACGGCGATGTTCGCCGCCTTCTTCGCCGCCGGCATCGCGCTCGGGGCGCCGCCGGCGTTGCTGGGCCTGATCCTGGCGTTCTCTTCTTCGCTGATGATGTCGCTGACCCATTACGGCACCGGCACCGCGCCGATCGTCTTTGGCTCCGGCTATGTGACGCTGGGGGAGTGGTGGAAAGCGGGATGGGTGATGAGCGTGGTTAACCTACTGATCTGGATGCTGATCGGCGGGGCATGGTGGAAGCTGCTGGGCTACTGGTGAGGAAAGAATTCACCCGCCGGGCGGCGGGTGAAGTGAAGGGGATTAATTCAGAAACGCCGGCTGCTGCGCTTCGTAGCGGGAGATGTCCGCTTCGTGCTGCAGCGTCAGGCCGATGCTGTCCAGCCCGTTGATCATGCAGTGGCGGCGGAAGCTGTCGATTTCGAACGGATAGTTTTTGCCGCCGGCGTTGACCGTCTGGTTCTCCAGATCCACCACGAACTCCGTCCCCTCGTTGGCGTCCACCAGTTTGAACAGCTCGTCCACCTGCTGCTCGCTCAGCGTCACCGGCAACAGCTGATTGTTGAACGAGTTGCCGTAGAAGATGTCGGCGAAGCTCGGCGCGATCACCACTTTGAACCCGTAGTCGGTCAGCGCCCAGGGGGCGTGTTCGCGCGAAGAGCCGCAGCCGAAGTTTTCGCGCGCCAACAGGATGCTGGCGCCTTTATAGCGCGGTTTGTTCAGCACGAACGCCGGGTTCGGTTGCTGGCCGGCGTCGTCGAGGAAGCGCCAGTCGTTGAACAGGTGCTGGCCGAAACCGGTGCGGGTGACCTTCTGTAAAAACTGCTTGGGAATAATGGCGTCGGTGTCGACGTTGGCCGCATCCAAAGGCACCACTAAGCCGGTATGTTGAGTAAATTTAGCCACGTTAGCCCCTTAGTGAATATCACGGATGTCGGCGAAGTGACCGGCGACGGCGGCCGCGGCGGCCATCGCCGGGCTGACCAGGTGGGTGCGCCCGCCGCGGCCCTGACGCCCTTCGAAGTTACGGTTGCTGGTGGACGCGCAGCGCTCGCCCGGATTCAGACGGTCGTTGTTCATCGCCAGACACATTGAGCAACCCGGCAAACGCCATTCGAAACCGGCTTCGATAAAGATTTTGTCCAACCCTTCGGCTTCCGCCTGGGCCTTCACCGGGCCGGATCCCGGCACCACGATGGCCTGCACGCCGCTGGCGACCTTGCGCCCTTTGGCGATAGCCGCCGCCGCGCGCAGATCTTCGATGCGTGAGTTGGTGCAGGAGCCGATGAACACTTTGTCGATCGGCACGTCGGTCAATTTGATGCCCGGCTTCAAATCCATGTAGGCCAGCGCTTTCTCGGCGGAGGCGCGCTCGACCGGATCGCTGAACGATTCCGGCGCCGGGATCGCCTGATTGACGGCGATCACTTGGCCGGGATTGGTGCCCCAGGTGATCTGCGGCGCGATCTCTTCGGCGCGCAGCGTCACCACGGTATCGAACTGGGCGTCGGCGTCGGACTTCAGCGTGCGCCAATAGGTGACCGCCTGCTCCCAGTTTTCGCCGGTTGGCGCAAACTGACGCCCCTTCAGATAGGCGAAGGTGGTGTCATCCGGTGCGACCAGCCCGGCCTTGGCGCCCATTTCGATCGCCATGTTGCACAGGGTCATGCGGCCTTCCATGCTCAACGCTTCGATCGCCTTGCCGCAGAACTCCACCACGTGGCCGGTGCCGCCGGCGCTGCCGGTTTTGCCGATCACCGCCAGCACGATGTCTTTGGCGGTGATGCCCTCGGCGGCGTCGCCGGTGACTTCAATCTTCATGGTCTTGGCGCGGCCCTGTTTCAGGGTCTGGGTCGCCAGCACGTGTTCCACTTCGGAAGTGCCGATGCCGAACGCCAACGAGCCGAAAGCGCCGTGGGTGGCGGTGTGCGAGTCGCCGCAGACGATGGTCATGCCCGGCAGCGTCATGCCTTGCTCAGGCCCGATCACGTGCACGATGCCCTGGAACGGGTGATTCAGGTCATACAGCGAAACGCCGAATTCCGCGCAGTTCTTGATCAACTCCTGCATCTGGATGCGCGCCATTTCGCCGCTGGCGTTGATGTCTTTGGTTTGGGTCGACACGTTGTGATCCATGGTGGCGAAGGTTTTGCCGGGCTGGCGCACCTTGCGGCCCATGGCGCGCAGGCCGTCGAACGCCTGCGGCGAGGTGACTTCGTGCACCAGGTGACGGTCGATATACAGCAACGGCGTTTCGTTCGGCGCTTCGTGCACCACGTGGGCGTCGTACAGCTTCTGGTATAAGGTCTTGGCCATGTTATGCCCCCTGAGCTACAAAGCGGGCGATGATGTCGCCCATTTCATCGGTGCTGACAGCTTTGCCGTCACCGGCCAGATCGGCTGTGCGGTAGCCCTGTTCCAGCGCCTGGTTGATGGCGCGCTCCACGGCGTCGGCCGCTTCATCGGCGCCCAGGCTGTAACGCAGCAGCAGGGTGGCGGACAGGATCTGCGCAATCGGGTTGGCGATGCCTTTGCCTGCAATATCCGGCGCGGAACCGCCCGCCGGTTCGTACAGGCCGAAGCCTTGCTCATTCAGGCTGGCGGACGGCAGCATGCCCATTGAGCCGGTGATCATCGCGCACTCGTCGGACAGAATGTCGCCGAACAGATTGGAGCACAGCAGCACGTCGAACTGGGACGGATCCTTGATCAACTGCATGGTGGCGTTGTCGATATACATGTGCGACAGCGATACGTCCGGGTAATCCTTGGCGACCTGATTGACCACTTCACGCCACAGAATGGAGCTTTGCAGCACGTTGGCCTTGTCGATCGACGTCACTTTGTGGCGGCGCTTGCGGGCGGATTCGAAGGCGATGCGCGCGATGCGTTCAATCTCGAAACGGTGATACACCTCGGTATCGAAGGCGCGTTCCTGCATGCCCTGGCCTTCGCGGCCCTTCGGCTGGCCGAAATAGATGCCGCCGGTCAATTCGCGCACGCACAGAATGTCGAAGCCGCGGGCGGCGATGTCGGCGCGCAGCGGGCAGAATGCCTCCAACCCTTGATACAGGCGCGCCGGGCGCAGGTTGCTGAACAGTTTGAAGTGCTTGCGCAGCGGCAACAGCGCGCCGCGTTCCGGCTGCTCGGCCGGCGGCAGGTGTTCCCATTTCGGGCCGCCCACCGAGCCGAACAAGATGGCGTCGGCCTGCTCGCAGCCGGCGACGGTCGCCGCCGGCAACGGACTGCCGTGGCGATCGATGGCGATGCCGCCGACGTCGTACTCGGCGGTGGTGATGCGAATGTCAAAGCGTTGACGCACCGCGTCCAACACTTTGCGCGCCTGAGCCATTACTTCCGGGCCGATGCCGTCTCCGGGCAAGACGGCAATGTGATAAGTCTTCGTCATGTTCACACCGTTTCCTGATTATTTTGATGTTTGTTTTGCTGCAGGCGCTGCTTTTCTTTTTCTACCTGCTGTGAGCGCCAAATATTGTTCAACACGTGCACCATCGCCTTGGCGGAGGATTCGACGATGTCGGTCGCCAGACCCACGCCGTGGAAGCGGCGGCCGTTGTAAGAGACCACGATATCCACCTGGCCCAACGCGTCGCGGCCATGGCCCTTGGCGGTCAACTGGTACTTCACCAGCTCGATCGGGTAGTCGGTGATGCGATTTATCGCCTGATAGACCGCATCGACCGGGCCGTTGCCGGTGGCGGCTTCGGCTTTCTCTTCGCCGCCGCAGATCAGTTTCACCGAGGCGGTGGCCATGATGCTGCTGCCGGACTGCACGCTGAAGTAACCCAGGCTGAAGTGCTCCGGCTCTTCCTGCTGTTTGTTGATGAAGGCCAGCGCCTCCAGATCGTAGTCGAATACCTGGCCCTTTTTGTCGGCCAGCTTCAGGAAGGCGGCGTACAGGCTATCCAGGTTGTAATCCTGTTCCTGGTAGCCCATCTCTTCCATGCGGTGTTTCACCGCCGCGCGGCCGGAGCGGGAGGTCAGGTTCAACTGCACGTCTTTCAGGCCGATCGACTGCGGGGTCATGATTTCGTAGTTTTCGCGGTTCTTCAGCACGCCGTCCTGGTGAATGCCGGAGGAGTGGGCGAAGGCATTGGAGCCGACGATCGCCTTGTTGGCCGGGATCGGCATGTTGCACAGCTGGCTGACGATCTGGCTGGTGCGGAAGATTTCCTGGTGATTGATGTTGGTGTGCACGTTCATGATGTCCTGGCGCACTTTAATCGCCATGATTACTTCTTCCAGCGAACAGTTGCCTGCGCGTTCACCAATGCCGTTCAGGGTGCCTTCCACCTGGCGGGCGCCGGCCTGCACCGCGGCGATGGAGTTGCCGACCGCCATGCCCAAATCGTCGTGGCAGTGCACGGAGATGATGGCTTTGTCGATGTTCGGCACGCGGTCATACAGGGTAGTGATGATGCCGCCGAACTGGTTTGGCGTGGTGTAGCCGACGGTGTCCGGGATATTGATGGTGGTGGCGCCGGCGTTGATGGCGGCTTCAACCACGCGACACAGATTGTCGATCGGCGTGCGGCCGGCGTCTTCACAGGAGAACTCCACGTCGTCGGTGTAGTTGCGGGCGCGTTTTACCGAGCGCACCGCCATCTCCAGCACTTCGTCGAACGAGCGCTTCAGCTTCGATTCGATGTGCAGGGTCGAGGTGGCCAGGAATACGTGGATGCGGAACGCTTCGGCGACGCGCAGCGCTTCGGCGGCCACGTCAATGTCTTTGTCCACGCAGCGGGCCAGGCCGCAGACGCGGCTGTTCTTGATCTGGCGCGCGATGGTTTGCACCGACTCGAAGTCGCCCGGCGAAGAGACCGGGAAGCCGACTTCCATCACGTCAACGCCCATTCTTTCCAGCGCCAGCGCAATCTGAATCTTCTCTTTTACGCTCAGGCTGGCCTGCAGCGCCTGCTCGCCATCACGCAGCGTGGTATCGAAAATAATGACTTGTTGGCTCATCGGTGCATTCCTTATCGTGTTGATTTCACGCTAAGCGGGCAAAAAAAAACCCGCGCAGTAGCGCGGGTTTCTTATGGGTGATCGGCTGAGTCAGCTCCGAACTTCGTCCATAGGCATACCGCGCAAACAAGATGCGTTAAGTAGTAGGCCTAGTAGACGGTGAGTACGGATCATAAGGGTTCAGCTTCTCTTAAATTGGGTGTCTGCCTAATTTGATACGTGATTGGCCTGGCGATGTCAACACCTGATTGAATGCGGGGACAATGCATCAGCCCATTAGCTAAACAGAGGATCATTCGGCAAAAAAACGACGCCTTAGAGAAAAAAATGGGACCAGTTTGCGTGCTGCTTAGCATAAACGAATCGAATATATACTGCGCTAATTGCTTCTGGATTTCGTTGCGTTAAGATTTGTGATGAAAAAAACAAGAGGGATTAATCACGGGGAGCAATGAAATAACATTTTCAATACAAATGGTTTAAATTGAACTCATATGAATAATTGATTGTTTTAGTCATAATATAACAAAATAATGCGTTTTTACACAAAGTGAGCGGTGTTTTTAGATGGTTTGATTGCTTATGATGTGTTTTTATAGTTTGTCTCATACAGTGCGGCGACGTTGTTCAATTGTATTAATCATTGTTGATACCTAATTATTAGTACTACCCAGGTGGCATTCTTCTCGCTGACGGGGGAAGCTGCTGACATGTATTCCATATACGACTTATATCGTGTCGATAACACGAGGTTTTTTATCGGTTGATGACGGTAATGGCAGAATTTGTCGTGCAAAGATAAGACAATGCGGCGTTTCATTGTTTGTCGAGCATAAGGATTAGATTATCTACACAGGATTTAGTGGAGTGAAATATGGCTGAGTATGATTCAGAAATCGCCATGGTCAAAGAGCCGGCGGACATTCATTTGCGCAGCGTCGATCTTAATTTACTGACGGTGTTTGACGCCGTGATGCAAATGCAAAATATTACGCGAGCCGCTAATTCGTTAGGGATGTCGCAGCCGGCGGTGAGCAATGCGGTAGCGCGCCTGAAGGTGATGTTCAACGACGAACTGTTCGTGCGCTGCGGCCGCGGGATCCAGCCCACCATGCGGGCCAGGCAGCTGTTCGGGCCGGTGCGGCAAGCGCTGCAGCTGGTGCAGAATGAGTTGCCGGGATCTGAGTTTGAGCCGCTGACCAGCACGCGAGCGTTCTCCCTGTCGCTGTGCAGCCCGCTCGATTTGCGTCTGGGCGCCGGGATAATTAATCACGTCAAACAGATAGCGCCGCAGCTTAACCTGCAAATAAAGTCATACATTAACAATAATATTGAACATCAATTGCGTTATCAGGACGTCGAGTTTGTCATCGGCTACAGCCGTTTCGAGTCGGCGGAGTTTCGCAGCCTGGCGATGTTCGACGACGAATTAGTGCTGACGGTTGCGCAGGCGCACCCGAGAATAGGCGAGGAGGTGACGCCGGAGCACATGCTGGCCGAGCAGCATGCTGCGGTTTCCCTGGAAAGTTTTGGATCGTTCAGTAAACCTTTTTATTCAGACGAGCCGATGCTGCGTGCCGTGACGCAGCAGTGCACGGATCTTTACAGCGTGTTGAATATGGTGTCGCAAACGGAAATGGTGGCGATTGCGCCCGCCTGGTTGGTGCGACAGCTGACGGAGGCGTTGAAAATAAAGGCGGTTCCTTTATGTGGCAACGATAATAAAGCCACCTGCTACCTATCCTGGCATGAATCTTCAGAGCGGGATAAAGGCCACCAGTGGATGAAATCTGTCCTGATTGAGGCGGGTAACCCAAAGTAAAGCGATAAAGATGGGAGCCATATAAAGATAATATTCAACTGAGCGTTTTTTTCTCATGATAAAAACTAAGAACTATCTGTGTTTTTATTAAGATGTTTCTTGGTTTTGCGGCGATAGAATAACTTATTATTAGGGTAAATTTGTTCATTTAGCGAAAACAATTAATATAAATTAATATTCTGATTTTTACTCTCCAGTTGGGATTTTAAACTAACTCGATGTGGCGGCCCGAACGGGCCGCGTTTTATGGCCGCCATCAAACCTTTTCCTTCCCATTCTGTCCAACCCATGAAAGCGCGAAAGCCGGCTTGAGTTTTGGCTCACACTTCTACGCTGAAATCGCTTTTCCCCCTGCCTGAGAGTAGGTAGACTGCGCGGAAAAAAGTAAACACGTGTAAGCTGAGATGAGGGCCGCAAGGCGTCGTTCAGGCTTAACGGTATGATTCATTTCAGGCTTAGAGCACTATGATCACTAATCTGCTGCAATACCATTTGATCCATCGTATACAGCATCAAATCACCCACCGAGCCGATCGCACAGCATTTCGCCAATGGTCGCCCAACGGCGAGTTTCAACTGACCTGGGGAGCGGCGGCTGCCCGCATTGATCGCATTGCCGCCGGGCTGCTGGCGCTGGGCGCCGAAGTGCAAGAACGTATCGGTATCTTCGCCAATAACACGATGGCCTGGTCGTTGACCGATCTCGCGATCCTGCACCTGCGTGGCGTCAGCGTACCGCTCTATTCCACCAATACGCCGGCGCAGGCGGCCTTCGTCATCAATGACGCTGACATTCGCATCCTGTTCGTCGGCGAACAGGCGCAGTTGGACGCCGCCATCGCGCTGCGCGGCGTCTGTCCGCAACTGCGTCATATTATCGTGTTCGACGAGGATGCCGATCTGCGCGATTGCGAGATAGCCCAACACCTGAGCGCTTTCGAGCATGCCGTCGATCCGGCGGCTTTTATCGCTCAACGTCGGCAGCGCATTGAAGAGTGCGACCTGCAGGATCTCTTCACCCTGATCTATACCTCGGGCACCACCGGCGAGCCGAAAGGGGTGATGCTGGATTATCGCAACCTGGCGGCACAGCTCTACCTGCATGATGAGAGACTGACGGTCGGCGAAGAGGATGTGTCGCTCAGTTTCCTGCCGCTGTCGCACGTGTTTGAGCGTGCCTGGAGCTTCTTTGTCATGCATTCCGGCGCGCAGAACGTTTTCCTGCCGAACACCGACTGGGTTCGGGAAGCGATGGGGCAGGTGCGGCCGACGTTAATGTGCGCGGTGCCGCGTTTCTACGAGAAGATTTTCAGCGCGGTGCATGAAAAAGTGGCGCGTGCCCCTTGGCTGCGCCGCGCGCTGTTCCACTGGGCGATCGTCTGCGGGGAGCGCAAGTTCCTGCAAGAGCGGGCCGGCAAACCGTTGGGCAAACTGTTCGAACTCTCTCACCGCTGGGCCGACAAGCTGGTATTGAGCAAGCTGCGCGGTATCCTCGGCGGTCGGGTGCGCTTCCTGCCGGCGGCGGGCGCCAAGCTGGATGACAATGTGATCCTGTTTTTCCAGGCGATGGGCGTCAACATCAAGTACGGTTACGGCATGACCGAAACCTGTGCGACCGTGTCCTGCTGGGAAGAAGGGCATTTCCGCTTCGGCTCTATCGGTAAACCGCTGCCGCAGGTCGAGGTGCGCATCGGTGAAGAAAATGAAATTCAGGTGCGCGGGCCGATCGTGATGCGCGGCTATTTCAACAAACCGTTGGAAACCGCCGCGACCTTTACCGCAGACGGCTGGCTGAAAACCGGCGACGCCGGGGCGATCGATGAAGAGGGCAATCTGTTCATCACCGAGCGCCTTAAGGATTTGATGAAAACCTCTGGCGGCAAATACATCGCTCCGCAGATGCTGGAAGGCACGTTGGCGCAGGACCGCTTTATCGAGCAGGTGGCGATCATCGCCGATGCGCGCAAGTTCGTTTCCGCGCTGATCGTGCCGTGCTTTGAGTCGCTGGAAGAGTACGCGAAGTCAGTCAACCTGAAGTATCAGGATCGCCTGGAGCTGCTGCGCAACGGCGAGATCCTCGCGATGTTCGAAAAGCGCCTGCGCGAGATGCAAAAGGAGCTGGCGCGCTTCGAACAGGTGAAGAAGTTCACTCTGCTGCCGGCGGCTTTTTCCATGGAGTTGGGGGAGCTGACGCCAACCCTGAAGCTGCGCCGCAAAGTGATCCTGCAGCGCTATCAGCGCGAAATCGACTCGATGTACCGGGAACAGACCTGACGCCGCCGCCGGGCCACGTGCCCGGCGAAAAAAGCGGCATATCCTTCACCTGATTTAGTTCTGTAATTTTCCTCCTGTTCGAAACAATGCCTAGCCCAACAACCCTGAGGCTAGCGCATTGTTTTTATAAAGCTGCGATCTCCAGCCGCTTGGCAATAACCCCGCCGCCGTTAAGCCATTTTGCCGTTTGCCTGCCCCATATTCTGACGTTATGTTAATTCGATAGCGACAACCCATAAAAATTTAGGGGCATTGCCCCGCAGCAGGCGCTACGTTCCGGCGCCAGAGAAGAATAAGCAAGCCTGGAGGCAAACCCATGGAGATGTTGTCAGGAGCCGAGATGGTCGTCCGATCGTTGATCGATCAGGGCGTTAAACATGTATTCGGCTACCCCGGCGGGGCGGTGCTCGATATCTACGACGCCCTGCATACGGTCGGAGGGATCGATCATATTCTGGTGCGCCACGAGCAAGGGGCAGTGCACATGGCCGACGGTTACGCACGCGCCACCGGCGAAGTGGGCGTGGTGCTGGTGACCTCCGGCCCCGGCGCCACCAACGCCATTACCGGCATCGCCACCGCCTATATGGACTCGATACCGATGGTGGTGCTGTCGGGGCAGGTGCCCAGCTCGCTGATCGGCTACGACGCCTTCCAGGAGTGCGATATGGTGGGGATTTCTCGGCCGGTGGTGAAGCACAGCTTCCTGGTGAAACGTACCGAAGACATCCCGGCGGTGTTGAAGAAGGCCTTTTACCTGGCTTCCAGCGGCCGCCCCGGCCCGGTGGTGATCGATCTGCCGAAAGACATCGTCGGCCCGGCGGTGCGGATGCCTTATGCCTACCCGCAGGACGTGAGCATGCGTTCTTATAACCCGACGGTGCAGGGCCATCGCGGGCAAATCAAACGCGCGTTGCAAACCATCCTGGCGGCCAAGAAGCCGGTGATGTATGTCGGCGGCGGCGCGATCAACGCCGGTTGCGAAGCCGAACTGCTGGCGTTGGCGGAGCAGCTGAACCTGCCGGTGACCAGCAGCCTGATGGGACTGGGCGCTTTCCCCGGCACCCATCGCCAGAGTGTCGGCATGCTCGGCATGCACGGCACTTATGAAGCCAACAAAACCATGCACCATGCCGACGTGATCTTCGCCGTCGGCGTGCGTTTCGACGATCGTACGACCAACAATCTGGCCAAATACTGCCCGGATGCCACCGTGCTGCATATCGATATCGATCCGACCTCGATCTCCAAAACGGTGGATGCCGATATTCCGATCGTCGGCGATGCCAAACAGGTGTTGGTGCAGATGCTGGAGCTGTTGGCGCAGGATGACAAGGCGCAGGATCACGATGCGTTGCGCGATTGGTGGCAGTCTATTGAACAGTGGCGCGCCCGCGACTGTTTGGGGTACGACAAAAACAGCGGCACCATCAAGCCGCAGGCGGTGATCGAAACCCTGCATCGCCTGACCAAAGGCGACGCCTATGTGACCTCCGACGTGGGGCAGCACCAGATGTTCGCCGCGCTCTATTACCCGTTTGACAAACCGCGCCGTTGGATCAACTCCGGCGGCCTCGGCACCATGGGCTTTGGCCTGCCGGCGGCATTGGGCGTCAAGCTGGCGCTGCCGGAGGAAACCGTGGTGTGCGTCACCGGCGACGGCAGCATCCAGATGAACATTCAGGAGCTGTCCACCGCGCTGCAATATAACCTGCCGGTGGTGGTGGTGAACCTCAACAACCGTTATCTGGGCATGGTCAAGCAGTGGCAGGACATGATTTATTCCGGCCGCCACTCGCAGTCTTACATGGATTCGCTGCCGGACTTTGTCAAGCTGGCCGAGGCTTACGGCCATGTCGGCATCGCCATCCGCACGCCGGATGAGCTGGAAAGCAAGCTGGCGCAGGCGCTGGCGGAAAAAGAGCGGCTGGTGTTCGTCGACGTGACCGTCGATGAAACCGAACATGTTTACCCGATGCAGATCCGCGGCGGAAGCATGGACGAAATGTGGCTTAGCAAAACGGAGAGGACCTGATCATGCGCCGTATTTTATCTGTCTTGCTGGAAAACGAATCCGGCGCCCTCTCGCGCGTGGTGGGGTTGTTCTCCCAGCGCGGTTACAACATCGAGAGCCTGACGGTGGCGCCGACCGACGATCCGACGCTGTCGCGCATGACTATCCAGACCGTCGGCGACGAGAAAGTGCTGGAGCAGATTGAGAAGCAGTTGCACAAGCTGGTGGACGTGCTGCGCGTTAGCGAGCTGGTGCAGGGCGCCCACGTCGAGCGCGAGATCATGCTGGTGAAGCTGCAGGCCAGCGGCTACGGCCGTGAAGAAGTGAAGCGCTGCGCCGACATTTTCCGCGGCCAGATCGTTGATGTGACGGCGACGCTGTATACGGTGCAGCTGGCCGGCACCAGCGACAAGCTCGACGCCTTCCTGAGCGCGGTGCGTGAAGTGGCGGAGATCGTGGAAGTGGCGCGTTCCGGCGTGGTCGGCGTGTCGCGCGGCGACAAAATTATGCGCTGAGCGTGGTCTGGCGGCGAATAATTCGGGGCGCGGCGTGGCTGCGCCCTTTGTTTTTCGGTATTTTTTGCCCGATTGCTGGCACCTTTCGGCAAAAGCGGTTGCTAGGTAGTGTTTTCTGCTGTTAGATCGCAGAGGCTGGATTGAATAACCGTACGGGATGCCATGGTTAATCCGAGCACAGCCTTCACTTCTATTTTCAGCGTCATTAAGGGGTTAATGTGAAACTGGATGAAATCGCGCGTCTCGCGGGCGTTTCGCGCACGACGGCCAGTTATGTCATCAACGGCAAGGCGAAGCAGTATCGTGTCAGCGATAAAACCGTCGAGAAAGTGATGGCCGTGGTTAGGGAGCACAACTATCACCCGAATGCCGTCGCGGCAGGGCTGCGCGCCGGGCGCACCCGTTCTATCGGTCTGGTGATCCCGGATCTGGAAAATACCAGCTATACCCGTATCGCCAACTACCTGGAGCGTCAGGCGCGCCAGCGTGGTTATCAATTGCTGATCGCCTGTTCCGAAGATCAGCCGGACAACGAAATGCGCTGTATCGAGCATTTGCTGCAGCGTCAGGTGGACGCCATCATCGTTTCCACCGCCTTGCCGCCGGAGCACCCCTTCTATCAACGCTGGGCCAACGATCCGCTGCCGATCATCGCGCTGGACCGCGCGTTGGATCGCGAACATTTCATCAGCGTCGTCGGGGCCGACGAGGAAGATGCCTTTGCGCTGGCGGAGGAGCTGCGCACCTTCCCGGCTGAATCGGTGCTGTATCTGGGCGCCTTGCCGGAGCTTTCGGTCAGCTTCCTGCGTGAGCAGGGCTTCCGCCGGGCCTGGCAAGAGGATCCCCGCCACGTCGATTACCTGTATGCCAACAGCTATGAGCGTGAAGCCGCCGGCGCGCTGTTTGCCGAATGGCTGAAGACGCACCCGATGCCGCAGGCGCTGTTCACCACCTCGTTCTCGCTGTTGCAGGGAGTGATGGACGTGACGCTGAAGCAACGCGGCCGTTTGCCGACCGATCTGGCGATTGCCACCTTCGGCGACCATGAACTGTTGGATTTCCTGGAGTGCCCGGTGCTCGCGGTGGCGCAGCGCCATCGTGACGTGGCCGAACGCGTGCTGGAGCTGGTGTTGGCCAGCCTGGACGAACCGCGTAAACCCAAGCCTGGATTGACGCGTATTCGCCGCAATCTGTTCCGCCGCGGCAGCCTGAGCCGCAAGTAGTTTGCCTGGCAGGAGCCCCCGCGTTGGCGGGCTCCTGGTTTAGACGTAGTCCGCCACCCGGAACAGCCGCCGGCAGTATTCCAGGAAATAGCCATACACCACGCCCATCGCCATGGAGACCAGCGCATTGCTGGTTACCGCCGCCAGCATTTGTTGGCCGTCGGCGCCTACGCTCCATAGAATGGCGGCATAAACCGGCGACTGGAAGCTGACGTAGGCCAGCAGATCGGCGAGGTTGCGCAGCAGGAACTGGCCGCGCGGGCAGCGGCGCGCCGTGCGGATAAACAGATCGCGATAGCGGCCGTAAGGCCAGGCGATCAGGATGTTGACCGGGATCGACAGCAGGCGCGAAGAGAGGGATTGCTGGAAGCTCATGCCTGAGATCAACACTTCTATCGCCATGCCGGCGATAAAGCAGTACACCACCAGTGCGAACGTATCGGCAGCGGCGCTACGCCAGTGAGTCGCGGGCGAAAGCATGTGTCATCCTCTTTGGTTAAAATTCTGTTAAGTTATTAATTATTGGATGTTAAGGCTGGTTTTTTGCCTTTTTTATAGTGTACTAATCTGAATTGTCTTTTTTAACTAGGTTTATATTTTTATTTTTAACATTTGTTCGCTTTTTGTCCCGCAGAGCTGGGGCATAGGATGGGGCGGAGAGATTAAAATCGGCGTTTTTAAATAAATCGATTAAAAACATAAGGTTGCGATTTTTCGTTTTTGAAGGGGATTTTTCCGGCAAAAATTGTGGAAATAAAGGTGTAAGAAAATGAAACCATAATTGTAAACAGGTATTTTGGGAATAATCTTACCAAATTGATTTGAATCGAAATTACTTCTGCTCGTAATATCCGAGCCATTTATTTTTATCGCGCCCTCATCACGGCGGTGCAAATTGAAGTAAAATAGCGCCCGGCTTTACGGTGAATAACGATTGAGCGTTATTAACTCAAGGGGTTATGGCCTTATTCCGCGATCGGTTCGCCTGGCGCCGAGCCTTGGCGGGCGCGGCTCGCCAGCGGTTACAGCCCTGAGATTGCCGAGCTGAAAAATGAGACATGGCTTGCAGAAGGAAGTAATGAGTTAATTAATCGCCAGTTCGTCAGGTTTTTAATCAGATTCTTTCCGCTTAGAAAATTCTCTCCGTTTATCATGGTGTTAATTTTTAATCGTCGAATAATCAGAGTTTCTTTCGCGAGTCAGCTCCCAAAATGACCAGAGAAATATTGCCAAAGCGCTGGCGCTCTGGCTTGACAAGGTTTTCATACCCTCCGTAAACTCCATTGTGTGGGAATTTGTGGGGTAAAGTGGTGAAAACGGTCACTAAGGGGTAGCTCAGGAATGTTCCGTGGAGCGACGATGGTCAACCTCGACAGCAAAGGGCGGCTCGCCGTACCTACCCGATATCGGGAATTGCTCAACGAGGAATCGCAAGGCCAAATGGTCTGTACCATTGACCTCCATCAGCCCTGCCTGCTGCTTTATCCTTTGCCCGAATGGGAAATTATTGAACAAAAATTATCACGTCTGTCGAGCATGAATCCCGCCGAGCGCCGCGTTCAGCGCCTGCTGCTGGGGCATGCCAGTGAGTGTCAGATGGATAGTGCCGGTCGTTTGCTGTTAGCCAGTACGCTGCGGCAACACGCCGGGCTCACGAAAGAAGTGATGCTGGTCGGTCAGTTCAACAAGTTTGAACTGTGGGATGAACAGACCTGGTATCAACAAGTCAAGGATGATATTGACGCTGAACAGTCGACTCAGGAACCGTTGTCTGAGCGGCTACAGGACTTGTCGCTATAAGCATGTTGGAAAACTATAAACACACCACCGTCCTGCTGGACGAAGCCGTCAACGGCCTCAACATCCGCAGCAACGGCATATATATCGACGGTACTTTTGGTCGCGGTGGCCATTCTCGTCTGATTCTGTCCCAACTGGGGCCGGAAGGGCGCTTGCTGGCGATTGACCGTGACCCTCAGGCGATTGCAGCCGCCAAATCTATTGAAGATCCTCGTTTTACCATCGTACACGGCCCATTTTCCGAGTTGTCGCACTATGTGCGGGAGCGCGACCTGGTGGGCAAGATCGACGGCGTTCTGCTCGATCTGGGCGTTTCCTCGCCGCAGCTTGACGACGCGGAGCGCGGATTCTCCTTTATGCGCGACGGTCCGCTGGACATGCGCATGGATCCGTCCACCGGCCTGTCCGCCGCCGAATGGCTGATGAAGGCCGAAGCGGACGATATCGCCTGGGTGCTGAAAACCTTTGGCGAAGAGCGTTTCGCCAAGCGCATCGCGCGCGCCATCGTGGAAAGAAACCGCGTGGAGCCGATGACGCGCACCAAAGAGCTGGCGGATCTGATCGCCGATGCCAGCCCGTTCCGTGAAAAGCACAAGCATCCGGCGACGCGCAGCTTCCAGGCGATCCGCATCTATATCAACAGCGAGCTGGAAGAGATCGAGCGTGCGCTCGACGGCGCGCTGGAAGTGCTGGCCCCGCAGGGCCGTTTGTCGATCATCAGCTTCCACTCGCTGGAAGACCGCATCGTCAAACGCTTTATGCGTCACCACAGCCGCGGCGCTCAGGTGCCGGCGGGCATTCCGTTGACCGAAGAGCAGCTGCGCGGCATGGGCGGCCGGACGCTGAAAGCGCTGGGCAAAATGATGCCGTCGGAAGCGGAAGTGGCGGACAACCCGCGTGCGCGCAGCTCGGTGCTGCGTATTGCTGAGAGGATGCCCGCGTGATCGGCAACGAACGTCACGGTTTGGTCGGGGTGATTGGCGGCGATCTGCTGCGCAATGCCAAGATCCCCCTGATTTTACTGATTGCGTCACTGGTTTCCGCGATTTTCGTGGTGACTACCGCGCACCGCACCCGCCTGCTGACCGCTGAGCGCGAACAGCTGGTTCTGGAGCGCGATGCGCTGGATATCGAGTGGCGCAACCTGATTTTAGAAGAGAACGCCCTCGGCGATCACAGCCGGGTTGAACGTATCGCGACAGAAAAACTGCAGATGCAACACGTTGATCCATCGCAGGAAAATATCATCGTTAAACAATGAATGGTTTAACCGGAATAATGACACGGAGTAGAAAGGAAACGCATGAAAGCAGCGCGCCCCGGTAAGTTGAGACGCCAGGAAGATCAGGCCAGCTTTGTCAGCTGGCGTTTTGCGTTGCTGTGCGGCTGCATTTTGCTGGCGATGGTTGGCCTGATGTTGCGCGTCGCGTACCTGCAGGTCATCAACCCCGATCGTCTGGTGAAAGAAGGCGACATGCGTTCGCTGCGCGTGCAGGAAGTGCCGACCGCGCGCGGCATGATCAGCGATCGCGCCGGCCGTCCATTGGCGGTCAGTGTGCCGGTGAATGCGGTGTGGGCCGATCCGAAAGAGCTGAACGAGCGCGGCGGCATCACGCTGGACAGCCGCTGGAAAGCGCTTTCCGATGCGCTGAACATCCCGCTGGACCAGCTTTCCAACCGCATCAACGCCAACCCGAAAGGGCGTTTCGTTTATCTGGCGCGCCAGGTTAACCCGGCGATCGGCGATTACATTCACAAACTCAAGCTGCCGGGGATCTACCTGCGGCAGGAGTCGCGCCGTTACTACCCGGCGGGGCAGGTGACGTCGCACATCATCGGCGTGACCAACATCGACGGGCAAGGTATCGAAGGCGTCGAGAAGAGCTTCGACCGCTGGCTGACCGGGCAACCGGGCGAGAGAACGGTGCGTAAGGACCGCTTCGGCCGGGTGATCGAAGATATCTCCTCCGTCGACAGTCAGGCGGCGCACAACCTGGTACTGAGCGTCGATGAGCGCCTGCAGGCGCTGGTGTATCGCGAGCTGAACAACGCGGTGGCGTTCAACAAGGCCGAATCGGGCACTGCGGTGCTGATCGACGTGAACACCGGCGAAGTGCTGGCGATGGCCAACAGCCCGTCTTACAACCCGAACAACATGGCCGGTACGCCGAAAGAAACCATGCGTAACCGCGCCATCACCGATATTTTTGAACCCGGTTCAACCGTGAAGCCGATGGTGGTGATGACCGCGCTGCAAAACGGCGTGGTGAGAGAAAACAGCGTGCTGAACACCATCCCGTACCGCATTCAGGGCCACGAGATCAAAGACGTGGCGCGGTACTCGGAGCTGTCATTGACCGGGATCTTGCAGAAGTCGAGTAACGTCGGTGTTTCAAAGCTGGCGTTAGCGATGCCGTCCTCAGCGTTAGTAGATACTTACTCTCGTTTTGGGCTGGGAAAAGCGACCAATTTGGGGCTGGTCGGAGAAAGCAGTGGCATATACCCAAAAAAACAACGGTGGTCTGACATAGAGAGGGCCACCTTCTCTTTCGGCTACGGGCTGATGGTAACTCCGTTACAGTTGGCGCGAGTCTATGCAACGATCGGCAGCCTGGGCGTGTATCGCCCATTGTCGATCACCAAGGTTGACCCTCCGGTCGCCGGCGAACGCGTTTTCCCTGAACCTCTGGTGCGCACCGTGGTGCACATGATGGAAAGCGTGGCCTTGCCGGGCGGCGGCGGCGTGAAAGCCGCCATCAAGGGATACCGTATCGCCATCAAAACCGGTACCGCGAAAAAAGTGGGCCCGGACGGCAAATACGTCAACCGATACATCGCTTATACCGCCGGCGTCGCGCCGGCAAGTAACCCCCGTTTTGCCCTGGTGGTCGTCATCAACGACCCGCAGGGTGGGAAATACTATGGTGGCGCAATCTCCGCGCCGGTGTTCGGCGCCATCATGGGCGGCGTATTGCGCACCATGAACGTCGAGCCTGACGCGTTGCCCACCGGTGACAAAAGCGAATTAGTGATTAACAAGAAAGAGGGTTCAGGTGGCAGATCGTAATTTGCGCGACTTACTCGCCCCGTGGGTGCCGACGGCACCCGGGCGCGCGCTGCGGGAAATGACATTAGACAGCCGCGTGGCGGCTGCCGGGGATCTGTTTGTCGCCGTGGTCGGCCATCAAACGGATGGACGCCGCTATATTCCGCAGGCCATCGCGCAGGGCGTCGCCGCTGTGATCGCCGAGGCTGACGGTCAGGCCGAAGACGGCGCCATCGTTGAGATGCACGGCGTGCCGGTGATCTACCTGAGCCAACTGAACCAGCGCCTTTCCGCGCTGGCCGGGCGTTTTTACCATCAGCCGGGCGAGCGTCTGCTCCTGGTCGGGGTGACCGGCACCAACGGCAAAACCACCACCACGCAACTGCTGGCGCAGTGGAGCCAACTGCTGGGCGAAACCAGCGCGGTAATGGGCACCGTCGGCAACGGCCTGCTGGGCCAGGTGTGTCCGACGGAGAATACCACCGGTTCTGCGGTGGATGTTCAACACGTATTAAACGAGTTGGCGGAACAGGGCGCGACCTTCGCCGCGATGGAAGTCTCATCCCACGGTCTGGTGCAACACCGGGTGGCGGCGCTGCCGTTCGCTGCGGCGGTTTTCACCAACCTGAGCCGCGATCACCTGGATTATCACGGTGACATGGCCAATTACGAAGCGGCCAAATGGTCGCTGTTCGCCGCCCACAACGTGGGGCAGGCGATCATCAATGCCGACGATGAAGTCGGCCAGCGCTGGCTGAGCAAGCTGCCGGATGCGGTAGCGGTGACGATGCTGGACAACCTGCAGCCGGGCTGCCACGGCCGCTGGCTGAAAACCACGGCGGTCGACTATCACGACAACGGCGCCACGGTTCGTTTCAGCTCCAGCTGGGGCGACGGCGAGATCGAAAGCCGCCTGATGGGCGCTTTCAACGTCAGCAACCTGCTGTTGGCCTTGGCGACGCTGCTGTCGTTGGGCTACCCGCTGGAGGCGCTGGTGGAAACCGGCAGCCGTCTGCAGCCGGTCTGCGGCCGCATGGAAGTGTTTAACGCGCCGGGCAAACCGACGGTGGTGGTGGATTACGCCCACACGCCGGATGCGCTGGAGAAAGCGCTGGAAGCTGCGCGCCTGCACTGCCAGGGGCAGCTGTGGTGCGTGTTCGGCTGCGGCGGCGATCGCGACAAGGGCAAACGTCCGCTGATGGGCGGCATCGCCGAGCAGTTCGCCGATCGCGTGGTGATCACCGATGACAACCCGCGGACCGAAGAGCCGCGCGCGATTATCAACGACATCCTGACCGGATTGCTGGACGCCGGGCAGGCGCTGGTGATCCACGGCCGCGCCGAAGCGGTGACCAGCGCCATCATGCAGGCGCAGGAGCAGGATGTGGTGTTGGTGGCGGGCAAAGGCCACGAAGATTATCAGCTGGTGGGCAACCGCCGTCTGGATTATTCCGACCGCACGACGGTCGCACGGCTGCTGGGGGTGCTGGCATGATCCCTGTCTCTCTTCAGACACTGGCTGAGGTATTGAGCGCTGAACTGATCGGCGCCGATTGCCAAATTGTCGAGGTGACGACAGACACCCGCAAGGTGACCGCCGGTTGCCTGTTTGTAGCGCTGAAAGGCGAGCGTTTCGACGCTCACGACTTCGCGGCGGATGCCGTAGCCGCAGGCGCCGGGGCGTTGCTGGTCAGTAAGCGCTTATTGGTGGACGCGCCGCAGCTGGTGGTGAAAGACACCCGTCTGGCGCTGGGGCAGCTTGGCGCCTGGGTGCGTCAACAGGTGCCTGCGCGCGTGGTGGCGCTGACCGGCTCCTCGGGCAAGACATCGGTGAAAGAAATGACCGCCGCCATTCTGCGTGAATGCGGCGAAGTGCTGTATACCGCCGGCAACTTCAATAACGACATCGGCGTGCCGCTGACGCTGTTGCGTCTGGAGCCGCAGCATGACTTTGCCGTGATAGAGCTGGGCGCTAATCACATTGGCGAAATTGCTTACACCACCGCATTGACGCGTCCGCAGACCGCTTTGGTGAACAACCTGGCGGCAGCGCACCTGGAAGGCTTCGGCTCGCTGGCCGGCGTCGCCCAGGCGAAAGGTGAAATCTTTACCGGCCTGCCGGCCGACGGCGTGGCGATCATCAACGCCGATAACAACGACTGGCCGCACTGGCAGAGCATGCTGGGCGGCAAAACCGTCTGGCGCTTCTCGCCGCAGGCCGCCGAAGGCGTGGACTTCTTCGCGGACGACGTGCGGGTGAACGGCGCAGGCACGCAGTTTACGTTACACAGCCCGTTCGGCACCGCCGAGATCGCGCTGCCGCTGCCGGGGCGCCACAACGTGGCCAACGCGCTGGCGGCCACGGCGCTGGCGATGTCGGTGGGCGCCACCCTTGAAGCGGTGCGTCAGGGGTTGAAGCAATTGCAGGCGGTGCCGGGGCGTTTGTTCCCGGTGGCGCTGGCCGAAGACAAGCTGCTGCTGGATGACAGCTACAACGCCAACGTCGGGTCGATGACCGCGGCGGCGCAGGTGCTGGCGGAAATGCCGGGCTATCGCGTGATGGTGGTCGGCGATATGGCCGAGCTGGGCGCAGAAGCGGAAGAGTGCCACCGTCAGGTGGGTGAAGCCGCCCGTCTGGCCGGGGTCGACAAAGTGATCAGCGTCGGCGGGTTGAGCCGCGTGCTGAGCGAAGCCTCCGGCAATGGCGAACATTATCAGGACAAGACAGCAGTGATCGCGCGCGTGGCGGAATTACTGTCGGAACATGCGGTCATCACCGTGTTAATCAAAGGTTCACGTAGTGCCGCAATGGAGCAGGTAGTACGCGCGTTACAGGAGAAAGCACCATGTTAGTTTGGCTGGCCGAGCATTTGGTCAAGTATTACTCAGGCTTCAACGTCTTTTCTTATCTGACGTTCCGAGCCATTGTCAGCCTGCTGACCGCGCTGTTCCTGTCGCTGTGGATGGGCCCGCGGGTGATCAAGCGTCTGCAAGAAATGTCCTTCGGGCAGGTAGTGCGTAACGACGGCCCCGAGTCGCACTTCAGCAAGCGCGGCACGCCGACCATGGGCGGTATCATGATCCTGACCTCCATCACCATTTCGGTGCTGATGTGGGCCTACCCGTCCAACCCGTATGTCTGGTGCGTGCTGTTTGTGCTGGTGGGTTACGGCATCGTCGGTTTCGTCGACGACTACCGCAAGGTGGTGCGTAAGGACACCAAAGGGCTGATCGCCCGCTGGAAGTATTTCTGGCAGTCGGTGATTGCGCTGATTGTCGCATTCGCCATGTACGCCGTAGGAAAAGACACGCCAGCCACCGAGCTGGTTGTGCCGTTCTTTAAGGACGTGATGCCGCAGCTGGGCTTGCTGTACATCCTGCTGGCCTATTTCGTCATCGTCGGCACCAGCAACGCGGTCAACCTGACCGATGGCCTGGACGGCCTGGCGATTATGCCGACGGTATTCGTGGCGGCCGGTTTCGCGCTGGTGGCCTGGGCGACCGGTAACATGAACTTCGCCAACTACCTGCATATTCCGTATCTGCGTCATGCCGGTGAGTTGGTGATCGTCTGCACCGCCATCGTCGGCGCCGGCCTCGGGTTCCTGTGGTTCAACACCTACCCGGCGCAGGTATTTATGGGCGACGTCGGTTCGCTGGCGCTGGGCGGCGCGCTGGGCACCATCGCGGTGCTGCTGCGTCAGGAGTTCTTGTTGGTGATCATGGGCGGCGTATTCGTGGTAGAGACGCTGTCGGTGATCCTGCAGGTGGGGTCGTTCAAGCTGCGTGGACAACGCATTTTCCGCATGGCGCCGATTCACCACCACTATGAATTGAAAGGCTGGCCGGAACCGCGCGTGATCGTGCGCTTCTGGATCATTTCGCTGATGCTGGTGCTGATTGGCCTGGCAACGCTGAAGGTGCGTTAATCATGGCAGACTATCAGGGTAGAAAAGTCGTCATCATCGGGTTGGGCCTCACCGGCCTGTCCTGTGTCGATTTCTTCATGGCGCGCGGCGTTACGCCGCGCGTGATGGATACCCGTATCGCGCCGCCAGGGTTGGACAAACTGCCTGAAAGCGTGGAGCGCCATCTGGGTGATTTGAATCAGGACTGGCTGCTGGCGGCGGATCTGATCGTCGCCAGCCCGGGCGTCGCGCTGGCGACCCCGGCATTGAGCGCCGCGGCTGACGCCGGCGTGGAAATCGTCGGCGATGTCGAGCTGTTCTGCCGCGAGGCGCAGGCGCCGATCGTGGCGATCACCGGCTCCAACGGCAAAAGCACCGTCACCACCCTGGTGGGCGAGATGGCGAAAGCCGCCGGTTGGGCGGTGGGCGTGGGCGGCAATATCGGCCTGCCGGCGCTGAGCCTGCTGCGCCAGGAATGCCGGCTGTACGTGCTGGAGCTGTCCAGCTTCCAGCTGGAAACGACGCATAGCCTGCGGGCGGCGGCGGCGACCATCCTGAACGTGACCGAAGACCATATGGATCGCTATCCGTTCGGCCTGCAGCAGTATCGCGGCGCCAAGCTGCGCGTGTATGAAAACGCCGCCGTGTGCGTGGTGAACGCGGACGATGCGCTGACCATGCCGGTGCGCGGCGCCGACGAGCGCTGCGTCAGCTTCGGTGCGGACGTGGGCGACTATCACCTGAACCGTCAGCAGGGGGAAACCTGGCTGCGGGTGCGCGGTGACAAGGTGCTGAATACGCGCGAGATGAAACTGACCGGCCGCCACAACTACACCAACGCCCTGGCGGCGCTGGCGTTGGCGGATGCGGTCAATATCCCGCGCGCGTCCAGCCTGAAGGCGCTGACCACCTTCACCGGCCTGGCGCACCGCTTCCAGCTGGCCTGGGAGAACAACGGCGTGCGTTGGATCAACGATTCCAAAGCTACCAACGTCGGCAGCACCGAAGCGGCGCTGAACGGCCTGCAGGTGGACGGCACGCTGCATCTGCTGCTGGGCGGCGACGGCAAGTCCGCCGATTTCTCGCCGCTGGCGCGCTATCTGCAGGGCGACAACGTGCGTCTGTATTGCTTTGGCCGCGACGGCGCCCAGCTGGCGCAGCTGCGGCCGGAAGTGGCGACGCTGACCGAGACCATGGAGCAGGCGATGCGCACCATCGCCGGCCGCGTACAGCCCGGCGATATGGTGTTGTTGTCGCCGGCCTGCGCCAGTCTCGATCAGTTCCGTAATTTTGAAGTGCGCGGCGATGAGTTCGCCCGCCTGGCGCAGGAGCTTGGCGGATGAAACTACGCTTGCCGAACTTCGGGCTGACAGAACGGCTGAAAGACTGGGTGACCGGCGCGCGCGACAACGACGCGGTCAACATGGTGCTGTACGATCGCACCCTGCTGTGGCTGACCTTCGGGTTGGCGATCATCGGCTTCGTGATGGTGACTTCGGCGTCGATGCCGATCGGCCAACGCCTGGCGGACGATCCGTTCCTGTTCGCCAAACGTGATGCGTTGTACCTCGGCCTGGCGTTCGGTCTGTCGCTGGTGACGCTGCGCATCCCGATGGAAGTTTGGCAGCGCTACAGCAACGTAATGCTGCTGATGTCGATCGTGATGCTGCTGATCGTCCTGGTGGTGGGGAGCTCGGTAAACGGGGCCTCGCGTTGGATCGCGCTCGGCCCGCTGCGTATTCAGCCCGCAGAGCTGTCCAAGCTGTCGCTGTTCTGCTACCTGGCGAGCTATCTGGTGCGCAAGGTGGAAGAGGTGCGCAGCAACTTCTGGGGCTTCTGTAAGCCGATGGGCGTGATGGTGGTGCTGGCGGTGCTGCTGCTGGCGCAGCCGGACCTCGGTACCGTGGTGGTGCTGTTCATCACCACGCTGGCGATGCTGTTCCTGGCCGGCGCGAAAATGTGGCAGTTCCTGGCGATCATCGGCTCCGGCGTGTTCGCCGTGGTGCTGCTGATTATCGCGGAACCGTACCGTATGCGCCGCGTGACCTCGTTCTGGAACCCGTGGGCCGACCCGTTCGGCAGCGGCTACCAGTTGACCCAGTCGCTGATGGCATTCGGCCGCGGTGAGTTCTGGGGGCAGGGGCTCGGCAACTCGGTGCAGAAACTGGAGTATTTGCCGGAAGCGCATACCGACTTCATCTTCTCCATTTTGGGTGAAGAACTGGGCTATATCGGTGTGGTTTTAGCCCTGTTAATGGTATTCTTCGTCGCTTTTCGCGCGATGTCCATCGGGCGCCGCGCGCTGGAGATCGACCAACGCTTCTCCGGCTTCCTGGCCTGCGCGATCGGCGTGTGGTTCAGCTTCCAGGCGCTGGTTAACGTCGGCGCCGCCGCGGGCATGCTGCCGACCAAAGGTCTGACGCTGCCGCTGATCAGTTACGGCGGCTCGAGCTTGCTGATTATGTCGACGGCGATCGTGCTGTTGCTGCGAATTGATTATGAAACGCGCCTGACCAAGGCTCAGGCGTTTGTGAAGAGGTAAGGGATGAGCGGGAAACCTAAGCGTTTAATGGTGATGGCAGGCGGTACCGGCGGGCACGTGTTCCCGGGGCTGGCGGTCGCGCATCATCTGATGGCGCAGGGCTGGCAGGTGCGCTGGCTCGGAACCGCAGACCGAATGGAAGCCGATCTGGTGCCGAAGCACGGGATCGAGATTGATTTTATCCGCATCTCCGGCCTGCGCGGCAAGGGCCTGAAGGCCCAGTTGACGGCGCCGCTGCGGATCTGGCAGGCGGTGCGGCAGGCGAAAGCCATTATGCGCAGCTATCAGCCGGATGTGGTGCTGGGGATGGGCGGTTACGTTTCCGGCCCCGGCGGCCTGGCGGCCTGGCAGTGCGGCATCCCGGTGGTGCTGCACGAGCAGAATGGCATCGCCGGTTTGACCAACCGCTGGCTGGCGCGCATCGCCGCCAAAGTGATGCAGGCCTTCCCCGGCGCGTTCCCGAACGCCGAGGTGGTGGGCAACCCGGTGCGTACCGACGTGTTGGCGCTGCCACTGCCGGCGGAGCGGTTGCAAGGGCGCGAAGGCCCGATCCGTGTGTTGGTGATTGGCGGAAGTCAGGGCGCGCGCGTGCTGAATCAGACAGTTCCTGAAGTCGCGGCGCGTTTGGGCGATAGAATTACGCTCTGGCATCAGGTTGGCAAGGGCGCGCTGGAAACGGTGCTGCGCGACTACGAGAGGGTAGGGCAGACGCAGCACAAGGTGACCGAGTTCATCGACGACATGGCAGCCGCCTATGCCTGGGCCGACGTGGTGGTCTGCCGCTCCGGCGCGTTGACCGTCAGCGAAATCGCGGCGGCGGGGCTGCCGGCGATCTTCGTGCCGTTCATGCACAAGGATCGTCAACAGTACTGGAACGCACGTCCGCTGGAAGAAGCCGGCGCGGCGAAGATTATCGAACAGCCGCAGTTCAACGCCGATGTGGTGGCCGAGCTGCTGGCGAGCTGGGATCGCAAGACGCTGCTGGCCATGGCCGAGAAAGCGCGCGCGGTCGCCATTCCGGACGCCACCGAGCGCGTGGCGGCGGAGCTGGTGCGGCTCGCCAGGTAACGAGTGCAGGGGTTCGGCGCGCCGAACCTGAATAAAAGCAATGTGATGTAGGGCCGGGGTACCGGATCCGGATTAGAGAGAGTGATGAATACACAACAACTGGCGAAACTACGTACTATCGTGCCCGAGATGCGTCGCGTCCGGCACATTCACTTTGTCGGCATCGGTGGTGCCGGCATGGGTGGTATCGCCGAAGTGTTGGCAAACGAAGGGTATCAGATCAGCGGCTCCGACCTGGCGCCGAATCCGGTGACCCAACAGTTGAGCGCGCTCGGGGCGACGATTTACTTCAATCACCGTCCGGAAAACGTGCTGGATGCGAGCGTGGTGGTGGTGTCTACCGCCATCTCCGCCGACAACCCGGAGATCGTCGCCGCTCGTGAAGCGCGCATCCCGGTGATCCGCCGCGCTGAAATGCTGGCGGAGCTGATGCGTTTTCGCCACGGCATTGCTATCGCCGGCACGCACGGCAAAACCACCACCACGGCGATGGTCTCGAGCATTTATGCCGAAGCCCGCCTGGACCCGACCTTCGTCAATGGCGGGCTGGTGAAGGCGGCAGGCACCCACGCGCGACTGGGGTCCAGCCGTTATCTGATCGCGGAAGCGGATGAGAGCGATGCGTCGTTCCTGCACCTGCAGCCGATGGTGGCCGTGGTCACCAACATCGAAGCCGACCATATGGACACTTACCAGGGCGACTTCGAGAACCTGAAGCAGACGTTTATCAATTTCTTGCACAACCTGCCGTTCTACGGCCGTGCGGTGATGTGCATCGACGATCCGGTAGTGCGCGAGCTGTTGCCGCGCGTGGGTCGCCATATCACCACTTATGGCTTCAATGAAGATGCTGATGTGCGCATCGAAGACTACCGGCAGATTGGGCCGCAGGGGCACTTTACCCTGAGCCGTCAGGACAAGCCGTTGCTGACGGTGACGCTGAACGCGCCGGGCCGCCACAATGCGTTGAACGCGGCGGCGGCGGTAGCGGTAGCGACCGAAGAAGGCATCGACGACGAAGATATCCTGCGCGCGCTGGCGGGTTTCCAGGGTACCGGGCGTCGCTTCGATTTCCTCGGCGAGTTCCCGCTGGAGCCGGTCAACGGCAAAGCGGGCAGCGCGATGCTGGTGGACGACTACGGCCACCATCCGACCGAAGTGGACGCCACGCTGAAGGCGGCGCGCGCCGGTTGGCCGGACAAGCGTCTGGTGATGATCTTCCAGCCGCACCGCTACACGCGTACTCGCGATCTGTACGACGATTTCGCCAACGTGCTGTCGCAGGTGGATGTGCTGCTGATGCTCGACGTGTACGCCGCCGGCGAAGCGCCGATCCCGGGCGCGGACAGCCGCTCGCTGTGCCGCACCATCCGCAGCCGCGGCAAGCTGGATCCGATCCTGGTTTCCGATGCCGATAGCGTGCCGGAAACGCTGGCGCAGCTGCTGCAGGATGAAGACCTGGTGCTGGTGCAGGGCGCCGGTAACGTGGGCAAAATCGCCCGTAAACTGGCCGAGCTGAAGCTGCAGCCGCCGAAGAAAGAGGAGGAGCACCATGGCTGATAAAGTTGCAGTTCTGCTGGGCGGCACCTCCGCTGAACGTGACGTTTCTCTGCAATCCGGCGCCGCGGTGCTGGCCGGGTTGCGCGAAGCCGGTATCGATGCGCACGGCGTCGATACCCGCGATTTCCCGGTGACCCAGCTGAAAGAGCAGGGGTTCACCAAAGTGTTTATCGCGCTGCACGGCCGCGGCGGCGAGGATGGCACCCTGCAGGGGCTCCTGGAGTTCCTCGAGCTGCCTTATACCGGCAGCGGCGTGATGGCCTCGGCGCTGACCATGGACAAATGGCGCACCAAGATGGTGTGGCAGTCGATGGGCTTGCCGGTGGCGCCTTACGTGGCGTTGAATCGCCAACTGTACTTCGGCACCGAAAAAGCGGCGCTGCTGGCGCGCGTGGCGGATCTCGGTCTGCCGCTGATCGTCAAGCCAAGCCGTGAAGGCTCCAGCGTCGGCATGAGCAAGGTCACCGAGAGCGCTGCGTTGGAAGCGGCGTTGGAAGAAGCCTTCCGCCATGACGACGATGTGCTGGTGGAGAAGTGGTTGAGCGGGCCGGAATACACCGTGGCAATGCTGGGCGACCAGGTGCTGCCGTCGATCCGCATCCAGCCGGCCGGTGTGTTTTACGACTACCAGGCCAAGTACATTTCGGACGATACGCAGTACTTCTGCCCGAGCGGTTTGAGCGCCGAGCAGGAAGCCGAGATGGCGGCATTGGCGCTGCGCGCCTACCGCGGTCTGGACTGCAGCGGCTGGGGCCGCGTCGACGTAATGCAAGACAGCGATGGCAGCTTCTATCTGCTTGAGGTGAACACCTCTCCGGGCATGACCAGTCATAGCCTGGTGCCGATGGCAGCGCGCCAGTTTGGATTAAGCTTCTCGCAGCTAGTGGCGAGAATTTTGGAGTTGGCCGACTGATATGTCGCAAGCTGCCCTGAATGCGCGCGATCGCGAGGTGGATAACGGCCCGCGCCGCAGCAATGGAACCCAGTTGGCGGGAATGATTTTCCTGCTGATGGTGTTGGGAACGGTCGTGTGGAGCGGTTGGGCGGTGCTTGGCTGGATGAAAGACGCCAGTCGCCTGCCGCTCTCAAGGCTGGTGGTGACCGGCGAACGCCACTACACCACCAACGATGATATTCGTCAGGCGATCCTGGCGCTGGGCGCACCCGGCACCTTTATGACGCAGGATGTGGACGTCATCCAGCAGCAGATCGAACGTCTGCCGTGGATCAAGCAGGCCAGCGTGCGCAAACAATGGCCGGATGAGCTGAAGATCCATCTGGTGGAGTACGTCCCGGTGGCGCGCTGGAACGATTTGCACATGGTGGACGCCGAGGGCAAAGCGTTCAGCGTGCCGGCGGAGCGGGCGGGCAAGCAGAAGTTGCCACTGCTCTACGGGCCGGAAGGGAGCGAGCAGGATGTGCTGGAGGGCTATCGGGCGATGAGCGCCACGTTGGCGGCCAGCAAATATACGCTGAAAATGGCGGCGATGACCGCGCGCCATTCCTGGCAGCTGGCGCTGGACAACGATGTTCGGCTTGAGCTGGGGCGCGATGACCGCAACGGGCGTTTGCAGCGGTTTATCGAGCTTTACCCGGTATTGCAACAGCAGGGCCAGGCGGAGAGCAAGCGTGTCAGCTATGTCGATCTGCGCTACGAGTCCGGCGCTTCGGTAGGGTGGGCTCCGGTGTTGGTCGATCCGCAGGCGCTTGGCGGTCAGCAAAACAGTAATCAGCAACAGAATCAGGCACAGGCAAAACAACAATGATCAAGTCGACGGACAGAAAACTGGTAGTTGGACTGGAGATCGGTACTGCAAAAGTCTCCGCATTGGTAGGGGAAGTTCTGCCCGATGGCATGGTCAACATTATCGGGGTGGGCAGCTGCCCGTCTCGCGGCATGGATAAGGGCGGCGTAAACGACCTGGAGTCGGTGGTGAAGTGCGTACAGCGCGCCATCGATCAGGCCGAGCTGATGGCGGACTGCCAGATCTCGTCAGTGTATCTGGCGCTGTCGGGCAAGCACATCAGCTGCCAGAACGAAATCGGTATGGTGCCGATCTCGGAAGAGGAAGTGACGCAGGACGACGTGGAGAACGTGGTGCACACCGCCAAATCGGTGCGCGTGCGCGACGAACACCGCATCCTGCATGTGATTCCTCAGGAATACGCCATCGATTATCAGGAAGGCATCAAAAACCCGGTTGGGCTGTCCGGCGTGCGCATGCAGGCCAAGGTGCATCTGATTACCTGCCATAACGATATGGCGAAGAACATCGTCAAGGCCGTGGAACGTTGCGGCCTGAAAGTTGACCAACTTATTTTCGCCGGTCTGGCCGCGAGCTACGCGGTGCTGACCGAAGATGAACGCGAACTCGGCGTTTGCGTGGTGGATATCGGTGGCGGCACCATGGATATGGCGGTGTACACCGGCGGCGCGCTGCGCCACACCAAAGTGATCCCTTACGCCGGGAACGTGGTCACCAGCGACATCGCTTACGCCTTTGGCACGCCGCCGACCGACGCGGAAGCGATTAAAGTTCGACACGGTTGTGCGCTTGGGTCGATTGTTAGCAAGGATGAGAATGTAGAGGTGCCTAGCGTTGGGGGACGTCCCCCACGCAGTCTGCAAAGACAGACGCTGGCTGAAGTCATTGAGCCACGCTACACCGAACTGTTGAATCTGGTTAACGATGAAATTTTGCAATTGCAGGAGCAACTGCGTCAGCAAGGGGTGAAGCATCATCTGGCGGCAGGTATCGTGCTGACCGGTGGCGCCGCCCAGATTGATGGTCTGGCAGCCTGTGCGCAACGGGTGTTCCACACCCAGGTACGCATCGGCCAACCCTTGAACATCACGGGTCTGACGGATTATGCGCAGGAGCCTTACTACTCGACGGCGGTAGGTCTGCTGCACTATGGAAAAGAGTCTCACCTGAGCGGTGAGACGGAAGTAGAAAAACGCGCCTCGGTGGGCAATTGGTTTAAACGCATCAATAGCTGGCTGAGAAAAGAGTTTTAATGTTTCAACAAAGAGATCATGCTGAGTAATCTTTTTATGATCTCGCAGCGACAGGCACAAAACGGAGAGAAACTATGTTTGAACCAATGGAACTAACCAATGACGCGGTGATTAAAGTCATCGGCGTCGGCGGCGGCGGTGGCAACGCCGTTGAACACATGGTGCGCGAGCGCATCGAAGGTGTTGAATTCTTCGCTGTGAACACGGACGCCCAGGCGCTCCGCAAAACGGCGGTTGGCCAAACCATCCAGATTGGTAGCGGTATTACCAAAGGTCTGGGTGCGGGCGCGAACCCTGAGGTGGGTCGCAATTCAGCGGAAGAAGACCGCGAAGCCCTGCGCGCAGCGCTGGACGGCGCAGACATGGTCTTCATCGCAGCCGGCATGGGCGGCGGTACCGGTACCGGTGCGGCGCCAGTGGTGGCTGAAGTGGCTAAAGATTTGGGTATTCTGACCGTGGCCGTGGTGACCAAGCCTTTTAACTTCGAAGGCAAGAAGCGCATGGCATTCGCGGAGCAGGGTATCGCTGAGCTGTCCAAACACGTGGACTCGCTGATCACCATCCCGAACGACAAGCTGTTGAAAGTGCTGGGGCGCGGGATCTCTCTGCTGGACGCGTTCGGTGCGGCCAACGACGTGCTGAAAGGCGCGGTGCAGGGTATCGCCGAGCTGATCACCCGTCCGGGCCTGATGAACGTCGACTTCGCCGACGTGCGCACCGTGATGTCCGAAATGGGCTACGCGATGATGGGTTCCGGCGTGGCTTGCGGTGAAGACCGTGCCGAAGAAGCGGCCGAAATGGCGATCTCCAGCCCGCTGCTGGAAGACATCGACCTGTCCGGCGCGCGCGGCGTGCTGGTCAACATTACCGCTGGCTTCGATCTGCGTCTGGATGAGTTCGAAACCGTGGGTAACACCATCCGTGCGTTCGCTTCCGACAACGCTACAGTGGTTATCGGTACCTCGCTGGATCCGGAAATGAACGACGAACTGCGCGTAACCGTGGTTGCAACCGGTATCGGTATGGACAAGCGTCCAGAAATCACTCTGGTGACCAATAAGCAGGCCAGCCAGCCAGTGATGGATCACCGTTATCAGCAGCACGGCATGTCGCCTCTGCCGCAGGAAGTGAAACCTGCCGCCAAGGTGGTCAACGACCAAGCTGCGCAGCCGAATAAAGAGCCCGACTATCTTGATATTCCAGCCTTCCTGCGTAAACAGGCAGACTAAGAATATCCTGAGAATTTGGAATCTCCGCTCTTTGTGCTAAACTGTCCCGCCGGCCATGCTGTATGCTTGGCTGGTAGGATGGATAACATTGCGAGATAAAACGATGATCAAACAAAGGACATTAAAACGTATTGTTCAGGCGACTGGCGTCGGTTTGCATACCGGCAAGAAAGTCACGCTGACAATGCGCCCAGCGCCGGCTAATACCGGGGTCATCTATCGTCGCACTGACTTGAATCCACCGGTTGATTTTCCGGCTGATGCAAAATCCGTGCGTGATACCATGCTCTGTACTTGCCTGGTGAATGAGCATGACGTGCGTATTTCGACCGTTGAGCACCTCAACGCCGCGCTGGCTGGGCTGGGCATCGACAACATCGTCATTGAAGTCGACGCCGCTGAAATCCCAATCATGGACGGCAGCGCCAGTCCGTTCGTGTTCTTGCTGCTGGATGCCGGTATCGAAGAACTGAACTCGGCGAAGAAATTCCTGCGTCTGAAAGAGACCGTACGCGTTGAAGACGGCGACAAATGGGCCGAGCTGTCCCCGCACAACGGGTTCCGCCTGGACTTCACCATCGACTTCAACCACCCGGCTATCGACGCCAGCTCTCAGCGCTACCGTCTTGATTTCTCGGCTGAGTCGTTCGTGCGTCAAATCAGCCGTGCGCGCACCTTCGGGTTCATGCGCGACATTGAATACCTGCAGTCCCGCGGCTTGGCCCTGGGCGGCAGCTTCGATTGCGCCATCGTGGTAGATGACTATCGCGTGCTGAACGAAGACGGTCTGCGTTTCGAAGACGAATTCGTACGTCACAAAATGCTGGACGCCATCGGCGACCTGTTCATGTGTGGCCACAACATCATTGGCGCATTCACCGCGTTCAAGTCTGGCCACGCGCTGAACAACAAACTGCTGCAGGCCGTACTGGCCAAGCAGGAAGCGTGGGAATACGTGACCTTCCAGGACGAAGCCGAAATGCCGTTGGCATTCAAGGCGCCGTCTACCGTATTGGCGTAAGGTCCGAATTCCTCGCCTGCGAATAACGGCAGGCGCATCCCCTGAGAGCCTGATCATTCAGGCTCATGATGCCGGCTGTTTTGCAGTTTGTGTCGCTGATTACTTATCACGACTGGTTGTGTTGGTACCCTCTCCGGCCAATGCAGCCAGCCGTTCCAATATCTTGCGCAGTTTCTCCGGGCTACGGCTCGCCAACCCTCTCAGCTCTTCCGCACTTTCCAGACTCAAATGCCGCATCGGCACGGGTTTTTCCGGCGCTTTCTCTGCGTTTTGCACTTGGTTGCTGCCTTTCGCCATCAAGGCCGGATTAATCCTGATGTCGATCGACGACAATGATGGTAGAATTTGCGCTCGTAGTGCAGACAGCAAAGCGGGTTGTTCGTAGCGCAAGCGCATCATCCAACTGGCATTTGCCGTTTCGAGCACTAAAATACCCTGTCGGAAATTCGCGACGCGGCACCAGGGATGCAGGGGTGCGGGCAACAGGCCCTTCACTGCACGGTTAAGCTTGAGCAGCGCCACCGCGCGTTGCTGGACGTTATGCAGCGGCCCTTTGCTGCCGGCAGACGCGTCGTCGAACAGGACATCTAATAATTGTGGACGGCTATCGCGCATAATGGGCTCCGGCGGATTATAAACTCGTGATCGGTATTCTAAATCGTTGGCGACAATTTGGCAGACGTTATTTCTGGCCCCATCTCCTGTTAGGGATGGTTGCGGCCACGCTTGGCGCGTCTTCCAATTTGTCCGGCGCCCCCGATCAGGCCGCACTGCCGAATACGTCGTCCAGCCTTAACCGGCAAAATTCGGCCAATGGCACGTTCAACAGCCTGGCCCTGCTGCAGGACGCGCATCGCCGTCCTACCTTCAGCGTAGATTACTGGCAGCAACATGCGCTGCGCACCGTCATTCGTCACCTCTCTTTCGCGCTGGCGCCGCAGGCGGTTTATGCGCGGGTGCAGGAGAGCGAAGCCGAAGCGGAACCCCCTTTGCAGGTAGCGCAACTGGCGCTGCTGTCTACCCTCAACGCGCTGCTGACGCACGAGCCGAAGCCGCCGACCATCATTCGCCACACTCACCTTGAGGTGCTGCCCACGCTGGCGCGGCACCAGACCGGCCTGTGGGTGGCGCAGGTGCAGGGCATTCGCGCCGGGCCTGCCGCCCTCGTCTGATCTCGCCCTTCGGGCACAAAAACCATAAATAATAGCAAGTTGACTGCCGTGTTCGGCGGTCATGACAGAGATATCAAACATCATGTTAGTGAAATTATTAACCAAAGTTTTTGGCAGCCGTAACGATCGTACCCTGCGCCGCATGCGCAAAGTGGTTGAGCAGATCAACCGCATGGAACCGGACATGGAAAAACTGTCCGATGACGAGCTGAAAGCGAAAACCAACGAGTTCCGCGCACGCCTGGAGAAAGGCGAGTCGCTGGACAGCCTGATCCCTGAAGCCTTCGCCGTGGTGCGCGAGGCGAGCAAGCGCGTGTTCGGCATGCGTCACTTCGACGTGCAGCTGCTGGGCGGCATGGTGCTGAACGATCGCTGCATCGCCGAGATGCGCACCGGTGAAGGTAAAACCCTGACCGCGACGCTGCCGGCCTACCTGAACGCCCTGAGCGGCCGCGGCGTGCACGTCGTGACCGTCAACGACTATCTGGCGCAGCGTGACGCCGAAAACAACCGTCCGCTGTTCGAGTTCCTCGGCCTGAGCATCGGCATCAACCTGCCGGGCATGCCGGCGCCGGCCAAGCGCGAAGCTTACGCCGCCGACATCACCTACGGCACCAACAACGAATACGGCTTCGACTACCTGCGCGACAACATGGCGTTCAGCCCGGAAGAGCGCGTGCAGCGCAAACTGCACTATGCGCTGGTGGATGAGGTGGACTCCATCCTGATCGATGAAGCGCGTACGCCGCTGATCATCTCCGGCCCGGCCGAAGACAGCTCTGAGATGTACATCAAGGTCAACAAGCTGATCCCTAAACTGATCCGCCAGGAAAAAGAAGACTCCGACACCTTCAAGGGTGAAGGGCACTTCTCGGTGGACGAGAAGGCGCGTCAGGTCCACCTGACCGAACGCGGTCTGATCCTGATCGAAGAGATGCTGGTGGACGCCGGCATCATGGATGAAGGCGAATCGCTGTACTCGCCGACCAACATCATGCTGATGCACCACGTTACCGCCGCGCTGCGCGCCCACGTGCTGTTCACCCGCGACGTGGACTACATCGTGAAAGATGGTGAAGTGATCATCGTCGATGAACACACCGGCCGTACCATGCAGGGCCGCCGTTGGTCCGACGGTCTGCACCAGGCGGTGGAAGCCAAAGAAGGCGTGGAGATCCAGAACGAGAACCAGACGCTGGCTTCGATCACCTTCCAGAACTACTTCCGTCTGTACGAGAAGCTGGCCGGGATGACCGGTACCGCCGATACCGAAGCCTTCGAATTCAGTTCGATCTACAAGCTGGACACGATCGTGGTGCCAACCAACCGTCCGATGATCCGTAAGGATATGCCGGATCTGGTGTACATGACCGAGAAAGAGAAGATCGGCGCCATCATTGAAGATATCCGCGAGCGTACCGCCAAAGGCCAACCGGTGCTGGTGGGTACCATCTCAATCGAGAAATCCGAAGTGGTGTCCCGTGAGCTGACCAAAGCGGGCATCGACCACAAGGTGCTGAACGCCAAATTCCACGCCATGGAAGCGGACATCGTCGCCCAGGCCGGCCAAAGCGGTGCGGTGACCATCGCTACCAACATGGCGGGCCGTGGTACCGACATCGTGCTGGGCGGCAGCTGGCAGGCCGAAGTGGCGCTGCTGGAAGAACCGACCGAAGAGCAGATCGAAGCTATCAAAGCCGCCTGGAAAGAGCGCCACGACGCGGTGCTGGCGGCGGGCGGCCTGCATATTATCGGCACCGAGCGCCATGAATCGCGCCGTATCGATAACCAGCTGCGCGGCCGTTCCGGTCGTCAGGGCGACGCCGGTTCATCCCGCTTCTACCTGTCGATGGAAGATGCCCTAATGCGTATCTTCGCCTCGGATCGCGTGTCCGGCATGATGCGTAAACTGGGTATGAAAGAAGGCGAAGCGATTGAGCACCCGTGGGTGACCAAGGCGATCGCCAATGCTCAGCGCAAGGTAGAGAGCCGCAACTTCGACATCCGTAAGCAGCTGCTGGAATACGACGACGTCGCCAACGATCAGCGCCGTGCCATCTATAGCCAACGCAACGAATTGCTGGACGTGTCCGACGTGAGCGAAACCATCGCCAGCATCCGCGAGGACGTGTTCAAGAGCACCATCGACAACTACATCACGCCTCAGTCGCTGGAAGAAGAGTGGGACATTCAGGGGCTGGAAGAGCGCCTGAAGAACGACTTCGATCTGGAGATGCCGATTGCCCAGTGGCTGGACAAAGAGCCGGAGCTGCACGAAGAGACGCTGCGCGAACGCATTCTGGAGAACGCCAAAGAGCAGTATCAGCGTAAGGAAGAAGTGGTCGGCAGCGAGATGATGCGCAACTTCGAGAAGGGCGTGATGCTGCAGACGCTGGATTCTCTGTGGAAAGAGCATCTGGCGGCGATGGACTACCTGCGCCAGGGTATCCACCTGCGCGGTTACGCGCAGAAGGATCCGAAGCAGGAGTACAAGCGTGAATCCTTCAACATGTTCGCCACCATGCTGGAATCGCTGAAATATGAAGTGATCAGCGTGCTGAGCAAGGTACAGGTGCGGATGCCGGAAGAGGTGGAAGCGCTGGAACAGCAGCGCCGTGAAGAGGCCGAGCGTCTGGCGCAGCAGCAACAGCTGAGCCACCACGACGAGAACGCGCTGGCGACTGAAGATCCGAATGCACCGGCGACCGCCGAGCGTAAAGTGGGCCGCAACGATCCTTGCCCATGCGGTTCCGGCAAGAAATACAAGCAGTGCCACGGTCGCCTGCAGTAATGCCGGCCGCGGTTGACCGATAACACCCAGGGGTTCAGCTTGCTGAGCCCCTGTTTTTTTGACACCCATCAGGAGGGTGAGATGAAACATCTGAATATCGCCGTGGGCATCATCCGTAATGCTCAGCGGGAAATTTTTATTACCCGCCGCGCCGCTGACGCGCACATGGCCGGATTCTGGGAGTTTCCCGGCGGCAAGATCGAACAGGGTGAAACGCCGGAACAGGCGTTGAGCCGCGAGCTGCGGGAAGAGACCGGTATCGAAGCCGAACGTGCCGAACTGCTGGAGGTGGTGGAGCACCGCTTCAGCGATCGTATCGTGACGCTGAATTTTTATCTGGTAGAAGCCTGGGCGGGTGAGCCGTTCGGCCGTGAGGGGCAACCGATGCGCTGGGTAAAACAGGCGGATCTGCGTGAAGACGAGTTCCCCGAAGCCAATGTCGGCATTATTCAATTGCTGGTGGCGCAGGCGAACGCCGCGCAATAACAAGGTTGGCCTGGCGTCCGCCAGGCCAATAGCGGGCGATCAGCGATCGTCCATTTCACTCCAGTCTTCGCTTTCCGACAGATCGCTGTTGCTCGGAATGCGCTTCTCTTCATCGGCCCACTCGCCGAGATCGATCAGCTGGCAGCGTTTGCTGCAAAACGGCCGGAATGGGCTGACTTCACCCCAAACCACGCCGGTGCCACAGGTTGGGCATTTTACTACGGTCGTCATAACGGTTCCTTACGCCTTCTGTCAGTGCTGAGAAGGCTTTCTTTCACAAGTTCAACAACAGGCCAGTTCGAACGTCAGGCGTTCAGGCACCGCGCCATTTTCGCTATCCAGCGGCAGGAAACGAATGGCATAGCGCGTCTTATGGCCGGAAATCTGCGGATAAAGCTGCGGTGCCAGATGGAGGCGCAAGCGCAGCAGATCCGCCCCTTCGGCGTTGTCCTGGAAAAAACCGTTCAGACTGATTTGATTGCGGAACGGCCCGGATTGGCGGATCAGATCCAACACTATGATCAGCGCCTGGTTCAGCGGATCCAGCGACTGCAGCCAGGCGGCGACGTCGGCATCGCGATCCTGCTGCGGCGCGTGCATCCACATGTGCAGGGTCGGCAGATCGAAGCTGCAGCAGCCGCCGGGAATATTCAGCCGCTGACGCACCAGGCCGATCAGCCGGTCTTCGCGCAGCGCCTGGCCGAGGCGCGGCGCCGCCATCAGCGCCGATGAGCGCGACTTCAGCTGGCCACGCAGCTGGTCGATCAGCGCCATATCCACGCCCGGCACATCGGCCCAGGCCAACAGTTTCTGCTGCTGGCGTTCCAACTCTTTGAGCAGTTCGGTGCGTACTTCGCCGCGCTCCAGCACGTCCAGCAAATCGGAGACGGTGCGAAAGAAGGTGAGGGCGATGGCGGTCTCGCTCAGGGCGCGTTGGCCGTGCAGCTGTTGCAGCAGGAATTCGATGCGCAGCCAGGTGCGCATTTTTTCGTTCAGCGGGTGTTCAAAGAGAACGGTTGGGGAAACATCACTCATGCAGTTTAATCCTGTTGGGGCGCTGTTGCCGCCAGTTCAAGGTAGCGACGATGCAGTGCGGCGACCTGTGGCTCTATCCCCTGAGCGGCGCCGCTGTTGTCAATAATGTCATCCGCCACGGCGAGGCGCTGCTGGCGCGTGGCCTGGGCGGCGAGAATGCTCTGCGCTTGCTCACGGCTGACGCCGTCGCGCGCGATGGTGCGAGCCAGCTGGGTTTCGGCGTCGACGTCGATCACCAGCACCCGATCGGCGCGATCCTGCAGACCGTTTTCCACCAGCAGCGGTACCACCCACAGCGCGTACGGGCTGGTGGCCTGCGCCAGTTGGCGCTGGGTTTCACGGTGTATCAGCGGGTGCAGCAGCTGGTTCAGCCAGGTTTTGTCATCGGGATGGCTGAAGATGCGCTGACGCAGCGCAGCGCGGTTCAACGCGCCGTCCGGCAGCAACATTTCATTACCAAATCGTTCGGCGATCGCGGCCAAGGCAGGGGTGCCCGGCTCGACGACCTGACGGGCGATCACGTCGGCGTCGACAAGGGTTGCGCCGTGGCGCGCAAAGGCGTTCGCGACGGTCGTCTTGCCGCTGCCTATGCCCCCGGTCAACGCAACAATGTAGGCCATGGTGTTAGGTGCATCCGATGTTCATAAAAAAATAATAGTCGAATCATAAAGCGATCGCGCAGAAGTGCAAGTCGGCAGGCGGCGCTTGCGCATCGGCACCGATCGGGTGGCGAGAAAAAACGCAGCGGCACGGCAAAAATGAGCGGGCAATCACACTGCGATTATGCAGGTAAATTTGTCGGATTGTAGCGTAAATAAAGGCGAATTCGCAGTCTTGTTCGGCGATTATTAGCGCGTATTATAACGTCACTGGAACTGGCATTAATCTCGCCGCCGTCTTTTTGCGCCACTGGAAAGCCGTCGGGCAGAGGTTCGAATATCCTCCTTGCGATCCGTCGCCATTAACCAGGAAATCATAAGTCATGCGTATTGAAGAAGATTTGAAGTTGGGCTTTAAAGACGTGTTGATCCGCCCTAAGCGCTCCACGCTGAAAAGCCGCTCCGAGGTTGAACTGGAACGTCAGTTTGCCTTCAAGCATTCAGGTTGCAGCTGGTCCGGCGTGCCGATTATCGCGGCCAACATGGACACGGTGGGCACCTTCCGCATGGCCGAGGCCCTGGCTTCTTTCGACGTTCTCACCGCCGTACACAAACATTACAGCGTCGAGCGATGGGCTGACTTCGTGCAGCGCATGCCGGAATCGGTGCTGCGCCACGTGATGGTCTCCACCGGCACCTCCGAAGCCGACTTCGCCAAAATGCAGCAGATCCTGGCCCTGTCTCCGGCGCTGAAATTCATCTGTATCGACGTGGCCAACGGCTACTCTGAACACTTTGTCGCCTTCCTGCAGAAAGCGCGCGAAGCCTGCCCGGATCACGTCATCTGCGCAGGTAACGTGGTCACCGGCGAGATGGTGGAAGAGTTGATCCTCTCCGGCGCCGACATCGTTAAAGTTGGCATCGGCCCGGGGTCGGTATGCACCACCCGCGTGAAGACCGGCGTGGGCTACCCGCAGCTGTCGGCGGTGATCGAATGCGCCGACGCGGCCCATGGGTTGGGCGGCCAAATCGTCAGCGACGGCGGCTGTTCGGTGCCGGGCGATGTCGCCAAAGCCTTCGGCGGCGGCGCGGACTTCGTGATGCTGGGCGGCATGCTGGCCGGCCACGACGAGTGCGAAGGCACCGTGGTGGAAGAGAACGGCGAGAAGTTCATGCTGTTCTACGGCATGAGCTCCGAGTCGGCGATGAAGCGCCACGTCGGTGGCGTAGCGGAGTATCGCGCGGCTGAAGGGAAAACCGTCAAGCTGCCGCTGCGGGGCGAGGTGGAGTTTACCGTGCGCGATATCCTCGGCGGCCTGCGTTCCGCCTGCACCTACGTCGGCGCCGAGCGTCTGAAAGAGCTGACCAAGCGCACCACCTTTATCCGCGTGGCGGAGCAGGAAAACCGCGTCTTCGGCAGCAAATAAGCCGCAGCTTGCATTCGGGCGCCGCGCACCGCGGCGCCCGCTATCCTCTTCTTTATCCCAGCACGCTGCCCAGTTGAAAGATAGGCAGATACATGGCGATCACCAAAGCGCCGACAATCCCGCCCACCACCAGCATCAGCAGCGGCTCCAGCGTTTGCGCCAGCGTATCGGCCAGCTCGTGCGTCTGCCGTTCATACCACTGCGCCAACTTATCCAGCAAGGCGTCCAGCGAACCGGACTCCTCGCCCACCCGCACCAGCTGCCGGCACAGTGGCGGAAACAGCGGTTGCAGACCCAGGGCCTGATGAAACGCTTCGCCTTCGGCGATCTGCCGTTGCACCTGCTCCAGCGCCTGCCGGTACAGCAGATGATCCGCCGCCAGCGCCGCCGCGTTCAAGCCTTCCACCAGCGTCAGCCCCGCGCGTTGGGTCATGGTCAGGATACGAAACGTTTGGCTCAGCGCGCCGCCGTTCACCAGCCGGGCAATCAGCGGCAGGCGCAGCAAGGCGGCCTGTTCGCGTTGGCGCCACGGAGGGCGCGGATGCAACCAGCGGAAGTAGCCGAACAGCGACGCGCCGAGCAGCAGCGCCAAATAGGGGCCAACGGCGATCAGCAGCGCGGACAGCCCCAATAACCCTTGGGTAAACCAAGGCAGCGGCGCATCGAACGACTGATAAACCTTGGCAAATTCCGGCAGCACCATCACCAGCATCAGCACGCTGACCAGCAGCGCCACCGCACAGATGAAAAGGGGATACCGCAGCGCTTTGGTCACTTTGCGGCGCAGCAGGTGCTGAGCCTCCTGCTGTTGCGCCAACTGCAGGCAGCAGCGATCGAGGTTGCCGGTCAGTTCGCCGATGGCGATCAGTTGGCGATAGATCGGTGGAAAAACGCCTGGTTGCGCGGCAAGGCTTTCGGAGAGCGGCTGCCCTTCGCGCACCTGTTCTGCCAACAGGCGCAACAGGCAACGCCAGGCTGCCGAAGGGTGCTCTGCCGCCAGAAGCTGCAGCGTATTGACCAGCGGCAGCCCGGCCTGCAACAAGGTAGCGAGCTGGCGGGTGAAGTGGATTAAGGGTTCTCCGCGCCATTGGCCGGGCGTGACGCGTTTGCCGTGCCCGATCCGCCAAGGTTGCAGGCCTTGTTCGATCAGCAACCTGCTCACCTGCCGCTTTTCATCGCTCATCAGTTCGCCGCGGCGTAAGGCGCCCTGAGCGTCGAAGGCCTGCCACAGAAACAACCGGCGCGCTTTCATGGCGTGGTTACGCCGAGCCGGACGACGTCGATGACGCGGTACAGTTCTTCCAGCGAGGTCGTGCCTTCGGCGGCCAGCGCCAGACCCGCCTGCAGTAGCGAAAGCTGCCCCTGTTCGCGGGCGATATCCGCCAGCAGACTGGGAGCGGCGTTCGCCAGCAATGCTGCCTGAATTTCCGGCGTAATGGCCAACAGTTCATACACGCCGATGCGTCCATAGTAGCCGCCGAAGCAGTGCTCGCAGCCGTCGGCACGCCAGGCGGTCAGCGGTTCCGGCCAGATCGCGGTGGGAAAATGCGTCGGCTGGCTGTGCGGGTAGCGGCAGTGGCGACACAGCCTGCGCACCAGCCGCTGGGCGACGACCAGCTTCAGGCAGCCGGCGAGCAGGTAGCCGGGGATACCCATGTGCATCAGCCGCGTCAGGGTCTCGCCGGTGGAGTTGGTATGCAGCGTCGACAGCACCAGGTGGCCGGTTTGCGCGGCCTTGACCGCGATCTCGGCGGTTTCCGCATCGCGGATCTCGCCGATCATGATGACGTCCGGATCCTGGCGCAGCAGGGCGCGCAGCACTCGGGCGAAGCTCAGCTCGGTTTTGGCGTTGATCTGGGTCTGATTAATGCCGAACAGCGGGATCTCGACCGGATCCTCGACGCTGCACAGGTTGCTCTGCGCATCGTTCAACTGGCGCAGACCGCTGTACAGCGTCACCGTTTTGCCGCTGCCGGTCGGGCCGGTCACCAGGATCAAACCTTGCGGGCAGGTTAACGCCGCCGCGTAGCGCGTCAGATCCGCCCGGCTCATGCCCAGTTGATCCAGCGGCAGCTCCTGCTGCTCACCCTGCTGAACGCGCAGCACCACTTTTTCGCCGTGCAACGTCGGCAGGGTGGCGATACGCATGGCATAGCGCGCGCTGTCCAGCGTCAGGCTGAGCTGCCCGTCCTGAGGCTGACGGCGCTCGGCGATATCCAGCTGGCCGAGGATCTTCAGCCGGGCGATGAGGCGCGCGGCCAGCTGCGGCGGCGGTGAGGCGAGGGTTTGCAGCACGCCGTCGATGCGCAGACGAATGCGAAAATGCTGCCGAAAGGGCTCGAAGTGGATGTCCGAGGTGCGGCGCTGAATAGCCAGGCGCAGCGTCTGGTTGATGAACTGTACCACCGGCGCATCGCCGTCGTCGGGGTAGGCGATGTCGGTCGTGTCCTCTTCGGCCGTCAATGGCGCCGGGAGCGGCTCGTGGTGCTGGTTCAGCGCCATCTCCAGCCTGGCCGCCGGCCATTGTTCCAAATGGATGCGCTTGCCGGTGGCGAAACGCAGCGCCGCCAGCAGCCCCTGCGGCGCTTCTTCGCTGAGCGCGACCGTCAGGGTGGTCGGGTCTTCGCTCAGCGCCAGCGCCTGATAGCGCCGGCACAGGGCGTGAACCTCTTCGCTGATTTGCGCATTCATCGCCGTTACTCCGCCGCGTTGTCGAAGCGGAAGACTTCCTGGCACACCTCAACCAGCGTCGCGTTTTCGCTGCTGCACAGCCGGGTCCAGCGGGTCAGTCCATCGGCGTTCGACTTGGGGGTTAATGCCACCGCCAGGCCCTGCAGCGTTTGGCTGCCGGTCAGCGTGATCACGCCTTTGACGACTTTCACCCCGCTGACATAGCGCGACGTGCCGCCGGTGGGAATGCCTTTGCTGCCGGCCTCGCAGCCGGCGGGCGTGCCTTCGTCCAGCACGCACAGCTCGACCGCCATTTTATACGGCGCCATGGTTTGCAGCATGTCGGTCATCGCCGCTTTCTGGATGTAGCGCTGGTAGGCGGGAATGCCGATGGCGCTGAGGATGGCGATGATGGCGATCACCACCATCAGTTCTATCAGGGTAAAGCCGCGTTGCGTTTCCATGCGTTGTTTCCTCCATTGGGGTGTGGAAGACAACGGTAGCGGCTTGCTCGGGGGCACGGCGAGAGGCTTTTACGCGTTTCTCGGCGCGCCTCCATCAGTAATGATGTGGTTTGCAGCGGTGAAAAAAACGGTGAGAGGGGGTTCGCAATTTTACGGTAACGCCCCCGGCGGCGGCCGGGGGGGAGGGGATCATTTGAAGCGCATCGACAGATCGAGTGCAGTGATGTGCTTGGTCAGCGCGCCGACCGAAATGTAATCCACTCCGGTGTCGGCGAAGGTGCGCAGCGTCTCACTGGTGACGTTGCCGGACACTTCCAGCTGGGCGCGGCCCTGGGTTTGGGCGACCGCCTGACGCATCATCTCGACGCTGAAGTTGTCCAGCATGATGATGTCGGCGCCGGCATCCAGCGCCTGCTGCAGTTCATCGAGCGATTCGACTTCCACTTCCACCGGCACGTCGGCGTGCAGCCAGAAGGCTTTTTCCACTGCGTTTTTGATCGAGCCGGAGGCGATGATGTGGTTTTCCTTGATCAGGAAGGCATCGGACAGCCCCAGCCGGTGGTTGCTCCCGCCCCCGCACAGCACGGCGTATTTCAGCGCGGTGCGCAGGCCGGGCAAGGTTTTGCGGGTATCGAGCAGGCGAGTCCGGGTCCCTTCCAGCAGGGCCACGTAGCGGCTGACCTCGGTCGCCACGCCGGAGAGCGTCTGCACGAAGTTCAGCGCGGTGCGCTCGCCGGTCAGCATCACCCGCGCCGGGCCGCGCAGCCGGCAGAGCGGTTGGTTCGGCGTCAGACGGTCGCCGTCCGCCACCAGCCACTCCACCTGCACCTGATTGCCCAACTGAATAAAGACTTCGTTCAGCCAGCGGCGGCCACAGAACACGCCGGCTTCGCGGGTGATGACGGTGGCTTCGGCCTGTTTGTCTGCCGGTAACAATTGCGCGGTAATATCGCGCCCGGCGTCGACTTCCCCCCCCAGGTCTTCGCGCAGCGCCTGGGCGACGGCATAGGGAATATCACTTTCAATTCGTTCAAGAAGCTCGGTGCGGCGACTGTCGGCACTGTAGCGGCGTGTCGGCATGGAAAACTCCGAAATGGACGGTTAGATCGTAGGGGAACATGCTACTCTGTTGCAGGAATAAGTACCACCGCAGAGAGGTGTCTGATGCAGTTGGAAAATGGCTGGATTGTCGGGGTGACGCGAGTGCTCTCGCCGCACTGCGATCGGCGCCCGGATGACGAGCCGCCCTCGCTGTTGGTCATCCACAACATCAGCTTGCCGCCCGGCGAATTCGGTGGCCCCTATATCGACCAGCTGTTCACCGGCACGCTCGACCCTGCGCAGCACCCTTATTTCGCCGATATCCATCAGCTGCGGGTGTCGGCGCATTGCCTGATTCGCCGCGGCGGAGAGATCGTGCAGTATGTGCCCTTCGACCAACGCGCCTGGCACGCGGGCGTTTCCCTGTATCAGGGGCGCGATCGGTGCAATGATTTCTCCATCGGCATCGAGCTGGAAGGGACTGACCAGTTGCCCTACACCGAGGCGCAATATCGCACGCTGCAGGCGGTCACCGTGCTGCTGGCCGAACATTACCCACCGCTGGCGGCCAATATCGCCGGGCATTGCGATATCGCCCCCGGCCGCAAGACCGATCCCGGGCCGGCGTTCGATTGGGATCGCTATCTGGCATCTCTGGAACAACGCGGCGCGCCCGCCGACGCTATGCTTGAGACAAGAAAAAGGGAGAGGAATCGCTAATGACGCTGTTTACGCTGTTGCTGGTTTTGGCCTGGGAACGCCTGTTCAAGCTGGGAGAGCACTGGCAGCTGGATCATCGCCTCGAAGTGGTATTTCAGCGGCTGCATCGGGTTTCGCTGGCGCAGACACTGGCGATGACCGCCGCCTGGATGGTGATCGTCTGGGGCGTTCTGTGGCTGTCGCACGGGCTGTTCTTCGGCGTGGTGACGCTGCTGCTGTGGATCGTCATCGATCTGCTGTGTGTCGGCGCCGGCATCAAGCGCAAACACTACCGCGCCTACCTGAAAGCGGCGCGGCAGGGTGATATCCACGCCAGCGATCAGATGGCGGAAGAGCTGGCGTTGATCCACGGCTTGCCGGTGGACTGCAGCGAAGAGCTGCGCCTGCGCGAGCTGCAAAACGCGCTGCTATGGATTAACTTCCGTTATTACCTGGCGCCGCTGTTCTGGTTCGTGGTCTTTGGGCCGTACGGGCCGATCGCGCTGGCGGGGTATGCCTTCCTGCGCGCCTATCAAACCTGGCTGGCGCGCCACAATACGCCGCTGGAGCGTTCGCAATCGGGCATCGATCACCTGTTGAACTGGCTGGACTGGATCCCGGTGCGTTTGGCCGGGGTGGCCTATGCGCTGTTCGGCCACGGCGAACGCGCGTTGCCGGCCTGGTTCGCCTCGCTGGGGGATCGGCATTCGTCGTCGTATCAGGTGCTGACGCGGCTGGCCCAGTTCTCGCTGGCGCGCGATCCGCATATGGATCCGGTGCAAACGCCGCGGGCGGCGGTGACGCTGGCGCGTAAGGTGACGATGATCATCGTGGTGGTGGTGGCGCTGTTGACCATTTACGGCACGCTGCTTTAAGCCGCAGAGAAAAACAAAACGGGCGCCGAGGCGCCCGTTTTGTTTGGCCATTCGGCCGGGATTACAGCTTGGCGAAGCAGCGACGTGCGGCGTCGATGGTGCGCTGGATGTCTTCCTTGCTGTGCGCCACGGACATGAAGCCCGCTTCGAAGGCGGACGGCGCCAGATACACCCCTTCTTCCAGCATCAGGTGGAAGAAACGCTTGAAGCGTTCCACGTCGCACTGCATCACGTCCTGGTAGCAGGTGACCGCCGGCGCGTCGGTGAAGAACAGGCCGAACATGCCGCCAACGTTGTTGACCACCAGCGGAATATTCTCCTCCTGCGCCGCGTGCAGCAGGCCAGCGGCCAGCATCTCGGTCAGTTCGGTCAGCGTCTGGTGCACGCCGACCTGTGAGACTTCGGTCAAACAAGCGTAGCCCGCCGCCATGGCGATCGGGTTGCCGGACAGGGTGCCGGCCTGGTAGACCGGGCCGGTGGGCGCCAGCGCGTCCATCACCTCGCGACGGCCGCCGAAGGCGCCCACCGGCATGCCGCCGCCGATGATTTTGCCGAGGCAGGTCAGATCCGGTTCGACGCCGTAATAGGATTGCGCGCCGGCCAGCGCGACGCGGAAGCCGGTCATCACTTCGTCGATGATCAAGAGCGCGCCGTACTTGTCGCACAGGGCGCGCAGGCCCGGCAGGAATTCTGGCAGCGGCGGCACGCAGTTCATGTTGCCGGCGACCGGCTCGACGATAATACAGGCGATCTCGGACGGGTACTGTTCGAAGGCGGCGCGCACCGAATCCAGATCGTTATAGGTGCAGGTCAGAGTGTGCTTGGCGAAGTCGGCCGGCACGCCCGGTGAGTTCGGCTGGCCGAGGGTCAGCGCGCCGGAGCCGGCTTTCACCAGCAGGCAGTCGGCGTGGCCGTGATAGCAGCCTTCGAACTTGATGATTTTATCGCGGTTGGTGTAGCCGCGCGCCAGGCGGATGGCGCTCATGGTGGCTTCGGTGCCCGAGTTCACCATGCGCACCATATCCATCGTCGGCACCAGCTCGGTGACCAGCTGCGCCATTTTGACTTCCATCTCGGTCGGCGCGCCGAAGCTCAGGCCGCGCTGCGCCGCTTCGATCACCGCGTCGCGGATCGCCGGGTGGTTATGCCCCAGCACCATCGGCCCCCAGGAACCGACATAGTCGATATAGGCCTTGCCGTCGGCATCGAACAGGTAAGCCCCGTCTGCCCGCTCGATAAACAGCGGCACACCGCCCACGCCGGTGAATGCACGCACCGGAGAGTTTACCCCGCCGGGGATCAACTGTTGCGCCTGGGCGTACAGACTTTCGGACTTGCTGTGTAGGCTCATAAATCGGCTCCTGGATTCTCTTTTGAATGATTTGACCGCGCTATTCTAGAGGAGAGCGCCGCGTTATGAAACGATCACAGTCAGATACCATTAACGGCAGCGTCCGCCGCCAGGTTGGGGTAGAATTATCGCCCTGCCTATTTGTATTACAAATTACCTGACGAATCACTCGCGATGACAGAATCACAATCACAGCCAGTCGGGACGTTGAGCCCGCGTCTGCGCCGCAGCGATGCGGTGCGTCAGTTTATTCGCCGCGATAAAACCCCGGTGGCGATCCTGGTGATGGCCGCGCTGGTGGGGGCGCTGGCCGGTTTGCTCGGCGTGGCCTTCGATAAAGCGGTGGAGTGGGTGCAGCAGCAGCGGTTGGCTTCGCTGGCGCAGGTCGCCGACTCCTGGCTTCTGGTGTGGCCCCTGGCGTTTATCCTGTCCGCCGCGCTGGCGGCGCTGGGCTATTACCTGGTGCGGCGCTTTGCGCCTGAGGCGGGCGGCTCGGGTATTCCGGAAATCGAAGGCGCGCTGGAAGAGCTGCGGCCGGTACGCTGGTGGCGCGTGATCCCGGTAAAATTCATCGGCGGTATGGGCACCCTGGGGGCGGGCATGGTGCTGGGGCGCGAAGGGCCCACGGTGCAAATGGGCGGCAACGTCGGGCGCATGGTATTGGACGTGCTGCGCATTCGCGGCGCCGAGGCGCGTCATACGTTGCTGGCGACCGGGGCCGCCGCCGGGTTGTCCGCCGCGTTCAACGCGCCGCTGGCCGGCATCTTGTTCATCATCGAAGAGATGCGGCCGCAGTTCCGCTACAACCTGATCTCGATTAAAGCGGTGTTTATCGGCGTTATCATGTCGAGCGTGGTGTTCCAGCTGTTTAACGGCCAGGGGGCGGTGATCGCGGTCGACAAACTTTCTTCGGCGCCCATCAATACCCTGTGGCTCTATCTGGTGTTGGGGGCAATCTTCGGCGCGGTGGGCGTGGGGTTCAACGCGCTGATCTTCCGCACCCAAGACATGTTCGCGCGCCTGCACGGCGGCAGAATGCGCAATGTCTTGCTGATGGGCGGGCTGCTCGGCGGCGTGTGCGGCATTCTGGGGCTGATCCAGCCGGAGGCGGCGGGCGGCGGCTTTGGGCTGATCCCGATCGCCGCGGCGGGCAACTACAGCGTCGGCATGTTGATGTTTATCTTTATCACCCGCATCTTCACCACGCTGCTGTGCTTCGGTTCCGGCGCGCCGGGCGGCATCTTCGCGCCGATGCTGGCGTTGGGCACGCTGTTCGGCACCGCCTTCGGGCTGGCGGGGGCACATCTGTTCCCGCAGTACGGCATCGAGGCGGGCACCTTCGCCATCGCCGGCATGGGGGCGCTGTTCGCCGCCACGGTGCGCGCCCCGCTGACCGGCATCGTGCTGGTGCTGGAAATGACCGACAACTACCAGCTTATTTTACCGATGATCATTACCTGCCTCGGCGCCACGGTGGTGGCGCAGCTGCTCGGCGGCAAGCCGCTGTATTCGTCGATCCTGGCCCGCACGCTGCAAAAGCAGGAGGCGCAGCTGGCGCGGGAGGCGGCGCAGAAAACAAGTAAGGAAAATACAACAAAAGCGGTGAATACTTGAACGCAACACTCAGGTATCGGATAATCGTTAATATTAATCAGGCAGCCATAGTCGCGATCTGATGCTGAACAATGTTGGGAGTAAAGAGTATGAGTGATCAAACGGCACTGCCCCTGCAATTTACCGAGGCAGCAGCAAACAAGGTTAAGTTCCTGATTGCTGACGAAGAAAACCCGAACCTGAAGTTGCGGGTTTACATTACCGGCGGCGGCTGCAGCGGATTCCAGTACGGCTTCACTTTTGACGACAAGGTCAACGATGGCGACATGACCATCGAGAAGCAGGGCGTGGCGCTGGTGGTCGATCCGATGAGCCTGCAGTATCTGGTCGGCGGTTCGGTGGACTACACCGAAGGGCTGGAAGGATCGCGCTTTGTGGTGACCAACCCGAATGCCAAAACCACCTGCGGTTGCGGTTCGTCGTTCAGCATCTGAGTTTGCCTGTCAGAACATCAACCCGCTCGCCTTACGGCCGGCGGGTTTTTTTATGCCTACCCTTCCACGAGAATCACTGCCGTGCCGTTCTCCTGCGCCGGACGGCCGCGAGTGATGCGCGGCTGCTCAGCGTTCGAGAATAAAGGCGGGCAGCTTGAGATGCCAGCGAATGGCCGCCAGCCGAATGGCCAGGGTGATGAGCATGCCCAGCATCATGGCCTGTTGCAGCGGCATGTTGAAGGTGTAGAACGCCGTGGCGTGCACGATGCCGCCGATGATGCAGGCGGTGGCGTAAATTTCGGTGCGCAGGATCATCGGGATCTCGCGCGCCAGCACGTCGCGGATAATGCCGCCGCCGACGCCGGTGATCACCCCCATGCAGATCGCCACCAGCGGGCCGGTGCCGGCCGCGAAGGCCTTGTTGACGCCGATGCCGACGAACACCGCCAGCCCGACGGCGTCCAGCACCGGCAGCACCCACTTCGGCAGGCGGCGCGGCTGGCGCACCAGCAGCAGCGTCAAGACGCAGGTGATCATCGCCACAACCAGATCGGTGGGATCCTTGACCCAAAATACCGGGCCGTTGGCCAGTGCCATGTCGCGGATGGTGCCGCCGCCGACCGCGGTGACTACGCCCAATACCAGAACGCCGAACGGATCCATGCGCAGCTTGCCGGCCAATAGCACGCCGGAGACGGCGAACACCGCCGTGCCGAGAATATCCAACCAGAACACCAGCATCAGCGGATCTCCGCCAGCTGGCGGCACAACTGCTGCGCCGCCAACAGGATGCGCGGCCCGCCGCGATTGAACCAGTCTTCGTTCAGCGCGATCACCGGCACCTGCAGCTGCGGTGCCCAGAAGGCTTTCACATTGGCGGCCTCTTTCTCGCCGCCGGTGATGACGATGGCCTGCGGCTGACGTGCCAGCACCTGCTCGCGGCTGATCTGCGGCCAAGGGGTGCGGCTGTCGGCGAAGACGTTCTGCCCGCCGCACAGCGCCAGCACCTGGCTTTGCAATGTGGCGCCGGAGCTGGTGAACAGCGGCTGGGTGCCGAACTGCAGCAGCACACGCCGTGGCGAGTTAGCGGCGTACTGTTGCTTGAGAGCGGCGAACTGGCGGCGAAGGCCGTCCGCCGCCTGATGCGCCTGCTCCGGGTGCGGGCTGTAGCGCGCCAGCTTATCCAGCAAGCCGGCGATCCCTTCGAGATTGTCGGCGTCCGCATAGAAGATCGGGATGCCGAACGCGGCGAGCTGATCCAACGCGCGTTGTGGATTACCGCCGCGCCAGGCGAGGATCAGATCCGGCTTGAGCGCCAGCACCCGCTCCAGATTGATGCCCTGCCAGGAAGCTACCTGCTCCAGCCTGGCGGCCTGCGGCGGGTAATCGGAATAGGCGCTCGCCGCCACCAGCACATCGCCCATGCCGGCGGCATAGGCGAGTTCGGTGGCGTTGGGCGCCAGGCTGATCACCCGCTGGGCGGCGCCGACCGGCAGGGCCAGCCAGAGCGCCAACAGACAGAGCATCGAGGTGAAGCGCTGCCTCACATCAACCGCGCTTGGCCAGGGTTTGCAGCATGGCGTTGACCATCAGCGTGGACTGCTTGGCCGCTACCACCAGGAACTCGTCAAAGCTCATGTGCGATTCGCTGTCGGCGACGTCGGAAATGGCGCGCACCACCACGAACGGCGTGCCGAACAGATGGCAGACGTGGGCGATCGCCGCGGCTTCCATTTCCACGGCGGCGACGCGCGGGAAGGTGGCGCGGATGCGCGCCAGCGGCTCGGCACCGTTGATGAAGGCGTCACCGCTGCAGATCAGGCCGCGCACCGCGTGCAGATCCAGCTGTTTGATGCAGCTTTCCGCCAGCGCGATCAGCGCATCATCGGCGACGAACGCCGCCGGGCAGCCGGCCATCTGGCCCGGCTCGTAGCCGAAGGCGGTGACGTCGGCGTCATGGTAGCGCACTTCTTCCGACACCACGATGTCGCCCACGCGCAGCGTGCTGGCCAGGCCGCCGGCGGAGCCGGTATTGATCACCACGTCGGGGCTGCAGTGCTCCAGCAACAGGGTGGTGCCCATGGCCGCAGAGACTTTGCCGATGCCGGATTTCAGCAGGGCCACGTCAACGCCGCCGATCTGGCCGGTGTAGATTTCGCAGCCCGCGCGCTGGATGGTTTGACGGTTTTCGATTTGATCGCGCAGCAGGGTGACTTCCTGCTCCATTGCGCCGATGATGCCTACTTTCATAAATAACACTCGCTGATTGGCCGTGAGAATTGCGGCATAGTCTATCATGGCTGTGTATCAGAGATAATGCGTTGCATCCGCTGCCGGGAATTGTTATCACGGGGGCAGGGCGCAACGGCGGAGAAACAGATGTCCGGGATCGACTTCAAGCAAAAAATCAGCTTCCAACGGCCTTTCAGCAAACCGATCGAGGCCGAGGAAGAGTACGACATCGTGCGGCAGTTCGAGAGCGATCGCGGGCGCATCGTCAACTCGGCCGCCATTCGCCGTCTGCAGCAAAAAACCCAGGTGTTTCCGCTGGAGCGCAACGCGGCGGTGCGCAGCCGCCTGACGCACTCGATGGAGGTGCAGCAGGTCGGGCGCCATATCGCCAAAGAGATCCTCAACCGCTTCAAACAGGCGGGGAAGATCGACGAACTCGGCCTGACCCGGCTGCTCGATCCGTTTGAAAGCATCGTGGAAATGGCCTGCCTGATGCACGACATCGGCAATCCGCCGTTCGGTCATTTCGGCGAATCGGCGATCAATGACTGGTTCGCCCAGCGGCTCGATCCCGCCAGCTGCGGCAGTGAGCCGGGCAGCCACGATCGCTGCCAGGTGGCGACGCTGCGCCTGCATGAAGGGGAGAGCGATCTGAACCGGCTGCGCAGCCGGATCCGTCAGGATCTCAGCCACTTCGAGGGCAACGCCCAGGCGATCCGCATGGTGTACAGCCTGCTCAAGCTCAACCTGACCTACGCGCAGGTCGGCTGCATTTTGAAATACACCCGCCCGGCCTACTGGGCGAGCGACATCCCCGCTAGCCACAGTTACCTGATGAAAAAGCCCGGCTACTATCTGGCGGAAGAAGCCTTCGTCGATCGGCTGCGGCGTGAGCTGCATATGGGCGAGTTCGATCGTTTCCCGCTGACCTACATTATGGAGGCCGCCGACGATATCTCGTACTGCGTGGCCGATCTGGAAGACGCGGTGGAGAAGAGCATTTTCACCGTCGAGCAGCTGTATCAGCACCTGATTCAGGAATGGGGCGAGGTGGCGCCGGGCGATCTGTTCGACAAGACCGTCGCCAGCGCGTTTCGCAAGATCGATCGCGGCGGCGCGCGGCGCAGCGCGGAAGATCAGTTCTTCATGTATCTGCGGGTGTTTACCGTGGCGCGGCTGGTGCCGCACGCGGCGCAGCGCTTTATCGACAATCTGGACGCGGTATATCAGGGCAGCTTCAATCAGGCACTGCTGGAGGATTCCAGCCCGGCCTACCGGCTGCTGAAAATATTTAAAAATGTGGCGTTCAAGCACGTGTTCAACCACCCGGAGGTCGAGCAGCTCGAGCTGCAAGGCTATCGGGTGATCAGCGGCCTGCTGGACATTTACAGTCCGCTGTTGGCGATGTCGCTGGCGGACTTCACCCTGCTGGTGCGTGAAGACAGCCACCGCGCGTACCCGATCGAAACGCGTCTGTTCCACAAGCTGTCCACCAAGCATCGGCTGGCGTATGCGGAGGCGGTAGAAGGGCTGCAGCATTTATCGCCGGAGCAGCAAGCCATTCGGGAATATTATTTCCGCGCGCGTTTATTGCAGGACTATATCAGCGGAATGACCGACCTTTATGCCTATGATGAATATCGTCGATTAATGGCGGCGGAATAATTAAGCTGAGGAATAATTATCAGCAATTCCAACCGGTTGGCTGTCTTGATTTTTGTAAAGACGGACAATATTTGTTTACTATTGCCAATCATCTGTGCCGGAACTTCAGGCTATTAATTAACTCTGAATAAGCACGCAAGACGGCCATTCTTTTTTGAACGACTTTATAAGAGACACACAGATGAAAAAAACCGCATTAGTTCTGAGCGCATTGGCATTCAGCATCGGCATGGCGATGGGCCCGGTGACGGCCAGCGCCGCTGAAACCGCCTCTTCCTCCACCCAACAGCTGCCGAGTCTGGCGCCGATGCTGGAAAAGGTGATGCCTTCCGTGGTGAGCATTAACGTTGAGGGCAGCACCACGGTCAATACGCCGCGCATGCCGCAGCAGTTCCAACAGTTCTTCGGTGAAGATTCGCCGTTCTGCCAGGACGGTTCGCCGTTCCAGGGCTCGCCGATGTGTCAGGGCGGTGAACAGCCTGGGCCGGATGGCCAGCCGCAGGGCACGCAGCAGAAATTCCAGGCGCTGGGCGCCGGGGTGGTCATCGATGCCGCCAAGGGCTATGTGGTGACCAATAACCACGTGGTGGATAACGCCAACAAGATCCAGGTGCAGCTGAGTGACGGCCGCCGCTTCGACGCCAAGGTGATCGGCAAGGATCCGCGCTCGGACATCGCCCTGATCCAGCTGAAAGACTTCAAGAATCTGACGGCGATCAAGATGGCGGATTCCGATCAGCTGCGCGTCGGCGATTACACCGTGGCGATCGGCAACCCGTACGGGCTGGGCGAAACCGCCACTTCGGGCATCGTTTCCGCCCTGGGGCGCAGCGGCCTAAACATCGAAAACTACGAAAACTTTATCCAGACCGATGCGGCGATCAACCGCGGCAATTCCGGCGGCGCGCTGGTTAACCTGAACGGCGAGCTGATCGGCATCAACACCGCGATCCTGGCGCCGGACGGCGGCAACATCGGTATCGGCTTCGCCATTCCGAGCAACATGGTGAAAAACCTGACGGCGCAAATGGTCGAGTATGGCCAGGTGAAACGCGGCGAGCTCGGCATCATGGGCACCGAGCTGAACTCTGAGCTGGCCAAGGCGATGAAGGTTGATGCGCAGCGCGGGGCCTTTGTCAGCCAGGTGATGCCGAAGTCTTCCGCCGCGAAGGCGGGCATTAAAGCCGGTGACGTGATCGTCACCATGAACGGCAAGGCCATCTCCAGCTTCGCCTCATTCCGGGCGGAGATCGGCACGCTGCCCGTCGGCAGCAAAATGTCGCTGGGCATTATCCGCGACGGCAAACCGGTGACCATTGATGTCACGCTGGAGCAAAGCGCGCAGACCCAGGTGGCCTCGGGCAATATTTACACCGGCATCGAGGGCGCCGAGCTGAGCAACACCCAGGTCGGCAACCAGAAAGGCGTCAAGGTCGACAGCGTGAAAGCCGGCAGCGCCGCGGCGCGCATCGGCTTGAAAAAAGGCGATGTGATCCTGGGCGTGAACCAACAGCCGATACAGAACCTGGGCGAGCTGCGTAAGATTCTCGACAGCAAGCCGTCGGTGCTGGCGTTGAATATTCAGCGCGGCGAGAGCCAATTGTACCTGCTGGCGCAGTGATAAACGTCAGGCGCTAAAAGAAAAAGGCACGCTGCGGCGTGCCTTTTTGCGTAACGGCCTGCGAATTCAGGCAGGCTGCGTCAGATGCGCGTGCGCCGCGTGGATCACCAGTTCAATCTCATCCAGCAGCTCCAGCCATTCCGGCTCCAGTTCGTCGTTGGTGACGCCCTGGCGCAGTTGCCGCTCGAGGTAGAAACACAGCTGCTTGAGGCGTGGCACGCCGCTGTAGCTGCAGCTGCCGTGCAGCTTATGGACCAGATCGAGGATTTCGTCGTCATGCTGGCCGTCGAGCAGCGCCTGCACCCGTTCGCGCACCTGCGGCAAGAAATCGAGCAGCATTTGCAGCAGATCGCGCGCCAGATCCGGTTTATTGGCTGCCTGACGCAACGCCAGCGGCCAGTCGAGCGACAGCGGTGCGTCGTCGGCGACGGCGTTTTCCATTTCGCCACTGTGATAGCGCGACAGCACGCGGGTCAGCATTTTCTCGTCGATCGGCTTGGCCAGGTAGTCGTCCATCCCGGCCTGCAACAGGTGCTCGCGCTCGCCGCTGGCTGCATGGGCGGTGACGGCGACGATCGGCGTGGAGTTGTGATGCGGCAGTTGGCGGATCAGCTCGCTGGCGTGAATGCCGTCCATCTTCGGCATTTGAATGTCCATCAGGATCAGATCCAGCACGTTGTCGCGCGCCAGCGCCAGCGCTTCCTCGCCGCTCTCGCACAACAGGGTTTTTTCTACCTGTTCCCCCAACAACGTACCGATCAGCTTCAGGTTAGCCGGGTTGTCGTCAACCGCCATCACCGTGAGCGGCAGGCGTTTACGCTCAGGCTGCGCGGTGAGGCGTGCCGGCGCCTCCATCCGGAGCATCGGGAACAGTCGGGTGCTGGTGATCGGCTTGATCAGGCAGCCGAGCGCGCCTTGTTGTTTAAGCAGCTCGGCATCGATTTGCGCCTGGCACGGCAGCGCCAGAATGACCCGATCGGCCAGCTTCAGCGAGGCCAGCAATTTGTCTTCGTGCTGCGCCATGTTGTCGCGGAACGGGATGGGCACGCCGGCCAGCAGGAAATCATAGTGGCTTGGCGGCAACTGGCCCAGCGTCGGCGAGTGGGTGATCACCAGTTGCGTGACGCTGAGCATGTTGAGCGTCGCCTGCGCCGCCGTCGGGTTGGACTCGATATAGGCCAGCGTTTTGCCGTTCAGATCCGGCAGGCTCGGCGCCAGCGACAGCATGCCCTCGTTCAGATCCAGCTTGATGTGGAACCAGAAGGTCGAGCCGCGGTTCAACTGGCTGTGGAAGCAGATATCGCCCCCCATCTCTTTCACCAGCTTTTGCGTGATCACCAGCCCCAGCCCGGTGCCGCCGTGGCGGCGGGAGATGCTGGCGTCCGCCTGGCGGAATGCCTGGAACAGCTGCGACTGCTGGCGTTCGGAGATGCCGATGCCGGTATCGTGGATCTGCACTTCCACTTCCACCCGGCGATCCAGCTGTTTGCGCAGCTCGACGCGAATGTCGATATTGCCGGTTTCGGTGAACTTGATGGCGTTGCCCAGCAGGTTGGTGATGATTTGCTGCAGGCGAAGCGAGTCGCCGATCACCTGCTCCGGCACGTCGTTGTGCACATCCAGCGTCAGCTCCAGGCCCTTGTCGTGGGCGCTGGGCGCCAGCAGCACCACCACTTCGTCCAGCGTTTCACGCAGGGCGAACGGAATATGCTCCAGCACCAGCTTGCCGGCCTCCAGCTTGGAGAAATCCAGCACGTCGTTGATGATGGTCAGCAGGTTGTTGGCCGAGCGCTCGATGGTCTGCAAATAGTCGGTCTGGGTTGCGCTCAGATCGGTTTTCAGCATCTGGCGGGTGAAGCCGATCACGCCGTTGAGCGGAGTACGCAGCTCATGCGACATGTTGGCCAGGAATTCGGACTTGATGCGCGCCGCCTCCTGCGCGCGTTTTTTCGCCAGATCCAGTTCGACGTTCTGGATCTCCATCTGCTCCAGCGTTTCGCGCAGGTCTGACGTGGCCTGATCGATGTTCTGCTGCATCTCTTCGTGATAGGCGGTAAGCGACATCGCCATCGAGTTGATGCCGTTTTTCAGCATGTGCAGCTCGCCGAGCATGTAGCCTTCCACGCGGCTGTCGAGCTGGCCGCGGCGGATGCGGTCGACGGTGTTCACCATATTGCGGATCGGGCCGGTCACGTCGCGCATCAGCCGGTAAGCGAACAGGATGGCGATGCACATGCACAGCAGCAGCAGCAAGGTGGAGACGAAGACCTCTTTATACTGCTGCAGCCGCACCGACTGCAGATCCAGCTCGATCGCCACATAGCCCAGGTTGTTGTCGGGATGGCTGCCGCCGTCGGCGGTTTCATCCGGATACTGGCTTTCCGACAGGATCGGCGTGCGCAGGATCAGCGAATCGCCGCGTCGGGTGAGCATCAGCTCGGTGGGCAACGGCACGCCTTTCGGCAACTGCAGCTGAGCGAAGTTGTGGTGATAATTTGAGGTGACGAACAGGTTGTTCTGCGCATCAAACACGGTGATCGAACGTACGATGTCCGAATGGCGGCGGTGCAAAAGGCTGACCAACTGCCTGACCGATTCGCGGCTGCGGAACGTCATGCCGTACTCGCTGGCCACCGCCAGCGGCTCGATGATGCTGGCGCCGGCGTCGACCAGTTGCTCCTGCAGCTCATTATAGCGGTGCACCACGAAGAAGGTGCTGAGCAGCAAACCAATCAGCAAGGTCGGGGCCAGAATCAGGATCATCATGCGCGCACGCAGGCTGTATTTGGTCATGGGATTCCAATGTGGGAGAATTGACAGCTGACACTAGCTTAATGAACCAGCACACAATCGACAAATATGGCGCAATTCTACTCTCCCAAACGCCGCGTGACGACCCGGCAGAGCTCACAAATCTTCACCGTGACGGTGAGCGATCTCGATCCTTTTGGCCAGGGCGTGGCGCGCCACGACGGCAAAGCGGTGTTCGTGCCGGGCGTATTGCCGGGCGAGCAGGCGGAAATCCAGTTGACCGAAGACAAGCGCCAGTTCGCCAAAGGCAAGCTCAAACGCCTGCTGAGCCGCAGCCCGCAGCGGGTAGAACCGCGCTGCCCGCATTTTGGCGTGTGTGGCGGCTGCCAGCAGCAACATGCTGATGAGGCGCTGCAACAGCAGAGCAAGGCGGCGGCGCTGGTGCGCATGATCGCCCGCGAAACCGGCGTAACCCCGCAACAGGAACCGGTGATCGCCGGCCCGGAATACGGCTATCGCCGCCGCGCCCGCCTGAGCCTGGCATGGCAGCCGAAGCTGCAGCGCCTGATGATGGGCTTTCGCCAGGCGGCCTCCAGCGAGCTGGTGGCGGTGGAGCACTGCCCGGTGCTGCGGCCGGAGCTGGAACAGTTGCTGGCGCCGGTGCGCGCCTGCCTGAGCGGGCTGCAGGCGGTGCGGCGGCTGGGGCATGTGGAGCTGGTGCTGGCGGATAACGGCCCGCTGCTGGTGCTGCGTCATCTCGACGCGCTGAAAGAGGCGGATCGGCAGGCGCTGTTGGCGTTTGGCGAGCGGGAAAAGGTCGCCGTTTATCTGGCGCCGGACAGCGATCGGGTGGAAAAACTGTGCGGTGAAACGCCGTATTATCAGGTTGACGGGCTACGCTTAGACTTCAGTCCGCGCGACTTTATTCAGGTCAATGACGCCGTAAACCAACAAATGGTGGCGCAGGCCCTTGAATGGCTCGATATTCAACCCAATGATCGGGTGCTGGACCTGTTCTGCGGCATGGGCAACTTCACCCTGCCGCTGGCGCGCCGCGCCGCCGCGGTGGTGGGCATCGAAGGTGTTGCCACGCTGGTAGTGAATGGGCAATATAATGCACATAAGAATAAGCTGAATAATGCGTCGTTCTTCCATGAGAATCTGGAGGACAACGTTGCGCGGCAACCTTGGGCAGCACAAGGGTTTGATAAGGTGATGCTGGATCCCGCCCGCGCCGGTGCGGCCGGGGTGATGTCACACATTGTAAAACTGGCGCCGGCGCGGGTGGTGTATGTTTCCTGTAACCCCACCACGCTGGCTCGCGACAGCAACGTGCTGTTGAATGCCGGTTATCGTCTTGCGCGCGTGCGGATGTTGGATATGTTTCCGCACACGGGGCATCTTGAATCAATGGCGCTGTTTATCAACGAGCGTGCGCCAGAGGTCGCTGCAAAGTAGGGAGAAGTTATGGTTGCGGTAAGAAGTGCACATCTGAATACGGCGGGTGAGTTCGCTCTCGATGAGTGGATCGCCGGCTTGGGGCTACCTAACCCGCAGTCATGTGAGCGATTGGCCGCAACCTGGCGTTATTGTGAGCAGCAGACCCAAAACCATCCCGACGCCTCGCTGCTGCTGTGGCGCGGCTTGGAGATGGTGGAAATTCTCTCGACGCTGAGCATGGACAATGACAGCATGCGCGCCGCGCTGCTGTTCCCGCTGGTGGACGCCGGCATCGTGCAGGAAGAGACCCTGACCGAAGCGTTCGGCAAGGGGATCGTCGCGCTGGTGCACGGCGTGCGCGATATGGACGCCATTCGCCAACTGAAAGCCACCCAAAACGACTCGATGGCCTCCGAACAGGTCGACAACGTGCGCCGCATGCTGTTGGCGATGGTGGAGGATTTCCGCTGCGTGGTCATCAAGCTGGCGGAGCGTATCGCCCACCTGCGCGAGGTGAAAGACGCGCCGGAAGACGAACGCGTGCTGGCGGCGAAAGAGTGTTCCAACATCTACGCCCCGCTGGCCAACCGGCTCGGCATCGGCCAGCTGAAGTGGGAGCTGGAGGATTTCTGCTTCCGCTACCTGCATCCGGAAGAATACAAGCGCATCGCCAAGCTGTTGCATGAGCGCCGCATCGATCGCGAACAGTTCATTGACGATTTCGTCGCCGGGCTGCGCGCAGAAATGGCCAACGAAGGCATTCGGGTGGAGATTTACGGCCGGCCGAAACACATCTACAGCATCTGGCGCAAGATGCAGAAAAAACACCTGGCGTTCGACGAACTGTTCGACGTGCGTGCGGTGCGCATCGTGGCGGAGCGCCTGCAGGATTGCTACGCGGCGTTGGGCATCGTGCATACCCACTTCCGCCATTTGCCGGATGAGTTCGACGACTACGTCGCCAACCCGAAACCGAACGGCTACCAGTCGATCCACACCGTGGTGCTGGGGCCGCGCGGCAAGACCGTCGAGATTCAGATCCGCACGCGCCAAATGCACGAAGACGCCGAACTGGGCGTGGCCGCGCACTGGAAGTACAAAGAGGGCGCGGGCGTGACCGTGCGCTCCGGCTACGAAGAACGCATCGCCTGGCTGCGCAAGCTGATCGCCTGGCAGGAAGAAATGGCGGACTCCGGCGAGATGCTCGACGAAGTGCGCAGCCAGGTGTTCGACGATCGGGTCTATGTATTTACCCCGAAAGGCGACGTGGTGGATCTGCCGGCCGGTTCCACGCCGCTCGATTTCGCCTACCACATTCACAGCGACGTCGGTCACCGCTGTATCGGCGCCAAGATCGGCGGCCGCATCGTGCCGTTTACCTATCAGCTGAAGATGGGCGATCAGATTGAGATCATCACCCAGAAACAGCCGAACCCGAGCCGCGACTGGCTGAACCCGAACCTGGGATATGTCACCACCAGCCGCGGGCGCTCGAAGATCCACAACTGGTTCCGCAAGCAGGATCGCGACAAGAACATTCTCGCCGGCCGCCAGATGCTGGACAACGAACTGGAACATCTCGGCATCAGTCTGAAAGAGGCCGAAAAGCTGCTGATCCCGCGCTACAACATGAACTCGCTGGACGAGGTGTTGGCGGCGATCGGCGGCGGGGACATTCGCCTGAACCAGATGGTGAATTACCTGCAGGGCAAGTTCAACAAACCGAGCGCCGAAGAGCAGGATCGCGAGGCATTGCGCCAGCTGGTGCAGCAGAAAGCGCCGCCGCCGGCCCGCAACAAGGACAACGGCCGCGTGGTGGTAGAGGGCGTGGGCAACCTGATGCACCACATCGCCCGCTGCTGCCAGCCGATCCCGGGCGACGACATCGTCGGTTTTATCACCCAGGGGCGCGGTATTTCGATCCACCGTGCGGACTGCGATCAGCTGGTCGATTTGCAATCGCACGCGCCGGAGCGCATCGTCGATGCGGTATGGGGCGAAAGCTACTCCAGCGGTTATTCGCTGGTGGTGCGCGTGATGGCCAACGATCGCAGCGGGCTGCTGCGCGACATTACCACCATTTTGGCCAACGAAAAGGTCAACGTGCTGGGCGTCGCCAGCCGCAGCGACACCAAGAAACAGTTGGCCACCATCGACATGGATATCGAAATCTACAACCAGCAGGTGCTGAGCCGGGTGCTGGCGAAGCTGAACCAGCTGCCGGACGTGATAGACGCCAAGCGTCTGCACGGCAACTAAGCCCACATCGCCTTTCGGGCCGTATGCGCCATCGATACGGCCCGAGATCCATGAATTCGGTGGGCGCTCCCATGCGCCCTCATTCTTTCTCAGAGATTTTTTATGACCCAATCCACTCCGCTGCAGCGCCTGCTGAACATCATGAAAACGCTGCGCGATCCGCAGGTCGGTTGCTCATGGGATCGCAAGCAAACTTTCGCCACCATCGCGCCCTACACGCTGGAAGAGACTTACGAAGTGCTGGACGCCATCGAGCGGCAGGACTACGCCGATCTGCGCGACGAACTGGGTGATTTGCTGTTCCAGGTGGTGTTCTATGCCCAGATGGGGCAGGAGCAGGGGCTGTTCGATTTCGATGAGGTGTGCACCGCCATCAGCGACAAGCTGGAGCGCCGTCACCCGCATATCTTCGGCGACGCCGAGGCGGGAGACAGCGAAGCCGTGGCGGCGCGCTGGGAGCAGCTGAAGGCCGGCGAGCGCGCCGAAAAAGCGCTGCACTCGGTGCTGGACGACATTCCGCAGGCGCTGCCGGCGTTGATGAAGGCGCACAAGATCCAAAAACGCTGCGCCTCGGTCGGCTTCGACTGGAATACCCTGGGGCCGGTGCTGGACAAAGTGTATGAAGAGATCGACGAAGTGATGCACGAAGCCCGCCAGGCGGTGGTCGATGAGAGCAAGCTGGAAGAGGAGATCGGCGATCTGCTGTTCGCCACGGTGAACCTGTCGCGCCATTTGGGGCACAAGGCGGAGAATGCGCTGCAGGCGGCGAACCGCAAGTTCGAACGTCGCTTCCGCCAGGTGGAAGCGATCGTCCAGCAACGCGGGCTGCGGCTTGAAGACGCCACGCTGGAGCAGATGGAAGACGCCTGGCAGCAGGTGAAGCGCCAGGAAAGTTGAATCGCTGCGACGACAATGTTGATCGCAAACAAGGTTCACTTGGGCTGAAACGGTTAAGCTTGCGGTCAGGTCACAGGCGCATGGCTGCCGTCGGCAGCAAAAGGCCAACAAACTGAAATCTAAGGCGTTTTATCGCTCGAGAGGGGCGGTAAAAAGAAACTTTCTCCGCTAACTCTTTGTATTTCCTGGAGGGTTTATGCGGCGCCGGCGGAGTAAACCCTGATGAACACGGGAGGGCGGCCGAGATGATGGACAGCAAAACGATCGTTTGTAGGTCAGGAGAGGTTCGGGTATACTACTTTCCCGTCCTGGTTCTTCCATCGTCTTTAAACCTAAACTCTCAGGTTCAGCATGACAACTAATTATATTTTTGTGACCGGCGGGGTCGTATCCTCTCTGGGTAAAGGCATTGCCGCAGCCTCTCTGGCGGCTATTCTTGAAGCCCGTGGCCTCAACGTTACCATCATGAAACTGGACCCGTACATCAACGTGGATCCGGGCACCATGAGCCCGATTCAGCATGGGGAAGTTTTCGTCACCGAAGACGGCGCAGAAACCGATCTGGATTTGGGTCACTACGAGCGCTTCATCCGCACCAAAATGTCGCGTCGCAACAACTTCACCACCGGCCGCATCTACTCCGACGTGCTGCGTAAAGAACGCCGCGGCGACTATCTGGGCGCGACCGTGCAGGTCATTCCGCACATCACCAACGCGATCAAAGAGCGCATCATCGAAGGCGGCGAAGGCCACGATGTGGTGCTGGTGGAAATCGGCGGCACCGTCGGCGATATCGAATCGCTGCCGTTCCTCGAAGCCATCCGTCAGATGGCGGTGGAAGTGGGCCGTGAGCACACTCTGTACATGCACTTGACGCTGGTGCCGTACATGGCGGCGGCGGGCGAAGTGAAAACCAAGCCGACCCAGCATTCCGTAAAAGAGCTGCTTTCCATCGGTATTCAGCCTGATGTGCTGATTTGCCGTTCCGATCGCGCGGTTCCTGCTAACGAACGCGCTAAAATCGCGCTTTTCTGCAATGTGCCGGAAAAAGCGGTTATCTCTCTGAAAGACGTTGATTCTATTTATAAAATCCCAGGCCTATTGAAATCTCAGGGGCTGGACGATTATATTTGTAAACGATTCAGCCTGAACGCGCCGGAAGCCAACCTGGCCGAATGGGAACAGGTGATCTACGAAGAAGCCAATCCGGGCGGCGAAGTGACCATCGGTATGGTCGGCAAATACGTTGAGCTGCCGGACGCCTACAAGTCGGTAATCGAAGCGCTGAAGCACGGCGGGCTGAAAAACCGTTTGACCGTGAACATCAAGCTGATCGACTCGCAGGACGTGGAAACGCGCGGCGTGGAAGTGCTGAAAGGGCTGGATGCGATCCTGATCCCGGGCGGCTTCGGCTACCGCGGCGTGGAAGGCAAAGTGATGACCGCGCGCTATGCGCGCGAGAACAACATTCCTTACCTGGGCATTTGCCTGGGCATGCAGGTGGCGTTGATGGAGTTCGCTCGCAACGTGGCGGGGATGGAAAACGCCAACTCCACCGAGTTTATGCCAGACTGTAAGTACCCGGTGGTGGCGTTGATCACCGAATGGCGCGACGAAGACGGCAACGTCGAAGTGCGCAGCGAAGAAAGCGACTTGGGCGGCACGATGCGCGTAGGTGGCCAACAGTGCAACCTGAGCGACAACAGCCTGGTGCGTCAGCTGTACGGCGAACCGACCATTGTCGAGCGTCACCGTCACCGTTACGAAGTTAACAACATGCTGTTGAAGCAGATCGAAGCCGCAGGGCTGCGTGTCGCCGGTCGTTCCGCCGACAACAAGCTGGTTGAGATCATTGAACTGCCGAATCACCCGTGGTTTGTAGCCTGTCAGTTCCACCCGGAATTTACGTCTACGCCGCGTGATGGGCATCCGCTGTTCGCCGGCTTCGTGAAAGCCGCAGGCGAGCATCAGAAGCGCCAGGTGAAATAACATATTTGGTAGGCGGCGCGCGGTGAGAACCGCGCGCTGTTTGTCTGGAGTTTTAGTTTAACTTGTACTGAGGAAAACCTAATGTCCAAAATCGTTAAAGTCATCGGTCGTGAAATCATCGACTCCCGCGGTAACCCGACTGTTGAAGCCGAAGTTCATCTGGAAGGCGGTTTCGTAGGCCTGGCTGCTGCGCCGTCAGGTGCTTCTACCGGTTCCCGCGAAGCGCTGGAACTGCGTGACGGTGACAAGTCTCGTTTCCTGGGTAAAGGCGTACTGAAAGCCGTTGCCGCAGTAAACGGTCCGATTGCTCAGGCAGTACTGGGTAAAGATGCCAAAGACCAGGCGAACATCGACAAGATCATGATCGAGCTGGACGGCACCGAGAACAAATCCAACTTCGGCGCCAACGCCATTCTGGCGGTTTCCCTGGCAGCAGCGAAAGCAGCCGCAGCCTCTAAAGGCATGCCGCTGTACGAGCACATCGCTGAACTGAACGGCACCCCAGGCAAATTCTCCATGCCACTGCCGATGATGAACATCATCAACGGCGGCGAGCACGCTGACAACAACGTCGACATTCAGGAATTCATGATTCAGCCGGTTGGCGCGAAAACCCTGAAAGAAGCGGTGCGCATCGGTTCCGAAGTGTTCCACCACCTGGCGAAAGTTCTGAAAGCCAAAGGCATGAACACCGCCGTGGGCGACGAAGGCGGCTACGCGCCAAACCTGGGTTCCAACGCCGAAGCGCTGGCGGTTATCGCTGAAGCGGTAAAAGCGGCGGGCTACGAGCTGGGCAAAGACGTCACTCTGGCGATGGACTGCGCGGCTTCCGAGTTCTACAAAGACGGTAAATACGTGCTGGCCGGCGAAGGCAACAAGGCCTTCACTTCCGAAGAGTTCACTCACTTCCTGGAAGAGCTGACCAAACAGTACCCAATCGTGTCTATCGAAGATGGCCTGGATGAATCCGACTGGGCAGGCTTCGCTTACCAGACCAAAGTGCTGGGCGACAAAATCCAGCTGGTGGGTGACGATCTGTTCGTAACCAACACCAAGATCCTGAAAGAAGGCATCGAGAAAGGCATCGCTAACTCCATCCTGATCAAGTTCAACCAGATCGGTTCTCTGACCGAAACCCTGGCAGCTATCAAGATGGCGAAAGACGCCGGTTACACCGCGGTGATCTCTCACCGTTCCGGTGAAACCGAAGACGCGACCATCGCCGACCTGGCGGTAGGGACTGCGGCTGGCCAGATCAAAACCGGTTCCATGAGCCGTTCTGACCGCGTTGCCAAGTACAACCAACTGATCCGTATCGAAGAAGCGCTGGGTGACCGTGCGCCGTTCAACGGCCTGAAAGAAGTTAAAGGCCAATAAGTTCGACCGATTCGGTTGCTAAATAAAAACCCGCTGCGGCGGGTTTTTTTATGTTTTAAATTCGTGATGATTGTCAGTTTAATAATAAGTTTTTCATTGAAAGCGTGGTTTTGTTTAACCCGATAATTTCATTAAAGATAGTAAATGCGTTTATTTTATATTCCCATTTTATTTGCTTTATAACTATTCGTTACTAGACTGCCAATAAGGCAGTTTATTTTTCGCCGTTCTGCCGTAGACCTTCATCATCACCATACCTTAATACTGCCGGCTTGCTGGCCGGTTGAGCGAGGGCTTGATGCGACAGCGAATCATCATTGTCGGCGGCGGAACCGGCGGCACTATCCTGGCTAATTTATTGGCCGCAAAATTGCACCGGGAAATTATTAATAATAAAGTCGAGTTATTAATGATATCGGATTCACCGCTGCATTATTACAAGCCGGCGTTTATGTATGTGGCGTTCAATACTTTTTTCAAGCAAGAGCTCACGCGCTCACAGCGGAGTTTATTGCGGCCCGAAATACAGTTTATTATTGATAAGGCGGAATCTTTCGATTTAAAACAGCGAAGCATAGCTACGCAAAGCGGTAAATTTTATTCCTATGATTTTCTGGTTTTCGCCACCGGCTGCGTACCTTGGCCAGAGCGCATCGAAGGATTGGCGCAGGCGGGCGATCATTTTTACCAGTATCAGGCCGCCAGGCGGTTAGCGCATAAATTGGCGACGATCGAGAAAGGCCGCATTTTCATCACCGTGTCCTTCCCTGAAACGCCCAATGTGCCCCATCAGTGCGGCATCGCACCGATCGAAACCACCCTGATGCTGGATGACTACCTGCGGCGGCGCGGCGTGCGCAAGGCGGTGGAGATTGTGTACACCTATCCGACCATTTCTCAACTCTTGCGTAACTGCCTGTTTTTACAGCGCCCGACCGGTGAAGCGCTGCCCGCCATTTTTGCCGCGCGCGACATTCGCCACCAGCGAGGGTTTACCCTCAGCCGGGTAGACGCCCAGCGTAACGTCGCCTATTCCGCTGAGGGGGAAGAGCAGCCGTTCGACATTCTGATGGCGACGCCGCCGATTCGCGCAGTCGAGGCGGTGCGCAATACCGGGTTGAGCGAGAGTCAAAACGGTGAAGGCTGGCTGCCGACCGATCATCAAACGCTGCAGGTCTACGGCCAGCAGGGCGTGTATGTCATAGGCGATACCGTGGATTTGCCGGTCAGCAAGGCCGGCGGCTCTTGCCATAATCAGGCGCCGGTCATTGCCGACAACATCGTGGCGGAAATGCGGCTGGGCCACACAGTGAGCCATTATGACGGCAAGGTGCAGGCGGTTGCGCAAATGGGGCTGAATGCCGGCATGCCGCTGGTGTACGACTACCGTCACGACGTGCTGCCGACGCCCGCCACCAAGGTGGGCGGCATGCTGCGCAATGGGTTTAACCGCGGCCTTTACTGGGCCACGGTAAGGGGGCTGATATGACGGAAAGCACGGTGCATGCGGCGGACCTGCAATCATTGGCGGCGTTGCTCGAGAAACTGCAGCCGCTGCTGTCGGGCGGCCGGTTGGATAACGTGGTCGATCTGTTGTCGCTGTTGTCGGACGTGGTGGATATTGCCGACAACGCGCTGGTGGAGAAACTGGCCGGCGTCTTTGAAGGTTTGGTGACCCTCGGCTGGGAAGGCGGAACGGCGCTGCAGATGGCGCACAGCGAGCTGCAGTTGAATCCTCCGCCGGCCAGTTTTCGCGCGCTGTACGCCTTGCTGAAGCAGCCGGATACCCTGCTGGGGTTAACGTTGCTGCTGCGTACTTTACAAATCATCGGCAAGCGCGCGCGAGACAGCGCGTTGCCGTCAGCCCTTCCAGATGAATCGTCGAATTAAGCTTCACCCACTCAGGTAAGGAGTTGTGTTATGTCCGCTACAGCAGTTGGCCACGACTTTGCCACCCGGGCTATTCATTACGGCTACGATCCTCAGCGGTATCAGGGGGCACTGTCTCCACCGGTGTTTATGAGCTCTACGTTTGCTTTTCCCACGGCGGAATACGGCGGCGCCTGCTTTGCCGGCACCGAGCCGGGGTACTTTTATTCGCGCATCGCCAACCCGACGTTAAACCTGCTCGAGCAACGCATCGCCAACCTGGAGGAGGGGGAGGCGGCGGTGGCGTTCGCTTCCGGTATGGGGGCGATCACCGCGTGTTGTTGGACGCTGCTCAGACCGGGTGATGAGCTGATTGTCGATGAAACCGTCTATGGTTGCACCTTCAGCTATTTTCATCATGGTCTGGCGCGCTTTGGCGTCAAGATAACCCACGTTGACCTGACCCGGCCGGAGCGGCTGGCGTCGGCCATGGGGCCGCATACCCGGCTGGTGTATTGCGAAACGCCGGCCAATCCCAACATGCGCTTGATCGATATCGCCGCCGTGGCGGAGATCGCCCATCGGCATCAAGCGTTGCTGCTGGTGGACAACACCTACTGTACGCCCTATCTGCAGCGGCCTCTGGCGTTAGGCGCCGATATCGTGGTGCACTCGGCGACCAAGTACCTCGGCGGGCACGGCGATCTCCTGGCCGGGATAGCGGTGACGCGTCAGGCGTTGGCCGAGGCGATCCGTCTGGAGGGGCTAAAGGACATGAACGGGGCGGTACTGTCGGCGCAGGATGCCGCGCTGGTGCTGCGCGGGATGAAAACCTTGCCGCTGCGCATGGATCGTCATTGCGATAACGCGCAGCGCCTGGCGGAGATGCTGACGGAGCATCCGGCGATCGAGCGGGTGTATTACCCCGGCCTGGCGAACTTCCCGCAGCATGCGTTGGCACGGCGGCAAATGGCGCGCCCCGGCGGCATGCTGGCGTTTGAACTGCGGGGCGGAATGCGTGCGGGCATTCGCTTCCTCAATGCGCTGCAGCTCATCTTGCGCGCGGTCAGCCTGGGCGATTGCGAAAGCCTGGCGCAACACCCGGCCAGCATGACGCACTCGGCCTACACGCCGGAAGAGCGGAAACGGCACCACATCAGCGAGGGGCTGGTGCGGCTGTCCGCCGGGCTGGAGGCGTTTGACGATCTGCAGGCGGATATCCTGCAGGCGCTGGCGCAGGCGCAATAAAAAAACCCGCCGCAGCGGGTTTTGGCCGAAGCGAGCGTTACATCTGTTGCGTCGCGGTGGTCACCGGCGAACCGCCGCCTTTTTTGCGCACCCACAGCCAGTAAGCCGCGGTGAGGAACGCGATCCACACCAGCCCGACGTACAGCGCGATGCGGCTCTCTTCGAAGTAGCCGAGCAGGCCGATGACGAACGCCATAAAGGCGGTCGCCAATGCCGGCGCCACCGGCCACCACGGCACCGGGAAGCTCAACTGACGCGTTTCTTCCGGCGACAGCGTGCGGCGCATGACGATCTGCGACAGCAGGATCATCAGCCACACCCAGACGGTGGCGAAGGTGGCGATCGAGGCGATGATCATGAAGACCTTCTCCGGGATCAGGTAGTTGAGCACCACCGCCAGCAGCAGGGCGATTGACATGACCAGCACCGTCATCCACGGCACGCCGCTGGCGGTCAGCTTGGTGAAGCTGCGCGGCGCCTGGCCGTCCTGCGCCATGCCGTACATCATGCGGCCGGCGCCGAAGATGTCGCTGTTGATGGCCGAAATGGCCGCGGTGATCACCACCACGTTCAGCACGTTGGCGGCGGAGCTGATGCCGAGGTTGCTGAAGATCTCAACGAACGGGCTGCCGTTCTGGCCGATGCTGTTCCACGGATAGATCGCCATCAGCACCGTCAGCGTCAGCACGTAAAACAGCAGGATGCGCACCGGCACGGCGTTGATCGCCTTCGGCAGCACTTTGGCGGGGTCTTTCGCCTCGCTGGCGGTGATGCCGATGATCTCGATGCCGCCGAAGGCGAACATCACTACCGCTAATGACGCGACCACGCCGCCAATGCCGTTAGGCATAAAGCCGCCGTGCTGCCACAGGTTGCTGATGCCGGTGGCGTGCTGGGCTTGCCCGAAACCGAACAGCATCACCGCCGCACCGCCGACGATCATCGCCACGATGGCGGCGACCTTGACCAGCGACAGCCAGAACTCCAGCTCGCCGAAAACCTTGACGCTGCACAGGTTGAGCGCGCCGATAAACAGGATGATGCTGAGCACCCAGACCCACTGGGCGACGTCCGGGAACCACAGCCCCATATAGATGCCGAAGGCGGTGACGTCCGCCAGGGCGACGATCACCATTTCAAAGGTGTAGGTCCAGCCGGTGAGGAACCCGGCCAGCGGGCCGAGATAGTGGCTGGCGTAGTGGCCGAACGAGCCGGAAACCGGCTGATGCACCGCCATTTCACCCAGCGCGCGCATCACCATGAATACCGCCGCGCCGCCCACCAGGTAGGCCAGCAGCACCGCCGGGCCGGCCAGCTGGATGGCGCCGGCGGAGCCGTAGAACAGGCCGGTGCCGATCGCCGAGCCGAGAGCCATGAAACGGATATGCCGCGCGTTTAGTCCGCGTCTGAGTTGTGTCGTTTCGTTACGCATGTTGCTTCCCGTTAAGTGTTTGCCGAACAGGCACGCGCTGCCCGCGCCGGGTGGAACGCACCCGGCGGGGCAGAACAAACTGCGTGATTCAGTGTGTAATGATTATGCCTGGCTAGGCAGCAGCGCCGCAGGCAGCAGCGATGTCAGGTGACCGGCCGCCAATAGCTGGCTGGCGGCTTCAATGTCGGGGGCGAAGAAACGATCCTTGTCGTAGAAACTGACATGCTCGCGCAGCAGACGGCGCGCCTGCTCCAGACCTTCCGAGGTCTTCAGGCCGTTGCGGAAATCCAGGCCCTGGCAGGCGGCCAGCCACTCGACCGCCAGAATGCCGCGCACGTTGTCCGCCATGCTCCACAGACGGCGGCCGGCGGCCGGCGCCATGGAAACGTGGTCCTCCTGGTTGGCGGAGGTCGGAATGCTGTCGACGCTCGATGGATGCGCCAGCGCTTTGTTTTCGCTGGCCAGCGCCGCGGCGGTGACCTGAGCGATCATGAAGCCGGAGTTCACGCCGCCGTTCTCCACCAGGAACGGTGGCAGCTGCGACATGTGTTTGTCCATCATCAGCGAGATGCGGCGCTCGGACAGCGAACCGATTTCGGCGAATGCCAGCGCCAGGTTATCGGCGGCCATCGCCACCGGTTCGGCGTGGAAGTTGCCACCTGACAGCACGTCACCCTGCTCGGCGAACACCAGCGGGTTATCGGAGACGGCGTTGGCTTCGATCTCCAGCACCTCGGCGGCCTGACGGATCTGCGTCAGGCAGGCGCCCATTACCTGCGGCTGGCAGCGCAGGGAGTAAGGATCCTGCACTTTTTCACAGTTGCGGTGCGAGTCGGAGACTTCGCTGCGCGCGCCGAGCAGGTGGCGGTAGGCGAGGGCGGCGTCGATCTGGCCGCGCTGGCCACGCACCTCGTGGATGCGCGCATCGAACGGGCTGCGGGAGCCCAGCGCCGCTTCCACCGTCAGGCTGCCCGCCACGGTCGCGGCGGCGAACAGGTCTTCCGCGTCGAACAGGCCGCGCAGCGCGAAGGCGGCGGAGACTTGGGTGCCGTTCAGCAATGCCAGGCCCTCTTTCGCCGCCAGCGTCAGCGGTTTCAGGCCGGCTTTGGCCAGCGCTTCGGTTGCCGGCAGCCATTGGCCCTGATGGCGCGCTTGGCCTTCGCCCAGCAGCACCAGGCTCATGTGCGCCAGCGGCGCCAGATCGCCGGAGGCGCCGACTGAGCCTTTCAGCGGGATATGCGGATAGACTTCGGCGTTGACCAGCGCGATCAGCGCCTGGATAACTTCCAGGCGAATGCCGGAGAAGCCGCGCGACAGGCTGTTGATCTTCAGCACCATGATCAGGCGCACCAGATTGTCGTCGGTCGGCTCGCCCACGCCGGCGGCGTGTGACAGCACGATCGAGCGCTGCAGATTTTCCAGATCGTCGCGGGCGATGCGCGTCGAAGCCAGCAGGCCAAACCCGGTGTTGATGCCGTATGTGGTGCGGTTTTCTTCAACGATGCGTTCCACGCAGGCCACGCTTCGCTGGATTGGGGCATAGGCGTTGTCGTCCAGCGTCAGCGTCACCGGGTGTTGATACACGTCGCGTAGCTGGGCCAGCGTCAGTTTGCCCGGGCGAATAGTCAGCGCTTTCATGCTTTTTCTCCTTGGGTCGCGGCAACCATCGGCAGGTTCAGGCCTTGCTCGCGGGCGCAGTCGATAGCGATATCGTAACCGGCGTCGGCGTGACGCATGACCCCGGTAGCCGGGTCATTGTGCAGCACGCGGGCGATGCGCTCGGCGGCTTCGTCGGTGCCGTCGCAGACGATCACCATGCCGGAGTGTTGGGAGAAGCCCATGCCGACGCCGCCGCCGTGGTGCAGGGAAACCCAGGTGGCGCCGCTGGCGGTGTTCAGCAGGGCGTTCAGCAGCGGCCAGTCGGAAACCGCATCGGAACCGTCTTTCATCGCTTCGGTTTCACGGTTCGGGCTGGAAACGGAGCCGGAATCCAGGTGGTCGCGGCCGATGACGATCGGGGCGGACAGTTCGCCGCGGCGAACCATCTCGTTGAACGCCAGACCCAGCTTGGCGCGCTGGCCGAGGCCAACCCAGCAGATGCGCGCCGGCAGGCCCTGGAAGCTGATGCGCTCGCGCGCCATGTCCAGCCAGCGGTGCAGGTGTTCGTCATCCGGGATCAGCTCTTTCACCATGGCGTCGGTTTTGTAGATGTCCTGCGGATCGCCGGACAGCGCCGCCCAGCGGAACGGCCCGATGCCGCGGCAGAACAGCGGACGGATGTAGGCCGGCACGAAGCCCGGGAAGTCGAAGGCATTGTCGACGCCGGTTTCTTTCGCCATCTGGCGAATGTTGTTGCCGTAGTCGAAGGTCGGCACGCCCATCTGCTGGAACGCCAGCATGGCTTTGACGTGATCGGCCATCGACTGCTTGGCGGCGGCGACCACCTTGGCCGGCTCGGTCTGGGCGCGCTGGCGATACTCTTCCCAGCTCCAGCCTTTCGGCAGATAGCCGTTCAGCGGATCGTGGGCGCTGGTCTGATCGGTGACCATGTCCGGGCGCACGCCGCGGCGCACCAGCTCAGGCAGGATTTCCGCCGCGTTGCCGCACAGGGCGATGGAGATGGCTTTGCCTTCTGAGGTGTATTTTTTGATGCGGGCCAGCGCGTCGTCCAGATCTTTGGCCTGCTCATCGACGTAGCGGGTTTTCAGACGGAAATCGATGCGGCTCTGCTGACATTCGATGTTCAGCGAGCAGGCGCCCGCCAGCGTGGCGGCCAGCGGCTGCGCGCCGCCCATGCCGCCCAGGCCGGCGGTCAGCACCCAGCGCCCCTGCAGGCTGCCGTCGTAATGCTGGCGGCCCGCTTCGACGAAGGTCTCATAGGTGCCCTGAACGATGCCCTGGCTGCCGATGTAGATCCAGCTGCCGGCGGTCATCTGGCCGTACATGGCCAGGCCTTTGGCGTCCAGTTCGTTGAAGTGTTCCCAGGTCGCCCAGTGCGGCACCAGGTTGGAGTTGGCGATCAGCACGCGCGGCGCGTTGCTGTGGGTTTTGAATACGCCGACCGGCTTGCCGGACTGCACCAGCAGGGTTTCGTCCTCTTCCAGCGTTTTCAGGGTTTCGACGATCTTGTCGTAGCAATCCCAGTCGCGCGCGGCGCGGCCGATGCCGCCGTACACCACCAGCTCATGTGGGTTCTCCGCAACTTCAGGATCGAGGTTGTTCATCAGCATGCGTAACGGCGCTTCGGTCAGCCAGCTTTTTGCGTTTAATTGTGTGCCGCGTGGCGCGCGTACATCGACATTGCGAACTTTGTTATTTGTAGTCACAGCATTTTCCTCAAACAGTATCGGTGCAGATTCCATGCCGCGGTGGGGATGAGTACCACGGCATAACAATGCGTAGGGCTTATTAACATATACTTGTATGTACAAGCATATGCAACACTGACCAGTTGCCGCTGAAAAGTGGCATAAGAAAAAGTTATTTTCTTTTTATATCAGGTTGATATGCGATTTTTTATCACCGGCTTCATGTGCGAAAAGCCGGAGAAAAGTGAGCTGTTCGGCAAAAATGAATTAAAATTGACTCATTTTTGGGCGGCTAGTCACAATATTTTTACAGACTGATTACAGTTGGCGGCGGAGGATAAACAAGCCCTATCACCGCGGGAAGAAAGCCCGCCGTGGGCGGGCTTGCCAGGCTCAGGCGGCCGGTTGCAGCATCGGCTTGCGGCTCATCTTGCACACCGTGGCGATGGCGGCGATCAGCGCCGGTACGCACAGGAACATCAGGATGCTCTGCACTTCCCACTGCATCGCCAGCAGTTGGGCGCCCATCATGGTGCCGGCGACGCCGCCGAAGCGGCCGATGCCCTGCATCCAGGCGATGCCGGTGGCGCGGCTGTGGGTCGGGTAGAAGGTGGCCGCCAGCGTTTGCAGCCCGGACTGCGCGCCGTTCATGGTGACGCCCATCAGGAAGATGAAGGCGCCCAGCAGCACGATCTGCTTGTCTTCGGTGGCCATCGCCACGATCAGCAGGGCGGTGACGACAAAGCCACTCGAGACCACTTTGTGCGCATTCCAGCGGTCCATCAGCCAGCCGGCCACCAGGATGCCCAGCGTGCCGCCGAAGGTGAACAGCGAGGTGAGCATCGCCGACTGTTCCAGCTGATAGCCCAGCCCCTGCATCAGGATTGGCATCCAGCTCAGCAGCACGTAATAGATCACCAGCCCCATGAAGTAGGTCACCCACAGCATCAGCGTGCCGAGCAGGTAAGGGCGGCTGAACAGCAGGCCGACGCTGGTCTTGGCCTGCGTCAGCTTCTCTTCGTACAGGTAAAAACGCGTCACGCCGTCGAGGCTCTGGCTGACGAAGCGTTGCGCGATGCGTTTGATCTTCGCCGCATCCTGCCCGCGGTTGACCATATATTTGACCGATTCCGGCAGCAGCAGGATCAGCAAAACCGTCAACGCCAGCGGCGCAATGGCGCCGAGCAACAGCACGCTGTGCCAGCCGTAGCTCGGGATCAGCCACGATGAAATGGCGCCGCCGCCGGCCGCGCCCAGCGGAAAGCCGCAATACATGGTATTGATCGCCAGCGAACGGCAGCGCTGCGGCGCGTATTCGGAGATCAAGGTAATGGCGTTGGGCATCGCCGCCCCCAGCCCGAGACCGGTGAGGAAGCGCCACAGCGTCAGGCTGTTGAGCGAACCGGCGTAGGCGGTGGCCAGGCTCGACAGGCCGAAGAACAGGCAGGAAAACACCAGCACGCGCTTGCGGCCGATGCGGTCGGAGATTGGCCCGGCTATCAGCGCGCCGAGCGACAGCCCCAGCAGCGCGGCGCTCAGCACCGGCCCCAGATCCTGCTTCACGATGCCCCAGTCTTTGGCGACCGAGGGGGCGATATAGCCCATGGCGGCGGTATCGAAACCGTCGATGGCGAGGATCAGGAATCCGAGAACGATCAGTGTCCAGTGAAACAGCGAAAACTTGCTGTCGTCGATGGCCTGTTGAATGTTTAACTCGCTGGTGGAATGAGTCATGGCACCCTCTAAACGCAGATGTAGTCGTGATGAATAGTATGTGGCCGAAACTGATGCTCGGCTTGTGTTTGCTTGTATATACATCTGCGCGTCGGCGCTTTATGTCAAATATAATTATCTTATTTGTTAACTTCGTGTTGTTTTCTGTGGAGCAGGTTGCACCGCGGATGAAAGGCCTAATACCGGTTAACAAATTAAATGAACGCCATTGGCGGTGAGATATGCTGGCGGCGGCGCGGAGGAAAAAATTTAATACAATTTTGGCCGTTTGGTCGCCGAGCCGGAATCTGCGATAATCGTTTTTTACTTTTCCAGATTGAGAAACCGATGCAGTACCCGATCAACGAGATGTTCCAAACCTTGCAGGGCGAAGGCTTTTTCACCGGCGTGCCGGCCATTTTCATCCGCCTGCAGGGCTGCCCGGTAGGGTGCAGCTGGTGCGACACCAAACATACCTGGGAAAAGGAAGCCCATCGGGAAGTAGACCTGCAACGGATCCTGGTCAAAACAGAAGAGAGCGACGCCTGGGGCAATGCCAGCGCCGAGCAGTTGTTGGCGGTGATGCGCCAACAAGGCTACACCGCGCGCCATGTGGTGATCACCGGCGGCGAACCCTGCATTTACGATCTGGCGCCGCTGACCGAGCTGTTCGAACAGCACGGCTACCGTTGCCAGATTGAAACCAGCGGCACCCACGAAATTCGCTGTTCCGCCAACACCTGGGTGACGGTTTCGCCCAAGGTGAATATGCGCGGCGGCATGAAGGTGTTGGATCAGGCGCTGCGGCGCGCCGACGAGGTGAAGCATCCGGTGGCGCGCGAGCGCGACATCGAGGCGCTGGATGCGCTGCTGGCGACGTTGCAGGATGACAAGGCGCGCATTATCGCGCTGCAGCCGATCAGCCAGAAAGAAGAGGCGACCCGTCTGTGTATTGAAACCTGTATCGCGCGCAATTGGCGGCTGTCGATGCAGACCCACAAGTATCTGAACATCGCCTGAGTTTTTTATTGGCCGCAGGCCTTCGAACGGGACGGGAGTTACGGTGAAAATTATATCGCGTGCATTCGAGGCGGTGACGGAAGCGGAATTGCGGTCGATTCGCTCGCTGTTGTCCGACGCTTTCCCCGAGATAACCGACGGATTTTATCGGCGGCAGGTGCCGGCTTGCCTGGTGACCGCCACGGAAGGCGAGGCGATCGTCGGACAACTGGCGGTGCATGAGCGGCCGGTGTTGATTGACGGTGAGGCCGAGGTGATCGGCATCATCGGGCTGGTGGCCGTGGCACACACGCATCGGCGCCGCGGCGTGGCCGCAAACATGCTGGTGAAGGCGCATGACTATTTGCGCAGTAAAGGGATCGCGTATTCCATACTGTTTGCGGTAAGCGAAAAGTACTATACCGGCGCCGGCTATCGGGCGATGGAAAACGAGACGGCGTTCATTGAGGATGGCGAGAGCAAAACGTTCGTCTATCGAGGGGGAATGGCGCTGAGCCTGTCGGAAAGGCCCTGGGCGGCGCGGCGTCTGGATCTGCAAGGCGAGGTAGTGTGAGGGTATCTGCACATACCCTCACGGCATCAACCTTTATATACGCATCCCGCCGTACAGGTCTCTTTCACCATCACCGCAGTCAGTTCCGGTAACTGGGGCTTGAGCTGCTGCCAAATCCAGGCGGCGAGCACTTCGCTGGTGGGATTTTCCAATCCTGGAATATCGTTCAGATAATGGTGATCCAGCCGTTCCCAGATCGGGGAAAACACAGCCTTGAGCTCGGCGAAATCCATCACCCAACCGGTGTGGGGATCCACTTCACCGGTCACTTCCAGACGCACCATAAACGAATGCCCATGCAGACGGCCGCATTTATGGCCCTCCGGCACGTGCGGCAAGCGGTGTGCGGCTTCAAACTGAAAATCTTTAAACAGCGTGGTTGCCATTATTACGGCCTCATTGACTCAAAAACCGCCGCATAGTACCGGAAAGCGCGTCTGCTTGCCATTTATACCGTTATGGTCTACTGCCGCGGTAACCGCGCCCGGTTAACACTTTTTTTGTTTGGTGTTTGCGGCACCTATCGGCTGGGGTTATGAGTCGAAATGTTGAACGGTGAAAAAATGATGAAAAAAAGCGCTTTAATTTCATCTGGATAAAAAACTTTGTTTAACGGTTTAAGCGTTATCCCTTACCAGAAAAACAGCTTAGTCATTTTGGTTATGATTTATTGCTATCCCTTATTTAATCGTTGCTATTCTGCTCGGTAACCTTACAAACTCTCCTGATCTTTTCCGCACACCCGACGCAGCGAAGAGACAGCGACTGGCACTGGCGCGCGCCTGGCAGGAAAGGCGCTAAGTATAGGAAATAAGTACAGCAATGACGACTCAGGCTCCTCCAACATCTTTGCTCCCGCTGACGCCCGAACAGCTGGCACGCCTGCAGGCGACGATCGGCGACTATTCGCCGACGCAGCTGGCGTGGCTGTCCGGTTATTTTTGGGGCATGGTCAATCAACAGCCCGGAGCCGTGGCCATGGCGCCTGTCGCCCCTGCGGCTGCCGCCGGCATCACTATCATTTCCGCTTCGCAGACCGGCAATGCGCGCCGCCTGGCGGAGCAGCTGCGCGACGATCTGCTGGCCGCCAATCTGAGCGCCACGCTGATCAACGCCGGCGACTACAAGTTCAAGCAGATAGCTCAAGAGCGCCTGCTGGTGATCGTCGCCTCCACGCAAGGGGAAGGCGAGCCGGCGGAAGAAGCGGTGGCGCTGCATAAATTCCTGTTTTCGAAGAAGGCGCCGAAGCTCAATGACACCGCGTTTGCAGTGTTCGGGCTGGGCGACACCTCTTATGAGAATTTCTGCCAGTCAGGTAAAGATTTCGACGGCAAGCTGGCCGAGCTGGGTGCCGAGCGCCTGGTGGAGCGCGTGGATGCCGACGTGGAGTACCAGGAGCTGGCCGCCGCCTGGCGCAAACAGGTGGTGTCGGTGCTGAAGGCGCGCGCGCCGGCGGAAAGCGCCGCGCCGGGCGTGTTGGCCAGCGGCGCGGTTGACCTGATCGACAGCAGTCCGTACAGCAAGGAACAACCGCTCACCGCCCAACTGGCGGTCAAGCAGAAAATTACCGGCCGCGCGTCGGATAAAGACGTGCGCCATATCGAGATCGATCTGGGCAACTCCGGCCTGCGCTATCAGCCGGGCGATGCGCTCGGCGTATGGTTCGACAACGATCCGGCGCTGGTGGACGAACTGGTGCAGCTGTTGTGGCTGAAAGGCGACGAGCCGGTCGAGGTGGAAGGGCAGACCCTGCCGCTGGCGCAGGCGCTGCGCAGCCATTTCGAGCTGACGCAGAACACCACGCCGATCGTCGATAAATACGCCGCGCTGTCGCGCGACGAAACGCTGATCGGCCTGCTGGCGGATAAAGCCGCGCTGCAGCATTACGCGCATAACACGCCGATCGTCGACATGGTGCGCCAGGCGCCGGCGGATCTGAGCGCCGAACAGCTGATCGGTCTGCTGCGTCCGCTGACGCCGCGCCTGTACTCCATCGCCTCTTCGCAGGCGGAGAACGAAAGCGAAGTGCACATCACCGTGGGCGTGGTGCGTTACGACATCGACGGGCGCGCCCGCAGCGGCGGCGCCTCCGGCTTCCTGGCGGATCGCCTGGAGGAAGACGGCGACGTGCGGGTGTTTATCGAGCACAACGACAACTTCCGTCTGCCGGCCAACCCGGAAACGCCGGTGATCATGATCGGCCCGGGCACCGGCATCGCGCCGTTCCGCGCCTTTATGCAGCAGCGCGACGCCGACGGCGCCGGCGGCAAAAACTGGCTGTTTTTCGGCAACCCGCACTTTACCGAAGATTTCCTGTACCAAGTTGAATGGCAGCGCTACGTGAAAGACGGCCTGCTGACCCGCATCGATCTGGCCTGGTCCCGCGACCAGCAACATAAAATATACGTACAAGACAAACTGCGCGAACAGGGCGCGGAAGTGTGGCGCTGGATTCAGGAAGGCGCGCACATTTACGTCTGCGGCGATGCCAATCGCATGGCGAAAGACGTGGAAAACACATTACTGGAACTGGTGGCCGAGCACGGTGGCATGGATACCGAGCAGGCGGATGAATTTTTAAGTGAGCTGCGCCTTGAGCGCCGTTATCAGCGAGATGTTTACTGATGAGTGATAAACACCCCGGGCCTTTGGTAGTCGAAGGCAAACTGGCCGATGCGGAGCGCATGAAGAAGGAAAGCAACTTCCTGCGCGGCACTATCGCCGAAGATTTGAACGACGGCCTGACCGGCGGCTTCAACGGCGACAACTTCCTGCTGATCCGTTTTCACGGCATGTACCAGCAAGATGACCGCGACATTCGCGCCGAACGCGCCGAGCAGAAGCTGGAGCCGCGCCACGCCATGATGCTGCGTTGTCGCCTGCCGGGCGGCATCATCAGCCCGCAGCAGTGGCTGGGCATCGACAAGTTCGCGCAGGAGAGCACGCTGTACGGCAGCATTCGCATCACCAACCGCCAAACGTTCCAGTTTCACGGCATTCTGAAAGGCAACGTCAAACCGGTGCACCAGCTGCTGAACCGCTTGGGGCTGGACGCGCTGGCGACCGCCAACGACGTGAACCGCAATGTGCTGTGCACCTCCAACCCGGTGGAGTCCGAGCTGCATCAGGAAGCCTACGAGTGGGCGAAGAAGATCTCCGAACACCTGCTGCCGCGCACCCGCGCCTACGCAGAGGTGTGGCTGGATCAGGAGAAGGTGGCCACTACCGACGAAGAGCCGATTCTGGGGCCGACCTACCTGCCGCGCAAATTCAAAACCACGGTGGTGATCCCGCCGCAGAACGACGTCGATCTGCACGCCAACGACATGAACTTCGTGGCGATCGCCGAAAACGGCAAGCTGGTGGGCTTCAACCTGCTGGTGGGCGGCGGGCTGTCCATTGAGCACGGCAACAAGAAAACCTACGCGCGTCAGGCCAGCGAGTTCGGCTACATTCCGCTCGAGCATACGCTGGCGGTGGCTGAAGCGGTGGTGACCACACAGCGCGACTGGGGCAACCGCACCGATCGCAAGAACGCCAAAACCAAATACACGCTGGAGCGCGTCGGGGTGGACGTTTTCCGCGCCGAAGTGGAAAAGCGCGCCGGCATCACCTTCGCGCCGATTCGGCCGTATGAATTCACCGGCCGCGGCGATCGCATCGGTTGGGTGAAGGGCATCGACGATCAGTGGCACCTGACGCTGTTTATCGAGAACGGCCGCCTGCTGGACTATCCGGGGCGTCCGCTGAAGACCGGTATGGCGGAGATCGCCAAGATCCATAAAGGCGACTTCCGCCTGACGGCGAACCAAAACGTGATCATCGCCGGCGTGCCGGAAAGCGAAAAAGCGAAGATCGAAGCCTTGGCGCGCGATCATGGCCTGATCGACGACGAGATCAGCGAGCAACGCAAAAACTCGATGGCCTGCGTGTCGTTCCCGACCTGCCCGCTGGCGATGGCGGAGGCCGAGCGTTTCCTGCCGCAGTTTGTCACCAAGGTGGAAGGGATCATGCATCGGCACGGGGTGGGTGACGAGCATATCGTGCTGCGCATCACCGGCTGCCCGAACGGCTGTGGCCGCGCGCTACTGGCGGAGCTGGGGTTGGTGGGCAAGGCGGTCGGCCGCTATAACCTGCATTTGGGCGGCAACCGCGAAGGCACGCGCATTCCGCGCATGTACCGCGAGAACATCAACGAAGATGAGATCCTGAGCGAGATCGATCTGCTGGTGGGGCGCTGGGCGAAGGAGCGCAACGCCGGCGAAGGTTTCGGCGACTTCACCGTTCGCGCGGGCATCGTCAAACCGGTGCTGGATCCGGCGCGAGATTTTTGGGAGTGAGGCCGGCGGCCCCTGGGCAGAGGGGCCGCACAGGTCATTTCAAGTATCAGGAGAGACAACATGGCTGAATTCGATCTGGCGGCGCTGAACGCGTTGCCCAAATCCGGGCAGGCGCTGGCATTAGCGGTGGTCAATGGCCAACTGGAGACCCTCAGCGCCGAACAGCGCGTTGCATGGGCGCTGGAGCATCTGCCCGGCGAATTCGTACTCTCGTCCAGTTTCGGCATTCAGGCGGCGGTATGCCTGCACCTGGTGACGCGTATCCGGCCGGATATCCCGGTGATCCTGACCGACACCGGTTATCTGTTCCCGGAAACCTATCGCTTTATTGATCAACTGACCGACCAACTGAAGCTGAATCTGCAGGTGTTCCGCGCGGAGCAGTCTCCCGCCTGGCAAGAGGCGCGCTATGGCAAGCTGTGGGAGCAGGGCGTGGAAGGGATTGAAAAATACAACCAGATCAATAAGGTCGAGCCGATGAACCGCGCGCTGGAGACGCTGGGCGCGCAGAGCTGGTTCGCCGGCCTGCGGCGCGAGCAGTCAGGCAGCCGCGCCAATCTGCCGGTACTGGCGGTGCAGCGTGGGGTGTTCAAGATCCTGCCGATCATCGACTGGGACAACCGCAAGATTTACCAGTATCTGACCGAACACGGGCTGAGTTATCACCCGCTGTGGGAGCAGGGTTACCTGTCGGTCGGCGATACCCACACCACCCAGAAGTGGGAGCCGGGCATGAGCGAGGAAGAGACGCGTTTCTTCGGCCTGAAGCGCGAGTGCGGCCTGCACGAAGGCTAAACGGCGCGATCAACATGACAGGGCTCAGCAATGCTGGGCCCTGTTTTTTTGCGGGCTACTTTTTCTTCTGCGCTTTCGGCGGGTGCGCCTGCGCCAGCTCTTTGATCAGCGGCAGCAGGATCTGCACGCTGTCGCGGCTGCGTTTGTCGATCCGCCCCGGCAGGTAGCGATCCAGATACTGCAGATTGTCATACTGCGGACGGTGCCAGGTGATGCCCTGCGGGAAGTGCGGGCTGACGGCGCGCTGTTGGTAGCCATCTTTGTCGCCCAGCGACCAGTTGGTGGCCTCCACCGACAGCACCGGGATGCCAGCGGCGTCGAACACCTCTTGATCGGAGCAGCAGCCGGTGCCTTTCGGATGCTGTGCGCTGCCCGGATTGGTGGCGGCGGCGATGCCGTAGCGGTGGGCGATATCCAGCGCGCGATCGCGGGAACGCTTCGCCATTTGCGGCGGCGTGTTGCGCCCGGCGTTGAAATACAGACGATCGCCGGTGATCAGGCTGTCGAGGTTGATCACCAGCGCGGTGTTGCTTTTCTCTTCCGCGCTCATGCGTTGCAGGTAGTTCTGCGCCCCCAGTGAACCGATCTCTTCGGCGCTGGTGGCGACGAAGCGCAGGCCGTAGGCGGTGGGAATGTTCTTCAGGCGTTCCGCCAGTTCCAGCATCACGCCGATGCCGGAGGCGTTGTCGTCGACGCCCTGCAGCGTCAAGCCGCCGAGGTTGTTATCCAGATCCTCATCGCTCTGCGGCGTATAGGTGTCGAAGTGGGCGACGACCACGATCTGTTTTGGGCTGTCGCCGTTGCGGGCGGCGATCACCGAGCTGGCGGTGACGTTGTTCCAGTTCTTCTTGCCGTCTTTGCTGGTGTAGAGATAGCGCGTATTGACGCTGCGAATGTCGCTTTGGTAACCCATCTTGCTGAATTGCTGCTTCAGATAGTCGGCGGTGAGCAATTCTGCCGGGCTGCCCGCCATGCGGCCGGGGAAGTAAGTGGCGATGTGGCGGGTCTGTTCGGCGGCGAAACGGCCCATTGGCGCGTCTTTTACGGGCTGTGCGGCACAAACGCTGAAGACGCCGCCGAGTGCGAGGGCCAGCAGGCTGGTCTTCAGGTAAAAACGGGAAAACATACCGAAAAATCCTTCTTTGCTATCGGCGCTGCCGATCATTTTTCTTCGGCACCCAGTATGAGACGCCGGGCGGCATTACACAATTTCCCTGTCTCTTAATTTCGCACGAACGCGCAAACCGCCGCCGTGAGTATTACCGTTTGCTTCCTGCGTTGCGGCCTATATTCCATAAAGGAACTAATCATTCCTTTTCGTCATTTCAGAGGCTAAATCTCAGCCCGTATAGTCACACTATCTTTCTGTTATATGAAAAGGCTGTTGTGGACTATCTACCAATATTCGCCGACCTGAAACAACGCCCGGTGCTGGTCGTTGGCGGTGGTGACGTGGCTGCGCGCAAAGTCGATCTGCTTCAGCGCGCCGGGGCTGAAATACGGATAGTTGCGCAGTCGCTCTCACCGGAACTGGAACAACAACGTCAGCAAGGGCAGGTGCTCTGGCTGGGGAAAAGCTTTGATCCGCAGCAGTTGGACGACGTGTTTCTGGCGATCGCCGCCACGGACGACAACGCGCTGAACGCTGCGGTGTTCGCCGAGGCGGACAAACGCCGGGTGTTGGCTAACGTGGTGGACGATCAGCCGCGCTGCTCATTCATTTTCCCGTCGATCATCGATCGCTCGCCGCTGGTAGTGGCGGTGTCGTCCAGCGGCCAGGCGCCGGTGCTGGCGCGACTGCTGCGCGAAAAGCTGGAGGCGTTGCTGCCCGCCAGTTTGGGGCAGATGGCGCAGGTGGCGGGCCGTTGGCGCGGCCAGGTCAAACGGCGGTTGGCTTCGATCGGCGAACGTCGCCGTTTCTGGGAGAAAACCTTCGGCGGCCGTTTCGCCACGCTGGTGGCCAACGGCCAGACGGCGCAGGCGGAACGGCAGCTGGAGCAGGATTTACACCGCTTCGCCGCAGGCGATGAAGGCGCACAGGGCGAGATCGCCCTGGTGGGCGCCGGGCCGGGCGACGTGGGGCTGTTGACCCTGCGCGGGCTGCAGGTGATGCAGCAGGCGGACGTGGTGCTGTATGACCATCTGGTCAGCGGCGAGATCCTCGATCTGGTGCGCCGCGACGCCGAGCGCATCTGCGTGGGCAAGCGCGCCGGCGCGCACTCGGTGATCCAGGAAGAGACCAACCGGCTGCTGGTGGAGCTGGCGCAGCAGGGCAAACGCGTGGTGCGCCTCAAGGGCGGCGATCCGTTCATCTTTGGCCGCGGCGGCGAAGAGCTGCAGGTGGCCGCCGCCGCCGGCATTCCGTTCCAGGTGGTGCCGGGCGTCACGGCCGCCGCGGGGGCGACCGCCTACGCCGGCATTCCGCTGACGCATCGCGATCACGCGCAGAGCGTGACCTTTATCACCGGCCACTGCCGCCCGGACGGCGATGGTCTGGACTGGGCCGATCTGGCCCGGGCGCGGCAGACGCTGGCTATCTACATGGGCACTATGAAGGCGGCGGACATCAGCCAACGTCTGATCGCCCACGGTCGCGACGCCGCGACGCCGGTAGCGGTGATCAGCCGCGGCACGCGCGCCGATCAGCAGGTGCAGATCGGCACGCTGGAACACCTGGAACACCTGGCCCAACGGGCGCCGCTGCCGGCGCTGCTGGTGATTGGCGAAGTGGTGGAACTGCACCATCAAATCGCCTGGTTCGGGCATCAATCGCAGACGGAAGGGGCCGCGCGCCCGGCCGTCGTGAATTTGGCATAGGCAAGGCTTTTAAGGATCTGTTATGGACGAGAAACGACTCACTCATTTGCGGCAATTGGAGGCGGAGAGTATCCATATCATCCGTGAAGTCGCCGCTGAATTCGCCAACCCGGTGATGCTGTATTCCATCGGCAAAGACTCTTCCGTGATGCTGCATTTGGCGCGCAAGGCGTTCTTCCCCGGCATGCTGCCGTTCCCGCTGCTGCATGTCGATACCGGCTGGAAGTTCCGCGAAATGTACGAATTCCGCGATCGCACCGCGAAGGAGTACGGCTTCGAGCTGCTGGTGCATAAAAACCCGGAAGGGGTGGCGATGGGCATCAACCCGTTCGTGCACGGCAGCGCCAAGCATACCGATATCATGAAAACCGAGGGCCTGAAGCAGGCGTTGAACAAGTACGGTTTCGACGCTGCCTTCGGCGGTGCGCGGCGCGACGAGGAGAAATCGCGCGCCAAAGAGCGCATCTATTCGTTCCGCGATCGCTTCCACCGCTGGGATCCGAAAAACCAGCGGCCGGAGCTGTGGCACAACTACAACGGCCAGATCAACAAAGGGGAGAGCATCCGCGTGTTCCCGCTGTCGAACTGGACCGAGCTGGATATCTGGCAGTATATCTTCCTGGAAAAGATCGACATCGTGCCGCTGTACCTGGCGAAACCTCGCCCGGTGGTGGAGCGCGACGGCATGCTGATGATGGTGGACGACGATCGCATCGATCTGCAGCCGGGTGAAGTGATCAGCCAGCGCATGGTGCGTTTCCGCACCCTGGGGTGCTGGCCGCTTACCGGCGCGGTGGATTCGCAGGCGCAAACCCTGCCGGAGATCATCGAAGAGATGCTGGTCTCCACCACCAGCGAACGCCAGGGGCGGATGATCGATCGCGATCAGTCCGGCTCGATGGAGCTGAAAAAGCGTCAAGGGTATTTCTAAGGAGCCGCCGGATGAACAACGCAATTGCACAACAAATCGCTGACCAGGGCGGCGTCGAGTCCTACCTGCACGCGCAGCAGCACAAGAGCCTGCTGCGCTTTCTGACCTGCGGCAGCGTCGATGACGGCAAAAGCACCCTGATTGGCCGCCTGCTGCACGATACCCGCCAGATCTACGAGGATCAGCTGTCGACGCTGCACAGCGACAGCAAACGCATCGGTACTCAGGGCGAAAAGCTCGACCTGGCGCTGCTGGTGGACGGTCTGCAGGCCGAGCGTGAGCAGGGCATCACTATCGACGTGGCCTATCGCTATTTCTCGACCGAAAAACGTAAATTTATCATTGCCGATACTCCGGGGCATGAGCAGTACACCCGCAACATGGCCACCGGCGCCTCGACCTGCGATCTGGCGATCCTGTTGATCGACGCGCGCAAAGGGGTGCTGGATCAGACTCGCCGCCACAGCTTTATCGCGACCCTGCTGGGCATTCGCCATCTGGTGGTCGCGGTAAACAAAATGGATCTGGTGGACTATCAGGAAGCGGTGTTCGAGCAGTTCAAACAGGATTACCTGACCTTCGCCCAGCAGTTGCCTGGCGATCTGGACATCAAGTTCGTGCCGTTGTCGGCGCTGGACGGCGACAACGTGGCGAGCGAAAGCGCCCATATGCCGTGGTACAGCGGCCCGACGCTGCTGGAAGTGCTGGAGAGCGTTGATGTGATCAGCGAGCGAGAAAACCAGCCGCTGCGTTTCCCGGTACAGTACGTCAACCGCCCGAACCTCGATTTTCGCGGTTATGCCGGCACGCTGTCCGCCGGCGTGGTGCGGGTGGGGCAACGCATCAAAGTGCTGCCTTCCGGCGTGGAGTCCAGCGTGGCGCGCATCGTGACTTTTGACGGCGATCTGCAAGAAGCGGTGCCGGGCGAGGCGATTACGCTGGTGCTGAAAGATGAAGTGGACATCAGCCGCGGCGATTTGCTGGTCGACGCCGGCGAAAACCTGCAGGCGGCGCAGAGCGCGCGGGTGGACGTGGTATGGATGGCCGAGCAGCCGCTGGTGCCGGGCCAGAGCTACGACATCAAGATCGCCGGCAAAAAGACCCGCGCCCGTGTGGAGAGCATCCGCCATCAGGTGGAGATCAACACGCTGGCGCAGCATCCGGCTGACACGTTGCCGCTCAACGGCATCGGGTTGGTGGAGCTGACCTTCGACGAACCGCTGGTGCTGGACAGCTATCAGAGCAATCACGACACCGGCGGGCTGATCTTCATCGATCGCATGAGCAACGTGACGGTTGGCGCCGGTCTGGTGCGTGAAACGCTGCAGGCCGCATCGGCGGCGCGCGGAGAATTCAGCGCCTTCGAGCTGGAGCTGAATGCGCTGGTGCGCAAGCACTTCCCGCACTGGGGCGCCCGCGATCTGCTCGGTGGCCGATAAGGTGGCCGCTGAACTGAGGGCGACCGGGCCGGACGATGAGAACGTGGTTTGGCATCCGCACGCGGTCACGCGCGCGGATCGCGAAGCGCGCAACGGCCACCGCGGCGCGGTGCTGTGGTTTACCGGGCTGTCCGGCTCGGGCAAATCCACCGTCGCCGGCGCGCTGGAGCAAGCGCTGCATGGGCTTGGCGTCAGCACCTATCTGCTGGACGGCGATAACGTGCGCCACGGTTTGTGCCGCGATCTCGGTTTTTCCGACGAGGATCGGCGCGAGAACATCCGCCGGGTGGGCGAAGTGGCCAAACTGATGGTGGATGCCGGGCTGGTGGTGCTGACCGCGTTCATTTCGCCGCACCGCGCCGAGCGGCAACTGGTGCGCGAGATGCTCGGCGACGATCGCTTTATCGAGGTGTTCGTCGACACGCCGTTGGCGATCTGTGAGGCGCGCGATCCGAAGGGATTGTATAAGAAAGCGCGCGCCGGCGAGCTGCGCAATTTCACCGGTATCGACGCGGTTTATGAGGCGCCGCAGCAGCCGGAAATCCACCTCGACGGCCAACAATTGGTAACAAATTTGATTGCGCAATTGTTAGACGTGTTGCGTGGTCAGGCTATTATCAAACCCTGAATTCAAAAAAAGCGTGTGGCGTTTTTCGCCATGCGCTTTTTACTCTAAGCCGCCGCAGAGCGAGCCGAATAACCAGGGATCACTATGCAAAATGTCACGCCTATCTTGATCGACTCCAAGCAGTCAAAACAGGAGAGAGAGGAGCCTTCTTATTCTTTCCTGGGCGGCGTCAGCGGCTTTGTTTTCTACTGGCTGGCGTTCGCGTTGCCGTTTCTGGTTTACGGTTCCAACACGCTGTTTTTCCTGCTCTATACCTGGCCGTTTTTTCTGGCGCTGATGCCGCTGTCGGTGCTGATCGGCATCACTCTCAGCATGCTGCTGCGCGGCCGTCTGATCTTGACGCTGCTGCTGACCGGCGCCGTTGTGCTGTGCCTGTTCTGGCTGGTGTTCAGCTTCCTGACCGGGTGGTGAGAGAGTGGGCGCCGATGCCGGCGCCCGCAGGATTGCAAAGCCGTGCCGAAGGTTACAAAACTTTGCTCAAAAATGCCTGAGTGCGCGGATTGGACGGGTGACTGAAGATCTGCTGCGGCTGCCCCTCTTCCTGAATGATCCCCTGATCGATAAACAGTACCCGGTCGGCCACCTCGCGGGCAAAGCCCATCTCATGCGTCACCACCACCATGGTCATGCCCTCGAGGGCCAGTGATTTCATCACCGCCAACACTTCGCCCACCAGCTCAGGATCGAGCGCGGAGGTCGGTTCGTCGAACAACATGATCTTCGGCTCCATCGCCAGCGCGCGGGCGATGGCCACCCGCTGCTGCTGGCCGCCGGACAGACTGTTGGGATAGGCGTCGATCTTGTCGAGCAGGCCAACCTTGAGCAGCAGCTGCTCGGCTTGTGCGATGGCTTCAGCGCGCGGCTGTTTCTTCACGCTCACCGGCGCCATGATGATATTTTCCAACACCGTCATGTGTGGGAACAGGTTGAAGCGCTGGAACACCATGCCCACGCTTTCACGCATTTTGTTCAGGTCGGTTTTCTGATCGTGGACGGCGAAGCCGTTCACCTCGATCTCGCCGCCGGAGAGCGTTTCCAGCGCATTGATGCAGCGCAGGAAGGTGCTTTTTCCCGAGCCGGAAGGGCCGATGACGCACACCACTTCGTTGGCGGCGATCTGGCAAGAAATGCCGCGCAGCACATGGCTTTCGCCGAACTGTTTTTGCAGGTTATGTACGCGAATCACTTTTACCGAACCTCTTTTCCATGTGCTGCACCAGCAGCGAGAGCAGGAAGGTGATGACCCAATAGACCAGCGAAATGGTCAGATAGGGCTCCCAGTAGGTGGCGTAGGCGCCGGAGACGGTGCGGGCGGCATAGGCCAGATCCGCCAGGCCGATGGCGGAGGCCAGCGACGAATCCTTGACGATGGCGATGGCGTTGTTGCCCAGCGGCGGCAGCATGCGGCGGAAAGCCTGCGGCAGGATCACCTGACGCATGGTCTTGCCATAGCTCATGCCCAGCGAGCGCGATGCCTCCATCTGGCCGCGATCGATCGACTGGATCCCGGCGCGGAAGATTTCCGACACATAGGCGCCGGCGTTGAGCGTGATCGCCACCACGCAGGAGAGAAAGGCGCCGTAGTCGGCGCGCAGCGCGCGAGCGAAATCGACGCTCATCAGGCCGCTGGTGACCAGCAGACCGTCACGCGGGTTGATGAACAGCGGCACCAGCGCGAAGTGCACCACCATGATCTGCACGAACAGCGGCGTGCCGCGAAAGGCGCTGATGTAGATGCGCACCGGCCACTGAACGCCGTAATGCAGGATGGGTTTCCAGATGCCGTGCGGCGCCTGCGCCAAACGGCCCAGCCCGAGGATCAAGCCCCAGGTGGTGCCCAGCAGCACGCAGATAATGGTGCATTTGATGGTCATCCAGGCGCCTTCCATAAACAGCGGCGCGTATTCCTGGATGATCTCCCAGCGGAAGTTCAAGGGGTATTCCTTCTTGGTAGGCTGAAACGGTGGCGCGCCGACGCTCTTGCGGGCGCCGGCGACTGGGGATTATTCCGCCGGCAGCGTCGGTACGTTACTGTCGAACCAGGTTTGGTAGATCTTGGCGTAGGTGCCGTCGGCGACGATTTTCTTCAGGCCGGCGTTGATCTTGTTGCGCAGTTCATCGTTGCCTTTGGCGACGGCGATGCCGAAATATTGGCGCTCGAACTTGGCGTCGGGCACCAGCTTGAAGGCTTTCTCAGGGTGGGTTTTGATATAGAACTTGGCCACGCCGACGTCGCCGACCGCCGCGCCGATGCCGTCTTCATACAGCTCCTGCAGCATCAGCGGGGTGTTGTCAAAGCGCTTGATGGCGGTGCTGTTTTTACCCAGCGCGTCGGACACCACGATGTCGCCGGTGCTGGAGTTTACCACGCCGACCTTCAGCGCTTTCAGCGCGGCGATGGAGTCCACCGTCGAGTCTTGCGGCACCACGATAGCCTGCTCAGCCGGGAAGTAAGGCGCTGAGAAATCAACCATTTGCTTGCGCTTGTCGGTGATGGTGATGCCGGAAATGATGATGTCGCGATCGCCGGAGTTCAGAGTGGCGAAGATCCCTTCCCACGGCGTATTGATCAGTTTGATTTGGAAGCCTTCAGCCTTGGCCACCGCCTTGATGATGTCGATGTCGAAACCTTCCAGCTGCTTTTGGCTGTTTTCAAATTCGAACGGCCGATAGGTGCCGCCGGAGCCGACGACGTAGGTTGGTTCAGCCGCCAACGCGGCGATGGAGAAGGTGGCGGCCAGGCAGGCGCCGATCAGAACTAAACGTTTTAACATCGCGATCCCCGATAATGAATGGTTATATATTGGAATTATTTATGCACTATGAGTGCATAAAAATAAGCTTCAATGAATGAAAGTGCAACCGCTGCATGAGGATTATTCTCTCTATGGTGTTAAATATTCACTTTTTGCTTTGCTGTGGCGTAAGCGATGGGTCAGGAAGCGGTGATGCAGTGATTCTTGCTGCATAATGGAGGTGGGGCAGCGTGTGTCTCATTGGAAAACGCGGCGCGCGCGCCGAGCCAAAGGGGCGTTTTTTGCCGCTTTCACAGCGGAATTAGGCGATAAACACGGGAACCCTTCATCCGTATTCTGAATTTGGCGCTGAAATGCCGCTCTCAGTGTGGAGTCCAACGAGAAGTTGTGGGATGATTGGTCGGTTTTTCAGGGGGCGGAGATGGGAAAACTTACGCTGCTATTGCTGGCATTGCTCGGTTGGTTACAGTATTCACTGTGGCTGGGCAAAAATGGTATTCACGATTACGTGCGGGTCAATGAAGACGTTGCGGTCCAGCAGGGCAACAACGCCAAGTTGAAAGCGCGTAACGATCAGCTGTTTGCCGAAATCGATGATTTGAACGGCGGACAGGAAGCGATCGAAGAGCGTGCGCGTAATGAGCTGGGCATGATCAAGCCCGGTGAGACTTTCTATCGTCTGGTTCCTGACCAATCCAGACGCAACGCGGCGTCTTCTTCGCAAAACAACGCACAAAAATAACGCATGAATCACTCCGCAGGTACCTTTCCCTCGGTGATTGCCGTCCTGCCCGCTGCCGGTATCGGCAGCCGCATGCAGGCGGAATGCCCGAAGCAATATTTAACCATCGGCCGGCACAGCATCGTCGAACACGCCATTCACGCCCTGTTGCGCCACCCGCGCATTGAACGGGTGATCGTGGCGATCGGCCCCGAAGATCGCCAGTTCGAACAGTTGCCGATCGCCCAGGATCCGCGGGTGATCGTCACCGAAGGCGGCAAGCAGCGCGCCGATTCGGTGATGGCCGGGCTGAAACTGGCGGGTGATGCGGACTGGGTGCTGGTGCATGACGCCGCGCGCCCCTGCCTGCACGCCGACGATCTCGAGCGTCTGCTGGCGATCACCGCACATAGCAAGGTCGGCGGCATTCTCGCCGCGCCGGTGCGCGACACCATGAAACGCGCCGAACCCGGCCGCGAAACCATCGCCCACACCGTCGAACGGCAGGATCTGTGGCATGCGCTGACGCCGCAGCTGTTTCCGCTGCCGCTGCTCAAGCTGTGCCTGCAGCGCGCGCTGGATGAAGGCGCGAACGTCACCGACGAAGCCTCGGCGCTGGAACATTGCGGCTATCATCCGCTGCTGATCGCCGGCCGGGCGGACAACATTAAAGTAACGCGGCCGGAGGATTTGGCGCTGGCGGCGTTCTATTTGACCCAGTTAGACAATTAAGGAGCGCATCATGCGTATCGGTCACGGTTTTGATGTACATAAATTCGGCGGCGAAGGCCCGTTGGTGATCGGTGGTGTTCGCATCCCTTACGACAAAGGCTTGCTGGCCCACTCCGATGGTGACGTCGCGCTGCATGCCGCCACCGACGCCCTGTTGGGGGCGGCGGCGCTGGGCGATATCGGCAAGCTGTTCCCCGATACCGATCCGGCTTTCAAGGGCGCGGACAGCCGCGAGCTGCTGCGCGAAGCCTGGAAACGCATCCGCGCCAAAGGGTTCCGCCTCGGCAACCTCGACATCACGATTATTGCCCAGGCGCCGAAAATGGCGCCGCACATCCCGCAGATGCGCGTCTTCCTGGCGGAAGATTTGCAGTGCCATATGGATGACGTCAACGTGAAGGCCACGACCACCGAGCAGCTCGGTTTCACCGGGCGCGGCGAGGGCATCGCGTGCGAAGCGGTCGCCTTGCTGATCAAGGAATAACCGCATGGATATGGCGAATCTGACCTGGCTGCATGGCCGGCCGCAGAGCACCGGGGTGTTGAAAGCCAATCCGGAAGATTTCGTGGTGGTCGAAGATCTGGGCTTTGCGCCGGACGGCGAAGGCGAGCACGTGCTGGTGAATATCCGTAAAAACGGCTGCAATACCCAGTTCGTGGCCGATTACCTGGCGCGCTTCGCCGGCATTCACGCCCGTTCTGTCAGCTATGCCGGTTTGAAGGATCGCCACGCGGTGACCGAGCAGTGGTTCTGCCTGCATATGCCGGGTAAGGACACGCCGGATTTCTCCCGGTTTACGCTGGAAGGCTGCGAGGTGCTCTCGTCTGCCCGCCACCTGCGTAAAATGCGCATCGGCAACCTGAAGGGCAACCACTTTACGTTGGTGCTGCGCCAGATTTCCGATCGGCAGGACGTGGAACGTCGCCTGCAGGCCATCGCTGCGCAGGGCGTGCCGAACTACTTCGGCAGCCAGCGTTTCGGCCGCGGCGGCAACAATCTGGCGATGGCGCGCCGCTGGGCGAATGATGAAATTCGTGTCAAAGAGCGCAGCAAGCGCAGTTTCTATCTGTCCGCCAGCCGCAGCGCGCTGTTCAATCTGATCGCGAGCCAACGCCTGGCTGACGGCCTGCAGCGCACCGCGCTGGAGGGGGACGCCCTGCAGCTGAGCGGCCGCGGCAGCTGGTTCGTCGCCAAAGCCGATGAGCTGGAGGCATTGCAGCAGCGGCTGGATGCCGGTGAGCTGGTGGTTACGGCTCCCTTACCGGGCGACGGTGAGCCAGGCACCGCCGGCCAAGCCTTGGCTTTTGAACAACAATGCTTGGCGGAACAGCCGGAATTGCTTACGCTTTTAAAGCGCGAGCGTGTCGATCCCGCTCGCCGGGCCCTGCTGTTGCAGCCGCAAAATTTGCAGTGGAACTGGTGGGATGACGTTACCGTAGAATTGCGCTTCTGGCTGCCGGCAGGCAGCTTCGCGACCAGCGTGGTGCGTGAAATTATGCAGCAGGATGACAGTGATGCGGATATTGCTGAGTAACGATGACGGCGTCAGCGCCCCGGGCATTCAGGCGCTGGCGGCGGCGCTGCGGGAATTCGCCGAAGTGCAGGTCGTGGCGCCGGATCGTAACCGCAGCGGCTCTTCCAACGCCTTAACGCTGGAGTCGCCTTTGCGCACGCAGACGCTGGCCAACGGGGATATTGCGGTGTTGCAAGGGACGCCGACCGACTGCGTTTACCTTGGCGTCAACGCATTGATGCGCCCGGCGCCCGATATCGTGGTCTCCGGCATTAATGCCGGGCCGAATTTGGGTGACGACGTTATCTATTCCGGCACCGTCGCGGCGGCGATGGAGGGCCGGCACCTGGGGCTGCCCGCGCTGGCGGTGTCTCTGAACGGTCACCAACACTACGCGACCGCAGCGGCCATTACCTGCCGCATCCTGCGCGCGCTGCAGCGTGAACCGTTACGTACCGGAAAAATCCTGAATATTAACGTACCGGATCTGCCGCTGGCTGAGATCAAAGGCCTGCGCGTTACCCGCTGCGGCAGCCGCCATCCTGCCGACAAGGTCTTCTGCCAGCAGGATCCGCGCGGACAAAATATCTACTGGATCGGGCCGCCTGGTGATAAATTTGATGCCGGGCCGGATACCGACTTTGCGGCGGTGGAACAAGGCTATGTGGCGATAACGCCGCTACAGGTGGATTTAACCGCCTACGCGGCGCAAGAAGTCGTGAAAACATGGTTAACCAAGGCAGAGGTTAGCGGGGAATGGTGAATAAGCGCATGCAAACATTGCTGACGCAGCTGCGGCAGCAGGGGATCCGGGACGAAAAGCTGCTGCGGGCGATCGAAGCGGTGCCGCGCGAGCGTTTTGTCGATGAAGCGCTGGATCACAAAGCCTACGAAAACACCGCATTGCCGATCGGTTCCGGTCAGACCATTTCTCAGCCTTATATGGTGGCGCGGATGACCGAGCTGCTGAATCTGAAGCCCACCTCAAGGGTGTTGGAGATCGGCACCGGTTCCGGTTATCAAACCGCTATCCTGGCACATCTGGTGCAACACGTTTGTTCCGTCGAACGCATCAAGGGGCTGCAGTGGCAGGCCAAGCGCCGCCTGAAACAGCTCGATCTTCACAATGTTTCCACCCGCCACGGCGACGGCTGGCAGGGGTGGGCGTCGCGCGGCCCGTTCGATGCGATCATCGTCACTGCCGCGCCGCCGGAGATCCCGCAGGCGCTGGTGGAGCAGCTGGACGATGGCGGCATTTTGGTGTTGCCGGTGGGCGAGCAGGCTCAAACCCTCAAACGCATTCAGCGTCATGGCAACGATTTCGTTGTCGATGCGGTCGAGGCAGTGCGCTTTGTGCCGTTGGTGAAAGGCGAATTGGCCTAGCGATTGTCTGAATTTTCGACCGTCTGCAAAATCTGTTGCACTTTCATCATGGCCGGATAAGGTTTTCTCGTTCCAATCAGGCTAATTTTCACTAGAATTGGCCTTTCTACGTAGTTGTCTTATGGTGCGGCAACGCCAATGTGGTTAGCATTGGCGCGCGTTTTGATGCTCCGGCGCGAGATGACCTGGCGTTCAGGGATCGGCCGGCGGCGCCTTTACATCGCAGAAACTGGGAAGTGGCAAAAGCTCGGCTACGATGTAAAGGGTATTTTGGATATATCACTGATATTGCTGTCATGGGGGAAGCATGAGCACGGGAAGCCCAATGATTACGTTACGCCGGGTAGCGGTGTGTACGATGGTAAGTTTGTGGTTGGCGGGTTGTACGAATACGGCCTCGACGTCGGCTCCTATCAGCAGCGTGGGGGGCGGCGGTGCCGCTCCATCCGGCAATAATAATGGCGGAGTGCAGCAGGCCAGCCCAGAGGGCCGCATTGTCTATAACCGCAGTTATAACGCCATCCCCAAAGGGAGCTACAGCGGCGGCGAAACTTATACGGTCAAGCGCGGCGACACGCTGTTTTATATTGCCTGGATCACCGGCAATGATTTCCGCGACCTGGCGCAGCGCAACAATATTCCCGAGCCATACAGCCTGAATGTTGGCCAAACCATTCAGCTTGGTAATGGTTCTGCCAACGGCGGCGGCGGCATGTTGGCGACGACAGACGCGACCAAAGGCGGTGTTCCGAAGCCACCTTCCAGCTCCCAGATCCAGACGGCAACGGTTGATTCTCAATCAACTAACGCGTATTCTGAAAACTCGGGTAAACAGAATGTAGGTAAGATGTTACCTGCAGCAGGTGCCGCAGCGGTTGGGACCGCGACTGCGCCTGTTACCGCGCCGGAAGCCGCTCCACCTGTGAGCAGCACCGTCAGCAACAGCGCTCCGGTCAGTACCTGGAGATGGCCGACTGACGGTAAGGTTATTGATAACTTTTCCTCATCAGAAGGTGGGAATAAGGGTGTCGATATCGCCGGTTCCCGTGGGCAGCCTATCTTCGCTACCGCCGATGGCCGCGTAGTGTATGCCGGCAACGCTTTACGGGGTTACGGTAATCTAATCATCATCAAACATAATGATGATTACCTGAGCGCCTACGCTCATAACGACACAATGCTGGTCCGGGAACAACAAGAAGTGAAGGCGGGTCAAAAAATAGCCACCATGGGTAGCACCGGTACCAGTTCAGTACGTTTGCATTTTGAAATTCGTTACAAGGGGAAATCCGTAAACCCGCTGCGTTATCTTCCGCAGCGATAGATTGGGCAGAATACGCTGAGATTCTGCTCGCGGTATCACGGGTAGGAGCAGCATATGAGCCAAAATACGCTGAAAGTTAACGAGTTACATGATGATGCGGATTTCGACGAGAATGGAGCTGAGGCCGAGTCGTTTGATGAAAAAGCGCTGGTAGAAGAAGAGACCAGCGAGAACGATTTAGCGGAAGAAGAGCTGTTGTCTCAAGGCGTTACGCAACGCGTATTGGATGCGACGCAGCTCTATCTGGGTGAGATCGGTTATTCACCTCTGCTGACCGCAGAGGAAGAAGTCTATTTTGCGCGGCGTGCTCTGCGCGGTGACGTGCCGTCCCGCCGCCGCATGATTGAAAGCAACCTGCGGCTGGTGGTGAAAATCGCTCGCCGCTACAGCAACCGCGGTCTGGCGCTGCTGGATCTGATCGAAGAGGGTAACCTCGGTCTGATTCGCGCAGTGGAAAAATTCGACCCGGAACGCGGTTTCCGCTTCTCCACTTATGCAACCTGGTGGATCCGTCAGACGATTGAACGGGCGATCATGAACCAAACCCGTACCATTCGTTTGCCTATCCATATCGTCAAAGAACTGAATGTCTATCTGCGCACCGCGCGCGAGCTTTCTCACAAGCTGGATCATGAACCGAGCGCTGAAGAAATTGCCGAGCAACTCGACAAGCCGGTGGATGACGTCAGCCGCATGCTGCGCCTGAATGAGCGCATCACCTCGGTGGATACGCCGCTGGGCGGGGATTCGGAGAAAGCGCTGCTGGACATTCTGGCCGACGAGAAGGACAACGGGCCTGAAGACACCACGCAAGATGACGATATGAAGCAAAGCATCGTCAAATGGCTGTTCGAATTGAACGCCAAACAGCGTGAAGTGTTGGCGCGTCGTTTCGGCCTGTTGGGCTATGAAGCGGCGACGCTGGAAGACGTGGGCCGGGAGATTGGCCTGACGCGCGAGCGCGTCCGTCAGATTCAGGTAGAAGGTCTGCGCCGTCTGCGTGAGATTTTGCAGATGCAGGGCCTGAGCATTGAGGCGCTGTTCCGCGAATAACGCCGGTTGTTGAACCGCATCAAATAAAAACGGTGAGCATGATGCTCACCGTTTTTTTATGCCCGCGTTTGGCGCCAGACTACACCATATTTTTCAGTCGGTAGAGCCATTCCAGCGCCTGTCGCGGCGACAGGGAATCCGGATCCAGCGCCTCCAGGGCTTCTACCGCCGGCGAGGTCTCTTCCTGCAGCAGCGTCATCTGGGTGGCATCGACGCTGCCCGATGCGGTGTGGCTGGAAATAGACTCCAGCTCGCGCAGTTTCTGACGGGCGCGTTTGATGACGTCGCGCGGCACGCCGGCCAGCGCGGCGACCGCCAGGCCATAGCTTTTGCTGGCGGCACCGTCTTGCACGCTGTGCATGAAGGCGATGGTGTCGCCGTGTTCAAGCGCATCCAGATGCACGTTGACCACGCCTTCCATTTTCTCCGGCAGGGTCGTCAGCTCGAAGTAGTGGGTGGCGAACAGCGTCATCGCCTTGATGCGGTTGGCCAGGTTCTCGGCGCAGGCCCAGGCCAGCGACAGGCCGTCGTAAGTCGAGGTGCCGCGGCCGATTTCATCCATCAACACCAGGCTGTGCTCGGTGGCGTTGTGCAGAATGTTGGCGGTTTCGGTCATCTCCACCATGAAGGTGGAGCGGCCGGAAGCCAGATCGTCCGCCGCGCCGACGCGGGTGAAGATGCGATCCACCGGGCCGATGGTGGCCTTGGTGGCCGGCACGTAGCTGCCGATGTGCGCCATCAGCACAATCAGCGCCGTTTGCCGCATATAGGTGCTTTTACCGCCCATGTTCGGACCGGTTATGATCAGCATGCGGCGCTGCGGCGACAGGGTGAGCGGGTTGGAGATAAACGGCTCGCTCAGCACCTGCTCCACTACCGGATGTCGGCCTTCGGTAATGCGGATCCCCGGCTGCTCGCTCATGGTCGGGCAAGCGTAGTTCAGGGTATCGGCGCGCTCGGCCAGGTTGGCCAGCACGTCCAGCTCGGCCAGCGCGGCGGCGCTTTGTTGCAGTTCCGCCAGGTGCGGCAGCAGCAGATCGAATAGCTCGTCGTACAGGCTTTTCTCGATCGCCAGCGCCTTACCCTTGGAGGTGAGCACTTTGTCTTCGTACTCTTTCAGTTCCGGGATGATGTAGCGCTCGGCGTTTTTCAGCGTCTGACGGCGTACATAGTGGATCGGCACCAGGTGGCTCTGACCGCGGCTGACCTGAATATAATAGCCGTGTACGCCGTTGAAGCCGACCTTGAGCGTATCCAGCCCCAACTTTTCACGCTCGCGGATCTCCAGCCGATCGAGATAGTCGCTGGCGCCGTCGGCCAGTGCCCGCCACTCGTCCAGTTCGCTGTTGTAACCGGGGGCGATCACGCCGCCATCGCGCACCAGCACCGGCGGTGATTCAATGACCGCGCGTTCCAGCAGCTCGCGCAGTTCGTCGAACTGGCCTACCTGCGACAGCAACTGCTGCACGTGCGGCGTTTTCACATCCTGCAGCAGCGCGCGGATGTCCGGCAGTTGCTGGAAAGCATGGCGCATGCGCGCCAGATCTCGCGGCCGGGCGGTGCGCAGCGCCAGACGCGCCAAAATACGTTCCTGATCGCCTACCTGACGCAGCGAAGGCTGCAGATCCGCGAACAGCTCCTGCAATGCGCCGATCGCCTGCTGGCGGGCAGTCAGGACCTTGATGTCGCGGGTTGGCATGTGCAGCCAGCGTTTCAGCATGCGGCTGCCCATCGGCGTGACTGTACGATCGAGGATCGCCGCCAGCGTGTTGTCGCTGCCGCCGGACAGGCTCTGCGTCAGCTCCAGGTTGCGGCGGGTGGCGGCATCCATGATGATGCCGTCCTGCTGGCGTTCCATGGTGATGCCGCGAATGTGCGGCAGCGAAGTGCGTTGGGTATCTTTGACGTACTGCAGCAGGCAGCCGGCGGCGCGCAGCGCCTGGTGCGCCTGTTCGACGCCGAAGCCGGTCAAGTCGCGGGTGCCGAACTGCAGGTTGAGCTGCTGACGCGCTGTCTCCAGCTCGAATTCCCACAGCGGGCGGCGGCGCAGGCCGTGGCGCTGTTCGATCAGCGCCATGTGTTCAAAGGTTTCCGGATAGAGCAGCTCGGCCGGATTGGTGCGCTGCAGCTCGGCGGCCATGGTTTCCAGATCCTGCGGCTCGGCGACGCGGAAGCGGCCGGAGCTGACGTCCAGCGTGGCGTAGCCGAAGCCGCGCGCGTCCTGCCAGATCGCCGCCAGCAGGTTATCCTGGCGCTCTTGCAGCAGCGCTTCGTCGGTGATGGTGCCGGGGGTGACGATGCGCACCACTTTGCGTTCGACCGGCCCTTTACTGGTGGCCGGATCGCCGATCTGCTCGCAGATGGCGACGGATTCGCCGAGCTGCACCAGCTTGGCCAGGTAGTTCTCCACCGCGTGGTGCGGCACGCCGGCCATCGGGATCGGCTCGCCCGCCGAGGCGCCGCGTTTGGTCAGCGAGATATCCAGCAGTTGAGAAGCGCGCTTGGCGTCGTCGTAAAATAGCTCGTAGAAGTCGCCCATGCGGTAGAACAGCAGGATTTCAGGATGCTGGGCCTTGAGGCGCAGGTACTGCTGCATCATCGGCGTGTGCGAATCGAGTTTATCGGTGCTATTCATGCGATTATTTTTCCAATCCATTGAATGTAAAGGGAACTGTGATTTTCATTGTCGTCATTCGCTATCACATTGTTTCAGCAGGCGTCGCCCCATTCAGCGCTTGGCGGGCGGCGCAAATCAAATCATCAAAACGCCAAACGGCGCGCTCAAACCCGAGGTTTGCACAGACGCTTATACTAGCCCAGCGGGCAATCGGCTGTCACAGGTAAAAATGGGAAGTGCTGCGCAAGGCCGGTTTGCAACGAAGCGAGATTGTCGTTCGCCTGCGGGCAACAACGCAAGTGTCGCCGCCCGTTGAGGCGGCGTAGAGTTTATTTTGCGGCGGTGAGAGGCAAGGGCAGTTGATAGAGGCGGAAACTGTCGGGCACTTCGGTTTCATGGCCGGGCAGCAGGCGGTGGCGGATGCGCGACTCGCTGACGAAGGCGCAGCCTTGCGGAGTGATAGTGAGGTTGACCGGCGATTCCATGCCTTCGCGCAAGACCTCAATCCGGTGCGTGCCTGCCGCCTTGGGAGACGGGATCCGCAGGATCCGCCCCTGCCCGCTTTGGATCCCATTCTCCAGCACAATCAGTGCGCCGTCCGGCGCCAATCCCATCCCGTCCGGGTTTTCAATCAGGCGCGGCAGTCGCATTTCCGTCAGCTGCGGCTTTGGAGCGTTATAACTGAGGGTGTAGAGCTTACCGGTGCCGAAATTGGCGACTGCCATCAGCCGGTCGTCGAGCAGCACGATCCCGGCGGCCCCCAGCCCGCTGGGAGCCGCTAGTTGCGGATCCTGATATAGCGTACGGAATGCCGCTTCGCCTGGCCGCAGGCGCAGGATGCCGCCGCCGCGGGTTTCCGTCACATACACCGTACCGTCTGCGCCGAGCACGATATCGTTGCCCATTTCTCCCGCCGGCAGCGCCAGGCTGCGGTTGAGCGTGCCATCCGCGACGTTCAGCGCATAGATGCGGTTGGCGCGCGTTTTGCCGCCGGAGAGAAAGTCCGGCGAATTGCCCCACAGCAGCCCGCGCCGTTCGTCCAGCCGTAGCGCGTTTGAGGCGAACACCGTGTCGGCGCCGGGGAAAAAGGTTTCCCACGCTTGACCCGGCCGCTTGCGCAGCACGTTGCCGCTGGTGATCAGGCCGACATACAGCGTACCGTCCGTCGCGCGGGCGATGCCGTTGGGGTAAAGCGCGCCAGGCGGCAGCGTCATGCTGCTTTCTGTGCAGTCTGCGCTGGCGGCGGCCTGCGCCGGAACGCTAAGGGTGAATGCGGCAGCGAGGGCGAGCAACGCCGCTCGCGCGGTAACAGCGTATGACATGTTTATCTCCGGGAATGGGGGAAAGGGGGCTACCAGCGCTCAGGGCGGGCAGCGTGCGCCATTGGCGCCTCCAGCGCGGCCACGTCTTCCGGTGATAGCCTGAGCTCGAGCGCCGCCAGCGCATCCTGCAGATGGTGCGGCTTGGACATGCCCACCAACGGCGACGCCACGCCGGGTTTGGCCAACAGCCAGGCCAGCGCGATTTGCGCCGGTGGAACGCCGCGCGCGGCCGCCACCTCCGCGACCGCCGCGACGGTGCGTTCTACCTCGTTTCTGCCGCCGTACCAACGGGGCGCCTGCTCGTCGGTGGCGGCGCGCAGCGTGCCGCCGCTGCCGGAGCCGGCCAGCACGCCGCGGGCCAGCGGCGACCAGGGCGTCAGACCAAGCCCCTCCTCCAGGCACAGCGGGATCAGCTCCTCTTCATCTTCACGCGTCACCAGGTTGTATTGGCTTTGCAGCGAAATAAACGGCGCCAGGCGGTGCTGACGTTGAAAGGCCAGCATTTTCATCAGGCGCCAGGCGTGCAGCGAGGAGGCGCCGAGATAGCGGATCTTGCCCGCCCGCACCAGGCCGTCGAGGGTGTCGGCGGTTTCTTCGAGCGGCGTTTCGGTGTCGAAGCGGTGCAGTACGAACAGATCGAGGTAATCCGTTCCCAGCCGCTGCAAGGAGGCGTCGACGCTGTGCAGCAGGTGCTTGCGCGAGAGCCCCCGGCTGTTCGGCTGCGCGTCGATTGGAAAATAGGCCTTGGTGGCGATCACCACGTCTTCACGGCGGGCAAACGCCTTCAGCGCGCGGCCGAGAATGCGCTCGCTTTCTCCGCCGGAGTAAATGTTGGCGGTATCGAAAAAATTGATGCCCGCTTCCAGCGCCTCGCGGATAAAGGGGCGCGCTTCGTCTTCCTTCAGCACCCAGGGCCGCCAGGCCGGATCGCCGTAGGTCATGCAACCCAGGCAGAGGCGAGACACTTTCAGGCCACTGTCGCCAAGCCGAACGTAGTTCATGGCCTCGTCTCCTCAACGCATGCCGGCGATGGTGTAACCGCCGTCCACCAGCAGGCTTTGGCCGGTGATGAAGCGGGCTTCGTCCGTCGCCAGCCACAGCGCCACATCGCCGATGTCTTCCGATTCGCCCAGGCGGCCGGCGGGCGTGTGGGCGATAAAGGGCGCGAAGGCCGCGCTGTCAGCCACGCTGCCGCGCGCCATCGGCGTGTCGATGATGCCGGGGTTGATGTTGTTGACGCGGATGCCCTGGCCGCTGTATTCGAGCGCCACTGCGCGGATCATCGCATCGAGCGCACCCTTGCTGGCGGAGTAGCTGGATGAGCCGGCCAGCGCGCCGTGGGTCAGCCAGGAGGAGGTGTTGATGATCACGCCGCCCGAGCGCTGAGCCAGAAAGGTTTCAATCTCGTATTTCATCGCCAGCCAGACGCCTCTGAGGTTAATGGCGATTACCCGGTCAAAATCCTCGCTGCTCTGTTCGGTGATGGGGGCGAAGTTGCCGATGATGCCGGCGTTGTTGAAGGCGACGTCGAGCCGGCCATAATGGGCGGTCACCGTGGCGATCAGTTGGCGGATATCGTCTTCCTGGGAGACGTCGGCCACGATGGGCAGGGCGTCGCCGCCGGCCAGCGCGATGTCGCGCGCCGTGGCTTCGATTTCCGCCGCGCGTCGGCCGGCCAGCGCGACTTTGGCGCCTTCGCGGGCATAGGCCAGCGCGGCGGCGCGGCCGATGCCGGTGCCGCCGCCGCTCACCAGTACGACTTTGCCCGCCAGACGGCGCGGCGTTTCATGAGTTGGAGCTGTAGCATTAATCATCGTATCGATACCTGGTAATGGGGTCGATCGCAATGCTATGTTGTTAGATGACGGATAACTATCCGCTAAAAATTCATCTCACTATTAGATAATTTATATCAATAGCATGAAAAAACCTGAACTGTCCGGCCTGGCGGCCTTTGTGGCTATCGCCAGTGAACGCAGCTTCCGCCGCGCCGCCGCCCGATTGGGCGTGACGCCGCCGACGCTCACCCACACCCTGCGCGAATTGGAAGCGCAGGTGGGCATTCGCCTGCTGAATCGCACCACCCGCAACGTCTCGCCGACGGAGGCCGGAGAGCACCTGCTGGCGCAGTTGGTGCCGGCTTTTACCGACATCGACGCCGCGCTGGAGAGCCTGAATGCGTTTCGTGCAGGGCCGCGAGGCCTGGTGCGCATCAACGCGCCGCGTTCGGCCATCGAGCTCGCCATCGTGCCGCATCTGGGGCGGTTGGCCTGCGAGTACCCCGGCATTACGCTGGAAGTGGTGGCGGACGAGGGGTTCGCCAACATTGTCGAGCAGGGCTTTGACGCCGGCATTAGGCTCGGCGAGGATCTGCACAACGATATGCGCGCGGTGCGTCTGACGCCGGATCTGCGTTTCGCCATCGTCGCCACGCCGGATTATTTTCAACGGCACGGCGAACCGATGCATCCGCAGGATTTGCTGCAGCACCGCTGCATCGGTTGGCGTAAGGCCTCTTCGGGCGAGCGCTACAAATGGGCATTTCAGCAGGGCGAGCAGCGGTTTTCCGTGGCGGTTAACAGCCCGTTGATACTCGATGACGGCAGGATGATGGTGCAGGCGGCGCTGGCGCACGTCGGCATCGCTTTCGCCATCGAACAAGAAGTAGAAGAACACCTGGCGAGCGGGCGGCTGCGGCGGGTGTTGACCGACTGGTGCGTGCCGTTTACCGGTTTTTACCTCTATTATCCCAACCGCAGGAATCATTCCGTGGCGCTGAGCACGGTGATCGAGTTGCTGCGTCTGCCCACCTAATCCTCTTCACCGGTTATCGCGTTCGGATGGCCGTAGGTGAATCAAGCTTGAACTATTTTTATTCCCTTTTCGTTTGTTCAGGCGCAAATAACCCCTTAAATTCTCGGTGAGTTTGTAACTTGCTGTTTATAATTGTTATTTGAATATTTATTGCGAATATTTCGAGTTTTTATCGGTTATTTGAGAGCCCGGTCACACTATTTTTTTGTGCGAAATGTGAAGGGGGTCAATCCGTCAGGTCAATGAGAGACGGTTATGTCTTCTCCTGGCTTACCGATCCGTTTTTCATGCTCCGTATACTGTCCGTAACCAGGGCAACGTGACGGAAATTTTCATAAGGAATGTGCGTGAAGCAATCGTGATTGCATCTGGCATACAAATAACACGGGGTTTTTTTGATTATCTGAGGTGCTTGGTATGGAAAAGAAAAAAATCTATCTGTTTTGTTCTGCCGGTATGTCCACTTCCCTGTTGGTATCAAAAATGAAGGCGCAGGCCGAGAAATATGAAGTGCCGGTGATCATCGCCGCCTACCCGGAAGTGCTGGCTGCGGAGAAAGGCGTTGAGGCGGATCTGATCCTGCTGGGGCCGCAGATCGCCTACACCTTGTCGGAAGTGCAAAAACAGCTGCCCAATAAACCCGTTGAGGTCATCGATCCGCTGCTGTACGGCAAGGTCGATGGGCTGGGCGTGCTGAAGGCCGCGGTGGCCGCCATCAAGAAAGCCAATCAATAACAGGAGGCCGCCGTGAATACCCTCATTGCCTCGCTCGAGAAGGTTATCCTGCCTTTCGCCGTAAAAATCGGTAAGCAGCCCCACGTCAACGCCATCAAGAATGGCTTTATCCGCCTGATGCCGCTGACCTTGACCGGGGCGATGTTCGTGTTGATCAACAACGTGTTTCTGAGCTTCGGCGAAGGATCGTTCTTCTATTCTCTGGGCGTAAGGTTAGATGCCTCTACCATAGAGACGCTGAATAGTCTGAAGAGCATCGGCGGCAGCGTTTACAACGGCACGCTGGGGATCATGTCCCTGATGACGCCGTTCTTTATCAGCATGGCGTTGGCGGAAGAGCGCAAGGTCGATCCGCTCGCTTCGGCGCTGCTGGCGGTGGCGGCCTTTATGACCGTCACACCGTTCAATGTCGGCGAGGCCTATGCGGTGGGAGCCAACTGGTTGGGCGGCGCCAACATCATTTCCGGTATGGTGATTGGGCTGGCGGTGGCCGAGATGTTTGCCTTCATCGTGCGGCGCAACTGGGTGATTAGCCTGCCGGACAGCGTGCCGGCTTCGGTGTCGCGTTCCTTCTCGGCGCTGATCCCCGGTTTCATCATCCTCTCCATCATGGGGCTGGTGGCGTTCGCGCTGGCGCACTGGGGCACCAACTTCCACCAGATCATCATGGACGGCATTTCGGCGCCGCTGGCCAAGATGGGCAGCGTGGTGGGCTGGGTGTACGTGCTGTTCTCCTCGCTGCTGTGGTTCTTTGGGGTGCACGGCTCCATGGCGCTGGCGGCCCTGGACAGCGGCATCATGACGCCGTTCGCGCTGGAAAACGTGGAGCTGTACAACAAATACGGTTCGGTCGAAGCGGCGGTGGCCGCCGGAAAAGAGTTCCACATGTGGGCGAAACCGTTCGTCGATTCCTACATCTACCTCGGCGGCACCGGTTCGACGCTGGGCTTGATCATCGCCATCTTCATCGCCTCGCGCCGCGAAGATTACCTCCAGGTCGCCAAACTGGCGACGCCATCCGGCATCTTCCAGATTAACGAACCGATACTGTTCGGTCTGCCGGTGATCATGAACCCGGTGATGTTCATTCCGTTCATCCTGGTGCAGCCGGTGCTGACCATTATCACCTCCCTGGCCTACTACTCCGGGCTGATCCCGCCGATCACCAACATCGCGCCCTGGACCATGCCGGTCGGCCTGGGGGCGTTCTTCAACACCAACGGCAGCATCATGGCCATGTTGCTGAGCCTGTTCAACCTGGCGGTCGCCACCGTGATCTATCTGCCGTTCGTGGCGATCTCCAACAAGGCGCAGAGCCAGATCGACGCGGCGACGGAAAGCGAAGAAGACATCGCCAAGGCGCTGAAATTCTAACTGTGGAACGGGGCGGTGCGGCCGCCCTGCGAGGGACGCGAGTATGGAATATCAATTTGCCGACGGGTTCTGGTGGGGCAGCGCCACCTCCGCGCCGCAGTCTGAAGGGGCGGCCGCGCGCGATGGCAAGAGCCGCAACATCTTCGACTATTGGTACGAGATCGCGCCCGAGCGCTTTCACGGACGGGTGGGGCCGACCGAGGCCTCGACCTTTTATGACCATTTCCGCACCGATATCGGGCTGCTCAAAACGCTGGGCCATAATACTTTCAGAACCTCGATCTCGTGGTCGCGGCTGATCCCGGACGGCGACGGTGAAGTGAACCCGCAGGCGGTGGCGTTCTATAACGCGATGATCGACGAGCTGCTGGCGCAGGGCATCACCCCGTTTATCAATCTCTATCACTTCGATATGCCGCTGTGCATGCAACAGCGCGGCGGTTGGGAAAGCCGGGCGGTAGTCGAAGCCTATGCGCGTTACGCCGATACCTGTTTCGGCCTGTTTGGCGATCGGGTCACCCACTGGTTTACCTTCAACGAGCCGATCGTGCCGGTGGAAGCCGGTTACCTGAATGACCTGCACTACCCTTGCGTGGTGGACTTCAAACGGGCGGTCACCGTGGCGTATCACAGCGTACTGGCGCACGCCATGGCGGTGCAGCGTTTCAGAGCGCGGAGGCTGCCGGGGAGCATCGGCATCATTCTGAATCTGAGCCCGACCTATCCGCGCTCCGACGCGCCGGAGGATCGGCAGGCCGCACACGACGCCGATCTGCTGCTCAACCGCAGTTTCCTCGACCCGGTCGCCAAAGGGCGTTACCCGGCCGCATTGCTGCACCTGTTGGAGCGACATGGGCTGATGCCCTATTGCGAACCGCAGGACGCGCAGCTGATCGAAGGCGGCGTGGTGGATATCCTTGGCGTCAACTATTACCAGCCGCGCAGGGTGCAAGCGAAAGCGGGACGGCGCGCCGAGGGGCCGATCGCATCGCCGGAGGATTTGTTCAGTTACTATGCAATGCCGGGCCGCAAAATCAATCCGCACCGCGGCTGGGAGATCTACGAGAAGGGGCTGTACGACATCCTGATGGATCTGAAAGAGAACTACGGCAATCTGCCCTGTTATATTTCGGAAAATGGCATGGGCGTCGAGGGCGAAGAGGCGTTTATCGGCGCCGATGGGCGGGTGGAGGACGATTACCGCATCGACTTTATTCGCGAGCACCTGAAGTGGCTGCACCGCGCGCTGGCGGAAGGCTCGCAGTGCAAAGGCTATCATCTGTGGACCTTTATCGACTGCTGGTCCTGGCTGAACGCCTACAAGAATCGTTATGGGCTGGTGCGGCTGGATCGGGCGGATCAGCGGCGCACCATTAAAAAAAGCGGTTACTGGTTTGCCGAGGCGGCCAGACGCAACGGATTTGACTAACGGGAGGCCGGCGCTGTGTCCGATAACCGAATTTCGCTGAGTGCCAACGACGTGAAGCTGATTCGCGAGCAAGATTTCTTTAACTGCAAAGACTTTCACCTGTTCATCTACAACAAGGTGGAAAGCGCCACCGGGCTGCATCAGCACGACTATTACGAGTTCACCATCGTGCTGAGCGGCAAATGCTATCAGGAGATCAACGGCAAGCGGGTGCTGCTGGAACGCGGGGATTTCGTCTTTATCCCTATCGGTTCCTACCACCAGAGCTTTTACGAGTTCGGCGCGACGAAAATTTTCAACGTGGCGGTCAGCAAAGCGTTCTTTGAAGAGCATTACTTGCAACAGCTGCCGCGCTGTTTTGTCGCCTCGCAGGCCTACAGCCTGAGAAGCGAGTTTTTGGCCTATATCGAATCGGTGGTGAGTTCCCCGCAGTTTCGTGAGGACGACTTCGCCGAATTCCTCGAAACATTGACCTTCTACGTGATCAGCCGCATCCGACATTATAAAGAAGAAAACGACGGCGGCGATGATATCCCGCAGTGGCTGAAGAACACCCTGGCCGGCATGCATGACAAGGCGATGTTCGGCGAAAAGGCGTTGGCGAACATGGTGGCGCTGTCGGGGAAAACCCAGGAGTACCTGACCCGGGCGATGCGGCGTTACTACCATAAAACGCCGATGCAGGTGATCAATGAGATCCGCATCAACTTCGCCAAGACGCAGCTGGAGGTCACCAACTATTCGGTTTCCGATATCGCCTTCGATTCCGGCTATGGCGACGTCAGCCTGTTCATTAAAAACTTCAAGCGGCTCACCGACGTGACCCCGGGCAATTACCGAAAAAAGTGTTACGGCCCTCTTTAGGGCCGCTCCCGATCAGTATCAACGCCGATATGCCGATGAGCTTCAGGGCGCCGGTCGGTTAATCATTTGATTTTTACCTTAACGAGGGGGAATGCCGCGCCGAGCGGTCGGCCTTCCCTTGCCAAAAATCTATCCCGCGGGAGCCTCTATGGAAAAACTACTGATCGTAAATGCCGACGATTTCGGCCTGAGCAAAGGGCAGAACTATGGCGTCATCGAGGCGTATCAGCATGGCGTCGTTTCCTCCACCACGGCGATGGTGAACGGCGGCGGCGCGCAGCACGCGGCGGCGCTCAGCCGGCAATATCCAGGGTTGCCGATCGGGCTGCATTTCGTTTTGACCCATGGCAAGCCGCTGGGCGCCATGCCTTCGTTGGTCAACGAACATGGCGAACTGGGCAAATGGCTGTGGCGCCGCGCCGAGGCCGGCGAGCTGTCGCTGGACGAAATTCACGAGGAGCTGCAGCGCCAGTTCGCGCGGTTTGTGACGCTGTTCGGCCGCCCGCCGACGCATATCGACAGCCATCACCATGTGCATATGCAGCCGCAAATTTATCCGCTGGTGGAGGCGTTCGCGCAAGCGCAGGGTCTGCCGCTGCGTCTCGATCGCGAAGAGGCGAAACGGCGCGAACTGGCGTTGCAGACTCCCTGCAGCACCGACGCGTTTGACGCGGGATTCTACGGTGAAATGATTTCCGAAGCCTTGTTCCTGCAGCGGTTGGCGCGCGCCGACGAGCAGGGCGCCGAGTCATTGGAAATGATGTGCCACCCGGCGTTCCTCGACGCGACGATCCTGCAGAGCAAATACTGCCACCCGCGCCTCGTCGAGCTGGATGTGTTGACCGCGCCGACGCTGAAAGCGGCGATCGCCGAACGCGGTTTTCTGTTGGGCTCCTTCCAGGATCTGTAACACCGCCGTTTACAGCATGGCGTGCGCTTTTTTCAGGCCGGTGTCTTCTTCAGGATCGGCACCCTGAGGCAAGGGCTCCGCCTCTTGTGCTTCAGGCTGTGGCTCGTCGACCTCGGGCGCCGCTTCCGGCGGCGGCATGGTGTCGTGAATGATCTGCTCATCGAAGGTCGGATTGAGCGCCGGCGACAGCGGCGAGCTGGCGAGGCTGTCTGGCAGCGGGATGTGGGGCACCGGCGCGTCCTGCGCCAGCTGCGGTTCTTCCGCTTTCGCCGTGCGGCTGAGGGCCGCCAGCAGCACGCCGCACAGGGCGAAAAAGGCGTACAGGATATTGCCGCCCAGCGGTTCGATCAACGCGCCGACCGCCAATGGCCCGATGCTGGCGCCGACGCCGAACGCCATCAGCAGACAGGCGGCCAGCGAGACGCGGCGTTCCGGCTCGATCAGATCGTTGGCCAGCGCCACCGCCAGCGGGTAGAGCGTAAATTGCAACATGCTGACGACGAACCCGACCGCCAGCAGCAGCGGGAAATCGATGTGCGGCAGCAGCGCCAGCGGCAGCGCCGCCACGATCAGCAAAATGGCGTTGAGGCGCATCAGCAACGGGCGATTATAGCGATCCGACAGCCAACTGAGCGGGAACTGCGCGATCAGCCCGGCGAAGATGGCCAGCGCCATGAACAGGCCGGTTTGCTGAGTGGTTAAGGATTGCAGGCTGGCGTAGACCGGCGCCAGGCCGTAAAACGAGCCCACCACCATGCCGATCACCAGCGTGGTGGCCAGCACCTTGGGAATGGCGCCGACAAAGTAACGCAGCTCCATCGGGGCCGGCGACATGTGGCGCGCATTGGTGCGGGTGGTAAGCGCGATCGGCACCAGACAAAGCGCGAAGCACAGCGCGATCACCAGCAGCGTGGTGATGCCCAGGTTGCTCTGCAGCATCAGCACGATCTGGCCCAGCGACATGCCAAGATAGGTCGCCGCCATATAGAAGCCGAACACCATGCCGCGCTGGTTGGATTCCGCCTGGTCGTTCAGCCAGCTTTCCAGCACCATATACTGGCACATCATGCACAACCCGATCACCAGACGCAGCGCAACCCAAGCGGGAATGAACGCCGTCAGGCCGTGCCCCAGCACCGCAGCGGTGATGATGCCGGCGCAGGCCACGTAGGCGCGGATATGCCCGACGCGGGCGATGAGAAAGTGGCCGACCTTGCCGCCGATCACCAACCCGATGTAGTTGGCGGCGATGATGGCGCCGATCAGCGCGCTGCTGACGTGGATGGAGGTCAGCCGCAGCGAGACGTAGGTGGTGAGCAGGCCCGAGCCCAACAGCAGCAGCAGGGTGGTGGTGTACAACGGCAAGAATACGCCCAACGTTTTTTTCACGCTATCATCCTAATCTCTTCTGGTGCGCCCTGAGGCCGCCGCAGCGTGCCGCCTCCGTGATGTTCCTTGTGCTGGTGCGCCGCCGCTCGATGGGGCGCTTCTTTTGATACTAGCAGCTTGGCCGGGCGCTTAAAACCGCACCTCCTGCGAGACGCTGCGCATTTCCACACGCCAGCCGCTGCAGCGCCTTGATAAATGCTACTATCGGGCGCATATATCTGAATTCGCAAGGGAGGGGTTATGAGTGAAAACCAACTGCGCCGGCTCAGCGTGCTGGCAGGGGAGAAACTGAAGGCTCAGGGCCGCTGGATCACCTGCGCGGAATCCTGCACCGGCGGCGGCATCGCCAAGGCCATTACCGATATCGCCGGCAGCTCCGCCTATTTCGATCGCGGTTTCGTCACCTACAGCAATGCGGCGAAACATGATCTGCTGGGGGTGAGCGAAGCGACGTTGGCGGCGCACGGCGCGGTCAGCGAAGAGGTGGTGCGCGAGATGGCCATAGGGGCGCTGCGGGCGGCGCAGGCCGATCTGGCGCTGTCGGTGAGCGGCATCGCCGGCCCGGACGGCGGCAGCGCGGAAAAGCCGGTCGGCACCGTGTGGTTCGGCTTCGCCGGCAGCGATGGCCGGGGGCTGTCGCGCAAGATGCAATTCGAGGGCGACCGCGACGCGGTGCGGCTGCAGGCGACGATTTTCGCGCTGCAAACCGCCATCGACGAATTTTTGTAAATTAGGCTTGATACTGTATGACCATACAGTATAATTAGTGACATTTCCTGCACAACATACATTCAGTGGCAGTGTGGGGTAACACCGGCATTGCGAAACGAAGGAGCAAAAATGGCTATTGATGAGAACAAGCAAAAGGCGTTAGCTGCGGCACTGGGCCAGATTGAGAAACAGTTCGGCAAAGGCTCCATCATGCGCCTGGGTGAAGACCGCTCCATGGACGTGGAAACGATCTCCACCGGCTCACTGTCACTCGATATCGCTCTGGGCGCCGGCGGCCTGCCAATGGGCCGCATCGTCGAAATTTACGGCCCGGAATCCTCCGGTAAAACCACTCTGACGCTGCAGGTGATCGCCGCCGCGCAGCGCGAAGGCAAAACCTGTGCGTTCATCGATGCCGAGCACGCGCTGGATCCTATCTATGCGAAAAAGCTGGGCGTCGATATCGACAACCTGCTGTGCTCCCAGCCGGACACCGGCGAGCAGGCGCTGGAAATCTGTGATGCGCTGACCCGCTCCGGCGCGGTTGACGTCATCATCGTCGACTCCGTGGCGGCGCTGACGCCGAAGGCGGAAATCGAAGGTGAAATCGGCGATTCGCACATGGGGTTGGCGGCGCGCATGATGAGCCAGGCGATGCGTAAGCTGGCCGGCAACCTGAAAAACGCTAATACTCTGCTGATCTTCATCAATCAGATCCGTATGAAAATTGGTGTGATGTTCGGCAACCCGGAAACCACGACCGGCGGTAACGCCCTGAAGTTCTACGCTTCGGTGCGTCTGGATATCCGTCGTATCGGCGCCATCAAAGAAGGCGACGAAGTGGTGGGCAGCGAAACCCGCGTGAAAGTGGTGAAGAACAAAATCGCTGCGCCGTTCAAACAGGCTGAGTTCCAAATCATGTACGGCGAAGGCATCAACAGCCGTGGCGAACTGGTCGATCTGGGCGTGAAGCACAAGATGATCGAAAAAGCCGGCGCCTGGTACAGCTATAACGGCGAGAAGATCGGTCAGGGCAAGGCGAATGCCTGTAACTTCCTGAAAGAAAACCCGGCTATCGCCGCCGAGCTGGATAAGAAGCTGCGCGACCTGCTGCTGCACAGCGGCGGTGAGCTGGTGGCTGCCTCCGGTGACGACTTCGAAGATGACGAAGCGGAAACCAGCGAGCAGTTCTAATCGCTGAAGATGTGCGCCGCCGTTTATGTGGCGCATATCCTCTGAATTCAGGCTTGAATGATGAATGACTTGCTAAGCCGCGCCATGCGCCTGCTGTCGCAACGCGATCATAGTGAAGCTGAACTGCGCCGCAAACTTGCGGCGCAGCCGTTTGTGGCGAAAGCCCGGTTTGGCGGCAAGGGGCCGCATGCGCCGACATCGCCGACATCGCCGACGGTGGCCGAAGAGCCGGTGGATCCTGCGCTGATCGATCAGGTTATCGTCTACTGTTACCAGCACAACTGGCTGGACGATAAGCGTTTCGCCCACAGCTACATCGGCAGCCGCAGCCGCAAAGGTTATGGCGCGCAGCGGATCCGCAGCGAACTGATGCAAAAGGGCGTGGATAAAGCGCTGGTGCAGGACGCGCTGGCGGAATGCGATATCGACTGGTGCGAACAGGCGAAACAGGTGGCGCAGCGAAAATTTGGCGATGCGTTGCCAACCGACTGGAAAGAGAAAGCCAAAGTGCAGCGTTATCTGCTCTATCGCGGCTTCTTCCAGGAAGAAATTCAGTCAATTTACCGTGATTTTGCGCAATGAGCGCACACGGGGTTTTACTTCCCTCTGAAGAAAATTTATCTTATCCCCACTTTTTGTTCGTGAGCTGGTTGTCATCGTCGGGATGACGCGCCACCGGCTCACGTGTCGTTATTCTAGCCTTTCCAGGAAAATTATGAGCAAGAGCACCGCTGAGATCCGTCAAGCGTTTCTCGATTTCTTTCATAGTAAGGGTCATCAGGTTGTAGCAAGCAGCTCCCTGGTGCCTAACAATGATCCGACATTGCTGTTTACCAATGCCGGCATGAACCAATTTAAGGATGTTTTCCTGGGGCTCGACAAACGCGCCTATTCCCGCGCCACCACCTCGCAGCGCTGCGTGCGCGCAGGCGGCAAGCATAACGACCTGGAAAACGTCGGTTATACCGCTCGTCACCACACCTTCTTTGAAATGCTGGGCAACTTCAGCTTCGGCGATTACTTCAAGCACGACGCGATCAGCTACGCGTGGGAACTGCTGACCGGTGAAAACTGGTTCAACCTGCCGAAAGAGAGACTGTGGGTCACCGTGTATGAAACCGATGACGAAGCGTTCGACATCTGGCAGAAGCAAATCGGCGTACCGGCGGAGCGCATTATTCGCATCGGCGACAACAAGGGCGCGCCTTTCGCTTCCGATAACTTCTGGCAGATGGGCGACACCGGTCCATGCGGCCCGTGCACCGAGATTTTCTACGATCACGGCGATCACATCTGGGGCGGCCCTCCGGGCAGCCCGGAAGAAGACGGCGACCGCTACATCGAGATCTGGAACATCGTTTTCATGCAGTTCAACCGTCAGTCCGACGGCACCATGCTGCCGCTGCCGAAACCTTCGGTGGATACCGGCATGGGTCTGGAACGCATCGCGGCGGTGTTGCAGCATGTGAACTCCAACTATGAGATCGACCTGTTCCGCACCCTGATCGCCGCCGTGGCGAAAGTGACCGGCGCGACCGATCTGGACAACAAATCTCTGCGCGTTATTGCCGACCACATCCGTTCCTGCGCTTTCCTGGTGTCTGACGGCGTGATCCCCTCTAACGAAAACCGCGGCTACGTGCTGCGTCGCATCATTCGTCGCGCGATCCGCCATGGCAACATGCTGGGCGCGAAAGATACCTTCTTCTACAAGCTGGTAGCGCCGCTGATCGAAGTGATGGGCCCGGCGGCCGACGAGCTGAAACGCCAGCAATCGCTGGTGGAACAGGTGCTGAAAACCGAAGAGGAGCAGTTTGCCCGCACGCTGGAGCGTGGTCTGGCGCTGCTGGACGAAGAGCTGGCCAAGCTGCAAGGCGATACTCTGGACGGCGAGACTGCTTTCCGTCTGTACGATACCTACGGTTTCCCGGTGGATCTGACCGCTGACGTCTGCCGCGAACGCGGTCTGAAAGTCGACGAAGCGGGCTTTGAAGAAGCGATGGAAGCGCAGCGTCGCCGCGCGCGCGAATCCAGCGGCTTCGGCGCCGACTACAACAGCCTGATCCGCGTGGACGGCAGCAGCCAGTTCAGCGGCTACGATCACGACGAGCAGCAGGCGACGGTCATCGCACTGTTCCGCGACGGCCAGCCTGTCGATCAGATCAACGCCGGCGAAGAGGCGGTGGTGGTGCTGGACGAGACGCCGTTCTACGGTGAATCCGGCGGCCAGGTCGGCGATAAAGGCGTGCTGAAAGCCGCCGGCGCCGAGTTTGTGGTCAACGACACCCAGAAATACGGTCAGGCTATCGGCCATCAAGGCAAGCTGGCGCAAGGTTCGCTGAAGCTGAACGATCGCGTGGACGCGCAGATCGACACTGAGCGCCGCAACAGCATCCGTCTGAACCACTCCGCGACCCACCTGCTGCACGCCGCGCTGCGCCAAACGTTGGGCGAGCACGTTGCGCAGAAAGGCTCTCTGGTTAACGACAAATACCTGCGCTTCGACTTCTCGCATTTTGAAGCGATGAAGCCGGAACAAATTCGCGCGGTGGAAGATCTGGTTAACCAGCAGGTGCGTCGTAACCTGCCGGTGCAGACCGAGCTGATGGCGTTGGAAGATGCCAAAGAGAAGGGGGCGATGGCGCTGTTCGGCGAGAAGTACGACGACAACGTGCGCGTGCTGACCATGGGCGACTTCTCCACCGAGCTGTGCGGCGGCACCCACGCCAGCCGCACCGGTGATATCGGCCTGTTCCGCATTCTGAGCGAATCGGGCACCGCGGCGGGCATCCGCCGTATTGAAGCGGTGACCGGCGCTGGCGCTATCGCTACGCTGCATCAGCAAAGCGATTTGTTGCAAGACGTTGCTCAGTTGGTGAAGGGCGACAGCAACAACCTGACCGATAAAGTGCGCTCGGTGCTCGATCGTACGCGCGTGCTGGAAAAAGAACTGCAGCAGCTGAAAGATCAGCAGGCGGCGCAGGAAAGCGCGTCGCTGTCCAGCCAGGCGAAAGTGGTTAACGGCGTGAAGCTGTTGGTCAGCCAGTTGGACAATGTCGAAGCCAAAATGCTGCGCACCATGGTGGATGACCTGAAAAATCAATTGGGTTCGGCCATTATCGTGTTGGCGACGACGGCTGATGACAAAGTCAGCCTGGTCGCGGGCGTGACCAAGGATCTGACTGACCGCGTGAAAGCTGGCGAGTTGATCGGCAACGTGGCGCAGCAGGTCGGCGGCAAGGGCGGTGGTCGCCCTGATATGGCGATGGCGGGGGGGACGGATATCAACGCCCTGCCAGCGGCGTTAAACAGCGTAGAAGCCTGGGTGGCCTCAAAGCTGTGAACATAAATAAATAGCACGGACAAACGCCATAATACTTTGTTGATTATGGCGTTTTCATACTGTGCTAACACAATTTAGTTACAATTGCGGGAACAAAGTTTTTCTGGTCGGCTAAACTTACCATTATCTGAGGTGGGACCAAGTCTGCTTACACTTATTGTGGATTGCGCGGCTTACGTTTTCACCACATATGATGGATAATGACGGGGAAACTGAGAGACCCGACTCTTTTAATCTTTCAAGGAGCAAAGAATGTTAATTCTGACTCGTCGAGTTGGTGAAACCCTCATGATTGGCGATGAGGTTACGGTCACTGTGCTAGGGGTAAAAGGCAACCAGGTGCGTATTGGTGTGAACGCCCCCAAAGAGGTTTCAGTTCACCGTGAAGAAATCTATCAGCGCATTCAGGCAGAGAAGTCTCAGCAGACGACTTACTGATTCCGAAGCAGCGTCTCGTTGCCAGACGAGACGCTACTGCATCGTTTTACCCACTTCTTTCGTTCTCCCTCTTCTTTTTCGTGATTATTTTCCCGGTGAGTTTCCTGCTTTATTGCTGCAGACGTTGCGGTTGCCTGTTGATAAAACGCCCTTTTTGCCGTGAAATCGCCCATGTTGGGTGCGAATTGTGCAAACGCGCATGAGTTGGGAAAAATTGTTTGACTTAAAAGTCGGAGAAAGTAATATGTGCGCCACGCAGTGCCGATGAGCTTCTCCAAAGCAAGTCAGGCACAATTCGAAAGAAGCGTATGGTGAGGTGGCCGAGAGGCTGAAGGCGCTCCCCTGCTAAGGGAGTATGCGGTCAAAAGCTGCATCCGGGGTTCGAATCCCCGCCTCACCGCCATTTGCATCCGTAGCTCAGCTGGATAGAGTACTCGGCTACGAACCGAGCGGTCGGAGGTTCGAATCCTCCCGGATGCACCATATTTTGCAGTATGGTGGGGTAGTAACAACGTACCATACGATATCAAAAAAGAATTCCTGTGCATCCGTAGCTCAGCTGGATAGAGTACTCGGCTACGAACCGAGCGGTCGGAGGTTCGAATCCTCCCGGATGCACCATTCTTCAAGTCTGGCTTTATTAGCAAAGCCGGCACGCGGTAAAAATAGTAATGCATCCGTAGCTCAGCTGGATAGAGTACTCGGCTACGAACCGAGCGGTCGGAGGTTCGAATCCTCCCGGATGCACCATCTAAGAGAAGCCCGCCTTAGCGGGTTTTTGCTTTTCTGTTATTCGTGAAACAGGCAAGCGGCAAAAACAGTCATGCATCCGTAGCTCAGCTGGATAGAGTACTCGGCTACGAACCGAGCGGTCGGAGGTTCGAATCCTCCCGGATGCACCATGTTTAACTCCCCGTATCGCGAAGAGAAATCTTCAAGCGGGTGGGAGAAAGGAAAGTGTCCTTGGGGAGGATAACGTTGCTTTAGCAACGGCCCGCAGGGTGAGGCGTTGGCGCCGAATCATCCTCCCGGATGCACCATCTAAGAGAAACCCGCCTTGGCGGGTTTTTCGCTTTTCAGCATTTAGCCATTCTCTCTCACCCCTTTCCTTCTTTGCACCCGATCGATCACAGCACATTCCGCTATGACGCAGTCAGCGACAACCCAACGGCTTTACGCTAAAGTAGTTTTCTTTCCTCAACGATCATGGAGTAACGATGTACGACCGCTATCAGGGTCTTATTTTCGACATGGACGGCACGATTCTGGACACCGAGCCAACGCACCGCAAAGCGTGGAGTGAAGTGCTGTCGCGTTATGGCATGACGTTTGATGAAGCGGCTATGGTGGCGCTGAGCGGTTCACCGACCTGGCGCATCGCTCAGGCGATTATCGCCAGCCACCAGGCCGATCTCGATCCCCATCATCTGGCCGCGGAGAAAACCCGCGCGGTGGAGGCGATGCTGTTGGACAGCGTGCGCCCGTTGCCACTGATCGAGGTGGTAAAATCCTATCACGGTCGCCGTCCGATGGCGGTCGGCACCGGCAGCGAGCACCGCATGGCGGAAATGCTGCTGCGTCATCTCGGCCTGTTCAACTGCTTCGACGCGATCGTCGGTGCGGACGACGTACAGCGCCATAAACCGGAGCCGGACACCTTCCTGCGCTGCGCCGAACTTATCGGCGTGCCGCCGGAAAAGTGCGTGGTGTTTGAAGACGCCGAGTTCGGCATCCAGGCGGCAAAAAGCGCCGGTATGGACGTGGTAGACGTTCGCACGCTGTGAGTAGTACGCTAGCCGTAATATCGTTATTTGGCAGCAGCTTCCTCAGTGCGACGCTGCTGCCGGGAAATTCAGAAATCGTTCTGGTCGCTTTGCTGACCCAGAGTCGCGTCTCGCCGGAATTGCTGGTGCTGGCCGCGACCCTGGGCAACACGCTGGGCGGCTTGACCAATGTCATTATCGGGCGCCTGTTACCGGCGTTGAAACCACAGCGGGGGCTGGCAACGGCGCTCGGGTGGCTGCAACGCTTCGGCCCGGCTGCGCTGTTGCTCAGCTGGGTGCCGGTGGTGGGCGATTTGTTGTGCGTGTTGGCAGGTTGGCTGCGCATGCCCTGGGGCTCTGTCGCGCTGTTTCTGTGTATCGGAAAGGCGCTGCGTTACATCGTTTTGACTATGATAACGGTACAGGGCATCGTCTGGTGGCAGTAACCAAGTGAATATAACTCAATATTCTCTCGGGTGCGGATTCAGTATGCTTACGAGTTATTGTTTTTAGAAGCGGGAGGTCAATTTGATCCCGGACGTATCACAGGCGCTTTCTTGGTTGGAAGCCCACCCTCAGGCATTAAAAGGCATTCGTCGCGGCATCGAGCGTGAAACGCTGCGAGTCACGCCGAACGGCACCTTGGCGACTACCGGGCATCCGGAAAAGCTGGGGGCGGCATTGACGCACCACTGGATCACCACGGATTTCGCCGAGGCGCTGTTAGAGTTCATTACGCCGGTTGATGACAATATCGATCACCTGCTGACGTTCCTGCGCGATATTCATCGCTACGTAGCGCGCAATATTGGCGATGAGCGCATGTGGCCGCTCAGCATGCCGTGCTTTATCGAAGCCGAGCAGGATATTGAGCTGGCGCAGTTCGGTTCGTCGAACATCGGCCGCATGAAGACGCTGTACCGCGAAGGGCTGAAGAATCGCTATGGCGCGTTGATGCAGACCATTTCCGGCGTGCACTACAACTTCTCGCTGCCGCTGGAGTTTTGGCAGGCCTGGGCTGGCGTGCAGGACGCAGAAAGCGGTAAAGAGCAGATCTCGGCGGGGTATTTCCGCCTGATCCGCAACTATTACCGTTTCGGTTGGGTGATCCCGTATCTGTTCGGCGCATCGCCGGCCATTTGTTCTTCGTTCCTCAAAGGTCGCGAGACCACTCTGCCGTTCGAACGCACCGAGCAGGGGATGTGCTACCTGCCGTACGCCACCTCGCTGCGTCTGAGCGATCTGGGTTACACCAACAAGTCGCAGAGTAATCTGGGCATCACCTTCAACGATCTGCACAGCTATGTGGCCGGTTTGAAGCGGGCGATCGTTACGCCTTCCGAAGAGTTCGCCAAGCTGGGCGTGAAAGAGGGTGACCGCTACCTGCAGTTGAACAGTAACGTGCTGCAAATCGAAAACGAGCTGTATGCGCCGATCCGGCCGAAGCGCGTGACCAAAAGCGGCGAGACGCCGTCAGACGCGCTGCTGCGCGGCGGTATCGAATACATCGAAGTGCGTTCGCTGGATATCAACCCGTTCTCGCCGATCGGCGTGGATGCGGTGCAGGCGCGTTTCCTGGATCTGTTCCTGGTGTGGTGCGCGCTGGCCGATGCGCCGGAGATGAGCAGCGATGAACTGCTGTGCACGCGCAAGAACTGGAACCGGGTGATTCTGGAAGGGCGCAAGCCGGGCCAGACCATCGGCATCGGCTGTGGCGCCAGCCATGAACCGCTGGAAAACGTGGGCAAGGCGCTGTTCGCCGATCTGCGTCGGGTGGCGGAAGTGTTGGACGGCGAAGCCGGCAACCGTCAATACCAGCAGGTGTGCGATGAGCTGGTCGCCGCATTTGACGACCCTGAGCTGACCTTCTCCGCGCGCATTCTGAAGGCCATGAAGGCGGAAGGCACCGGGCGCGTCGGTCTGCAGCTGGCGGAGCAGTATCGCCAGACATTGCTGGAAGAGCCGTTGGAAATCCTGAACGAAGCCGAGCTGGATAAAGAGCGGGAAGCCTCTTGGCAGCGTCAACGCGACATAGAAGCCAATGATACGCTAAGCTTTGAAGCGTTCCTGAAGCAAAACGGCGGAAGCTGAAAAAGAAAAAGGCCACATCAATGTGGCCAAATATGCATCTCTGATGACAGGGATGATGATAACAAATGCGCGTCTTTCACATACTCAGACTCGCAGGGTTGGAAAAGGTTTCCCGGTTAGGAAAAAAAGTTTCGAAATAAATGCTCTTTTACGAGGAGGTAGCGAAATGCCATTGCTGGATAGCTTTACCGTCGATCATACCCGTATGGCAGCCCCGGCTGTCCGCGTTGCGAAAACCATGAAAACGCCTCATGGCGATACCATCACGGTATTTGATCTGCGCTTTTGCCGCCCGAACCTGGAAGTGATGCCCGAACGCGGCATTCACACGCTGGAACACCTGTTCGCCGGCTTTATGCGCGACCACCTGAACGGCCAGGGCGTGGAGATTATCGACATCTCCCCAATGGGCTGCCGCACCGGTTTCTACATGAGCCTGATCGGCGTGCCGGAAGAGCAGCGCGTTGCCGATGCCTGGAAAGCGGCGATGGCCGACGTGCTGAAAGTGACCGACCAGCGCAAGATCCCTGAGCTGAACGAGTACCAGTGTGGTACCTACCACATGCACTCGCTGGAAGAAGCGCAGGAAATCGCCAAGCACATTCTGGATAACGGCGTGGTGGTGAACCACAACGACGAACTGGCGCTGCCGAAAGAGAAGCTGCAGGAGCTGCATATCTGACCGTACGTTTCCCGCAGAAACAAAAAAGACGCGATTTCGCGTCTTTTTTACGTTCTGGCCGGCGGTCAGTGATGGCCGACGCTGGACTGCAGCGAGGTGATCGGCGTGACCCGCACCTGTTTGATCATGTTGCCCTGTACGTCGAGAATGTCGATATCGTAATGGCCGATACGCACCCGGGTGCCGATTTCGGGGATCTCTTCCAGTTCTTCCAGCAGCATACCGTTGACGGTACGGGCTTCATTGGCCGGCAAGGTCCAGTTGAAGGCCTTGTTCAGCTCCCGCACGTTGGCGGTGCCGTCGATCAAGACCGAACCGTCGCTCTGCGGCGTGACTTCTTCCGCCAGCGTCGGTGACATCGAGGTGGTGAAATCGCCGACGATCTCTTCGAGAATGTCTTCCACCGTGACCAGGCCCTGAATGTCGCCGTACTCGTCGACCACGATGCCGACCTTCTCTTTATTGCGCTGGAATTTCACCAGCTGCACGTTGAGCGGCGTGCCTTCCGGTACGAAGTAGATCTCATCGGCGGCGCGCAGCAGGTTCTCTTTGTTGAACTCTTTTTTCTCGGTCATCAGGCGATAGGCTTCGCGCACGCGCAGCATGCCGATCGCATCGTCCAGCGAGCTGCGATACAGCACGATGCGGCCGTGTGGCGAGTGGGTCAGCTGGCGCATGATTGACTTCCAGTCGTCGTTGACGTCGATGCCGACGATCTCGGTGCGCGGCACCATGATGTCGTTGACCGTCACCTTTTCCAGGTCCAGCACCGAGATCAGCATGTCCTGATTGCGGCGGGAGATCTGCGACTGGGATTCACGCACGATGGTGCGCAGCTCATCCTTGCTGACGGCGTCGCTGATGCGCACGTTGGTGCGAATGCCGAACAGGCGCAAGGTCAGGCTGGTGATGCCGTTGAGCAGCCAGACCAGCGGGAACATCACCTTTTGCAACGGCGCCAGCAAGACGCTGCTGGGGAAGGCGATGCGTTCCGGATAGAGCGCGGCGAAGGTTTTCGGCAGCACTTCGGCGAACAGCAGCACGGCGAAAGTCAGTATGCCGGTCGCAATCGCCACGCCCAGATCGCCATACAGCCGCATGCCGACGATGGTCGCCAGCGCCGAGGCAAGGATGTTGACCAGGTTGTTGCCGATCAGCACCAGGCCGATCAGCCGATCCGGTTTTTGCAGCAGCTTCTCCACCCGGCGCGCCGAGCGGTTGCCCTGTTTGGACAGGTGACGCAGGCGATAACGGTTGAGCGTCATCATGCCAGTTTCGGAAGCGGAGAAGTAAGCGGAGACCACGATCATGATCACCAGGATAATGATGAGGGTCCCCGTCGACACATGCTCCAATGCAGTATTCCTTATAGAGAGGGAGAATTGGACCGGGCTGGCCTAGCGCACCATCACCTGCTGAATCAGACGGCTGCCGAAGTAGGCGAGCGTCAGCAGAAAGGCGCCGGCGAAGCTGAACCAGACGACGCGGCGGCCGCGCCAGCCTTCATGGTAATGGCCCCACAACAGCACGATATACACGAACCAGGCCATGATCGACAGCACGGCTTTATGCACGTTCTCTTTGCTGAACAGGTTATCCATGTACAGCAGGCCGGTGCACAGGGTGAGCGTCAGCAGCACCACGCCGATCTGGGTGATATGGAACATCTTGCGCTCGATGCTCATCAGCGGCGGCATGTCGGCACTAAAGGTCAGCTTCTTGTTTTTCAACAGGTAGTCGAGCCAGGCGAGCTGTAAGGCGTAGAGCGCGGCGATGATCAGGGTGGCGTAAGAGAACAGCGCCAGGCCGATATGCACCATCAATTCCGGGCTGGCTTCCAGGTGAGTGATGAACTCGCCGGGCATGAAGCTGGCGAAGGCCAGATTGATCATCGCGAAGCTGTAGACGATCGGCAGCAGGAACCAGCCGCGATCGCGTGAAGCGACGAAGGTCATCACCGAACAGATGATCAGGCTGACGATAGAACCAATGTTCAGCAGGCTGAGATTCTGCCCGGCGCTGACGTCAAAGATGCGCTGCTGCAGCGCGATGGCGTGGCAAATCAGCGCCACCACCGCCGAGACGAGGGCGAGCCGACGGTATGCGCTGTTCTTCCGCAACAAACTGGGAATGATCAGTCCAAGGCTGAGCAGGTAGGCCATCAAAGCCACAATGGAGAAAACTGGCATAGCGTTTAATTTTGCTTCGGCGTGGTTAATTGGAGTGTCAGTATAGCGTTGCGCGCGTTTCACTCCAACCTATCTCCAACGCTGAGGCAGAGATCCTGCGCGCTTCGTGTTATCATCGGCGCAATTGTGTCGCCGGAGCGGCCTGTCATTACACGTTGAGCATGAGACGATGTTTGAAAATTTAACCGATCGATTGTCGCGCACGTTGCGCAATATCAGCGGCCGCGGGCGGCTGACCGAAGAGAATATCAAGGAAACCCTGCGTGAAGTGCGTATGGCATTGCTGGAAGCGGACGTTGCGCTGCCGGTGGTGCGCGACTTCATCAACCGCGTCAAAGAGAGCGCGGTTGGCCATGAAGTCAACAAGAGCCTGACGCCGGGGCAGGAGTTCGTCAAGATCGTCAAAGGCGAGCTGATCGCCGCGATGGGCGAAGTCAACACCGAGCTGAATCTGGCGGCTCAGCCGCCGGCCGTGGTGCTGATGGCGGGCCTGCAGGGCGCCGGTAAAACCACCAGCGTCGGTAAGCTCGGCAAGTTCCTGAAAGAAAAACAGAAGAAGAAAGTGTTGGTGGTTTCCGCGGACGTTTATCGCCCGGCGGCGATCAAACAGCTGGAAACGCTGGCGGAAGGCGTCGGCATCGACTTCTTCCCGTCTGACGTCAAAGAAAAACCGATCGACATCGTCAATCGCGCGCTGCAACAGGCCAAGCTGAAGTTCTACGATGTCCTTATTGTCGATACCGCCGGCCGTCTGCACGTTGACGAAGCGATGATGGACGAGATCAAACAGGTGCACGCGGCGATCAAGCCGGTGGAAACCCTGTTCGTGGTCGACGCCATGACCGGCCAGGACGCCGCCAATACCGCCAAGGCGTTTAACGAAGCGCTGCCGCTGACCGGCGTGGTGCTGACCAAGGTCGACGGCGATGCGCGCGGCGGTGCGGCGTTGTCCATCCGCCATATCACTGGCAAGCCGATCAAGTTCCTCGGCGTCGGCGAGAAGACCGAAGCGCTGGAGCCGTTTTACCCGGATCGCGTGGCATCGCGCATCCTGGGCATGGGCGACGTGCTGTCGCTGATCGAAGATATCGAAAGCAAGGTCGACCGCGAGCAGGCGGAGAAGCTGGCCAACAAGCTGAAGAAGGGTGACGGTTTCGATCTGACCGACTTCCTGGAGCAGCTCAAGCAGATGCGCAACATGGGCGGCATGGCCAACATGCTGAGCAAGCTGCCGGGCGCGGGCCAGCTGCCGGATAACGTCAAGTCGCAGATGGACGACAAAGTGCTGGTGCGCATGGAGGCGATCATCAACTCGATGACGCTGAAAGAGCGCGCCAAACCGGAAATCATCAAGGGCTCGCGCAAGCGCCGCATCGCGATGGGGGCCGGCATGCAGGTGCAGGACGTCAACCGCTTGCTGAAGCAGTTCGACGAAATGCAGCGTATGATGAAGAAGATGAAGAAAGGCGGTATGGCGAAGATGATGCGCGGCATGAAAGGCATGATGCCGCCGGGCTTCCCAGGCCGCTGACGGGCCCCCGCACGCTGAGTGCGGGCGCTTTCAGCATTCGCCGTTCGCGGTGAAAACCGCCCGAAATTTGACAGGCTGCAAAAGTTGTCCCCTGCGATCGACGCTTTAGATTGCTTTTTGCGCCAAAATGAGTAAAATTTTCGGGCTTTTTATATTGCAACCGGGCCCCGTCCCTCAATGGGGCCCGGCTGTTTTATTAACTAAAGAGGATGTTATGGTAACAATTCGTTTGGCACGTGGCGGCGCTAAAAAGCGTCCGTTCTATCAAGTAGTAGTGACCGACAGCCGCAACGCTCGTGATGGTCGTTTCATCGAGCGCGTAGGCTTCTTCAACCCGATCGCTTCTGGTCAGGCTGAAGCACTGCGTCTGGACCTGGACCGCATCGAGCACTGGGTTGGTCTGGGTGCAACCGTTTCTGATCGCGTTCACGCGCTGATCAAAGACGCTAAGAAAGCAGCTTAATCTGTCGCGGTGGTGGCAATGAGCAAGCAACTCAAACCGGTAGCGCCTAAGCAGCCGATTGTACTCGGTAAAATGGGGTCCGCTTACGGCATTCGTGGTTGGCTCAGAGTGTTTTCATCCACCGAGAACGCCGAAAGCATTTTTGACTATCAGCCGTGGTTTATCCAGCAGGCGGGTCAGTGGCAGCATATCGAGTTGGAAGACTGGAAGCGCCACAGTCAGGATCTGATCATCAAGGTCAAAGGCATTGACGATCGGGACGCGGCGAATCTGCTGACTAATCGCGAGATTATGGTGGATTCTGAGCAACTTCCTCCGCTGGAGGGTGACGATTACTACTGGAAAGACCTGATGGGCTGCCAGGTAGTCACCACCGCCGGCTACGAGCTGGGTAAAGTCATCGATATGATGGAAACCGGCTCGAACGATGTGATGGTTGTGAAAGCGAACCTGAAAGATGCGTTCGGCATGAAGGAGCGGTTGATTCCGTTTCTTCATGGGCAGGTTATCAAGAAAGTCGATCTCACTGCCCGCGTGATTGAGGCAGATTGGGATCCTGGTTTTTGACCCCCGGATCAAACGGTCGAAGCAAGTGGAATAACGGTAAGGGGATTGGCTTGTGTTCATCGGTATTGTAAGCCTGTTTCCTGAGATGTTCCGTGCTATCACCGATTACGGGGTGACTGGCCGGGCAGTAAAAAATGGCCTGCTGAGCGTGCAGTGTTGGAGTCCGCGCGACTTCACCTACGACCGGCATCGTACCGTGGACGATCGCCCTTACGGCGGCGGCCCGGGAATGCTGATGATGGTGCAACCTTTACGGGAAGCCATTCATGCGGCGAAAGCAGCGGCAGGCGAGGGAGCAAAGGTGATTTATCTGTCACCTCAGGGGCGCAAGCTGGATCAAACCGGCGTGTGCGAACTGGCGGCCAATCAGAAGATGATTCTGGTGTGCGGCCGTTACGAAGGGATAGACGAGCGCGTAATCCAAACCGAAATTGACGAAGAATGGTCAATCGGCGATTACGTTCTCAGCGGCGGGGAACTGCCGGCGATGACCCTGATTGATTCAGTCGCCCGTTTCATACCGGGTGTGCTGGGCCATCAGGCCTCAGCGGAGGAAGACTCCTTCGCCGACGGATTGCTGGACTGCCCGCACTATACCCGCCCCGAGGTGTTGGAAGGAATGGAAGTACCGCCGGTTCTGCTGTCGGGCAACCATGCCGAGATACGTCGCTGGCGCTTAAAGCAGTCGCTGGGCCGAACCTGGCTTAGAAGACCTGAACTTCTAGAAAGCCTAGCTCTGACTGACGAGCAAGCGGTGTTGCTGGCTGAGTTCCAACGGGAACATCAGACCAGGCAACAGGACTATGAAGGAAGCGTCTGACATCAGACGGGACCGATATATCAGTTTACCTAGGGTAAGAGACATATTATGAGCAACATTATTAAGCAACTTGAACAAGAGCAGATGAAACAAGACGTACCTGCATTCCGTCCGGGTGATTCCGTGGAAGTGAAGGTATGGGTCGTTGAAGGTAGCAAAAAACGTCTGCAGGCATTCGAGGGCGTGGTTATCGCTATCCGTAACCGCGGTCTGCACTCTGCATTCACTGTTCGTAAGATTTCCAACGGCGAAGGTGTTGAGCGCGTATTCCAGACTCACTCCCCAGTAATCGACAGCATTACTGTTAAACGTCGTGGTGCCGTTCGTAAAGCTAAACTGTACTACCTGCGTGAACGTACTGGTAAGGCTGCTCGTATCAAAGAGCGTCTGAACCGCGTTAACTAACGCTGCATCCAAAAGTTAATAGTTATCAGGGGTTGGCATTGTGCCAACCCCTTTTTTTATCTGAAAAATCTATCACGTTGCATTTGAGAGGCTTAGCTGCCTGGCCGTGACATTAAAAAGCCTCCGTCAGCGGGCTTTTGGCATTACAGCGCGGCGGCGCTTTGTTTATGTTGATTTTCCGGCGGGTGCGGCTGCGCCGGGACAATGTCATCGCCAGGTTTGACTATCACCCGTGCAACGGACTCGTGCGTGGCGAACGTGCAACTGCAATTGATGTTGCGGCATTGATGGTAACGCTCTTTGGTCGACTCGCTCAAATAGCGGCTGGAGCGAGTGTGGGCCACGTGACCGCATAGTGGACAGTGCATCATAAGAACCCCCTTGAACAAATTAAGTGAAATTGGTGTGGCATCATCCTTTGGCGAGCGAACTCGTCATCATGAGGCAATGCCTTGCAAGCACAGTGCGCGTTCCATGGCGCGTCGCTGTTCCAGCCCTTTGTTTTTCTTTCCGTTTACGTAAACCCAGCGTGGCAGCTGATCGCAGGCCTGCCGCCACTGGCGCTGTTGCAGCAGCGCGACCAGCGTAGAGCGGCAGGCTGCGCTGACGCCCACATTGAAGGCGAAAGCGATCACCGCATCATAGGTTTGTTGCGAGAGCGTATCCGGCAGGCAGGTGGCCATGCCGCGCTCGGTGCGGCGAACATCGTCGACCAAATCCATCGCGGCTTTGCGTTCATCGATCGCTTTATCAGGGATGACGCCAGCGGTGTGCCCAATGCCCTGCGTCCACACCCCGGCGCTGCACTGGTAAGGCGACAGGCGGCAACCTTCGAGATCGGCGATCAGCCTGAGACCGGCTTCTGAGGTTTGCAGCTCGCCAAATGACGGCAACAGCACGGCGATGGCCAAAACGGCGGCGACGCTGCAGCGCTTAACGGTTGCACTCATCGTAAATGTTCCTCCGAGATGTCGCATTGCGCTCAATGGCCTTCAAGATCTGCAGGCTTTTACGTCGGTAGTACCAGTTCACCAGAAACGTGCCGATGCCTACCGCCGCACCGACTAAAAAGGCAATGTCCTGCGGAGACAGCTTGCCGAGCCAGGCGAGAAACAGCGCCATGGCGTAGGTGATGAATGAGGTGATTTTCTCCATAGCCTTATGCTCGCTTCGTTTACAGAATCTCGGGAGCCGGAGGCATCGATGCGTGAGAGCTCGCTATCGATATCCATCATGCTCCTGGTCTGTATGATAATTACTGTATATGCATACAGTATTAAGCTATTTGCTAAAGTCGTCAATGGGTGGGATGAATATTTTTAGCAGATTGTGCAAAAGAGGGCGGCCGGCATAAAAAAAGCCCATCAATGATGGGCTTCGAGAAATAATGGGGGGAGATTACAGGCCGTAGACCAGCGTGACCGAGGTCGTCGTGTCGGTGTTCTTCGGCGCCGAGGCCGGCGGTTTGCTGTTGTAGGTCACGGTGTAAGCTACGCGCAATGAGAAGCGATCGTTGATCGCCACGTTCAACGCGCTTTCCGAGTTCAGCGTGGTTTCTTCGTTCGCCAGCGCGGAAACGCCCTGAATGAACTTGGTGTTATCGGTCAACTGATAGGAATAGTTGGCCGCACCATAGGCTAGCCCCTTGGTTGCACGGCCGCCGCCATGGTACTCGTCATGGCGCACGCCGGGACCGAATTCCACCCGCAGGTCACTGAGCGGCCCGTTAAGGAGCTGACGGCCGTAGCCGCCGGTCAGCGTGGAGCGTGAGTCGTAACCGTTGAAACGGTCACTCAGCCAGCTGGCCTGACCGAACAGGTAGTTGCGATCGGTCAGGTTATAGCGCGTACGGCCACCGGCCTGGTATTTTTCGGACGAGCGCACGTTGGAGGAGGTGGTGTTGTTGGCCGCCCCCCACAGGCTGTACGCCGCGTCGCTATTGAACCAGGTCATGTTGGTGTTGGCCAACAGGGTGGAGCTCTGCGAGTTGCCTGACTGGGCGTTGTAGCCCGCCTGCACGTTGCCTTCGAACGGTTTCTTGGCGGTGGCCGGATCGTCCATCGCGGTGAAAAGCGTATTGTCGGCAAGGGCTGAAACACTGGTGAAAGTCGTTAAGCAGCAAATATACAGCGGAAAAGCGCGACGAGCGCGAGAAGAGAGCATCTTGGATCCAGTTGTTAAGGGGAATTATTGTTGATGACGATCACATTATATCGGTTCATTTCGGCGACAAAAATAGCCGTCATTAGCTTAAGTTTTTAATTTTTATCCCTCATTTATTCGCTTTTCTTCTACTTAAAATCATCGCTTTTGGCGGCATTTCGTGCTGATCCTGCTTCGCACAGGCGCCGGTGCCGAGATCGGCGGCGTATCTTCGCTGTAAAATCATGTGTACAAATAAATTTACAGATATTCATTTTTCTTAGACCGGAAGGCTAAGGTGTGGTGAAGGTTTTTTTGATTTATTAAATGCATGTATTTATTGTATTTTAATTGGTTTTTCCAACTCTTTTTCAAAGGTGATTTAATCAGGATAATTGCGGTAATTTTTTATTTACGGAAAATGGATTGAAAACTTTACATATCGTGATAGGGTAGAGCCCTGAAACGCTCAATGTTCCATTTCAACGCATAACGCCAAACGACAGGAATAGCATCATGCAAAAAGACGCGCTCAATAACGTACACATCAGTGCAGAACAGGTTCTCATCACGCCGGAGGAGCTGAAGAACCAGTTCCCGCTCAGCGCCGACGACGAAAATGAGATCGCCACTGCGCGCAACACTATCGCCAACATTTTGCAGGGGCGCGATCATCGCCTGTTGGTGGTGTGTGGGCCTTGTTCGATCCACGATCCGGACGCGGCGCTGGACTACGCCCGTCGTTTGAAAACCCTGGCGGCTGACTTGAGCGATCAGCTGTATATCGTTATGCGCGTCTACTTTGAAAAACCCAGAACCACTGTCGGCTGGAAAGGTTTGATCAACGATCCGTACATGGACGGTTCGTTTGACGTTGAAGCAGGCTTGCATATCGCGCGTCGCCTGTTGCTGGATTTAGTGGGCATGGGCTTGCCTTTGGCTACCGAAGCGTTGGATCCGAACAGCCCGCAGTACCTGGGGGACTTGTTCAGTTGGTCGGCGATCGGTGCGCGCACCACCGAATCTCAGACCCACCGCGAAATGGCCTCCGGCCTGTCGATGCCGGTCGGCTTCAAAAACGGCACCGACGGCAGCTTGGGCACCGCCATCAACGCCATGCGCGCCGCCGCTATGCCGCACCGCTTCGTCGGCATCAACCAGGCAGGCCAGGTTTGCCTGCTGCAGACGCAGGGCAACCCGGACGGACACGTGATCCTGCGCGGCGGCAAAACCCCGAACTACAGCGCTGAGCACGTTGCGGCCTGTGAAAAACAGATGCTTGAGGCGGGACTCCATCCGTCCTTGATGATAGATTGCAGCCATGGCAACTCGAATAAAGACTATCGCCGTCAGCCGGCGGTTGCCGAGTCCGTGGTGGAGCAGATCAAGGCGGGTAACCGTTCGATCACCGGCATCATGCTGGAGAGCCATCTGCATGAGGGCAACCAGTCTTCCGAACAGCCGCGTGCAGACATGCGTTACGGGGTGTCCGTCACCGATGCCTGCATCAACTGGGAGAGCACGGAAACTCTGCTGCGTCATATGCATCAGGAACTCGGCGCTGCGCTGACGGCTCGCACGGGAGAAAAGTAAGTTATGGTGGCAGAACTGACCGCGCTGCGCGATCAAATCGATGAGGTGGATAAAGCGCTGCTGGATCTGCTGGCGAAACGCCTGCATCTGGTAGCGGAAGTGGGCGAAGTCAAAAGCCGTCATGGCCTGCCGGTTTACGTACCGGAGCGCGAAGCCGCGATGCTGGCCTCGCGTCGCCAGGAGGCGGAAAACCTCGGGGTGCCGCCGGATCTGATCGAGGACGTCTTGCGCCGCGTGATGCGCGAATCGTACGTCAGCGAGAATGATAAAGGCTTTAAAACTCTGTGTCCGCAGCTGCGGCCGATCGTCATCATCGGCGGCAACGGCCAGATGGGCCGGCTGTTCAACCGCTTGCTGACGCTGTCGGGTTATCAGGTCAGGGTATTGGATCAGGAAGATTGGCCGCAGGCGGAACAGCTGCTGGCAGACGCCGGCATGGTGATCGTCAGCGTGCCGATCCATGTGACCGAGCAGGTGATAAGCCGCCTGCCGACGCTGCCTGCCGACTGTATTCTGGTGGATTTGGCGTCGGTGAAGAACCGTCCGCTGCATGCGATGTTGGCGGCGCACAGCGGCCCTGTGGTGGGATTGCACCCGATGTTCGGCCCGGACGTGGGCAGCGTGGCGAAGCAGGTAGTGGTTTACTGCGATGGCCGCCAGCCGGAGGCTTACCAATGGTTGCTTGAGCAGCTGCAGGTGTGGGGCGCGCGGCTGCATCGCATCAGCGCGGTCGAACACGATCAGAACATGGCGTTTATTCAGGCGCTGCGGCACTTCGCCACCTTCGCCTACGGGTTGCATCTGGCGGAAGAGAACGTGCAACTGGAGCAGTTGCTGGCGCTCTCCTCGCCGATCTACCGGTTGGAGCTGGCGATGGTTGGCCGCCTGTTTGCGCAGGATCCGCAACTTTACGCCGATATCATCATGTCGTCGGAAGAAAACGTGGCGCTGATTAAGCGTTACTACCAGCGCTTCGGCGAGGCGATAAAGCTGTTGGAGCATGGCGACAAACAGGCGTTTATCGACAGTTTCCGCAAGGTGGAGCACTGGTTCGGCGATTACGCCCAACGCTTCCTGGTGGAGAGCCGCACGCTGTTGCGGCAGGCTAACGACAGCCGACAGTAAAACGCGGGCGGTAAACGTAAAGGGTTCGGCTTGGCCGAACCTTTTTTTATGGTTTCAGGATGGGTTGACCGGCACCACGGTGTCGCTTGGGTAACAGCCCAGTACCTTCAGCGAGCGGGTGATTGGCGCCAGATCGCGCAGCGCTTTTTGCATCGCGTCGGCACGCAGATTGGCTTGCACATCGATATAAAACATCTCTTCCCACGGATTGCCGTTGATCGGGCGTGATTCCAGTTTGGTCATGATGATGCCGTTGTCGCGCAGAACCAGCAGCGCTTCGACCAACGCGCCGGATTGCTGGCCGGTCGCCATAATCAGCGTGGTTTTGGCCGGCACCTGTTCAGATACGTCGATCGCTTTGCGCGCCAGGACGATGAAGCGAGTGATGTTCTGCTGCTGGTTGGCGAGGTTGTGTTCCAGCACCTGCAGCCCGTATAACGCGCCGCCGGCCTCGCTGCCCAGCGCCGCCACCTTCGGCGAATTCAGCTTGGCGACTTTCTCCATCGCCGCGGCGGTGCTTTCGGTGTACTCGATTTTCCAGTGCGGGAAGCGGTTAAGGAACTGGCTGCACTGTTGGAACGGCTGCGGATGGCTGTAGACGGTTTCAATCTGGCTCAGGTCGCTATCGCCGGCCACCAGAACACAGTGGTCGATCGGGTTGGTCAGTTCGCCGACGATCGACAGGCTGGTGTGCTGCAGCAGATCGTACACCTCGTTAATCGAACCGGAACTGGTATTCTCGATCGGCAAAATTGCGTAGTCCGCCTGGCCGGTTTCCACCTGGGCGAAGATATCCTGAAACTTCTGGCAACCGCATTCTATCAGCCGATCGAAATGGCGGGCGGCATATTGGCGTGCCGCCAGATGTGAATAAGAGCCTTTCGGGCCGAGGAAGGCGATGCGTGCGGCGTGTTGGCTGACAGGGTTGAGCTGGTGCTGCAGCAGCGCCTGCTGGGTCAGAACGGAATCTTCGATAATCAGTTGGAACAGGCGGGTGACGTAGAAGCCGTCCAGGTCGTAGGGTTTGGCGGCGGCGATCAGCGCATCCAGCAGATCGCGTTCGCGCTCTTTGTCGCGGATCGGACGGTGAGAGTGCAGCTTGGTCTTGCCGACTTCGATCGCCAGTTCACGGCGTTCCGCCAGCAGGGCCAACAGTTTCAAGTCCAGTGCGCTGATGCGCTCGCGCAGCACCAATAACGGGTTGTCAGTCATAATCAGCTTCCGCCTTCAATTCTTATTCGTTGTAAAACAGCCATAAAAAAAGCCTCCTGTTTCCAGGAGGCCTTGTTGTTCGTCTTCGCATTCTTTCTTACACGACGAAACGCCTCCCAGTCAGGGGAAGGTAAAAAAGAATGCGAAGAAAAACGGTGTGCGTGGCATGGTCTACCTAAGGTTAATGCGAACAGGTTTTAAAGTAACCGCTGGCTTTTACCCCGTCAACAAAAATACCCGACAAAAAACGCGCCCTCGGGCGCGTTTGATGCGGCAACCGCAGTCGGAGGGTTATTCCTGCTCTTGCGTGACTTCCGGCACGATGTCTTTCACGCTGGCATTGCAGCGGCGCGCTTCGCCTTTGTGCTGCACCTTGTTCAGCTGGCGCTCCAGCTTGGCGATCAGCTCATTAACGGCGGTATACATGTCATCATGTTTGGCGCTGGCGACCAGCGGGCCGTTAGGCGTGGTAATGGTAGCATCGGCGACAAACCCTTGCGGTTCTTTGGATAAGACGATATGCGGGTTAATCAGCTGGGTCTGCCATTTTTCCAGTTTGGTGAGACGGTCTTCGACGTGATTGCGGATTGCGGGAGTGATATCCATTTGTTTGCTGGTAATGTTCAATGTCATATAACTTACCTCTCTGTCTTTCCGTCTTGGTGAATCCAGCATACCCCGCTTTTTGTTTAAATGCGTGATGTAAATCACGATTTTTTGTCACTTTTTGCAAAGTTAGTTCAATCTGTGATTCAGCATTTGAATTGGCTATCTAATGCTTGAGAGTTGTCGCCGGATGGCGCATTATTGATGAGTTGACCGGTGAGGAGCGCTAGCTAACACCGTGTTTTTACTTGTGTATTTTTCCAGTGAAAACTAGGTCGACGCCAATGAAAACGGCAGCCGAGGCTGCCGTTTTGCTTTTCTGCCGTTGCCGACGCGCGCTTATTGCGGGTTGGCGGCGATCACTTTGGCCACTTTGTCAGCCTGGCCGTTCAGCTGCAGCTGCTTGTAGGCATTTTCCATCAGCGGCAACACGTCGTGCGTCGCTTTGGTATCCGGGAATTCACGCAACATCTGCTCGGCGCGATTAACGACCGCGACGTAAGCACCGCGTTTAGTGTAGTATTCCGCCACCGAAAGCTCATACTTGGCCAAGCGGTCTTTCAGATACACCAAACGCTTGTTGGCGTCGGTCGCGTATTGGCTGTTCGGGTATTGCTGAATCAACTGGCTGAAGTCGCGGAACGCAGCGCGAGCGTGCTGAGGATCGCGGTCAGAACGGTCAACCCCGAAGAAGCCCTGCAGCGCGCTGTCATCGAGCGCCATGTCGGTCAGACCGCGCATGTACATCACGTAATCGATGTTCGGGTGCGTCGGGTTCAGACGCATGAAGCGATCGATGGATGCCTGAGCCATCGGCAAGTCGGCGGCCTTATAGTAGGCGTAAATCAAATCCAGCTGGACCTGCTGGGAATACGGCCCGAAAGGATAGCGGTTATCTAACGCTTCGAGTTGCGTAATCGCGCCCTTGAAGTTACCGTCCTGCAGTTTTTGCTGCGCGGTAGCATAGATTTCCGAAGGTGGGTTGTCGGGAACCGCATCCTTGGATGTGGAGCAACCTGCCAGCGCCAGGCTCAACGTGGCTGCCGCCACCAGATATTTCATACGCGTCATGACGTTTTGATTATCCTCAGGGTGTTATTCCGGGAGACTGTCCGTTAAGCTCCCGACAAAGACCAGGTACAATAGCACATTATATTAAACGGCATCGCCGTGAAAACCCAACGTTAACGAAGAAGCTGCATATGGCACAACAAGTACAACTCACCGCAACGGTGGCCGAATCTCAACTCGGACAACGTTTAGATCAGGCTTTGGCCGAATTGTTCCCTGATTATTCACGATCTCGCATAAAAGAGTGGATCCTGGGCGATCGGGTGAAGGTCAATGGCAAAACGTCAAACAAACCGAAAGAGAAGGTGCTGGGCGGAGAGACCGTCGCCATCGATGCACAGATTGAAGAAGAGGCGCGTTGGGAGCCACAGGATATCGCGCTGGATATCGTCTATGAAGACAGCGACATCCTGGTGATCAACAAACCGCGCGATTTGGTGGTGCACCCTGGCGCCGGTAACCCGGACGGCACGGTGCTCAATGCGCTGCTATATCACTACCCGGAAATCGCCGACGTGCCGCGCGCCGGCATCGTGCACCGTCTGGACAAAGACACCACCGGCCTGATGGTGGTGGCGAAAACCGTGCCGGCCCAAACCCGGCTGGTGGAAGCGCTGCAGGCGCGTGAAATCACCCGTGAATACGAAGCGGTGGCGATCGGCACCATGACCGCCGGCGGCACGGTAGAAGAGCCTATCGCGCGTCATTCCACCAAGCGTACCCATATGGCGGTGCACCCGATGGGTAAACCGGCGGTAACGCACTACCGCATCATGGAACACTTCCGCGCGCACACCCGCCTGCGCCTGCGCCTGGAAACCGGCCGTACTCACCAGATCCGCGTGCACATGGCCTATATCAGCCATCCGTTGGTGGGCGATCCGCTGTACGGCGGTCGTCCGCGTCCGCCGAAAGGCGCTTCGGAAGCCTTCATCAATACGCTGCGCGGTTTTGACCGTCAGGCGCTGCACGCCACTATGCTGCGTTTGTATCATCCGATTAGCGGTATTCAGATGGAGTGGCATGCGCCGCTGCCGCAGGACATGGTCGATCTGATCAACGCGCTGAAGGCGGACACCGAAGAATTCAAAGATCAGATGGACTGGTAATGAGCTCGCTCATTCTGCCTGACTGGCCGTTGCCTGCCGGCGTTAAGGCCTGCAGCACCACGCGTCGCGGCGGCGTCAGCCTGCCGCCTTATGACTCGCTGAACCTCGGCGCTCACGTCGGTGACGAGGAGCAAGCGGTGAAGCGCAATCGGGAACGATTGGTTATCGCCGCCGGCTTGCCGCAGATGCCGGTGTGGCTCGAGCAGGTGCACGGCACTCGCGTGGTGACGTTGACGGGACAAGCGCCCGCCGATCTGCGGGCGGATGCGGTGTACAGCAACGTGCCGGGGCAGGTGTGTGCCGTGATGACGGCGGATTGTCTGCCGGTGCTGTTCTGCTCGCAGCACGGCGACGAAGTGGCCGCCGCTCACGCCGGCTGGCGTGGGCTATGCCACGGCGTGCTGGAGCAAACCGTGGCGGCGTTCAGCGCCGCGCCGGGCCAAATTAGCGCCTGGCTGGGGCCGGCGATCGGCCCGCAGCAGTTTGAGGTCGGGCCGGAGGTGCGCGCCGCTTTCATGGCGGAAGACGCTGAGGCCGCAGCGGCATTTGCCCCGCACGGCGATAAGTTTTTGGCTAATATCTACTTGCTGGCTCGCCAACGCTTGTTGCGTGCGGGCGTTCAGGCCATCTACGGCGGCGACCGCTGTACGGTTAACGAAATGAGCCATTTTTTCTCCTATCGGCGCGACGGAATAACCGGACGTCTGGCAAGTTTAATCTGGCTGATATAACCTATTGAATTAGGACGATCCAACGACGCATGGCGTTGTACCGAAAATTTAGCGTCGAGATAACCTTGAAAATTTGAGGGATGACCTCATTTAATCTCCAGTAGCAATTTCGACCCATCTTGGAGGTGTTATGCGTCTGGATCGTCTTACCAACAAATTCCAGCTTGCCCTCGCCGATGCCCAGTCACTAGCCCTTGGGCACGACAACCAGTTTATTGAACCGCTACATCTGATGAGCGCCCTGCTCAATCAGGAAGGGGGCACGGTTCGTCCACTATTAACTTCCGCAGGTATCGATGCCGGGCGCGTGCGCACCGAGATCGAACAGGCGCTGTCCCGTTTACCGCAGGTAGAAGGCACCGGTGGCGACGTTCAACCGTCCCATGAGCTGGTGCGCGTTCTGAACCTGTGCGACAAGCTGGCGCAGAAGCGCGCGGACAAATTCATTTCTTCCGAGCTGTTTGTGCTTGCGGTGCTGGAAGACCGCGGCTCGTTGACCGACTTGTTGAAAGCGGCCGGCGCGACGGCCGACAAAATTAGCAAAGCCATTGAACAAATGAGAGGCGGTGACAGCGTGGAAGACCAAGGCGCCGAAGACCAACGGCAGGCATTGAAGAAATACACGATCGATCTGACCGAACGCGCCGAGCAGGGCAAGCTTGACCCGGTGATCGGCCGTGACGAAGAGATCCGTCGTACCATTCAGGTGCTGCAACGCCGCACCAAAAACAACCCGGTGCTGATCGGCGAACCTGGCGTAGGTAAAACCGCCATCGTCGAAGGCCTGGCGCAGCGCATCATCAACGGCGAAGTGCCGGAAGGGCTGAAGCACAAGCGCGTATTGTCCCTCGATATGGGCGCTTTGATCGCCGGCGCCAAATACCGCGGCGAGTTTGAAGAGCGTCTGAAAGGCGTGCTCAACGATCTGGCCAAGCAGGAAGGCAGCGTTATCCTGTTTATCGACGAACTGCACACCATGGTCGGCGCCGGTAAGGCGGATGGCGCGATGGATGCGGGTAATATGCTCAAGCCGGCGCTGGCGCGCGGCGAGCTGCACTGCGTCGGTGCCACCACGCTGGATGAGTATCGTCAATATATAGAGAAGGATGCGGCGCTCGAGCGTCGTTTCCAGAAAGTGTATGTGGCGGAGCCAAGCGTGGAAGACACTATCGCTATTCTGCGCGGCCTGAAAGAGCGTTACGAACTGCACCACCACGTGCAGATCACCGATCCGGCCATCGTGGCGGCGGCAACGCTTTCGCACCGTTATATCGCCGATCGTCAATTGCCGGACAAGGCTATCGACCTGATCGACGAAGCGGCGTCCAGCATTCGCATGCAGATGGACTCCAAGCCTGAATCGCTCGATCGGCTTGAGCGCCGCATCATTCAGTTGAAGCTGGAACAGCAGGCGCTGAATAAAGAGTCGGACGACGCCAGTAAGAAACGCCTGGACATGCTCAGCGATGAGCTGGGGCAGAAAGAACGCGAATATTCGGAGCTGGAAGAAGAGTGGAAAGCGGAAAAAGCGTCGCTCTCCGGTACTCAGAACATCAAGGCGGAACTCGAGCAGGCCAAAATCACCCTGGAGCAGGCGCGCCGCGTCGGCGATCTGGGGCGGATGTCGGAACTGCAGTACGGCAAGATCCCTGAGCTGGAGAAACAGCTCGCCGCCGCCACGCAGGCCGAAGGCAAGAGCATGAAGCTGCTGCGCAACCGGGTGACCGATGCGGAGATTGCTGAAGTGCTGGCGCGCGCCACAGGGATCCCGGTGGCCAGAATGCTGGAAGGCGAGCGCGACAAGCTGCTGCGTCTGGAGCAAGAGCTGCATTCGCGAGTGATTGGCCAGGACGAAGCGGTCAGCGCGGTCTCTAACGCTATCCGCCGCAGCCGCGCCGGGTTGTCCGATCCTAACCGGCCGATCGGTTCATTCCTGTTCCTTGGCCCGACCGGGGTGGGGAAAACCGAGCTCTGCAAGGCACTGGCTTCGTTCCTGTTCGACAGCGACGACGCCATGGTGCGTATCGACATGTCCGAGTTTATGGAGAAACACTCCGTTTCGCGTCTGGTCGGCGCGCCTCCGGGTTATGTCGGCTATGAAGAGGGCGGCTACCTGACGGAAGCCGTGCGCCGCCGGCCTTACTCGGTGATCCTGCTGGATGAAGTCGAGAAAGCGCACCCGGACGTATTCAATATTCTGTTGCAGGTGTTGGATGACGGCCGCCTGACCGATGGCCAGGGCCGCACCGTCGATTTCCGCAATACTGTGGTGATCATGACGTCCAACCTGGGGTCCGATCTGATCCAGGAGCATTTCGGTCAGATGAACTACGCGCAGATGAAAGAGTCGGTGATGGAGATGGTGAGTCACCACTTCCGTCCGGAGTTCATCAACCGTATCGATGAAGTGGTGGTGTTCCATCCGCTGGGCGAGAAACACATTGCTGCAATCGCCAAGATTCAGCTGTCGCGTCTGTACAAGCGTTTGGAAGAGCGCGGTTACGAAGTGACCATGACCGAACCGGCCCTGGCACTGTTGAGCAAAACCGGTTACGACCCTGTGTATGGTGCGCGTCCGTTGAAACGTGCTATTCAGCAGGAGATCGAGAACCCGCTGGCGCAGCAAATCCTGTCTGGCAAGCTGATCCCCGGCAAGCTGGTAACGCTGGATGTGGAAAACGACCATATCGTTGCACGCCAATAACGACAGTTAAGCCTATTAAAGATGAAAGGGAGCGGGTGACCGCTCCCTTTTCTTTATCTTCGTTTGCTCCTGTTTGCAGGGTTTGCCGCTATTACTGCGCTAAAACCGGTGTTTTTTGACTAATAAACATCCTAAAAAGGCATTTCTGGTGATTATTTGAACGCTTGAAAAGTTTTTTGCAATTAGGGGTTGCGGCCTGCCGAGAACTCCCTATAATGCGCCTCCACTGACCGGGAACAACGACTGACAAGCCGCCGGGTCAGCGAGA
>NZ_JBJNOV010000007.1:0-99303 GCF_052166375.1 Serratia sp. CY83965 | reverse complement strand
TACGCCGGGCAATACCAGGACGACGAAAGCGGCCTGCACTACAACCTGTTCCGCTACTACGAACCCGAGGTGGGGCGTTTCACCACGCAGGATCCGATAGGGCTGCGCGGTGGGTTGAACCTTTATAGATATGCTCCAAATCCTTTGGGATGGATAGATCCTCTAGGACTTAGTGGCTTAAATAGCCTTCAGCAACAAATTGATGAGATCCTATTGGAACATCTTCCTGCTATACAGAAGATAGATCCAAACGCAACCGTTGGATATAGAGGTAGTGCTGCAAGTGGAATAAGTAAGTCCCATGATCCTGCGATTGCTAGACCTATTAACATGAATGATTTCGATGTTGATGGATTTATTAAGTCGGATTACTTAGCGAGTTCACCTGAGTTTAGGAACAGACGCCGGGACGCATCTAAGCTTGGGGGGATGAAATCAATAGAGGAGTCTATCGATTCGAAGTTAAGGCAGAAATTCCCAGGGTTAAGAAATGAACCATTTGGGTTTAGGGTATTCTACACCCATGAGTTAGATGATCTGGCTAGAAAAGGCGACGTCCAAAGAAGGTTAGGGCGTTCCGGATGTTCATGAAATGGAGAGTGGCTGTGAACGAGAATAGGCAATTAGGTATTTTATTATTGGAAGACATTCCATTTGATAAGCTGCTTATTAAGCTGGAAAGGGCGTTTGGTGTTTCACTTCCTTGTGAAGATGATAAGGGGCGCTATGTGGCAAAAGCAGAACTAGATGATTATAATATAGAGGTTATAGATAGAGTTGATAGATTAGGGGATGTTCTTTGTGATGATAATCATGTGATCGACGTGAAAATAAAATCTAATGATTTTTTTAATCCAGACTTTGAGAGAAAAATAAAAAAAATACTAAGAGATGGAGATGTGAAGTGGAAGGATGGAATTTGGACTAAGCTTCATAGGGATGAGGATTATAGAGTCGTCTATCCTGACTCTTAGTGTTCACGTTAACAATGTAACTATTTCTAAATCTGCGTTAGAGCCGACAATTCTCAGTCGGTTCTAAATGTCTAGAGTAAAAAAGTATCTAAAAGCAGGTTTGATAATTTTGAAATATCCATCCATAAACATTGATAAATCATTTTATATTACGGTATCTAACATGATTGATTTTAACGCTAGGATTGTGTCTGGTGTTTCCATAGGGAATGTCGTTCTAAATGAAAATATTTCATTATATATTAATGAGATGCAATCCAGATTTAGCGTTAAGATTAAAAATCACTCCCTACCTGACGGGAGTGAGCGAAGGTCATATACAGCCGATAATACCTTATCCGTCATAACTGATAAAGACGGTGTCATTTTGTCACTTGGATGTAATGCTCATTACCAAGGGGGCTATAATGGAATCATATTTCCCGGAATGGAAATAACAGATATAATCAAGCTGACGATATCACAGAAAATATACAATGGTTCAATAGTTATTAATGATGACTTTGGTATTTCGTTTATCCTCCCATGCCCATATGATGAGATTGCCGATGCGATAAACGATATTCCTGGCGGGGTGATAATAAACGAAATTTTCGTATCTGATTTTTCATTCTGGCGTTAGCTTATGGAGCATATGAGTGAATTTAGTGAGAATATAATTAAATATGGGGTGGGTGATATAATTGTTACTGGCTACATAGATTCGGATACACCACCGGTTTTTCATCCGATGTATGACAGGGTTTACTTTATATCCGGTGAGGTTATATTTGAATTTTACATTGATGATGATGGGGTTGTTAATTCACATTTAGTTGAAAACATCTCTCCGTGGTTTGAAGTAGATGTGGATGATCAATTTTCCATGATGTCAATCTATTCACAAGCTTTTAAAACTGAACGGGAAGTTAAAATAATTGCAGTGAATTATAGTGAAGAACCGTTCTCAGTGTTCATCGTCAGGTATAAAGATGGTGACCATGAAAATTCACTGTATTTAGAGGCAAAGAGTTTTTTTGACTTTTTGATTTCATAGAAAAAAACCATGGAATGATTAGGAGTTCAATGTGAGCAAGGAATTAAAGCTTGATGTTATGAATAACAAAAATGACTTGATTGAAGGGACTTTTTGCCACTCGCTTTTTGAGAGGTCGTTCTTTGATGAAAAGCTGTTAAGTGACTTAATAAATAATTCAGGGGCATTTTTAAAAGAAAACGAATGTGATAAGGATGTTTTAAATTTGCTATCATGGATTGTCAATGGTGTTGATCAGTGTTTTACATCCCATAATGATGAAAATGACTATTATTTAATTGAAAACTACTCTGTGGCATTGGAAAATAGGTGGGTGCTTTTGTGGCGGTCAAAAATTGATAAAATAATTGGCGGGAAGTAAAATGGATATCAAGAAAATACAAGAGAAATGGGAGCGTGGTCAGTTAATTGGAGTGGTTCTCATCGTAAGTAAAAACAATACAGCAAGAGAGATAAATATTTACTCTGAAGAAAGTGATGGCTTCAAAAATACTTTTAATAAGGAGTATGGAATTTCATATGGGAGTGTTATTTCGTTAAGCTCATTCATTAAGAAACGTGATGATTTGTGGTCTGAAATTCAAATAAACAACAAGGTATTGCTTCCTGATGGTGACGTTTTATTTCGCGGGGAGGGCGAAATGGGGAGTGATGGTTTTATTGTCAGAGCAGATAAGTATAATAAATTGAAATGGTTCATGTACTCTACGACCTCTAACCCATTTCTTGATGTTATAAGGTTAAACGGTCGGCTGCATATAAAATCCACGTTGGGTTTTTATCTTGACTTCGGTATCGCTGATAATGATATTTTTCTAATTGACATCATTAGTATTAATCCTAATAATCAATGAGTTTTTAATTTGATGCAGATTACCAATGATTAACAAATCTAGTCTGGTTGATGGTGTCCTTTTTCGAGATGAGAATGACTCGGGTGAAACTGTAGTTTTCAATTTTTATACTTGGGTGGAAATGCTTAAAGCGATCATTGTTAAATATGCGCAAAAGTCTGAAAGTGACGCGGAGTTATTGGTTTTATCATCGAGCTTAGTGTGCAAGCCTATCAACAGTTATACGGCTGTCTGTCTCAGGAGCCATGAAATTGAATATCATTGGGCAATGCTGATAGCTTATGGTGAACAGTATTGGCTGAAAGGCGTAGAATCCAAACAGCCTGATGGCTACTTTGACTGGGATGTGCAACATAGGAAAGAACATAACTTAGCAGAGGAAAGCTTTGTTTTTAGCAATTCATGAATCGCGATCCGATAGGGTAAACACCCCTCCAAATGTCCAACGCCTTCCTTATCCTACATCTCCAAACTAAATACCCAATGTGCCGTTAATCAGGGTGCAGCACTGCCCGCCGATCCAGGGCTCGCCGTCAATAAAGCGCACGCTCACGCGGCCATCTCGCTTCAGTTGGGTGCCCTGGCGCACCTGGTAGCCCTGTGCGGTTCGGTCGCCGTCGGGGAAGCGGTTGGCCTTCAGCAAGCGCGCCAGGCAGGCGTTGGCGCTGCCGGTTACCGGATCTTCAATCAAAACACCGCATTCCACCATAAACGCGCGCATTTCGTAATCGGCCGGTTCGGTTGCGGAGCAGGGGCCATAGATCACCACGCCATCCACATCACACGCCGTTTGCAGCTGTTTAATCGTGGCCTGATCCGGCGTTACCGCCAGGCAGGACTGCGCGTCCGGCAGGCGCACCATCAGCCAGCGAATGCCCATCTCGGCAATCACCGGCAGGGGGATTGCTGCAATCACCGCGGGCCGTAAAGCGGCCATCAGCCGTTCGGTTTCCTCAGCCGCCATTGGGCGGAACTCAACTTCGGGCGCGGCGAACGCCAAGGTGCCTTCCGGCTGGATATTGACCGCCACCAGGCCGACGCCGCATTCCTGCATCACCGTTCCAGACCGTTTGGGCGTCAATCCGGCTTCCAGCAGGGCGTGGGCGGTGCCCAGCGTCGGGTGGCCGGCGAAGGGCAGCTCTTTTTCGGTGGTGAAAATACGCACCTTATAATCCGCCGCCGGGTGCGTCGGTTTAAGCACAAAGGTGGTTTCCGAAAGGTTGGTCCAACGGGCCAATGCCAGCATCTGCGCGTCGTTCAGCCCTTCGGCTTCCAGCACCACCGCCACGGGATTGCCGAGCAGCGGCGTGGCGGTGAAAACGTCCACCTGTTTGTAGGCGCGGGGTGTCACATCATCACTTCTGAGCATTGGCCATCATCCGTTATCAACAAAACCTGATGATAACGATATTCGCCAATGGCTTCAAAGGGTTGAGTTTTGTTTTGAGATATCTGCCCGTCGCCACTTCAGCCCCGGCTTGGCGAACATCACCAGGTTGCCCAGCAGGATCAGGCACAGGCCCAGCACGGCGTTGAAATGCCACTGGTAGCCTTCGTAGATCGTTGAGATGGTCAGCGCCACCAGCGGGAACAGCAGGGTGCTGTAGGCCGCCGCGCCGGCGCCGATGCGGCCGAGCAGGCTGAAGTAAGCGGCGAAGGCGATCACCGATCCGAAGATCGCCAGGTACAGCAGGGAGCCGATATAGCGGCTGCTGAATTCGATCTGGAACGATGCGCCCTGCGCCAGGGCGATCAGCGCCATTAACAGCGCGCCGTAGGTCATGGCATAGGTATTGGTGGAAAAAATATCCAGCCCGCGGCGCTGATGGCGCGCGCTGATCATATTGCCCAGCGAGAAGCCGTAGGTGCCGAGCGCGCTCAGGCCGATGCCTTTAAGCAGCTCCGGCGCCATGCGGGTGGCGGCCAGATCTTGCCAGAACAGCGCCACGATGCCGGTCAACCCCAGCAGCGCCGCCGGCAGCAGGTTGGGGCTGGGGCGCTGGCGGAAGAACAGCAGGCTGTTAAGGGCGTTGAACAGCACCGCCATCGAGAAGATCACCGATTCCAGCCCGCTGCTGATATAAGCCGCCGCATGGTAGAAGCAGAAGAAGTTGAAGCCGAACACGCAGCAGCCCTGCAGCACGCAGAACAGATGATCGCGCGGGGCGAGACGGCGCAGGCGGCGCGTTAGCAACAGCACGGCGAACATCACCGCGGCGGAAATGGCGAAGCGGTAAGCGATCGAGACGGGAATGGCCACCGGGCCTTCCTGTTGCAGGGTGATCGCAATCCAGGTGGTGCCCCAAATCAGCACCACGGCGAGGTATAACAGCGCATTCATTCTATTTACTCCGAAAAAACCGATGGCGCAGTATCCGCTTTGGCGTGCGGCGGCGCTTGCAGCGCCTTGCGCCCAGTTGCATATTCTTGCGCTTTTTTTGCCAAAAGCGCGGGGCGGCCGCTGGCATGCCGCGGCGCCACTCTTTACACTGTCAGCATGTCGAACAACGGGGCCGGCGATGTCCAACTATCAGGCGTTTGAAACACTGCGTGAGCATAAAGCGCGGCTGCACGGCAGCGTGCTGCTGGGCACCGGCGTGGAGCTGGCCGCCTGGTCCAACTGCAACGATCGCGTCACGCAGGAGAGCGCCGACCACCATACCTTGAGCCTGTACGTCGCCGACGGCTATGAGTGCTACCAGCAGGTGCCGGGCGGCTGGCGCAACGGCGGCGGGCCGGATCGGTTCTGCATCATGCCGCGCCAATACGCCTCCACCTGGGATGTGCGCAGCGATCTGTCGTTCGTGCATCTGTACTGCACCGACGGGCATCTGCGGCAGCTGGCGGAGCAGACCTGGGATCGCAGCCCGGCGGCGATCAACGTGGAGCAGCGCAGCTTCGGCGAAGATCCGCAGATCACGCTGCTGTATCGTCAGTTTTTGCTCAACTGCGATTGGCAGGACAGCGCCAATCTGCTGGCGCTCAGCAGCGCGTCGAACCTGCTGATGTCACACCTGATCCAGCGTTACAGCCAGCTGCAGTGGAAGCTGCCGCCGGTGCGCGGCGGCCTGGCCCCTGCGGTAGCCAGGCGGGTGCGTGAATATATCGCAAGCCACCTCGATCGGCCTTTGCTGCTGGCGGATCTGGCGGTGCAGGCCGGGTTGAGCGAATACCATTTCGCCCGCATGTTCAAGCACGCCACCGGCCTGGCGCCGCACCAGTTCGTGATGCGCGCCCGGCTGCAGCGGGCGGAACAGCTGTTGCGGCATAGCCAACAGCCGATCACCGAGATCGCGCTGGCGTGCGGCTTCAGTTCCGCCAGCCATTTCAGCAACCGCTTCAAGGCGGCCTATGGATTTGCTCCGCTGCAGGTGCGGCAGGGGCGCTAACCGAAAGGGAGTGCAGCATGGATCAACAATTTGCCGGGCTGGGCGTGTTGTTCGTCGCCGGATTCGGGCCCATCACGCGTGAGAGCGACGAGAGCAAGGCGTTTTATGTCGAGGCGCTGGGGCTGCCGCTCAAGCCGATGCCGGGCAACGAAACCTATCTGCTGTCGGAGCAAGGCGCGCTGGGCGGCGTGAAGCATTTCGCCCTGTGGCCGCTGGCGCAGGCGGCGCAGTCCTGTTTTGGCGGCGATCGCTGGCCGGCGGATCTCGCGGTGCCGCAGGCGTGGATCGAGTTTGACGTAGCCGACATGGCGGTAGCCACCCAGGGGCTGGTCGATCGTGGTTATCGGCTGTTGGTCGCCAACCGCGAAGAGCCGTGGGGGCAAAGCGTTACCCGGTTGCTCAGCCCGGAAGGACTGCTGGTTGGCGTCACCTATACGCCTTGGCTGCGTTAAACGCCGTGCCGTTCGTCGCCGTTTCGCAGCGGCGGGCGGCCTAAGAACAAATACGCATTAGCTTAAAGCGATCTGCGCTATAGACCTATCGAATCCCCGAGTTGTTTCCTTCCTTGAAAGCAGTAATCCCGTTCATTGCGTAAAAACCAAGGGCCAGAACGCGCTATTGCCATGCCATTTTACGGCGATTTTCCCTCGTCTTTTTTTGCTGCCAGGTGCCTGATGGTAATGGAGATTATTCTTATATTTCCATCAATGCTTAAGAAATAATAATGATTCTCGTTTTCAACCACGGAAAGGAGAAGGAACGATGAAAACAGTGAAACGAACGGGCATCGCGCTGGCGATAGCCCTGACTTTCCCCCTGGCTTTGCCTGCCGCTATGGCGGCGCAACCCTCCCTGACAAACAGTAAGGCGGCGACGATGACGGAAAAACACGGGCAGTTTATTGCGGTCGGTAAAGTGGTGCAGGTGACCTTCGGCGATTTTGCCTTCAAGCTGGATTTTACCGATGGCAAGACCATGACCTTCACCGGTATCGGCGAGGCGTCGCAGGGCATCACCGATACGGTGCAGTACACCGCGGTGGAGATTCGGCCGAAGGTCTACATGGTCTATTGGCACGAACCGCAGTCCGGCGACAACGTGACGCATATCGAGGACTTTGAGCGCGGCGAGGTGTACACCAACATCGCCGCCAAGGACGGCAGCTTCACCCATCTGAAAGGGCAGCTGAAAATCGTAGGTCACTCAGGAAACTAAGGAGCAGTTATGAAAAAGGCATTGATCACCTGTGCGATCGTCGGCGGCTTGCTGGCGAGTTACCCGGCGTTGTCAACGGATCAGACGGCGTCGCAAAAGTCGGCCGGCAAAGGCGGCTATCATCATGCCCAGCAAAAGCTGAAGGTGGTGGAGGATCTGTACGCGGGCTTCTTCAACCGCCACGACATCGGCGTGGCGCAGAGGCTGATTGTGGAAAACTACAAGCAGCATAACCCGTTCGTCGGCGACGGCATCAAGCCGTTCCTCGATTTCTTCAGCCAGACCTTCAAAGACAATCCGCAATACAGCGCCAAAATATACCGCAGCGCGGTCAACGGCGATCTGGTCTACGTTCACGTCAAATACCAAAATAACCCGCAGGATCGCGGCACCGCCAGCGTGGATATTTATCGGGTGAACGATCAGGGGAAAATCACCGAGCATTGGGACGTCAATCAGGATGTGCCGGAGAAATCGGCTAACGACAATACCATGTTCTGAGCCACAAGGGCCGCTGCGGCGGCCCTCAACGCGCCCGCAACACTTTATTTACTTACATAAATATTAAATGACCGCCGCGTCGAGTAGGCTACGGCCGCCTTTGGCAGTGGTGGTACGGTTGATGGGCGTCATTGTCCCGCCACTGCTTGAGGCGTTTCCCCACATTTCCCGTTATCCCGCGCGTTGATTTTCCACTTTTTTGAACTGATGGCGCAGCTGCAGCGCATTGCAAAGCACCAACACCGCCGTCACGGCGAACACCCAACGGAACCCCATCATCGCCGAAATGCCCGATCCCAGCAGCGGGCCAACCACGTTGCCCAGGTACATAAAGGATTGGTTATAGCCGAAGATGCGCCCGGTCACCTGATCGGAGGAATACTTCAGCAGCAGCGCCTGCACCGCCGGCATCAGCGCGCCGTCGGCAAAACCCAGCAGGAAGCGCAGAATGCCCAGTTGTAATGGCGTATTCACCCAGGCCATCACGGCGAACAGGGCGGTGGTGAACAGCAGCGCGGCGATCAGGATGCGCGCGGTGCCGATGCGATCGCCGAGCCGCCCGAGGCGCGGCGCGGAGATCAGCGCCGCAATGCCGGGCACGGCGGCGATCATCCCGCTGACAAAGGCAATATTGCTGACATCGCCCGACAGCTCGCGGATGAACAGCGTCAGGATCGGGCTGATGGACGAGTTGGCCAGCTGGATCATTAAGGTACAAACGAACAGGGTGACGATCAGCGTCGGATAAGGCAGTGAACGGAACACCGCCTTGCCGCTCAGCTGATCCGCTTTTTTCACCGTAATGCGCCGTTCTTTAATCAGGAACAGCGTCACCAGGAAGCTGACGAACATCAGCCCGGCGGTGACGAAAAATACCACCCGCAGCCCCAGATGATCGGCCATCAGCCCGCCCAAGAGCGGGCCGGCGATGACGCCGGAGATCTGCCCGGTAGAGAGCGTGCCCAGCGCCCATCCGCTTTTATCGCGCGGCGCCTGCGAGGCGACCAGCGCCATGGCGTTGGGAATATAGCCGGACGTCAGCCCCATCAGGGCGCGCAGCGCGAACAGCTGCCAGACGTTGGTGGCCAGCCCCTGCAGCGCGATGACGATCGCCATGCCCAGCGAGGCGCGCAACAGCATCAGCTTGCGGCCTTTGCGGTCGGCCAGGCTGCCCCACAGCGGCGACACCACCGCCGAGACCAAAAAGGTGCCGCTGAACACCAGTCCGGACCACAGACTGAGGGATTGATGATCGCTGACGCCGAGCTGTTCGACGTACAGCGGCAGAAAAGGGAGGATTTGGCTCATCGCCAGCCCGGTGAAGAAACACCCGAGCCAGACCGAGATCAGATTGACTTTCCACGCTTCCATCGGCTTACCGTACCACGTTGAATAAGAAGAGATTTATTAAGCAAGATAATAATAACACTGCAAATTAATCGGCGAGGGGCAAATGCGTGAGCAAACGTAACCCTGCCGATGTAGTGTCTTTTTTTGCTATATATTAATAGCTATATTATCATAGGTAACCAGGTTAAGCCAGAGCGGCGCGGTAGCCAGACAAGGCACTGCGCGATCCGGCGGTGTGAAAGCAGGGATAAACTGAACGCTAGATTGATGCCAATGAAAAAAGATCACCCTGAAGACGTGACGCTGCTGCGCACGCAGTTAATGTCGCTGGTGCGCCGTTTGCGGCGCGAGTCGCGCAGCGACGAAAAATCCTGGGCCCAGTTGATGCTGTTGGGGGCTATCGATCGCCACGGCGGCGAGGCGACGCCGTCGCTGCTGGCGGAATCGGAGCGCATGCGCTCCTCTAACCTGGCGGCCGCCTTGCGTGAGCTGGAGGGTGATGGGCTGCTGGTGCGCACGCCGGATGCCGAAGACAAACGCCGGGTGCGGGTGCGCCTGACGCCCGCCGGGCTGGGCCTGCTGCAGCAAAGCCGCAGCCGACGCGAGGCGTGGCTGCTGGCGGCGATGGAAAGTTGTTTAACGGAGCGGGAGCAGGCGCTGTTGATAGAGGCGGGGGCGTTGATGGCGCGACTGGCGGCGGCGCCAACGGACGAGGAATAATCGGCGGGGCGGCAGATGCGCCGCCCGTGCAGCGAGGTTACGGCATCGGCCAATCGGCCGGCATGGTGCTGACCACGTCCACGTAGCGATCCCAGGCCGATGACCAGAATTGGGTGAAGGCTTCCAGGGTGAGGTGGATGCCCATCAGGCCCATCACGAACCAGCAGGCGGTAAACAGGCCCAGGCTGCTGAACATGAACGCCATGCCGTTGCGGCTGGTTTTACGGCAAACGACGTTTAACTGGCTGGCGAAGAACATCATCACGGCGCTCAGCAACTCCCAGCGCATCATGACTAAACCGGTGGCAATGGTACTCATCGAACTCGATCCTATGTAACAAAAAGCCGCATCCGGCAGGGCGCCGACAGGGAAATGCGGGGGAATAACGGGAATAATGTGATTTAGATCACATTGTAGCATTGAGGCGAACGGCGGCTCAATGGGGATCGCGGTGAAAAAATCGCCGCCGGTAACATTCCAATATGCTGAAACAGTTATGCCATTTCATTAGCAACCTTTTCATGGGGCGGCGCGCCCGATAACGCTATGCTTGCCGGCTTTTCAGTTCCCTGATTTTGCGGGGAAATGTGACGCAAAAGGTACCGGCACCGCATGGCCCTGTTAAAAGAAAAAATTCGCGATCATTCCGCGGAAGAGAGGCTGTTCATCCGCCGGGCGGGCGTGGCGCTGGCGCTGGTGGTGGCCTGTTTCGGCGTGCTGATCGCCAATCTCTACCGGCTGCAAATCCGCCAGCATGGTTTTTACCAGACGCGCTCCAACCAGAACGACATCAAGATGCTGCCGCTCGCTCCCAGCCGCGGGTTAATCTTCGATCGCAACGGCACTCCGCTGGTGCGAAACGTGACACTGTATCGTATCGAGATCACGCCCAGCAAAATCACCGACATGGCGGCGCTGCTGCAGGCGCTGACGCCGATCGTCGATCTGACGCCGGAAGACATCAGCGCGTTTCGCGACGATATGCACCACAACAGCCGCTACAAGCCGGTGACGCTAAAAACCGGGCTGAGCGACACCGAGGTGGCGCGTTTTGCCGTCAATCAATACCGTTTCGACGGGGTAACAATCGATACCTATCAACAGCGTGAATATCCTTACGGCGCTCAGCTGGCGCACGTGCTGGGCTATGTGTCGAAGATCAACGACAGCGATCTCAAGCGCCTGGACAAGGCCGGCCTGAGCGAAAACTACGCCGCCGACCGCAACATCGGCAAACAGGGCATCGAAGCCTATTACGAGTCAGAGCTGCACGGCACCACCGGCTATCAGGAGGTGGAAGTGGATAACCACGGGCGGGTGATCCGGCTGCTGAAGGAACAGCCGCCGCAGGCCGGCAAAAACATTTACCTGACGCTGGATCTGCCGCTGCAGCAGTACATTGAATCGGTGCTAAAGGGGCAACGCGCCGCGGTGGTGGTGGAAGATCCGCGCGACGGCGGCATTCTGGCGATGGTCTCCAGCCCCAGTTACGATCCCAATCCCTTCGTCAAAGGCATCGGCTATCAGGCCTATAAAACGTTGTTGAGCAATCCGGAGCTGCCGCTCATCAACCGCGTTACCCAAGGGTTGTACCCGCCGGCTTCCACGGTGAAGCCCTATATGGCCGTTTCGGCGCTGTTCGCCGGGGTGATCACGCCCACCACCACCTTTTTCGGCGCGCCGACCTGGACGCTGCCCGGCACCGAGCGCCGTTACCGCGACTGGCTGAAAACCGGCCACGGCATGCTCAATGTCACCAAAGCGATTGAGGAGTCCGCCGATACCTTCTTTTATCAGGTGGCGTATGAGATGGGCATCGATCGCATTCACCATTGGCTGAGCCAATTCGGCTACGGTCAGTCCACCGGCATCGATCTGAACGAAGAGTACCGCGGCGTGCTGCCAAGCCGCGACTGGAAACTGAAGGTGCACAAAAAGGGCTGGTATCAGGGGGATACGGTCTCGGTGGGCATCGGCCAGGGGTATTGGGTGGCGACGCCGATCCAGATGGTGAAAGCGTTGACCACGCTGCTCAACAACGGCAAGGTGAAAACGCCGCACCTGCTGTATTCGCTGCAGCAGGGCAACCGGGTGACGCGCTACCAGCCGCCGGCGCAAGCGGCGCAGATCGGCGATCCCAACTCGCCTTACTGGGGCATCGTGCGCAACGGCATGTACGGCATGGCCAACTTGCCGAACGGCACCGGTTACAAGCTGTTCCATACCGCGCCGTATCAGATCGCCGCCAAATCCGGTACCTCGCAAGTGTTCAGCCTGAAGCAAAACCAGACTTACAACGCCAAAATGATCCCGGTGCGGCTGCGCGATCACATCTTTTATACGCTGTTTGCGCCCTACAAAAATCCCCGGGTGGCGATGGCGCTGATCCTGGAAAACGGCGGCGGCGATGGCGTGGTGGCGGGGCCGACCGCGCGCGCGATCCTCGACCACATTTTTGACCCGGCCAACGCGCCACAGCCCGGCGATACGCCGCAAAGTAAACCGCAGTTAAACGACAGCGCGGATGTGCAACGGTGATGCGGTTTGTTTTTACTTTCTTACAAACTGCAATCTCCTGACCATTTCCGGCAAGGTAGACTGAAATAACACCATAAACTGAATAAAAACGCAGGGTTAACACAACAGTGGCGCCATCGACCAAAAAGAGCGGTAAAACCTATTCCACAGTTCGTTTCGGCTGGATTTGCGCCGGCATGCTGGTCTGTTTTTTTCTGTTGGCGTTCAGGGTCGGCTACCTGCAACTGCTGGAACACCAGCAGTTGGCCAATCAGGCTGACCAGCGTTCGATCCGCACCCAGGTGGTGCCGACCAACCGCGCCATGATCACCGATCGCAACGATGAGGCGCTGGCGGTCAGCGTGTCGTCCAAAGACATCGTGCTGGATCCGAAGCATATTCTCGATACCCAGACCGATACCGGCAACGAACGCTGGCAGAGCATGGCCAACGTGCTGAAGATCCCGCTGGCGGACATCCAGCATCTGATCCAGAGCAACGCGCACAAACGTTTTGTCTACCTGGCGCGCAAGGTGGAGGACGACAACGCCGCCTACATCAGCAAACTGCACCTGACCGGCGTCAGCGCCGAGCAGGATTTCAGCCGCTTTTATCCGATGGGCCAGGATGCCGCCGGGCTGATCGGCATCGTCGGCCAGGACAATCAGGGGCTGGAGGGCATCGAGCTGGGGTTCAACCCGCTGTTGCAGGGAAAAAACGGCCTGCGGGTCTATCAGAAGGATGGCAGCGGCGCGGTGATCGGCGTGCTCAAAAGCGTGGATCCGGTGCCGCCGCCGAACGTGACGCTCAGCATCGACAAATTTATCCAGTACGTGCTCTATGCGCAGATCCGCGACGGCGTGGTGGCTAACCAGGCCGACTCAGGCTGCGCGGTGCTGGTCAAGATCGACACCGGCGAAATCCTCGGCATGGCCAGCTATCCATCGTTCAACCCGAACAACTATGGCAGCACGCCGGCGAAAGATATCCGCAACGTGTGCAGCAGCGACAGCTTCGAACCGGGTTCGACGGTGAAACCGGTGGTGGTGATGGTGGGGTTGGAACATAAGCTGATCCGGCCGGATACCGTGTTGGACACCACGCCGTATCGGGTGAACGGTCACCTGATCAAAGACGTCGGCCACTGGTCGAAACTGACCATCACCGGGGTGCTGCAAAAATCGAGCGACATCGCGGTATCGCATATCGCGCTGGCGCTGCCGGCCACGGTACTGCCGGCGGTCTACCGCAGCTTTGGCCTGGGGCGGCCGACCGAGCTCGGCATCGGCAACGAGAGCAGCGGCTATCTGCCGCAGCACCGTGAACGCTGGGCCGATATCGAACGCGCTACCTTCTCCTTCGGCTATGGGCTGCGCGTGACGCCGCTGCAGATGGCGCGCGAATATGCCGCTATCGGTTCCTTCGGCATTTATCGGCCGCTGTCGATCACTAAGGTGACGCCGCCGGTAATGGGGCAACGTATTCTGCCGGCGGATACGGTACGATCCGTGGTGCATATGATGGAGAGCGACGCCTTGCCGGGCGGCAGCGGGGTGAGCGCCGCGGTGCCGGGCTATCGGCTGGCGATCAAAACCGGTACCGCCGAGAAAATGGGCCCCAGCGGCAAATACGACGGCGGCTACATCAACTACACCGCCGGCGTGGCGCCCGCCAGCGATCCGCAGGTGGCGCTGGTGGTGATGGTCAACAACCCGAAAGCCGGCAAGCACTTCGGTGGTTCGGTGGCCGGGCCGGTGTTCGGCAAGATCATGGCCCAGGTGCTGGAGCACATGAATATTCTGCCGGACGCCCAGCCGCTTAACGTGGTGTCGTCGGTCAAGGGGTAAGGGGGATTAGCGCGATTCCAGCAGGCGCTTCAGCGCCTGCAGATCGGCGTTCACCAGCCCGACGTCGCGGGCGAACAGCGCGTCGTCCATCTCCGGCTGGCGGAACAGGGTGAAGATCACCTCGGTGCCGCGCCGGTTGGCGAGCGCGCGCAGCGGCACGTAGACCACGCCACCGTCCGGCAGCGTCACCCAATGATCCAGCACGCCGAAGGCATTCGGCGCGCTGAAGCGAATGCGGATCGGCCCTTGTGGGGTGTTTGCCACCCAATCTTCCCCTTCCCGCCGTAAGCTGTTGGCTAACCCTCTGGCCCACAAGGGGAAATTTTCCGGCTGGCTGAGAAAGGCGTACACCTCGTCACAGGGGCGGTTAATGGCAATATGCAGCGTTTGCGCGCTCAGCATCATGATTTCTCCGATTGACGGCGATACTTCAGTGTAGATCCCGCCGCGCTCAGAAGTAGTAACCGATGTTTACGTTGGTGCGAAAATACCATTTATTGCTGCCGGAGGACTGGGTGCCGGTCCAGCCGGTGGCGTTTTCCACGCCGCCCCACGGGTTGGCGTTCTGCGCCCAGGTCAGATCCACCCACAGCATCACCGGCATGGCGAACACCTGCACCCCGAGCGTATTCATTTTGGAGTCGGAACCGCCGTGCTTATCCTTCCAGAGCACGCTGTAGTCGTTGTAGAAGCGCAGCTTTTTCACCGGCCCCCAGGGTACGTCGACGTCGCGCGCCAGGTTGATGGCGGCGGTGGTGGCCTGCGACGGGATCAGATAGGCCGGCGTCAGGCCGTTGCCGCCCATCAGGATCACCGAATTATTGGCCCCGGCCGGGCCTTTGGCGTCGTAACCGTAGCGGATCACTTGGCCGGACAGATGCCAGGGATCGTTATTCACCAGCGTATGCAGGCCCGCCGCCCAGAAGCTGCCGTTATCGCCGGTCGCCTGGTTGTAGAGCCGCGAGGCCGCCAGCGAACCGCCGAGCTCATTGTCCCAGCTGCCCTGGTGGAAAGCGCGCGTCAGCCGCAGGTTTATCTGATCGCGTTTTTCGTTGCGCTGCAGGTGCTGTGACGCATAGTTGGTGTTTTTCAGATCGCCGTAGCTGGCGACGTCGGGGGCGTAACGCACGCCGGTCGGCATCATGCGCGGGTAGTAGGCGGCGTCGAAGGCCCAATCGTCATGCTGGTATTGGTATTTGGCGCCGAGTCCGGTGTTGACGCCAAAGCCGAGGTAAAACGGAATGCCGTACGACCAGCCGAACTGCGGGTAGGGCATCAGGCCGAACGGTTTGAACGGCGCGCCCAGTTGCACGGTGGAGCGCTCAGACAGGCGGTAGCCGACATAGGCGCGGTCGATGGCGTATTTGCGCCGATCCTGAAACCAGAACCCGCTATCGAAAAACGCGTCGTTGACCTGGCCGGCGGTATCAATGCGAAAGGCGTCAAAGCGTAAATGCGGAGGATTTCGATAATTGCTGCTGCGCCAGTCTTCATAGCGATAATTGGCGCGCAGCGCGCCGCCGATATCAATATTCTTTTTATTATCCTCGCTTTGCCAATGAATATGCGGAAATGCCGGACGGCTTTTTTTTACCGGCGCCATGGTGGCAGCAGTGTCGCTGGGCAATGCGACAGTGGTCGCGTAACTTACTGGTGAAACAAGAAAAAAACAAAGCGTGATCTTGCGCATGCCTGGCCCCTGGTGAAAGTAGACGGTTTATTAAGGCGAGCGAATTCCACCTGTGAATAGGGTGATTTTGCTCATCAGTTTTATATTTGAGACGATTTTATATGTGTGTTTCATATATTAAATTCGCTGTCGATTAATATATGAAACTTTGTTTCTTGTTTAATGGAAAAACTATAAATCCGGCATTAGACAAGTCAAGAAATAAAAATGAGCGTTGACGAGAAATTCCGATTATTGGGTCGCCCTGGTTTGCGGTGGGCGACACAAAGCAAGCTGAAATAGTGGTGTCATCAATGCCCGTTAGACTCGCGGCATCCTGGTATGACTGACTAAAAATCATGAACATAAAACTGACACTTGGCCGCCGGGTAAAACCTGCGGCAGCGCTGCCGCACGCATTTGGCATCGGCAAGGGCTTATTAGGCGGCATAATTTGCGTTATTGCGCTATTTTCTCTGCTGCAATTGTTTTCCACCGTATTTATTTCCAATATTCTGCGCGACGCCAAGGTTAACCTGGTGACGGGCGACGGGTTGCATCGCCAGCAGGCGACGATGGATCGCGCCAGACTGTCGCTGCTGACGGCCAGCGACAGCCTGAACCGCGCGGGCATCTATTATCTGCAGGACAAAGTCACCGGCTCCGACGGCAGTTGGCATAGCCTGCTGGATGAATCGTTGGCGGCGTTGGCGGCTTCAAAGCAGGCCTTTGCCCGGTTCGAGCGCTTGAGCGCGGCTGCGCCCGAAGCGACGGGCGCCCTGAAAGACAGTTATCGCCTGTTCTATGACGGCCTGAAGGAACAGGCGCAAGGGTTGCAAAACAGCGCCAGCATCGATGCGTTTTTCGCCGTGCCGATCCAGGCGTTTCAGGCGGATTTCAACGAAAAGTACCTCGCGTATCAGGCGCTGAACGAACAGCGTGGCGATGACGTCAACGTGCGGCAATTGGCGGCGCTGGAGCAGGCCAAGACCTTTGCGCTTGGCGCATTGGCCGCGCTGGCGCTGATCGCCGTGGGGGTGTGGTTCGGCGTCGCCCGCTGGGTGATAGCACCGCTGCAGCGGGCAATTGTCCACCTCAACGTGCTGGCCGCCGGCGATCTTTCGCGGCCGCTGCCGCCTGAGCGGGCGTTGAACCGCGAGATGCGTCAGCTGCAGACCAGCATTGGCCATATGCAAAGCGGCTTGCAGCGCCTGGTAAGCGAGGTGCGCGATGCGGCGAGCGGGATCCTGAACGGCGTCGAGCGGCTGGCGGACGGCAATCGACAGTTGACGGCGCAGTCGGTGAAGCAGGACGGGGAATTGCAGTTGGCGACCGAGCACGTGCAGCAGCTGGCGGCGCGGGTGGAAGAAAACGGCCAATACGCCCAGCAGGCCAGCCAACGAACCGAATTGGCCCGGCAGTGCGCCGGCGCCGGTGAGCAGATGATGCAAACCGTCAACGTTTCGATGCACGGGATCGTCAACCAATCGGCCGAGATGCGCGGCATTGTCGCGCTGATCGACAGCGTGGCGTTCCAGACCCATATTCTGGCGCTGAATGCGGCGATCGAGGCCGCGCATGCCGGCGTTCACGGCCGCGGCTTTGCCATCGTAGCCAAAGAGGTGGGCCTGCTGGCGCAAAAAAGCAGCCATTCGACGCGCGATATCCAGCAGTTGATCAACCGTTCGCTGCTGCAAATCGATCAAGGTTCGCAGGCGGTCGAACTTCTGACGGGTAATCTGCGCCAGATTATCGATCTGGTGAACAAATGCAGCGCGCTGATGGGGGAAATCTCGTTGGCGTCGTTCAATCAAGGGGAGAGCATTCAGGCCGTGACGGCGCGCATTGCGACGCTGAATCAGGTGGCGCAGCAAACCGGCGACGTGGTGAGCGCAGTGACCGAGGCTTCGCAGTCGCTGCAGGGCGAATCGGAACGCTTGGAAAAAGCGATGGCGCGTTTCAGGCTGCCGGTGCAATAAATAACCCTGGGCGGGTTAATGAATAATAAAGCTGCGCTTAATGTTATTCATTATTTCCCCGCGCTAAGGGACGTTATTTCGATAAATAAAAACAGGCCGGCGCTTGTGGATTAAAAAAGCGCCGGCCTGCAGAGAATTATTTTAACGGGAGGATTAACGGCTGGTCTGGTGGCCGATAATGCCGCCCAGCGCTGCGCCGCCGAGGGTGCCCAGCGTGCTGCCGTCGGTCAGCACGGCGCCGCCGACCGCGCCGACGCCCGCGCCGATCGCCGTGTTGCGATCGCGATTGGACATATGCCCACATGCGGTAACGGAAAGCGTCGCCATCACCACCACCAACACACCTGCGGCACGTTTAATATTCATAATGAGTTCCTGGTAAATTGGCTGATTAATGGATTAAAAATAATCCGATTAACCCGCCGGTAGAAGTTGGGATGAATGTATTCCTCAGAAAGAAAATCGAACAGGTAAAAATTCTTAATTTTGCGGCGGTGAAAAGCGATTGCTCGCCGAATGTGCGGCCGCCGACAAAACCGCTGGTCTATACTGGGAAGACGCCTCGCGGGGGCGGGGCACACACTCTGGAGGCCGCCATGTCCGATCTCGTTTCCGCATCCGGCAAACCGGTGAAAATCCCCGGCCCGGATCACCCGATCACCTTGACCCGTCATCCGACGCGAGTCGTGGTGCGTGCTGCCGGGAAAATCCTGGCCGACAGTCGCAATGCGCTCATCCTGCAGGAAGCCACCTATCCGCCGGTGTTTTACTTTCCGCGTGAGGACGTGAATATGGCGCTGTTGCAGAAAAACGAGCACGTCAGCTACTGCCCGTATAAGGGCGACTGCAGTTATTTCACCTTCGCGCTGAACGGCGGGCAGGGGGCCAATACGGCCTGGAGCTATGAAATGCCTTACAACGCCGTGGTGGCGATCAAGGATCATCTGGCATTTTATCCCGATAAAGTGACAGAAATCAGTACTGAAGCCTGACCTGCCGCCGCCGCCGGGCGGGGGCAGGTTGACATTCCGCTTATCCCTACTCATTATGTGTATTACTGGAAACTGATACGCTTTCCTTATGTTTTAATCCGACATAAACGAAACTCTGAGCAGGTGCCAAGGTGTCTACCTCTACGCGATTTGCCGTTGCCATCCATATTCTGACCAACATCACGCTGTGTCGTGGCCAGACGGTGCGTTCCGAAGATATCGCGCGCAGCGTCAACACCAACCCGACGGTGGTGCGGCGGATCCTCGGCGCTCTGGCGGAGGCCGGGCTGACCTATTCGCAGATGGGGCAAGGCGGCGGGGCGCTGCTGGCGCGGCCGGCAGAAGCGATCTCGCTGCTGGACGTGTATCGCGCGGTGGAGGATCAACCTTATTTCATGCTGCACCGCGCCCGGCCTAACGATGCGTGTTATATCGGCCACGCTATTACCCCAGTGCTGGAGCAAGAGTTTGCGCGCGTTGGTCACGCGCTGGAAGCCAGCCTGGCGCAAACCAGCATCGCCGAAATGGCCGGGCAGGTCGAGCGGCAAGCCGGCTATCCTTTCATCCCTTGTTCATCGCAATATCAAGCGGATACGCAATAAAAATCCACGCCAATTCCGTCTTCCCGCAGAGCATTTTTTGCATTGCGTTAATGTAATTGTGTAAGTTACATTAGCTCGCATCAAGTGTGATGTGTCTCACGTTTTAGACTGCCTCCCCACGATAATCGAACGATTGGCCGGAAACCTTTTCTTCCGGCGCAGATTCGCTGTGCTTATAAACCAGGAGAGAACGATGTTAGAAATGATTGAAAGCTTGGCCACCGTGGTGGTCCTGGTGCCGGTAATGGTGGCCGTCTTGCTCGGCGCGATTTACGGTCTGGGTGAAGTGTTCAACGTCTTTTCCGCTATCGGCCGAAAAAATAACGGCTGAATTTGAACGTCAGGGGACGCAACGCCCCCTGACGTAGGGTTACAATACCGTCGCCAGGAAGTTGCGCGTCCTCTCATGTCCCGGCGCATCCAGAACCTGCTGCACGCTGCCCGTTTCAACCACCTTTCCCTGATCCATAAAGACAATCTGGTCGGCCACTTCGCGGGCGAAGCCGATTTCATGCGTGACCACCACCATCGTCATGCCCGAATGCGCCAAGTCTTTCATCACCTGCAGCACTTCGCCAACCAATTCAGGATCGAGGGCGGAAGTCGGTTCATCAAACAGCAACACCTGCGGGTTCATCGCCAGCGCGCGGGCGATGGCGACGCGTTGCTGCTGGCCGCCGGACAGTTCACGCGGCCAGGCGTTGATGCGATGTTCCAACCCGACGCGGGCCAGCAACTGCTTCGCCCGTTCCTGCGCCTCGGCTTTTTTTTCCTTTTTCACCCGCTGCGGCGCGTCGCTGACGTTTTGCAACACGGTGCGGTGCGCAAACAAGTTGAACTGCTGAAATACCATGCCGATGCTTTTACGCTGCTCGGCCACCTCGGCTTCTTTCAGCTCGTACAGATGCCGGCCTTTTTGACGATAGCCGATTAGCTGTTCGCCAACGCGAATGGTGCCGCCGTCCAGCTTTTCCAGGTGGTTGATGCAGCGCAACAGGGTGGATTTGCCGGAGCCGGAAGGGCCGAGGATCACCGTCACTGACCCCGCCGGAATGGTCAGGCTGATGTTTTTCAACACTTCGGTGCCGGAAAAGGATTTCCGCACCCGGTTGATGTGGATGGATGCGCTCATTGTTCACCTCCCTGAGGGGCTTTGCGGTTGAGGAAGAACCCGCCGCTGCGCGTTGCCTGCGTGCCGCGGCCAAAATAGCGCTCCACGTAGTATTGGCCAATCGACAGAATCGAAGTCATGGCCAGATACCACAGGGTGGCGACCAGCAGCAGCGGGATGACCTCGTAGGTGCGTTGGTAAATGATCTGCGCCGAATACAGCACGTCCTGCAGGGCAATCACCGACACCACCGCGGTGGTTTTCAACTGCCCGATCACCTCATTGCCCGCCGGCGGCAGGATGGTGCGCATCGCCTGCGGCAATACCACGCGCCACAGGATTTGCCCACGACGGTAACCCAGCGCTTTGGCGGCTTCCAGCTGGCCGCTGCCGACGCTTTGGACGCCTGCGCGCACGATCTCCGCCGCATAGGCCGACTGATGCATCACCAGCGCGATCACCGCCGCGCTGAAGGTGCTGATAAGGGTATTGGTCGGCGCGCTGGCGACTTCGCCCAGAAACGGGATCCACAAGCTGATGCGCGGATAAAGCGCGGCGATGTTGTACCACAGAAACAGCTGCACCAGCATCGGCACCGCACGGAAGAACCAGGTGTAGAACCAGCTTACCGCAACCAATACCGGATTGGCCGACAGGCGCATCAGCGCCAGCAGCACGCCGCCGGCGAAGCCGAACACCACCGAAATCACCGTCAGCTTCAGCGTCATGAGCACGCCGTTGAGGATGGACGCCTCGGTCAGATTTTCCGCCACCACCGACCATTCAAAGCGCGGGTTGTGCAGCATGGAATTGATGATAACGCCGACGATCAGCAGCACAACCAGGGCGCTGAGCCAGCGCCCGTAATGCCGGTGGCCGACGATGCTCAGTTCCGCGTCGTCGACAGGGTGTTGCCCACTCATTTTGCGATCTCTTCATTGATGCCGGCGGTTTTCACGGCACCAAAACCGATATCCCAGCCGTCGAGGATTTTCTGGTAGCTGCCGTCGGCGATCAGAGAATTCAGCGCCGCCTGCACCGGTTTCACCAGTTCGGAGCCTTTCGGCAGGGCGATGGCCACCGTGGTGCCGTCGATGTTGATATCACCGGCCAGCGTCAGCGGTTTAACGTGGGTGGCTTGGTAGCGCAACCCTTCATACGGGCCGAAAAACATCGGCACGCGGCCGCTGATCACCGCCTGCACCCCGGCCGGGCGGTCCGGGAAGATCGGCATGGTGATGGCCGGCTTGCCGGCGGCGACGCATTGATCGCTGGCCTGCTGCAGGCGGGTGATCTGCGAGGTGCCTGCGCCGGCGCCGACGGTCTGGCCGCACAGCTGGGCCAGCTCGGTGTAAGGGCCAAGCGCAGCGTCTTTGCGGGCGATCAAGGCCAGCTTGGAAGCGTTGTAATAGCCGACGAAGTCCACTTGCTGGAAGCGCTTTTTGTTGGCGTCAATGTTGGCCAGCGCGACGTCATAACGGCCGGACTTCAGGCCGGGGATGATGTTGTCGAAACCGCCGGTGTCCTTCCAGTGGATCGCCACGCCCAGGCGATCGGCAATCGCGCTCATCACGTCGATTTCACGCCCGGCCAGCGTTTTGTTGTCCGCCTGGTAAAAGGTGGTCGGCGGGGTGTTCGGGTTGGTGCCGGCAACGATATAGCCGGCCTTTTTGATAGCTTCAGGCAGGCTGTCATGCAGCGCCGGATCGGCGGCAGCTTTCACCGCCGCCTTGAAGGGAACATCGCCTTCAGCGGCATGAGCTGCGGCCAACGGCGCCAGCGTGGAGGAAGCCAACAGCAGGGACAGTACGGTGCGTTTGAATGTGGTTTTCATCATGATTTCCCTGCGGATTAAGCCGATTTTACGTTAGCGAAGTTGATTGCCGGTTCCGGCAGACCCAGGTTTTCACGCAGGGTTGCATGCTGATACTCTTCACGGAACAGGCCACGGCGGCGCAGCTCCGGGATCACCAGCTCGACGAACAGTTCCAGCTGGTTAGGCAACACCGCCGGCATGATGTTGAAGCCGTCTGCGCCTTGCTGTTCCAGCCACAGCTGGAAGTCGTCGGCGATCTCTTCGGCGGTGCCTACCACCACGCGGTGGCCGCGCGAACCGGCCGCGACGGCCGCCAGCTCGCGCAGCGTCAGGTTTTCCCGCGCGGCCAGATCGGTCAGCAGTTTCACGCGGCTTTGGCCGCCTTCGGTGGCGCCCACATTCGGCACCGGGCCGTCCAGCGGGTAATCGCTCAAATCGAAACCAAAGCGCGCCGACAGCTGCTCAATGCCGTTATCGATATCCACCAGTTGATTCAGCTGATACCAGGTTTCCCGCGCTTCTTCTTTGGTACGGCCGACAATCGGCATCACACCTGGCAGGATCAGCAGGTGGTCCGGGTTGCGGCCGGCGTCGGCCACGTATTTTTTCTGACTGCGGTAGAAAGCCTGTCCTTCTTCCAGGCTGGCGGCGGCGGTGAACACCACTTCGGCGGTTTCCGCCGCCAGCTGTTGGCCGGCCGGGGAAGAGCCGGCCTCAATGATCACTGGCCGCCCCTGCGGCGAGCGGGAAATGTTCAGCGGGCCCTGCACCGAGAAATGCTTGCCCTTATGGTTGGCGGCGTGGATTTTCTCGTCGATGGCGTACACGCCATTTTGCTTGTCGCGCACGATGGCGTCTTTTTCCCAGCCGTCCCACAGTTTGTAGCTGGCCTCGAGGAACTCCCGCGCCACTTCATAGCGTTCGGCGTGCGACGGCAGATCTTCACGGCTGAAGTTGCGCGCCGCATCGCTGGAGAATGAGGTCACCACGTTCCATGCGGCGCGGCCGTGGCTGATATGGTCGATGGAGGCCATGGCGCGCGCCAGGTGGAAAGGTTGATCGAAAGTGGTGGAGGCGGTCGCCGCCAGCCCGATATGGCGGGTATTGACCGCCAGCGCCGCGAGCAGCGTCAGCGGCTCCAGGCGTGACATCGTCGAGGGCAGGCGGTGCACGCTGGTCGCCAGCGCGTCGCCGACGAAGAACATATCGAAGGTGCCTTCTTCGGCTTTTTTTGCGATCCAGGTGAACCAGTCGATATCGGTCGGTGAACCGCTGGCGCCTTCTGCGCGCCATCCCCCGATGTGGTGCCCCAGCGCCTGAACGAACAGGCCGAGACGGAGTTGGCGCGATGGTGTTGAAGGTGAAGTACTCATAGTTATTCCTGTTTTATTATTAATTTAACAATGCAATCAGTCGCGGCAGCGCGCCAGGGGACATAAGCGCACAGTCGCGGATAACGCTCTCGCCTTCGAGGCCCGGAAGCAGCTGCAAAATGGCGCGCAGCTTGGCGTCGAGGTCTGTCGGCCGGGCGGCGGTTTGCTTTCTTGTGACTATGTCACTTATTTGCCTTCCGTCCTGCAGCGTCAGGGTCAGGCGATGGAAGCGCATCTCCGGATCGAGCGCGTCCGGCGGGGCCGCGGGATCGGCATGGCGCTCAACTTTTGCCGCCAGGGCGGCGATAGCCGCATCGACCGGCTGTTCGCCGTAATGCGTCAGCGTGACCTCGCCGTGGTATAGCGCATCGGCGATGACGTATTCGAGGCTAAAGCGCGCTTCCACACCGGTGGCCGGTTGGCGAATATAGGGCGCGGTATCTGCGCCGGGCGGAAAACTGACCTCAACCAGGGCGATCTCTGCAAGGGCGTCGCCTTGTTCCAGCAGCCGCTCGCGCAGGGCGAGCGCCGCCTCGGCCGCGCTGTGAGTGCCACCGCAGGTCGGGTAGCGCTTGAACTCCAGCCCCGGCTGCAGGATGCGCCAGGGCGCGCCCCAGCCGGCGGTCAGGCATTCCGGTTTTTGCCGGCCGTCGCCGTGGGAAGCCAGCAGGCTGTCCAGCACGCCCTCCGGTTGGCCGATGAAACCGGCCTGAGCCAGCAGGGCGGCGTTGACCGCGTTGCGTGCCGCTAGGCCGGCGTGCAGCGGTTTGGCCGCCGAACCGAACTGGCTGCGCAGGCCCGCCGCCTGGGTGGCCGCCAGGCCGAGAGCAATCTGCGTTTGCCGCTGGTCAAGCTGCAGATAACGCGCCACGGCAGCGCAGGCGGCGACCGCGCCCAGGGTGGCGGTGCTGTGAAAACCCAGCACGTAATGTTGCGTGCCAGCGGCCAATCCCAGCCGGCCAGCGGCCTCTACGCCGATGACATAGGCGGTTAACAGTTCAGTGACATTGTCACTCTCACCGTTCAGCGCCAGCAGGGCGGAGAGCACTACGGTGCTCGGATGGCCACGCAGCGCAGGATGGTAATCATCGAAGTCCAACGAGTGGCTGACATAGCCATAGCGCAGTGCGCGGTTCTCACTGCCGTTCGGCGGAAACGTCGTGCCGATCGCTGCCAGACCGGCATCGCTCAACGCCCCGCGGGCAATCGGCAATGCGCAGGCGAAGTAATCTTTCACGCCGCGGCGAGCGGCTGACAGAGCGGTTTGATCCGGCTGGCTGTTCAATATCAGATGAGCGAATTGGGCGGTTATCGATAATGACAAGGCGTTAACACCTGAATTTATAGATGGTTATGCACGAGTGCGGGGTGAAAGGTATTGTGTGGCGGTTTTCTTTGTCCCGAAAGAACGAACGGCGCTTCCATATCGCTGAATGGAATATCACGACGGCACTGCGCCGCCGTCAGGGCTGCTGGCAGGCGCGGCAGGCTGCACTTTAGCTATTTTTGTGCAAAGCAAAGCTGAATTTGTTCTAACGCGGTAGAGGACTTAGGCCGAGAAAAGGCGAACGCTCATGATGTCGATAAATGCCCTGAGACGCGGTGTAAGATGTTTGCTGGAAGGCCAGAGGATTTTGAGACTGCCACTGTGTCGGCATTGGTCGCCAAGCACGGGTTGGAGCCGCTGCTGCTCCAGGGCCTCCCGTACCGCGAAATCGGGCAGGCAGGCGATGCCCAGGCCCTGTTCCGCCAGGTAAATCAGCGTGTCGACGGTATTGCATACCGTGCGCTTGCCCAGGCCTTCGTCGAGCAGTTTATCTCCGCCCGCCACCGGCCAGGTCTCGACTTTGCCGGTGGTGGGGAATCTGTATAACAGGCAGGCGTGATCGCGCAGTTCTGCCGGCTGGCAGGGTATTCCCGCCCGGCGCAGATAGTCCGGCGCCGCCACCAGCTGTAGGTGAAACGTGCCCAGTTGGCGGCTCATTAAGCGAGAGTCCTCGGTATCGCCCACGCGGATCACCGCATCGAACCCTTCTTCGATCACCGCGACTCGACGGTCGGAAAAATCGGTTTCCAGCTCAATCTCCGGGTAACGCCGAACAAATTCCGCCAGCACCGGATTCAGCAGGCCGCCCACCAGCGGCAAACTGACACGCAGCTTGCCGCGCGGGGCGCTGTGCGTATCGCTGATTTCCCGTTCCGCCGCCGCCAATTCCCCGAGAATGCGCTGACAGCGGTGCAGAAACAGCCGGCCTTCGGCGGTCAGCGTCATGCTGCGTGTGCTGCGGTGAAACAGGCGCGTGCCCAGCCGGTTTTCCAGGCGGGCGATGCTTTTCCCCACCGCGGAAGCGGAAATGCCGAGCACGCGCCCGGCCTCAACGAAACTCAGCGTCTCCGCGGCCTGCACAAAGACGCTCACCCCAGACAGATTATCCATTGCTTGCCCTATTACGGACGTGAGTGTCCGCTATGAAAGGAAATCTAGCCTGTTTTTTCGTTAATCGCCACGCCCTATGCTCGGTGGCGACAGCATGGGCTGACTATCTGAGGTAATAAAGATGAATGAATACGGATCCACCGGCAACGCGATTGACGGCGCGATAGAGCAAGCCTTGCGCGAAAAACGATTGGTTGGCGCGGTCGTTTTGGTGGCGCAGGGCGGTGAGATCGTTTATCGCCGCGCGGCGGGCATGGCGGATCGCGAAGCGGGCAAGCCGATGGCGCTCAATACGCTGTTTCGTCTGGCCTCGGTGTCCAAACCGATCGTGTCCACGGCGGCGCTGGCGTTGATGGCGCAAGGCGCCATGCGGTTAGACGATCCGATCACGCGTTGGCTGCCGAATTTTCGCCCGCGGCTGGCGGACGGCACCCAACCGTTGCTGACGCTATGGCATTTGATGACCCACACCGCCGGATTAAGCTACCGTTTTTTCCAGCCGGCAGGGGGATTCTATGCCCGGCTCGGCGTCTCCGACGGCATGGATGACGCGTCCGTCAGCCTGCAGGAAAACGTGCGGCGCATTGCCTGCGCCCCTTTGCTGGCTCCGCCCGGCGCGGCGTGGCGCTATTCTATCGCCACCGATGTGCTGGGCGCGGTTATTGAACAGGCGAGCGGCCTGCCGCTGGCGCAGGCGGTCAACAAATGGGTGACCGGGCCGTTGGCGATGACGGATACCGATTTCCTGGCGGTGGACGCCGCGCGCCTGGCGGCCGCTTACGCCGATCATCCCGGCGAGCCACGCCGCCTGCGTCAACCGGATCGTTTACCGTTCATCGATGGCAGCGCCGGTTTTCATCTGTCACCTGCGCGTGCGCTGGATCCGTTGGCGTACGCCTCCGGCGGCGCCGGCATGGTCGGTTCGGCGGAGGATTTCCTGCGCCTGCTGGAAGCGTTGCGCCAGGGAGGAGAGCCGGTGCTGCCAACCGAGTGGGTGACGGCGTTCACCAGCAACCAAATCGGCGATTTGCCGATGCCGTTTTGGCCGGGGCGCGGGTTTGGCCTGGGCATCACCGTGCTGAAAGATCCCGTCGCCGCGCACACGCCGGAGTCCGTTGGCAGCTGGCGGATGGGCGGCACCTATGGCCACTCGTGGTTCGTCGATCCTGCCCGGCAGCTCAGCGTGGTGGCGTTTACCAACACGGCGCTGGAAGGGATGTCCGGTGCCTTTGTCGGCGAGATTTGTCAGGCGGTCTATGCCGCGACGGGAGCGATGCAATGCGCCTGATGCCGCCGATTTTCTTCCTCGCGCTGGGGCTGTTCGGCGTTTACTGCATCGAGTTCGGCGTGGTGGGCATTTTGCCGCTGATCATTGCACGGTATGGCATCTCCACGGCGCAGGCCGGCTGGCTGGTCGGGATCTTCGCCCTGACCATTGCGCTGCTCGGGCCGCTGTTGGTGCTGTTGGCGTCGCAATTCAATCGCAAACGCATGTTGTTGATCGCGTTGACCGTGTTTGCAGCGGCCAGCGCGCTGTCCGCACAGGTGGACAGCTTCGCCATGCTCATGCTGCTGCGCATTGTGCCGGCGTTGTTTCATCCGATCTATTTTTCACTGGCCATGGTGGCGGCCGCGTCGCTTTATCCGCCGCATCAAGCTCCCAAAGCAACCGCCTATGCGTTCATCGGCACCAGCATGGGCATGGTGCTGGGGATACCGCTGACGCAATGGCTCGCCGGACAGTTCAGCTATGAAGCGTCGTTCAGGTTCTGTGCCTGGGTGAACCTTCTGGCGGCGCTGGGATTGCTGTGGCGTTTGCCTGATGCGGCCGTACAGCGCCTCAGCTATGGCAAACAGTTGGCAATCCTGCGCAGCGGTACGCTGTGGCTGAATATCACTACCTGCGTGCTGATCTTTGCCGCCATGTTTGCCGTCTATGCTTACGCGGCCGAGTACCTCAGCCGCGAAATCGGTCTCAGCCGCGGCGTCATCGGCTTTCTTCTGGTGGCGTTCGGTGTGGGCGGTGTCGTGGGCAACCTGTTGGCCGGCAGATGGCTGAGCCGCCATCGTGCGGTGACGGTGCTGCTGCATCCGATAGCCTTGATTGCGGCTTATGCGCTGCTGTATCGCTATGGCAGCGTGAATATTGGCTCGATGACGGCGCTTTGCCTGTATTGGGGAGCGGCGCACACCAGCGGTTTGATTGTCACGCAGATTTGGCTGACCGCCGAAGCCCCGCAAGCGCCGGCGTTCGCCACCGGGCTGTATATCGCTTTTATCAATCTGGGGGTGGCGGTGGGGGCGCTGGCGGGCGGCGGGTTTATCACCGCGTGGGGGCTACAGGGCAGCCTGCTGTGCGGAGCCTTGTTCGCCGCGCTGGCGGTGATTACGATCGCCGCCAGGCTGCGGTTACAGCGGCAGGCTACCGTTGCGTTGCGTCGATCATCGCCATCACCTGCCGGAACATCGCGCTTTCCGCATCGGCCAGCTCGTTGACCAGCGTAAAGTGATTGCAGTGACGGTCGGCCAGCAGCTGGACGTCGAGGCCATGCGCCAGGCAAGCGTCATAATAGGCCTGCGTCTGGTTTTTGAAACCTTGCGTTTCCCGCTGGCCGACGTCGAGCAGGATCTGCGGCGCATGGTCTTTCGCCGGCAGCAGAAACAGCGGGCTGAGGGTTTGCGCCTGTTCGGGCGTCAGGTGCAGCCAGTCGTTGATGTAGATATCGCACAGCGGTCGCAAATCGTAGAGGCCGCTCAGCGCCAGCGCGCCTTTGATCGCGTCGGGCGGCAGGCGATAGCGTTGTTGCCAGCCGTCGGCGATCAGCATGCCGCACAGGTGACCGCCGGCCGAACTGCCGCTAACGAAAATGCGCGCCGGATCGATGCCGAAAGGCGCCCCGTGATGATAAAGCCAGGCGACGGCGCTGCGCACCTCATGTACGATCTCCGCCAGCGTCGCTTCCGGCGCTAGCGTGTATTCCAGCGTGGCGGTCGCCACGCCGCGGCGAGCAAACGCGGCGGCCATCGAACAGGCTTCCTCTTTGCGCTGTGAATGCCAATAGCCGCCATGAATAAAGATCAGCAGCGGGGCGGGCTGTGTGCAGGCCGGGAACAGATCGAGGCGCTCGGCGGCGCTCATGCCGTAGCGCAGGTCGTAAATGCCGGGCGTCTGCGCCTTGGCTCGCTGGGCCAGCGCGGCGTATTCCGCCATGCAGGCGTCAAAATCCTCCACCGAAGCGCGGGCGTTGTATTGCACGGCGCGTGCGCTCAGGTCTTCAAACGTCAGATCGATGTTCATGCCTTTCTCCGGATTGTTATGTGTTATGCCTTCATCATCGTCCCGCAGGCGAAAAGATGTTTGATCGCCGGTGCGCACAATTGCGACTTCTCCATTGCTGTTATCTGCTGTATATTGCTGTTTTATGCTTTTTACTGCGGAATAAGCCCATGCACAAAGCGGCAAGGCAGCGCCATTTACTGGATTTTCTCAGCGAACGCGGACAGGCGGCGGTGGCGGAATTGGCCACCGCCATCGGCGTTTCGGTCGATACCGTGCGCCGCGATCTGGCCGATCTCGAGCGGCAAGGGTTGGCGCAGAAACATCACGGCGGCGCGATCGCGCTCGAACCGTCCGGCATGCCACGTCAGGCGCGCGCGGCGCTGTTGCCGCAGATCAAGCAGCGGCTCGGTCGCGCGGTGGCTGCGCAGATCCCGCCCGGCAGCACCCTGATGCTGGATGCGGGCAGTACGCTGTTGGCGGTGGCGCAGGCGTTGCGCGGCCCGGCGACGGTGATCACCGCTTCGCTGGATATCGCGCAGTGCCTGAGCGACAGGCCGGAGATCAACCTGATCCTGCTTGGCGGCCAGTGGGATGCGCGCCAGCGGCTGTTCGCCGGCAGCGCCACGCTGGCGTTGCTGGCGCGCTACCGCGCGGATATCGCCTTGCTGGGCGCCTGCGCGGTGCATCCTCAGCTGGGACTGAGCGCCGGCGAAGAGGCCGATGCAGAGGTCAAGCGCGCCATGCTGGCTAACAGCGGCGAGCGCTGGCTGGTGGCCGACCATATGAAGCTGGATCGCTGCGAACCGCATCACGTGGCGGATCTGGCGCAGATCCAACGCCTGTTTACCGATCGCCCGTGGGACAACCTGGACGAACAGTCATTGATTGAACTTTGTGTCGTCGCCGACGACCGCTAGAGGAGAACACTGATGAACGATACCGCTCGACCGTTGCAGGTGGCGCTGATTGGCTACGGCTTTGTCGGCAAGGCGTTTCACGCGCCGCTGATTAACGCGGTGCCGGGGTTGGAACTGAGCGTGGTGGCTTCGCGCGATGCCGCCAAGGTGCATGCCGATCTGCCGCACGCGCAGGTGATCGCCGATCCGCTGGAGGCCATCCGCCGGCCGGAGGTGGATTTGGTGGTGATCGCATCGCCGAACGCCACCCATGCGCCGCTGGCGCTGGCCGCGCTGGAGGCGGGCAAGCACGTGGTGGTGGATAAGCCGTTTACGCTGGATTTGGCGCAGGCGCGCGCGCTGATTGCGGCGGCGGAGAAGCACGACCGCCTGCTGTCGGTGTTCCAGAACCGTCGCTGGGACAGCGATTTCCTGGGCGTGAAGCAGGTGATCGAACAGGGGCTGATTGGCAAGGTGACGCACTTTGAGTCGCACATCGATCGTTACCGCCCAGAAGTGCGGGTGCGCTGGCGTGAACAAAACCTCCCTGGCAGCGGACTGTGGTTCGATCTGGGGCCGCACATGGTCGATCAGGCGCTGCAGCTGTTCGGCTTGCCGCACAGCGTGCAGGCCAACATCGCCACGCTGCGCCCCAACGCGCAGATTAACGACTGGGCTCACGTGGTGCTCAACTACCCGACGCACCGCGTGATCCTGCATGGCAGCATGCTGGTGGCGGGGGGCGTCTCACGCTTTACCGTGCACGGCGAGAAAGGCAGCGTGGTCAAAGCGCGCGCCGACGGGCAGGAAAGCCAACTGCTGGCCGGCGTGACGCCGGGATCGGCGGAGTGGGGCAAAGACGACGATGCGATGAGCCTGTTTATCGGCACGGAGCCGATGCGTACGCTGCCGACACCGGATGGCGATCAGCGCCAGTATTACTTCCAGGTGCGCGATGCGTTGCGCGGCGCAGGCGCCAACCCGGTCACCGCTGCGCAGGCGTTGGCGGTGATGGCGGTGCTGGAAGCGGCCACCCTGGCGGCGGAAACCGGCGTCACCCAAACTCTCCCGCTCACCGAGGCGGAAATCGCCGCCTGGTGACGGCTCGCGTCAGATAAGGCGTCAGGCGCATGGATACAGTGCATGCCATGCGTCTTCCGCCATCCTGCCCCCTGACATAGGCTTACCCGCAGTCAATGTCAGGAGTGTTCATCATGTTATCCCATCCTTCGCCGCAAGGCGTCCGCGGCATACTGGCCGCTCTTTCTCTGAGCATGCTGCTGTCATCGCTTGGCATCAGCATTGCCAACGTCGGGCTGCCGGCGCTCGCCACCGCGTTCCATGCCTCGTTCCAGGCGGTGCAGTGGGTGTTGCTCTGCTATTTGCTGGCCGTCACCACTTGCATCATCGGCATCGGCTGTTTGGGCGACAGCCTCAATCGCCGCCGCCTGCTGCTGGCGGGCATCGCGCTGTTTACCGCCGCTTCGCTGGTTTGCACGCTGGCTCCGCAACTGTGGCTGTTGCTGGCGGCGCGCCTGGCGCAGGGGCTGGGGGGCGCAGTCATGATGTCGATCGCCATGGCGCTGGCGGGTGAGGCGCTGGGGACGGAAAAAATCGGCCGCGCGATGGGGCTGCTCGGCACGATGTCGGCCGTGGGCACCGCGCTGGGGCCGTCGTTGGGCGGCGCGCTGATCGCCGGTTTCGGCTGGCGGGCGATGTTCCTGATCAACCTGCCGCTGGGCCTGCTGGCGCTGTGGCTCGCCTGGCGATACTTGCCGAATGGGCCGCGCGCGGCAGTGCGCGCGGAACCGTTCGATCGCGCCGGCACGTTGCTGCTGGGCGGCGCATTGCTCTGCTATTCGCTGGCGATGACCCTCGGGTGCGGCGACTTCGGCGCACTCAATCTGGCGTTGATGCTGGGGGCGCTGTTGGCGGGGGCGCTGTTTATCCGCGTGGAGCGCGGCGCCGCATCGCCGCTGCTTGCGCCGTCGATGTTCCGTCATCCGGCCCTGACGGCGGGGCTGGCGGCCAGCGCGCTGGTGATGACGGTCATGACCGCCACGCTGGTGGTCGGGCCGTTCTATCTGTCACGCGCGCTGGAGTTAAGCGCCGCGCAGGTGGGGCTGGTGATGTCGGCGGGACCGGCGGTGGCGATCCTGACCGGCATACCGGCCGGCTATCTGGTGGATCGTTTTGGATCGCAGCGCATTGCCCTGCTTGGGCTGATGGCGGTGGCTGCCGGCGCGGCGCTGCTGTCGCTGCTTAACCGTTGGGGCGTGCTCGGCTATATCGCCCCCATCGCGCTGCTGACCGCCGGCTATGCGCTGTTTCAGGTGGCCAACAACACCATGCTGATGAAAGATCTGTTTCCTGAACGGCGCGGGCTGATCGCCGGCATGGTGAACCTGTCGCGCAATCTCGGGGCGATCACCGGCGCGTCGGCGATGGGGGCGCTGTTTTATCTGGCTTCGCAGCAGGTCGCGGGCACTGCGGCCGCCGCGGCTTACGGCATGCGGGTGACCTACGGCGTGGCGGCGCTGTTGGCACTGGCGGCGTTGCTCATCGCCTTCGGAGGCCGCCGCCTGATGCTGCGTTACGGCGCGCGCTGAACCGCGTAGCGTTCTTGCACGAAACCGTTGTCCGATGAGGTGACGGCAAGCAGGCGCAGGCGCTGCTCCGGGCCGTCGGCGCCGAATAAGGGGATACCGCCGCCCAGCAGCAGCGGCACGCGCGTAATCGTCAGTTCGTCGATCAAGCCGGCCTGCAGGAAGCGCTGCACGGTCTGGCCGCCGTCGATATACAGGTGACGGCAGCCGACCTCGGCCAACCGCGCCACGACGCTGGCCGGTTCGCCGCTCATCCAGCGGACAGGTTCTGCGCCGTGCGGTGCGGGCTGCGTCGACAGCACCACCACCGGCAGTGCGCCATAGGGCCACTCGGGAAAGGCGCGGACTTTTTCATAGGTATGGCGACCCATCACCAGCGCGTCGATGTCGGCGACAAACGCTTCAAAACTCAACCCATTGAGCAGCGAAACCGCGTATTCGGGCCGCAGCAGCCAGTCAATGTCGCCATCCGGGCCGGCAATGAATCCGTCTACGCTGGTGGCGATGTAAACCGAGCATTTCATCAGGCGAGATCTCCCCGATAAACCACATGCACCTTGTTGCCGTCGGGATCGCGCAGGTAAGCGCCGAAATAGCCTTTGCCGTAGTGCGCGCGCTCGCCGGGTTCGCCTTCACTGCTGCCGCCCGCCAGCAGACCGGCGGCGTAGGCGCGTTTAACCGCCAGCTCGTCGGCGGCGAGAAAGGCCAGCATGCTGCCGTTGCCGGCGCTGGCGGGCTGTCTGTCGAAGGGTTGGTAGGCGTAAAAACGCGGCAGCGTTTGGCCTGGCATCACCCAGCAGCGGGCGGCGGGGCCGCCGTCCGGCGTCACTTCCCGCCGTTGTAAACCCAATGGCAACAGAATGGCGTCGTAGAACGCGGCGGCGGCATCCAGATCGCTGACGCCGACGGTAATATGGCTGAACATGGCGCGTTTCCTTTCCCAAGAGAGAATAATGAACGCCTAAAACAGTAGCAGCGATATTGCAGGATGGACAGACCGCCGTGGAGGATTCGGATTAGGGACGCGCGCAGGGGGAAGCGCGCTTCACGGTTTGCGGGGCAGGCCGCCGTTCAATTGCTCTCGACTCGCGGATTGGCGTGGGTCGGCTGGCTGGGATAATCCACCTGATGCTTGTGCAGATAATCGCGGATCAGCTGACGCACCACCTGGGAAGGGGTGACGTCCTGCTGCAGGCACAGCTCTTCCAGGGCTTTCTTCTTGTCCGGGTCAATCAGCACCGTTAGCCGCGCCGTTTTCTTTTCCATCAGGATCCTCCAGAGAATGATGACTGAATGATAATACCATGTGGACGAAGCGGCCAGCCAGACCGCGTCGCCGCTCGTTCTTAGCGGAAATGCAGCCGTTCTATCTTGCGTGACAGGTAGCCGAGTTCGCAGTTGAACAGCTCGCCGCTGCCGGCGGCCAGCGTGCGAAGCGTGCTGAGCGGCAACGTCACCTGGGCCGGCGTGGCGTAAATGATCACGTTGCCGCTGGGGGCGACGCAAAACAATACGGTGCCGAATATCCGGTGAAGGCTGTGGTACAGCAGGCTGTTCTCATCGGGCAGATCGTGGTAATTGAGCACCAGCCAGCCCCCGTCGTTCAGCCGCGCGGCGCAGTTTTCCAGGAATGTCTGGGTGCCTTGCTGCGGATCCATGGCGAACGCCGAATAGAGATCGGAGAAAATCAGATCGTAACGCGTCTCGGCAGGCGGACGCACAAAGTCCATGGCGTCGGCGGTACGCAGGCTGATGGTGTCGGTGGCCGGCAGCGTAAAATAGCGGCGCGCGACGGCGATCACTGCGGCGCGCAGTTCAACCACGTCCAGACGCATGGCCGGATCGAGCGCGTGCAGCGCACGCAGCAGGCTGCCGCCGCCTAACCCCAGGATCAACGCCGAGCTCGGCGGCTGCCAGGCCACCGCCATCAGCATCGCTTTGATGTAGTTGTGGATCGGCTGTGCGGGGTTGCTGAGGCTCATCTTGCTTTGCTCGCAGATGCCGTCAAACCGCAGCGTGCGGTAGTCCTTGTGATCGGAAACGATGATTTCGCCCCAGGCGTCGGCTTCGCGAGCGATCACCTGGCCGCGCGGGGAGAAATCGAGGGTTCTGAGTAAGCTGTCAACCAGAGACATGGTATTCGCAGGGTTCCTTTGGCAAGCGGCCTATTTACGGGCGCACATGAAATCGGCGGTGCAAATGCGCCGGCCATCGATGCTGGCGCGGCCGGTGAAGCGGGCGATCGCGCCACGCCGGCGTACAAAGGCGACCTCCATCAACACCTGGTCGCCGGGACGGGCGGCGCGATAAAACCGCGCCCGCTGAATGGAAGCGAAGTAGTAATGTTCCCCTTCGTTCAACGCCCCGAGATAATAGTGCGCCAGCAGCCCGGTGCTTTGCGCCAGCGCTTCCACCAACAGCACGCCGGGAAAACCGGCGAAGTGCGCATGGCCGTTCCAGAACGTCGGCTCATTGGCGGTGATGTTCTTGATGGCGCTCAGCCGCCCTTCGGCAATGCAGGTGCCGGCGGGCAGCACGCGATCGACCAACAGGCAGGGATAACGATGAGGCAGAATCGCCTGAATATCGTTGAATTGCAGGGGGTGACCGTTTAATGGCATGGAGGTGCGTGATCCTGTCTGCGGCGAATCCGGTGCGGTGGCCGGCGTTCGATCCATAATGAGTGTAATGACATTATAATAAAATTATCATCAGATGTGCCAGATGAAAGACATGACGGCGACGACGGTTGGGGAATAGCGAAGGAGGGGATGACACCCGATCCTGACGATCGGGCGTGGCGGCGCGTTTAATGCTTGGAGCGGGTCACCTTGTCCAAATAACCCATCACGAAGGCGGAGAGCACGAAGGTGAGGTGGATGATCACATACCACATCAGCTTGTTGTCGGGCACGTTCTTGGCGTCCATAAACACCCGCAGCAGGTGAATGGAGGAGATGGCGACGATAGATGCGGCGACCTTGTTTTTCAGCGAGGTGGCGTCCATTTTGCCCAGCCAGCTCAGTTTTTCTTTTCCTTCGGTGATATCCAATTGCGAGACGAAATTTTCGTATCCGGAGAACATCACCATCACCAGCAGCCCGCCGACCAGCGCCATGTCGACCAACGACAACAGGGTCAGGATCAGATCGGCTTCAGCGACGGAGAAAATGTTGGGCAGGACGTGCAGGATCTCCTGAAAAAATTTGATAGACAGGGCGACCAGGGCCAGTGAAAGGCCGAAATAAACCGGCGCGAGCAGCCAGCGGGAGGCGTACATCGCGTTTTCTAGCAAGCGTTCCATCATAAAATTGTTTTAAATGCGTAGCAAAAAGGGCGCTCAGTATAGCGCAAGAGGCCTGGGTAAAATCAACCGCTTGCGCCAGTAGAGGGCGATATCAGGCCGCTACGCGCGCCGTTTTGTGCCCGCTGCGGATCCACAGCGCCACGGCCCCCGCCGCCGTCGCCAGCGCCACGACACCCGGCCAGCCCGCGCTTGCCAGAATGCGGCTGCCGAGGGCGGCGCCGGTCGCCATACCGATGAATACGCCGGTGAACAAGAGGGCGTTCAATCGGCTGCGAGCTGCCGGATCGAGACCGTAAACGATGGTTTGATGCGCGATCAGCGTAGCCTGGATGCCCAGGTCGAATCCGACGGCGCTCAGCGCAATGAGCGCCAGCTGCGCCGGGAGCGGCAACAGCGGCAGCAAAAACATCAAGGCGAAGGAGGCCAGAACCAGTCCCGCGCCGATACGGGTCACGACGTCAGGGCCGTGCCGATCGGCCAGACTTCCCGCCAACGGCGCCGCCAGCGCCCCCGCCGCCCCCGCCAGGCCAAACGCGCCGGCGGCCGCGCTGCCGATCTGGTAGCGCTCCGCCAGCATCAACGCCAGCGTTGACCAGAAAGCGCTGAAGCCCAATGACAGAAAGCCTTGCGCCAGCGTCGCGCGCCGCAGCGCGGGATACTCGGCCCACAGATGTCCCAGTGAGCGCAGCAGCGCGGGGTAACTCAGCGCGTTATGGGGGCGAAGACGCGGCAACATGCGCCAGATCGCCAGCGTGATCGGCAAAACGCCCAGCGCCGCGAGCGCGTAGACGCTGCGCCAGCCGGCGAACTCGGCGAGCGCGCCGCTGAACACGCGCGACAGCAAAATGCCGGCCAATAGCCCGGTCATTACCGCGCCGACGGTTTTGCCGCGGCTGGCCTCTGGCGCCAGCGTGGCGGCGGCGGGGATAATGTCCTGCGCGACGGTGGCGGTCAGGCCTATCGCCAGGCTGCTGAGCAACAACAGCGGGAACGAGGCGGCAAAAGCGCAGAGTAACAGCGTCAGCGCCAGCAGCGCGCCTTTTACCAGAATGATCCGCCGGCGATCGTACCGGTCGCCGAGCGGCGCCAACAGTAAAATGCCCAGCGCATAACCTAACTGGGTCAGCGTCGGCACCATGCCGGCATCGGCGACGCCGGCGTGGAAATCGGCGCCCATCATGCCAAGCATGGGCTGACTGTAATAGATTGACGCGACGCTGAGGCCGGCGCCGGCGGCCAGCAGAAATACGACGTTGGCGGACGGTGCGCCGTGGGTGGTGGCGGTGCTCATGGCAAAAACTCCTGCAAGGTGAATGTGCGGCCATTTTTACCGCTTGCTTCATTCCGCTGTAGCCCCCTCGCAGGTAAAACTGTTATACACTTAACGTATGAATAAAATTAACTTACCTAACGGCGACCGCATAACTTTGCTGCATACGTTGGTGCGCATCGTCGAAAGCGGCAGCTTGTCGGCCGCGGCGCAGCAGCTGGGCACCTCGCAGCCGACAATCAGCCGGCGTCTGCAGGCATTGGAACAGCTGCTGGGCGCCAAACTGATCCAGCGGACGACCCACGCCCTCAAACTGACCGACGACGGCGAGCGCTGTTACCGCCAGGCGCGGGGGCTGATCGAACAATGGCAAAGCCTGGAAGAAGGGCTTGGCGGCGCGCGCGACGAACCGGTCGGCGTGTTGCGCGTGCGGGCGCCGCACGCATTCGGTCAAGATCAGCTGATCGGTCCGTTGGGCGAGTATTTGCGGCGCTATCCGCAAACTTACGTTGAGTGGACGCTGAACGATCATTCTCCGGACTTTATTCCCGAGGGGGTGGATTGCGCCATTCACGTCGGGGCGGTGACCGATCCGTCGGTCGTGGCGGTGTTGCTGGCGGAGGTGCCGCGCAGCACGGTGGCGTCACCGGCGCTGCTGGCTGAACGACCGGCGATCGTCGATCTCGACGATTTGGCCTCATTGCCGTGGTTGGCGGTAAACAGTTTTTATCGTAATGAGGTCGTCTTGACTCACGCGACCAGCGGTGAACAGCGGCGTTTCGACATCGCGCCGAGGTTGAGCACCGACAGCCTTTATGCGGCGCGCAAGGCGGCGCTGGAAGGGCTGGGCGTCGCGATCGTGTCGTCTTGGGTGGTGAAAGAAGAATTGGCGCAAGGCGCTCTGCAGACGCTGTTACCCCTGTGGCGAGCTGAGCCACTGCCTATTTACCTGTTGTATCCCTATGCCAGCTATTATCCCGCGCGTTTACGCAAATTCATGGAAATGATGAAAGAAACGATGCCGCGCATTCTCGGCGCGCAGCCGCCGACGGGGCGCTGACGGCCTTCAGTGTCTGGCTTTTTTTCCGTCGCTGTGGCCGAGAGAACGATCGGGGAAGCTGTGATCGCGCAGCCGCTGCTTTAACTGCGCCGCATCGGGGAAGCCGCCGTCAATCTTGCGATCCCAAATCATCACGCCATCGACGCTGATTTGGTAGACCCCGCCGGTGCCCGGCATCAGGGTGACGGAGGCGAGATCGTCGCCGAAGGTGTTCAGCAGCTCTTGCGCCATCCAGCCGGCGCGCAGCAGCCAGTTGCATTGTGAACAGTAGTGAATCGTAACGGCGGGTGCGTTTTTCATCGTTGATCGACCGGTTAGTGGTGACGGCTTGCAATCAGCCTGCGGGCTCGCAAGCGATGGTGGCTGTGTATCGCCAAATAGTCAAGCGCCTGCGGAAGCCGCGAGGCGCGGATAACGATGACGGTGGCTATGGCTTGCTTTTGGCAAACCATTCGACCCCGCGCAACATGCCCGTCCAGTAAAATTTGGGTAAAAACCAGGCCTTCAGCCACCAGGCCATACGGCTGGGATGCGTGTTGTCGAACAGAGGAAAGGTGGGGAGTAATTTACTGTCGTAACCAAACTCCGCCAGAACAACCTTGCCTTTCTCTACCGTCAATGGGCAGGAACCATAACCATCATACCGTGCCGCATCAGGAGCGCCCTTAAGCCGCGCCGCGATGTTCTCTGCCACCACTACCACCTGTTTGCGAGCCGCCGCCAGGGTTTTGGCATTTGGCGTGGCGCAACAGTCGCCAACCGCAAAAATCGTCTGCCACTGCTTATGCTGTAGGGTGAATTTATCCACGTCGCACCAACCTGACTCGTCAGACAACCCACTTTGCGAAATGAACGCCGGCGCAGATTGCGGCGGCACTACGTGCAGCATATCGAAGGGCAGTGTCACTTCGCGTTTGCCTTCTTCATCACCGTCCAGAGAAAAGGTCGCTTGCCGACGCAGCCCATCAACGCGAACTAAATTATGCCGGAAGTTGACCTGTGCGTGGTATTTCTTCAAGTAATCGGTCAGCGGAGGAACAAATTGCGGCACGCCGAATACCGCCGCGCCAGCCAGGCAGAAATTGACGTTAATATTATTAAGGACACCTTGTCGCCGCCAGTGATCGCATGAAAGGTATAAGGCTTTTTGCGGCGCTCCGGCGCATTTTATCGGAACCGGCGGTTGGGAAAATATCGCCTCGCCGCCTTGCATTTCACGAACCAGTTTCCAGGTGTATTCCGCAAGATCAAAACGATAATTAGAGGTGACGCCATTCATTCCCAACGTTTCTTCAAGACCCTCTATTTTATCCCAATGTAAAACGAGGCCGCAGGCAACAATAAGGAAGTCGTAGTTTATTTTCTGCCCTTGGCGGGTCTCGACATATTTTTTGCCGGGCTCCACCCTGACCACACTATCCTGAATCCATGAGGTTCCTGGGGGGATGACGGCGCGCATGGAACGCCGTGTTTTATTGATATCAAACAGCCCGCCGCCCACCAGGGTCCATGCCGGTTGATAATAATGGCAGTCGCTAGGTTCAATTACCGTTATATCAATGCCTTTAACTCGCTTCCTTATGCTTGCCACGACGCTTATTCCAGATGAACCACCGCCAATAACAACAACTTTCTTCTTGGTTTTTATTTTTTCCGGTTTCATGCAGGCCTCCTTTCATAAGAAAGTAGGGGGTTAATGCCCAGATTAAAAGGGAATTCATAGAACTTATGGTTATATTAAAAATCACATATTCGATTTAGCTATATGTAATAGCTAAATGTAATAAGTTATTTGACAATCAATGCGAACTGATCGTTAATAAATACCACAAACACCGTTCAGGAATTAACCCATTGGATTTTTTCCATTTTACTTTTTATACCCTGATGTTATTGGTGATAACCGGAGGAATAGTCGGATTTCTCTTGGCCCTGACAGGCGGAGGCGGCTCCATCGTTTGTGTGCCGCTGCTGCTGTATATGGTGCAAATCCCGGATACGCATTTGGTGATAGGCACCAGCGCCATGTCCGTCGCCGTCAGCGCGCTGCTCAACCTTTTTGCGCACGCCGCCAAAGGAAACGTCCGGTGGCGAACCGGCATTGTCGTGTCGCTGGTCGCGGTGGCCGGCACGCTGGCAGGTTCACAAATGGGAAAAATCACGGACGGGCGCTATCTAACCCTGCCTTTCGCTTTGCTGATGCTGATTGTCGCCGGATTAACGTTGAAAAAAAATCACCGGGCCGGCAACGGATTGGCTTCTCCTGATGCGGCCTTTCATCCCGCCATCGTGTGGCCCTGCGTGTTGGCGCTGGGCGCGGTGGCCGGCTTTCTGGGGATCGGCGGCGGATTTTTAGTGGTGCCGGCGCTGCTCTGGTTTTTCCGCTTTTCGCTGCTTGAAGCGGTGGCCACCTCGCTGGTGGTGGTTTCTGCCATGGGTTTATCGACGAGCGCAAGCTATGCCTTGTCCGGCAAGGTGTCGCTCGTCATCACGTGCTGGCTGATCGTCGGCGGTGTTCTGGGGGGCGTCGTGGGGGTTGCGCTCACCGAGCGCCTGAAGAAACGCGAGGACATTATCCGTGTGCTCTACGCCGCCATGCTCTTGGTGCTGGCCCTTTATATGCTTTTTAAAAGCTTATAAGACAGAAGGAAAAAATATGCGCATCCGTACATACCATCATCAGCTCTCCTTTTCGGGGGCGCCCGCAGCGAGTGATTTTGCTACCCTGCATCAACAAGGCTACCGGCTTATCGTCAACAACCGGCCGGACGAAGAGCCGGGAGAGTATCTTGACCATCAGCAAGAGAAAGCGTTGGCTGAACAAGGGGGGATGCGTTACGTCTATCTCCCTTATACGTTCGATACGCTGACCTGGGAGACCGTTTACACCTTCCAGTTTCTGTTGCGGCAAGGCAAGAAGACCCTGGCGCACTGCCGGAGCGGGGCGCGCTCGGCTTGCCTCACTCTGCTGTATGCGCTGAGTGAAGGGCGGATCGATGAAGCGCAATTCCGCAGCCAATGCGAAGAATATGGCGCGGATGCCGATAAGGCGCTCAGTTGGTATCGCCGGCATCAGCCCGTTCAGTCTCATGCGGAAGTGCATGCGTTTTATGAGCCGGAAAGCGGCAGCCTGCAGTATGTCGTCGCCGATCCCAAGGCGCGTCGCTGCGCCATCATCGATCCGGTGCTGGATTTTGATCGCCGATCGGGCACGGTCTCGCATCAGCAGGCCCGCACCATTTTAAGTTTTATCCAGCAGCGAGGGTGGGGTGTGGCCTGGGTGCTGGATACGCACCCGCATGCCGACCATTTTTCTGCCGCCACCTGGCTGGCGCAGAAAACCGGCGCCCTTACCGGCATAGGCGAAAAAATTACCGCCGTGCAGGGGCTGTGGCAAGACATCTATAATTTGAAGGAACTGCCTCCCGCCGAGACCGTGTGGGATGCGCTGTTTGCGGATGGGGACGTCTTTTTTATCGGCAACCTGCGCGCTGAAGTCTTGCTGTCTCCTGGCCACACGCTGGCGTCCGTCACGTATCACATTGCCGATGCGGCGTTTATTCACGATACGTTTTTCATGCCGGACAGCGGCACCGCAAGGGCCGATTTCCCCGGCGGAAATGCGGAAGCCCTGTGGGATTCGTTGCAGCGGATCTTGAGCCTGCCTGCGGATACCCGCCTGTTTACCGGCCATGATTACCGCCCGGCGGGGCGTGAGGCCCGCTGGGAAAGCACTGTGAGAGAGCAGCGCGAGAACAACCCCTGGGTGGCCAACATGGATAAAGCTCAATTTATCGCGCAAAGAAAGCAGCGAGACGCCACGTTGCCGCATCCGGAATTGATGCTGATGGCGCTGCAGGTCAACATTCGCGGCGGCGTACTGCCTGATTGCGAAGATGATGGGCGGCACTACCTCAAAATTCCTGTTAATCGCTTCAAGGGGTAAATCAAGCCAGAGAGGCGCGATCGTTCACGGCTGCCAATCTCAAGGCGATCGCGCCGTCTGTTAATGGTTTTTTATGAAATAATCAGACTGATTCATATTTAATTATTTGTTTTTACACAAAACACGCGGCGCTTGCCCTCGCCGAATACAGTCACTACATTAACAACTGTACTTCCCACACTGCTAAGGAAAACACCATGAAAGCTGCCGTAGTGACGAAAAACCATACCGTAGACATTCAGGATAAAGTGCTGCGCCCGCTGAAGCACGGCGAAGCGGCGTTGAAAATGGAGTGTTGCGGGGTGTGCCACACCGATTTGCACGTGAAAAACGGCGATTTCGGCGAGGTGCCGGGCATTACGTTGGGGCATGAGGGTATCGGCGTGGTCTCCGCCGTCGGTGAGGGCGTCACCTCGTTAAAAGTGGGTGACCGCGCCAGCGTCGCCTGGTTTTACCAGGGGTGCGGCCATTGCGAATACTGCGTCAGCGGCAACGAGACCCTGTGCCGCTCGGTGAAAAACGCCGGCTACAGCGTTGACGGCGGTATGGCGGAAGAGTGCATCGTGGTGGCGGACTACGCGGTGAAAGTGCCGGATGGGCTCGATTCTTTCGCCGCCAGCAGCATCACCTGCGCCGGCGTCACCACCTACAAGGCGGTGAAGATTTCCGATATCAAACCGGGGCAGTGGATCGCCATTTATGGCCTTGGCGGGCTGGGCAACCTGGCGTTGCAGTACGCCAAGAACGTGTTTAACGCCAAAGTGATCGCCATCGACGTCAACGACGGTCAGCTGGAGTTCGCCAAACAGATCGGCGCCGATCTGACCATCAACTCCAAAACGCAAAACGCGGAGGAGATCATTCAACAGCAAACCGGCGGCGCTCACGCGGCGGTGGTGACGGCGGTGGCGAAAGCCGCCTTCAACTCGGCGGTGAATGCGGTGCGCGCCGGCGGTAAAGTGGTGGCCGTGGGGCTGCCGCCGGAGAGCATGGATCTGAGCATTCCGCGCCTGGTGCTGGACGGCATTCAGGTGGTGGGTTCGCTGGTGGGCACGCGCGAAGATCTGAAGGAGGCGTTCCAGTTCGCCGCCGAAGGCAAGGTGACGCCGAAAGTGACCAAGCGGCCGCTGAGGGATATCAACGCCATCTTCGACGAGATGAAGGCGGGCACCATTCGCGGTCGCATGGTGATCGATCTCGGCATGGCGAAGTAGGCCACGCGCAACAAGAAGGCCACCTGCGGGTGGCCTTCTTGTCATTACGCCGGGTTCAGAACAGGCCCAGCGGCTTGGCGTCGTAGCTGACCAGCAGGTTTTTCACCTGTTGATAGTGCGACAGCGCCGCCTTGTGGGTCTCGCGCCCGATGCCGGAGTTCTTGTAGCCGCCGAACGCGGCGTGCGCCGGGTACAGGTGGTAGCAGTTGGTCCATACGCGCCCGGCCTTGATCGCGCGACCCATGCGGTAAGCGCGGTTGATGTCGCGGGTCCACAGCCCGGCGCCCAGCCCGAACTCGGTGTCGTTGGCCAGCGCCAGGGCTTCGGCCTCATCCTTGAAGGTGGTGACGCCAATCACCGGCCCGAAGATCTCCTCGCGGAAGAAACGCATGCTGTTGTTGCCGGTAATCAGCGTCGGCTGCAGGTAGAAACCGTTTTGCACTTCGTCGCCGCGCTGGGCGGGCTCGCCGCCCGCAACGATTTTGCCCCCCTCGTTTTTAGCGATGTCGATGTAGGACAGGATCTTGTCGTACTGCTGTTTTGACGCCTGGGCGCCGATCATGGTCTCGGTGTCGAAGGGATCGCCCTGGCGGATGGTAGCGATACGCGCCAGCACTTTCTCCATAAACTGCGGGTAGATGGATTCCTGGATCAGCGCGCGTGAAGGGCAGGTGCACACCTCCCCCTGATTGAAGAAGCCGAGCACCAGCCCCTCAACCGCCTTGTCGATAAACTCCGGTTCCGCCTGCATGATGTCTTCAAAATAAATGTTCGGCGATTTTCCGCCCAGCTCGACGGTGCTGGGGATGATGTTCTCCGCCGCACAGGCGAGGATGTGGCGGCCGACCGGCGTGGATCCGGTGAAGGCGATTTTTTCGATGCGTTTGCTGCGCGCCAGCGCTTCGCCGGCCTCGCCGCCGAAACCTTGCACGACGTTGAGCACGCCCGGCGGCAGCAGATCGCCGATCTCTTCCATCAGCACGCTGATGCCGAGCGGCGTTTGTTCCGCCGGCTTCAGCACCACGCAGTTACCGCCCGCCAGCGCTGGCGCCAGTTTCCAGGCGGCCATCAGCAGCGGGAAGTTCCACGGAATGATCTGGCCGACCACGCCCAGCGGTTCATAGATATGGTAAGCCACGGTGTTCTGGTCGATCTCCGCCGCGGTGCCTTCCTGCGCGCGCAGGCAGCCGGCGAAGTAACGGAAATGGTCGACCGCCAACGGCAGATCGGCATTCAGGGTTTCGCGGATCGGTTTGCCGTTGTCCCAGGTTTCGGTCAGCGCCAGCATCTCCAGCCGCGATTCGATGCGATCGGCGATCGCCAGCAGCACGTTGGAACGCTCCTGCACGCTGGTTTTGCCCCAGGCGTCCGCCGCCGCATGCGCCGCGTCAAGCGCCAGCTCGATGTCTTTGGCGTCGGAACGCGGGAATTCGGCGATCGGCTGGCCGGTCACCGGCGAGGTGTTGGTGAAGTAGTTGCCGGATACCGGTTCGACAAATTTGCCGCCAATGTAGTTGCCATAGCGTTTACGGAACGAAACCAGCGAGCCAGGCAAACCGGGGTGAACATATTTCATGTGAAGCACCTCTCTGCAGATGATAACCGGCGCTATTGCGCTGCGCCTGTGAGTGCGGCCTGTCGCCGCAGCACAGAGAAGCACGCCCCGTGCCAGATTAGCGATGGACGTAGCATTAGTAAAAAAATGGCTATTTATTAAAAAGTTAGGCATTGACAGGGGTAAGGAAATCGAGCGGTGCCGCGGCCGCCGATGATTTTTTGTGTCCCGTGTCGCAACGCCTGGTACACATTTATGATACACATTTGCAACACTCGCGAACGGGGGGGAGAAACGCATGTTGTCTGACGACCGCTTGCCCGCAGAGGGCGCCAGCGTGCTGACCCAGCCGTTGGCGGAATCCTGGCAACGCAGCCAGGGTTATGGTTTGACGCGCACCGATCAACATATCCCGTTTATCAAAGCCGGATTGCTTGAAGAGCTGCGCAGCCGCAACGATTGGGTGCCGCAGCGGGTACAGCCGTTGATCGAGCAGCTGGGTGCGCAAATTACGCGCCAGCCCGCCATTGTGGTGATCGCCGACGCCGGCGGGCTGGTGCTGGAAACCCGCGGCAATACCGACTTTCTGCATAAGGCGTCGCGCTTTGCGCTGGCGCCGGGCAACCAGTGGGGAGAAGCGGAGCGGGGCACCAACGCCATCGGCACCGCGCTGGCGCTGGGCGCATTCTGCGAAGTGCGCGGCGGCCAGCATTTTCTCAACCAAAATGCCGGATTGAACTGCACCGCCGCGCCGATCTATCGTCCGGATGGCCGCATTGCCGGCATACTGGATCTCTCCGCCCCCGCGCAGCGCCCGTACCGCGATGCACAGCGCCTGATCATGCAGGCGGTGCGGCATATCGAACACCGCTGGGTCAGAAGCGCGATCGCCGATCGCCACTGGACGCTGCGCCTGCACGCCGATGCCCGCTGCCTGGGCAGCGCGCAAGAGCTGCTGCTGGTGTTTCACGACGAAGTGCTGATCGCCGCCAATCGGCTGGCGATGATGGAGTTCCGGCTTTCGTCGGCCTCATTTGGCTCCGTTGAGTTCGCCCAACTGTTTCCCGACCTGTTGCGACAGCCTTCCGGCGCACCGCGCCAGACGCTGGCCGGCAATCAACAGCACTATTATTCGTTGCTTGAGGCGCCGCAGCGCCGCGTCAGCGCTCTGCGTTCTGCGCCGCCGGCGGAACGGCACGACGAGCAGCATCAGAAAGCGCTGCGTATTCTCAACGCCGGCCTTTCGCTGTGCGTGACCGGCGAAACCGGCTGCGGTAAAGAGCATTTCAGCCGCCGCCTGTTTCAAGAGAGCCGCTGGCGCAACGGCAACTTTGTGGCGATCAACTGCGCGGCGCTGCCTGAGCCGCTGATCGAATCCGAACTGTTTGGTTATGCGCCGGGGGCGTTTACCGGCGCCAATCCGAAAGGCTACATCGGCAAGATCCGCGAGGCGGACGGCGGCGTGCTGTTTCTCGATGAAATCGGCGACATGCCGGCGGGCCTGCAAACGCGCCTGCTGCGGGTGTTACAGGAAAAAACGGTCACGCCCCTCGGCAGCCGCAGCGCTTATCCGGTCGAATTCGCGCTGGTCTGCGCCACGCACCACGATCTGCATCGGCAGGTAGAGGCGGGGGCGTTTCGCGAGGATTTGCTGTACCGCATACAGGAATACAGCCTGCGCATCCCGCCGCTCAGAGAGCGGGCGCAGCTGGAGGCTTTCATTTTGCAGCTATGGCGAGAGCTGGGCGGCGAGCGGCGCGACATTCGTCTGTTGCCGGAGGCGCTGGCGATGCTGGCGCGCTATCCGTGGCCCGGCAACGTGCGGCAACTGTTGAGCACGCTTAAGGTGATGCTGGCGCTGGCGGACGATCATGCGGTGCTTACCCTGGACGATCTTCCTCAGTCCATCGCGGTGCTGGCGCCGCGGCAAGAGAACGCCGATACCGATCAGGGGGCGCTGCAGGCGGCGATCGACAGGGCGGGCGGCAATCTCAGCCGGGCGGCGAAGGCGCTCGGCGTTTCGCGCAGCACGCTGTACCGCAAGCTGGGAAGGCAGAAAACGGCGGCGGAATGAGGCGGCATGATTGCTCATCAATAACCGGCCCCTCGATGCGGGGCCGGTTCATGCTCTAGTCCCCCAGCCCCGGCGGGTTAATCTCGGAATGGGCAATCTTCTCGTCGCTCTCCGCCCAGCGATCCAGCACCTGCAGATAGCTGCCGTTGGCGATGGCGCTGTTGAGCGAAGCCTGCACCGCGTCCACCAGGCCGTTGCCTTTTTTCAGCGTGACGGCGATGTTGGCGGTCTTCGGCCAGCCGCCGGGCACGATGCCCACCAGCCGGGTTTTGCCGGTCAGCCGCGCCTGATAGGCGCCGGAAACGTTGGGCCCGAAGGTGGCGTCGGCGCGGCCGGACTGAATGGCCAGCGTGGAGGCGGCCTTGTCGGTGACATACACCGGTTGCAGCGGCGCTAATCCCTTGGCGCGGTTCTCTTTGTCCCAGGCCAGCAGCACCGCTTCCTGATTGGTGCCGGAATCGACGATGATCTTTTTACCGGCGATATCCGGCGCGGTTTTGATCTGGGTGATTTTACTGTCGGATTTGACGTAGAAACCCAGCGTATCCTGCCGATAGGTGGCGAAATCGAATTTGGTCTTGCGTTCGTTGGTCACGGTGATGTTGTAAACCGCGGCGTCATATTTGCCGGAGGCCACCCCCAGCGGCCAGTCTTCCCACGAGGTGGGCACCAGCTTGAGTTTCAACCCCAAACCGTCGGCCACCAGGCGCGCGATGTCCGCCTCGCTGCCAATCACCGTTTTATTGTCGCGGGCGTACAGGCCGAACGGCGGGCCGCTGCCCAGCAGAGAAATGGCGACCGTCAGCGTGCCGGGTTCCACGAACCGGAAGCCGGCGGGGATTTTGGCCACGGCTTCGGCGTTTTTCACCGTGTGGATCGGCGTTTCGTTGGCGACGAGATCCACGCCTGGTGCGGCGGCGGCGGAAAAACTCAGCAGCGCCGCAATCACTATCATCTTTTTGCTATATATCATTATGTTAATTACCTTCATTATTATGGGTGTCACACGGTCGTTGCACTATCTCTAAAGGCGGCAGATCTGTGAACGAACAAAATCAACTAACCAATCTTGGAAAAATCATGAGGCGCCTCTGGCGGCGCTGAATCGATCGAGGATGAACCATGTCGTCGCGTTTCGCTACGTTGGGCCGCATACCGCGCGGCGTGTGGGTATTGGGTGGCGTGAGCCTGCTGATGGACGTTTCCTCGGAGATGATCCATAGCCTGTTGCCGCTGTTTATGGCGACGACGCTCGGTGCCAGCGTGATCGTCATCGGGTTGATCGAAGGGCTGGCGGAGGCGACGGCGTTGATCGTCAAGGTGTTCTCCGGCGTGCTCAGCGATTATCTCGGCAAACGCAAAGGGTTGGCGCTGCTGGGTTACGGGCTGGGCGCCATCAGCAAACCGTTTTTCGCCATCGCGTCGTCGTCTGGCATGGTGATGAGCGCGCGCCTGCTGGATCGCGTGGGCAAAGGCATTCGCGGGGCGCCGCGCGATGCCCTGGTGGCCGACGTGACGCCGCCGGAAATTCGCGGCGCGGCTTTCGGGCTGCGCCAGTCGCTGGATACCGTCGGCGCCTTTTTAGGACCGCTGCTGGCCGTCGGCCTGATGCTGCTGTGGCACAACGATTTTCGCGCCATCTTCTGGGTGGCGGCGATCCCGGCGGCGCTGGCGATTGCGCTGCTGTTTTTCGGCCTGAAAGAGCCGGCCGCCGCGATAACCCACAAGCGCACCAACCCGATTACCCGCGCCAACCTGCGGCTGTTGGGGCGCAGCTATTGGTGGGTGGTGAGCATCGGCGCGATCTTCACGCTGGCGCGTTTCAGTGAAGCGTTCCTGGTCTTGAAGGCGCAGCAGGGCGGCACGCCGCTGGCGTTGATCCCGCTGGTGATGGTCGCCATGAATCTGGTCTACGCCTGTTCGGCCTATCCGTTCGGCAAATTGTCCGACCGCATGAGTCATGAAGGATTGCTGAAAGCCGGGCTGCTGGTGCTGATCGCCGCCGATCTGGTATTGGCGCTGAGCGATCATTGGGCGGGCGTGCTGTTTGGCGTGGCGCTGTGGGGCGTGCACATGGGCATGACGCAGGGGCTGTTGGCGGCGATGGTGGCGCACACCGCGCCGGCGCATCTGCGCGGCACCGCGTTCGGCATGTTCAATCTGATCAGCGGCGTGGCATTGCTGCTGGCGAGTCTCGGGGCCGGAACCCTGTGGGAGCTGTTCGGTTCCGCGTCCACCTTTTACGCCGGGGCGGTCATTTGCGTGGTGACGCTGGTCGGCATGAAACTGGCGCCGTTCGGTGAACGGCAGGGCGCTTAGCGGCCCTCGACAGATTGCGGCATCGCCTGCAGCAGCTCGGGCACCTGCTGGGACTCGACCGCCCGGCTGAACAGAAAACCCTGGCCGATATGGAAACCGGCTTCGCACAGCGTTTGGCGCTGCTGCTCGGTTTCCACGCCTTCGGCGATGATATCGATCGACAGCTTTTGACCGAGAATGCCGATGCTTTCCACGATCGCCAGGATCGCCGGTTCGGTGTTCATGCGTTGAATAAAGTCGCAGTCCAGCTTAATGCAGTCCAGCGGGTAGTCCATGATATGGCTGAACGAGGAGTGGCCGGTGCCGAAGTCGTCCAGCGCGATGCGGATACCCATCTCTTTGAGCATTTGCAGCGCGCGCAGTACGTATTTCGAACCGTGCTTGTTGAACGCGTGTTCGGTCACTTCCAGTTCGATCAGGTGATGGGGAATGCGGAACTTCAGCAGGCGTTGCAGGAAGGTTTCGGCGTAGTTGTCGCGTAAAAACTCGATCGGCGACACATTCAGCGAGATAGGCCGCACCGCCACGCCGGCCGCGCGCCAGCGGGCGATATCGGCGAAGACTTTCAGCTGCATGGCTTCGCTGATCTTGGTTGCCAATTCGTAGTCGTTGAACGCCTCGCTTACCGTCGCCGGCAGCTGTACGCCGTTTTGCGGGCAGTGCCAGCGCAGCAGCGCTTCAAAGCCGACGATGCTGCCGTCGATCAGGCAGACCTTCGGTTGGTAGCTGGGGCGGATGCAGTTGTCGCGCACGATCTGGCGTGCGTAGTTGAGCTGGCTGGCGCGGGCGCGGGCTTTGTCCATCATCTTGCGATCGAACATGTAGACGCCGCCGCGGCCGCCGTCTTTCAGTTCATACAGCGCGGTATCGGCGCATTTCATCAGCTCCGAAGCGTCGCGAGCGTCTTTGGGATAGATGGCGCCGCCGATGCTCATGCCGCAATGCAGCGTCTTGCCGCCGTGGGTGATCGGTGTCTCCAACTGCAGCAGAAACTTGTTGGCGATGCGGAAAATATCCTGCTCGTTTTCGACGTCGCTGATCACCACGGCGAACTCGTCGCCGCCGAGGCGGGAGACGAACGAATGCGCATTCATGCAGGCGCTGAGCCTTTTACCCAAGACCCGCAGCAGATGGTCGCCCGCCGCGTGACCCAGCGTGTCGTTCACCAGCTTGAAGTGGTCAAGATCCAGCAGCATCAGCCCAAGCGACTTTTTGCCGTGCAGGGCGCGCTTCATCTCTTGCTTCAGCTTTTTCTTGAATAAGCGTCGGTTGGGCAGGCCGGTCAATTCGTCATATTCGCTGGCGAGCAACAGACGCTGTTCCATCACGCGTTGCGACGTCACGTCGCGCGAGACGCACAAAATCTCGGCCACGGCGCCGTGTTCGTCGCTGACCGGTGTGAGAATGTTGTCCCAGTGCTGTTTTTTACCCTGCGGCGTCACGCTCAATCCCGCGAAGCGCGCATTTTTTCCGGCTCTGACGCTGCGCAGCGCCTTGCTGCCGCGGCGACGGATCTCGGGGGACAGGAGCCCCAGCCAGGGCATGCCAAACTCTTTTTGCGCCGGATCAAGACCGAGCGCCAGGCTGCCGGAGCGATTCATGTGGCGCAGCGTGCCATCGTGATTGATGACTTTGATGCAGTCGACGCTGGCGTCCAGCATGTCTTGCTGGATAGAGAGCGCCTGAACGTTTTGCTGGCGTTGCAGCATTTGCGGATGGATGTCGGTGGCGGTGAGATACCAGCTGGGCTCCTGCGCCATGCCGTCCTGACGGGCGTTAAACGCCAGCATGAACCACCGGTAGGCGCCGCTGCGCTCGCGCAGACGAGCTTCGCCGGCGAACGAGGAGAGGGCAACGATCGCCTGGCGCCATTGCGCGGCCAGGCGATCGCGATCGTCGGTGTGCAGGGCATCGAGCCAGTCTGCGGCGCCGTGCTCACCGGCGATGGCGCCGGTATAGTCGCGCCACTGCTTATTGAAGTAACCGCCAAGGCGGTTGCCGAAGCAAATCAGACCCGGCAAGTCGTCTACGATTTCGCTATAGAGATCAATCGGATTTTTGTTATTGCTCTGCTTGGGCAACAGGGTCATGCGGTATTTCCTCGGAAAATTACCCATATTCGTGCTCTATAGCAGAGCCTCTTTCAATATAGTCTTGCCAATGAAATTAGGAATAGCCAGCGGACGCGGCTAAAAACCGGCCTGGTAGCATGAAATAGATTACACAAGAACGCATTAGGAATACTCCTGTTATTTATAAGCCCCTCTTATATTGCATCGAAAAATAAGTGCTCCGACCACGGTGGGCTATTGCCATAAAAATTAATCAATCTGATGTTTCTATTTGATGAAATATTCAGGTGTTTTCATGCTCTTCCATCGTCTGCACTGTCGCCGCTATGCGTATTCACTGATAAAAATCTCACTTATGGCGGCAATAGCCGTCATTTCATGCACTCTTCAGCGGTTATCGCAGCACCGTCGCTCGGCGCTTAGAGAAAAGTCATGATACAAATCAAGAAATGTTTTGTTTCATCTGTTGACACTTTGCTTACGTATAAGATAGCCTCGCGAATGAAAATCATTAGCAAAACTGGATGATGAGGCAAAATGTACCCACAGCCTGATCCTTACGCCCGGTTCCGATGGTCGGGTCATTCCGGCGCAACGGCGCCGGCAAACGTACATTCGCCTCCTCTCCAGACGCCTGCGCCATAGGCGCCCGGCGCGATGGCATCCCTTTGTCTGTCCGCGCCCATTTGCATCTCTCAGCATGTCTGTTCGTGCGGCCCGCGCCGGGTCCGCATGTGTTATCCGTCGTTTCACGATCATAGGAGGTTTCAGCGCGGTTAAAACGTAAGTTTTCTTCTGGGTATAAATAAACATGGAGCGTAAAATGATACTTAATAAAAGATTGAAGTTAGCGTATTGCGTTTTTCTGGGTTGTTATGGCTTATCCATTCATTCTTCTCTTGCCGCTTATCAGGATCCCGGTCGATTGGGCGCGCCTGACAGTTGGAAAACCGCTGAGTTTAATCGCCAATGGGGGCTTGAAGCTATTTCCGCCGAATTCGCCTATGCCAGAGGCTATACCGGAAAAGGTATAACCATCGGCGTTATCGATAACGCTATTCTTTCCCATTCTGAATTCTCCGGTAAACTGACGCGCCTGGATAACGGCAGTTATAATTTCTCGTATGATAAACAAGATAATATGTCTTTCGGCGATCACGGCACGCACGTAGCCGGTATCGCTGCGGCTAAAAGAAATGGCGCAGGCATGCACGGCGTTGCTTTCGACGCGGATATTATCGGCACCAAATTGAATGATTACGGTAATCGCAACGGCCGTGAAGAGCTGATTCAGAGCGCGGCTCGCGTCATCAATAACAGCTGGGGGATCGCGCCGGATATACGGCGAGACGCCAAAGGCGATATCATCTGGTTGCCGAACGGCAGGCCGGACTACGTGGCATTCGTAAAAAGCGACGTGATCGCCGAGATGATGCGCAGCAAATCCAGCGTGGAATGGGGCAGCGAACAACCGGTGCCCACCGGCGGGCACAGCGCCATGTCGACGCTGCTGCGGGCGGCCAGGCACGGCAAGCTGATCGTCTTCTCGGCGGGCAATTACAACAATTACAATATTCCGGAAGCGCAAAAGTCACTGCCTTACGCTTTCCCGGACGTACTGAATAATTACCTGATTGTGACCAACCTGAGTGACGAAAATCAGTTAAGCGTTTCCTCGACCAGCTGCGGGCAAACGGCCAGCTATTGTGTTTCCGCGCCGGGTTCTGATATTTACAGCACCGTCGGCCGGCTGGAGTCCAATACCGGCGGCGCCGTGAATCGCGAAGCTTATAATAAGGGCGAGCTGTCGCTTAATCCTGGTTACGGCAACAAATCCGGCACCTCAATGGCGGCGCCGCATGTGACCGGCGTCGCCGCCGTATTGATGCAGCGCTTCCCATATATGAGCGCCGATCAAATATCTGCAGTCATTAAAACCACCGCCACCGATTTAGGCGTTGCCGGCATTGATAATTTATTCGGCTGGGGGCGCGTCAATTTACGCGATGCGATCAACGGCCCGAAAATGTTTATTACCAAAGAGGATATCCCGCAGGAATATTATGTGCCGGGTTCCTACAGTGAGAAACAGTTTGTGGTGAATATCCCCGGCCTGGGAAATATCGTCGAACCCGGCACGCCGGTTGAGCGGCGCTGCACGTCGAGCGAATGCGATTTCGATTCGTGGAGTAACGACATCAGCGGGCACGGCGGCTTGACCAAAACGGGCGCCGGTACGCTGGCGCTGTTGGGTAATAACACCTATCGCGGTGATACCTGGGTGAAACAGGGCGTGTTGGCGATCGACGGTTCGGTGGCATCCAACGTCTATATCGAAAATAGCGGCACATTGTCCGGCGAGGGCACCGTAGGCGCCTTCAGAGCGGCTCGGAGCGGCAGCGTCGCGCCGGGCAACGGCATCGGCACGCTGCATGTGTTGCACGATGCCATTTTTGATCGCGGTTCGCAGTATAACGTGGAAGTGGCGGACAATGGCCGCAGCGATAAGATCGCCGCGCGGCGCGCTTTCCTCAACGGCGGCAGTGTGAATGTCAGCCTGGAACGCAGCCAAAACCTGCTGTCGCAGAATGAGGCGCAGAGTCTGCTGGGCAACAAGTACACCATCCTGACCACGACGGACGGCGTTACCGGTAGATTCGAAAACGCCAACCCATCGTATCCGTTTGTTAAAGTCGCGCTGGATTATCAGGGCAATGACGTCGGCCTTGGCATCACGCGCACCGACGCCAGCTTTGACAGCCTGGCCAGCACTGAGAACGAGAAAGCGGTAGCTCGTGCGGTGGAGACGCTCAACGCGACGGAACCGGTCACGGAAACGGCCAAACGTAGCGTGGCGATCCCGGCGGCCGAAGAGGCCAACCTGCTGCAAAGCGATGGGGGCGAGGCGCAAGTCGTGAACGAAGAGGTGAGCATCGTGGCGGGCCATCCGGTCTATGAAAGCTTCCTCGGCTTCACCTCGGCCAGAGAATTGCAACAGGCGACCCGTCAACTGTCCGGCCAGATCCACGCGGATATGGCTTCCGCCCAGATCAACGAAAGCCGTTACCTGCGCGATACCGCCACCGAGCGCTTGCGCCAGGCGGAAGGCCGCCGCACCGCTACCGACATTAAAGCGGATGACAACGGCGCCTGGGCGAAACTGCTGGGTAGCTGGGGGCATGCTTCCGGCAACGACAACGCCACCGGTTACCAGACCTCCACCTATGGCGTGCTGTTAGGTCTGGACAGCGAACTGTTTGGCGACGGCCGGCTTGGCATGATGACCGGGTATACCCGCACTTCGCTGGATGGCGGTTATCAGTCAGATGCTCACAGCGACAACTACCATCTGGGGCTGTACGGCGACAAACGCTTCGGCGCGTTGGCGCTGCGAGCGGGCGGCACCTATACCTGGCATCGCATCGACACCTCGCGCTCGGTGAACTACGGCGCGCAGTCGGATCGCGAGAAGGCCAAGTATAACGCGCGCACCGGTCAGCTGTTCATCGAAAGCGGCTACGATTGGACGAGCGATGCGGTCAACCTTGAGCCGTTCGCCAACCTGGCGTATACCCATTACCGTAACGAGGAGATCAACGAGCAAGGCGGGGCAGCGGCGCTGCGCGGCGACAAACAAAGTCAGTCCGCCACCGCCTCGACGTTGGGTCTGCGCGCCGACACCGAGTGGCAAACCGACAGCGTGGCGATCGCGCTGCGCGGCGAGCTGGGTTGGCAGCATCAGTACGGCAAGCTGGAGCGTAAAACGCAGCTGATGTTCAAACGCACTGATGCGGCGTTCGACGTGAACAGCGTGCCTGTTTCTCGCGATGGCGCGATTCTGAAAGCGGGCGTCGATGTATCGATTAACAAAAACGCCGTCCTGTCCCTTGGCTACGGCGGGCAGCTGTCGTCCAACCACCAGGACAACAGCGTCAACGCCGGTCTGACCTGGCGCTTCTGATCGCGGTTGCATGCTTCGCTTTATTCAGCCCTCATCGTGACGATGGGGGCTTTTTTTTCGCGGCCAGCCGGCCTTCTGCGGCATGAGCGATACTTTCTCCGCGACCTATTCCCCCGGCCGGTGTTCACCGCCGGGTTAATCAATCAGAGGAAAACAAACGCAGCTGCCAATAGCGCAATTGCGTCAGCGTGATCGGCGCAGCGGCGGCAATGGCCGCGCGATTTTCCAACGCAATCTCCCGCGCGCGTTGCAACGGCTCGGCGCTGAGGCCTTGCAAGTTTTGTTGCAGCGCCTGTTGCGTTTGCTCCAGCTCACCAACGCTAACGTGCGTCAGCTCATGATGCATCTGCAGCAAGAATTCGTCGTTTAACTGCCGCAGCTGTTCAGCGGTGAACGTCGGGGATTGCAGCGCGAACAGCAGGCCTTCGGCATGGGTGCAGCGGTGGAAGGCACATTGCACCACGTAGCCCACGTTGCGTTCCACGCGCAGCCGCTGAAAATAGCGCGGCGCGTAAAGCCGGGCCAGCACGCGCAGCGCCCAGCGGCCTTCGGCTTCATCGTTTTGCAGCGGGTAAAACTGCAGCAAGGCGTGTTCGGCGCCGCTTTCCGTCAGCGTGACAGGGGGATGTAAACGCGGCGGCGTTTGCGGCTCAGCCGTTATGGCGTAGGGGAAGTCATACAGCAAATGTGACAGCCGCCGTTTTAACTCGCCATCGCCGCCGACCAGGGTGGCATGCCAGTGTGGCGCCGTTGTCGTAGAGACGTTCAGCGCCGCCGGCAATTGGGCCAACAGGCGGCGAATGGCGATATCGTTTCGTTGTTTTAACTGCGCGTGGCGCAGGTTTCTCGCCGCCTCGTTGATGACGGCCGGCGGCTGCGCCGCCAGAGCCCGGTTCACGACGTTCAGGCCGTGGCAGATCAGCCCGTGGCTGCCCGCCAGCTGCAGCAGCCACACGCCCTGGTGGCGTTCGACGCTTAAATGTCCCTCCCGATGCGCCAGCTCCGCCGCGCCAGGGCGCAGCGCCGCCTGCAAGCCACAGGCCTGTTCTTCGCTGAGCGCGCCATGCGACGCTGGGCGCAGCAACAGCACCGGCTGCGCCTCGCCGGAACGCAGATGCCGCAGCGGCGCCTGGCCGGCCGGCAAGGGCGGGATCGGCAGCGCCGCCGAGGCTGAGAAAAAGCGGAAAGGTTCCGCTGTAGGCGCCAGCGCGGCGCCGGCGAAGGGGCGCAGGGTCAGCGGCAGCCCTTGGATTTCGCGCGTTTCACCGCCCCCCTCGGGCTGCACGGCCAAGCGGCGGCGCGGCGCCGCCATCAGCATAGCGAGTTGCTGCGTCCAGTCGTCATGCTGTTCCGTCGGCGGCAGCCCAAACGCTCTGGCCCGCAGCTGATCGAGCGGCGTCAGACGGTGAAAATCGCGGTTCGCCAGTTGCCCGAAATGCTCGAGCTGGCCTGGTGTCAGCGCGTTCAACGCCTGCAGCCATGCCAGCAAGGCGCTTTCGATATGGGCGGCCTCAGACGCCGAGCCGTGATTGACGGTGAAAATAAAACTCAACAGGGCGCTGTTTTCGCCGCAGCGGGCATAATCCAGCCGAACGGCGTCGCCCCACGCGTGCGCGCGCAGCCGTGCCAACAGCCCGCCAGGGGCGTCGTCCAGCAATAAACGCTCAAGCCGTCGCAGCCAGCCGCGTGAACGGCAGTGCGGCAGGGCAAACACCAGCCGCAGCTGCGGCGCGCCGGGAAGAGACAGCGTGTAATCTTGCCCGGCGGCCAGCGGCGGCAATGTCTCGGGCGGCGCGGCGCTGCCCGACGGCAAGCCGCCACCGTAGCGCTGTGCCAGCGCATGCAGTTGCTCAAGCGATTGCGGGCCTTGCAGCCACAGCGTCATGTTCGGTGCGCGGTAATAATGGTGGTGAAACTGCCGCAACGCCTGCTGCAACGCGGAAATATCGCTGCCGAAAGCGGCGCGGCTGCCGATATGAAAGCGATGCAGCGCGTCAAATCCGCTGAACATCTGCCGCTGCGCCGCTTCGCAGCGGGTTTCAACATCGGCGCGCAGCAGGCGGTATTCGGCGTCGATGACCTCGATCTCCTGGGCGATCGCCTCAGTCGCCAGCTGCGGAGCGGCGAGCATATCGCTCAGCCGCGCCAACCCATCCGCCAGATGGGCGGTGCCCACCTCAAAGAAAAACGCGGTTTGCGTGGCCTGGGTGGTGGCGTTTAAACGGCCACCGGCCGCCTGCGTCCAGCCCATCAGCCCATCTTGCGCGCTGAAGTTCGCGCTGCCGCGAAACAGCATATGCTCCAGCAGATGCGCCAGGCCGGGCCAGGCGGCAGGCGCCTGAAAGCTGCCCGCTTCGATGCGCACCAGCGCGGCGGCGGCGTCGGCGGCAGGGTCGCTTATCGCTTTGACGGCCAAACCGTTATCGAGCTGCCACGAAGCGGCGGTGGATGCCATCGTCAACCCTTGAAGATCAGACGGGAGTTGGTCTGATTGCGAAATCGCAGCTGATCGATACCGATCTGCGAACGGTTCGCCGCTTCCCGCGCCGCCAGGATGGTGCCGTGATGCGGCGATTTGCCGCACACCGGATCGGCGTTGTCGGCGTTGCCGGTCAGCATGAACGCCTGGCAGCGGCAGCCGCCGTAGTCTTGCTCTTTCTCCGAACAGGAACGGCAGGGCTCCGGCATCCAGTCATAGCCGCGATAGCGGTTAAAGCCGAAGGAGTGGTACCAGATATGCTGCAGATCGTGCTCCAGCACCGACGGAAACTTAATCGGTAACTGACGGGCGCTGTGGCAGGGTAACGCCATGCCTTCCGGCGTCACGCTCATGAAGATGGCGCCCCAACCGCCCATGCAGCCTTTAGGCCGCTCCTCGTAGTAATCCGGCGTGACGAACAGCAGGTTAGCCAGTTTGCCGTCGGCGGCCATGCGTTCGCGGTAGCGTTTCACCACGGCTTCTGCCTCGGCGATCTGTTCGCGGGTCGGCAGCAGGCCTTCACGGTTCAGGTGCGCCCAGCCGTAGAACTGGCAGGTCGCCAGCTCGACGTCGTCGGCATCCAGCTGGATCGCCAGTTCGATGATGCGGTCGATCTGGCCGATATTATGGCGATGCAACACGAAGTTGAGCACCATCGGATAGCCGAGCGCCTTGACCGCCTTGGCCATCGCCAGCTTCTGCTGAAATGCCTTGGCGGAGCCCGCCAGCGCGGCGTTCAGCGTTTCGTCGCTGGCCTGAAAACTGATCTGAATATGATCCAGCCCGGCGTCGGCGAAGGTCTGCAGCTTTTTCTCGGTCAGGCCGATGCCGGAGGTGATCAGGTTGGTGTAAAACCCGAGATCGCGGGCGGCGGCGATCAGCTCGGGCAGGTCTTTACGCACCAGCGGCTCGCCGCCGGAGAAGCCGAGCTGCACGCTGCCCATCGCCCGCGCCTGGCGGAACACCTCTATCCACTGCGCGGTAGTCAGCTCTTTTTCCTGCGCGGCAAAATCGAGCGGGTTGGAGCAGTACGGACACTGCAGCGGGCAACGGTAGGTCAGCTCCGCCAGCAGCCAGAGCGGCGGATTCACCGCCGGCGCACGTGGTTCAGTCACGGAAGGTCACCCATTTTTTTTCGTAGGCGCGCTGGAAAAATTCCAGCACGTCGTCCGCCAACCCTTCGGCGCCGGGGAAGCGGGCGTTCAACTGGGCGATGATGCCGTTCAGCGTAGTGTGGCCGTCGACCAGTTGCAAAATGGCGGCGGCGCTGTCGTTCAGCTTGGCCATGCCTTCCGGGTAGAGGATCACATGGCTGTTTTGCACCTGCTCCCATTGCAGGCGGTAACCGCGGCGGAAGACGGGAGTGTGTTCAGGGTTCAGCGTCATTACACCAGCCTCTGGTTGTGCCATACCCGCGCGGCGGTCACGCTGTGGTAAGGCGGGCGGTTCAGGGTGTAGGCCATGCTCATGGCGTCCAGCATGCTCCACAGAATGTCCAGCTTGAACTGCAGGATCTCCAGCATGCGCTGCTGCTTTTCAACAGTGTCGCAATAGTCCAGCGCCAGCGCCAGGCCGTGTTCCACGTCGCGGTTAGCCTGGCCGAGGCGGCTGCGGAAATAGTCGTAGCCGGCGGCGTCGATCCACGGGTAGTGTTGCGGCCAGCTGTCGAGACGCGACTGGTGGATCTGCGGCGCGAACAGTTCGGTCAGCGAGCTGCAGGCTGCTTCCTGCCAGCAGGCGCGGCGCGCGAAGTTGACGTAGGCGTCCACCGCGAAGCGCACGCCCGGCAGCACCAACTGCTCGGATAGCAGGGCGTCGCGCTGCAGCCCGACGGCCTCGCCGAGGCGCAGCCAGGCCTCGATGCCGCCTTCGCTGCCGCCGTAGCCGTCGTGATCCAGAATGCGCTGCACCCACTTGCGACGGGTGTCAGGCTGCGGGCAGTTGGCCATGATCGCCGCATCCTTGATCGGAATGCTGGTCTGGTAGTAGAACCGGTTGGCCACCCAGCCCTGGATCTGCTCACGCGTCGCTTCGCCGTTGTGCATCGCGATGTGATACGGGTGGTGGATGTGGTAATAAGCGCCTTTGGCGCGCAGCGCCGCTTCAAATGCCTGCGGCGTCAGGGGACGTGGTTGCGTCATGGCGATTCCCTACAGTTCGATATTCATGCCGTCCCAGCTCACTTCGATGCCGGCGGCGGTCAGGCTCTGCCGTTCCGCGGAGTCTTCATTGAGGATCGGGTTGGTATTGTTGATGTGGATCAGGATCTTGCGTTTGGCGGGCAAGGTGCTGAGCAGGGCCGCCAGCCCGTGCTCTTCCGCCAGCGCCAGGTGCCCCATGTCTTTGCCGGTATTGCGTCCCACGCCGGCGTTGGCCAGCTCGTTGTCGTGCCACAGCGTGCCGTCGATCAACAGGCAGTCCGCGCGGCGCAGCCACGGCATCAGCGCCTCGTCCGGCTCACCCAGGCCCGGTGCATACAGCAGCCCGATCCCGCGAGCGGTATCTTCGATAAACAGCGCCACGTTGTGGCCCGGCAACGGGCGATCGCGGTACGGCGAATAGGGCGGCGCGTTGCTGAGCAGCGGAATGGCGGTGAAGCGCACGTTTGGGCAGACCGCCGTGCGGAACGGTTCGCCGGGCGTCACCGGGTGGTGAATCAACCCGCCGTTCCAATGGGAGAGCATGGGAAACACCGGGAAGCCGATGCTGAGATCGTCATGCACTTCAGGGGTGCACCAGACGTGGTGTGGGCAGCCCTCACGCAAATTGAGCAAGCCCGCGCTGTGATCGATCTGGCTGTCGGTCAGCACGATCGCGCCGATACCGGTGCCGCGCAGCACGTCGGGATTATTCAATTCGGGCGAGGCCAGCAGCTGATGGCAAATATCCGGGGAAACGTTGCACAGCACCCAGTTTTTACCGTCGTCGCTGATGGCGATGGAAGACTGGGTGCGGCGCGTGGCGTTGATGCTGTGGTCGCGAACGCCCCGGCAATTGTCGCAGTTGCAATTCCACTGGGGAAAGCCGCCGCCCGCCGCCGAGCCGAGAACTTTTATCTGCATGTCTGAACCAGAAAAAGAGGGAAAGAAATGCCCGCGCGAAAGGCGGGCAGACAGGCGATTAACGGTTGGAAATGTACAGCGTCACTTCCAGCCCCAGACGCAGGTCAACAAACTCAGGTTTAGTCCAGGTAGTCATAGCGGTGCTCCTTTACATGCATCGTGATAGTTCGAACCCAATGAGAAATTTTCGCATTAGGCCGGCCCAATGTTGGCGAAATGTGACGAAGATCGCAACCTTTAAAGCGTAACCGGGTTATTCACCCCAGGTGGCGGCGAGCGCGTTCAGCCAGTTGCGCCAGGTCAGCTTCTCCAGCAGCCGGTTATCGAACCCGGCCTGCGCCAGCGCTTGCGTCAGGCGCGGTAGGCCTGCGGCGTCCTCCAACGGTTGCGGTACGTTGACTCCGTCAAAATCAGAGCCAAATCCCACGCGATCTTCACCAAGTTTAGCGATCAAATACTCAACGTGTTTAACAATTTCTGTTAAGCCTGTCGTTGCACTGTCACGTTTACCGTCCGCCCGCAGGAAGGCGGTGCCGAAATTGACGCCGACCATCCCGCCGCTCTGGGCGATGGCGTACAGCTGTGCGTCGGTGAGGTTGCGCGGCTGCGGGCAGAGGGCGTGGGCGTTGGAGTGGGTGGCGACCAGCGGCGCGCGGCTCAGCGCGGCGGTTTGCCAGAAGGCTTTCTCGTTCATGTGCGAGACGTCGATCATGATGCGTCGGTGATTGCAGGCGCGGATCAGCGCCTCGCCGGCCGGCGTCAGGCCGGGGCCGGTATCGGGTGAGCCGGGGAACGGCCCGCTGACGCCGGTGCCGAAGACGTTAGGCAGATTCCAGAATGGCCCGATGCTGCGCACGCCCAGCCGGTAGAAGGCCTCCAACTGCGTCAGCTCCGCATCGATCATGCCGGCGCCTTCGATATGCAGCACCGCGGCGATTTGCCGGTTGAGGCGGCACTGCTCTATCTCGGCGGCGGTGCGGCAGATGCGCAGCCGCCCCTGAGAAGCCTGCTCCAGCTGCTGCAGGATGGCGATTTGCCGTTCGGCGATCGCCAGCGGATCGAAGGCGGCCTGCGCCTCGTCCTGCGTTTGATTACGCATCTGGGCGATATAGCCGACCGGAGGAATAAATACCGCGAACAGCCCGCCGCAGAATCCGCCGCGCTGCATGCGGGAGAAATCGAGGTGGCCCGGCGTGACGCGGGAATAAAAGGCGGCGACCGGATCGTCGTCATGCTGCAGCCACAGATTGAGCAGCAGGTCGTTATGGCCGTCGAAGACCGGCCAGAGAGGGGGAAGCGTCATGGGCGTTTCACTGCGTCAGGCATCGTGAACGCTATGTTCTCCCATCGAGCGAGGGGGAACAACCCTCGCTCGATGGGGATTTTAAAGCCGAATTGTCAATTCGACGTCATCCGCGAACGGCGTGGAGAGATAGCCCGTCGCCGGATCGCGCACCCGCGCCAGGTAATCCGGGCTGTCATCGGCGTTGTCCGCGACGATCAGCGCACCGGGCCGCAGACGGCTCTCAAGCAGGTCGAGAATATCGGGATAAAGTCCCTTGGCGCCGTCGAGCAGCAGCAGATCGACCGTGGCCGGCAGATCGCCGCGCAGCGTTTCCAGGGCGTCGCCGACGCGGATCTCCACCAGGTCGATGACGCCGCCTTCGGTCAGGTTGTCGCGCGCCCGCGCCGCTTTGCTCGGTTCAAACTCGCAGGTAATCAATCGGCCGCCGCCGTTATCGCGCAGTGCGGCGGCCAGGTGCAGGGTCGAAATACCGAACGACGTGCCGAATTCGACGATGTTTTGCGCCCGGCAACCCCGCGCCAACATGTAGAGCAAGGCACCGGTCGCCGGCGACACGGCCAGCGGGAAATCCTTCAGGCGGTGGTAGAGTTCGCGGTACTCGGTTTTGCTCTGCATCAGCCGGCTTTGCTCTGCGTCCGGCACGTCGCGGAACAGGGCGGCAAGCGCCGGCGACCGGCGGGATGCCTGTTGGAACAGGCGGTTTAGCAGCGGCGCCAAGGGGGCAGTGGTCAGGGTACTCATGGCAAATTTCCTGTCGTAAATGGAGCGCGTTAGCGCATGCCGTTATAATATGACGAATTATTCGCATTCCTCTATTCGCATTGGCCGCCCGCTATGACTGAACGCCGCAGTAAGCAAATTTCCTCGAGAAAACAACCGCAACAGGCGCGCTCCGCCGAACTGGTGTCCGCTATTCTGACCGCCGCTATTCAGGTTTTGGCGCAGGAGGGGGCGGCGCGTTTCACCACCGCCAGGGTGGCCGAGCGTGCCGGCGTCAGCGTCGGGTCGCTTTATCAGTATTTCCCCAATAAGGCGGCGATCCTGTTTCGTTTGCAGAGCGACGAATGGCGGCAGACCACGGATATGCTGAGCCGTATTTTGGCCGACCGCGAGAAAACGCCGTTCGCGCGCTTGCGGTTGTTGGTGCAGGCGTTTATCCGTTCGGAATGTGAAGAGGCGCAGATGCGCGTAGCGTTGAATGATGCGGCGCCGCTTTACCGCGATGCGCCGGAGGCACAGGCGGTAAAGGCAGCCGGCAAGGATATCGTGCAGGTTTTCATGTGCGAAGCGTTGCCTGATGTTCCGCAGGTCACTCGCCGGTTGGCGGGCGATCTGATCGTCGGCACGTTGGGGGCGGCGGGCAAGCAATTCTCCGAAACGCCGCGAACTGATTCCGAGATCGCGGCTTATGCCGATGCGATGGCGGACATGTTCTGCGCTTATCTGGCCGATTTAAACGGGCATCAGAGGACGTAAACGCTTTTTAGGTGACATTGTCACTCGCCGGGGGCTGCGCCTGCCGACGACAAACCGACAGCACCAACTGCCGCAGCCAGCGGTGATCCGCCTCGGCGTCCAGGCGCGGATGCCACATCTGCGAGACGGTGATGGGCGGCGTTTTTACCGGCAGCTCGAAGACGCGCAGCGGGCCATCGGCAGGCTGGGCCTGCAGGAAAGAGGCGGGAAGCAACGCCAACAGATTCGAGGCCTGCGCCACCGCCAGCGCGGCGGGAAAGCTCGGCACCACGGCGGCGATATGGCGTGCCAGCCCCAGCTCCGCCAGCGCGGCGTCTACCGGCCCGAGGATGCGCCCGCTGCGCGAGGCCACCACGTGGCCGCAGGCGGCGTAGTCGGCGACGTCAATCTCCGGCTGTTGCGCCAGCGGGTGTGCGGTTCTCATCACGCCAACGAAGCGATCGCGGAACAGCGCCTGCAGGCGGATTTCCGGGCCCATGTCACCCAACACGCCGATCTCCAGATCGACCAGACCTTCACGCAGGGGGCGGTCGCTTTTCTCCGGCTTGGGCGCAAAGCGCAACCGCACCCGCGGCGCCTGTTCGGCGGCGGCGGCGATCAGCGCCGGGCCGAAGGCCTCAACGAAGCCGTCATTGGCGCGCAGCGTGAAGGTACGATCCAGCGCGGCGGGATCCAATGCTCCCTGCGCCGGACGCAACACAGCGCGGGCTTCGAACGTCGCGTGCCGCGCCCGCTCGCGCAGCGTTTCGGCATAGGGCGTCAGCACCATATGACGGCCGGCGCGCACCAGCAGGGGATCGCCGGTGGCCGCGCGCAGTCGGCTGAGGGTACGGCTCATCGCCGAGGGGCTTAAACCGAGACGGCGCGCCGCGCCGGCAACGCTGCCCGCCGTCAGCAGCGCGTCGAGCGCGATCAGCAGGTTGAAATCAGGGTCTGTCATGCGTGCGCATCCTGTCGTGCTGAATAGGGGGGAAGGCGTTCGATGCAGTTTGTGCGTACGAATGCTGCATCAGTCGCCATGCATTATGCCTGAGCCTGTTTTCGGGGTGCCATGACTTACCGCTAAAAAACCGGAGGGGGACTGGCCCGTTTGCCGTCTGAACATGGCGATAAACGCGGAAGGATCGTGATACCCCAGGGTAGAGGCGACATATTTGACGGCTCTCCCTTCCTGCAACAGCGTCATCGCCATGAGGGTTTTGCTTCTCAGCTTCCATTCATTGAAAGAGATGCCGGTGGCGGCGAGAAATCGCCGCGAGAGCGTACGCTCGCTCAAGCCCAGCATGCCCGACCATTGCGTCAGCGTGTTGAAATCGTGCGGCGCGGCGCTCATCTTTTCGGTCATGATCTTGATCACGTCGTCGCTGCCGAGCGGCAGGTAGCTGTCAAAACGCTCCGACAGCGCCAGCTGCTCAAGCAATGCGGTAACCAACGTCTGGTCCTGAGGCGTGTGCGGATAGCCAATGCGCCTTTCTGAAAAATCGGCCAGCACCGCTTTGACGATCTTATTCAGCCGCAGGGTTTGCGGTTTGCTCGGTAAGGATTGGCATAGCGGGGGGCTGACATGAAGAATGACATAGTCAATTGCACTCTTTGCTACGGATTCATGTTCGGTATTAATGGGGAGCCAAATGGCATATTCCGGAGTGGATAAATAAATATTGTCCTCAATATTTATTTCCGCCAACCCTTTCATGGAATACATCAGTTTTCCCCATGGCAACGCCTGTAAAGGGAATTGCGTTCCTGCCGGCCAGGATTTATTTCTGAACCAAATCGATATTGGGATTTCCCCGGTCAATTCTGACGGTTTCATGACGCCTTCCTGTCCGTTCATGGCTGCGTCTTCCTATTATAACAATAAGTTGTCTGATAATCGGCATTTCTATTCTATGGGGAAAGCTTACTCTGGGCAGGTCATTCCCCTGGATAAAGGTAACAATATGTACGGTAAAATCATTGATCTTTCGGTGCCGCTGATGAGCGGGATCGCTTCCGATCCGGAGCGGTTTCTGCCGGAAATCGAGTATGTTGACAACAAGCGCGGAGCGTTGCAGCTGGCGGAATCATTTCCCGGCCTGGATCCCCTGGCGCTGCCGCGTCAGGAGGGCTGGGCGGTGGAATTTGTCCGCATGAGCACCCATGCGGGGACGCATATGGACGCCCCTTATCACTACCATTCGCATATGGACGACGGTTCGGCGTCAAAAACCATTGATGAAATACCGTTGGAATGGTGTATCGGCCCTGGCGTCAAATTGGATTTTCGCCATTTTCCAGACGGTTATGTGGTCACTGCGCGTGATATTGAGCGTGAATTAGCGAGGATTGATCATCCGCTCGCCGTCGGCGATATTGTTCTGGTCAATACGGCGGCCGGTGGGCGGTACGGCAGTGAAGATTTTATTCATCGCGGTTGCGGCATGGGCCGTGAGGCGACGCTGTATCTTACTGAACGCGGCGTCAGAGTGGTTGGCACCGATGCCTGGAGCTGGGATGCGCCATTCAGCCATACGCGCACCAAATTTGAACAAAGCGGCGATATTTCGCTTATTTGGGAAGGGCACTATGCCGGCAGTAAATATCCTTATTGCCAAATTGAAAAACTGTGCAATCTTGAATTGCTGCCCCCCTGCGGATTCAACGTGATCAGTCTGCCGGTCAAAGTTTATAAGGCATCCGCCGGCTGGGCTCGGCCGGTTGCAATTATCGATGAACGCGCGGGGGAATAAACGATGGCCAGAATAAAACTGCCGGCAGTGAGTGAATTAACGGCTGAGCAACAGCAACAATATGCCCGTTTTCCCGCCAATCTTACGCTGGGTCTGTTGAAAACCAGCCGTTCGGCGCAGGGATATCTGTCGCTGGGCGCTTCTTTTCCGGCCGGGCGACTGTGTGATAAAGATCGGGAAATGATCATATTAAGGGTTGGCGCGTTAAGCCACAGCGCTTATGAGCGTATGCAACACTATCCGTTGGCGATCCTTGCGGGGTGGCGCGATGACGACATCGAGAAAATAGAGCAGGGTGTTGGCATCGACGTCAGAGGGGCGGCGATCTTGCATTTTGTCGATGAATGCGTGCAGCAGGTGAAGGTTTCTGCCGACACGTTTAACGCGGTCAGGCGCTATTATGATGAGGTTCAACTGGCTGAACTGGCATTAATGATTGGGCACTACATGATGACGGCGCGCTTTTTGGAAACGCTGGAAATCGATCTGGACCTACAAGCGACATCCTGGGAAAACATGTCAACGGATTGAGTACGCGCACGGCGTGAGCGCGATAAAAAAGCCGATAGCCTGGGGCTATCGGCTTTTAATGCGCAGTGGCGGAGGGTTACGCCGGCAACTGCTGGGCGGTTTTCTCGACCAACGCCAGCAACAGCTTGATGTCTTCCAGCGTCACGATCGGGTTCAGCAGCGTCATCTTCAGGCAGGTTACGCCATCGAACTCGGTTACGCCGACGTTGGCGCGGCCCGATTCCAGCAAGGCGTCACCGATACGCTGGTTGAACAGCGCGACGGCCGCGTCGCCATTCGCCGCCAGCTGCGCCGGACGGTAGCGGAACAGCACGCTGGCCAGCTGTGGCTGCATCACCAGTTCCAGCGATTCCTGATCGGCGATGTAACGCGCCACCTGTTGCGCCAGCGTGACGCCATGATCGATGATCTCGGCGTATTGCTTCTGCCCCAGCGCTTCCAGCCCCATCCACAGCTTCAACGCATCGAAGCGGCGGGTGGTCTGCAGCGATTTGGACACCAGGTTCGGCACGCCTTGCGCCTCGTCGAACTCGGAGTTCAGGTAGGCCGCCTGATAGCGCATCAGCTCGTAGTGGCGCGCGTCTTTCAGCAGGAAGGCGCCGCAGCTGATGGTCTGGAAGAACTGCTTATGGAAGTCCAGGGTGATGGAGTCCACCAGCTCCAGGCCGTCCAGGTAGTCGCGGTACTGCTCGGAAAGCAGCAGCGCGCCGCCCCAGGCCGCATCCACGTGCACCCAAATCTGCTGCTCCGCCGCCAGCCGTGCGATGTCGCGCAGCGGGTCAATGGCACCGGCGTCGGTGGTGCCGGCGGTGGCGACGATCGCCATCACCTGCTCGCCGTTGGCCTTGGCCTGCGCCAGTTTTTCCGCCAGATCGTTCACGTCCATGCGGGCGAAGCGATCGGTTTTCACCAGGGTGACGGACTGGTAGCCGAGGCCCATCAGCGCCATGTTCTTCTGCACCGAGAAGTGGGCGTTTTCAGAACAGAACACTTTCAGCTTGCGCAGATCGCCCACCAGACCGTCCTGCTGCACGGAGTGGCCCTGACGCGCGAAGAATGCATCGCGCGCCAGCATCAGCCCCATCAGGTTGCTCTGGGTGCCGCCGCTGGTGAACACCCCGGCGTCGCCGGGCTGGTAACCGACCTGGGCGCGCAGCCACTCAATCAATTTCATTTCGATCAGCGTGGCCGACGGGCTCTGATCCCAGGAGTCCATGCTTTGGTTGGTGGCGTTGATCAGCACTTCGGCGGCCTGGCTAATCACCAGGCTCGGGCAGTGCAGGTGCGCCACGCATTGCGGATGGTGCACCGACAGACTGTCTTTCAAAAAATACTCGATGGCGCGCTCGATCGCCGCCTGGTTGCCCAGGCCTTGCGGGGTAAAGTCGAGCTTGATGCGCTCGCGCAGTTCGGCAACGCTTTTGCCCTGATACATCTCGGGCTGTTGCAGCCACTGCACGACGGCTTCACTGCTCTGCGCAATCGCCTGGCGGTAAGCCTCGGCGCTGTGCGCCGAGGAAGCCAGAATCGGGTTTAACTTGGACATCGCGGTCATTCGCTCCAATCAGACTGGCTTGACGCCGGCGGCCAGCAGCGCCTGCTCAAATTTATCCAGGAAAATACCCAGCTCATCATTGGTGATCAGCAGGGAAGGCAGCAGGCGCAGCACGCAGCCGTTGCGCCCGCCGCGCTCCAGGATCAGACCGGATTCGAAGCATTTCTTCTGCAGCAGCGCGGACAGCTCGCCATCGGCCGGGTAGCAGCCCATGTGATCCTGCGCTTCGTTCGGCTTGACGATCTCGATGCCGATCATCAGGCCCAGACCGCGGACGTGACCGATCACCGGATAACGTTTCTGCAGCTCGGCCAGTTTGCCTTTCAGCCACTCGCCCTGAGCGGCCACTTTGTCGGCGACCTTATGCTCTTTCAGGTACTGCAGGGTGGTCAGGCCGGTGGCCATCGCCAGCTGGTTGCCGCGGAAGGTGCCGGTGTGGTGGCCCGGTTCCCAGGCGTCGAACTCTTTTTTGATGCCCAGCACCGCGAGCGGCAAGCCGCCGCCGACCGCTTTCGACATCACGATGATGTCTGGCTCGATGCCCGCGTGTTCGAAGGCGAACAGCTTGCCCGTACGGGCGAAACCGGCCTGAACTTCGTCGATGATCAGCAGAATGCCGTGTTCCTGGGTCACTTTGCGGATGCGCTGCAGCCACTCGGCCGGCGCCGGGTTAACCCCGCCTTCGCCCTGAACGGCTTCCAGGATCACCGCAGCCGGTTTACGCACGCCGCTTTCCACGTCGTTGATCAGGTTGTCGAAGTAGTAGGTCAGCGCCTTGACGCCGGCTTCGCCGCCGATGCCCAGCGGGCAGCGGTATTCATGCGGATAAGGCATGAACTGCACTTCCGGCATCATGCCGTTGATCGCCGCCTTCGGCGACAGGTTGCCGGTGACCGACAGCGCGCCGTGGGTCATGCCGTGATAACCGCCGGAGAAACTGATCACGCCGGAACGGCCGGTGTGCTTTTTCGCCAGCTTCAGCGCGGCTTCCACCGCATCGGCGCCGGACGGGCCGCAGAACTGCAGGCAATACTCTTTGCCTTCGCCAGGCAACAGAGAGAGCAGGTAATCGGAGAAACGATCTTTCAACGGGGTCGTGAGATCGAGAGTATGTAACGGCAAGCCGCTGGTAATGACATTTTGGATGCTTTGCAGGACGTCGGGGTGATTATGTCCAAGAGCCAACGTTCCCGCCCCGGCCAGGCAATCAAGATATTGATTATTCTCAACATCAGTGATCCAAACGCCCTGGGCTTTCGCAATTGCCAACGGCAGTTTGCGCGGATAACTCCTAACATTCGACTCAAATTCGGCTTGACGCGCCAAATAGGTTTCATTGTTTCCGTTTAATGAGTTTGCAACTAAAGTATCAATACGGACTTTATCCGTCATCATATCTCTCCTACAACCGAAGGTCTCAACACGCAACGATTGAATTAATGAATTAGAAAAGTAACTGCCTTGTGAAAAGCGCGACCAATATATGGCTTTTTCGCCTGGGACTCAATAGCCGATTTTGTTTTGAATTGTTTAGTTTTTTCTTAGGCTCATCAATATGTTGTTGATTTGTTGACCGTTGGTTTTGCCAGCAGAAAACAACATTTCCTTAACATTGCGTAAAAATCCCTTTCTGCTTTCCTTTGTCCGCCTCTTTAATGCATTTATTATTAAGGTGAATTTCCGATTAATAACATAAATAGAAAATAGCGGCTTATTTTCATCTATTCACCACCTTAAGTCCTATAGCGGTTATATACACAAAATTTGTGATGAATATAAGTCATCGAGCGTTAAAAGCGCGGTATCCAGAGTGGTGATTTCTTGCAGATTTTACGTAGCGCGATCGAAAAAGCGGAATTTTTGTGCGGCGCCGGCGAGTCTGCCGGCGCCGTGGTCATTAACGTTGCCGTAACCAGACGCGATAGCGCCGCAGAGTGCGGCGGGTGCGCCATCTATCGATGAGCAGCGACCACAGTGGGGAGTAACGCACGTTGCGCGTCCGATCGCGGCTCAGGGCGTGCATGCGGCGCTTGATCAGCGCCATGCGGGCGAGCAGCGTCAGCGTTTTGTCGCGCCATTTTACCGGCGCGGGCAGTGCATGAGGGGCTTCGCCGGTTTGCCAGCGGTGCGGCAGATCGGGAATTTCCGCCATGGCGGTGGCGATGCCGACTAGCGCGACGCCGCTGTTCAGCACCTGTTGCGCCACCGACGGGCGGGCGATGCCGCCGGTGGTCATCACCGGCATGCGGGCTACTGCGGCGAGATCGCGGGCGAAGGTCAGAAAATAGGCTTCGCGCGCCAGGGTGCTGTCGTCCGCCGCTTCGCCCTGCATCGCCGGGCTTTCATAACTCCCGCCCGATAGCTCCACCAGATCGACCGGCAGTTTGTTGAGCATCAACAATACCTGTCGGGCCTCGTCCGGCGAAAAGCCGCCTCGCTGAAAATCGGCGGAGTTCAGTTTGACCGCCACGCAAAAGCCTGGCGAGACACGCTGGCGCACCGCGCTCACCACCTCCAGCAACAGGCGGGCGCGATTCGCCAGCTCGCCCCCCCAACGATCGCTGCGCTGGTTGGACAACGGCGACAAGAACTGGGAGATGAGGTAGCCGTGCGCCGCATGGATCTGCACGCCGGTAAACCCGGCCTGTTCGGCGGCGTGCGCGCTGGCGGCGAAGCGGGCGATCACCTCGGCAATCTGCGCTTCGCTCATGGCCTGCGGCGGGGCAAACTGCTTGCTGTACTTGCCCATCGCCATTGGGATGGCGGAGGGCGCCCAGGCGTTGCCGCCCATGTTGGCCATCACCTGACGGCCCGGGTGGCTGAGCTGCATCCATACCTGCGCGCCTTCCTGGCGCGCGGCCTTGGCCCAGGTTTCAAACGGGGCGAGCGGCGTATCCTGTTCCAGCACCACGCCGCCGGGGCCGGTCATGGCGCGGCCGTCGATCATCACGTTGCCGGTGATGATGAGGCCGGCGCCGCCGATACCCCAGTGGCGATACAGACGCCATAGCGCGGGGCCGGGCAGTTGGCCTTCATCGGCCAGATTTTCTTCCAACGCGGCCTTGGCCAGACGGTTGGGTAAGCGGCTGCCGTTGGGCAGAATCAGCGGGGTAAACATCGGGTACGTTCCTGTCGCAGGGTGAATGGCGCTATACTAGGTTTAAAGTTAACTTTAAGGTCAATAGGGCATGAAAATCGGAGAGTTGGCGGAGCGCGCCGGCATGGCCGCCTCGGCGATACGTTACTACGAACAGCAGGGTCTGCTGCCCAAAGCGGTGCGCGGCGTCAACGGTTATCGGGTGTATAGCGAAAGCGCGCTGGAGCGGCTGCACCTGATCCAAATCGGCCAGAATCTGGGGTTTTCGCTGCAGGCGATCCGCGGGGTATTGGCGCTGCAGGGCAGCGCTTATGAGGATGGGTTGATACAGGGCGTCGACAGCCGGCTGGCGGAGATCGAGCGGATGATGGCGACGCTGAACGAGCAGCGTGAGACGTTGATGGCGACGCGGCGTATTCTGTTGGAATCCGGCGTGGCGGGATTATGCCGCGCAAAAAATGAAAAACAGGCCGGTGCGTGGCCGGCCTGCAAAGATTAACGGCGTTTAAAGGCGGCGCGCCCGGCATATACCGCCGCGCTGCCCAATTGCTCCTCAATGCGCATCAGCTGATTGTATTTTTCGATGCGCTCGCCGCGGCACGGCGCGCCGGTTTTCAAATGGCCGGCTCGCATCGCAACCGTCATATCGGCGATAAAGCTGTCGACGGTTTCGCCGCTGCGGTGCGAGATAAAGGCGCCCCAGCCGTTTGCCTGGCAAAGCTGCACGGCGGCGAAAGTTTCGCTCAGCGTGCCGATCTGGTTCAATTTGATCAGCGCCGCATTGGCCAACCGTTCATCAATCCCGCGCTGGATGTATTTCACGTTGGTGACGAACAGATCGTCGCCAACCAGTTCCACCCGATCGCCCAGGGTGTCGCTGAGAATGCGCCAGCCGGCCCAATCGTCCTCGGCCAAACCGTCTTCAATCAGCACGATGGGAAAATCCTGCACCAGCCGCTGGTAATAGGCCGTCATCTGTTCGGCATCCAGTTCAGCGTTTTCGCTGCGCAGGCGGTATTTGCCGTTGGCATAGAATTCACTTGAGGCCGGGTCCATGCAAATGGCGATATCGTCTCCCGGTTGATAACCGGCTTTCTCTATCGCCTGCACGATCAGCTCCAGCGGTTGCCGGTTCGAGGCAACCGCCGGCGCGAAACCGCCTTCGTCGCCGACGCCGACCGACAGGCCTTGTTCCAACAGGATTTGGCGCAGCGCCTGATAGACTTCACTGCCCCAGCGCACGGCCTCGCGCAGCGATGGCGCGCCCTGCGGGGCTATCATAAACTCCTGAAAGTCCGCCCCTTGCCAACGGGCGTGCACGCCGCCGTTGATGATATTCATACAGGGCACCGGCAGCAGGTTGGCGCCGATGCCGCCCAGATAACGATACAGCGGCAGTTGCGACAATTGCGCCGCGAGGCGGGCGGCGGCCAGAGAAACGCCGAGCAGGGCGTTGGCCCCCAATCGGCTCTTGTTCTCGCTGCCGTCCAGCGCGATCAGCCGGCGGTCAATCTCCTCTTGTTGGCGCACATCCACCCCGCGCAGCGCCTCATTGATCGCCGTTTTGACGCTGTGCACCGCCTCCAGTACGCCTCTGCCGCCGAAACGGTGCGGATCGCCGTCGCGGTGCTCCACCGCCTCGCGTGAACCGGTGCTGGCGCCGGAGGGAACCGAAGCCCGTGCCACGACGCCCGCCGCGCTCATTTCGACTTCGACGGTCGGGTTGCCGCGCGAGTCCAGGATTTCTCTGGCGGTTACGCTTTCAATCTCATAGCTCATGGGTAGTCACCTCATTCTAGGGAGTGGGCACGTGCTTTATCAGCACGTCGATCGACAAATGGTTAATGAACTCGAAGCCGAAGGAGGCAAAGACGCCGAACGGACGGTTCTGATGGCCGAGCAGCAACAGATCGACCCCTTCGCGGGCAATCAGGGCTTCGACGTCTTTGAAGCGATGGATGCTGACAATTGCGCGCACCTCCAGGGGGATTGAGCAGTCTTCCACCAGACGGCTGAGCATGGCTTTGGCGGCGATCACCTCGCTGGACTGGCGATCTTTGGTCAGCGAATCGCTGAGGTAGTCCAGCTCGGCATAGTCGGCGCTGATGTGCGCCACGGTAATGCGCGTATTCATCTGCTGATTGAGGCGTTCGGCATGACGCAACAGCAGCCGGCCGTCGCGTTCATCCTGCACCAGCAGTAAAGCATGTTGGTAGAGCGGCATGACTTATCTCCCTGCGTTAGCGATCTGGCGGGTTAACCACGGTAAAACCTCTTTTTTCCGGCTCGTCATGCCGGGCAGCGACACCTGACGAATGTCGAGCACCCGGTTCGGCGAGAAATACAGGGTGGAGCGACGGCAGGTGATATCGGTGACCAATAGCGCGACCATCGCCAGCCCGGCTTCCTGCTTCGCGTGTTCAAGCGCCTGTTGCAGCGCGGGCAACAGCGGATCGATGTCGCTCATGGCCCGCACTTCTATCTGCGACAGCAGCAGCGAGACGCTATGGATGCGATAATTCTTGGCGTCGCGCTGCAGCAACTGCGCGGCGGATTGTCCCGAAAGATCGGTTTTGGCGGCCAGCAGCCCGGCGGTGAAGGCGTCATAGTCAACGTGAGAAATTGCGCGCAACCGCGAAACCGCCAGCCGATCCAGTTCGGTGGTGGTCGGCGCGCTCAGCGCGACGGTATCGCTCAAAATCGCGCCCAGCAGCAGCGTGGCCTGGGCGGAAGAAAGCGGCATCGGCCTTTCCGCCGCCAGGATCTGCAGGATCACGGTGGCGCAACAGCCGACGGCGCGAACCCAGACATCGGGCGGGTTGCGGGTGATTAACGTGCCCAGCCGGTGATGGTCGATAACGCCGACCACATCGCTGTCGGGCAATGAGGCCGGCCCTTGTTCGACGTCGGTAAAATCGACCAGCCAGACTTTACGGTCACGGAGATCGCCTTTCAGCAGCGGAGGCGCTTGTACGCCGGCGGCGGCCAGTATGTAGCGGGTTTCCGGCGTCAGTTCGCCAAGGCGGAAAGCGACGGCCGGTTTGCCGAGGTGATTGAGCCAGTCCGCGACCACCAGCGCGCTGCAGATGCTGTCGCTGTCGGGATTTTTATGGCCGAAAACGTACAGCGGCATTTCCCGCACGGTGAGATCAGGCTGGGGCGGAAAAGGGGTAAAACGTGAGGTTTCATTCATAGCGACTCCTGACATACCTGCCTAAAAAATAAAGCGAAGTTGTATATCAGGCGTCATCATCCGGTTCGAGCGAACGCGGCGGTTGGGAAAGGTGGAACACCATCACCTTGTGAGCGACTGTAGCGCAGCGCGGTGGCAAACGCAACGCCCGGCAAAGCTGGCGAGAATGCGCAATCGGATTGATACTGAGTGAGTCTATGATGGACAAGGATATTTGCCGCTAACCGACGAAAACGCTGAACGGACTCACGCCGGCTATGCCGGGTCCGTCGGTGACACATTGGGAGACAACATGCTCGAACCCTGCTTCCCCGAAAACGAAGCTGAACGCCTGTCGGTATTGAATTCGCTGAACGTGCTGGATTCAAACTCGGTGGAGAAACTGGATCGCATCACGCGGCTGGCGGCGAAATACTTCGGCGTGACCATCGCGTTGGTGTCATTGATCGACCGGGATCGTCAATGGTTTTTATCGCGTTACGGTCTGGATGCCCGGGAAACGCCGCGCAATATCTCGTTTTGCGGCCATGCTATCTTGCAACGCGAAGCGCTGGTGGTGCCCGATACCGCCAACGATCCGCGCTTTTTTGATAATCCGCTGGTGATTGGCGGACCGCGGATCGGTTTCTACGTTGGGCAACCGCTGCTGTCGCTCGACGGGTTGCCGCTCGGCACCCTGTGCATTATCGACAGCCAGCCGCAGCCGTTTTCCCCGGAACAACTGGCCGACCTGCACGACTTCGCCGCCGTGGTGGAGGAGTATTTGCAGAGCATTGAACGCCACGTCTATACCGAAAACCTGAAGTCCAATCTGCAACGCTCGGAAGCCCTGTTCGAACAGACCTTCGCCCAGGCGGCGGTAGGGATGGCGCTGGTGTCGCTGCAGGGGTATTGGCTGCGGGTCAATCCGCGCATCTGCGAAATGTTGCGCTATTCCGAGCGCGAGCTGATGGATCGCACCTTTCAGGACATTACCTATCCGCTCGATCTCAACACCGATCTGGAAAAACTGCAGCAGCTGCTGAGAAACGAGATCAGCACTTACTCGCTGGAGAAACGTTATTTCCGCGCCGACGGCTCGATCGTCTGGGTGCAGCTGACGGTGGCGTTAAATCGGCTGCCTAACGGCAAACCGGATCATTTCATCTCGGTTATCGTCGATATCAGCGAGCGCAAGGCGGCGGAGGCCGATCTGTTCGCTCTGCAACACGAGCTGGAACAACGCGTTGAAATCCGCACGCGGGAGCTGAACGTGGTCGTCAAGAAACTCAACGAAGAGATTGAAACCCGGGTGCTCGCCGAATATCAGCTCAGCGCGGAGAAGGAACGCCTGCGCGCCATTACTGACAATATGCCGGCGTTGATCAGCCAGATCGACGGCAATGAACGCTACCTGTTCGCCAACAGCGCCTACAAAACCTGGTTTGGCCTGGAAGAAAGCCGCCTCAGAGGAATGACGGTGCGCGATTTTATGGGGGAGAACGTTTATCAGATAGCGAAACCGATGATAGACAGGGCCTTGGCGGGGGAAATGGTGAGCTTTGAAAATGAGCTCCAGACCCAAAAGGGACTGCTGATGATCCACACCACGCTGGTGCCGTGCGAAACGCAGGGGTTTTACATTCTGTCCATGGACATTACCGAGTTGAAGCGGCTGCAGCAGCGGCTGGAATATGACGCAACCCATGACATGCTGACTGGATTGACCAATCGACGCGCGTTTCTGCGCCGGTTGTCGGGCACGCTGCAGGCCTGTTGCCATCAGCGGCAGATGGCGCTGTTGTTTATCGATCTCGACGGGTTCAAAACCCTTAACGACAGCTATGGTCATGACTTCGGCGACGCGATCCTGAAGACATTCGCCACATTGCTCAGCGCCTGCGCAGGCGAGCACCACAGCGTCTCGCGCCTGGCCGGTGACGAGTTCACGGTGATCCTGTGGCCGTTGACGGATCCGCGGCGCGAGGTCAGCGAATTTTGCGAAAACGTGTTGGCGCAACTGGCCAAAATTACGCAGATCGGGCCGCAGAAGGTACGGCTTTCCGCCAGCATCGGCGCGGCCATTTCTCCACGCGGCGATGTGACGGAGGAGATGCTGTTGACCCGTGCCGACGGCGCGATGTATCAGGCGAAATCGGCCGGAAAGGGCACTTATGCCATCTGCGAGCTGTGAGCGTGCAACGGTGGCGGTCTCAGGGTAAGCTGTTTTTCTTTTCCTGTGAGCAGAACTCCGGATTAATTGCATGGCGTCCAATCATCAACATACAGACTGGCTCGAACTGCGGCGCGATGACGAAACGGGTATTGAGAGCGTCAACGCCCACTTTCAGGGGCATGCCTACGATCCTCACGATCATGATGAAATGCTGGTGGGCGTCACGCAGCAGGGCTTGCAGCGTTTCAATTGCCACCGCTCGCTGCACACCAGCCGGCCGGGGCGCGCCATGCTGATCGAGCCGGGCGCGGTGCACGATGGCCATGCGCCGCAGGCCGAAGGGTTTACCTATGCGATGCTTTATCTGCCGCAGCGCTGGGTCTCCGACGCGATGCAGCGCCGCGGATTGGGGGACGCTTCAGTGCTGGAAGGCGCCTTCCACAGCACGTTGACCGACGATCCGATGCTGGCGACCGCGATACAACAGGCTTTTTTTGCGTTGCATCAGAGGGAAGGCCGGCTGGCGCGCGATCAAAGCCTGGACCAACTGCTGACGCTTTTGGCGCGGCATATACGCGTCAGGCCAACGTCCCAACGCGATGACGCTTTGATTGAGATGAATCGTTTACGGGACTACTTGCACGAGCACATGGCGGATAATCCCAGTCTGGAGGAACTTGCGCTTCAGTGCGGCCTGGATCGTTTCCGTCTGACTCGCCAATTCACCCGCGCTTTCGGCCAGTCGCCGCATGCTTACCTGATCCGGCTGAGGCTGCGTGCCGCGCGACTGTTACTGGCGCAGGGGGAAGAGCCGGCGCAGGTCGCCATGCGGGTAGGCTTTGCCGACCAAAGTCATTTGGGCCGCTGGTTCCGGCGCGCCTACCGTTTATCGCCGGCGGCCTATCAACGGCAGTGCACAAACGTTCTATACCGCTGACTCGCTCATCGCCGATGATGCGCTTTTAAGAGCACAACGGAGTAGAGCGAAACATGTTTGATACCAAGATAGCGTTTATCGTGCGCGACGATCTGCAAACCTGGCAGCGGCTGAACGTGGTGGCCTTTCTGGCGACGGGCATCGCCGCCGCCGCCCCGGAGATCATCGGCGAATGTTACGTGGATGCGCAAGGCAGACGCTACGGCGGCATTTCCGGGCAGCCGATGCTGTTTTTCGCCGCGGATCTGCCGGGCCTGCAAAATGCGCATCGCAAAGGGCTGGAACGGGAATTGACGCTGATCCCCTATGTGCACGCCATGTTCTCGACCGGGCACGATGCAGCCAACCGGCAGGTTTTTCTCGCCGAAGACGCGGACAACCTGGATTTGGTCGGCCTGGCGCTGCGCGGGCCGAAGAAAGCGGTGGATAAGGCGATAAAAGGCCTGACGCTGCACGCCTGAGAAATACCGTTAGCGCAGTGCGCTTTTGCGGCGGGATCCAATACGGCGCTTAGGCCTGGAACGTCTGCAGCCAGGCGGCGAACTTTCTCACGACCTCATCGTCCCGATCGCGCAGCAGCAGGGAATAAACGCCGGTTCGAATCGTCAACGCCGGGAAGGGCGACACCAGCCGACCGGACGACAGATGTTTGGCGCAGAACAGGTAAGGCACGACGGCCAGTCCCAGGCCGTCTTCGGCCGCCTGAATGGCGGCGAAGGTATGGTCGAGCGTTAGCGGCGGCGGCGAGGCGTCCAGCGCCGTTGGATAGGTATTCAACCAGCTGCGCCACAAATCCTCCCGGGCGCGGATGCGAATGGCTGTATGCCCGGCCAGATTGTCTGGCGCACCGATCGGCATGGTGCGCAAATAGCTCTGGCTGCAGACCAGCAGGCTGTCTTCCTGCAAAAAAGGGATCGCCTTCAGCCCTGAGAAGTGCGCGGGGTCGCGCCTGATCGCCAGATCAAACGGCATATTGCGATCGACGGCCCCAGTGGCGGTGGTGATATCAACCGCGACCTCCGGATGAATCTCGTTGAACGTCGCCAGTTTCGGCATCAGCCAGTGCATGGTGAACGTCGGCAGGCTGTGCACCACCAGCCGTTGCCGACCGGCGCTCGCTTTCAGCGCGCTTTCCGCGGCATACAGTTCGCTTATCACCCGAGATGCGGTGCGGGAAAAATTCTCGCCGGCCTGCGTCAGCCGCACGGATTTGTGTCCGCGATAAAACAGCGTGACCCCCAGCTGTGCTTCGAGACTGCGAATATGGCGGCTGACTGCGCCGGTGGTGAGAAACAGCTCATCCGCAGCGGCGCTGAAGCTGCCGAGACGGGCGGCGGCTTCGAAAGCGGACAGGTGCGGCAGGGAGTGGATTTTTTTCATAGGTTGAGTCTAGCTCAACCAAATGAGGGAGGAAAGATCGTTTGTCAGCCGTTGATTTTGCTCACTATGATGAGGCATTTCCTTCTGATTGCTGAGTTTATGATGCGGATCTTTTGGCTATCGGTCATGTGTGTTAATGGCGTTATCCTCACCCTGCGGTTGGCAGGGAGGCGGCGCTGAAATGCGAGCTTTCTTTTTGCTTTGCGTGAGCCGGGCTGGCCTCTGCCTGGGCACCATGATGTTTGCCGGCGCGCTGCCGACCATCAGAAGCGAGTGGCAGCTCGACGCCGCCTCCGCCGGTACGGTGCAGACGGTGTTCAGCCTGACCAACGCCCTGGCGTTGCTGGTGGCTTCCTGGTGGTGTGATTCGCTGGGCGCGCGTCGCGTGTATCTGCTGTTTTCCTGGCTGGGCGCCGGTGCGCTGATGCTGTTCGCCGTGTTTGCCCATTCGTATATCGGTGCGCTGGTGTTGATGGCCTTCGTCGGCCTGACGCAGGGCGGCGCCTATACGCCGGCGCTGCTGTTAGCGATGGGGATGAACGGCCCGGCCCGACGCGGTTACGCCATCGGCATGATCCTGGCGGCCAGTTCGTTGGGGTATTTTCTGTCGGTTTTCATCGCCGGTTGGAGCGCCATGCGCTGGGGCGCCGGCGTGGCGTTTTCCCTGTGCGCCGCCGGTGCGTTACTGGGGGCGCTGGCGGGTTCGTTGGCCCTGGTCGGTTATCAGGAACCGCAACCGCGCACGCTGGGAAGGAAGACGAAACGAGAAAGCTATGCTATCACCTATGCGACCCTGCTGTTGCTGATCGGATATATCGCTCACAGCTGGGAACTGCTCGGTAACTGGGCCTGGGCACCCAGCCTGGTCAGCGAGGCGTTGAGCGTTTTCTCTCTGGATCCGCTCAGCGCAGGATTGATCGTCGCGGCGGTGATCCACCTGGCCGGCATGATCGCCACGCTGATTGTCGGCACCGTTTCCGACTATTTCAATCGTGCATCGGTGTTGATGTTTATGGGCGCCGCGGGCGCGTTGGGATCGCTGCTGATGGGGTGGTCGGCGAACTGGGGGCCAGGCTGGACGCTGCTGTTCGTCAGCATCGGCAGTTTCTTTATTCTCGGCGACTCCGGCGTGCTGTCGGCGGCGATGGCGGACAACGTGCCGCCGCAACAGCTCGGTAGCGTGATGGGCTGGCGATCGTTGCTGGGGTTCGGCATCGGTTCGTTCGCCCCGTTATCCTTTGGCGTCGTGATGGATACCACCCAGAGCTGGGGCACGTCTTATGCCGTGTTGGCCTGCGGCGGCGGGGTAGCCTGCCTGGCGGCAGGGTTGCTTTGGCGACAACATTTGAAATGAGGCACGGGCATCATTAATGAATGAGAAAACATCAGGTTACCGCTCAGCGCGATTTATTGATAATGGAATGTGAAAAGATGGATATCACCGCGATTGCCGCTCAGTTTGGGTTGGATGCCACACAGCCGCCGCTCAGTCTTTATCCCTATGCGCCGGTTTATAAGATAGGGGAACATGTGCTGAAACGTACCCGTCCGACGACGGATGAAGCCCATGCGCTGGCGGCGTATCTCGCCGAGTTGTGTTATCAGGGCGTAGATATCGTAGTGCCGACGGCGTGTCCGCAAGAGATGGAGGGAAGCATGTGGGTGGTTTATCCCTTTATCTCGGGAGAGAAATATGCAGGCCGCGATGAACAGATCGTGGCGGCCGGCAGGCTGCTTGGTCGAATACACGCGCTGTCTCCGACAAACCATAACGCCGGGCTGACGACCTATGACGAGTACGCGCTGACTGAAGAAGACATCTTGGCGGATCTGGATGTGATCGCCGACCATGCGGCTGGGCAGGGGATTACTCTCGATATCACGGCGTTCAAAGCACGCATGCTGCAGATTGCCGAACGGCAGATGGCGCTGAAAGAACAGGCTCTTCCTTGTGTGGCGACGCCCTATGACTTTAAAGCCGATAACTTGGTGTATGTCGCGCCGGATAGGCCGGTGCTGATCGATCCCGATAACGCGCTGTTTTTACCGCGGGTATTTGACCTGGCGTTGGTGCTGCTGCTGTTCCACAATACCCTGGCTTCAGCCCCCGGTCGTGTCTTCAGCGTGTGGGAATGGCGACTGTTCTTGGCGGGTTACGGCGAGTCTGTCACGCTGACGGCCGATGAACTGCAGGGCTGGCATCAGGCAGTGGAACATCTGTTTCTCGACGAAGTGCTGTGGCTGATGGCGGACTTTGCCGATGGCTGGCGCGATCCCCGGCAGACGGCGCTGTTCGTCTCGCTGTTCAAGCTGCTGGATAATCTTTCCGACTACGGATTAACACCGTAATGCGCTCAACGTTGCAGCGGTTTTTTGCGCCGTCGGCGAGGCTCTTATATATTTAGTAGCATGCCTGAGGCAGGTTAGGCATGAAACGGCGGTCGATCGGGCCGCTGCAAGTACGACAGTTAATCCGTTCGCCAAGAGGCTGCGAGCCTGTGCTTTCGGTAGGGACAGCCGCCAATCGTTTTTACGGCGACCGAAGGCGGAGCAGCTACTCACCGGTCACGAGGACACTTACCATGCATAAGAGAACACTGGCGTCACTGCATTACGAAAACATGCCTTACGATGGGGTACACTTTCACATTTTGAAACGGGAGACGCCTGGCCATACGGCGTTGCTGAAGCTGGATGCGGGCAGCCGGCAACCGGCGCGTTTTCACCCGGGCTGGGTGAAACTGATGGTGCTGAGCGGTGAACTGAAGGTTGACGATCAGACGTTGCAACCCCATGAGATGTTGATCATTCCTGCCAATACCGCTTATACGGTACAGGCCATCACGGAAGTGATTTGTCTGGCGATTTCCGAGCTGGACGGCGCCGAGTTGGCCCGTTGATGAGATAACCACGTTGGATGGAGGAGAGCCTAGGCGCTCTCCCTATCCCTTCAGCATTAAGCCGCCCCCCAGGCCGAGCTACCTGCTGATTGATGCATACACCTCCTGATTTATGCCACCGCGCTTTCCCTCTCCATCACTTTCGGCCGCGTCGCCCCCGCAACGAGCCGCCATCGCGCAGCGCATGCGCAACGTCATCGCCTCCGTTTTACGCAGAACGATGAAATTTTGGTGTAAATAGTGAGTTTCTTCGCATAAGGCCCCTGGTGTGGCTTGCGAGAACGTCACTATATGGAGGATCATGCGGTCCCTCTATCAAATAAAAGACATTCGCGTTATCAAAAGGGACAAACGATCATGGGATTCGAAGTCGACAACGCCGAAACGAAACGCATCGACCTCAGCAGCCACGAAAATTCCTCGTTCGAGGTGACGGGGCTGGTGAAACACTATCCGGCGGGCTTCGTCATTCCTTACCACTCGCATAAACGCTGTCATTTGCTCTATTCGCAACAGGGCGTTATGGCGGTCGAGGCGAGCAGCGGGCGCTGGATCGTGCCGCCCACCACCGCGGTTTGGTTGCGGCCGGGGGTAGAACATCAGATCGTCATGCAGAGCAACATCTGCGTTTACGGGATTTTGGTCGATGAAATCACCGCCGCGCGTTTGCCGCTGCGCGACGGCGTATTACAGGTTTCACCGCTGTTGCGAGAACTGATCGCCCAGTTGGCGACGCTGGCGCCTGAAGGGGCGGAGACCAAACGCAATGCGCTGCTGAGAGCGTTGTTCCTGGAGGAACTGAGCCTGCAGCCGCAGCTGGCGCTGCATCTGCCTTGGCCGGCAGAGGCGAGAATGGCCGAAATTTGCCGGCAGTTGGTCATCACACCGGCCGACGAACGCGGTATTGAGGCCTGGGCCGATTCACTGTCGATCAGCGTAAAGACCTTTCAACGTCATTTCAGTCAACAAACCGGCATCACCTTCGGCCAGTGGAAACAACGTCTGCGGCTGCTGTCGTCCATTCCGCTGCTACTGGCCGGCAACTCGATCATCCACGCCGCCTTCGAAAGCGGTTACGAGAGTCACAGCGCCTATTCGGTGGCGTTCAAAAAATTGTTTGGCGTTTCGCCTTCGCGCTTTACGCTATAGCCTTATGGCAGGAGCCGCTTGGAGATCGTTGTTGCTTGCACTCAAGTGAGCATCGACTGCTGAGCGAAGATACCCGCCATCGCGCCTTGCCATGTCGCCGTGGTGGCTGAGGGGATGCCGGCGTTGGCAAGGTCACCGGCGGCATAGATGCCTGGCATACTGGTTTCGTGGCGCTCATCGGTCTTAAGGACGATGCCGGTTGGCGTATTGAGCGTGGTGAGGCCCAGTGCGTCATGAAGGTGTGTGGACGGCCTGGTAAGCGGATGTGCGAAGAGAATATCGACTGCGACATCGGTGCCGGTATCGATCTTGATGGTGGCAATCTGGCTCCCGTGACGTGCGATTTCGGCGATCCGACCATCAACGAGAGGGACCTGACGGGCCGCCAGTTCGGTCCGTATGTCGGGAGGGATGTCGTGTCCATTGCTGAAGACAGTCAACCTGTCGGTCCAGTCGTGAAACAGCCTGACCTGATTCATCGACTGCGCTCCAGACCAGACGAGGCCCCAATGCTGGTCAGCAACTTCGAAGCCATCGCAATAGGGGCATGGGATGACGGATGTGCCCCAGCCTTCAGCAAAGCCAGGAATGTCAGGCATCTGGTCAACAATGCCATAGCTCAGGATCAGGCGGCGCGCACGTAGGGTTTCAGTATCGCCAGTGAGGACGGAGAAATTGTCGATAGTACCGGAGATGCTGTCCGCGCGGGCATTAACCATCTTGATGGCAGGGTAGCGCGCGAGTTGCTGCCGCGCCGCGGCCAGGATCTCGGACGGTGGTTTGTCATCGTGGCCGAGCACACCGTGTGAACGGTTAGCGAAGCGGTTGCGCTGAAGGCCGGTATCGAGAACGGTGACCGTGCGACGGGCACGGCCAAGCTGCAGGGCTGCGGCGAGACCGGCAAAGCTGCCGCCGATGATGATGACGTCATTATTCATGGTGAGATGTTCCGTTTTGTTGATTCAGTGGAGTGCCCGGGGTCGCTGTATCATCCGGCGAAAAATCTGTCAGAGCGCAAGTGTATTTAGGATTGTGACCATATTACAAGTTGGTCACTCGTTGTCAACCGAGCTTCATTGGGCTAAGATGGGAAAATGACTAAACAGATGAATGAAACTCCTTCCAGGGGACCTTCCGACCACAGTGTCCGCGATCAGGTCGTTGAGGCGGCCACTGAGCATTTCGGTCACTATGGCTACGAAAAAACAACGGTTTCCGACCTCGCCAAAGCAATTGGTTTTTCAAAAGCTTATATCTATAAATTTTTCGATTCCAAGCAGGCGATTGGAGAAGTGATCTGCGCTAATCGGCTGGCGATCATAAGGGACATTGTCAACGCAGCGATTGCGGATGCGCCGACAGCCGCAGAGAAAATAAGGCGATTATTCAAGGCATTGTCAGAATCTGGCTGCGATTTGTTTTTTCATGACCGTAAGTTGCACGATATTGCGGCCGTTGCTGTGCGTGACAAATGGCCCTCAGCACAAGCTCATGAGCAGCACCTGCGGCAGCTCATTGAGCAGATCATTGTTGAAGGGCGCCAGGCAGGTGAGTTTGAAAGAAAAACGCCACTGGACGAGGCGGCGGATGCAATTTTTATGGTCATGCGTCCCTATATCAGCCCGGTTCAGCTGCAATATAATTTGGAAACCGTCCAAGCAGCGGCGGTATTGCTGCCATCACTGATCCTGAGAAGTTTGTCACCCTGACTTGTGACCATTGACAATAATAGTCACAAGTATAAGTATGGGTTCCTGTCCTGTTTAATTCATTAAGGGAACCCATGCTCGGACTTAAACCTGTCACCTTTGCTGTCTGTCTGTTGCCGTTTGCCCTTGTGGCCTGCGGTGAGGCTTCCGATAACAGCGATCCACGCAGTCTGCCACCTCTGGTCAGGTCTGCCGCAGCGATCAATGCAACCGACTTTTCCCGTGCTTTTACGGGGGTGGTTGTTGCACGAATTCAGAGCGATCTTGGTTTCAGGGTTCAAGGCAAAATCCTGGAACGTCTCGTCGATACCGGTCAGGCCGTGAAACGTGGTCAGCCGTTAATGCGTCTGGACCCGGTTGATCTGAGCCTACAGGCTCAGGCTCAGCAACAGGCCGTCGCAGCAGCAAAAGCGCGAGCCCGACAGACAGCGGATGATGAATCGCGTTATCGCGGTCTGGTCACCACAGGCGCTGTGTCGGCATCCGCTTACGATCAGGTTAAGGCTGCCGCAGAGACGGCCAGGGCTGACCTCAGTGCCGCCAAGGCGCAGGCGAATGTGGCGCAAAACGCCATGGGCTATGCAGTCCTGGTCGCTGACGCCGACGGAGTGGTGATGGATACGCTGGCCGAACCTGGTCAGGTGGTCAGTGCCGGACAGCCAGTTATCAGGCTGGCGAGGGCAGGACAACGCGAAGCGGTCGTCCAGTTGCCTGAGACGCTGCGCCCGGTAATTGGAAGCGTGGCACAGGCCTCTCTGTACGGCAGCGATACACCCTCTGTTTCTGCGAAGCTACGGTTACTCTCTGATGCAGCCGATCCGCTGACGCGCACGTTTGAAGCAAGGTACGTGCTCGACGGTCCATTGTCTGGTGCCCCTCTGGGGGCCACTGTCACCATCCATATTGCGCAGAACAGAGCATCGCAGCCGTTGCTGCAGGTGCCTTTAGCGGCTGTTTTTGACGCGGGTAAAGGCCCGGGGGTCTGGAGCATTTCAGGAAATCCCGCCAGAGTGACATGGCGGTCCGTGCAGGTCGTGAGCCTCGGGGATGATGCAGCAAGCGTCACCGGCAGCCTTAAGCCTGGCGAACAGGTCGTGGCGCTGGGCGCTCATCTACTGCATGATGGTGAAACAGTCCGGCTGGCGAAGCAGAGCGATATCCGTGTCGCCGGGAGTCGTCCATGAGTCGCGGACGTTTCAATCTTTCCGCGCTCGCCGTCCGCGAGCGCTCCGTTACGCTGTTTCTTATCCTGTTGATCACCGTTGCCGGTATTCTCTCGTTCCTTGGGCTGGGGCGCGCAGAAGACCCGCCTTTTACGGTCAAGCAGATGACCATCATTTCCGCCTGGCCTGGAGCAACGGCTAAGGAAATGCAGGATCAGGTGGCCGAACCGCTGGAGAAGCGTCTCCAGGAGCTCAAGTGGTATGACCGCACAGAGACCTACACGCGTCCCGGTCTGGCTTTTACCATGCTGTCATTGCTGGACAGCACTCCCCCCTCAGAGGTCCAGGAAGAGTTCTATCAGGCACGCAAAAAACTCAGCGACGAGGCTAAAAATTTGCCGGCAGGGGTGTCTGGACCGATGGTCAACGATGAGTTTTCGGATGTCACGTTTGCGCTCTTTGCGCTGAAGGCGAAAGGAGAGCCACAGCGGCTACTGGTGCGCGATGCCGAGTCATTACGCCAGCGCTTATTACATGTTCCCGGGGTAAAAAAGGTCAATATTATCGGTGAGCAGGCCGAGCGGATATTTGTCTCATTTTCCCATGACCGTCTGGCAACCCTAGGGGTCTCTGCCCAGGATATCTTTGCAGCCCTGAACAACCAGAACGTGCTGACACCTGCGGGCTCGATAGATACCCGTGGCCCGCAGGTTTTTATCCGTCTGGATGGGGCTTTTGACACACTGGAAAAAATTCGTGAAACGCCGATTGTGGTGCAAGGGAGGACGCTGAAGCTTTCCGATGTGGCGACGGTCGAGCGTGGCTACGAAGATCCGGCGACCTTTATGGTGCGTAATCAGGGCGAACCTGCACTTCTGCTGGGTATCGTGATGCGTGAGGGTTGGAATGGTCTGGAGCTGGGTAAAGCGCTGGATAAGGAAGCCGCCAGCATCAATGCGGACATGCCACTCGGCATGACATTCGTAAAAGTCACCGATCAGTCAGTTAACATCAGTTCCGCCGTAGATGAGTTCATGATCAAATTTTTCGTCGCGTTGCTGGTCGTGATGGTGGTCTGCTTTCTCAGTATGGGTTGGCGTGTGGGTGTGGTGGTCGCTGCTGCTGTGCCCCTGACGCTGGCTGTCGTCTTTGTGGTCATGGAGGCGTCAGGTAAAAACTTCGACCGTATTACCCTGGGCTCGCTCATCCTGGCCCTGGGGTTGTTGGTGGATGACGCCATCATTGCCATTGAAATGATGGTGGTGAAAATGGAGGAGGGGTACGACCGAATCAAAGCCTCAGCCTATGCATGGAGCCACACTGCTGCGCCGATGCTGGCGGGCACCCTGGTGACGGCCGTTGGCTTTATGCCCAACGGTTTTGCACAATCCACGGCGGGTGAATATACCAGCAATATGTTCTGGATTGTGGGAATTGCATTGATTGCTTCCTGGGTGGTGGCAGTGGTGTTTACCCCTTACCTTGGGGTGAAAATGCTGCCGGATATCAAAACGGTTCAAGGGGGGCACACAGCTATCTACAACACCCGCCGCTACAACCGTTTTCGTCAGTTGCTGGCGCGGGTCATCGCGCGAAAATGGCTGGTCGCGGCTTCTGTCGTCGCGGTATTCACCGTTGCGGTTCTCGGCATGGCGCTGGTGAAAAAACAGTTTTTCCCGACGTCTGACCGGCCAGAGGTCCTTGTGGACGTCCAGATGCCATATGGCACGTCCATTGAACAGACCAGCGCCGCCGTGACGAAAATTGAGGACTGGCTGAAGCACCAGAAAGAAGCAAAAATCGTGACGGCTTATATCGGGCAAGGGGCACCACGTTTTTATCTCGCCATGGCACCGGAGCTACCCGATCCCTCTTTTGCGAAAATTGTTATCCTGACGGACAGTGAGGGATCCCGTGAGGCGCTCAAGTTCCGTCTTCGCCAGGCTGCGGCTGATGGACTGGCTCCTGAGGCGCGAGTTCGCGTGACCCAACTGGTGTTTGGCCCCTATTCACCCTATCCGGTTGCCTTCCGTGTGACAGGGTCAGATCCGACTGTATTACGAGGCATCGCGGACAAGATGAAAATGGTGATGCAGGCCAGCCCGCTGATGAGAACGGTCAACACGGATTGGGGTTCACGCGTGCCAACGCTGCATTTCACCCTGAATCAGGACCGCCTGCAGGCAGTGGGGCTGACGTCAAATGCAGTGGCCCAGCAGCTTCAGTTCTTGCTTTCGGGTGTTCCGGTCACCGCGGTGCGCGAAGATATCCGTTCGGTGCAGGTCGTGGGACGCGCTGCCGGCGATATCAGGCTTGATCCGGCGAAAATAGAGGGTTTCACCCTGATCGGTTCTGCCGGGCAGCGTATTCCGTTATCGCAGGTTGGCGAGGTCGAAGTGCGCATGGAAGACCCGGTCCTGCGACGTCGCGACCGTATGCTAACCATTACCGTGCGAGGCGATATCGCCGAATCCCTTCAGGCACCTGATGTCTCCACTGCGATTTTCAAACAACTGCAGCCCATCATCACAACGCTTCCGAATGGATACCGGGTTGAACAGGCTGGCTCTATTGAGGAGTCAGGGAAAGCGACCCAAGCGATGGTGCCGTTATTCCCTATCATGATAGCCATGACATTGCTGATCATTATCCTTCAGGTGCGTTCGATGTCGGCGATGGTGATGGTCTTTATGACCGCACCGCTGGGGCTGGTCGGTGTGGTGCCAACCTTGCTGCTCTTCAACCAGCCCTTTGGCATCAATGCGCTGGTTGGTTTGATTGCCCTGTCAGGGATCTTGATGCGCAACACGCTGATCCTCATCGGGCAGATTCATCACAACGAGCAGGAAGGGCTTGAACCCTATCATGCGGTCATTGAGGCAACGGTACAGCGCTCCAGGCCTGTACTGCTGACGGCGATGGCGGCCATTCTGGCCTTTATCCCGTTAACCCACTCGGTATTTTGGGGAACCCTGGCCTATACCCTGATAGGCGGGACACTGGGTGGGACCATTATTACGCTGGTGTTCCTGCCTGCTATGTATGCCATCTGGTTCCGGATAAAGAGCCCAACGGCAACCTTGCCAACCGAAAACCATTCCACGTCTGAAGGATTAAAAAATGTCTGAACATAAAGCCGTTCTGATTACCGGCGTTTCATCAGGCATTGGCGGGGCTGCCGCCTTGGCTTTTAAAGCCAGAGGTTGTCAGGTATTTGGTACCGTCAGGTATATCAATGGCGTTGCGCTGACAGAAATGGATGTTCGTCATTTAAGGAGCATGCCTAAGCGGGAGTAAATTCAAGCCGATAGATGTGCCAGTTGTGCAATACGGCGCAACTGGCATGATTTTGATAGTACCGTAAGATATTTTTTCGTTTTCCAAGCGGACCTCGCGCATAGCGCGCTTCTCCTATAGATTGAAGCAACCTAATGACGTATAAAGCAAAGCAGTCAACCTCCGAGGCCGCTTCCCGTGATAAAAATTGTCGTGTATCTGATTATCGCCGTGACGATCGCCATTATTGCGGCAAGAGTCATCTTTCGTTTGCCGGATATTTCGCAGCGTTCGCCGCAGGCGGCGCTGCCGGCGGATCCTACCGCGCTATTGCCGGCACGGGCCGCCGAACAGATGGCGGCACATCCCGGCCTGAGCGGCGTGGTGCCGCTGGTCAGCGGCCACGATGCGTTCGCCAGCCGCCTTGCGCTGGCGCGGATGGCGGAAAGGTCTATCGATGCCCAGTACTATATCTGGCATAACGACACCTCCGGGCAGATCCTGCTGAAAACCTTGTATGACGCCGCCCAGCGCGGCGTGCGCGTGCGGCTGCTCTTGGATGATAACGGCGTCGCCATGGACGAGACCCTGGCGGCGCTGAACGCCCAGAAAAACGTCGAGATCCGTCTGTTCAACCCATCAACCGTGCGCACGCCGAAGTTGGCCGGCTACGCCTTTGACTTTATGCGCATGAACCGGCGCATGCATAACAAGTCTTATATCGTCGACGGCGCTGTGGCGATCATCGGCGGCCGCAACATCGGCGACGAGTATTTCCAGGTCGGCGACGAAAACTATTTCCTCGATCTCGATGTGTTGAGCGTCGGCAACGTGGTGGCGGAAACCGCCGAGGTCTTCGATCGCTACTGGAACAGCGCTTCGGTGTTTGGCGTTGAGCAAATTATCCGAGGCAAAGGCAATCTTTCTGCTTTCCTGACGCAGGCCACCGCGACCGAAAGCAGCGACCGGGCCCGCAAACTGGCGGTGCAGCTGGAAACCAGTGCGGTGCGTTTTCGCGATGGCGCCGTGCAGCCGGAATTCACTCAGGTCGAGCTGGTGGCCGACGATCCGGCGAAAGGGTTGGGTAGGGCTTCGCGCGATCGTTTGATGGTGACGCAGCTCAGCAAGATCATCGGCGGCGTCAACCAGCAATTGGATCTGGTCTCCGCCTATTTCGTGCCGGGCCGGGAAGGGGCAAGCTTTTTTGAATCGCTTGCCAAACAGGGGAAGTCCATCCGCGTGCTGACCAACGCGATGAACACCACCGACGTGCTGGTGGTGCATGCGGGCTATGCCAAATACCGACGTGAGCTGCTGCAGGCGGGCGTGGAGCTGTTCGAGTTGAAATTGCGCGCCGGCCAACCGACGGGGCGCAAGGAGCTTAAACCGCTAGGGCTGTCCGGCGCGGCGCTGCACGCGAAAACCTTCGCCATCGACGATAAGCGGGTGTTTATCGGTTCGTTCAATTTCGATCCGCGCTCGGCGCACCTGAACTGCGAAATGGGATTCTTGATCGACAGCCCGACGTTGGCGGCCGACACCCGTCAACTGTTTGATGGCCCGCTCGAGTATGCCGCCTATCGGCCGACATTGACGCCCAAGGGCAAAATGGTGTGGAACGAAGCCTTCGAAGACGGCCACACCGAGGTGCATCAACAAGAGCCCGGCGCCGGCTGGGTAAAACGCATCGTTCTCACCGTGGCCGGCTGGCTGCCGATCGAGTGGATGTTGTAACGGCGGCGAATGCCGCCGCCACCCGTTGAGTCAACCGTTGCAAGGGAACCTCGCCCGCGATGATTGCGATGAGGCGCGCATCCTCAAACAGGGCGAGGGAGGGCACGGATTTGATGCCGAATGCAGGGGCGAGCGTCGGCGCCTGCGCGACGTCAATGCTGCCGAAGGCGATCTCGTTGGCGTGACGGTGCAGCTGTTCAACGATCCCCTGCATATTCTGGCAGGGGCGGCACCAGGATGCGGAAAAGTAGAGGATGGCCCGCTGCCCCTCGGGTTTGTCCGCGTCATAGAGGAAACGGGTCACCTCATGGGGCTCCGCCAGGTTCGTGATCGTCATGGCAGGCTCCTGACGATCTCCATCCCCATCCAAAACATCGTGACGATTTGTGTGAAAAAGAAAACGAAGCGCCAGGTGGCGACGTTTTCCGTCTGCTCGAAACCGATGTGAACCAGACTCTGCGCCATGCGCGCGCCGAGCAGGACCAGAGACAAGACATTCAGCGTTGTGCTTTCCACCTGAAATACGGCTATCGCCACAACGAGGGCCGTATAAACCGGCAAATTCTCAATGCAGTTGCGATGCGCCGCAATGGCGCGCTGGTAGCCATCGCTGCCCTGCGGTTTGTTCGCTTGCCATTCGCTGACCGTGGCGCGGCCGGTTAAAATTCTGGACCAGCGATAAACGCCGACGGTGCCGAATAGAATCAATAATGTCCAGCCGGCAAACGCCAGCAGCACCAGGGTTGGCATATTCATAACGCATTCTCACTTGTGTAGGGGAAGGCCGGCGGCCTCAGGGAGAGCCAATCGGCTTGAACACAAGGTTATATTAGTATTACATAAATTAGCAATACCTAATTTAATAAATGCTAATGTAATGCTGTGCCAGCGCCTGAAAGCCGCTATAATGCGGCTGAATGATGACGGGCCGGTGATTGACCATGAATGCAAAAGCTAAGCAGGATCCCTTTTTGATCGACGGAGCGGTTGAAGCCGCCAGGCTGTTGAAAGCGATAGGCAATGAACACCGCTTGCTGGTGCTTTGCCTGCTATTGAAACACGATGAGATTGCCGTGGGGGAGCTACAACAGTTGGTGCCGCTCAGCCAATCGGCGCTGTCGCAGCATCTGGCGAAAATGCGCAATGAAGGTCTGGTAACGTACCGACGCGAAGCGCAAACCCTGTTTTACCGCATCGATGACCCAAACGTGGCGAAAGTGATCGCCACGCTCAGAGAGATTTACGCGCCGAAGTGAACAGGGCGTTTTTGGAAAGAGAAATGATGCAGCGTCTGTCGATATAAATTGGCCGTGTTTTTCGGCAGAGTGATAAAGCAGAGTTTATTGGATGTTATTTTATTGAATTATATTTTTTATATTATTTACCGATAAAGATTACTGGCGTTTTTAATTATTTCCCAAGGCAGTAAAATCGGAAAAAATGACCGATTGGATTATTCTTTTCTGTAGCCACTTCGGCAGAAACCAAAGGATCTTCCGCCATGCGCATGATGAAAGCCGCCGCCTTTATCGAAAAGGGGCGAATAGAACTCATTGAAAAACCTATTCCTTCCCCTGGCCCCAACGATGCCTTGCTCAAAATAACCACGACGACAATCTGCGGCACGGATATTCATATCCTCAAGGGAGAATACACGGTGCCGCGCAGGTTGACCATTGGCCATGAGCCGGTCGGCATTATTGAAAAGTTGGGAAGCAATGTTAAAGGCTTCGAAGAAGGGCAGCGGGCATTGGCCGGCGCCATTTGTCCCTCGTTCACGTCTTATGCCTGTCAGGATGGATTTCCCGCCCAGGACGGTTCTTATTTACCCGAATGTCGCTGCCACGGCTATAAAGCCACGGCGGGTTGGCGCTTCGGCAATGTTATCGACGGTGCCCAGGCTGAATATGTACTGGTGCCTGATGCTGAAGCCAATCTGGCGCTCATACCGGACGGTCTGACAGATGAACAGGTGCTGATGTGCCCGGATGTGATGTCTACCGGTTTTAAAGGCGCGGAAAATGCCAACATTAAAATTGGTGACACGGTGGCCATCTTCGCCCAAGGACCGATCGGTTTATGCGCCACTGCGGGCGCTCGCCTGCAGGGCGCCAGCCTGATTATTGCCGTCAGCAGCTCTCCCGAAAAGCTGATGATGGCGGGAAAGATGGGGGCAAACGTCTTGCTGAATTATAAGGAAACCGATGTGATTGATGAAATATTCAAGATTACGGCGGGGCGTGGTGTGGACGCCAGCATCGAGTGTTTGGGGACGCAGGCCACCTTTAATCAGGCGCTGCGTGTCTTAAAACCCGGTGGCACATTGTCCAGCCTTGGCGTCTATAGCGACGATATTCAATTGCCTGTCGAGGCGTTTGCCTATGGGCTGGGCGATCATACGATTCGTACGGCTCTGTGTCCCGGCGGCAAGGAGCGGATGCGCAGAATGATGAACGTCATTCAGCATGGCGGTTTGGATCTCACACCGTTCGTGACGCATCGTTTTCAGCTGGAGAATATTGCCGAGGCTTATCATATGTTCTCTGAAAAGCGCGATGGCGTGATTAAGTTGGCGATAACGCCGTAACTGTGCAACGCAGGATGAATCTGGCGCAGCGACTGCAGCGACCGCAACCGGCTGCGCCTGGTGTTACCTGCTTATCGTCTGCTGCAGCGCCTGAACGGAAGAGGCGATGCCGGCATCGACCGACATGGTCAAGTCTTCCATTTCCAGCGACACCCAGTCGTTGTAACCCATCATGCGCACCACCGAGAAGAATTCCTTCCACCACTGCAGATCCCGGCCGCAGCCGACGGCGACATAGTTCCAGGCCCGGCCGGCCACCTCGTCGATCGGTTTGGTTTCCAGCAGTCCGTTAACTTCGACGACACCGCGCTCCAGGCGCACGTCCTTGCCGTGTACGTGGTGAATCGCGGGACCAAGGGCGCGGGCCACCGCGATGGGATCCGCGCCCATCCAGATCAAGTGGCTGGGATCGAGGTTCAGGCCCACCATCGGGCCAACGGCTTCGCGCAGCCGGAACAGCGTTTCCGGGTTCCACACCAGCATGGCGCTGAAGTTTTCCAGCGCAAAGCGCTCGACGCCGCACGCTTTGGCTCGGGCGACCAGCGCCTGCCAATAGGGGATCGCCACCTCATTCCATTGATAGTCCAGACAGTTTTTCACCGTAGGCGGCCAGCTGACGGTATAGGTGATCCAGTTGGGGACGGTGTCATGCGGGCTGGCCGGCGGCAGGCCGCTCATCATGACGATTTTCTTCACCCCCAGCAGGCCGGCCAGTTCCAGCGTATTGTCGGTTTGGCGCAGATGGCGCTGCCCCAGCTCGCCCGGATCGAGCGGATTGCCGGAGACATTGAGCGCGGCGATCTCCATGCCGCGGCTGGCCAGCGCTTGCTGCAGCTGCCGGCGTTTGGCGGGGTTGGCCAGCAGTTCCTCGGTATCCAGATGGGGCGCCGGGGACCAACCGCCGGTGGTCATCTCCACGCCGCGCACCCCCAGCTCCAGCAGCCGATCCAGCATCGGTTCGAAGGGTAAATGGCCCAGGCTGTCGGTACAGAACGAAAGTTTCATGGTGCTTTCCTTATTGGTAATTAACCCAGGTGGCGCCGTTGCCGGCGGAACGAACGCAGTTTTCAATCCAGCGCACGCCTTCCAATCCGGCATCGATATCCGGATAGATCAGCGCGGCCAGCGTCTGCCGATCGCCGCGCTGACTGGCGCTGATGGCGATGGCGAACTTGAGGTAAATATTGGCCCAGGATTCGGCTAGCCCTTCGGTATGCAACGCGCCGAGCCGCTCTTCGGCCAGCGCGCTGTCGTCCAGATAGGGCATGCCGTGGTGCAGCGTTTGGTTGGGCCGCCCCTGGATCTCATAGCGCAATTCGCCGGGCGTGGAATCGCTCCATTGCAGGCTGGCGCGTGAGCCCACCACGCGAATGCTTTGGCTGTCCATCGCGCCTGCGTTGATGGCGGAGGCCCACATGCGCCCGACGGCGCCGTTTTCGTAGTGCATCAGCACCATGGCATTGTCTTCCAGCGGGGCGCGGGAAGGGATAAAGCTCTGGCGATCGCACAGCAGGGAGGCAATTTTCATGTCGGGCATGACCAGCTGTGAGATGTAGAAGGTGTGGGTGGAAATGTCGCCCAGCACAAAGGAGGGGCCGGCGATTTTCGGATCGACGCGCCACTTTTGCGCCTCGAACGTGTCCGCGCTTTCGTTGGCGTTGAAGCCATGGGTGTACTGCAATTCGACCATGCGTATTTCGCCGATGTCGCCGTTCGCGATCATGGCGCGCATCTGCATCAGCAGCGGATGCCCGGAGAAGCCGTAGGTTACGCCGACGATCAGGCCTTTCTCCGCCGCCAGCGCCTTGATTTCTCTCGCCTCCGCCGTAGTGAAGAACAGCGGTTTTTCGCAGATGACATGCAGGCCGGCATTCAGCGCGGCGCGCGTGATTTCATAGTGGGTGCCGTTAGGGGTGGCGATGGTCACCACCTCAACGCCATCTTCGCGGTTGGCCTCTTGTTTCAGCAACTGCTGATAGTCGTCATAGCAGCGTTCGGCGGGCACGCCGAGATTGACGCCAAACTCACGCCCGCGCGCCGCGTCGATATCAAAAGCGCCGGCAACCAGCCGATAGGCGGTATTGTCGCGCAGTGCGCCGGAACGGTGCTTGTAGCCCACCTGACTGAGCCGGCCGCCGCCGATCATCGCCCAACGCAGCGGGCGAGGGATGCTTCTTTCACCATTTAACATGCTGACTCCTGACACCGTGGCTTTGCACTCGGGTGCAAAGCGGGTTGAAAAAGAGAGTGGCAACGGTTTATTTCTGGTTCATCTGCGCAAATTGCGGGTAGTTTTCTCGCGTCACGGTGGCATAAGGCACCCAGTTGTAAGACTCGGTTTTGGCGTGATCCAACATCGCTCGGGTCACTTGCACCGCGCCGATCGCCTGGGCTTTGGCATCCTGGAAAATGGTCACTGCCAGGTCGCCGTTTTTGATAAATTGCAGGCCGTCGGGCGTGCCGTCGATACCGGCAACCCGTACGCCGTTCTTTTTGGCCTGCTTCAGCGCCATGATCGCGCCGATGGCCATCTCATCGTTGTTGGCGGCGATCGCATCGATCGGTACGCCGTTCAGCAACCAGCCGGAGACCACGTCGACCGCTTCATTGCGTTGCCATTTCGCAGTCTGTTTCTCTACCACTTTCAGCTCTTTGTGTTTGGCGATCACCGCTTCCACCGCGCGGGTGCGCTCGCGGGTTTCTTCGTTGGAGAGGGCGCCCATCAGGATCGCCACGTTGCCGCGGTAATTCATTTTTTTCGCCAGGGCCTCCATCTGCAGGCGGCCGCTGAGCGCCGAATCGGAGCCGACGTAGGCCGTCGCGCCGCTCAGCGGCACTTCGGGTTTGCGGTTGACGAAGATAAGGGGGATAGCGGCGCGTTTGGCGGCCGCTATCATCGGCTGGACGCCTTGCGTATCGACCGGGTTGAGGATAATGGCGTCCACGCCCTGATTAATCAGATCGTCTACCTGCTGCACCTGCAGGGCGACATCGCCTTTGGCATCGACGAACTGGCCTTGCAGCTGCTGCGCAGCCAGTTCACGCGCCATTTGGCTGCGCAGGATGGAGACGAAGTTGAGATCGAAATTGGCCAGCGCCACGCCGACCTGATAGCTCTTGGCCTGAGCGGTCATGACAAACAGCGAGCAGGCTAACATCAACAACAGTCTGGTTTTTTTCATTACGGTATCCTGTTGAGAAGAGAGGTGTTATGTAAAAACAACGTTTTTGCAACCGGGTGCAAATCAGAAGGAAAAACGGCGACGAGTCTCTGAATGCCACCGTGAATGTCGGCCATGGATAAAATTTGGTCAACAGGGGAAAGGTGAAAACAGCGCGGACGATCACAAACTCTTTACGCTTTGCACCCGATTGCACAACAAATTGCAATCGGGTGCAAAAACGATACATAATTGCAGCAGATATGCCGACAGGCGCTTAGGGGATCTGAGCGAGCAGGGTATAGTTTGACTTCACCGAAGCAGGGATCGACGCAACCATGATAAAACACCACAAAGCCACCGCCAGCGACGTCGCCGAAAAGGCCGGCGTCTCTAAATGGACGGTATCGCGCGCCTTTACGCCTGGTGCGTCGATCTCGGACAACGCGCGTGAAAGCGTGTTGGCGGCGGCCGCCGAGCTGGGCTATCGGCCAAACCTGCTGGCGCGCAGCCTGTCGCAAAAACGCACGCACATCATTGGCGTAGCCATCGACGAGATGAAGAACCCGCATTCGATGATGATGCTCGATATGGTCACCAAACAGCTGCAAACCCGCGGCTATATGGCGCTGCTGCTGAACATCACCGCGGGCGAAAACTACCGGGCGGTGATGGCGATGGCCGACCAGCTGCAGGTCGATGGCATTCTGTTCCTGGCGACGGTGTTAACCAAAGAGTGGGCGGCGATCGCGCAAGATCTGCATCAGATCCCGCTGGTGCAGGTGTGCCGCAATACGGAAAGCGAACACATTGATGTGGTCAATATCGACGGCTACCGCGCCGGCGAAGAGATCGCTGCGCTGCTGATAGAGCAAGGGCATCGGCGCTTTGGTTACATGAAGGGGCCGGACACGCAAAGCAGTCATTTACTGCGCATGGAAGGCTACCGCGACAGGCTGATGGCCGCCGGCTTTCAGTTGAATCGGGTGCTCACCGCCGGCCACTACGATCGCCAACGCGGTTTCCAACTGATGAGCGAATACCTGCAGGCAACGCCGGAAAGCGAGCGGGTTGAGGCGCTGTTCTGCGAGAACGACGTGCTGGCGCTGGGGGCGCTCGAAGCGCTCAGGCAAACGGCGCCGTCGTCCGCGATGGCCGTGGTGGGCTTCGACGATATCGATGAGGCCGGCTCAGCCAACTGGGCGCTGACCAGCTACAGCCAACGCATCGACCGGCTTGTCGAAGAAGCCTTGAATCGCCTGATCGACAATCGCGCCACGGCAGACGGCGCCTGGCGGCACGGGGAATTGCGGGTTCGGCGGTCGCATTTGGGAGATAAACAGGCGTGAGGCTTTTTTGAGTGACGGCGTCACTTTTGAGGTTTGATGAGAACTCGTCGCGATACAAAGAAAAAACTCTATAGAAGAGAAAGCGTTACATCCAAAGGACCCATCGCCAGCGGTGGTGAATACCGTTGGGGACGCCATGGCAAACAGGCGGACGATGAGCAGTTGCCGCTGCGTGAAAGCATGCATGGGCGGATACAACATGGAATGGATTACACGCCGCTATTTCAATTTCTGCTCAGTAAAGTGGGCCACCCCTGGAATGAAGTACATAGCGAAGCGGTTAGTCGATTGGACAAACCAGCGCCCATTTTTTACCTGGTGGCGCTGCACCGTAAAAACTGGCGGAGCTATGTCTGCTGTGGTGAGTCGAGCTATTACAGCGGACTGTGTGTCGATGAACGCGGGATACTGCAGAAAGTGAACCCGGCA
>NZ_JBJNOV010000006.1:0-247 GCF_052166375.1 Serratia sp. CY83965 | reverse complement strand
GACAAACCAGCGCCCATTTTTTACCTGGTGGCGCTGCACCGTAAAAACTGGCGGAGCTATGTCTGCTGTGGTGAGTCGAGCTATTACAGCGGACTGTGTGTCGATGAACGCGGGATACTGCAGAAAGTGAACCCGGCATTCACCGCAGAAGATGTGCCGGTGAGATGCCGCTGTTGTACCTATACGTTCAACGGGGAACTCGTGCCTGTCACGGAAAAGAACTGGCAAAAGCTTTATGAGAAGGAGT
>NZ_JBJNOV010000005.1:0-136384 GCF_052166375.1 Serratia sp. CY83965 | reverse complement strand
TTGGACAAACCAGCGCCCATTTTTTACCTGGTGGCGCTGCACCGTAAAAACTGGCGGAGCTATGTCTGCTGTGGTGAGTCGAGCTATTACAGCGGACTGTGTGTCGATGAACGCGGGATACTGCAGAAAGTGAACCCGGCATTCACCGCAGAAGATGTGCCGGTGAGATGCCGCTGTTGTACCTATACGTTCAACGGGGAACTCGTGCCTGTCACGGAAAAGAACTGGCAAAAGCTTTATGAGAAGGACCCCTGGGAATAATCAGGTTTCACGAGTGTCATTCTGGTGTAGATTGACTGCCGAAGTTTGCCAGATTTCACGTAGCGCGATCAAAAAGGAGGGCATGTTGACCCATTTTGCAGAGTGGCTTAGCCAAATTCAGGCGCTTGAGGTTGAACTGCACCAGCCAACGACGCGCTGCGATCCGAAACGTGTCGCGGCATTGTTGCATGAAGACTTTGAAGAGATCGGTCGTTCAGGGCTGCGCTATGACAAACGCCAGACCGTTGCGGCGCTGGAGATGGAAACGGATTATCCGCCGATTTTCGCCGAAGCTTTTAAGCTGGCGCAAATCAGCGAAGGTGCCGTGTTGCTGACGTATAAAAGTTTTCAGCGTGACGCACAGGGCCGCGCCGTTCGTTGCACTGAGCGCTCATCGATTTGGCTCCTGAAAGATAAAGAGGGTTGGCAGATGCGATTTCATCAAGGTACGCCAACTGATGATTGATTGCGTTTAAAAGCGGCGAGTGACAGTAAGCCTGGCGGGAAAATGGAATGTCGGAATGATAACGTTGAAGGTGAGGCGAGAGATGATGTGCAGGGCTAATCCCGGTGCGTATTCAGCATTTAAATTTAACATAATATACATTATGCGCACCAAAGTGAAGGTATGTGGATTCTGCCGTCCAGGCCTGATTCTTGGGGTTTCTCCTGCGGCCAACCCGGCCAGCGCCAACTGCTCGTGCCGTTGAATAAATTCGGTTTTCAACCGGCCATAAGCCGCTGGTTTTGCCGGCAGTCTTCTGCTGCCTGGCATTTGATTGCCGCGTATTACTGAGCAACATCATGATGCTTGCGCAGATAATCTCTGAACGCCAAATGTCTGATCGCCTGTTCACTCTCCGCAATAATGCATGCACGCGATGCGTGCGCTTGCCGTTCTCGCCACGCGGCGTATATCCCATGTCACGCATCCTGTCATTCAAGCTATCCAACGCCGCCAGACTTTCAACCTCCAGCAATATATCAATCGTTGGTTTGGCTGCCAGTTCCAGTACTGCTGTGCTGCCGATATGATGAATGGCCGTTAAAACGCCAGCCAATAATCTCGCGTAGTTTCGATGCGCGCTGCCATTTTCCACTTCAATAATGATGACCGGGCATGATTTTCAATGGCGCGTACCTGCCGGTATTGGCCAAGCATCCCCCTGCTTTTTTGATCGCGCTACGTGAAATCTGATAAAACGTAGCGGCTACGATATTGCAGATTTCTCTAAAACGCGTCATTTAAGCGGACAGTATTTGCACGCTAAATGCGCATTGGCGCGCGTTTGATCGCTTTCGGCACGCACCGCGGCGTTGGCTATACTGAATGGGAACATTCCTCCTCGCTCCAGGAGCCTCCCCATGTTTGATCATGTGAAATTTGGCGTCAGCGACTTTGCCCTCAGCAAAGCGTTTTTCCTCAATGCGCTGGCGCCACTGGGCGTAAAAATCGTTGCCGAAGGCGACCCCGGCTATGGCATTGAGTTGTGTCCCGAACGGGGTAATGTGTCATTGTGCCTGTTTCAAACCGATGAAAAGCCGGCGCATCTGCACCTGGCATTTGCCGCAAGCAGCCGTGAGCAGGTCGATGCGTTCTACCACGCCGCGCTAAACGCCGGCGGCAAAGACAATGGCGCGCCCGGTTTGCGGCCCAATTACCATGCCCATTACTATGCGGCATTTGTGATCGCCCCGGATGGCCACAATATCGAGGCGGTTTGCCACAATCCGATGGACTAATTATTTTTCTATTTAAAACAGTCTGTTAATTATGACATTATACACTCTATTTAACATAACATTGTGATGCTCGCTAACCCTGTTCTGGCCGCCATTCTTCATATTTCCAGTAAAGCGGATGGTGATCCGTTACCGACAACGATGCCCGTCACGCTTAACTTCCATCCTGATGCGCTATGCCGTGGAATGACCATGATTGAGGCGTTAGCTGAGGATGGCGTGTATCGTTCGCAGTTTGAAACGCATACCAGCAACGGTGGATTAACGGCATACCCCGGTGGAGATCGTTGGGCGTGGGAAAACGCTATTTTTGGCATGGCGTATGCTGACGCAAGCCCGGAACTACGCCCTAAATATGGGGCGCTCAATTACCGAAACAGCATTACGGGAGGCTCGCCGCGCTTTGGGTCATCGCATTTCCGTATGCGCCCAGCGGCCATGGAGAGAACGACATTCTGTTACCCCGATAGCTTTTTCGCGCCGTCACATTTTGCTACTGCCGAAAAGTGCGCGCTGATTGAATTAGCCGAGCGAGATAGCCCAATCACAGACGTTTTAGATAACTATATAGAAGCTCACATACACGGCATCATGACTATTGCGGACGACGTTGAAGCCGTAGTGCTGGATGGTTGCTATAAAGACACGCCGATCGACATTTTCGCTCACCGGCTAGCCTGCCCGGTAGAATGGCATCCTGGTTACCGGCTGGCGGAAAAACACCTACCCGAGTGCGTCGATTACCGGGGAAAAGAGATTGCCGATCTGGCGCGAAAACTCGTTAACAACGGTTTTGTTACGCCATTTGATATCGGGCTAGCTCGCGGGAAAGGTTATGACCCACAGCATTTGAAGAAGGTATGGCATTGCGTCGCTAAATTTGGCAGCCCCATCGCGGAGTAAAATATTCTGTAGGCTGATGTTATTGACGCTGCTCTTCCCTACTCTCCTTATATCTGAAGTCCCTCAGCCTTCAGTATGGCGTACCTGACGACGAATAACTTGCGGCGGCTGCCCAATCGTACGAATAAAAGCGCGTCGCATGCGTTCTCTGTCGATAAATCCTGTTTGCCTGGCGATCTCATCCAGCGAACTGTTGCTCTCCTCTAACATCGCCCGCGCCGATTCCAGCCGCAGATACTCAACGGCCCTTGCCGGCGACTGTCCGGTTTCCGCCTGAAAGATACGGCTGAATTGACGAGGCGACAGATTCGCCACGTCGGCCAGTTCTTCAATATTTAGACGACGGTCCAGATTGCGGCGCGCATAGGTCAGCACCTTCTGAATGCGATCGGTTTTCGGTTCCAGCTCCAGTAGTGACGAGTACTGCGATTGCCCGCCCGTGCGGCGATGGTAAAGCACCAGTTTTCGCGCTATAGACCGGGTGATATCGGGGCCCAAATCACTTTCGAACAACGCCAGAGCGAGGTCGATAGCCGCTGTCATCCCTGCTGATGTCCAGTACGGACCATCGCAAACAAATATCCGGTCTTCTTCAACCTGTATCTTCGGGTAGCGCTGCTTGAGTTCCCGGGCATACATCCAGTGCGTGGTGGCGCGATGTCCGTCCAGCATTCCGGCTTCCGCAAGCAAAAACGTCCCAATACACGCTGCTGCGACCCGACGGGCGAATGGCGCGGCGCGGCGCACGAACGCGATGGTATCGGGTGTCGCCTTTTCCATACTGGCGCCAAACAGCAAAACATCGTAATGCGTTTCAGTAAAGGCTTCCGTCACCACATCGAAGCCCGCGGATGTGCGTAACGCGCCGCCATTTTCCGAAAGCAAATGAATGTCATAGACCGGTTCCGGCAACACCATATTGGCGACTTCAAACGCGGTAATAACCGCAAAGCCCATCGGCGAATAACCGGGTGTGAGGATAAAACCGACTCTGCGCATATAGCGGACCCATCATAATCCAATGTCATAAAAAGGTGTTTATATGACATTTAAGACATGAAATGCGAGTGTTATTGTGCTCATCATTGAAAATAACCACCCTGGAGAAAAACATGAGCACATCATCAAATGGCACCGCCCTGGTGACCGGCGCTTCAAGCGGCATCGGCGCACTCTATGCCGACAGACTCGCTAAACGCGGCTACGATCTGATCCTTGTGGCGCGCAATACTGACCGTCTGGAACAGGTTGCCCAACGGATCCGCGATACTCATCATCGTCAGGTCCGTATTATCGGCGCGGACCTCGGTAACCCGCAGGAACTACGCCATGTGGAATAGCTACTGCGTAATGAAACGTCACTGACTATGCTGGTGAATAATGCCGGTTTTGGCGCCGTAACGCCGCTTCTGGATTCGAATGTTGATGAAATGGAAGCGATGATTAACCTCAACGTCACCGCGCTGATGCGTTTAACTTATGCGGCTGCACCGGCAATGCTCGCTCGCGGAACGGGAACAATCATCAATATCGCGTCTATCGTCGCGATTAGCCCGGAAACCCTGAATGGGATTTATGGCGCAAGCAAAGCCTTTGTGCTGGCGTTCAGCCACTCTCTGCAGCACGAGCTCGGGGATAAAGGGATTCGCGTTCAGGCCGTTTTACCCGGCGCGACGGCGACCGCGTTCTGGAATGTGCCAGGCGTAGGCGGCCATGAAAATCTGCCGCAATCATGGGTCATGAAAAGCGAGGATATGGTCGATGCCGCGCTGGCAGGTTTAGATGCCGGTGAAACGGTGACCATCCCGCCATTGCAGGACGGTGAAGAATGGAATGCCTGGGAGGCCGCTCGGCGTACCATGAGCCAGCATCTCAGCACTGCGCAGCCGGCCCCGCGTTATCGCCGTTAAGGCACGTCCATTCATTACTTCTGATGCTCCAAAACCGCCTGAGGGATATTACGAAAGCTTATCGCCAGGCGGTTGTAGGCGTTGATGAGACTGATAGCCAGCGTAAGGTCACATACCTCTTCGTCGCTGAAATAGCGCCGCAAATCTGGCGCGCGTTCACGCCGGTTTGATGAAAGGGCAATGAGCGTCATATATTCAGCCCAGGCTAACGCCGCGCGCTCCTTTAAAGAAAAAATGCCTTCGGTACAGACCCATCCCTGGAGCGCCGCCAGTTTCTCGGCGCCGACGCCCTCTTTCATCAACATACGCGTATGCAAATCAGTGCAATACGCGCAGCCGTTAATCTGGCTGACGCGTAAATTAATGAGATCGCGCAGTCGCTCGTCCAAACCGCAATGACAGAGGTAATGGTCAATGGCGCTGAATGCCTGGACGCCAGCGGAGGACGTCCGGGTGTAATCAATTCGGACTCCCATTATTACGGCTTACTGTCTGGCGTGGTGAGCTGAGTATCTTTGGTGTCCACGACAAATACCGCCAGTAGTTTCGCCGGTTTGGTTTTGCTGGCGTTACGGCTGACAACATGGTGCGCCCCAGGATCTTCATACCAGCTTTCGCCTGCCCGATAAGTCCGTTCAGGTTGACCTTCGACCTGACTGATAATCTCGCCTTCCACGACATAAGCGTAGATAAATGAAGAAGGAGCATGCGTATGAGATGCTGATGCAGCGCCCGCAGGATAAATGACTTCGACGGCAGTAAGCGATTTACCCGGAATGTTGGGGATCGCATGCGAAAAATTCGGTTTAACCGTCTCGCCTTGCCCCTGTGGTTCAACGCCATGCGCCAAAACGGTTGTTGAGAAGATCATTCCAACAGCGGCTACTGCGGATAAAAATGGATTTCTGCTTATCATATGACGGGCTCCTGACTGGAGTTGTTAAAGCAGGTGTGACGCCGCGCGATCTCGCCACGTCACAACACGCAATATCAGGGTTTTTGCGCTTCCTGCGGTACATTGCGGAAACTGATAGCCAGACGGTTATAGGCGTTGATTAAGCCTATCGCCATCGTCAAATCCGCCAGTTCCTTATCTTCGAAAACGGCAGATGCCGCCGCAAAGGCTTCATCCGGAACATGCGTTTCAGAAACCCGGGTGACGGTCTCGGCCCAGGACAGCGCCGCCTTTTCACGCGCGGTAAAGACCTCTCCGGCTTCCTCCCAGACTTGCACCAAAGCAAGTTTGACGGGGCTGAGACCTTTCTTCAGGAGATCGCGTGTGTGCATATCCAGGCAATAAGCGCAGCCGTTAATTTGGCTGACGCGCAAATTAACCAGTTCCACGAGCGTATTCTCCAGGCCACATTGCGCGACGTAGGTATAAACACCACCGAGCGCTTTAACCCCTGCCGGAGAAGTTTTAGTATAATCAATGCGTTGACTCATTTTTTATTTCCTTTATCGTTGAAACTGAGTCAAGCATAACAGCTGGATTTACACTTAAAAGAACCAAAAAACGAAGATTTTGCTGTACCACGCATCCGGGATGGTTAAAACATGCTGACCAGAAATGCCTCTGCTATTTCAAGTACACCTGCTGATTAATGGAGCGATATATGAACAAACCCACTCTGGCGCTGACGATTGACCGTAACGCACGGATATCCATCGCTGAGCAGATCCGCCAGGGGATCACCGAAGCCATTGAGAGCGGTGTTCTTGCGCCAGGCACAAGGCTCCCTTCATGGATTGACCTTGCCATACAATTGGGTATCTCTCGCGGCACGGTTAAGACCGCCTATGAACGGTTATCCGATGAGCAACTTGTCGTGATGTCCCGCTCTCGTGGAACCTGCGTCGTGGATAATCTACCGCCGGGCAGGGCGGCGAAAAAGGTGCCTGAATCCGTACCCACTTCAGAATTGTTTCAGGATTTTCTCTTCCCTACAGGCGATTTTCAGATGGGGATCCCTGCCGGCGATGTCTTTCCCGTCCCCCTCTTCTCACGCCTTTTTGCGGCGTCAGCCCGCCACGCCGTGCAGTCCAGACAATGCTATGGCGACCCCAGAGGGGAAAGCGAATTGCGCCGCGAAATCGCCGGTCAGCTCACCCTTTCCAGAGGAATCAAATGCCATCCTTCTCAAGTTTTCGTGACTGCCGGATTCACCGGAGGACTTGGCCTCATACTGCATGCGCTGTCTTTACGCGGGCACAAAGCCTGGGTGGAAAATCCTGGCTTTCCGCCGGCAAGAAAAGCCTTGAGCCTTGCGGGCCTGGCCACGGTACCTGTGCGGGTCGATTCCGAAGGGATGGATATAGAATATGGCATCCATCACGCGCCTGACGCGGCAATCGCGCTGGTCACCCCCGGGCAGCAAGCGCCCCTGGGGATGGCATTATCATTGGAACGGCGCCACCGTTTAATTGAGTGGGCCCACCAAAATGGCCGCTGGATCATCGAGGATGACTATCTGGGGGAGTTGCAGCTTAATCGCCGCGCGGCGCCAGCGCTGGCGTCACAGGATATTTATGGTCGGGTTATCCATATTGGATCATTCAGTAAAACCATTAGCCCGGCTCTACGCCTGGGGTTTGTCGTGGCGCCGCCATCGCTTGTCGAGACGGTTGCTGATGTCGCCGCCTCGCTTTCCCCCGCTCCGACTCCCGCGATCCAGATGGCGGTGCATGCCTTTTTGAGTGAGGGGCATTTTCTTCGGCATCTGCGAAAAATGAAAAGAGTTTACCATGCCAGAAGTACTGAACTTTCCCGCATAATGAAGGCGTTAGGCTACACCGTTCAGGTCCATGGTTTATCCGTCTTAATCAACCTGCCAGACGGCTCTCAGGATCGCACCATTGCGCATTACGCCTATAACTTTGGCCTGGCGCCATCCCCGCTTTCAGCCTGGTATCAGTCAGGGGTAGCGGAAAAGTCCGGTCTGTTGCTTGGCGTATCAGGCAAGGAAGGCGAATCACTCCTCCATGCCTGCGAGCGGCTGGATCGATTGATCCGTAAACTCGCTTAACGGCCCCTTGCGATTATCGTATTGACGAAGTGAGTGACATTTCAAACGGGCTAAATCGGGTGACTTTTTAATCTTGCAATAACACACTTGCAGTTACCCTGTCACGTCAATCCACTCCGCTCCGGTGATGCTGGCCAGCCGTTGCGGCGCAATTCTCACGCCTGAGTTATCACTGCCGCCTGCCGGAAGCACTTCACTGTAGCTGCACAGACTGCGATCGCAGTAAACTCTCACCGTTGCCGGTGCGGCAAAGGGGCAAACGCCGCCGGGCGGATAGCCGGTCAGCGCCTCCACCTCCTCCGCCGGCAGCATGCGTGCCTTTACGCCAAAGAATTGCTTGTACTTCTTGTTATCGATTCTGGCGGTTCCCGCCATCACCAACAACACCACGCCGTCGTTCACGCGAAACGAAAGCGTCTTGGCGATCTGCCCGCCCTCCACGCCAAAGGCTTCCGCCGCCAGCGCTACCGTCGCGGTGTTCTTTGCCAGCACCGTCACCGCCGTTTCCGGCGCGTGCTCGGCCAGAAATCGCTGAACGCGCTCTACACTCATGCCCTTCCTCCAGATGTTGCTAAGCCATTGATAATGCCGTGGTGACGGTTTCGGTTTTAACATCGCATGCTAAAAATGAGAATCAAAATTGTTCAAATCGGTGAATCTGAACAAAGCTTTAAGGGGCCAACGCCTTTTTATCTATCATTTTTCATGGAGATACCAGTATGACCACGCAAACGACAGCAAGGCCTTCAGCGGCCGCGGTGGCCGTCTATGAATGGCTCAATCCGATACCCTATGGATTTTTTACCGCGGCGCTCATTTTCGACATCATCTATGCCTGCACGGCGAATATTCAATGGGTCAATGGTGCCAGTTGGCTGATCGCCATCGGCCTGATTTTTGCCATCATTCCCCGACTGATTAACCTGGTGCAGGTGTGGTTCGGCAGCGGCCGGCTACAGGGCTTATCGGTCAAGCTCCATTTCTGGCTGAATCTGTTGGCCATCGTTCTCGCCATTATCAACGCTTTCGTGCATAGCCGGGATGCGTATGCCGTGGTGCCGCAAGGCCTGGTGCTGTCTGCGATCGTGGTCGCGCTGCTGAGCTTCGCCAACATTCTGCTGGCCGTGAGCGCCCGCGCAAAATAAGGAGGTTTTCATGAAGCTATCATCCATCGCGATTGCGCTTTCGGCCGTACTGGCGCTGGCCGGCTGCGATAACAGTGCCGTCATTTCGCCGGAACAACAAATGGGGCCGGATCCGGCATTGCCGGCGGCGCAAGATTTCCTGATGCCGCCGATGCAGGTGCCAAAGGGCGTGGGCTGGCAGCAAAACCAGATGCCGAAAGTCGCCGAAGGCTTGAAAATCGACAAGGTGGCAGACGGTTTGCTGCACCCGCGTCAGTTGCTTACCCTGCCCAACGGTGATGTGTTGGTGGTGGAGGCCAACGGGCCGGGCACCGAAGCGGTCAGCACACCCAAGCAGCTGATCGCCGGGCTGGTTAAGGGGCAGTCAGGTAAAGGGGGAAAAGGCGGTAACCGCATCACCCTGTTGCGCCCCACCGCCGACGGCAGCTGGGAAAAGCATGTCTTCCTCGAGGGGCTCGATTCTCCATTCGGCGTTCAGCTGATTGGCAACACCCTGTATGTGGCCAACACCGGCAATATCATGCAGTACGCCTATCAGCCGGGCGAAACGCGCATCAGCGATCCGGGTAAAGAGCTGGCCGATCTGCCGGACACCATCAACCATCATTGGACCAAGGCCCTGCTGGCCAGCCCGGACGGTAAAAAGCTGTATGTCGGCGTTGGATCCAACAGCAACATCACCGAAAACGGCCTGGCCGTAGAGTACCGGCGCGCCGCCGTGTTGGAAGTGGACACCGCCTCCGGCGCCAGCCGCATCTTCGCCAGCGGCCTGCGCAATCCGACCGGGCTGCAGTGGGAACCGCACAGCGGCAAGCTGTGGGCCATCGTCAACGAGCGTGACGAGATCGGCGCCGATCTGGTGCCGGACTACCTGACCTCGGTACAGGACGGCGGCTTCTACGGCTGGCCTTACAGCTATTTCGGCCAGCACGTCGATCGTCGGGTGCAGCCGGCGCGGCCGGATCTGGTGGCGAAAGCCATCAAGCCGGACTACGCCCTCAGCTCGCACGTCGCGCCGCTGGGGCTGCTGTTCTACACCGCAAGCGCTCTGCCGGCCGACTATCGCGGCGGCGCCTTTGTCAGTGAGCACGGCAGTTGGGATCGCTCGCCGCTGAACGGCTACCGGGTCAGCTACGTGGCGTTCGAACAAGGCAAGCCGGTCGGTAAACTCAAAGCGGTAGTCACCGGCTTTGTCTCCGACGACGAGAAGGAACTCTATGGCGCGCCGGTTGGATTAGCGGTCGACAAGGCCGGCGCCCTGCTGATTGCGGATGACGTGGGCAACACCGTTTGGCGCGTCAGCGCTAAATAACGTTAACGTGCAGGTTCCGATGAACCTGCACGTGACATTGTCACTTGATGCTTTGCGCCAACCAGACCGTTCTTCCCCCGCAGGCGGGATCTTCCACCACATGATCGACCACGCGGAAGCCGTTTTCCTGCAGCAGGCGCGTATACTCCTCCGGCGCCAGGCTGGCGTGAAACAGCGGCTGGCCTTCGAAATTGCCGATCGCCACGCCGTCTTCAGGGCCGCTGGTGAACATCAGTGCGGCATGCGGCTTGGCGTGCCGTCTGAACAGTAGAAACATGCGGCGCTGATCGTCGCGCGCCAGATGGAAGAAGCTGTCCCAGGCCAGCAGGCCATCGAATCTTGTCGCCAGATTCAGCCGGCGCATGTCCATCTGCCGCCACTCCTGCTGTGGAAAACGCTGCCGGCAGCGCGCGATCATCGCCTGCGCGCCGTCGATGCCGGTGACTCGATACCCTTGTTCGATAAAATAGGCGGCGATCGGCGCGCCATTGCCGCAGCCGAGATCCAGCAGCCGCGCGTTGGCCGGGGTAAGCTGCAAAAAGCGGTCGAGCCACGGCCGCTCGAACAGCGTGGTGGGTCTGAGGCGTTCCCAGGCGGCGGCATGTTCGTCATAAAGCGGAATAATCGTGCTCGCCAGTTCTTCCGTCATTAATATTGTCCCCGTCACGTTAGTGGCGCAATAAAAATAGCCTTTGGTCAGAATTAAAGCGCTTATCCGATAATATATTCATCAACAGGCCGTTGACCAGAAATAAAAGGTTTTAACATTTCGACATAAACCAGTACAATTCCCTCCCCTGTGTTAACCCTTTTTTAGGTTGATTGTGTCGTTAATTCAGCCCTCTGCATCGCGAAATCGGGCCGCCGCCTGGTTAGGGATGTTTGCCATTCTGATGTTGTTCATTGCGCCGGTGATCTCGCGATCTCTGGAGCATGTACGCGCCGGAAGTGCTGGAACGGCCGTCATGGCGGATTGCGGCATGGATATGCCGATGCATCACGGGATGCACTCGCCGCCGTCTGAACCTGAAAAAGCCTCGCAGCCGCTGATGCAGCACGGCGGCGGCCACCACAACATGGCGATGATGATGGACGACAGCGCCTGCGGCTACTGCGTGCTGTTGCTGCACGCGCCGCTGCTGGACGTGAGCCACGCCCCGCTGTTCTGGTCTCAGTCGCTGGCTTCGCGCCCGCCGCCGATCCGCTATCTCGTTCCCCTGTTTGCCCACGTCGTTCACACCGAATTACAGCCGCGCGCGCCCCCCCTCTCTTTCCTCTGATTTAACAATAAGCCCATTGCCGTTCTCTGTATTGCCGTTGATCGCTTCAACCCGGCGGAATTAATTCGCCCAACGATTAAGCACCGAGACGACATTATTAATCCGGTTATTTCCACGCTGATGGAATTAACCCCCGTATTTACCGATGGTGATTTTCGCCAGGCCGCCCCACGCCTGAATAATCCCTCGGCCAAGAACGGAAAAAAGTTAGCTTAAGGAAAGATGATGTTTAAACCCGTTTATAAAAAGAACGCCGCCGCCCGCGCCATCACCGCCGCCATGCCGCTGTTCCTGCTGGCTGGCCACGCGGCGCAGGCGCATCAGCACCCTGCCAACACAAAGGTTAATGATGGCGACGTGATCACCGTCACCGCACCGCTCTACTCTCCGCTGACCATCGTGACGTCACCGAAAACTCCGCGTCAGCCGGTGCCGGCCAGCGATGGCTCGGACTACCTGAAAACCATTCCCGGTTTTTCTCAGATCCGCAACGGCGGCACCAACGGCGATCCGGTGTTCCGCGGCATGTTCGGTTCGCGGTTGAAGATCCTCACCGACGGTTCGGAAATGCTGGGCGCCTGCCCATCGAGAATGGATGCGCCCACCTCTTACATCTCGCCGGAAAGTTTCGATCTGCTGACCATCACCAAAGGGCCGCAGACGGTGCTGTGGGGACCGGGATCGTCGGCGGGCACCGTGCGTTTCGAACGTGAACGCCCACGCTTCGACAAACCGGGCGTCAAGGGCAACGCCAGCGTGCTGACCGGCTCCAACGGCCGCTGGGACGAGAATATCGACGCCAGCCTCGGCGCCGAGCAAGGTTACTTGCGGGTGATGGCCAACAAATCTCGTTCCAACGATTATCAGGACGGCACCAATACGCGCGTGCCATCGCGCTGGGACAAGTGGAACGGCGATCTGGCGCTCGGCTGGACGCCGGACAACGATACGCTGCTGGAAGTGACCATGGGCCGCGGCAACGGCGAAGCGCGCTATGCCGGCCGCAGCATGGACGGTTCGCAGTTCAAGCGCGAAAGCCTGGGCATGCGGGTGGAAAAATCCAACATCGGCGAGGTGCTGGATAAGCTGGAAGCGCAGGTCTACTACAATTACGCCAACCACGTGATGGACAACGTCACCCTGCGCTCACCGGGCAGCGGCGGCATGGGTGGGCACGGTGGCCATGGCGGTATGGGCATGGGCGGCCATGGCGGACATATGATGTCCTCCGGCATGACGATGCAGCTCGATCGCCGCACCGTTGGCGGTCGCGTAATGGGCACCTGGCTGTGGCAGGACGTGAAGCTGGAAAGCGGCCTGGACACCCAAACCAACACCCATCGCAGCATGAGCCGCGGCAGCTGGGAAAAAGACGCCCAGTTCAACAGCTACGGCGCCTTCAGCGAACTGACCTGGTCCACCAGCGAACAGAATAAACTGATCGGCGGCGCGCGTCTCGATCGCACCCTGGTGGAAAACTTCCGCAACGGCGGCGACGCGGAGCGTTCCGACACCCTGCCGAGCGGTTTTATGCGCCTGGAGCACACGCTGGCCGAGCTGCCGCTGATGCTGTACGCCGGCGTCGGTTATACTGAGCGTTTCCCGGATTACTGGGAGCTGTTCTCGCCGAAGCTCGGCCCGAATGGCAGCAAGGATCCGTTCTCCAGCGTCAAGAGCGAGAAAACTACGCAGCTCGACATCGGCGCACAATACAACGGCAAGCGCTTCAACGGCTGGGTCTCCGCTTATGTGGGCCGCGTCGATGATTTCATCCTGTTCAAATACGATCCGCACAATGCGCGTCTCAGCCAGGCCGATAACGTCAACGCCAACATCATGGGCGGCGAAATGGGCATGGGTTATCAGTTGAGCGAGCACTGGAAAACCGACGCCAGCCTGGCCTACTCCTGGGGCAAAAACACCAGCGACGGCCGCCCGCTGCCGCAGATCCCGCCGCTGGAGGCGCGTCTGGGGCTGACCTACGAGTACGGCGACTGGAGCGGCACCGGGCTGTGGCGTTTGGTCAGCAGCCAAAACCGCGTGGCGATCAACGAAGGCAACGTGGTGGGCAAAGACTTTGCCGAAAGCGCCGGCTTCGGCGTGCTCTCCGCGAACGCCGCCTACAAGGTGAATAAAAACGTCAAGCTGAGCGCCGGTCTGGATAACATCCTGAACAAGACCTACAGCGAGCACCTCAACCTGGCGGGCAACAGCGCCTTCGGCTATTCGGCCAACAGCGCGGTGAATGAACCGGGCCGCACCCTGTGGGCCAAGGTTAACGTCACCTTCTAAACCGTTCACCGGGCGATGGGCAACCGTCGCCCGGTCATGCGATATGCGATCCGGTTCTTAGGATATGAGTTTTAAGTTTTTCCCATTCGGTTAGGCGGCGATTACTATCGTCCTCAGGTTAATCATGGCCCCGGAGGGAATATGCAAAAGATCACTCGTTTTCTGGCCCTGCTCGGCGAGCTGATGATCGAAAAAGCCGAAGACGCCGCGCCGCAAGCTGCTCAGCCTGACGATCGCGACGACGCGTTGCCACCGCGCCTCGAACGCGGCGTTCCGCTGGCCGACCGCTTCCTGTTCATGTAATTTCCCGCGCTGTTTACATTAGCCCGATCACACTGAACGCACGATATGTTCGCGCAGCCACCGGTGAGCGGGATCCCGATGCGATCGTTCGTGCCACAGCATCGTCATTTCAAAACCCGGCACCGCCAACGGCGGTTTGAGTTGCTGCAATAACGGTTGGTTGCGCACCAGCCGCTCCGGCAACATCGCCACCAAATCGGACTGCGTCAGTACCGAGATCACGAAGAGAAAATGCGGCACGGAAAGCACCACGCGCCGCGTCAGCCCCACGTCCGCCAGCGCCTGGTCGGTGATGCCGTAGAAACCGCCACCGTCCGGCGAAACCATCACCTGCTCCAATAGGCAGAATTGCGCCAGCGTCAGGTTTTCATGCAGCTTAGGGTGACCGACTCTGCCCACCAGCACATAGCGTTCACGGAATAGCGTACGCTGACGCAGACCGGGCGGCGCCCCTTCGCGGGTGTGAAACGCCAGATCGATCTCTCCCTGTTCCGCCAGTTTGGCGATGCGTGACGGCGCGGTTTCCAGCACCGCCAGCCGGGTGCCGGGCGCCGCCGTGCGCAAACCGTTCAGCGCCGGCAGGACGATGGTGGATTCGCCGTAGTCGAAGGCGGCCACACGCCAGATATCGGTCGCCACAGCGGGATCGAACGGCGTCGCCGGCGTCACCGCCAACTCAAGCGCCGCCAGCGCCTGACGCAGCGGTTCCCGCAGTTGCTCCGCTCTGGCGGTCGGACGCATGCCGCGCGGGCCGGGCAACAGCAGCGGATCGTCAAAGATCGCCCGCAGTTTGGCGAGATGCACGCTGACTGCCGGCTGAGAGAAATTGAGCCGCTGCGCCGCGCGCGTGACGTTGTGCTCAGCCAGCAGCGCGTCGAGCGTCACCAGCAGATTGAGATCCAGCCGCCTTAAATTATTCATGCTTATACCTGGGATAACAGTAATTCATTTCTAATATACCTTGTGACGCCCTACTCTGCAGCTCTCACACCAAGGAGCGTTGTTATGAATGTGCTGATTGTTTACGCCCACCCGGAGCCGCAGTCGCTGACCGGCTCACTGAAAAACTTCGCCGTTGAGCGCCTGACGCAGGCCGGCCATCAGGTACAGGTGTCCGATCTGTACGCCATGAAGTGGAAAGCGGCACTTGACGCCAACGACAGCCTGGATGGCGCATCAGGCCCACGTTTCGATCCTTCGCTGGATTCCCGGCGCGCGTTTGCCAACGGCGTGCAGAGCGCCGATATCGAACGGGAGCAGCAAAAATTGCGCTGGGCGGACGCGGTGCTGTTGCAGTTTCCGCTGTGGTGGTTCTCGATGCCGGCGATGCTGAAAGGCTGGTTCGAGCGTGTCTATGCCTATGGTTTTGCCTATGGCGTCGGTGAGCATTCCGATACCCATTGGGGCGATCGTTACGGCGAGGGTATGTTGGCAGGCAAACGGGCGATGCTGATCGTCAGCGCCGGCGGCTGGGAATCCCATTACGCCCCACGCGGCATCAACGGGCCGATCGACGATATTCTGTTCCCGATCCAGCACGGCATGCTGCATTACCCGGGGTTCGAGGTGTTGCCGCCGTTCGTCACCTACCGCGCCGGTAAGACCGACGAGACGCGCTTTGCCGCCCTGTGCGAACAGCTCGGACAGCGGCTCGATAATCTGTGGCACACCGAGCCGATTCCGTTTCGGCGGCAGAACGCCGGTGACTACCTGATCCCGCAGTTGACGCTGAAAGCCCATCTGGCGCCGGGGCAAGACGGTTTTAGCATTCACCTGAAATAGCGCGAGCCGCTCCCCTTATCGCGGCGCTGACACAGCGCCGCCCCCCAGGAGGAGTTTGGCGCCCAATCCCATCATGACCACGCCCGTAAATCGCTGCTGCCAGACCAACAAACGGGGATTGCGGGCGAGCCATTGCCCCACGGTGCCGGAGGCCATAGCGACAGAGCCCAGCGAAAGGATCCCGGCCAGCTTCTGAATGGAACCTAAAACAAGCAATTGCAACCAAACCGGCCCGGTTTCAGGGTTAACAAACTGCGGGAGAAAAGCAAACATGAACAGCAGCGACTTAGGGTTGGTCAGGCTGTTAATCGCCCCTTCTTTCACCGCCTGTCACCCGGTCATCATCCGGGGTTTCAGCACGGCATCGGAACGCTGCCGGCTTACCTTCAGCATTTTTATCCCCAGCCAGACCAGATAGGCGGCCCCAACCCAACGCAATACGTCCAACGCCAGCGGATAACTATGCAACAGCGTGGCGAGGCCGAGCACCAGCATGGAAACCTGCACCATACCGGCGACAAAAACCATGCCGAAAACATTGAGCAGCGCGATGCGACGACCTTGGCCGATACCCCGGGCCAGCGTGAGCATCATATCCGGTCCGGGAGAGAGTTCCAGAAGGGTGAGTGCAACAAGAAAAGCAATAAACGTTTCGGCTGAAGGCATGGGGTTATCACCGGCGAGTCAAAGAATACGGCAATCATATTCCTCCCCGGACATTCGCAACAGCACTATCAGACGCATCCGGGAAGTCTCGTTAATTCAGGGCGGCGAGAAATGCCCGATAGCCCTGCGCGCTGCTGTCCAACTCGTGCTGCTGAACCTGCTCTGCCGTGCCGTCCGAAGCGGCTTCCCTGCCGTAAAAGGCAAAGAACGAAGCATAGTCGGCCCGCACGTAATCGGCGGTCACTTCAAACGGCCGGAAGATCTCCTCCAGCGAGTAGCGATAACGCCCTTCACGCGCGTAATCTTCTGCGCGCACGCCCGCCGTGACCGCCAGCGCCAGTTTCTTGTTCTGCATCTTATAGCCGCTGCGAGAACCGTAGGCCCAGCCGTAGGTGAGCACGTCGTCCAGCCATTTTTTCAGCAGCGGCGGGCTGCTGAACCAGTAAATCGGGAACTGCAGCACGATGTTGTCATGCGCTTCAATCAACTGCTGTTCTTTGGCGACGTCGATCTGCCAGTCCGGATAGGCCTGATGCAGTTCGTGCACGGTATACAGCGCCGGATAGCGGCGCAGTTCCTCCAGCCAACGTTTGTTGACCACCGAGTTCGCCATATCGGGATGTGTCACTACCACCAACGTTTTCATACTGATCTCTCCAGTCAGGTGTTTCGACGCATCTTAGGGTATGCTGACAGAATGTAAAATACGCACACTCACGACACATACTTACCCTGGAGAAAGTGTAAATGACCGCCGAATCCCACTGCAGCCCTACGGGCATCAGCCTTGAAGACACCGGCTATGGCTACACCCTGTCGGTGATCAACGGTAAATACAAAATGATTATTCTCTACTGGCTGGCGTTGTATAAGCCGGTATTGCGGTTCAACGAACTGCAGCGCTGCATCGGCACCATTTCGTATAAAACGCTCAGTTCGACGCTGAAAGAGCTGGAAAAAGATCGCCTGGTGGTGAGAAAGGAGTATCCGCAGATCCCGCCCAAGGTGGAGTACAGCCTGTCCGAGCGCGGACGTTCGCTGATCCCGGTGATCGACATGATGTGTAACTGGGGGGAGCAGCACCGGCCGGAACCGCCGGTGCCGTGAGGGGTTAGTTGTCCGCCGCCGCTGAGGTTGCCGGCGCGGGTTCATCGTGCTCAACCAGCGCGTCCGCCGGCCGGCACTGGCGCAACGTGCGTACGCTGAAAGCCACCAGCACGCCCAACAAGGCGGCGAATGCGCCAAACGACAGCACGCTCATCAACGGGGTAAATACCCGGCCCAGTACGCCGAGCCCCAGCGCGCCGATCGAATCGCCGGTTACGTCCTGCGCGGTGCCGAGGCTGTTCACCCGCCCCAGCAGATGGTCCGGCGTGTTGCTCTGGATCAGCATGAACTGCAGAAGTGAGGCGATGGCGTTGGCGTAGCCGTAGCACACCAGCGCCAGCAGCGCCGGCGCCAGGTGGCTGAACAGCCCCAGTGACGCGATGGCGGTAAACGCGACGATGGCGGCGATCAGGATCAGCACGCCAGGGCGAGAGAAACGCCCCACCCAGCCGCTGGTCAGCGCGCCCAGCATCGCGCCAAGCGGCACCGCGGAATACATCAGGCCGATAGAGGACGCCCCGACGTGGTAAGCGTCCTGCGCCAGCGCCGGGAACAGCACCCTGACGGCGCCGACGATGCTCATCAGCATCCCCAGCAGCACCACCGAGCCGACCACTTTATTGCGCCAGACAAACTGGAAGCCGCTGGCGAGCGCGCGCAGCGGATGTTCCGGCTCCTGCTGCTGCGGCAACAGCGTCGGCAAGCGCACCAGCGGCACAAGGGTGCCCAGCGTCCCTGCCGCCGCGACGGCAAACGCCAGCCCCACGCCGCCGAACACGATGATAATCCCGCCCAGCGCCGGCGCCAGGATCGCACCGATGCGCACCGTCACCATGCTCAAGGCCCCCGCCGCCGCCAGGTTTTCGCGCCCGACCAGCAGCGGGATCACCGCCATCAGCGCCGTCATGCCCAGCGCGCCGAAGAAGCCGTCCCAGGCCGCCAACAGGTAGAGCGCCCACAGCGACGGGGCCGGGGCGAAGGCGTTCAGACTCAGGGCGACAAAGCCCAGCCCGCAGGTGCCGCGCGCAAACAGGATCAGCTTGCGGCGATCGTAGCGATCGGCGAGTACCCCGCCCAGCATCAGGCCGATAAACATGCCCACGCCGTCCAGCGCCACCGCGACCCCCACCTGCAACGTGGAGCCGGTCATCGCCTGGATCTGAATCGGCACCCCCACCGCCAGCATGCCGAGGGAAAACACCGACAGCATGCGGGCGCAGAAAATCGCGCGGAAATGCGCATTGCTTCTCAGCAAACTGAAATCAAGAAAAAAAGAAGGTCTGGCCATAGTGTCCTGCATATCATGTTTTAGTGCGGGCCGGGACGCACGCCCCGGCCCGGTTGCGTTATACCAACCCGTATTGCCGCGTCAGGAGCGAATGCAACAGCGGCCCGAGCGTCTCCAGCGAGGCCGGCGACAGAATGTCCGCGTGCTCGCAGCTTTGGTGATGACAGATCAGCCCATCCAGATACGGCGCCCACACGGCGTTGATATCCATCTCCGGCGGCAGCGTCCGGTCGGCGACGAACAGCGTCGCCGTGCCGTGGAAACGCCGGCTGCGCGCCTGAGACAGAAGGCGCACCGCGTCGCGGTAGTTGGCGACGATGCTGTCGAACATCGCTGCCTTCTCCGCCATCAGCGCCGGATCGCCATGATCTTCCGCCATAAACTCGGCCTGTTCCTGCGCCACCTCCTTCTGCGCCTCCTCCTCGCTGGGGCCGGTCCAGTCCTGGCCTTCCGGCGGATAGGTATCCAGCATGCCGAGGAACGCCACCTCTTCGCCCTGCTGCTGCAAACGCGCGGCCATCGAGTGCGCCAGCGTGCCGCCGAGCGAATAGCCCAGCAGGTAATAAGGCCCCTGCGGCTGCAGGCGGCGCAGAGTGGCGAGATGACGATCGACCATCTGCTCAATGTCCTCGCAGGTGGCGATGGCGCCATCCGGCCTTGGCGACTGCAGGCCGATGATCGGGTAACTCCCCGGCAGATAACGGCTCAGCCCCGAGTACTGCCAGGCGAAACCGGAAGCCGGATGCAGACAGAACAGCGCCGGGCCTTGGCCGGCCCGCAGCTGCAGGCACTCGCCGACGCCGCGGCTTTCGGCCGAGTTGGCGGCCTGCGCGTCATCGAGCAGGTGCGCCATCTTCTCCAGGCTGCGGGCGAACATGATTTGCCCGACGCTCAACGGCCGCGGGACGCGCCGCCGCAGCTCCGCCGCCAAACGCATCGCCAGCAGCGAGTGGCCGCCCAACGCGAAGAAGTCGTCGTCGGCATACACCGTCTCGCGCCCCAGCAGTTCCCCGAACAGCGCCGCCAGCAGGCGTTCGCTGTCGCTGTGCGGCCCGCGGCCGCTCTGCGGGTTCAACTGCGGCCGCGGCAACGCCTTGCGATCCAGCTTGCCGCTGGCGCTGAGCGGGAAGCTGTCGGTCATGACATAGCTGACCGGCATCATATGCGCCGGCAAACGCGCCTCCAGCGCCTGATGCAGCGCGCCGGTATCCAGCGTCACGCCCGGTTGGGCGATCAGCCAGGCGACCAACTGGCGCATATCGGCGCCGCCCAGCCCCGTCGCGCCCTCGCTTAATTCGATGGCGTGCACCGCCGCTTGCGCTACCCCCGGCTGCGCCAGCAGCGCCTGTTCGATTTCGCCCAGCTCGATGCGCTGGCCGCGGATCTTCAGCTGATCGTCACTGCGGCCCAAATACTCGACGCTGCCGTCCTCCAGCCAGCGAGCGATATCGCCGGTGCGATACATGCGCGCGCCGTTGCCGGCGGGATCGGCGACAAACCGCTGCGCCGTCAACTCCGGCCGATGCAGATAGCCGTCGGCCAGCTGAATGCCGCGCAGGTAGAGATCGCCGGCGCAGCCGACGGGCACCGGCCGCAGCATGGCGTCGAGAATGCTCAGTTGGGTGTTCCAGACCGGTTTGCCGATCGGCACGCCGGCGCCGTTCACCGCCGCCAATGCCTCGCCGGACGCCGGCTGATAGGTAACATCGACCGCCGCCTCCGTCGGGCCATACAGGTTGTGCAGCGGCGCGGCGACCAACGCCTGATAGCGGGAAGCCAGTTCGCACGACAGCGCTTCGCCGCTGCAGAACACGCGTTTCAGGCTGGCGGCGGCGCGCCGTGGCGCCCGCTCGTTCAAGGCCTCCACCCAGATAGCCAACATGGACGGAACGAAATGCAGCGTGGTCACGCCATAGTCGTCGATCAAGGTCGTCAGCGCCTGCGGATCGCGGTGCGCCTCCGGCGGCGCCATCACCAGGCGCGCGCCGACCATCAGCGGCCAGAAGAACTCCCAGACGGAAACGTCGAAGCTGCACGGCGTTTTCTGCAGGACCACGTCCTGCGCATCGAGCGCATACTCGTGCTGCATCCAGAACAGGCGGTTGACGATCGCCCGGTGGTTCACCACCACGCCTTTCGGCCGCCCGGTAGAGCCTGAGGTATACAGCACGTAGGCGGGATGATCGCCGCTCCCCGCCGGTGGGCGCGGCGCCGGTTCGCGCCCGCTGTCGTCCAGCGCATCGAACCGCAGCGTCGGCGCCAGCGCGGCGAAGCGGGCATCCAACGCGCTTTCGGTGATAATCAGCTGCGGTTTGGCGTCCTCCACCATGTAGGCCAGCCGCTCGTCCGGGTAACCGGTATCCAGCGGCAGCCAGGCGGCGCCGGTTTGCACAATCGCCGTCAGCGCCAGGCTGAGGCGCACGGAACGCGGCAACGCCACCGCGACGATATCGCCCGGCTGAATGCCGGCCGCCGTCAGCCGTTCGGCCAACAGCGCGGCCTGGCGCTGCATGTCACGGTAGCTGAGGCTGTGCCAGGCGTCCTGCAGCGCGATGCGTTCCGGCGTGCGCCGCGCTTGATCGGCGATCGCCTGATGCAAGGTGGTGTCCGCCACCGCCTGCCCGGTGCGGTTGACCGCCGCGATCAGCGCCTGCTCCTGCGGCGTTTGCAATTGCCAGCGCGGCAGCGGCAGATCCGGCTGGGCAATCCACTGTTGCAGCAGCGCCATCAGCCGCGCGGCGAAGCGTTCAGGCTGCGGCACCGAATCGCGGTACTCCATCAGCAGACGCAGGCGCTCGCCCGGCAGCACCAGCAGCGTCAGCGGATAGTGGGTATAGCCTTTGTTACGGATAGCGTTGCAGCGCAGCGACCCTTCGCCGCCCAGCAGAGCGTCGTTGTCCGGATAGTTTTCCACCACCAATAGCGTATCGAACAGCGTGCCCGCCCCTGCCAGGTGCTGGATTTCCCCCAATCCCAAATCGTCGTGCTCCAGCAGTTCAATCTGCCGGTGCTGCAGTTCGGTCAGCTGTTCCGTCAACGAACGGTCATGCTGCAGACGAACCCGCACCGGCAGCGTGTTGCTGAACAGGCCAACGTGTTCCTCGACCCCTTCTATCTGGCCAAAGCGGCCGGAAACCGGCGAGCCGAACACCACGTCCTGATGGCCGCAACAGCTGGCCAGCTGCAGCGCCCAAATGCCCTGCATCACGGTATTGAGCGTCAACCCGCGTTCGCGGCACAGGGTCAGCAAGCGCCTTTCCTCGGCCGGCGGCAGCGTCATTTCCAACTCCTGCACGCGATCGTCCTGCGCTTCACCGAACAGCAACGTCGGGCGCACATCCTGCAGCGTCTCACGCCAGAGGCGGCGCGAAGCTTCAGCATCCCGCGCGGTCAGGCGGCGCACGATATCGGCGTAGTTCGAACGCAGCGGCGGCAATGCCTGCTCGCCTTCACGCAATGCCAGCATCAGATCGTTGAGCACCACCGGCGTCGACCAGCCGTCGACGATCAGGTGGTGCGCGTTAAGGAACAGCGTGTAGCGTTCGCTATCGCCGTGTTTGATCCCCAGCGCATGCAGCATCGCGCCCGGCTGATTAAACAGATCGCGCTGCAGCTCTTTCTGCTCCAGCTCATTCAGCGCCTGCATTTCTTGCTCTTCGGACAGCGGCGGCAGCCTGTGGCTGTCCAGCGGCCAATGGCTTTCCTGCGGTATCAGCTGCAGCGGTTCGCCCTCGCGGTTGAATCGGGCGGCCAGCTGCGGATGGCGGCGGATCACCGCATTCAGCGCCTGCTGGAGTTGATGTTCGTCCAGTTCGCCGCAGAGGCTCAGGCGCGTCAGCGAGTTATAGCTGCCGCCCTGCTGCGCCGTCTGCGCATGGAACAGCAGGCCGTGCTGCAACGGCAACAGCGGCAGCGCCGCGGCCAACGGCCCGCACTCCCGCTCCCAGGCGCGCACCGCCTCATCGTCGGCGCCCGGCTGGGCGATCTCGGCCGCGACCAACGTCGCCGCCGCGCGATCGGGATGCCGTTCGGCAAATTCGCACAGCGAACGCACCGCTTGTTCGATGCCGCTGTGCAACTGCGCAATGTCGCTCTCGCTGAAAATCCCCTCCAGCCAGCTCCAGTTGATCGCCAGACACGCGCCGTCGCGCCGCTCTTCGACAAAGATATTCACTTCCAGGCCATACGACAGCGCCTGCTGCGCATCCTGCGCCACGGCGAAGGCGTCGCGGAAGCGGGTTTGGCTGCGTTGCGGCGTCCATTGGCCCTCATCCTGGCCGAAACGTCCGAGGTAGTTGAACAAGATCTCCGGCGCATTGCGCTGCGCCAGCGCCGCCAGTTCGTCGCACTGTGGATGCAGATAACGCAGCTGGCCATAACCGACGCCGCGATCGGTCACCGCTCGCGTCGCCCGTTTCACCGCGCGCACGGCCTCATTGTGCTCAGCGTCATGCAGTTCGATGCGCAGCGGATACTCCGCCGTCAGCCAGCCGACGGTGCGGGCAAGATCGAGGCCGTCGTCCAGTTCGGCGCGGCCGTGCGACTCCAGAGAGAAACGCAGCGAAGCGGCCTGGAAACGCTGGCGGCAAGCCTGAGCCAGCGCGCACAGCATGATCTCTTCAACCTGGGCGCGGTATCCCTGCGGCAATGCGCCGAGCAGCGCGGCGGTCAGCCGGCTGTCGAGCAGCGTGCGTTTTTCCGATACGTCGCCCGTGCGATCGTTCAGCGGATCCAACGCTCGCCGCCCCAAACGCGGTGCGCCGTCCGCCAGCATCCGCCGCCAGAACGGCAGCTCGGTTTCCCGGCGTTCAGCGTCGGCTCGTAGGCGTGCAGACCACTCATAGAGCGAGGTTTCTTCCGGCGGCAATGTGATCGGCTGCCCCTGCATGGCGCTGTCGGCCCCCTGCCGCAGTTCGTCGAGCAGGATGCGCCATGAAACGCCGTCGACCACCAGGTGATGGATCGCCAGCACCAGCCCCAGGCTCTGCCCGTCGCGCTGCAACAGGATCGCCTGCATCATGGCACCGGCTGCCGGATCGAGATGGTCAAGCGCAGCATCAAACGCCTGTTCCGCCGCTGATTCCAGCTCACCGGACACGGTATCAACCTGCATCAGCTCACCGGCGGCGGCGGTTTCAACCACCAACTGACCGTCGCGGATCCGCGCGCCCAGCGCCGGGTGCGCCGCACGCAACTGCTCCAAGGCATAACGCAGCTGTTCCGGCTGCAGTTCGGCAGGCACGCGCAGGAAAACGCCGTGCGCGAAGCGACGATGCATATCGCCCGTCTCGGCAAACCAGTGCAGGATCGGCAGCCCGTCGATCGGGCCTTGCTGTACGCTGCGTGCGACCTGAGAGCCAACTACCAGCGGCTGCATCGCCTGCGCCATGCGCGCGGGGGTGTGCAGCGCGAAGATCTCGCGCGGCCGCAGCAGATACCCTTTGCGCCGCAGGGCGGTACCCAGCCCCATCGCCGAGATGCTGTCGCCGCCGAGCGCGAAGAAATCGTCGTCGGCGCCGACGCGATCCATCCCCAGCAGCTGCGCCATGGCGCCGCAAATCAGCCTTTCCTGCTCGGTGGCCGGTTCACGAATGCTTTGCGCCAGCGTCTCCTGCGGTTTGGGCAACGCCTGGCGGTCAATCTTGCCATTCACGTTGAGCGGCAGCTCCGGCATCACCACCAGGATCGCCGGCACCATATAATCCGGCAAACGCTGCGCCAATTGCCCCAGCAGCTCGCTTTGCAGCGTGGGTGAGGCGCGCCGCGCGTCATTCTGCACCGAGCAATAACCGATCAGGCGATAGGTGGCGCCGATCGGCTCGGCGATCACTACCGCCCGCCCCACGTCCGGCAAGGCGGCCAAGGCGCTTTCCACCTCACCCAGCTCGACGCGGAAGCCGCGCACCTTGATTTGGTGATCGGTCCGGCCAATGAACACCAGCTGGCCCTCCGCGCTCCAGCGCATCAGATCGCCGCTGCGGTACATCACCTCGCCCTCGACAAACGGATTGGCGACAAAACGCGCCGCCGTCAGATCCGGGCGCCGCAGGTAACCGCGCGCGATGCCTTTGCCGGAAATGTACAGCTCGCCCGCCGCGCCGATCGGCACCGGCTGCAGGCGGCCGTCGAGCAGCCAGACTTCGGTATTGGCGAGAGGACGGCCAATCACCGGCTGTTCGGCGGCCGTGACCGGCGCGCCGAGGGTATCGACGGTGTATTCGGACGGGCCGTAATAGTTGTGGATCTCCACCTCCGGATGTTGCTGCATCAGGTTCCACAGCGTCGGCGTCGCCGCCTCGCCGCCGATCATCACGAACGCCGGCAGCGGGAACTGCCCTTTCAGCAGGCCGCAGTCCACCAGTTGCGAGAAGAACGACGGCGTGATGTCCAGCAGATCGATCGGCGTCTGCTGGGTTTGTTCCAGCAGCGCCCAGGGGTCGCGGCGCAGCTCCTCATCGAAGATAACCAGTTCGCTGCCCATCATCATGCAGAACAGCGGTTCCCAAGAGGAGTCGAAAGAAAACGAGGCGGTATGGCCGGCGCGTAGGCGGCGTGCGTGGCGAGCCTGGAATTTTTCGATCGCCGGGCCGAACAGAGAGGCCTGGTGCGACAGGAACAGGTTCAGTAGCCCGCGATGCGTGGACATCACACCCTTGGGTTTACCGGTCGAGCCGGAGGTGTAAATCATATAGGCCAGATGCGCTTCGTTCAGCGGCACACGCCGTTCATCGTCCGTTATCGGCGCGGCCTCGGCGGCCGCCCAGCGCGCCAGGCACGCTGCGTCGTCCAGGCACAATACCTGCGGCAGATCCGGCATATTGACCTGCGTCGCGCGGTGGGTCAGCAGCATCGCCGGCCGCGCGTCGTCGCACATCAGCGTCAGGCGTTCACGCGGGTAATCCAGATCGAGCGGCATATAGGCCGCGCCGCTGGCCAACACGCCGAACAGCGCGACCAGCGTGTCCACCGAGCGCGGAATGCCGATGGCCACCACGTCTTCGGCGCCGATGCCGCTTTCGATCAGCACTCGCCCCAGCTGCATCACCCGTTCGGAGAGCTGACGGTAGCTGAGGCGCTCGTCGCCGCAGGCCACCGCCAACGCCTCGGGCTGCCGCTCAACCTGGCGCTGGAACGCATCCATGATTGACACCATGCCCGCCGGCGGCGTCAGATCGGCGCCGCGCCCCCAGGCCGCGAGTTGCCTTAGCTCCCCTTCGCTGATCAACGCCAGTTGACCGTTCGGCTGGTGCGGCTGCCGCGCCAACTGCTGCAGCCAATGGCCGATGCGCTCCGCGTGGTGATGCAAGGTGCGCGGCGAGTATTTGGCCGGGTTGGCGACCAACGACAGCGTCAGCACGCCGTTGCGAAAGCCGATCTCAAACTCCAGGTCATCGACCGGCCCCATCGCCAGCGTATGGGTAACGGCCGCCTGGCCGTCGAAGGACAAGGCGCTGTGGTAGACCTTGACGTTGATCACCGGGCCGTACAGTTCCTGATGGCCGCCGACCAGGCCGAGATCGCGTTTGATCTGCTCCGCTTCATAGCGTTGATGGCGGCGCGCCTGTTTGATTTGCGCCACGGTCGCCTGGCAGACGTCCGCCAGCGACATCTCCGGCGTCACGTTCAGCAGCAGCGGCAGCACGTTAACCACCGGGCCGACCGCCGCCAGCGCCTGGGAGCCCATACGGCGCATGAAAGGAAAGCCGAGTGAAAAACGGGTTTCGCCGCTCATGCGCGCCAGATACATCGCCAACGCCGCCGTGACGATATCGGCCGGTTGCAGCGACTGCAGCGCCGCATCGCGCAGCGCTTCGTCAAACAGCGATTCCGGCAACACCAGCGCCTGTTTGAGCGGCCGGGCACCCGGTTCAACCTCCCGACTCTCCGTCGATAATGACAGCGGCGACGGCAAATCGCGCAGATGCTGTTGCCAGAATTCGGCCGCCCGCCGGCGCGCCGGCGACGTTTGCCATTGCTGAAACTCTTCCACCACCTTGCCGAACGGGGTAAACGGCGAGGCCGCCGGAGACAGCCCGTGGCGCAGCGCGCGATAGATATCGGCGATCCGGCGGGTGATGGCTTCGAAACTGAAGCCGTCCAGGGTCAGATGATGAAAGCGCTGGTACCAGAACCAGCGATCGGCGCTGACGCGGATCACCGCATGGCGATAGAGCGGCCGCTTGCCGTCCGCAGGCAGATCCTGCGCCAAATCGTCGTTCATCAGTGCCAGCGCCGCTTGCTCGGCGTCCGGCCGCGCGCTGAAATCGAACCACTCCGGCGCCAGCACGCGCGCAGGATCGGCTATCAGCGGTAAACGCTGCACCGGCTGGCCGTCCTGCGCCTCAAAGAACCGCGCCTGAACCGTATCCGCTTCGGCCAGCCCCTGACGGATCGCGCGCTCCAGCGCCGAACGATCGATAGCGCCGTGCAGTTCGGTGTAGTGCGCCACGGCGAAGCTGTTGCGGCGCAGCGCGATTTGGTCGGCGATCCAGATCCCCGGTTGCGCAGCAACCAGCGGATAATCCCGATACTCGACCTGAGTATCCGGTAAAGAAAGCGTTTCTGACATGGTGTCTGTCCTTTCCCTCAAACGGAATATATCGATTGTGCCTGGCGCTTAACGCGCCGCATCCGCCGCTTTCAGCGCCGCCGGCCGCATGTCCTGCCAGTGCGTTTCGATGTAGTCGATGCACTCGCCGCGCGACGCCGGCCCCATCAGCACGCGCCACCCCTGCGGCGTATCGGCAAACTGCGGCCACAGCGAATACTGCTGCTGCGCGTTGACCAGCACGGAGAAACGGAGGCTTTCGTCATCGAACGGGTTTTGTTGTTCCTGAGTCATTTTCATTACCTGTCTGTCAAAATGTGGGATTACTTCATTGCGGAAAGCAGCCGGCGCACGCCGTCCACCAGGCCGCCGCGCCAGCAGAGCGCGTCATGTCCGCCGGAATACACGCGGTAGTCGGCGCGGTGCCCGGCCGCCGTCAGCGCCTGGTGCATCTGGCGATTGACGAATTCGATGTCCGCCTCCCGATCGCCGGCCTGTTGGATCACGGTGAGCTTGGGTGCCGCCGCGTTGCGCTGCCGAACCTGGCGTATCAGCCAGCCTTCCTCCAGTTCGTGGCGTTTTTCGAACTGGGTCACAAATTGCACCGTAGGCCACCAGAAGGAGCCGGACTGGCTCAGCACGTGGCCAAAGCGCTCTGGCCAGTGCAAACCGGCGTATAACGCCGCCAGCCCGCCGTAGCTCTGGCCGGCGACCACGGTGCGCGCCCCAGTCTCGCTGAACGCTTCGCGGCGCTGCGCCTGCGGCAGCAGTTCGTCGATCACCGCCTGCCAGAAGACGGCGTTGCAGGGCAGCTCGTTTTCCCGGTGTTCGCCATCGATCGCATCGATCAGCAACCAGCACGCGGGCGGCAACTGCCCTTTTGCGGTTTCGTTCTCGATCACCGGCAGCAGCGCATGCCTTTCGATCCAGTTTTGGCCGTCGAGCAGCAGCACCAGCGGGCGGTTCGCTTTCACCGCCGCCTCGCCGCTGGCATACAGCCAAACGCGCCGCTGGTTACCCAGCCGTGCGCTGTGCCACTGAAAAAGCTGTAGCCGCGCCTCATCCAGCGGCCGATCGGCGGCCTGCCAGGCACGTTGATCGTCGGCATCCGGCCCTTGCGCCAGGGATACGGGCCGCGGGCGATGAGACGGCCCCAGAGAGAGGCGATTCAGCGGATCGGCGATCGCCAACGGGAACAGCGATACCCACCAGGCACGCTGCTGGCGGTCGCGTAACGTTTCGTCGTCGCTGAAGACGGGGGGGAGGTCTCGCTCGGTAATGGGGATCAGGCTGTAGCTGCCGCGCCAGCGGCGATCGATAACGGCCGAGCCGTACCAAACGTCGGTGCCGGGGAGCCTGGCCAGGCTGCTGGGGGACGTGCTGTGGTGATCGGTAATGCCGTTGATATCGGCGTAAACGCGGCATATCGGCGAGTGCCGTTCATCGCCAGCGGGATCGCGCCATAGCCAGGTCATTTTAACGTGCTGTTCATCGTGCGCTTCGACGATGGGCGTGCCGTGAGCGGCAATCTTCTGCCACCACGCGGATTGCCCTACCGCCTCTTCACGCAGCCATTGCGCCGCCAATCCCTCAAGGTCGTTTCCTGGCCTCTTTTCCGGCAAAAACTCCATAGCGCCCCTTACATAACACGAGTGATTTTTACAAAACCTGACAATCGTATTGATACTCATTATCATTTTCAATACTATTTGTCGGATTTTTACCGTCGTGCAAACACGACGTCTCCACGTCGACGGAAGAAGACCGCTTGTCGGCATTTCGGGGTTTATCAGGGTGGCATGACACACAAAAGCAGGTATTCAGGAGAGATAATGAAGATTAAAAACAAAGGGATAGAAAACGCGAACGCGGAGGCGATGTCCGCCAAGCGTCTGTTGCTGGGATCGGCGCTGGCGTTATTGCCCTTGGCGCCACACGCGTCTGCGGCAGCGGACGAAACGATTTTGGTGACCGCCGACGCGCAAAACAGCGTGACCGCGCCGGTCAAAGGGATCGTCGCCAAAGAGAGCGCCGCCGGCACCAAGACCGCTGCCCCTCTGCGCAAGACGCCGCAGTCCATCTCGGTGGTCACGCGCGAGCAGATGAATGACCAGGAGCCGGCGTCGGTCGCCGACGCGCTGAACTACACCAGCGGGGTGATCACCACCTACCGCGGCAACTCCAACCGTAATGACGAAGTGATCAGCCGCGGCTTCCGCTATGCGCCCAAGCTGCTCGACGGTCTGCACTTTGGCCTTTCGAGCCAAAACGGCGGCGCCGGGCAGATCGATCCCTGGCTGCTGGAGCGCGTGGAGATGGTGCACGGCCCGGCCGGCGTGCTGTACGGCCAGGTCAGCCCCGGCGGCGTGGTGGTGATGACCAGCAAGCGCCCTACCGCCCAGAGCATTCACGAAGTCAAATTCAGCACCGGCAACCGCCATCTGGCGGAAACGGCGTTCGATTTCGGCGGCAAGCTCAACGACGACAACACCCTGTTCTACCGCCTGAACGGTATCGCCCGAACCGAACACGAGTTTGTCAAAGACAGCAAGCAGCAACGGGTAGCCATCGCCCCGGCCTTCACCTGGCTGCCGAACGAAGACACCAGCTTTACGCTGCTGACCAGCTACCAGAACGATCCGAAAGCCGGGTCGCGCAACTTCCTGCCGCGCGCCGGCACGTTGTTCCCGACCAGCGCGGGCTATGTGCCCTATGACTTTAACATCAGTGAACCCAGCTTCAACAAGTCTCGGCGCGAGCAGGCGTCGATCGGCTACAGCTTCGAACATAACTTCAGCGATGCGCTGTCGTTTACCCAGAACCTGCGCTTCACCCACCGCGATGAAGACTATAAGTATCTGGTTTATAACGTAAACTCGAAGGTCAACGACCACACCGTCACCCGCATGGCGCAGCATGAAACGCAGATGACCAACGAGTTTGGCGTGGATAACCAGCTGAAGGGCCTGTTCGATACCGGCGAAGTGAAACACACCGTGCTGGGCGGGCTGGATTACCGCTACAGCCATAGCGATTATAAAATGTATCGCGATCGCGGCAACGATTACCCGATCGACTGGGCCAACCCGGTTCGCCCCAGCATCGATGGCAGCACGCTGGCGCTGGCTTCCAGCGACTTGAAGACGCTGAATCAGATCGGGGTGTATCTGCAGGACCAACTGGAGTGGAATAACTGGAACCTGCTGCTGTCCGGCCGTCAGGACTGGTCACAGGTCAACACCCGCGATCGCACCAGCGGCGGAAAGGAACAGACCTACAACGATGCCCAGTTCACCGGCCGCGCGGGCCTGCTCTACGCTTTCGACAACGGCATTTCGCCGTATGTCAGCTACAGCACCTCGTTCGATCCTAACCTGTACCCAAGCGCGCCGGGCGCCGATCCGCTCAAGCCGACCACCGGCAAACAAACCGAGGTGGGCGTGAAGTACCAGATCCCGGGCGGCAATACCCTGCTGACCCTCTCCTGGTTCGACATTACCCAGCGCAATGTGGCGTCTTACAACCGTCTCACCTCCGCCTATGAGCAGATCGGGGAGGTGAAATCCAAAGGGATTGAGGCGGAAGTGCACGCCCAACCAACGCCGGAGATCAAGCTGACCGCCGCCTATACCTACACCGACGTAGTGACCAAAGACTCCAACTCGGCGGACGAAATCGGCCACAGCCCGGCGGGCATCCCGCGCCACGCGGCATCCGCCTGGGGCAGCTACAGCTTCCTGAGCGGCGCGCTGAACGGCCTGACCGTCGGCAGCGGCGTGCGTTACATCGGCGATGCGCCGGCCGACGCCACCGGCCAGTACGACGTGCCGCACTACACGCTGTACGACGCCATGGTGAAATATGACCTCGGCCAGGCTTCGTCGGCGCTGCGCGGCGCGGCGCTCCAGCTCAACGTGCAGAATCTGACGGACAAGAAATACGTTTCATCCTGCAGCGGCGAGTACGCCTGCTTCTACGGCAGCGGCCGCAGCATTATCGCTTCGGTCAACTACCGCTGGTAACGAAAAGGGGCGGCCAGCGCCGTAATGCTTGTCAGTTAGCGTTTTTCTGAAGGTATTGGTGACGTATTTCGGTCGATAAATGTGAGATGCACCATGAAACTCATGCGCCTCGACCGAGCAAGGGACCGTAGGCGCGGTCCCTTGCAACCCGCGCCTTGCCCTATCAGACGGTTGGCTTTGCCAACTGCCCTCTCTCCGCCATACCGCATTGAGGCCGGCTGCGACAGGCGTCCCTGCCTGTCTCACCTGAAACCGCCGTCCATGGCGGTTTCGCCTAATGCGCTATGCCTACGTTCGGCGTCTTCAAGGGCGCCCAACATCGCGCTCATCTCCAACTTCTCTACCACAACCTCATAAGCGACAGATTTCCCGGTAGCTGCCAGCTCATGTGTTGACCTTGGCCGCGCCTTCGGCCCCTCCAATTGCCGTTCATTGTGGTAACAGAGAAATTCGGGGTATTTACGGCAATTTTTCCTGCACGGCGCTGACAGAGACCGGATAAAAAATGCCAGTCAGGTTTACGGCCAGCGCCGCCCCTTTCTTCCGCCTTTCCCGCCGCCTTTACTCCTGTTTCAATTCCCGCAAGTGCTTGTACACCGTGGCGCGCCCCATCGACAGCACGTTGGCGATGTAGTCCGCGGCGCTTTTGGCCTTGAACGCGCCCTGATGATAGAGATCGCTGACCAGCCGCCGTTTCTGTTCGCGGCTCAGCGCGCCGAGCGCGGCGTTTTCGCGCCGCAGCCAGTCATGCAGAAAGGTATTGATCTTCTCTTGCCAGTCGTCTTTGAACAGCTCTTGTGGCTGTGGTTGCAGCCGCGTGACCGACAGGAACATGTCCAGCGCGTTGCGGGCGTCCTCGAACATCGCGGTGCTCAGGTTGATGCACAGCAGATAGCTGGGCTTGCCCTGCTCGTCGCGTGCGGCAATGCTCACCGAACGCATCTTTTTGCCGTCCCAGTTCAGCTTCTCATAGGGGCCGGTCACGCCGGCGCCGCCATCGAGCTCGAAGTCTTCCAGCCCGGCGTCGTCGCCCGGTTTACGCTTTGACAGGTTGTTCGCCAGATAGGCAATCTTGTTGGTGGCCAGATCGTGGATCACCACTTCCGCATTCGGGAAAAACAGCGCCGCGATGCCGTCAGCGACCGAGCGCAAAAGTTCGAGTTGAGAAGAAGAGTTCGGCACGCTGGGGTATCTCCGTATGGCCCGGTTTGGTTGGCTGTTCAGCTGCTTAGCATACCGCAGTTGCCGCCGCTTGCCGAGTGGAGCGGCGGCAAGCGGCGCATCCTTCGCCGGTTATTCCGCCTCGGCGCCACGCCGATAAAACACGTAGCTCTCGCGCGCCACGCTGTCGCGGACCCGATAACGCCAGATCAGGCCGAGCGTGGTAAACCACAGCGGCATGCTGCACAGCGCGATCAGCGTATCGCTATCGAACACCATCAGCACCAGCGTAAAGGCGAAGAATGCCAGCGTCAGCCAGGCCATCGCTACCCCGCCCGGCATTTTGAAGTGCGAAGCGGCGTGCAGATCCGGCCGCTTCTGGCGATACACCAGGTAGGCGACCAAAATCATGCCCCAGCTGTAAACCACCAGGATCGCCGCCACGGTAGAGACGATGGTGAACAGCGTCATGACGTTCGGCACCAGTACCAGCAGCAAGGTGCCGGCCACCATGCAGAAGCAGGAAAACAGCAGGCTGCGGATCGGAATGGCCGTGGTGCGAGACAGAATGCGGAACTGACCGTGGGCATGCTTTTCCATCGACAGGCTGTACAGCATGCGGGTGCTGGAATACACCCCGCTGTTAGCCGAGGACATCGCCGAAGTCAGCACCACGAAGTTGATCACCGCGGCGGCGGCCGGCAGTCCCGCCCGATCGAACAGCATCACGAACGGGCTGCTGTCCGGCGAAATGTGGCTCCATGAGGTGACGGCGATAATGGTCAGCATCGAGCACACGTAGAAGACGATGATGCGCGCCGGGATCGCGTTGATCGCCTTCGGCAGCACCTTCTCGGGATTTTTGGTCTCCGCCGACATCGTGCCCAGCAGCTCGATGCCGGTGCAGGAGAAAATGGCGATCTGGAAACCGGCGAAAAAGCCGAAGATGCCGTGCGGCATGAAAATGGCGGGATCGGTGACGTTATGCAGCGAAGCGGTCACGCCGTCCGGCGAAGTCCAGCCGCTGAACACCATCCAGGCGCCGGTGGCGATCAACGCGACGATCGCCACCACCTTGATCATCGCGAACCAGAATTCAGCCTCGCCGAACATCTTGACCGACAGCATGTTGAACAGACACAGAAACCCCAGCGTCAGCAGCGCCGGCAACCAGGGCGAGACGTCTGGCAGCCAATATTGCACGTAGCCGCCGCACACCACCACGTCGGCAATGCAGGTCACGACCCAGCTCAGCCAGTAGGACCAGCCGAGAAAAAAGCTGGCGCGCGGCCCCAGATATTCGGAGACAAAATCGGCGAATGAGCGGTAATCGAGCCGCGTGAGCAGCAGCTCCCCCATCGCCCTCATGACCATGAACATGAAAAAGCCGACGATGGCGTAAGTCAGTACGATGGAGGTGCCCGATAGCGCGAGGGTTTTCCCGGCGCCCATAAACAGCCCGGTGCCGATGGCGCCGCCGATCGAAATCAGTTGAATGTGGCGCGCGCTCAGCCCGCGCTGCAAAGTTTGGGCACAGTGAGGCCCCTCGGCTGAACCTGGGCTCAGCCGATCGCAGTGGTTTTTTGTCATGGTGTTACCTGTCCGTCGTTAAGGCGATTAAGCAACCGATGCGCGGTTGCAGCAGGAATGAAACGCCCGCGGGCGCTCTAACCGGCAAAAAATTGAGACCAAACGCTGCCCGCCCCGTTGTGACAGGGAGGTAATAATAATGGGTACCAAGAAAATGCTCTCGTGAGCCGTCGTATCGCCCACGGTTGGCGTACAAAGCCTGAGCGTGGTGGGTAAACACTACAATATCAAATGGTTATACTTTCCCTTGTGCAACAAAAAAACGACGCCGGAGCCGTTTTAACATTAATTTAACTCTGGCGAGGGGAAATGCCATTGTCAACATGGCAGTTAAATAAAATGAAACTTTTTGATCACATTCAAGCTTCTGAAAAATAGATAAAAAGGGTTTTTATGCGCTTTATATGCATAAATTATGCATGTGATCGCTCACCGTCGACAAAAAGTAATTAACTATTCATTTACCGCTCTGCAGGCGGCGAAAAACCGTCCGCTGGCCCGATGAGAGGGGGGCTAACAACCGGCATAATTAGTGGTAAATTTAGCGTCGCAAAGTGTTATGCGCTTGCTAATCCACGGTTAAACGAAATAAATACCTCTAATATATAAAGGTTGGTTATGGAAAAGCTATCCTACGCTTCAGACAGCAGCACCACCGCTTGGGCTACATATCTGCAACAAATCGATCGCGTCGCCCCTTACCTCGGCGACCTGTCACGCTGGGTTGATACGCTGCGTCACCCTAAGCGCGCTTTGATTGTCGATATCCCGCTGCAGATGGACGATGGCACCATCCGTCACTTCGAAGGTTTCCGCGTACAACACAACCTGTCGCGTGGGCCGGGCAAAGGCGGCATCCGCTTCCACCCTGACGTCGATCTGAACGAAGTGATGGCCCTGTCCGCCTGGATGACCATCAAGTGTGCCGCGGTCAACCTGCCGTACGGCGGCGCCAAGGGCGGCATCCGCGTCGACCCGTTCAAACTGTCTGAAGGTGAACTGGAGCGACTGACCCGCCGCTACACCAGTGAAATCGGCTTCATCATCGGGCCACAGAAAGACATTCCTGCGCCGGACGTCGGCACCAACGCCAAAGTGATGGCCTGGATGATGGACACCTACTCCATGAACCACGGCACCACCATCACCGGCGTGGTCACCGGCAAACCCATCCACCTCGGCGGCTCCCTGGGCCGTGAGAAAGCGACCGGCCGCGGCGTGTTCGTCACCGGCAGCGAAGTGGCCAAGCGTCTGGGCGTGCAGATCGAAGGCGCCAAAGTGGCGGTACAAGGCTTCGGTAACGTGGGCAGCGAAGCGGCCCGTCTGTTCGTCGGCGTCGGCGCGCGCGTCGTCACCATCCAGGACCACTCCGCTACCCTGTTCAACGCCGACGGCATTGACCTGGTGGCGCTGACCGAATACCAGGCCAAGCACAAGCAGATCGCCGGCTTCCCTGGCGCCAGCGAGATCGAGAGCGAAGCGTTCTGGTCGGTCGACATGGACATCCTGATCCCTGCGGCGCTGGAAGGCCAGATCACCCGTCAGCGCGCTGAAATCCTCAGCGCCAAACTGGTGCTGGAAGGGGCTAACGGCCCAACCTTCCCGGAAGCGGACGACATTCTGCGTTCCCGTAACATCACCGTGGTTCCGGACGTTATCTGTAACGCCGGCGGCGTAACGGTCAGTTACTTCGAGTGGGTGCAGGACATGGCGAGCTACTTCTGGAGCGAGTCCGAGATCAACGAGCGTATGGACAAGATCATGACCGACGCGATGGTCCACGTCTGGAACAAGGCGGCCGAGAAAGAGTGCAGCCTGCGCACCGCCGCTTACATCGTGGCCTGTGAGCGCATCCTGACCGCACGTAAAGAGCGCGGCATCTACCCAGGTTGATACCGGCTTATTTGGCCTGCGAGCGGGCCATTTTATCAGGGGGCGAAAGCCCCCTTTTTCGTTTTCACCTATTTTTGAAACAAGGCCACGATTTCCGGCGAATACAGGTCGGGATATTTTTCTGCCGCCCCGAGTATATTCTGACGAACCGTTTTACCTTTTACGCTTGGATCTGCTGCCACATACTCTGCCGGGAAAGCCAGCGCATCTTTATCGGCACCCGCAGCCAACAACGCCTTGACGCAGTCAGGATTATTGCTGGTCAGGCTTTCCAGCAGCGGTGTGCCAACAGGCCAGGCCTGTTGCTGGGGCGGTTGAGCATCGATAGAGGTTCCGGGTTTATGCAACAAGGCGATACGCTGCGCCGCTTGCGGGTCCGGCTGGCCGTCCTGGGAAGCATCCCGCGTGCAAACAAAGTGCAAAGGCGTTGATCCTACCTTGCTGACGCCATAAGGATCTGTACCGGCGGCTACCAGCAGTTTGATGACCTCCAGATTAGCCGCCCCTTCCCCCATGATCGGTGAGAATCCTTGCGGGGTAACCTGCTTGGCATCCGCACCAAATTGCAGCAACAGTTTCACCAACGCGGGCGCGGCTCCTTGGCTTTGGGCGGCGGCAATAAGCGGTGTATTAGTCCCGCCTTGCGCAATGACATTGGTATTGGCGCCCGCTTTTAGCAAGCTCTGTAAAATGTGAAGGTCATCATCGGATAATTCAGACTTGTCGGTATTTCCCAACGCTGACAACAATACGGTTTCTCCATTGTCACTGATGGCTTGATTCACATTCACCGACATATCAAGAAAACGATCGAGCAGCGCCGGCTGTTTGTAATAGGCGGCATACCATAACGTTTGAATAGTAGGGTGAGCGCCATTTTTTATCAGTTCATTAATGGTGTCCATATCGCTACTACTCTTAGAGTAAGCATACGTCATTACCGACTCATCGAGTTTTTGGGTAAGTTCCTCTTGTTCCCCAGCGTGTGCTGCAACCGAGCTCCCCAGCAGGCTCAGCGCCAGTGCGCAGGCTGTGGCACAGCGATTTAAAATAGGCATTTTTTTGTTCCTTCAAAATAATAAAAAAATTAAACAAGTGCTTTCCATTATTACGCAATGGTCATAATCACAGAACTCTGAAGTATTCGTATGAAGCGTGCTAACAGATTTCTCTTCCATTTTAGTGGGGAGCCGTTTTTCTACCATAGGAAACAAACGAAAATCAAATTCATTACTGATGAGAACGCCTGGATAATTATGGCCTTTATTCTCGCCAAGAAAGTCAACTCAATTTTTACGCTTTTTTATCGTGTATTCCACCGCACTTTGCGGTTCGCATTCCCGGGGGGGCTGGGCTATACCTTAGGCATTCCCCTTTCTGCAGGAGTTGTGATCATGAGCAAGAAAAAGATCCTGATGCTGGTCGGCGACTACGCCGAAGATTACGAAACCATGGTGCCGTTTCAGGCATTGCAGATGATCGGCCATTGGGTGGACGCCGTATGCCCCGGCAAAGCCGTCGGCGACTACATCCAGACCGCGATCCACGATTTTGACGGCGCGCAGACCTACAGCGAGAAACCCGGCCACCGTTTCACCCTGAACGCCGACTTCGCCGCCGCCAAAGAAGAGCACTATGATGCGCTCTTGATCCCTGGCGGTCGGGCGCCGGAATACCTGCGCCTGAATCCCGACGTGATCGCGCTGGTGCAGGCGTTTGACGCCGCGAAAAAACCGATCGCCGCCGTTTGCCACGGCCCGCAACTGCTGGCAGCGGCCGGGGTGTTGAAAGGCCGCACCTGCAGCGCCTACCCTGCCTGCGCGCCGGAGGTGCGGCTGGGCGGCGGCCATTATGCGGAGATCGGCATCGATCAGGCGCACGTCGATGGCAATCTGGTCACCGCCCCGGCCTGGCCGGCGCATCCGCAATGGCTGGCTAAGTTCGCCGAGGTATTGGAGCAGTAACGCGCGCTAACGGAGCTGCTCGATCAGGAAATGGATGTCGTACAGCCAGCGTTTGGCGCGCGCCGAGCGCACCAGCATCGACACGCACAGCGGCCGGGGGTGTTCTTTACAGGCGGAGGGGGAAAACCAGCGCCCGGTATTGCTCGGCGGCTGGAAATATAGCTCGTGGTTATAGTTGCCGCTGTCGACGCCGAAGGTGTCGAAGTAGCGGCGCATCAACGTGTTGGAGTCGCTGAACGACAGATTGAGCGCGGTGTTGATCTCGGTTTCCGGGGTGATGGCCACGCCCTTCTGCAGCCGGCCTGATGCGTTGAAGGCGGCGATAAGCGCGATGACCTGTTGCTGAATGTCTTCTGCCATGACGACCTCGAGCAGATATGAAGAAAAGGTGAATGCAATTATCTGTCTGACTCTGCCCGCCGCGGCGAGTTCGGGCCACCGGCCGGGTTTTCCGTTTCTTTACACTTTCCATAAAAACCGCGCACAGCCAAACGCCCGGCGCGCGCGGTCGACGGTTAGCGGCTGAGCGTCGTCTTGTCGGCGATGACGCCGTCCCCCTGCCGCTCGGCGGCAACCCCGCCGCCCAACACTTTATACAGGGTCGCCTGATTGTCGTACGCGGTCTGCTGCGCGGCGATCAGCGACTGCTGCGCCGTGTACAGCGTGCGCTGCGCGTCCAGCACGGTCAGATAGCTGTCCACGCCCTGGCGGTAGCGCAGTTCGGCCAGACGATAATATTGCCGCGCCGCCGCCACATAGCCGGTTTGCGCCGCCAGCTGTTCCTGCAGCGTGGCTTTGCGCGCCAGCGCGTCGGCGGTTTCCTGAAATGCCGTCTGCACCGCTTTCTCATAGGTGGCGACATACAGATCTCTCTGCGCTTTGCTGTAGTTCAGTTGCGACGTGTTATAGCCGCCGCTGAAAATCGGCAGGCTGATGCTCGGGGCGAACGACCAAACGCCCGCGCCGTGGCTGAACAGCGACGAGAGTTCACCGCTGCCCACCCCGCCGCTGGCGGTCAGGCTGATCGACGGGAAGAACGCCGCCCGCGCCGAGCCGATATTGGCGTTGGCGGATTTCAGATTATGCTCGGCCTGCAGCACGTCCGGCCGCGTCAGCAGCATCTGCGAAGACACCCCGGCCGGCAGGTCGCGCATGATCCCGCCCAGTGCGTCGATGCCGCCGGGCAGCAGGTTTTCCGGCACGCTTTGCCCCACCGCCAAATCCAGCGCGTTTTTCGCCTGCGCGGCGCTGGTCGCATAGCTGGCGGCGTCCGATCGCGCCTGTTGATAAACGGTCTCCGCCGACGCCACGTCAACCAACGATGAAATCCCGTGCTGCTGGTTCTTGCGCGTCACCTCCAGCGACCGTTTGGCGCTTTCCATCGTCTGCTGCGCCACCGCCAGATTGCTGCGCTCGGCCGCCACCGCCACCCAGTCGGTGACGATATCGGCGATCAGCGTCAGGCGGGTGCTTTTCGCCGCCTCCGAGTTCGCCAGGTAAGTTTCGAACGCCGCCCGCGACAGGCTGGCGTTTTTGCCGAACAGATCCAGCTCAAAGGCGCTGACGCCGGCCTGCGCTTCGTAACTCTGGCTGATGGCGGTGGCATTGCCGTTGCCGGTCAGCGAACGCCCGCGACTGCCGTCGGCGGTGGCGTTGATCGTCGGCAACAGCGCCGCGCGTTGCTCACCGTACAGCGCGCGCGCCGACGCGATATTGGCGATCGCCTCGCGCAGATCGCGGCTGCTGCTCAGCCCCATCGCCACCACCTGGCGCAACCTGGCGTCCTGCACATAGTCGCGCCAGGCGATGTCCGGGTAGCTCAACGCCTGCTTGCCGGCGGCCTCGCCCTGCGGCAGCGTTGCCGCTATCGGCGCCGTCGGCCGCTGATAATCAGGATCCAGCGAAATACAGCCAGCCAACAGCAGCGGCAAAGTTAACATCATGACTCGTTGCAACACGTTATTCTCCTGCCTGTGGCGGCCGGCTGGCGGAGCGGCGGCTAAACACGCGGCGCACCAGCACATAAAACAGCGGGACGAAAAAGATGGCCAATGCGGTGGCGGTAAGGGTGCCGCCGATAATGCCGGTACCGATGGCGATGCGGCTGTTGGCGCCGGCGCCGCTGGATACCGCCAGCGGCAGAACCCCGGCAGTGAACGCCAGTGAGGTCATCAGGATCGGCCGCAGGCGCATGCGCGCCGCGTGAACCGCCGCGCCAATCAGCGTTTCACCGCGCTGATGCATTTCCTCGGCGAACTCGACGATCAGAATGGCGTTTTTCGCCGACAAACCGACGATGGTGAGCAGCGCCACCTGGAAGTAGATATCGTTCTCCAGCCCGCGCAGCGTGATTGCCAACAGCGAACCCACGATGCCCATCGGCACCACCAACATCACCGCAAACGGAATCGACCAGCTCTCATACAGCGCCGCCAGGCACAGGAACACCACGATGAGCGAAATGGCGTACAGCGACGACGCCTGGCCGCTGGTCAGCCGCTCCTGATAGGAGAGCCCGCTCCAGGAATAGCTGCTGCCGGCGGAGAATTTCGCCGCCAGTTTCTCCATCTCGCTCATCGCCGTGCCGGAACTGACGCCGGCGGCGCCCTGCCCGGTGATCTCGAACGACGACAGCCCGTTATAGCGCGACAGGTTTTCCGGGCCGTAGATCCAGTGTGAGGAAGCAAAAGCGGAGAACGGCGTCATGCTGCTGTCGCCCGCCGCGTTGGTGCCGCGCACAAACCATTTGTCGAGATCTTCCGGCTTGGCGCGATACGCTACGTCGCCCTGCATATAGACTTTTTTCACCCGGTTGCGATCGATAAAGTCGTTGACGTAGGTGCTGCCGAACGCGCTGCTGAGCGTGCTGTTGACGTCGCCGGCGCTCAGGCCGAGCGCCTGCAGTTTGCCGCTGTCGATCTCCACCTGCAGCTGCGGCGTGTCCGGCAAGGTGTTGGCGCGTACCGCCAACAGCGATGGATTGCCGGCGGCGGCGGCGACGATCTGATCGCGCATCGCCTGCAGCTCGGCGCGGGTGGTCGCCCCTTTGGCCTGCAGTTCGAAGGTGAAGCCGTCGGACTGGCCGAAGCCGTCGATCGCCGGCGGGCTCATGGAGAACACCTGGGCGTCACGCAGCGAGGCGAAGTGCGCCATGGCGCGTTTGGCGATGGCGTCGGCGGTGTTTTCGCTGCCGCCACGTTGGCTCCAGTCTTTGAGGCTGACGAACGCCATGCCGGCGTTTTGCCCGCTGCCGCTGAAACCGAAGCCGTTGATGGTGAAAATGGTGCTGACGTTGGCCTTTTCCTGCTCAAGGAAATAGGCGGTGACCGCCTCGCTCACCGCCGAGGTGCGGGCGTTGGTGGCGCCGGCCGGCAAGGTGTACTGCACCATCACCGAACCCTGATCCTCATTGGGCAGGAAACCGGTCGGCAAACGCAGATACATCACGGCGGTGGCGATCAGCAGCAGGCCGTACAGCAGCAGATAGCGCGTCGGCCGGTGGATCACCCCGCCGACCTTGTCGGCGTACTTCTCCTGCAGCCGGTTATAACCGCGGTTGAATTTACCCAGCAGCCCTTTGTCGGTCTGTTCTTCATGCGTCGATTTCAGCAACGTGGCGCACAGCGCCGGCGCCAGCGTCAACGCCAGCACGACCGACAGCACCATCGAGGAGACGACGGTGATCGAAAACTGACGGTAGATCACCCCGGTGGAACCGCCGAAGAACGCCATCGGCAGAAACACCGCCGACAGCACCAGCGCGATGCCGACCAACGCGCCGGTGATCTCGCGCATCGATTTCTCCGTCGCCTCGCGCGGCGGCAGTTTATCTTCACGCATCACGCGTTCGACGTTTTCCACCACCACGATGGCGTCGTCCACCAACAGCCCGATCGCCAACACCATGCCGAACAGCGTCAGGGTATTGATCGAGTAGCCGAACGCCGCCAGCACGCCGAAGGTGCCCAGCAACACCACCGGCACGGTGATGGTCGGGATCAGCGTGGTGCGCAGGTTTTGCAGGAACACGAACATCACCACCACCACCAGGACCACCGCTTCGAACAGCGTTTTCACCACCTCCTCGATCGAGATGTTGATGAAGTCGGTGCTGTCTTTCGGGTAAGCCACCTTATAACCCTGCGGCATCGCGCTTTGGTATTCCGCCACCTTGGCCTTCACCAGCTTGGCGGTGTTGAGGGCGTTGGCCCCCGCCGCCAGCTTGACCGCGATCCCCGCCGCCGGGTGGCCGTTGAGGTGCGCGCTGGCGGAGTAATCTTCGTTGCCCAGCTCAACCCGCGCCACGTCGCCCAGCCGTACCAGCGCGCCGCTGCTGTCGCTTTTCAGGATGATATTGCGAAACTGTTCCGGCGTTTGCAGCCGCGACTGCGCCTTCACCGTGGCGGTCAGCTGCTGATCGGCGGCGGCCGGCAGATCGCCTACCTTGCCGGCGGACACCTGGGTGTTTTGCGCCTCGATCGCCGTCTGCACGTCGGAAGGCATCAGCGCATAGCTCGCCAGCCTGGTCGGATCCAGCCAGATGCGCATCGCGTATTCCGAGCCGAACACCTGCACGTCCCCCACGCCCTCGATGCGCGACAGCGGATCCTGCAGGTTGCTGACCAGATAGTCGGAAATATCGGCCATCGTCGCCTTGTCGTTCTCGTCATACAGCCCGACGATCAGCAGAAAGCTGCTCTGGGATTTCTTGACCGTCACGCCTTGGGCGGTGACCGCGCTCGGCAAGCGGCTTTCCGCCTGCTGAACTTTGTTTTGCACCTGCACCTGCGCGATATCCGGATCGGTGCCCTGATCAAAGGTGACGTCGATGCTGACCGAGCCGCTGGAGCTGCTGGTCGAAGAGAAATACAGCAGGCCATCCAGACCGGTGAGCTGCTGTTCAATCACTTGGGTGACGCTGTTTTCCAGCGTTTCCGCGTCCGCGCCCGGATAAGTGGCGGAGATGGAAATCTGCGGCGGTGACACGTCCGGGTACTGCGAGATGGGCAACGAATTGATCGACATCAGGCCGCACAGCATGATGATGATGGCGATCACCCAGGCGAACACCGGGCGGCGGATAAAGAACTGCGCCATATCACTGCTCCCCGCGTTGGGCTTTGTCGAGCGAGACGGCGACCGGCTTCACCGCCGCGCCGATCGTCACCTTGCTGGTGCCTTCGACGATCAGGCGATCGCCCTCGTTCAGCCCGCTGCCGATCAGCCAGTTGCTGCCCACCACCCGTTCGGCGGTGACGGTGCGCTGCGCCACTTTATTTTGCTCGTCCACCACCAACGCGGTGGCTTCCCCTTTGGCATTGCGGGTGATGCCCTGCTGCGGCGCCAGAATGGCTTTAGAATCGACGCCGTTATCCACCGTGGCGTGGACATACATGCCGGGCAACAGTTCATGTTCGGGGTTGGGGAACACCGCGCGCAGCGTGACCGAACCGGTGGCCTCATCCACCGCCACCTCGGTCAACTCCAGCTTGCCGGCGTGGGCATAAGACGTGCCGTCTTCCAGCTTGATGGCGACCGGCGTGACCGCGCCGCGCTGTAACGCCGCCTGCTGGCGTCGCAGCTTAAGCATCTGGGCGCTGGACTGGGTCAGATCGACATAGATCGGATCCAACGCGCGGATGGTGGCCAACGCATCGGTCTGGCTGGCGGTGACCAGCGCGCCCGGCGTCACGGATGAGATGCCGATACGCCCGGCGATAGGCGCACGCACCTGGGTATAACCGAGATTGATGCGCGCCGTCTCCAGCGCCGCCTGATACTGCGCCACCGACGCCACGGCCTGCAGATACGCGGCTTTGGCGTCGTCTGCGTCCTGTTTGGAAACGCCGTTTTCTTTCACCAGCGCCGCATAGCGCTGCGATTTGAGCCGGGTGGATTGCACCGTGGCCTGGGCGTTTTTCAACTGGGCGGCGGCCTGATCGTAGCTGGCCTGATAGCTGGCGGGATCAATTTGATACAATACCTGCCCGGCTTTCACCTCGGCCCCTTCGGTAAACAGCCGCTGCTTGATGATGCCATCGACCTGCGGTCGCACGTCGGAGGTCATGGTGGCGTTGACCCGGCCGGTCAGCTCGCTGCTCAGGGTCACCGACTGGCCGCGCAGCGTGACCACGCCGACCTCCCGTTCACCGCCTGCGCCCGTCGGCGCGCCGGCGTTTTGCCCATCGCAGGCGGCCAGCGACAGCGACAGCCCCAGCGCTAAAAGCGTTTTCCTCTGCATTGCAATACGATCCTATTGAGAATAACTATTCTCAATATATCGAATGCCGCGATGCGCTTCTGAAAGGGTTGCGTAAGGATTCGGTAAAAGTCCGTCGGGCTGAGCCGGCCGGTATCGCGATTATTTGTGCCGCAGCGGCACGTCTTTCAAGAGCTAGGTCAGCGCAAAAGCCAGCGCCATCACCCCGGCGGCAATTTGATACACCGAATGGATCGCCCCGCCGAAAGCCTGCAGGTAATCCTGCTGCAGCGCCGTCGGCAAATGGTGCACCGCTTCTGCGCCGAGCGAGCGCGGCAGCTGCGCGCCTTCCGGCAACAGCGCCGCCAAACGGGTGTGCAACACCTGCGTGAAAATCGCCCCGAACACCGCCACGCCTATCGAACCGCCGATAGAGCGGAACAGCGTGGCGCTGGACGTCGCGACCCCGATATGTCGGGGCTCCACGCTGTTTTGCGCCGCCAAAATCATCACTTGCATCACCATGCCCAGCCCCAATCCCAGCAGGCAAAGATACAGATACAGTTGCTGCACCGGCGTGTTATTGGTCAGAGTGCCGAGCAGCGTCATGGCCCCCAGCGCGCACAGGGTACCGACGATCGGGAACAGGCGATATTTACCGCGTTTGCTGATGATCCGCCCGCTGATGATCGAGCTGGCCATAATGCCGCCCATCAACGGCAGCAGCTGCATCCCGGCCTGCGATGGCGTCGAGCCTTTCACCACCTGCAGATACAGCGGCAGGAAAGTCACGGAGCCGAACAGCGACATGCCGACGATAAAGCCGATCAGGCCGCACAGCACGAAGGTGCGGTTGCTAAACAGCCCGAGGGGAATGATCGGTTCAGCGGCCAGCCGTTCCTCATAGATAAAGCCGCCCAGCGACACCAGGCCAAAGGCCAGAATGCACCACAGCTGGCCGTCCGACCAGGCCATTACCGTGCCCCCCTGGCTGGTGAACAGGATGATGCAGGTGAGCGCCATCGCCAGGTAACCGGCGCCCAGGACGTCGATTTCATGCCGCACTCGATTAACCTGCGACTGAAACACTGCGCCAATCACCAGCAGGGCGAACAGGCCCAGCGGCAGATTGATGTAGAAAATCCAGCGCCAGGAAAAATGCTGCACCAACAGGCCGCCGATCAGCGGCCCCACCACCGTGGCCAGGCCGAATACCCCGCCGAACAGCCCCTGATAACGGCCGCGTTCCGCCGGCGGGATCACGTCGCCGACCACCGCCAGGGTGACCACCAACAGCCCACCGCCGCCCAACCCTTGCAGCGCGCGCATCATAATCAGCTGCGTCATATTTTGCGCCAGCCCACACAGTATCGACCCAAGCAAAAACAGCAAAATAGCGATTTGCAGCACAATCTTGCGGCCGAAAAGATCGCCGAATTTGCCGTACAGCGGCACCACGATAGTGGAAGACAGCAGATAGGCCGTCACCACCCAGGACAGTTTCTCAAGCCCACCAAACTCGCCGACGATGGTCGGCAGCGCGGTGGAGACAATGGTTTGATCCAGCGCCGCCAGCAGCATCACCAGCAGCAACGCGGAAAACAGCAACGGGAGCGAAGGCGCCTTGGCTGGCGCCCCGCCCTGATCGGGCCGGATTGTCGGGTTTTCTATCTCCATCGGAGTCAGTTCACTTGTAATTAATTAATCACATAATTAATATATGAGTCATCCTTTTCTCCGGTCAATGGATCTCACCGCGATGACAGCACGAAACGTTCAAACTCCCGCCAAGCCTCGCCGCCCCGGCCGGCCGAGCGGCGGTGCCAAAGGGGCTGACAAACGCGAGCATTTGCTTGATACCGCACTGAACCTGTTTGCCCGCCAGGGGATCGTAGACACCTCGTTGAACGCCATTGCGCGCGAGGCAAACGTCACCCCGGCCATGCTGCACTACTACTTTCATAACCGCGATCAGCTGCTGGACGTGCTGATCGAGGAGCGCTTTCTGCCAGTGCGCAAGATGGCCGGCGAAGTATTCGACGCCAACGCGGACGATCCCGTCACCGCCTTCACCCTGCTGGCGCAACGTTTTATCGACATCGCGTTGGAACACCCCTGGTTCGCCCCGCTGTGGCTGCGGGAGGTTATGAGTGAAAGCGGCGTGCTGAAACAGCGCATGGATGAACGCTTCGGTAATGAACGCCATCAGATCGCGCTGCAAGCCATCGCGCGCTGGCAGGCGCAGGGTAAACTTAATCCCGATCTCGAGCCTGCCCTGCTGTTCTTCACCCTGTTCGGCATCACGCTGCTGCCGCTGGCCACCGCGCCCAAATGGCGGCGCGAACGGGATAAAGGCCAGCTAAACGCCGAAGATATCGCCCGCCACGCCGTCGCCCTGCTGCGCTACGGCATCGGCCCGGCGCGTTAACTCACTGGCTCTGGGGATTTAACCAGCCGAAACACCGTTTTGGTGTGCCAATAGTAGTCGATCGCCGCCGCGATATTCGGCATCCAACCGTCCGGCTCATAGGGCACGAAGCCGGAAAAACCCAGCCTGCGGGCAAAGACCTGGAACCCCGCGGCGGAGAAAATACGCGCATAATCGTCCAGAGAACGATCCTGCACCACGGTATGCGTCTGTTCAGCCACCCTTTCGCGCCATTGCGGCCACAGCGGGTTGTCGGTGTGGCAACCGGTCACCGCATAGTAAACGCCGCCCGGCTTCAGCGCCCGCAGCATATCGGCGGCATGCTGCGCGATATCTTCGATCAGGTAGATGACTTCATGGCTGAAGGCGATATCGAAATGGTCATCCCAGCCCGTCAGCCGCGTGTCGGTTTGATAACCGATCGGCAGGTTTCCTTTCAGGCGGTTGGCGTGTTCGACGGACTGGCGGGCGATATCGACGCCGAGCCCTTCACGAAATGGCCGGATTTGGTGCAACAGACGCAGAAAACCGCCCTGATTGCAGCCGAAGTCCAGCACCCTGACGCCGGACAGTTCGTGTTCCGGCACCAGAGTTAGCAGATGCCGCCAGATAGGCGCATGGCCTTCCGCCATGGCCTGCTCTGCGTGCGGATCGCGATACCAGGTGGGGATGCTCAAGGGGGAGTCGTTCATTATGGCCTCCTTATGTTTCCACTCAGCCAACCACAGCCTAGGGCGACAAACAACCGCGTGCGCATTTTTTGAACATTCACTGCTCTGGCTTGCCATGCACCGGCAGCTGGCTGGTCACGCAGTGAATGCCGCCGCCGCCGGCCGCGATGGCGTCGATCTCCAACTGTACCACCTTGCGCTGCGGATAGAGCGCCGACAGCAGCGTAAACGCCGCCTTATCCGCCTGCGGATCGCCAAACTCAGGGGCGATCACCGCGCCGTTGATCACGAAGTAGTTGATGTAGCCCGCCGCGAAATCGGGATTGCGGCGGCTGAATCGGCTGTCGCGCGGCGCCAGCGGCGGCGAAAGCGTATGCACCTGCAACGTGCGGCCATCTGCGTCGGTCGCTGTCTTGAGGATCGCCAGATGTGCCTGGGTAACCGCATGATCATAAGAGGCCGGATCGGTATCCAGGTTGGCCACCACCACGCCCGGCCGCACGAAACGGGCGTAAAAATCGACGTGGGCATCGGTGATATCCCGGCCTTTAATGCCCGGCAGCCAGATAATTTTGCGCAGGCCGAGCATCGCTTTCAGCTCCCGCTCAACCCGCTCCCGGCTCCAGCCCGGGTTGCGGTTCGCATTCACCCAGCAGCTCTCGGTCATGATGCCGGTGCCGTGCCCATCCACTTCGATGCCGCCGCCTTCGCCTACCAGCGCGCTGCGGCGCGGTTGAGCGACGCCGTATTTTTTGGCGGCGAACGCCGCCAGACGCGCATCCTTGGCATGTCGCTGTTTATTGCCCCAGCCGTTGAAGTTGAAATCCACCGCGCCCAGCGCACCGGCGTCGTTGACGACGAAATTGGCGCCGATGTCGCGCACCCAGATGTCATCCAACTCGGTGACGACATAGCTGACGTTATGGCTGCCGCAGATCGCTTCCGCCAGTTGCCGTTCGTGCGCGCGGCAAAATACCGTCAGCGGCTGAAACTCGGCGATGGCGCGGGCGATGCGCCCCTGCGCGGCCTGCACGTCCGCCGTGAACCCGCCCCAAATCGCACGCTGCGCGCCGAATGCGAGAAACGCCCGCTGCTGCGGTTCCCCTTCATCGGGGAGTCGCCAGACCGGGTTAAGCGCAGCTTTCGCGTGACCGTGTAACGAAATGCCCAGCGATGCCGCCAAACCCACGCCGGCCACTGCCGAAAGCTGCTTGATAAAGGTGCGACGCGTTGCCATAAACGGCCTCTTTAAATTAATTTAAATTCAAATGGTTAGCCGGTTTCTTTACGCTCCGGCGCTTGAATCCCATGCTAGTCTTCCCCTGCCACCGCGACAAACGATATATTTAGTGGATATCTGATTAGACAGGCTTATCGATAATGTTAAAACACTGGCCTCCTTTGAGCGCCCTGCGCGGTTTCGAAGCGGCGGCGCGCCTGGGCAGTTTTCATCAGGCCGCCGAAGAATTGCACCTGACCCAATCGGCCATCAGCCAGCAGATCCGCAGCCTCGAGGCGTTTCTGGAACAGCCGCTGTTCTTCCGCACCGGCCGCAGCGTAACGCTGACCGACGCCGGCCACGATCTGTTCAGCACCGCACAGGTGATGCTGCAACAGCTGGCCGTCGGCATTCGCCGTTTGGATCAGTACCGCAAACCCAACCAGTTGATCGTCAACACCACCCCGGCCTTTGCCCGCCACTGGCTGACGCCGCGGCTGGGCGATTTCAACCGGCGACATCCGCAGATCGATCTGTGGCTGTTCACCAGCTTTGAACCGCCGGATATGGCGGCGGACAGCATCGATCTGGCGATCCGCGACGATCTCAGCGCGCAGGCGGACTGCACCTTCAAGGTTCTCTGTACCGACCGGCTCTACCCCGCCTGCCACCCCAGCCTGCTGGCGTTGACGCCGGAGCAGCGCGTGACCTTGCACGGCGAACGTGAGATGGACTGGAGCCACTGGGCGGTGGCGGGCGGCGCGCACGTCGGCCAACGCGACAGCGGGCTGAACTTCTCCGATCCTGGTCTGCTGCTGGACGCCGCCTGCAATGGCCTCGGCATCGCGTTGGTCAGCCAACTGCTGGCGCAACACGCGCGCGACGTCGGGCTGCTGCAACCGCTAACCGAGCAACGCGTGCGCGGCGCCAACTGGGCGTGGCTGCTGCACCGCGACAGCGAACACAATCCGCTCGCCCGGCACTTCTGCCAATGGCTCCAGTCGGCGCTGTCCGCCGGCGCATAACGCGCCACGTCACGATTTGCTACTCTGGTCAGGCGGCCCCGCCTGACCGCTGCTACCTTCAATAAAGCGTCGCAACAACCCGAAGAAAACGCGCTAACCTGCTGTTTCAAAATAATTAGTTGAATTCACCTGATAACTGAACATCGCTAAAAGGATCTTCTATGTCTGCCGGTTTATTGAAAACGATAGCTCTGAGCGTGGCCCTTGCCTGCACCGTTCCCGCCGCCTTTGCCGCCGATCTGACCGCCGGCGCGGTCGCCGCCCCGGATCAGTATGGCGCCAAGGTCGCCGCGCACATTCTGCAGGCCGGCGGCAACGCGGTCGACGCGGCGGTCGCCACCGCCTTTACCCTGGCCGTTACCTACCCTGAAGCCGGCAATATCGGCGGCGGCGGCTTTATGACGTTGTACGTCGACGGCAAACCCTATTTCCTCGACTACCGCGAAGTGGCGCCCAAGGCCGCCGGCAAAACCATGTATCTGAACGAGAAAGGCGAAGTGATCGAGAATCTCAGCCTGGTGGGCAGCCGCGCCGCCGGTGTGCCGGGCACCGTGCTGGGGTTGTGGGAAGCCCATAAGCGTTTCGGCAAGCTGCCGTGGGCCGAACTGCTGACGCCGGCGATAGGTTACGCCCGGCAAGGTTTCACCGTGGCGGACCAGCAGTATCAATACCGTGAAGACGCCAACAAACTGTTCGCCGGTAAAACCAACTTCGGCGACTATTTCGGCGCCATGAAGCCCGGCACGGTGTTCAAACAGCCGGAGCTGGCCGCCACCCTTGAGCGCATCGCCAAATCGGGCGCCGACGATTTTTATCACGGCGAAACCGCCCGCCTGCTGGTGGCGCAAATGCAGCGCGACAACGGGCTGATCGGTGCGGCGGATTTGGCCGACTATCGGGTGAAATGGCGTGAACCGATGCGCATCAGCTGGCGCGGCAACACCGTGTATACCGCCCCGCTGCCCAGCTCCGGCGGCATTGCGCTGGCGCAGCTGCTGGGGATAAAAGAAGATCGCGCCGCCGACTTCAAGGGCGTGCCGCTCAACTCGGCGCGCTATATCCACCTGATGGCGGAAATCGAAAAACGCGTGTTCGCCGATCGCGCCGACTACCTCGGCGACCCGGATTTCACTAACGTGCCGGAAGCGCAGCTGATCGCCCCCGACTACCTGCAAAAACGCGCCGCCGAGATCAACCCGACGGCGATCTCGCCGACCAAAAAGGTGCGGCCGGGGCTGGAAAGCCACCAAACCACCCACTTCTCGATCGTCGATGCCGCCGGCAACGCGGTCAGCAACACCTATACGCTCAACTGGGACTTCGGCAGCGGCGTGGTGGTCAAAGGCGCCGGCTTCCTGCTTAACGACGAGATGGACGACTTCAGCGCCAAACCCGGCGTCGCCAACGCCTTCGGCGTGGTGGGCAGCGACGCCAACGCCATCGAGCCGGGCAAACGCATGCTCTCCTCGATGAGCCCGACCATCATCACCCGCGACGGCGACGTCACCCTGGTGATCGGCACCCCGGGCGGTTCACGCATCTTCACCTCGATCTTCCAGGTGATCAACAACCTCTACGATTACCACCTGCCGCTGGCGCAGGCGGTGGCCGCCCAGCGCGTGCACCATCAGCTGTTGCCGAAGGACACCGTCTACTATGACAGCTTTGCGCCGCTGACCGGCAAACCGGCGGACGAGCTGAAGGCCATGGGTTACACCCTCGAAGACCAGGGCTGGAATATGGGGGATATTCAGGTCATCCACATCGATGGCCGCACGCCGGAAACCGCGTCCGATCCGCGTGGCCGCGGCGTGGGCCTGGTGGTGAAAAAGTAACGCCCCGGCGGCCCGCCTTCGATTAGACGGGCCGCTACTTCCCCGCATTGACTGCCGCTGCGCCCTTTCTTACTCATCTATACTGAAGCGACAGGCGCGCGTTTGACGACGGCGGCGTCTGCCTTCCTTCTTAGACGATAACGAAAATATTATTTTAAAATCAATCACCTGCATTTATCGTAAGCGGTGTCGGAGGCAATCAACAATGGCGAAAAGACGAGCAGTACCCGGTGTCCATCCCTACGATGGGCCCGCCGGCGGTTGGGGCGCGCTGAAAGCGACGGCCATCGCCGTGCGCACGCAGATGGATACCTTAGAAGCGCCGGTGACGCTGATGCGCACCAACCAGCCCGACGGGTTTGACTGCCCGGGATGCGCATGGCCGGATAAAGAGCATCGCTCCACCTTTCAGTTTTGCGAAAACGGCGCCAAAGCGGTGACCTGGGAAGCGACCAGCAAGCGCGTGACACCCGAATTCCTGGCGCAAAATACCGTGACCTCACTGCTGCAAAAAACCGATTATCAGTTGGAAGACTATGGCCGCCTGACCACGCCCCTGTTTTATGACGCCGGGACGGACACCCTGCGCCCGCTGGCGTGGGACGAGGCGTTCCAACGCATCGCCGCCGTCTTGCAGACGCTGCCGCCGGAACAGGTGGAATTTTATACCTCCGGCCGGGCGTCCAATGAGGCGGCCTACCTGTTCCAGCTGTTTGCGCGTGAATTTGGCAGCAATAACTTTCCCGACTGCTCCAACATGTGCCATGAGCCGACCAGCGTTGGCCTGCCGCAATCGATCGGCATCGGTAAAGGCACCGTCTCGCTGGACGACTTTGACAGCGCGGAGCTGGTTATCTCCATCGGGCACAATCCGGGCACCAACCACCCGCGCATGATGGGCACGCTGCATGAGCTGGCGCGCAAAAAAGTGCCGATCATTGTCTTTAACCCGCTGCGCGAGCGGGCGCTCGAACGTTTCACCGATCCGCAAAACGTCATCGAAATGGCGACCTACAGTTCGACCCCGATCGCTTCAACCTACTATCAGGTCAAAGCCGGCGGTGACGCCGCGGCGCTCAAAGGCATCGCCAAAGCGTTGCTGCAGTTGGATGATGAGCATGGCAATGCGCTGGATCACGCCTTTATTGCCGAGCACACTGAAGGGTTTACGGCTTTCGCCGCCGACCTGAAGGCCACCGGTTGGGATGCGATTGAGGCGGAGAGCGGCCTGGCGCGCCGGGATCTGGAACAGGTCGCCGCCGCTTACGCGAAATCCAATGCCACCATCGTGACCTATGGCATGGGCATTACGCAGCACAATAAAGGGACGGCCAACGTGCGCCTGATCGCTGACCTGCTGCTGCTGCGCGGCAACATCGGCAAACCGGGCGCCGGCATTTGCCCGCTGCGCGGCCACTCTAACGTGCAGGGCAATCGCACCGTCGGCATCACCGAAAAACCCTCGGCCGAATTTTTGGCGAAGTTGGAAACGGTGTTTGGCTTCACGCCGCCCAAGGCCCACGGTCACGATGCCGTGAAATGCATGCAGGCGATGATCGACGGCGCCTCGAAGGCGTTGATCTGCCTGGGCGGAAACTTCGCCGTGGCGCTGCCGGACCCCGATCAGAGCTTCCCGGCGATGAAAGCGCTGGAGTTAAGCGTGCATATCGGCACCAAACTCAACCGCAGCCATCTGTTGGTGGCGAAAGAAACCCTCATTCTGCCCTGCCTGGGCCGCACCGAACTGGACATGCAGGCCGGCGGGCGACAATCGGTGACGGTGGAGGATTCGATGTCGATGGTGCATGCCTCGTCCGGCAAATTAAAACCGGCGTCGGAGCTGTTGCGTTCGGAACCCGCCATTGTGGCCGGCATGGCCAAAGCGGTGATGCCCGCCAGCAAGGTGCCCTGGGATGAACTGATCGAAGATTACGACGTGATCCGCGATCTGATCGAAAAAACCATTCCGGGCTTCGACGATTACAACGCGCGCATTCGCCAACCCGGCGGTTTCCGCATGCCGCTGCCGCCGACCGAGCGCCAGTGGCCGACGGCGACGGGCAAAGCGATGTTTTCGGTGTTCAGCGGGTTACATGAAGACCAGATTGCGGCGGAACAAAATACGCTGCGGCTGATCACCCTGCGCAGCCACGATCAGTACAACACCACCATTTATGCCTTGGATGACCGCTATCGCGGGGTTTTCGGCCGGCGCGACGTGCTGTTTATGAATGACAGCGATCTGCAACGTTTGGGGCTGGAGCATGGCGACGTGGTCGATCTGGAAACGGCGCTGCCCGGCAGCACCCAGCGCCTGGAAGGCATCACGGTGATCGCCTACAACATCTCAGCCGGATCGGTCGGCGCCTACTACCCGGAAGCCAACGTGCTGGTGCCGCTGCATTACATCGATGAGGAGAGCGGCACGCCGTCGTACAAATCGGTGCCAATCCGCGTGAAGTTGAGATCCAAAGAGGTGCGTGCGGTTAAGATCGCTTAGTGGGAACGCTACGGCCCCCACTGGCATCTGAGTGGGGGCCATTTTTATCCGACTACGGGGCAGCGGCTTATTTGCCGTTGGCCAATTCGCCGTACACCACCTGGCCGCGGAAACCGCGCCGCACCTGCTGGAACAGCTCGCGGAACGCCGGGTAATCCTGCGCCTGGCACAGCGCTTCCTTGCCGCGAATGGCGTTCACCTGCAGGCGGTGATTGACGGTCACCTGCTGCCCGTCGCGCCGCCACGCCACGCGATAGTCGCCCGCCGCATTGCGGAACTGCCTGTCTTGCGGAATGGCGATAATCGGCACGTTGGCCGGCAGCTGCAGACGGTAGGTTTCGTCGTAGCGCTGCGCGGTGCAGTAGAACGGGGTTTCGTTGCCCGGCGCCGCCGTGGTGGTATACAGCGTGCGGAACGATTTGCCGCCGGGCGGGTTGGGCAACGTCATGCCGCCCACCACGCCGAAATCGACGTAGTCGTCCGCCTTGAAGCGGAAGCGGTAACCGAACTGCTTTTTGAGATCCAGCGGATCGCTGTTCATCGCCACCTCACCGCTGCCGTCGATGCCGGAGGCGGACATGATCGTCGCTTCGGCCTGCGCCCGGTTCTGGCGGTTGATCTGCGAGAAGTAGCCCCGCAGGTCAATTTCTTCCACTTCGCTCAGCCGGCGCTCGGTTTGACCATGCAGATTGCCCGCCTTGTCGAACACAAAATCGACGCTCAGCGCGCTGTTGACCGGCTGCTCGTCGCTGCCCGGCGTGCGCGCCAGTTTGGCGTCGCGCGTGAGCAGCACCGGCGCCCCCAGATCGCCCTCCGGCAGTTGGCCGAACCGCGCCCAGGGATTGGTGGAGTCCAGGTACAAATTGAACTCCGGCACGTAGGTGATGGCGTGATTAAAGCGGCCGAGCAGCGGCACGTTAGGCAGTATCGGGCCTTCATCCATGCCGATCAGCACCGGCGAGCTTTCAATGCCCTTGGCGGCGAGCAGCGCCTCCAGGATCACCACGTGATCCTTACAGTCGCCATAGTGATTATCGAGAATGCTCTGCGCCGAATTCGGCTCCAGCCCGCCGTTGCCCAGGTACACCGCCACGTAGCGAATGTTTTGCGCCACCCAGCGATAGAGGGCCTCCGCCTGCTCGCGCCGATCGCTGATGCCGGCGGTGATGTTGTCCGCCAGCGCCTGAATGCCCGGCGTCACCTTCGCCGCCGCGCCGGCCTTCAGCTGGTAGGCCTTGGCCAACTGCGGCCACTCGCGGTAGGTGCTGGCCATGATGGTCGGGCTGAAGGTCCAGCTGTCCGCCGCCCAGTTTTGCGCCTTCATCGGCGCGCTGCGCGAATAATGCCAGCGCCAGTGCGCTTGGCCGTTGCGGATCTGCGGTTGGTCCCCGCCCTCGACGCCGCGCGTGAAGATATGCATCGGCAGCTTGGCCGGCGCCTGCAGGGTCACTTCGGCGTCGTCGAACTGATCGAAAACGCTGAAGGTCTCCCACAGGCCAAAATAGTCAGGGAAATACGGGGTGTTCTGCGTGCGGCGCAGTTCGTACACCACGCGCGAGCCCGGCGCCAGGTTGGAGAACACGATGACGCGCACTTTGCGGTCGGCATACAGCGGCGCCGTGGCGCTGGAGTAGCTCTCCTGGGTGTAGATGCGATCGGGCGCCACATCGTGGCGCTGGCCGTCGGCAGTCAGCGTATAGGCGGCGACCACCTCCAGCGTTTCCATTTTCTCGCTGTAGCTCAGGCGGATTTGGCTGAATTTTTCGACCGCCGCCTTGGTTTTCAGCAGCACTTCGTAGCTTTCCGTCTTCACGTTGGTGGCGTTGGCGTTAACGCGATAATCCGCACGATAGCGCACGAAGCTGAAATCGTTGTTGGCCGTATCGTTCTGGCCCTGATCCGCCGCGGCGGGCGGTGCAGCGGCCAACACGGTGGCCGGGTGCGTCGCCGTCAAACCGGCGAGTAACAGTATGGAAGGAATAGCGATTTTCATCTTCGGTCCTTGAAGGGCGTTAAGCAGCGACACCGGGCCATACGCCCGTCCCGGCGTCAAAACAGGCGGGCACACTAATATAATTGAGAATCATTTTCAATAAACGAACCATCAACGCCGCGCTAGCCCTGCTCGATCAACATGACGGCGGTGGTCTCCGGCTCCAGCGCTTCGAAAATATGCTCGCGATCGGCGGAGTAACTGATGTAATCCCCGGCGCTCAGCACCTGCGGCTGATCCGCCGGGCCAAGGCGCGCCCGTCCACTGCTGATGATCACGTGCTCGACGGTGCCCGGCGGATGCGGCCGCGAGCATTTCGTTTCACCGGGTTGCACCCGCAGCCGGTAAATGTCGCGCTGCGCGCCCGGCGGGCAGGTGGCCAGCAGCGTGGCGGCGTAGTTGCCCTGCTCCGACAGCGCCGGCGTTCCTTCATGGGCGCGGATCACTTGCACCGGCCTGCTCGGCTGTGAAATCAGCCGGCTGACCGGCACATCCAGCGCCATCGCCAACGCCCACAGCGTTTCCAGGCTGGGATTGCCGCTGCCGGCCTCGAGCTGCGACAGCGTGGATTTGGCGATGCCTGCGCGCTTCGCCAACTCGGTCACCGACAGATTCAATCGCTCCCGCTCGCGGCGGATTGCCGCCGACAAGAGGCCGATCGGCGTGATGTTCTGCATCAGGTTATCGCTCATTGTTCATTATACCGTTCAATTGTTCGACTTGACGAACACCGTCAACCATGTTCATCATAATGTCCGATTGTTCATTTTAATGACTAAGCGGCTTCATCACAAGCACGGCCAGGCAACGAGGAAAATGAAATGAAAACGAAAACGCGCGGCGCAGTGCAAATGATCCTCGCCATGACGATCTCCGGCACCGTCGGTTGGCCGGTACTCGTTTTAGGGCAGCCGCCCGCCACGGTGGTGTTTTGGCGCTGCGCGTTCGGCGCGCTGGCGATGCTGGCGACCTGCGCCGCGCTTGGGCAGTTGAAACCCGGCGCGATCAACCGGCGGCAGCTGGCTGTCGCCATCCTCGGGGGTATCGCACTGGTGCTCAACTGGACGCTATTGTTTGCTGCCTATCAGCATGCTTCGATCGCTGTCGCCACCGTGACCTACCACGTTCAGCCGTTTATGTTGGTGGCGCTGGGGGCGCTGCTGTTCGGCGAAAAACTGACGGCTAACCGGCTGGGCTGGCTTCTGCTGGCGTTCGCCGGGATGCTGTTGATCGTCACCGGCCGGCAGAGCGGTGGCGGCGAAGGCGACTATCTGCTCGGCGTGGCGCTGGCGCTGGGCGCGGCCCTGATGTACGCCCTGGCGGCGGCGATCGTCAAACAGCTGGCCGCGTTGCCGCCGCAGCTCATCGTGTTGATTCAACTGACCGTCGGCGCGCTGGCGATGGCGCCGTTCGCCGCTCTGGCCCACCTTCCCGCGAAACCGACCGACTGGCTGCTGCTGGCGACCCTCGGCCTGGTGCATACCGGGTTGATGTCCACGTTGCTCTATGGTGCGATCCAGAAAATCCCCACCGCTCTGGTCGGCGCGCTGTCGTTCATCTACCCGGCGGTGGCGATCGTGGTGGACTGGGCAGTGTTCGGGCACCGTCTCAGCCTGCTGCAGTTGCTGGGCACGCTGGCCATTCTCGGCGCGGCGGCGGGCATGAACTTCGGCTGGCGATGGGCGCCCGCCGCGCACCGGGCCGGTAAAATCAGTTAATCCCGCCCGATGGGCAAGCTATGCACAATAAGGCATTCGCCTTGTGTCCGGCGCGGTGCTATTTATTTAAACCGTGTAGGGTAGAAGGAGTTTTTCTATGTGGCATCACCGCCTGCAACGGCGCATCCGTTTCAGCTACTGGAACGAACTGTGCGTCACAAAAAAATAAGGGAAGGCGCAAGCCTTCCCTTTTGTCATTCACCGTTCAGCTCAGAAGCGATCGGTTTTCACCACCTCGTCGAACGGCAGTTTGCCGATGCGCGGATAAGGCTGCCCCGCCGCCTTGCCGATGGCGACCATCAGCGCGATCTGATAGTGAGCCGGTTTGTTGATAATCTCGCCCACCGCGTCGAAATCAAACCCGTCCATCGGGCAAGAGTCGTAACCCTGCGCCTTGGCCGCCAGCATCAGCGTCTGGGCGAAGATGCCGCTGCTGCGCATCACCTCGTCGCGCTGCACCTGCGGCTTACCGCGATAATACTGATCGACGGCCGGGATCATGAACTGCTGTACCGGCTCCGCCGCCTCGGCCCAAACGGTTTTTACCTGTGACTCCCAGCTCGACAGATCGCCGCACAGCACGACCAGCATCGATGCGTCGGTCACCTGCGCCTGCCCCCACGCCGCTTCGCGAATTTTCTCGCGTTGTGCGCGATCTTCGATCAGCAGCGGACGCCAGTGCTGCAGGTTAAATGCGCTGGGTGCGCCCTGCAGCGCAATGTTCAACAGCGCTTTTTTCTCTTCGAGCGTCATCACGTGCTGCGTATCAAACTGCTTGGTAGCGCGGCGCTGACGGATTGCGTCTAACGTATTCATTTTACTGCCTCTGTCCATGTGAAAAACACTATTGTCGCCAACACGGCGCGGCTGTCCAGCCCCCGGCGGCTATTTCTGCGCGGTTTCGGCGCGCAAGCGGCCGACCTGCGCCGTCAAATCGGGCCACGGTGCCTGACCGGCGTAATGCTGCCGCAGGTAGTTGAGCAGGATGGCGATCTGCGCGTCATTCAGGTTATGGCGGAAGCCCGGCATATAGCCCAGCTCGGCGTTCGCCGGCCGCTGTATGCCATCGAGCACCACGCGAATGGCGTTGTCCGGCGCCTCGGCGAACAGGTTGGTGTTCAGCGCCAATGACGGCCGCACTCCCGCCATCTGCGCGCCTTTTTCCTGCGCATGGCACGCCATGCAGGCGCCGGAAAACAGCCGCGCCCCTTCCGAACTCAGAGGCTCCACCTGCCGTTCCGCCTGAGCGTTTAACGTTGCCGCCGTAGCACCCGCCGCCGTTTCAGGATGATAGCTGCGCAAGTAGACGGCGATCGCCTGCAGATCGGCCTGCGGCAAGCGCGACAGCCCTTCTTCGATCACCGGCGCCATCGGGCCAGCGGCGACGCCGTGGTTGGCCGAGTAGCCGGTGCGCATGAAATCGACCAGATCCTGCTGCGTCCAATCGAGCGGCGCGGGCGAGTGGCCGGTCAACGCGGGCGCCGTCCAGCCTTCCGCCACGCCGCCGTCCAGATGGTCGTCACCGGTTTTCTCGCCGAACAGCACGTTGCGCGGCGAATGGCAGGCGCTGCAGTGCCCCAGCCCTTCGACCAGGTACGCGCCGCGGTTCCAGTCGGCGCTCTGGGCCGCCTCGTCCTGCATCGCGCCCGGCGTCAGGAACAGCAGGTTCCAGGCAAAGATGCCCTGGCGAATATTGAACGGAAAGTGCAAATCGGTGGCCGGTGGCCGGTATTTGACCGCCGGCTGTGACATCAGGTAGGCGTACAGCGCCTGCAGATCGTCGTCGCGGGTGCGGGTAAAGGCGGTATAGGGAAACGCCGGGTAGAGATAGCGGCCCTGGCGATCGACGCCGTGGCGCATGGCGCGCTCGAACGCCGCGTAACTCCAGCTGCCGATGCCGGTTTCCACGTCCGGCGTGATGTTGGTGGTGTAAATGGTGCCGAAGGGGATCTCCATCGCCAGCCCGCCGGTGTTGCGCTCACCGCCCGCACGGGTGTGGCACACGGCGCAGTCGCCGAGATCGGCCAGGGTTTTGCCGCGCGCGATCTGCGCCTCGCTGAAACTGTGGGTCTCATCGGCGGCGAGCGGCGCGATTTCCGGCTGCCAACTGGCGACCACGCCGGCGACCACAACGGCGATCACCGTGACGCCGCCCCACCCGACGATTTTTTTCATCTTACTCATCTTTGCTGTCCTTGTTCGTTACGGGGGGTTAATGGCCGGCCTGAGCGCGCAGCGCGGCGAGCACCCGCGCCGGTGTGAACGGCACCTCCCGCAGGCGCACGCCGAGGGCGTCAAACAGCGCGTTGCCGATCGCCGCCGCACTCGGCACCGAGGCGGACTCTCCGGCGCCCATCGGCGCTTCGTCCGGGCGGTCGATCAGCTGGATATCGATCTGCGGCAATTCGTCGAAGCGCAAGATCGGATAGCCGCCCCAGTCCAATGACGTCACCCCCGTCTCGTTGAAGGTCACAAACTCTTTCAGTACCCGGCTGGCGGATTGGATAATGTTGCCGTGCACCTGATGGCGCACCCCGGCCGGGTTGATCATCCGGCCGCAGTCATGCGCCACGAAAATTTTATCGAGCGCGATCTTCCCGGAAAGGCGGTTGACGCTGAGATCGCACACCCAGGCCGCCCAGGCGGCGCCAAAGCCGGGGAATTTGCTGTGGAAATAGCGCGCATAGGCGAAGCCGCGGCCGCTCGCCACTTCGGCGCCGGCGGCGCGCGACCGGTGCGCCGGGCCGTCTTGCCAGTTCGCCTGGCGTTTCAGAGCCTCGATCAAGGCCACCGCGCGCGGATCGTTCAGGTAACGCAGGCGAAACGCGATCGGGTCCTCGCCGGCGCGCCAGGCCAGCTCGTCGATCCAGGACTCATGGGCGAACACGTTGGGCAGCGCCGAAACGCCGCGCATCCACGACGCCCGCACGATCGGCGCGGCGTCCTGGCAAATCACCCGCATGTGCGGATACGCGTATTGCGGAATGGCGGTGCGATCGCCCATCTGTTGCACGTCGGCCCGGTTGGCCATCTTGCCGGTCAACACCAGCGGCAAGGTCACCGCATTGTTGGACGGATAGCTGGTTTTCAACTCGTAGGCCGCCACTCGGTTTTGCGCGTCGAGGCCGCCGCGCACCCGGATCAGCTGACCGGTGCCCTTCGGCTCCCAGCCGGATTCCTGTTCACGCATCAGCTGCACCCGCACCGGGCGGCCGGTCGCCCGCGCCAACAGCGCCGCGTCCGCCGAGACGTCGTCGGCGCAGTTGCGGCCATAGCAGCCGGAGGCCTCCATGCGGGTGATGTGCACCTGCTCAGGCGGCAATTCCAGCAGCGTGGCGATGTCTTTGCGCAGATCGTGCGGGTTTTGCGTGCCGGACCACACCTGCGCCCGCCCGTCTTTAACCTCCGCCACCGCGCAGGAAGGGCCGATCGAGGCGTGCTGATGGTAGGGCCAGACATAATCAGCCCGCACTTCAGTATGCAGCGCCGCCAGCGCGGCATCCGTGCCCGCATCGTCGCGCAGCACGCGGTCGGTTTTCGGGTTGGCCTCCAGCGCGGCAGGCAGCGCTTCCGGCGACAGATCCGGCAAGCCGGCCCAGGGTTTCCATTCGGTTTTCAGCTGGCGCATGGCGGCGATCGCCTGCTCTTCGCGCTCGGCCACGATGCCGATGAAATCGTTGATCACCACCAGTTTCACAATGCCCGGCAGGTGCGCGATCGAACGTTCATCCACCGACAACAGGCCGCCGCCCAGCGGGGCGCTGCTGTCGGCGCCTACGTAAGGCGGGCGCACCACCCGGCCATGCAGCATGCCGGGCAAACGCAGATCGTGCACGTAGGTCAGTCCACCGCTCACTTTGGCCGGAATGTCGACTCGGGCAACGGCGCGGCCGACGTAGCGATTCTGCTGTTCACCGTTCAGCGGCACGTTTTTATCCAGCGCCACGTGCAGATTCTGCCCGCTCGCCAGCTGCGCATAGCTCAAGGAACGCCCCGGATTCTTGGTCACAAACACCTGCCCCGCGGCCGCCGTCAGCTGGTCGGCCGGCAGTTCGAAGGCTTTGGCCGCCAGCGCCGTCAGCATATGTCGCACCTGCGCCGCCGCCTGGCGCAGCGGCACCGACGTGACCTGGATGGTGGCGCTGGCGATGGTCGGCCCCTGATCCGGCGTGCGTTGCGTATCGCCCAGGATCATCGTGACGTGCTCGAACGGTGCGCAAATTTCGTCGGCGACGATCTGCGCCAGCGCGGTGCGAATGCCGGTGCCGAGATCGACGTGGCCATTGAAGGCCGTCACCCGGCCGTCGGCGGTGAGGCTGATAAAGCTGTCTACCCTGTCCAGCGGCAGATCGGCAGGCGCTACAACCGCCTCGGCGGCGAAGGCGTTAAACGGCGCGGGCAGCAGACTGCTGACCATCACCACACCCCCGGCCTGCAACAACTGTCGGCGGGTCAGTTCGAGGCGGCTCATGCTTGCCTCCGCGCAGCCAGCAGATCGCGGGCGCGCTCGGCGGCGCGCAAGATCTCAAGGTGGGTGCCGCAGCGGCACAGGTTGTAGGCCAGCTCTTTCTTGATTGTCTGTTCATCTGCATCCGGCTCGCGTTCGAACAACGCGACCAGCGTCATGATCATGCCGTTGGCGCAGTAACCGCACTGCGCCGCCTGCTCATCGATAAACCCTTGCTGCACCGGGTGCGGCGTTTCCGCTGTTCCCAGGCCTTCCAGCGTGGTGACGGACTTGCTTCCTACGGCGGCCAGCGGCATTGAGCAAGAACGCGCGGCGACGACGTCGATCAGCACCGTGCAGGCGCCGCACTCCCCCAGGCCGCAGCCATATTTGGGGCCATTCAAGTGCAGATCGTTGCGTAAAACGTACAGCAGCGGCGTGTCGGGCGCGAGATTGCCGAGTGGAACCACCCGGCCATTAACGTTGATTTCCATGGTGAAACTATCCCTTAAACAAACGGATTTAATCCGTAACATCACTGCGGCGAATAATTGAGCAGCATGCTAATAATTATCATCAAAAGACTTGATGATGTTAAGGGAATGTAGCCGCCATGGCTTTAACGAAAAGTGGGTATTTTCTATAAATTTCCGATAGATAAGCCCGGTTTTATGATTGCTTGCCGTGATTATTGTCGATCATCAATTCGGCCTCGGCGCCGTCAACCAACAGCCGCACACTGGCTTCGAACAGCGCGTCTGCCCCCTTATCCTGCAATGTTTCCCAGCCTTCGCACAGCAGCGGGTAACGCCGGCGATCGGCGTCATTCAGCGCATCGTCCGGCTGCATTTGTTGCTCTTCCAGCACCCAGCCCACCACGAAGCGCCCGACGGCGAACAGCAGATTAACGGCGCGTTCCGGCGTCAACCCCGCCCGACACAGCAGCGCCACCTTGGCCTCGATAATGGCGAATTGCGGCTCCTGCGGCCGGGTGCCGGCGTGCAGACGCGCGCCGTCGCGGTAAGCCAGCAGAGCCCGACGGAAGTTGCCGGCATTGGTGACAACCCAATCCTGCCAGGGCATGTCGGCGGGCACCTCTTCACGGTGATCCAGCATGATGGTTTCCGCCATCGCCTTCAGCAGCTCGGCCTTGTTCTTGAAATGCCAATAGAGCGTGGGAGATTGCACGCCCAAATGTTGCGCCAGGCGGCGGGTGCTCAGCGCATCGATGCCGATCTCATTCAGCAGCGCCAGCGCCCCGCGCAGGACGGTTTCACGCGTTAAACGCATCGCAGTATTTTTTTCGCTCATCTCTCTATCACTGATAGGGTAACTGTGGAATACTCAATACTCTATCATTGTTAGAGTCACAATTTTGAAAAAACCCATGCTGGTTATTTTGTTGACGGTGTTGCTGGATGCGGTGGGCATCGGTCTGATCATGCCGATTCTGCCGGCGTTGTTGCGCTCGCTGGGCGGTCTTGACGCCGGCAGCCTGCACTACGGCGCCCTGCTGGCGGCCTATGCGTTAATGCAATTTCTGTTCTCGCCGATCCTCGGCGCGCTGAGCGATCGTTTCGGCCGGCGGCCGGTGCTGCTCATCTCGCTCGCCGGCGCGGCGGCCGACTATCTGCTGATGGCGTTCGCACCGACGCTGGCCTGGCTCTATCTGGGCCGGTTGCTGGCGGGCATCACCGGCGCCAACATGGCGGTCGCCACCGCTTACGTTACCGATATTACTCCTGCCGGCCAGCGCGCGCGGCGTTTTGGCCTGGTGGGCGCGGTGTTCGGCGTCGGCTTTATCGTCGGCCCGCTGCTCGGTGGCTCGCTGGGCGAATGGCATCTGCATGCGCCCTTCCTGGCGGCGGCGGCGATGAATGCCCTCAACCTGATCATGGCGTTTTTCCTGCTGCCGGAATCGCGCAAACCCCGCGCCCGTGCCGCCGAGAAAATCCGCCTCAATCCCTTTTCGTCATTGCGACGGCTGCACGGCAAACCGGGCCTGTTGCCGCTGGCCGGCATTTACCTGATCATGGCGCTGGTTTCACAGGCGCCGGCCACGCTATGGATTTTATACGGTCAGGATCGTTTCGGCTGGAGCATGATGGTGGCGGGCCTGTCGCTGGCCGGTTACGGCGCCTGCCACGCGCTGTCGCAGGCCTTCGCCATCGGCCCGCTGGTCGCACGGCTCGGCGAACGCAAGGCGCTGCTGATCGGCCTGGCGGCCGACGCGCTGGGTCTGATGCTGTTATCGATCGCCACGCGCGGCTGGGCGCCCTTTGCGCTGCTGCCGTTCTTCGCGGCGGGCGGCATGGCGCTGCCGGCGCTGCAGGCGTTGATGGCGCACAAGGTGGACGACGACCATCAGGGCGAGCTGCAAGGGACGCTGGCCAGCATGGGCAGCCTGATCGGCGTCGCGGGGCCGCTGGTGGCGACGGCGCTGTATGCCGCCACGCGCGATGTCTGGCCCGGCCTGGTCTGGGCGTCGGCCGCCGCCCTGTATCTGCTGGTGCCGCTGTTGCTGGGGCGTTCGCGCGAGCGTGACGCGGCATAGCGTCATGCCCCCCTCTCCCGCTTAAGCTCATTTATGGCTAAACAAGGCATTATTCAGCATAAGCGGGCGCTTTACACGCCACTGCGCCGCTCATTATCATCGCCCTTATCCCGCCGCAGGAAAATTTAAATGCCGTTTCATGGCGTTACGCCCAGCGCGTCATCGCTATCGTTCACTTGCCTATCGGAAAATCAGGATGAGAAAACTCACAACGCCGCTGATCGCCGCCCTGCTGCTCGGCCTGTTTAGCCTGCCGGCCGGCGCGCAGGAGAAACCGCAGCAAATCACCATCGGTTACCAGAAAGCCAACATTTTTGCGCTGCTGAAATACCGCGGCACGCTGGAAAAAGCCCTTGAGCCGCAGGGCGTCAAGGTTCGCTGGATAGAATTCCCCGCCGGCCCGCAGATGCTGGAAGGGTTGAACGTCGGCAGCATCGATCTGGCGGCGACCGGCGACGCCCCGCCGGCCTTCGCGCAAGCCGCCAAGGCCGATCTGGTTTATTTGGCGCATTCGCCGCCCAGCCCGAAAACCGAAGCCATCGTGGTGCCGCAGGATTCGCCGATCCGCTCCGTGGCCGATCTGAAAGGCAAACGCGTGGCGTTGAACAAAGGATCTGACGTCAATTACCTGCTGGTGAGCGCGCTGGAACAGGCCGGCTTGAGCTACAAGGACATCACGCCGGTCTACCTGCCGCCGAGCGATGCCCGCGCCGCCTTCCAGCGCGGCAGCGTCGACGCCTGGGTGATTTGGGATCCCTACTACGCCGAGGTGGAAACCCGTGCCAACGCCCGCCTGCTGAAAGACGCGGAAGGCCTGGTGCCGCACTACACCTTCTATCTCGCCAGCCGCCGCTTTGCCGAAACGTACCCGGACAGCGCCAAACAGGTGATTCAACAGCTCGGCGCGCTGAGCGACTGGGCCAACGGGCATCCACAGGAGGCGGCGGCGATCCTCGCTCAGAGCACCGGCCTGGATCAGGCCATTTGGGCCAGAGCCATCGCTCGCATGCCGTTCGGCAGCCAGCGCATGTCGCCGGAGGTGTTCACGCAGCAACAACAGTTGGCGGATAAATTCACCGCCATCGGGCTGCTGCCGGTTAAGGTGGATGTCAACGCCGCCCGCTGGTCAGAAGATAAACCCGAGGCGCCATAGCTTTTGCCGCGCGTTGGCTTTAGAAAGCAGAAACCGGCATTTTGCCGCCGGCATCAGTTGGCCTATGCTAACTCTGTGTGATGAAACGCGTTTTCATGGCATGTCTTCCGGAACGTTTTTGCTTTAATTTGTTCGTCGTGAACCCTGGGCCGCCCCTGACTGGTGCGGCTTTTCTTTTTTGTTCGGCAGTGCCAGCAGCGGGGAATTTTGCTATGTTAACCCGCAGATACGCTTCCCGTTTTCAGCCGCCGGATCGACTCATGTTTACCCACAAAGCAATCGCCGCGCTCAACGCCCTGGAGCTGATGGTTTATAACTACGTCAGCAAACACAAGAATCAAGTGATGTACATGACCATCCGCGAACTGGCCGAGGCCGCCGGCGTGTCCACCACCACCGTGCTGCGATTTTGCAAAAAAATGGGGTGTGACGGCTATTCGGAATTTCGCATCCGTTTCAAACTGTACCTGGAGCAAACCGATGCGCCGCCGGTCGATTCCGGCATCGGCGAAATTCTCAGTTTTTTTAAAAGCGTCAGCAACGATGAATTTAATCAGCTGCTCGATGAAGCGGTGCGGCATATCGCCGCCGCCGAGCGGATTATTTTCGTCGGCATCAGCACCTCTGGCGCCTTGGGGAAATATGGCGCGCGTTTCTTTTCCAACGTCGGTAAATTCAGCACCCATATCGACGATCCTTATTATCCCGTCAACAGCGATATGTATAAAAACGCGGTGGCGATCATGTTGTCGGTCTCCGGCGAGACCGAAGAGATCCTGCGACTGGCGAGCCAGTTCAGCCTGCACCACTGCAAGATCATCAGCATCACCAACAACGAAACCTCTTCACTGGCGCGGCTGGCGGACTTTAATCTCTCCTACCACGTGCCGCAGCATTTGATCGGCGGGCATCACAATATCACCACGCAAATCCCCGTGCTTTACATTATTGAAACCATCGGCAAACGGCTTGGGCATATTAATTCGGAAAAATAAAACAGGCTGTTTTTTTATTGTGACAAATCACTTTGCACGGCGATTTGTTATATCGTGACATTTCTTTCGGTCTTGTTACTCTATTGGCAATGCAAACGTTATTATCCTTCATTAAATAAGATGAGACATTGACGATGAAACAGTTGCCGAAAGATTTTCTGTGGGGAGGCGCGGTCGCCGCGCACCAGGTTGAAGGCGGTTGGGATCGGGGCGGCAAAGGGCCAAGCATCGCCGACGTGCTGTCCGGCGGTTCGCACGGCGTCGATCGCGTGATGACCGACGGCGTGCTCGACGGCTACCGTTACCCCAACCATGAAGCGGTGGATTTCTACGGCCGCTACAAGCAGGACGTGGCGCTGTTCGCCGAGATGGGTTTCAAATGCTTCCGCACTTCGATCGCCTGGACGCGCATCTTCCCGAACGGCGACGAAGCAACGCCAAACGAGGCCGGCCTGCAGTTTTACGACGATCTGTTCGACGAGTTGCTGAAATACGGCATCCAGCCGGTGATCACCCTGTCGCACTTCGAAATGCCTTACCATTTGGTGAAAGCCTACGGCGGCTGGAAAAATCGCCGGGTGGTGGAGTTCTTCGTGCGCTTTAGCGAAGTGGTGATGCGCCGCTATCGCGAAAAAGTGAAGTACTGGATGACCTTCAACGAAATCAACAACCAGAGCAACTACCGCTACCCGCTGTTCGGCTACTGCTGTTCCGGCGTGGACTACACCCAGGAAGACAACCCCGAGCAGACGCTGTACCAGGTGTTGCACCACCAGTTCGTCGCCAGCGCGCAGGTGGTCAAACTCGGCCATCAGATCAACCCGGAATTCAAGATCGGCTGCATGCTGGCCTGCGTGCCGTTTTACCCATACTCCTGCAAGCCGGACGACGTGATGTACGCCGTGGAAGCGATGCACCAGCGCTATCTGTATACCGACGTGCAAATGCGCGGCTACTACCCCAGCTACCTGCTGCGTGACTGGGAACGCAAAGGGCTGAAGATCGAGATGCAGCCGCAGGACGCGCAGATCCTGCGCGAGGGCTGCACCGATTACATCGGCTTCAGCTATTACATGAGCAATGCGCTGCAGGCCAACGCGGTGGACGGCAGCGACGGCATGTTCGGCTTCCCGGGCAATGTGCCGAACCCGCACGTCAAAGCCTCCGACTGGGGGTGGCAGATCGATCCGGTCGGGCTGCGCTATTCGCTGAACGTGCTGTATGAACGTTACCAGAAGCCGCTGTTTATCGTGGAGAACGGCTTCGGCGCCTTCGATAAGGTGGATGCGGACGGCCAGATCAACGATGACTATCGCATCGACTATCTGCGCGCCCATATCGAAGAGATGAAGAAAGCGGTGATTGAAGACGGCGTAGATCTGATCGGCTACACGCCGTGGGGCTGCATCGACTGCGTGTCGTTCACCACCGGTGAGTATAGCAAACGCTACGGGTTCATCTACGTCGACAAACACGACGACGGCACCGGCACGCTCGAACGTTCGCGCAAGAAAAGCTTCGACTGGTATCGCCGGGTGATCGCCAGCAACGGCGAACAGCTGTAACCGCCGCAGCTCAGGGGCGGTGACGCCCCTTCTCGCCCATGCCGAACGGCATGGGCGTTTTCGCTTATATCGCCGGGAATGGCGCCCCGACATAATTTTCCGCCAGCATCGTCATGGCGCTGCGTGATTTCACCGTGTACTGCAGCTCTGAGAGTTGCAGCCGGTGTTCGAAAGGCGTGTCTTCCCGCCGGGTATGCAGCATGTGGGTCATCCACCAGGAAAAATGCTCGGCGCGCCAGACCCGCTGCAAGGCGGTGTCGCTGTAATCGTCCAGCCGTTGCCAGTCGCCTCGCCGGTAAAACGTCTCCAGCGCCTGGGACAACAGGCAAACATCGGCCATGGCCAGATTCAACCCTTTGGCGCCGGTCGGCGGCACGATATGCGCCGCGTCGCCCGCCAACAGCAGGCGCCGGTAGCGCATCGGTTCGGTAACGAAGCTGCGCATGCCCACCACGTTTTTCTGAAATATGCGGCCCTTTTTCAGCGTCCAGCCTTCATGGTTTTCCAGCCGCTGCTCCAACTCGCGCCAGATACGATCGTCCGACCATTGATCGACCTGTTCCGCAGGATCGCACTGAAAATACATGCGCTGCACGCCGGGCGAACGGGTGCTGATCAACGCAAAACCGCGCGGATGGCAGGCGTAGATCAGCTCTTTGCTGGACGGCGGCGCTTCGACCAGAATGCCGAACCAGCCGAACGGATAGGTGCGGGTGTAATCCTGCCGCAGCCCACCGGGCATCGCCGCGCGGCTGATGCCGTGGAATCCGTCGCATCCGATGACAAAGTCGCAGCGGAGCCGGCGCGGCTGGTCGCCATGACGGTAGTGAACCTCGGGCTGCGCGCTGTCCAGCGCCTTCAATTCAACCTGCTCCACCTCGAAAAATAGATGGCCCTGCGCCGCCAGACGCGCGGCGATCAGGTCTTTCAAAACTTCGTGCTGGGCATAAACGGTGACGGCGCGCTCGGTCAATCCGGCCAGATCGATGCGGTGCTGCCGGCCACCAAACGCCAAGCGGATCCCCTGATGCCGCGTCCCTTCCCGCCGCATCCGCTCCCCCAATCCGGTCTGCTCGAGCAGATCGACGGTCCCCTGTTCGAGCACCCCGGCGCGAATGGTCGATTCCACCGCCTCCCGGCTGCGCGTTTCCAACACCACCGATTCCACACCTTGCAGGTGCAGCAGATGGGACAACATCAAGCCGGCCGGACCGGCGCCGATGATCACAACCTGTGTGCGCATAGCATGACTCCCTCATAGCATTTTGTTGAGCGGCGCCGGCAGCGCCGGGTAGCCGCCGGAAAGGTGTTTGGCGAGCAGCGCCAGCGCCGCGAACAGCGCCGGGATGGCCAACAGCGTGAAAATGGTGCTGAACGACAGCTGCATCTGCATCAGCACGCCACCGCTCATCGCCCCCAGAATGCCGCCAAAACGCCCGAGACCGAGCATCCAGGCCACGCCGGTCGCCCGGCTCTGGGTGGGATAGAACCCGGCCGCCAGGGCCGGCATGGATGACTGGGCGCCGTTCATGCAGGTGCCGGCGATGAATACCGTGAGCGCCATCAGCAGCGGAGAGGTATAGACATAGCCGATGATGCCGACGAACAAACCGGTCAGCAAATAGCCGACGGCCACCACCTTGTGCGGGTTCATGCGATCCATCAACCAACCGATAATCAATACGCCGAGCCCCCCGCCGAGCGGAAACAGCGCGGTGATCAGCGACGCCTGCGTAACGGAGGCGCCGGTTTCACGGATCAGCAGCGGCAGCCAACTGGTCAGCAGATAGAAGATCATCAATCCCATGAAGTAAGTCAGACACAGCATCAACGTGCCCAGCAGATAGCGACGCGAAAAGATCATGCCCAGCGGCGACGCTGCCTTTATCAGCCCCTCTTCCTGCAACATGAAGCGCGGCAGCGGCGTCATTCGGATCGGCGCAATGCGCTTCAGCACCTTGGCGATGCGCTCTGCGGCATAGCCGCGCGCGACCATGAAGCGCACGGATTCAGGCAAGGCGGCGATCAGAACCAGCGCCAGCAACAACGGCATAACGCCGCCCAGCACCAGCACGCTCTGCCAGCCGAAATGCGGGATCAGCCAGGCGGAAGAAAAACCGCCCAGCGACGAACCGAGAGGGAAACCGCAAAACATCAGATTCACCATCAGGGCTCGGCAGCGCTGAGGGGCATATTCCGACATCAGCGTGGCGGCGTTCGGCATGGCCGCCCCCAGTCCCAGCCCGGTCAAAAAACGCAGCAGCGTCAGCGTCGAAAGCGAGCCGGCGAAGGCGGTCAGCAGGCTGAAGCCGCCAAACAGCAGCAGCGAAATCACCAGCACTTTCTTGCGGCCGATGCGATCCGCCAACGGGCCGGCGGCCAACGCGCCTACCGCCAGACCGACCAGCGCGGCGCTCATTACCGGCCCCAGCGCGGTTTTGTCTATTCCCCACTCCTGCACCAGCGACGTGGCGATGAAACCGATAATGGCGGTATCGAAACCATCCAGCGCGACCGCCAAAAAACACAAAGCCAGTATCAACCACTGGTAGCGAGAAAATGGCTGGTTATCGATAAACCCTCGAATTTCTACGTTGTTATCATGCGGCATGGCGTGCTCCTCAGAGAGTGCGGCGAACCTCACCGCACGGAACAGCCGGCTGCGAGCCGGCGAGAGGGTTAATTTGTGCGATTATCGGAATATAGTTCGTTAATCGACAATCAAATCAAACCACCCCACGGCGAATGCTTCAATATTGTTAAAAAAATAAGCGTGCGATAAACGAACATCAGAAAGCGGTAAATAAAATAATTTTATTTACTATTAATTGGATATGGAGATTTAAGCCGTGACTGCGGCGTGGGGAGTTGTGATTTTGTTAACATTTTAAAAACATCATGAGCGCCCGCTCTGACGTTGCCCCTGGACCGGAGGGAACCGGCGCTTGTCAAACCGCGCTCGCCGCCTAAAAACAGGAAGCGAGCGCAAGCCTCGGCGCTATTGGCTCACGGCGCCGTTTGCGCGGCGGCGAGGTATTTCGCCATTTCCGCCGTCGGCACCATGCCGCCGCCGGTCGCCCATACCAGATGCGTCGCCTGGGCCAGGTGCTCGGCGCTCACGCCCTGCTCGCTGAGCTCCCCCGCATGGGCCGCAACGCGCCACGGCCCGGCCATGCCGGCCAGGGCGGAGGGTTCCAGCTGGATATGCTCGTGCCTGTCCAACAACCCAAGCAACGCGAACATCTCTTCGTCGCTCAGGGTGTAAAACGCGCTCAGCAGGCGCTCCATCGCCCGGCCGACAAAACCGGAGGCGCGCCCCACCGCCAGTCCGTCCGCCGCCGTGCGATTGTCGATGCCGAGATCTTGCACCGCAATGCCGTCATGCACCCCGCTGTAGACGCCGAGCAGCATGCAAGGGGAATGGGTCGGTTCGGCGAAAATGCAGTGAACGTGATCGCCGAACGCCAGCTTGAGGCCAAAGGCGACTCCGCCCGGCCCGCCGCCGACGCCGCACGGCAGATAAACGAACAGCGGATGCTGCGCGTCCACCACGATGCCCTGTTCGGCAAACTGCCGCTTCAGGCGGCCGCCGGCCACCGCGTAGCCGAGGAACAGGGTTTGCGAGTTTTCATCGTCGATAAAGAAGCAACTCGGATCGTCCGCTGCCTGTTTGCGCCCTTGTTCGACCGCCACGCCGTAATCGTCGGCGTACTCCACCACCGTCACGCCATTGTCGCGCAGCTTTTGCTTTTTCCACGCCCGCGCATCCGCCGACATGTGCACGCTGACGTCAAACCCAAGCCGGGCGCTGATGATGCCGATGGATAATCCCAGATTGCCGGTCGAGCCGACGGCGATGCGGTACTGGCTGAAGAACTGACGAAACGCGTCGGAAAATAGCCGGGCGTAGTCGTCGCCGGTGTGCAGCAGCCCCGCCTCCAGCGCCAGCTTTTCCGCGTGCGTCAGCACCTCATAGATGCCGCCACGCGCCTTGATTGAGCCGGAAATCGGTAGATGGCTGTCCTTTTTCAACAGCAGGCGCCCGCCCAACGTCTGCCCATAGCGCCGATCCAACGCGAGCTGCATGGCCGGGATCGCCACCAGCTCGGATTCGATGATCCCCTTTGTCGGTTGGGTTTCCGGGAAGGCCGCGGCAAGATAAGGCGCGAAACGCGCCAGGCGCTGCTCCGCGTCGGCGACGTCGGCGGCGGTCAACCCGACGTGGGGCAACCCTGCGGCCAGCGTTGTCGCGCGTGGATTGAACCAGGTGATCGGCTCTAGCGCGACCATGCGTTGCAACAGCGGATGCTGGGCGACCCACGATAGGATCTGTGATTTCTGCATAAGTGTCCCTGACTGATGTTGGCGTTGCCGTCACCTTGCCGCGAACGCCGACGGCTGACAAATGATAAATTCTGAGCTTGAGGTGCAATAGATTGATGCAAGCGCGGCGTTAGCCGGCCGTCACGCCAAACAGCAGGCCAACGCCGGAAGAAACCGCCATCGCCAGTGCGCTCCAGATGAGAATGCGCGCCACGCCCGGCAAGATCGGCGCCCCGCCGGTTTTCGCGGCGATGCCGCCGAGAACGCCGAGGGAAATCAGCGCCGAGGCCACCAGCGCCGGCCGCGTCCAGGCGACCGGTGCCCACAGCGCCACCAGCAGCGGCAGCAGCGCGCCGAGGGAGAAACTCAAGGCCGACGCCAACGCGGCCTGCAGCGGCCGGGCGCGGGTAGCGGAGGAAATGCCCAGCTCGTCGCGCGCGTGCGCCTCCAGCGCATCATGCGCCATCAGCTTTTCCGCCACCTGCCGGGCCAGCGCCGGATCCAGACCGCGATGCACGTAGATTGACGTCAGTTCGCGAAACTCCCCCGGGTAGTCTTCAAGCAGCTCCGCCTGCTCTTCCGCCAGCGCGGCCTTTTCGGTATCCGCTTGCGACGAGACCGACACATACTCGCCGGTGGCCATCGACATTGCGCCGGCCACCCACCCGGCGACGCCGGCGATCATCAGCGCGGAATGCGAGGCGCTGGCCGCCGCGACGCCCAGCAGCAGGCTGGCCGTTGAAACGATGCCGTCGTTGGCGCCGAGCACCGCCGCCCGCAGCCAACCGATGCGTTCGATACTGTGCCGTTCTCGATGCATCCTTTCTCTCCCTCGTTCTCTTTCCGCTAGCCCCGCGCCGCCGCTTCCAACCCGGCGATGTCGATTTTGCCCATCAGCAGCATCGCTTCCGTGACCCGCCGCACACGAGCGGCGTCCGGATCGTTCATCAACTCCGTCAGGCGCCGCGGCACGATCTGCCAGCACAGCCCCCAGCGATCGCGCAGCCAGCCGCACTGCTCCGCCTCGCCGCCCTCGCTCAAGGCATCCCATAGCCGGTCGACCTCCGCCTGATCGTCACATTCCACCATCACGGAGAAGCTGTGGTTAAACGGATCCAGCGGCCCAGCTTCGATCGCCGCGTAGCGCTGGTCGCCCAGCGTGAAGGAAGCCAGCTTCACGCTGCCGGCCGGGCCGCTCGGCGTATCCGCCGGCAGGTCGGAAAACCAGTTCACGGACGAACCGGGGATCAGCGCGACATAGCAATTCAGCGCCGCTTCCATGTCTTTTTCAAACCACAGATGTTGCGTAATTCTGGCCATCTGCGCCTCCTTTACGCATCGAGGATCGGCGCGAAACCGCCAAAAATCATGCGTTTGCCGTCAAACGGCATCTCGCCCAGCGCTTTCATGCGCGGATCGTTCATCATTTTCTCATTGGCGGCGTCGCGCACCGCTTTGGAGGGGTACTCTATCCAGCTGAACACCACCACTTCGTCGTCCTGGGCTTTCACCGCGCCGCGAAAGTCGGTGAGCTTGCCGTCGGGTACGTCATCGCCCCAACACTCCACGATGCGCGTGGCGCCAAACTCTTTGAACAGCGGCGCCGCTGCGGCCGCCAACCGGTGATAGGCCTCCTTGTTGGCGGCCGGCACCGCCACCACAAAACCGTCTACGTATTTCATTCTGGCATCCTCTTGTCTGATTAAGGACAGTCGGTTCAGCGCGGGCGACGTTGCCCGCGCCCCCTACCAGTTTAGACGGCGGGCGCGCAACCCGGATCGGAAGTTCAGCGGTCAGGATCGTTCGGAGGGTAAAATTCCGGCGTGGCGACCCGGTTACGGCCGGCGTTTTTCGCTTTGTATACCGCCAGATCCGCCAGTTTGAGCAGGTCGGCCAGGCTGTGGCCGGAACCGCCCGGGCAGGTCACCATGCCAATGCTGACGGTGATCTGCAGCGGATGGCCGGCCGGCATGGTGATCGATTCCGCCTCAATGCGTTGCCGCAGCCGTTCGGCCAGCTGCAACCCCTGCTGTGGCTGGCCGAGCGTCGAAACGATAGCGAACTCTTCGCCGCCCATGCGGCCGAACAGGTCACCGACGCTCAGATCGGCGGCGATCGCGCGGGTAAAGGCCATCAGCGCCTGATCGCCGCCGGCATGGCCAAAACGGTCATTAATCGATTTGAAATAGTCGATATCGAGCATCATGACGCACACCAGCTCGCCCTTTTGGTCTATCAACCGTTCGCCGCGCTGCATAAACGCATTGCGCGTCAGCACGTGCGTTAACGCATCGTGATTCGCCACGTGCTCCAGCGTGCGCAGCAGCGCATTACGCGCATAGTTCATGCTGGCCACGGCGATGGGCCCCAGCGCCAACAGCGCGATGCCCAAACGCATCGATACCGCGTTTTGCAACACTTTCATGTCGAGCGTCGTGCTAAGCAATCCGAAATCGATCGCCAGATGGCACCACAGCACATAAATCAGCACCGCAATCATGGTGCAGAACAGTGAGAAAGACATCGCCAGCCACAGCAGCACCGGCATGGGAAAGATCACCGCCCCGGGGCCGCCGATCAGCACACTGCACACCGCCGCCAGCAACAGCAGCGCCAATACCGTGAGTTTTCGCCCCGCGCGCGGCCATTGGCTGCGCTGGGTGAACAGGGCTCCGGCCGCCGCAAGGCGACGTCGCCAATCGGCGGGAAACGCCAGAATAAACGGCATCAGCGTGACGTAGTTGGTGAATTCGGACGAGAACCACAGCGCCAGCGAGGTCAGATACGGTCTGCCGAACAGCCACTGCGAAGTTGCGGCGCCCACCGCGCCGGTCGCGGCGGCGGCGGCCAGGCAGATGCCGAACAGGTACATGCTGGAAGCGCCACGCTGCAACGTGCGCGCCGGCGGCGACAGCCGCATGAACAACAGATATCCCACCACGACGCCGGTCAGATTGGCGGCGTTCAGCAGCAGCGCCTTTTGCAGCGAACTGCCGGTCAGCAGGTCCGCCGCCAGATAGCCCAGCACCGCCATGCCCCAGCCGGCCCGCGTAGCCCACTGTGGCCGCCGCACCAGAACCGCCAGCAGTACGGCGTTCACCGGCCAGAATATTGCCAGAAAACTGCCGGGACGACTCACGATGCCCAACAGACACAGAGTGAACACCAGCAAAAAAATGATGAGCGCGGGCCAAATTTTCCGGGTATCGGACAACGAGGTGGTTTGCATCTTGGATCCAGAGACTTCCGCTAGCGTAAGGTGACAATCTGTTCGTGTCACAACCGTCGACGATGAGGAGAAGATAAGCGGCCGACCCGCCTATTATTGCCAGTTTTGCCGGCCCGGACATCTGTTTATTCATCTAGGAAAAATATATTTGTGTATCAATATATTGACAGTAATTACCTATCTGGCGAACAAACTGTCGTGACTCTCCCGTCACTACGATCGTTATTACCATCCAGCCGATTTTTTACCGGCAAAATCGCCGTCTTTTACTGTAAAGACAAAATTAAATCGTGCAGTGAAGGGATACAGGCATTGCCCACTATTCAAAATACATAAATGATAATTATAATGATAATCGTTACTATTTATTATTTTTCACGGAATTATATGCACCAGTCAGTTCTTCGCCCCCCCACTCAAAGAAATAAAAATCACGTTCTTCACGCGCTGCCCCTGTTTGCCGGTTTGTTCCCCGCGCTGGCGATCGCCGCCGCGCCCGGCGCAAAAACGGAGGAATCCATTACGGTGACCGCCGCGGCCCAGCCTTCCGGCAGCTATAGCGCCGACACTGCCTCGACCGCCGGCAAGACCGCCGCGCCGATCGCCGAGGTGCCGCAATCGGTCAGCGTCGTCACCTCTCAGGTCATTGACGACTTCCAGGTCAAAAGCGTCAATGACGCGATGAAGTTCGTCAGCGGCGTCACCCAGGGCAACACGCTCGGCGGCACGGAGGATGGCTTCGTCAAACGCGGGTTCGGGGTTAACTCCGACGGCTCGGTCTTCATCGATGGCGTGCGCAGCAACCAGGGACTGAGCATGGACGCCACCACCGATCGCGTCGAGGTCCTGAAAGGTTCCGCGTCGCTGCTGTATGGCATCCTCAGCCCCGGCGGCGTCATCAACCTGATCAGCAAAAAACCGCAGTATGACTGGAACACCCGCATCAGCGGCGCCACCAACAGTGTTGGCGGCGGCAGCGGCAGCGTCGATGTGACCGGCCCGCTGGGCGGCGGCTTCGCCTTTCGCCTGATCGCCGAACGCCAGCACGCAGATTACTGGCGCAATTTCGGCAGCGACGAACACACGCTGATCGCCCCCTCGCTCAGTTGGTTCGGCGACCAGGCTTCCTTTAACATCGCCTACAGCGAATACAAGTACGACATTCCTTACGATCGCGGCACCGCATTTATCGACGGCAAGCCGGTCGATGTGCCCTATAACCGCCGCTTGGATGACTACGCTAACCATGCCTGGGGCAAGAACAAACGTCTGAACGCCCATTATGAGTACGCGCTGGATCCGATCTGGACGACCCGCTTCAACTACGCCTGGCTGCAACGCCGTTACGACAGCAACGAAGTGCGCGCCACCGCGGTCGACACCACGACCGGCATCGTCTCGCGCCGCGCCGACGCCAACCGCGGTTTCAATCATCAAACCCACTATTACTCCTGGGATCTGACCGGCTCGCCGCAGCTGTTCGGCATGCAGCACGACCTGCTGCTGGGCGTGGACTACGAGAAGAATCAGACCTACAAAGCCTATTCCTATCGCGGCAAGGTCTCGAAGACCTTCAACATGTACGATCCGGTGTATGGCGAAACGCCGGCCACCGACAGCACCACTTACAGTGACGCGTCAAGCAACCTGCGCGCCACGCTGTTCAGCCGTTCCCTGTACGCCAAGGACAGCATTCATCTCACCGATCAATGGATCGCGGTGCTGGGCGCGCGCTATCAGTCGTATTATCAGAACAACAGCAACGGTTTCCAGAAACCGAAAAATACGCTCAATGACAAAGACGACCAGTTTTTGCCGCAGGCGGGGTTGGTGTTTAAGCTGACGCCGAGTCTGTCGCTGTACGGCAATTACAGCCGTTCGTTCACGCCGTCCACCGCTATCGACGACAATGGCGACGTCGCCACGCCGGAAACCGGCACTACCTATGAGGTGGGCGGAAAATGGCAGATCACCCCGGCGTTTGACGCCACGCTGGCGTTCTATCGCATCGATGAAAGCAACATGTCGATCTTTATCAACGGCGTGACCCGCAGCATCCCCAAAGCGCGTTCCACCGGCGTCGAACTGGAGTTGAACGGCGAAGTGGCGCGCAACTGGGATCTCACCGCCAACTACAGCTACGACAAGACCGATATTGTCGAAGACAACCTCAACCCGGACAACGTCGGCAATCGGCTGGTCAACGCCCCAACCAACATGGGCGGCCTGTACCTCAGCCACCGCATGACATTGCCGGTGGTGCCCGGCGAGGTGCGCATTGGCGGCGGCGCGCGCTACGTCGGCCGCCGCGCCGGCGATCCGGAGAACAGTTTCACCATGCCGGCCTATACCGTGGCGGATGCCTTTGTCGCCTGGGACAGCAAGCTGCTGGGGAAACATACTCAGCTGAAACTGAATGTGAAAAACCTGTTCAACCGCGAATACTATGCCTCCAGCGCCGGTAACTTACGCGTGATTGAGGGTGAACCGCGCAGCCTGAGCCTGCAGGCGACGGTCGATTTCTAACCTGTCACGCCTTGGGCGCCGTTTGGCGCCCGTTTTCTTTGCGCCGACCCTCAAAACGCCTTGCGACACATCACACCGGCGAGAAAATCCAACAGCGCGCGGTTGAACAATGCCGGCCGCTGCAGCGGCGCGAAGTGGCTGACACCCGGCAGCGTCACCAGACGGGCGCCGGGGATGCTGTCGCTCAGGTAGGCGGCATGTTCGGCGCGGATAAACTCATCGTGTTCGCTGTGAACAACCGTCACCGGCACGCGAATGGCCGCTAATTCCTGTGCGCGGTAGTCCGGCTGGCTGCTCATCATCAGGCTCACGGCGGCGACGAACGCATCGAAGTCATCCGGCGTCGGCGACAAGGCGGCATAGTCCTGCGCATGACGCGCAAAACAGCGCTCAACGATGGGGTTGGACGCGGGCGGTTTAACGCCGCTGGCGTCCATATTACAGCCGAAGAAAAAAACGCCGTCCACCCGCTGCGGCGCCCGGTGGGCGGCGATAAGCGCAACACAGGCGCCATCGCTCCAGCCCGCCAGCGCGGCGTGCGGGATCCGCAACGCGTCCATTACCGCCAACAGATCATCGGCCATGCGATCGTAACGGTATGGCCGGGCGTCGCTCGTGCTGCGCCCGTGCCCGCGGCTGTCGATGATCAGCACGCCATACCCGGCGGCCAGCAGCGCCGGCAGTTGATACCCCCAGTTGCCGCTGTGGCCCAGGCCGCCGTGCAGCAGGATCACCGTCGGGTCAGCGCCATAGGCCGCATACCAGATGTGTGCGCCGTCGTGTTCGACAAAACCCTGCCAGGAACCGGGCGGCAACGGCGGCGCGCCCTGCGCGGCAAAGCGGGTCAAATCGTCGTCGGTTTGCATCTTTCTCCCCTCATTCGCCGAGGTTGAGCATCGACACGGCATCAAGGGAGTATAGATCGCAGCGGCGAACGGTGCCGTTCGCTTTCCCTGCATATACTTAAAGGAGGAATCGCAATGGAGGACGGTGAGATGAAGAAGATAATTCTCGTGTTTTTGACGTTGATGCTGAACGGTTGTATCGGCGGCGGCGGCCCATCGAATGCGCCTTCGGCATCGCCGAATGAACCTTACACCTGCACCAAATCCAGCGCCAATAGCGACTGCTCGCAATCGGTGGAACCATCGATGTACTAGCCGCGCTCGGCGGGCCGTCGCTTAACGGCCCGCCGCCTCAGACCGGGGCTAGGAGGAGTGTTCCTCTTCGTTGGCCTGATATCGCGTCGCCTGCTGCTTCATAAACACCACTTCCTGCGGGCTGGACAGGCTCACTTCCTGCGCGCGCAGCAGCTTGAGGATATTGAACAGCAGTTCGCTCTTGGTGGCGCCAACCATGCGCGGGCTCGGCACGTAGCCGGTCACGCTCAGGATAATGCCGTCCGGCCCCAGTTGACTGAAGCGCACGTAAGGCGCCGGCGTATCCAGAATGGTTTCGTACTCGTTATAGGCGCTGAGCAAGATATTGCGCACCTGCTCCGGATCGATGGAGGTCGGGAACGTCAACGCGATGGTCACCACGCCTTGCGCGTTGCCCATGGTGGCGTTGCGCACGTTCTGCGAGATCAGCTGCGAGTTCGGTACGATCATGGTGGAACGGTCGCTGAGCTGGATTTCGGTGGCGCGCACGTTGATGCGCCGCACGTCGCCTTCCACGCCGCCGATGCCGATCATATCCCCGACCTTCACCGGGCGCTCGGTCAGCAGGATCAGGCCGGAAATAAAGTTCTTCACGATCTCCTGTAAACCGAAACCGATGCCGACCGACAGAGCGCTGACGATCCACGCCAGGTTGCTCCACTGGATGCCCAGCGCCGCCAGGGTGATCAGAATCACCAGCACATAGCCGATATTGCTGAACAGCGTCACCAGCGAGGCGCGGATGCCGACGTCCGTGATGGTTTTCGGCAACAGCTCAGAGCCCAGCCAGCGCCGTACCGCGCGCAGAATGTAGATGCCGATCGCCAGGCAGATCACGGCGTTGAGCAGGTTGCCTGGCACGATGTTGAAACGCTGCAACCCTTCGCCGGTCAGGATGGAGACGATTTTCTCCATCAGCGAGCCCGGCGTGGTGCTGCCAAACGAACCGTTGAACAACGCGACAATCATCAATAGCAACAGCGAACATTTGGCCAGCGCGGTGGTGATGATCGACATCTGTTCCAGGTGGCGGTCCTTGAAGCTGAGCGTTTTCTTCAGCATCTTGCCGCTGACGGTCTGCGGCGAAAACAGCGCGGCGCACAGGTCAGTGGCGAACAGCACCATGAAGTAGAACGCCATCAGCACCAGCACCACCCAGATCAGCTGGTAGGTCAGGAAACGGGCGAAGGCAATGTAGCCGATGAGCAGGGAAAGCAGGATCACCACCGAACAGACCAGGGTGACGATGTGCACCAGCCCGCCGACCAGCGTGCGTTTTTCCAGGTGCGCGCCCTGCTGCTCCAGACGGCGACGAATGCGCTGGCCGCGCAGCGGCGCCGCCAGCAGCACCATGCCGATCAGCCCCGCCACCAGGCCATTGCCGAAGATGGTGGTGGCCAATGAGGCGCTGACGACGTTGTTGATCAGCTCCACGGTGCCGAACGCCAGCGCCAGACCGGCCAGCAGCGGCGAGAAGTAACGCAGCCCGGCGGCCACTTCATTGTCCAGCGAAGCCAGACGCCACGACGGACGATTCAGCGACAGCGCCGCACGCCCCAACCCGGCGATCAGCGCGCAGAAAATCCCCAGACGGTTAAAGCCTTCGGCGAAGTCTTCCAGCATCACCGGCAGCGGCTGCACGCGGATAAAGACGTAATACAGCAGGTTCAGCGCGATCGAGGTAGTGAATACCGTCACCGCCACGGTGATGATCGCCATAAAGCTGCGGCGCAGGCGCCCGTCCGGCAGGAAGCGAATGCTGACCCAGGCAAGAAAACGCTCGGACAAATAGCGCCCCCAGGACCAGACGATCACCGCCAGCGCCAGCAGCGCCAGCGTGCCGTAACGCCATTCATCCTGCCAACTGGCGTCCCAGGCCGCTTTCATCTCGGCATTGAACTGGTCCAGCCGCTGCACATCATCCGCTGACGGCTGCACCACCGGCGTCCAGAATTTGACGCCCAAAATGCTGCCGGTGTTCAGCGCCAGCTGGGTTTTGAACGCCACCCGGCGCAGATCGCTGATCTGCTGGCCCAGGTCGAAGGCGCTGGTCTTGATGGCCTGCGCGCGTTTTACCGCATCGTCCAACTGCTTCTTGCTGTTGTTCAGCGCATTGCGCTGCTGGGCGACGGCCGGGGTTTCCGGCAGCGCGCCCGCCGCCGGGGCCGGACCCAGCACGTCCAGCTGCGCCTGCAGTTTTTCCTGCAGCGGCTGCAGATCGGTAGCGAGTTTGTCCATGCTGGCGACCAGATCGTCCGTCGCCAACCGCAGCTTGCTGAGCTGGGTGTCGGTCGTCGCTTTGGAAACCAGCTGCTTCATGCTGTCCAACTGCTTTTGCGCGGCTTTCAGCTGCGTAGCGGGATCGGGCGCGCTTTCAGCGGCGGGATCGTCCTGAGTGGCGGCGACGGCGCCGAACGGCGTCAGCTGCAAACCCAACAGCAATAATAACAACAGGAGGAACGGGCGAGGCTTTAACATAAATTCAGTGCTCAGCATCATTATCTGATAGACAGACGAACAGGCGGCGGATGAACCGTCGCTTAACCATAAACGCTAATTATAATAGCTGCTTAATGTCGGCCGAAATACCGTAATTATTCCCATTGTGTGCCACGCGCCCGCGCTCTCCTTAGCTTGCTGATTATTCAGGCGCTTTTACTGGCGGCGCGGCGTAAAGCGCTCTATACTCCTGCCACCGATTAACCTGCAACCAATAAAAGGAGACTTACTATGCTGACGTGTGAATTGGTTTTTCACTCACACTTCTTTGGTAATCGTCGCCGCTCAAGCATTACCGGTATCGTGCTGCGATAACCCAGCTTGAGCGAAGCTTACTAAAATCCAGGATCTTCCCTCCGGCTTACTGGGTTGTCGTCAGCGATGTTTGACGATAGGCATTGCCATGCCTGTAACTCTTGAGTAAGCAATGAGCACATTACTGTCTGCACAATCTGTCGGTTACGACAACGCGTTCGGCGTCCTGCTGAGCGAGATATCCTTCAGCCTGAAAAAAGGCGACCGCATCGGTTTGATCGGCGATAACGGCTGCGGCAAAAGCACCCTGCTGCAAATCCTCAGCGGCGCCCTGCCTGCGCACACCGGAACAGTGACATTGTCACATCAATGTCTGATGGCGCGCATCGAACAGCACCTGCCGCCTGAACTGCACGCCTGCTCCCTGCTGGATGCCGTGCTGGCGCAGTTGCCTGCGGGCCAACACCTCAGCGAGCGCTGGCGCTGCGAAGCCTTACTGGCGGAGCTGGGATTTGAATCAGAGAGCTGGACATTGACCGCCGGCACCCTCAGCGGCGGCCAACATACGCGGCTGTTGTTGGCGCGTGCGCTGATCCGCCAGCCCGACCTGCTGCTGCTCGACGAACCCAGCAACCACCTGGACCTGCCCACACTGCTGTGGCTGGAACAGTTCTTGCGAAGCTGGAACGGCAGTTTCGTGCTGGTGTCACACGACCGCTATCTGCTCGATCAGGTGACCAACTGCACCTGGATCCTGCGCGACAAAACGCTGCAGTTCTTCCGGTTGCCCTGCTCTGCGGCGCGCACCGCGCTGGCGGAACAGGACGCCGCGGACGAACAGCGGCGCCACGCCGAGCAAAAAGAGATCGACCGGGTGGAAAAAAGCGCTAAACGGCTGGCGGTCTGGGGCAAGGTCTACGACAACGAAGATCTGGCGCGCAAGGCCAAGCAAATGGAAAAGCGCGTCGATCGGTTGAAGGAAGAACAGACCACCCTGACCGCCGGCAGCCCGTGGCGGCTGCGGCTGCAGGGAGAAGCGCTGGACGCCGATCGCCTGCTGGCGCTGCCGCACTGGGCGGTGCGCCCGGCGCCGGATGCGCCGGTGCTGTTCAACCTCGAACATCTGCGCGTGAAAAGCGGCGATCGCATCGCCATCGTTGGGCGCAACGGCTGCGGCAAATCGTCGCTGCTGCGTCTGCTGTGGCGCGAGTATCAGCAACAAACGCAGCGTCCGGCGCTGTTCCATCCGCGGGTGCGCATCGGCTATTACGATCAGAGCCTGCAGCAGCTGCGCGATGAAGACACGTTGAGCGAAGCGCTGGCGCAGTTCGCGCCGCTGACCGAGGAACAGCGGAAAATGGCGCTGATCGGCGCCGGGTTCCCTTACCTGCGCCACCATCAGCAGATCCGTTCGCTGAGCGGCGGCGAGCGTTCACGGTTGCTGTTTGTCGGCCTGACGCTGGCCAACCATTCGTTGCTGCTGCTGGACGAGCCCACCAACCACCTGGACATGGCCGGCAAAGAGGAGCTGGCGGAAACGTTGCGTCAGTTCCCCGGCGCCGTCATGCTGGTCACCCACGATCGGATGCTGATCGAACAGAGCTGCAACCGCTTTTGGCTGATCGACCAGCAAAAATTGGAGGAGTGGCACGATCTGGCGCCGGTGTATCAGCGCCTGGCGGGCGAAACGCCGACTCTGCCGACGGCGGGCAAGGCCGATGCAGATACCCCAACGCCGGACGAGCGATTGAAAGGCGAAGAAGCGCTGTTGACCGCCCTGTTTGCCCTCGAAAGCAAACTGGAGGCCGATCTGGCGCGCAAGCCGAAGCACCAGAAACCGGAGCTTCAGGCGCGCTGGCGCCGCGAGATTGCCGACATCACCGCCCGGTTGAATCTGGGCTAACCTTGACAGGCCGCCATCCGGCGGCCTGTTTTTTGACGGAGTGCGACATGGCATTTTCCCTTGAGCAAGCCTCGCTCGCGCAGCGGCCGCTGCTGGCGGCCATGCTGTCCGATTGCCTTCGCGAGCTGGGCGTCGATGGGGATTACCCCTATTTGCCGCTCTACTGGCGCGAGGCCGGCCGCTACCCCTATTTGATGTTGAGCGATCGGCAAACGGCCGGGTTCGCGTTGGTCAGGCGTCTCGATAGCGCCACCGTCGAAATGGCGGAGTTCTACATCAAGCCCGAATGGCGACGCAACGGGATGGGGCAACGGGCTGCCCGCGCCTTGTTCGCTCGGCATCCCGGCGGTTGGTCGCTGTCAGTCAGCCAGGATAATCCGCGCGGGCTGGCGTTTTGGTGGGCGGCGATACCAGCCGAGGCTCTACATATGCAACAAAGCACCAGGCTCACGTTCTCTTTCGTTATTCGGTAATGGCAGACGGCGAATATTGCCAGGCCAAAAGAAACGCGGTGATAGCCGCTTCGGTCATGTGTTGCAATTGTTCCGGCGTCGGCCACTGGTCGGATAGCAAAACCGCGGGCAACGGATACCCCATAACCGCGCCCAGAAATGCCATCGCCTGCGGCTGCGCATGGACAAATTGGATTTGCCCATGCTGCCGCGCCTGTTCCAATATCCTCACTAACGCCTGAAGCACCCGCCCGGCATTGCGTTCGCGCAACGTGGCGTACAACTCAGGTTTCTGCAACAGTAGTTGCACCAGCAACCGCTGAAAATGCACGTTCTCAACGCTGAAAAAATGCGCCTGAACCACCGAGGCGAAACGTGCCAACACCTGCGGTAAATCCACACTCTCCTGTGCCAGAATGCTGGCAATTGGCGGCTGCATCTTTTCGATAAGATGGTTGAACGTCTCCAACACCAAGGCATCCTTGCTCGGGAAATGGTTATATAAGGTTTGACGGGTGGTTCCCGCCTCGTTGGCTATCTCGTCCAAAGAGATGTCCAAGCCCTGCTGCAAAAACAGAACGCTGGCGGTTTCCAGTATCCGTGGCCTGGCCTTCATCGGCCTTCCCGGTTGACGGTTGATCATATTATCTCCCCTGCCCAGAGGCTCATTTTCGCGCTTTAAGTCGTGCCAACCCTTGTTTAGTCAGAACAAAAAACAGCGGTACGAACAATAATGTCAGCAGTGTGCCAGAAATCATGCCTCCTATCACAGCAATACCGATTTCGCGCCGGCTGGCGGCCCCGGCACCGACAGAAAGCGCCAGCGGGATTACACCAGCGACAAACGCCAATGAAGTCATCACGATGGGCCGCAGACGCAATCGCGCCCCTTCCAATGTCGCCTGCAACAAAGCGGATCCCGTTTTTAGCTGTGTTTCAACAAACTCGACGATCAGGATCGCGTTTTTCGCCGCCAGACCAATCGTCGTCAACATTCCCACCTGGAAGTAAATATCGTTTTCATACCCCGCAAGGCGTGCGGCAACAACGGCTCCGATAATCCCGAGGGGAATGATCAGCATCACAGACAACGGAATAGACCAACTCTCATACAGCGCGGCAAGACAGAGGAAAATGAACAACACCGAAGCTAGATACACCATCAGTGTTTGCCCGGCGGCCAATTGCTCCTGATATGAGAGCCCACTCCACTCAAGGCGGTAGCCGTCTATATCGCCGATGATACTCTGCATACGCGCCATCGCGGTGCCGGAGCTTTCTCCCTCGGCTGCCGTCCCCTGTAACTGCGTGGCCGACAGCCCGTTAAAGCGCTGAAGCATTTGTGGGCCTGAGAGCCAACGCGTAGTCGCGAAGCTGGCAAAGGACGCCATGCTGCCGCTTTCACCACGTACAAACCAACTATCGATATCATCCGGCGCCGAGCGCCAGGCCGCATCCCCCTGCATGTAGACCCGCTTCACGCGGCCGCGATCGATAAAATCGTTAATATAAGCACCTCCCCATGCGGCAGAAAGCGTGTTAGTGATGTCAGCCTGCTGCAGCCCTTGTGCGCTAGCTTTTTGCTGATCGATATCGACCTGCAATTGCGCTTTATCTTCGAGGCCGTTTATGCGCACCGCCGTTAACAACGGATCTTCGGTGGCGGCGGCGATCACCTGCCTCTGAGCAGCTTGCAGCGCGTCATGCCCGACGCCGTTTTGATCTTGTAACCACAATTCAAATCCACTGGACTGCCCCAACCCGCGCACCGCCGGCGGCGACAACACATTGATCTGCGCGTCACGATAGCTTTTGAAATGGCGATTGGCGCGGCTAATAATCGCCTGCGCGTTATTTTCATCACCGCTGCGTAGCGACCAATGTTTCAGTTCGGCAAACGCCATACCGACATTCTGACCACTGCCGGCGTTATTGCGCCCGACAACCATGAAGATTTCATTCAGGTTGTCCCGCTCGGCGGTCATGAAATAGTCGGCGATAGCGTCAGCAGTCTGTTGCGTTCTGGCCATCGGGGCACCTGGCGGCAGAGAAAACTGGACCATTACCGAGCCCTGATCCTCAACCGGAAGAAAACCGGTAGGCATACGCAGATATTGCCAGATCATGAAACTAACCAGCAGCAGCGCCAACAGGCAAAAACGCCCCTTGCGCGCCATCACATGGTTCAATCCCAGTCCATAACGCCGCTGCCCGTATTCCACCAGGCGGTTAAAGCCGCGAAAAAAACGGCTGCGCGGCCGGTGCACCGGCGGTTTCAGCAAACCGGCACACAGTGCCGGCGTCAAGGTCAACGCAACTAAAACCGACAGCACCATAGCCGCGACCAGCGTGATGGAAAACTGTCGGTAGATCATCCCGGTTGAACCGCCGAAAAATGCCATTGGAATAAATACCGCCGAAAGTACCAGCGCGATGCCGATCAGAGCGCCATTGATCTCCCGCATCGAAAGCAACGTCGCCTCGCGCGGTGGCAATTGCGCCTCCTCCATCACGCGCTCAACGTTTTCAACCACCACAATCGCGTCATCTACCAACAGGCCGATCGCGAGCACCATGGCGAACAGTGTCAAGGTGTTTACGCTGTAATCCAACAGCGCCAAAACACCGAAGGTGCCGAGCAACACTACGGGTACCGTAATGGCGGGGATCAACGTGGCGCGCCAATTTTGCAAAAACAGATACATCACCACAATCACTAGCGCGATCGCTTCCAACAGCGTTTGTACGACGCCTTCAATGGAAACCAGTACGAACGGCGTGCTGTCTCGTGGATAAGCCACCTGCAACCCCGGTGGAAACTGCGGGGCCCTGCGATTCACTTCGGCCCGTACCCGCTCTGCCACCTCCAGCGCATTGGCGCCGGAAGCCAACTGAATCGAAATACCCGCCGCCGGGTGACCATTGAGGCGCGTTTGGTTTTGATAGTTTTCCGCCCCGATTTCAACACGAGCAACATCGCGCAAATACACCGCCGAACCGTCGGTATTGGTACGCAGAATAATATCCTCAAACTGTTCCGGCGTTTCCAGCCGCGATTGTGCGGTCACGGTCGCGTTCAACGACTGGCCTTCCATCGTAGGCAAGGCTCCGATCTCACCGCTGGTGACCTGGGCATTTTGCGCTTCGATGGCGACCTGCACGTCAGACGGCATCAAACCATAGCCGCTCAGTTTGATCGGATTGAGCCAAATGCGCATAGCATATTGGGCACCAAACACCGTCGTCTCCCCGACGCCATCCACCCGGCTCAGCGGATCTTGCAGCGAACTGACCAGAAAATCATTGATATCAACGCTGTCCATACGGCCTTGCGTGTCGTACAGGGCAACCACCATTAGGCTATCACCCTGCGATTTAGTCACAGTGATGCCTTGCTGCTGCACTTCTTGCGGCAATCGCGACGTTGCTTGATTGACCGCATTTTGCACTTGAACCTGAGCAATGTCCGGATCGGTTTGTTGTTCGAAGCTAAGGCTGATGCGAGCCTGGCCCGCCGAACTGCTGGTTGATGAGAAATACAACAGGCCATCGATGCCTTTAATTTGTTGTTCGATAATCTGAGTCACGCTGTCCTCTACCGTTTTGGCCGAAGCACCGGGGTAATTGGCTGTCACCGTGACACCAGGTGGCGCGATGTCGGGATATTGCTCAATCGGCAATGTCCAGAGCGCCAGAGCACCCGCAGCCATAATGCAGATGGCCAGCACGGCCGCAAACACCGGTCGAAAGATGAAAAAATGCGCTAGCATGCCTGACCCCTCTGATTATCTTGCTGACGGATGCTTTGATGGTACGTTTAACAATTAAATTTACTTTACAGTAAAGTAAATAAATCAAATCAAGCCTGAAATCAAGCAGGAATAGACACCGTATTGTCATCTGACTATGGCACCCTGCACACTAAACTTTGTTTGGAATACTGCCTGCCATGACTTCACTTTCCCCACGGGACATCGAGGCGCGCTACCGCTTTGCACGCGAGATCGCCCGCGCCGCCGCCGATCTCGCCTTCAGCTTTTATCAACGGCGGCAAAGTCTGGCCGTCGAGTTTAAACAGGGCCTGCAGGACGTGGTCAGCGAAGCCGACCGCCGCGTCGAAGCGCTGATCCGCCGCATGATCAATCGCCGGTTTCCCCAGGACGGTTTTCTCGGCGAGGAAAGCGGCGGCACCGACGATAACGCCTCCTGCGTATGGGTCGTCGATCCGATCGACGGCACCGCCTGCTTCCTGAACGGGCTGCATACCTGGTGTATCGCGATAAGCGTGGTGATCGACGGTGAGCCGACGATCGGCGTGGTCTACGATCCCAACCACCGCGAGATGTTCCGCGCCTGTCGCGGCCAAGGCGCTTTCCTGAACGGGGAACCGATCGCCGTGCATGCCGGGCGCAGCGTCGCGGATGGCGTGATGGGCGTCGGGATTTCACCGCGCGCTTCGGCGGCGGAATTCAGCGGCTTTCTCTGTCGCCTGCTGCAGACGGGAGGGATGTTTGTGCGCAGCGGCTCCGGCGCGTTGATGACCGCCCAGGTGGCCGCCGGACGGCTGCTGGGCTATTACGAACCGCACATGAACGCCTGGGACAGCCTGCCTGGGCTGGTGCTGACGCGCGAAGCCGGCGGCGTGACGAATGACTTTATGCACCACAACGGGCTGCGACGCGGCAACCCGCTGCTGCTGGCCAACGCGGCGCTCTATCCGCAGTTGGCCGAGCTGATTCAAACGCCGGGCTTGATCGGCTCGACGTGCCCTATCGCGCGCGTAATGGCCGGATAAAGCGCGCGCAGCCGCCGTTCAATCAGATCGACCGCATCGTGCGCGGCGGCGATGGTCACCGCCGGCGAGACCCGGCAGTGGAAGTTAACGATGATGCCGCCGTCGGTCTTGCGCGCGCGGATGTTATGGACGTCTTGCACCATCTCTCCCTGCTCCAGCGCCGACTGCAGTATCCGCCGAATATCGGCCAACTCCGCCGCGTCGACATCCTCGCTGGCCAGCCAATGCGGCGTCTGCGGCTCCAGATGCGTCTCTATTTCAGTGTTTTCGCCGATCGCCTGGCGCAGGATCCCTTCTATTTCCGTGGCGATGTCATGCGCCTGCGCCACGCTGGCATGGGCCGGCACCGCCAAATCCATGCCGATCGCCATACGCGTCGGCAACTGCTGCAGGGTCACATTCTGCACCTGCGCGCCGTGGTTGGCGGCGATCGCCCGAATGCGCGTCGCCATGTCTTCGTCGCTGCGGGTCTGCGGCACCGCGATGACGGTGAATTCCGCCCTGGCGTACTGCTCCCGCAGCCGTTCGACGATCTCTCGCTTCAGCGCATCGATGCGCTCCAGCGGCAAGGTGCGGCACACCGCCACCGTGATCTCGACAAACAGCACCGCGCCGGCGTTGCGAATGCGCACGCTGTCGCAAGCCAGCACCGCCGGGAAGCTGTCCAGCGTGGCGCGAATGTCTTCGGTCGTTCCGGCCGGCGCAGCGTCCATCAGCGAGTCGAAAGAGCGCTTACCCAATTTAATCGCCGCGATGAAGATAAAACCGGCGACGATCAGCGCCGCAATGGCGTCCGCACGGCCAAAACCCAGCAGCACAAACACCATGCCCAGCAGCACCACGCCGGACGAAAGCATGTCGGAGAAGAAATGCAGCGCATCCGCTTCCAGCGCCGCGCTGTCGGTCGCTTTAGCGACGCGGTTGAGCGCCCGCACGCGGAAGAAATCGACGCAGATGGAGATCAGCAGCACCGCGATCACCACCGGCGCCGCGACGATCTTATGCGGTTGCCCGAGCAGGCTGCCGCCCGCCTCATAGACAATCCAACCGGCGGCAGCCAACAACAGCAACACCTCGAACAGCGCCGCCAGGTTTTCCACCTTGCCGTGGCCGAAGTGGTGATCGTCATCGGCGGGCTTATCGCTGATGCGCACCGCCAGCCAGGTAATGCTGGTGGCGATAAAATCGGTAAAAGAGTGGATCCCTTCGGATATCAGGCCAATACTGCCGGTGAAAATGCCGGCGACGAATTTGCCCGTAGCCAGCAACCCGCTGGCGATCATCGAGTTTCTGGCCACGGCCTGCTTTTCATTTTGCATGATGCTGCTCACATTCGGACGGTGATTTATTTTTTTACTTTAGAGGATAATTGCCAGACAAAGGCGATCAGCAGCATACTGCCAGAGAATGTCAGCATGAGGCTAGTAAGAAAATTGGATTTTCCGGTGGAATAAAAATAAATCTCATTAACGCCCACCGAGATCATTAAAATGGCGTAGAGCAATCCCAGAATAAGAATCGTCATTATTATCAACTCCCGTTTTAGGCTGCGCGTTCAGCGCGCCGCTAAATCCTCCCCATAATAAATAGCGATCGCGGGGAGGATGCATCTAGGCGGATCTTTAGCGTTCATCAATCATCCCATTTGGTGCTCATATAGGCCGCCAACAGGCCCAGCGAGCTGATCATTGCCAGGAATCCCATAAAAATAGTCATGTTTCCCATTATTTTGTCCTCAGGTTAAATGTTATCGATAAAAGCCCCTTGCGTTAAATATCGGGGTTGGTCGGCGTCCATGGTTTTTAACGTCCTCCTCAGGTTTGTCACATTCCCGCCCTTTACGGGCGGAGCGGTTTAAATACCCAAAACGTGCTGGGCGATTTTGAAATAAATAATCAGGCCGGTGCCATCGATAAAGGTGGCGATAAACGGCGCCGACACCACGGCAGGATCGATGCCGAGCCGTTTCAGCAGCATCGGAATGATCGATGAAACAATGGCGCTCCACACGGTGATCGCCACCAGCGACAGGCTGACGACCAGCGTCACCTCCATGCCGACGCCCATGATCCAGGCGCGCACCCAGGCCGCCAGGCCAATGGTGACGGCGATCAGCAGCGAGGTCGTGACCTCCTTGCGGATCACCGCGCCCAGATTGCGCAGGCTGACCTCGCCCAGCGCCATGGCGCGCACCAGCGTCGAGGTGATCTGGGTGCCGCTGTTGCCGCCGGTGCCGATCAGCAGCGGGATGAAGAACGCCAGCGCAATCGCCGCTTCGAGCTGATCTTCAAACGCTTTCAGCACGTTGCCGGTGTAAGCTTCGGCGACGAACAGCATCAGCAGCCACACCGAACGTTTGCGCCACAGCGCCCACGGGCTGGTCTCCAGATAAGGCTTGTCCAGCGGCAGGCTCGCGCCCTGGCGTTGTGCATCCTCGGTGTTTTCATCTTCGACCAGCCGGGCGATCTCACGCTCGCCCAGTACGCCGACCAGCGTGTTGTTGGCCACCACCGGCACCACGTCCAGCCCCCCTTTGCCCAGCAGATGCGCCACGTCGTTGCGGTCATCGTCGGGTGAAACCTGGAAATAGCTGTAATCCATCATCACGCCGACGGCTTTATCCTGTTCTTCGCACTGCAACAGTTTTTTCACCGACAGTGTGCCGCGCAGATGATAATCGTCCGCGGTAATAAAGACCCGGGTAGGAATTTCGTCCGTTTTGAGCTGTGAAAGTAAATATTCCCGGGCATGATTGACCGTCATCGTCGCGGGAACGGTAATAAAATCGGCGTTCATATAACCGGCGACCGAAGTTTCATCGAGAGTTTCAGTCGCGCTCAGCGCCGGAGAAGAAGAGTATTGATGTGACTTGATCATTTTGTCAGTCCCTATTTCTGTTGTGAACTTCAACAGCGAATCGCATAGGGGCGTAACCACAGAGGGAGTGCAGACTGCCTATCTCCGCGTCCAGGTTTTAGCACTATACAACGTATCCGAGCTGTTGCTCGGAAGTTACTTTGGGCTGAACCTTAATCCGATAAAGCCTGTCTTAACCTTGGGCATCTCTCGATGTCGTCAGATCAGTAACCTGTGTTTGTATAGGAGCCTCGCCAAACGAGATACTGCATATAAACTACCGGCGCAGTATAGGCGTTGATTTATCCGGCGGGAAGAAAAGATTGCCCGTCGTTTATGGAGTATTTAGGATAATGTTATTAAACGGACATTTATAAAGACGGCTGATATAAATCAGCCGTCTTTTATTTTTCAGTGTTCGAGAATGTAGACGTTTTTATCGTATAAGGCGCCCTGACGAGTAAAGTCGATCCCCTTCACGTAAGGTTTGATGAGCGTGGCGTTGGCTTCGTAGTATACCGGCGCTACCGGCGTATCGACGGCCAGCACCGCCTCGGCCTGCTGGAAATATTGCTGCACCTGCTGCGGTGTCGGCGCCGCCGTCGCCTGGTGCAAAATGCGATCGTACGCCGGGTTGCGGTATTTGGGGCTGTTCTCGCTGCTGTCGGAACGGAACACGTTCAGGAAGGTAGAAGGATCGTCGTAATCCGCCAGCCAGCGGGTAAAGGCCACGCCGTACTGCCCGCGGTTGATATTGTCCAGCGTGACTTTGCGCTCCTGGCTTTGCAAGGTGGCCTCTGCGCCAAGGTTCTTTTTCCACATGGCGGCGGCGGCGATGACGATCTTCTTGATGGTGGCGTCATTGCTGTACAACACGGTAAAGCGCAGCGGATGCTCGGCGTTGAAACCGGCCTCCGCCAGCAGTTGCTTCGCCTGGGCGTGGCGTTGTTCCGGCGTCAAACCGGACGCGGCGCCGGGCTGCAGGCGATAGCCGCCCGCGCCGGTCGGGGTAAAGGTCCAGGCCGGCTGCTGGCCGTATCCCAACACTTTGCCGGCGACGATCTCTTTATCCAGCGCCAGGTTCAGCGCCTGGCGCACCCGCACATCGTTAAACGGCGCCTGCTGATTATTGAAAGCGAAATAACTGGTGGAGAGCAGCGGATAAGTCACCAGCTGTTGCTCGCCGAGCGTTTTTTTCAGTTGCTGATACAGCTCCGGCGGCGTGGTATACCCCAGCTCAACCTCACCGGCGCGAAAACGCGCCACTTCCGGGAAGCCCTGGATCGGCAAGAAGGTTACCTTGTTGAGCACGGTATTGGCGTTATCCCAATACTGCGGGTTACGTTCCACCACCACCTTTTCGTTCACCACCCACTGGCTGAGGCGAAACGCCCCGTTGCCGACAAAGTGCGCCGGCTGCGTCCAGTTTTTGCCGTACTGCTCCACCACCTTGCGGTTAACCGGCAAAACCGGGAAATGCACCAGTTGCTTGAGCAGATAGGAATTGGGCTCCGACAGCGTCACCTGCAGAGTGTGCGCATCCAGCGCCTTGACGCCCAGCTCGCTCGGCGGTTTGCTGCCGGCGTTGATCGCCGCCGCATTCAGCAAGTAGGCCGAAGCCAGATAGCTGCCGTACGGCGAGGCGGTTTTCGGATCGGTGAGGCGCCGCCAGCTGTAAACGAAATCGTCGGCGGTCACCGGATCGCCGTTCGACCATTTGGCCTGCGGCCGCAGGTGGAAAGTCCAGACGTTGCCCTGATGCTCCCATTTCTGCGCCAGCGCCGGGATGGCTGCGCCGTCTTTTCCGACGCGCAGCAGACCTTCGAACAGATCGTTGAAGATATAGAACTCCACATTGCTCTCGGCCAGGTTCGGATCCAGCGTCGCCGGTTCATACCCGTTGGCCCGCACCAGCTCTTGCACCGCCGCCAGTTTAACGCCTGCCGGCACCTCGGCGGCATGGGTAGCCGTAGCGTTAAAAGCCAGGAGGATTAAACCAGCCAGTTTCTTGCCATTAAATGAATATTTCACGTCGATATCCCTGATTAGTGTTTTATCGCGTTTAATATGCAATGAGGCAGTGGAATAAATTAAATTATTAATCGCTATGAGTCATAACCAAAAGCGGTGTTGAATTTCTTTCATTATCAAAGAAGTACTGGCGACGGAACGATGAAGAACACGAGGATAAACGCGGAGACCGGCATTGCCGCCGGGAACGCCGTGAATCGGCGGTGACATAAATTCAGGCAATCAATATAGATTATTCCAGCCGAAGCTTAACATATCCTTAGGGCAATTCATTTTGTGAGCGATCGTCAAAAATAATTTAATACGAATCGTTTTCACTATCATTATTGATGTTCTTGGCTAAAATCGGCCTGCTTGCGCTTGCCAGGCGATATTCGTTTTCTTCATTCGAACGCTATAAAGGATAACTGCATGAAGCTGCGTATTTCATCTCTCGGCCCCGTCGCCCTGCTCGCCTCCTCGATGATGCTGGCCTTTGGCGCTCAGGCGGCCTCCGCCGACCAGGGCATCGTTATTTACAACGCCCAGCATGAAAATCTGGTGAAATCCTGGGTCGACGGGTTTACCAAAGACACCGGCATCAAAGTCACGCTGCGCAACGGCGGCGACAGCGAGCTGGGCAATCAGCTGGTGCAGGAAGGCAGCGCCTCGCCTGCCGACGTGTTCCTGACGGAAAACTCCCCGGCGATGGTGTTGGTGGATAACGCCAAGCTGTTCGCCCCGCTGGACGCCGCCACGCTGGCCCAGGTGGAACCACAATATCGCCCAAGCCACGGCCGCTGGATCGGCATCGCCGCCCGTTCTACCGTGTTTGTTTATAACCCGGCCAAACTGAGCGACGCGCAGTTGCCGAAGTCACTGCTGGATCTGGCCAAACCGGAATGGAAAGGCCGTTGGGCCGCTTCGCCATCGGGCGCCGATTTCCAGGCGATCGTCAGCGCGCTGCTGGAGCTGAAAGGCGAGAAAGCCACGCTGGCGTGGCTGAAAGCGATGAAAACCAACTTCACCGCCTATAAGGGCAACAGCACGGTAATGAAAGCGGTCAATGCCGGCCAGGTCGACAGCGGTGTGATCTATCACTACTACCCGTTCGTGGATGGCGCGAAAACCGGCGAAAACAGCAATAACATCAAGCTGTATTACTTCAAACATCAGGATCCTGGCGCGTTCGTCAGCATCTCCGGCGGCGGCGTGCTGGCTTCCAGCAAGCATCAGCAGCAGGCGCAGGCGTTCATCAAGTGGATCACCGGCAAACAGGGCCAGGAAATCCTGCGCACCAACAACGCCTTCGAATACGCCGTCGGCGTCGGCGCGGCCTCCAACCCGAAACTGGTGCCGCTGAAAGATCTGGACGCACCGAAAGTAGACGCTGCACAGCTGAACAGTAAAAAAGTTGTCGAACTGATGACCGAGGCCGGCCTGCTGTAAGGCCCGCCGGCAAACCGAGAGTTTTTGATCGTTATGTCAAACCTGAGTACCCACGCCGTGCAGACCGCGCGGCGTTATTCTGTTGTCCCCCGTCACCCGCGGCCAGGGGCGATCGTGGTGGTCAGCGCCGTGTTGCTGTCGCTGCTGGCGCTGTTGCCGCTGGGATTCGTTATCGGCGTGGCGTTTGAAACCGGCTGGCAAACGGTCAAAGCACTGGTTTTCCGCCCACGCGTGGCGGAACTGCTGTTGAATACTCTGTTGTTGGTGGTGTTGACGCTGCCGATCTGCGCCGTGCTGGGCGTGGCCCTGGCCTGGTTGACCGAACGCACCACGCTGCCGGGCCGCCGTCTCTGGGCGGTATTGGCGACCGCGCCGCTGGCGGTGCCGGCCTTCGTGCAAAGCTATGCCTGGATCAGCCTGGTGCCGTCGATGCACGGCCTGGGCGCCGGCGTTTTCATCTCGGTGCTCGCTTATTTCCCGTTTATCTACCTGCCGGCCGCCGCCGTGCTGCGCCGCCTGGATCCCGGTATCGAGGACGTCGCCACCTCACTCGGCTCGCGGCCGCCGGCGGTGTTTTTCCGCGTGGTATTGCCTCAATTGAAACTGGCGGTCTGGGGCGGCTCGCTGCTGATCGCGCTGCACCTGCTGGCGGAGTATGGCCTGTACGCCATGATCCGTTTTGATACCTTCACCACCGCGATCTTCGATCAGTTCCAGTCGACCTTCAACGGCCCGGCGGCCAACATGCTGGCCGGCGTGTTGGTGCTGTGCTGCCTGGGGCTGCTGTTGCTTGAGGCGATAAGCCGCGGCCGCGCGCGCTACGCCCGCGTCGGTTCCGGCAGCGCCCGCAGCCAAACGCCGCGCCGCCTTTCGCCGCCGCTCGCCGCGCTGGCGCTGCTGCTGCCGATCGCGCTGACCGCGCTGGCGTTGGGCGTGCCTTTCATCACCCTGGCCCGCTGGCTGTGGCTGGGTGGATTCGAGGTGTGGCGCAACGCCGAGCTGTGGCCCGCGCTGTGGCAAACGCTGTCGCTGTCCGCCGCTGGCGCGCTGCTGATCACGCTGTGCGCCATTCCGATGGCCTGGCTGTCGGTACGCTATCCGGCCCGACTGTATCGGGTGCTGGAAGGCTGCAACTATGTGACCAGTTCGCTGCCCGGCATCGTGGTGGCGCTGGCGCTGGTGACCATCACCATTCACAGCTTCAGGCCGATTTACCAGACCGAAATCACCCTGCTGCTGGCGTATCTGCTGATGTTTATGCCGCGGGCGCTAATCAATCTGCGCGCCGGTATCGCACAGGCGCCGGTGGAATTGGAAAACGTGGCGCGCAGCCTGGGCAAATCGCCGGCGCAGGCGTTGTGGAGCACCACGCTGCGGCTGGCGGCGCCGGGCGCCGCTGCGGGCGCGGCGCTGGTATTCCTGGCGATCGCCAATGAACTGACCGCCACGCTGCTGCTGGCGCCGAACGGCACCCGCACGCTGGCCACCGGCTTCTGGGCGCTGACCAGCGAGATAGACTACGTCGCCGCCGCGCCTTATGCGCTGATTATGGTGGCGCTGTCATTGCCGCTCACCTGGCTTCTTTATTCTCAATCTAAACGCACGGCGGGACTATGAGCACGCTCGAACTGCACGGTATCGGAAAATCTTACAACGCCATCAGAGTGCTGGAACACATCGACCTGCAGGTTGCCGCCGGCAGCCGCACGGCGATCGTCGGCCCTTCCGGTTCCGGCAAAACCACTCTGCTGCGCATCATCGCCGGCTTTGAAATCCCAGACGGCGGCCAGATCCTGCTGCAGGGACAAGCCATGGGCAACGGCGGCGGCTGGGTGCCTGCGCATCTGCGCGGCATCGGTTTCGTTCCGCAGGATGGCGCGCTGTTCCCGCATTTTACCGTCGCCGGCAACATCGGTTTTGGCCTCAAAGGCGGCAAGCGCGAGAAACAGCGGCGCATCGAGGCGCTGATGGAGATGGTGGCGCTGGATCGCCGTCTGGCGGCGCTGTGGCCGCACGAGTTGTCCGGCGGGCAGCAACAGCGGGTCGCGCTGGCGCGCGCCCTGTCGCAGCAACCCCGGCTGATGCTGCTGGATGAACCGTTCTCGGCGCTGGATACCGGCCTGCGCGCCGCCACCCGCAAAGCGGTGGCCGAACTGCTGACGGAGGCCAAGGTGGCGTCGATTCTGGTCACCCACGATCAGAGCGAGGCGCTGTCGTTCGCCGATCAGGTGGCGGTGATGCGCAGCGGCCGGCTGGCGCAGGTGGGCGCGCCGCAGGATCTCTATCTGCGGCCGGTTGATGAGCCGACCGCCAGCTTCCTTGGCGAAACGCTGGTGTTGACCGCCGAACTGGCGCACGGCTGGGCCGACTGCGCACTGGGGCGCATCGCCGTCGACGATCGCCAACGCAGCGGCCCGGCGCGCATCATGTTGCGCCCGGAGCAGATTCAAATCGGTTTGTCCGATCCGGCGCAGCGCGGCCAGGCGGTGATCACCGGCATCGATTTCGCCGGCTTCGTCTCCACCCTCAATCTGCAAATGGCCGCCGACGGCGCGCAGCTCGAGATCAAAACCGTCAGCCGCGAAGGCCTGCGGCCCGGGGCGCAGGTCAGTCTCAACGTGATGGGGCAAGCGCATATTTTCACCGGCTGAGAGTGTGGGGAGCGACCCTTGACGTTCCCCTCGCCACCGCGCATTATCAATGGCATGAATCGCATCGCGCACGCCCTCACCACCACCACCGCAACCGCCACGCAATGGCGGGCTGCACGGGTGCGCAACAGCTAACGACGTATCCCCAAGCCCCGCCAGCCATGGCCGGGGTTTTTTATTTCTCCGTGCCCGCCGGCAATTTCATTACGGAGAAGACCTATGCCAACTATCCCCGCACCGCGCAGCGCCCTGCTGGTTATCGACATGCAAGTCGGCCTGTTCGCCTCGCCGGACGATCCGCCGTTCGCCGCCGAAACCCTTCTGGCGAAGACCCATGCGTTGATACGCGCCGCACGCGTGGCGAATGCGCTCGTGGTGTTTATTCGCCACACCGGCCCGGCAGGTTCACCTATCGCCGTAAACAGTCCGCTGTGGCAAGTTCACCCCGATCTCGACACCGATGCGCAAGCCGACTGGTTCATCGATAAAACCCATCCCAGCTGTTTTTACCGGACTGGCCTGGCGGAGCGGCTTAAGCAAGCCGGCATCGGTCGGTTGGTGATTTCGGGAATGAAAACGCAATACTGCGTAGACACCGCGTGTCGGCGCGGCGCGGAGTTGGGATTTGACCTGGTGTTGGCCGCCGATGCCCATAGCTGTTCGGACACGGCGGCGCTCGGCGCCGACGCCATTATCCGTCACCATAACCAGACCCTGTCGGGGCCGTTCGTGACGCTGGCGCTGGCGGAAGAGGTGAAATTCTAAAACACGCGCGACTTGGCTGTCAGGCCGGGCCAACGCCCGGCCTTCTCAGCGGCAAATCTTGTCGCGGCGCGGCTTTTTCGGCGCCAGCAGATAATCCACCACGCTTTCGTCAACGCAGCTGTCGATACCGTTCAGCGCCAGCGTATGCCCGTCGCGTTCGCGGGTGATCAGCGGGCTTTTAAAGGCGGCGGCCATCGCTTGGGCATTGCGGTACGGCGTGGTCGGATCGTAGCGCTGCGCGACGAACAGCAGCGGCGGCAGCGCGGCGGACGCCACCGGGGTGTGCGGCCGATCTTTGCCGCGGTACGGCCACAGATCGCACATTTCCAGCGGATACTCGTGCAACGGCAGGTAGTGAGCGTACAAAGCGGCGGTATTGATCTCCTGCCGCTGCCTGCGCAACTGCTGCGGATCGGCCGTTGGGTTGGCGACGTCGGCGCAGGTGATGACGTTCAGGGCATCATCGGCGTCCGGCGAATAGCTTTCGTCGATCAGATCGGAAACCTGTTGCCCGGCGATGCCGGCATCGAGCTGACGCAGTACGGTGGCCAGTTCATGCCAGCGCTCCGGCCACAACAGCAGCGAACGCGTCACCGTCAGCACATCGTCGGCGGAGATTTCATAGCCTGCCGCAGTGACGAACGGCTGCTCGTGCAGCTTGCGCAGCAAAGCGTGATAACGCTGAAGCGCCTGATTGGCGCCGCCACCCAGCTGGCAGCTGTCGGTTTTGCCGCAGTAGGCGGCGAAGCGCAGGAAGCTTTGCTGAAACCCCCGTTCCTGGTTCAGCCGCTGGGTGAAATCGTCCTCCGCCAGATCCACCACCCCGTCCAGCACCAGCGCGCGCGTTTTCTTCGGAAAACGTTCGGCATACAGCGCCGCCACCTTGGTGCCGTAAGAGTACGCCACCGCCGTCAGCCCCGGGTCGCCCAGCGCGTGGCGGATTGCGTTCAGATCGTTGACCGCCTCGTCGGTGCCGATGTGTTGCAACACGTCCGCGCCGGTTTGTTTGATGCAGGCGGCAATCAGGGCGCGCGTCTGATTCTCCGCACCGGTCACGTCGTTGTCGTCCGGTTCAGGGAGTTCGTCACCTTCGGCCACCTGACAGGAGATTTTCGGCGTCGATTGGCCGACGCCGCGCGGATCGTAACCGATGATGTCGTAGGATTTACGCAATCTGGCGACGTGGGCGTCGTTGCCTAAATAGGGGTTGATGCCCGGCAGGCCCGGGCCGCCGCTGATCGTCACCACGCTGCCCTTTTTCGGCCCGGTGGCGGGCAGCAGGGTCAGCGCCAGGCGCACGGTCTGTTCACCCGCCGGCACCGTCTGGGCGGGCGGCGTGGCGTACGCCAGCGGCACCTCGAGATAGCCGCAGCGCAGCCCCGGCGGCGGCGCCTCATCGAACCAGCGCTGAAAGCCGCTGTTGAGACAAGATTGCCAACGAATGCCGTTCCCGGCCGCCGCCCCGTGGAGCGCAGGCTTGGCCTGAGCGGGCAACGCGGCGGCGGTCGCGGCGAGCAGCGCCAGAATACGCAGTACTGACATGGGGAGTCCTTTCAACTCAACGAATCGGTCAAAGGGTAAAGATTCTCGGTTAAACCGCTAGCCAATAGAACATAAAAAAACGCGCGGGTGAAGCCGACGCCGCGCGTATGGAAAGACTTTTCTTTGCTCAGATTGATCTTATAACGCACAGAATGCTGCAAAAAATGCCATTCACCTGCTAGGCTTAGGGTTCGTTAACCCACAAGGAACAGGAGAGCAGCATGTTTGGAAAAGCGGAAGACAAAGCCAATGAAGCCGCAGGCGCGGTACAAGAAGCGTTCGGCAAAGCCGTTGATTCTCCGGAGCATCAGGTGCGCGGCGCGGCGCGCAAATACGCCTCCCAGGCCAGCTATGCCGCCCGAGACGCGGCGGATAGCGTAAGAACCCAGGTGGAAGCCAACCCGCTGGCCGGCGTAGCCGTTGCGGCGGCGGTCGGCATCGTTTTCGGCTTCTTGCTGGGACGCAAATAAGCGGCGAACGCGCCGCTCGACAACAGGCCCGTTACGGGCCTTTTTTTCGCCCTTTCTTCGCCTGCGTGCAAACTTTCATCTATCACAGCCATCGCTTAAAAAAACCAACGCCTTCAACTACGATTAGTTTGTGACCAGAGCGAGGCTCTGCGATCCGGCGGATAACCCTATGAGGATTATCACCATTATCCATGCTGTTTAAGCCGCTCTCCTTCACGCGGCTAAGAAAGGTTGATTATGGCTCGCACCACCCCTATCGAACGTTACCGCAATATCGGCATCTCCGCGCATATCGATGCCGGCAAGACCACCACCACCGAGCGGATTCTGTTTTACACCGGGGTCAGCCACAAGCTGGGTGAAGTGCATGACGGCGCGGCGACCATGGACTGGATGGCGCAGGAACAGGAGCGCGGCATCACCATCACCTCGGCGGCAACCACCTGCTTCTGGAACGGCATGCAGCATAATTATCCGCAGCACCGCATCAATATCATCGACACCCCCGGGCACGTCGATTTCACCATTGAAGTGGAGCGCTCGATGCGCGTGCTGGACGGCGCCGTGATGGTCTATGACTCGGTGGGCGGCGTGCAGCCGCAGTCGGAAACCGTCTGGCGGCAGGCCAACAAGTACAAGGTGCCGCGGCTGGCGTTCGTCAACAAGATGGACCGCATCGGCGCGGACTTTTTCCGCGTACGCAAAATGATGATCGAGCGCCTCAAAGCCAATCCGGTGCCGATCGTTATTCCTATCGGCGCCGAAGACCACTTCAGCGGCGTGGTGGATCTGGTGCGGATGAAAGCCATTCTGTGGGACGAAGCCTCGCAGGGCATGAACTTCAGCTTCGAAGAGATCCCGGCAGAGCTGCGCGACTCGGCGCAGGAGTGGCGTGAAAATATGATTGAGGCCGCCGCCGAAGCCTCGGAAGAACTGATGGAGAAATACCTTAACCAGGTGCCGCTGAGCGAAGAGGAGATCGTTCACGGGCTGCGGGTGCGCACCGTCGCCGGCGAAATTCAGCCGATGCTGTGCGGGTCGGCGTTCCGCAACAAGGGGGTGCAGCGCATGCTGGACGCGGTGATCGAGCTGATGCCCTCGCCGCTCGACGTGCCGCCGATGGAAGGCCACGGCGAACACGATGAAATAATCACCCGCAAAGCCGACGATAATGAAAAATTCTCGGCGCTGGCGTTCAAGCTGATGACCGATCCGTTCGTCGGCCAACTCACCTTCGTGCGCGTCTACTCCGGGGTGCTGGCCAAAGGCAGCAGCGTTTACAACCCGATCAAGGGCAAAAAGGAACGCATCGGCCGCATCGTGCAAATGCATGCCAACGATCGTAAGGACATCGACGAGTTGCACGCCGGCGACATCGCCGCCTGCGTCGGCCTGAAGGACGTCACCACCGGCGATACGCTGTGCGACCCTGGCGCCATCATTACGCTGGAGCGCATGACCTTCCCCGAACCGGTGATCGCCCAGGCGATCGAGCCGAAGACCAAGGGCGACCAGGAGAAAATGGGCATCGCGCTGCAGCGCCTCTCTTCGGAAGATCCGTCGTTCCGCGTGCGCACCGATGAAGAATCCGGCCAAACCATCATCTACGGCATGGGCGAGCTGCATCTGGAGATCATCGTCGATCGCATGCGCCGCGAGTTCGGGGTGGAGACCACCACCGGCAAGCCGCAGGTGTCGTACCGCGAAACCATCCGCAAACGGGTGGCCGACGTGGAAGGCAAGTTCGTGCGCCAGTCCGGCGGTAAAGGGCAATACGGCCACGTGGTGCTGACCGTCGAGCCGAACGAACCCGGCAAAGGCTTCGAGTTCTTCGATGAAATCAAGGGCGGCGTCATTCCCGGCGAGTTTATTCCGGCGGTGAAAAAAGGCGTGGCCGAGGCGCTGAACAACGGCGTGCTGGCCGGTTATCAGGTGGTGGACGTCAAAGTGCACCTGACCTTCGGTTCTTACCATGACGTCGACTCGTCGGAACAGGCGTTCCGCATGGCGGCGATCTTCGGCTTCAAGGACGCCTGCCGTCTGGCGGATCCGGTGATCCTTGAGCCGATCATGTCGGTGGAAGTGGAAACGCCGGAGGATTACGCCGGCAACGTGATGGGCGACCTCTCCTCACGCCGCGGTCTGGTGCAGGGCATGGAAGAGATCCCGGGCGGCGGCGGCAAGGAGATTCGCGCCAAGGTGCCGCTGTCCGAGATGTTCGGTTACTCGACCACCCTGCGTTCGATGTCGCAGGGCCGCGCCACCTACACCATGGAATTCAGTCACTACGCCGAAGCACCGCGCAACGTGGCCGAAGAGATCATTCACCACAGCAAGCGTTAACCCTCACGCCCGCCGCCACGGCGGGCGTCATCTCGGTTTGTCTTCCAGCGCCACCACCACCGGCTGCGGCTTGATGCGCATGGCGTACACCACGCCGACGATCAGGCAAACGATGCCGGCCAGCGTCAGCAGCGGCGGCCAGGCCTGGCGCAGCAGAAAGGTATAGGCCAACCCCGCCAGAATTTCGAACACGATGAGCGGCCCCACCAACACCGTCGGCAGCCGCTGGCTGGCTTCGTTCCAGCACAGCGCCCCCAGCCAGGAGCAGAACACGCCAATAACCAGCATCAGCGGGATAAACACCTCAGGGCGCGGGCCGAACGGCAAGGCGAACGCCGGTTCGCTCAGCGCCAATTGGCCGCAGACCGCCAGATAGCCCAGCAGCGCCAGCGGCAGCGTCACCAGCCCTTGCGCCGTGGCCCAGGTGGCCGGCCGCTGCGTCGGATTCTCCCGCAGCCAGCGTGAATTGCGCAGCGGGAACCAGGTCCAGCACGCCACCGCCAACACGGCCAGCCCAAGACCGCTGAGATAGCGCCAGCCGTCGATCGGCACCGCATTGCCGCGCAGCTCGGCGACGTTCACGCACGCTAACCCGCAGACGATCAGCAGCAACGCCGGCGCCAGCTGGCCCCAGGCCAGGCGCCCGTCATGCCGGCCGTAAAACAGATTGGCGCAAATGGCGATCACCACCGGCAAGGTGCCGATGATCATGGTCGACACCGGTGCGCCAGTGCGCTGAATGGCGCTGGCCAGGCACAGGTAGTACAACAGATTGCCGATGGCCGTCAGCTTGAGTGCTTCCAGCCAATCCTGACGCCGCAGCTTGCGCAGACGGCGACGATCAAACCACGCCAGCGGCAAGGTAATCAGCCCAAAGGCCAGATAGCGCCCGGTGGACTGCAGCGCGGCGGGATAGTCCGGCACCAGCAGCGGGCCGACGAAAATCAGTCCCCACATCAGCCCGGCGGCCAGGGCAAAAACAACGCCAATGAACATAACGACTCCGACAAACGGCCGGCGCGGCCAACCCGCCCGACAAGACAGCGGCAGAGTAGCGAAAACGCGGGGAGGAATTATTGTAGCAGGTTGCTGTTTTAGCCCAATTTCACCTGTTTCTGGAAACGCACTGGCGTGACACCGTAACGATTGGCGAAGGCGCGCGTCAGGTGCGCCTGATCGGTCAGCCCCGCCGCCGCCGCCACCTGTGCGGCGGGCATGCCGCGCTCCAGCATGCGTTTGGCCTGCGACAGCCGGATCGCCATCAGCATCTGCTGCGGCGAGACGTGATATTCGGCCTTGAACTTGCGCAGGAAATGGTACGGGCTGAGCGACACCAGCTCGGCCAGTTGGTTGAGCGTTATAGCCTCGGCGAAGTTATCGTGCAGGTAGCTTTTCACCACCTCGAAACGGTGCGCCGCCTCGGCTTTATCCCGGCGCCCGGTGCGGATGTGCGGTTGCAGCAACGCCACCGCTTCCAACAGCAGGCCGTCGAGCGTAAGCGGATCGTCGGTTTGCCACAGCGCGGCGAGAATGGCGGACAGGCGCTGCGCCGCCCGCGGATCGTGGCGCACCGCATCGGTAAACCACTGGCTCCGATCGCCGGACAGCTGCTCCAGCGCCTCGGGCGCCAGATAGAGCATGCGGTAACACCAACCGCCCGGCGTTTCGGCTTCGCCGGTATGCAGCTCATCAGGATTCATCAGCACCAGCGCGCCCGGCGCCGCCAGGTGCTGCGCCCCGCGATAGCGAAAACGCTCCGCCCCGGCATCCACGGTGCCGATGGCGAAGGCGTCATGGGTATGCGGCTCGAAGGCATAGCGTTCGATATGCGCCTGATAGAGTTCGACGCCGGGCAGATGCGACAAATGCCGGAACTGCGCGCAATCCTTTTCGAACGGAAACTGTTGTGGTACCCCTTGCACCCGACCTCCTCATCCGTGCTGACAATCTGCTCAGCATAGCCAAAACATCGCCGATTGAGTAGCCGCTCTGGTCCTTTCGTGCCCCTCGCCTGGACGATCGCCGCCATTCGGCGTAGGGTTAAGATCCCTGTCCCATTCAGGCGCGCCGCATCGCGAAACTCAGCGGCCCCTGACCACTCCGCAAACAAGAGGCAACAATGTATCCGGATACTCAACTGTATATCGATGGACAATGGCGCAATGCGCTGGCCGGGAAAACCCTGCCTGTCACCAACCCCGCCAGCGACGAGGTAATCGGTCAGGTGGCGCACGCCGCCACAGAGGATCTCGATCTGGCGTTGGCCGCCACCGCGCGCGGGTTTAACGTCTGGCGCGACACCGCCGCGCACCAGCGCGCCAACCTGATGCGCAAAGCCGCTGCGCTGCTGCGCGAACGCGCCGACGCCATCGCCGCCATCATGACGCAGGAACAGGGTAAGCCGGTGGCGCAGGCCAAAATCGAGATTCTCAACGCCGCCGACGTTATCGACTGGTTCGCCGGTGAAGCCACCCGTACCTACGGGCAGATTATTCCGTCCCGCGCTCGCGACGTGCAGCAGCAAACCCTGAAACTGCCGGTCGGCCCGGTAGCCGCCTTCACGCCGTGGAACTTCCCGATCAACCAGATCGTGCGCAAGCTGTCCGCCGCGCTGGCGGCGGGCTGCTCCATCATCGTCAAAGGCCCGGAAGAAACGCCGGCCTCACCGGCAGAGCTGATCAAAGCCTTCGCCGACGCCGGTATCCCAGCCGGGGTGATCGCGCTGGTGTACGGCACCCCGGCGGAAATCTCGGAATACCTGATCCCGCATCCGACCATTCGCAAGATCTCCTTCACCGGCTCCACCCGCGTGGGCAAGCATCTGGCGGCGCTGGCCGGCCAGCATATGAAAAAGGCCACCATGGAGCTGGGCGGCCACGCGCCGGTGCTGATCTTCGACGACGCCGATCTTGACGCGGCGGCCAAAGAGCTGGCGCAGTCCAAGTTCCGCAACGCCGGCCAGGTCTGTATCGCCCCGACCCGCTTCCTGATCCAGCAAGGCGTTTACGAGGCCTTCGTGGAGAAATTTACCGCCGCCGTGCGTGAGCTCAAGCTCGGCAACGGGCTGGAAGACGGCGTGACGATGGGGCCGATGGTGCTGAGCCGCAGCGTCGACAATATCGAGGCGCTGGTGCAGGACGCTATCGCCCACGGGGCGAAGGCCAGCACGGGCGGCAAACGCGTGGCGGGCAAAGGCAACTTCTTCGAACCGACTGTGCTGCGTGATGTGCCGCTGAGCGCACGCGCCATGTCGGAAGAGCCGTTTGGCCCGGTCGCCCTGCTGCGCCCGTTCGCCACTTATGACGAGGCGATCGCCGAAGCCAACCGCCTGCCGTACGGCCTGGCCGCCTACGCCTACAGCCGCAACATCGCCACCGTCAATGCGCTGGGGCGCGACGTGGAGAGCGGCATGCTGAGCATCAACCACATCGGTTTCGGCCTGCCGGAAACGCCGTTTGGCGGCGTGAAAGACTCCGGTCACGGCACCGAAGGCGGCAGCGAAGCGATCGAGTCCTACCTGGAAACGCGCTTTGTCACCGTCGCCGGCCGATAAGCGCCCGGCGGATGGATAGCCAGAAGCCCCGCAATGCGGGGCTTTTTTTTTACTCGCGAGCCAGTTCGAACAGCCGCCGCGCCGCCGGGGTCAGCCCCAGCATGTGAATGCAGGCATGCACCATGCCCGGCAACCGTTCGCAGCGCACGGTCACCCCCGCCTCACGCAGCCGCTGTGCATATTGTTCGGCCTCATCGCGCAGCGGATCGTATTCGCAGCTCAGGATGGCGGCCGGCGGCAATCCGCGCAGCGTGGCGGCATGCAACGGTTCCGCGCCGGGATCGCGCCGCTGGCCCAGATACTGCTGCCAACAAAACACCATCGCGTCGCGCGTCAGAAAGTGCCCCTCGGCAAACTCGCGATAGCTCTTCGTCGCCATTTCGCGGCTGAGCGCCGGGTACAACAGCAGTTGACGTTCAATGTACGGGCCGCCGCGATCCCGCGCCAACAGTGCGACCGCCGCCACCAGATTGCCCCCGGCGCTATCACCGCCCACTGCCAGGCGCTTCGCGTCAATCCCCAACTGCGGCGCCCGTTGTGCCACCCAGCAGAGCGCCTGATAGACATCTTCCAGCGGCTGTGGAAACGGGTATTCCGGCGCCAGCCGATAGTCAACCGACAGGATCACCCGGCCGGTGGCATTAGCCAACGCCTGACAAGGCCGATCGTACAACGCCAGTGAGCCGAGGCACCAGCCGCCGCCGTGGGCGAACAGCATCGCCGGCTGCGCGGTCGTGCCGTTTTCCCCCGCCGGTAGATAGGCGCGCAGCGCCATCCGGTGTCCATCGGCGGCGACCACCGTATAGTCCCTGACGCCGCCGCTCGGTTCCGCCTCGCCCTGCAGCTGGCGTAAACCGGTTTCCGTGGCCGCGCGCATTGCCGCCAGCGAAGCGGGCGGTGGCACGGCGGCCGACGCCGTCAAAAAGGCGGCGATGCGTTCATCAAGCGGCACGCTGCTCTCCCGCCAGGAATGGCGTAATCAGTGCAATAAATTCCTCATGACACTCCTCGGTAATGAAATGCCCGCAGCCGGCGACCGTTTCGCCTCGCAGATCGTGCGCATTGCCCCGAAGCGTGGTCAGCGGCGCATCGCCGGTGGCGTGCTCCGCTCCCACCGTCAACACCGGCATCGTCAAGGGCGTAGCGGCGCGCAGCCGGTTCTGGCGAACGGTTTCCGGGATCGCCCGGTAATAGTCGAATCCGGCGCGCAATCCGCCCGGCGCCGAATAGGCGGCGATATACACCTGCGCCGCTACCCGATCGCGCCGATAGGACCAGCGGTTGAAGATATAGCCAAGATACTCCCGCTCGCGCCCCTGGGTCAGTGCCTCCGGCAAATCCGCCAGCTGGTTGAACATGAAATGCCACAGGAAGATATTCTCCTCCGGCGCGACGAAAATCGGCGGCGGCGGCGCCAGACCGGGGATCACCGCCTCCGTCAGCACCAGACGTTCCACCGCCTGCGGGAAGTCGCTCGCCATGGCGTAACCGACCCACATGCCGATGTCGTGGCCGACCAGTTGGTAACGTTCATGGCCCAGCTGCAACATCATCGCGTGCAGCGCCGCGCCGATGCTGCCGGTATCGTAACCGCCGACGGGCTTGTCAGAATCACCGATGCCCGGCGGGTCGACGGCGATCGCCTGAAAACCGGCCGCCGACAGCGCTTGCATCACATGGCGCCAGGTGTACCAGGTTTGCGGCCAGCCGGGGATCAGCAGCACCGGCCGCCCTTCACCGGCCACCACGCAGTGAATGCGCCGGCCGTTGACCTGGAGATAGACGTGTTCCGCCACGAGATCCGCTAACGGGATCTCGTTCTGTCGATATTGCATGGGGTGACTCCCTGAAAGGTTAAGGCTCAGCGAATGCCAAGCAAGGCATTGATCTGTTGTGGGTTGACCGGCGCGCCGGCGAAGTCGTCGAACACTTTGTCGGTGACGCGGATAATGCGATCGCGAATGAAGGCCGCGCCTTCGCGCGCGCCATCCTGCGGATTTTTCAGGCAACATTCCCACTCCAGCGTCGCCCAGCCCGAATAGCCGTACTGCGTCAGGCGCGAAAAGATGCCGCTGAAATCGACCTGGCCGTCGCCCAACGAGCGGAAACGGCCGGCACGATCGACCCAGGATTGATAGCCGCCGTAAATGCCCTGGCGACCGGTCGGATTGAACTCGGCGTCCTTGACGTGGAACATGCCGATAACATCCTTATAGATATCGATAAATTCCAGATAGTTAAGCTGCTGCAGCACCATATGGCTCGGATCGAACAGCACCCGGCAACGCGGGTGGTTGCCCACGCGCTCAAGAAACATTTCGAACGTCACGCCGTCGTGCAGATCCTCACTCGGGTGAATTTCATAACACAGGTTGATGCCCTGCTCCTCGCAGGCGTCGAGCACCGGCAGCCAGCGTTTGGCGAGTTCGTCGAACGCGGTATCGATCAATCCTTCCGGACGCTGTGGGAACGGGAACAGATAGGGCCAGGCCAGCGAACCGGAAAAGGTGCCCAGCTCGCTGAGCCCGAGCCGCGCCGACGCTTTCACCACCAACAACATTTGCTGCCGCGCCCACTCGCCGCGCGCCTGCGGATTGCCCTGCAGCGCCGGGGGCGCGAAACTGTCAAACAGCGCATCGTAAGCCGGGTGTACCGCCATCAGCTGGCCGAAGATATGGCTGGTCAATTCGCTGACTACCAACCCCTGCTCCGCCAACATGCCGGTCAGATCGTCACAGTAGGTTTGGCTTTCCGCGGCGGTGGCCACGTCGAATAAACGCCGATCCCAGGCCGGGATCTGCAAGGCGGTAAACCCGGTTTGCGCCGCCCACTCGGCGATGGCCGGCAGGCTGTTGAACGGCGCTGTCTCATCGCTGAACTGCGCGAGATGCAAGCTTGGACCTTTGAGGGTTTTCATCGTAAACTCCTATTGGTTGTCGATTGACAAACAATAGGAGCAAAGCGAATTGACCGCAAGCGAAATTTATAAAGACATTGGTATTCCCGTCGATTTAAGCGATCCTATGTCGCTGAATGACAGGTAAATTGGAGCAGCGAATGGCAGGCAGACCGCGCGAGTTCGATCGCGAACAGGCGCTCTTGAAGGCGCGAAACTTATTCTGGCGGCAAGGTTACGAAGGCACCTCGATGTCGGATCTGGTGGCGGAATTGGGCATTGCTTCCGCGCGCATCTACAAGGCGTTCGGCTCCAAAGAGCAGCTGTTCCGCGAGGCGATCGCCAGTTACGAAGCCGAGGAAGGCGGCTTCGCCGATCGCGCCTTCGCACAGGAAAGCGGCATTCGCCCGGCGATCCAACGTATGCTGGAAGATGCCGTGCGCCTCTACAGTCGGCCGGATCTGCCGCAGGGCTGCATGGTGGTCTCCGCCGCCGCCAGCGTCAGTGCGGAAAACGATGGGCTCAAAACCTGGCTGGCAGAGCATCGGTTGCAGCGTACGCAGCAGATCGTCGAACGGCTGCGGCAGGCGGTGCAAACCGGCGAATTGCCCGCCGACACCGACGCTGACAACCTGGGGGACTACTTCGCCGTCTTCCTGCACGGGCTGTCGATTCAGGCGCGTGACGGCGTCACTGAAACGCGACTATTGGATGCGGTAAAGGTGGCGCTGACGGTACTGGGCGACGCTTAATCTTCCGGCAGATCGACAATCACCAGCGTGCCTTCGCTGCCCGGCAATACGCGGTGCGGTACGCCGGCCGCGGCCTGATACAGCTGGCCGGCCCGCACCACCACCTCTTCCCCGGCCACCTGCAGCCGCAGGTGGCCGCTGATCACCAGCAACCCTTCGCTGTAATCATGCACTTCATCCGCAATGCTGCGCGCATCCATACGCAGCACTTTGATGTTGGCCGCACCGACGCGGCCCAGCACGGAGGAACGCCAAGCCTCGGGCAGTTCGGCCGCCTGCTGGTTTAAATCGAACAGCATCGTCATACCTTATCGCTACAGAGGAACCGGCACTCTACTGCAAAGCCGTCCCCTGCTGAAAGACGCGTTGGTTGTAGATTATGCCCCGGCGTTCTGAGCCGCCGCCTCACGGCGCAGCCACTGCCGCAGATTTTCGCCCTCCTGCGACAGCTCACTATCCAGCCGAGCGCACAGGTAATAATCGCGGCCGTCATCGATCGGCAGATCGAACATTTTGATCAACTCACCGCTCTCAAGGTACTGGGCGATTAACGGTTCACGCATCAACGCGCACCCTAACCCCGCCTGCACCGCCGCCAACGTCAACAATCCATCCTCGAACATCGGGCCGATACTGCGCAGCGGGCGCTTGACGCCGGCCTGCTGAAACCATTGCATCCAGGTATTGCGCTCCTCGTCGTGCAGCAGCGGCAGCGTCGCCAGCTGATCCGGCGTATCGAGCAGACCGTGCAGTTTACTGAATGCCCGGCTGCACACCGGCACCATTTTTCCGGACATCAGCTTCTCGCTGCGATAGCCGGTCCACTGCCCAACCCCGAAGCGGATCGACAGATCGGCGGCGTCGCTCAGGTAATTGCGGTGGTTGGCGTAGACCACATTGATGTCGATATCCGGGTTTTCGCGCAGAAAACCGCGCAGCCGCGGAATGAACCAGCCCATGCCGAACAGCGGGATCAGGCTGATGGTCACCTGCCGCGACGCGGATTGTTCACGCACGTGTTCGGTCGCCTACCGCAGCACGTTGAACGCCGAGCGAATCGAACGGTAGTACTCCCGCCCCTCGCTGCGCAGCACCAGGTTACGCCCCTGCCGTTCGGTCAACGGCATCTGCAAAAATGCCTCCAGCGTTTTGAGTTGATGACTGACCGCCGAAGGCGAAATCATCAGCTCGTTAGCCGCCGCGCTGATGCCACCCAGGCGCGCGATGGCTTCGAACGCCCGCACGGCGCGCAGCGGCGGATCGTTCGGCAGCATCGGCAATGGCTCATCGTACTGTTCTGTTTTTTTCATATATTGACTGTTTTTGGGAAATCGACACTGAAGGAATGGATTCAATATACATAAAAATCAATACATTAAAATCACTCGTTTTTTGTATAAGAAAGTATTTTTCCGTATTTTACAATTTTTTTAAATTCTCTACTGTGAGCCTCTGACTCATTATCTCCGGACTCTCCTTATGGATACGCTGGTACAGCAAACCGTCAACGGTTTGATGCTCGGCAGCATTTATGCGCTGATCGCGCTCGGCTACACCATGGTGTACGGCATCCTGCGCATCATCAACTTCGCGCACGGCGACGTGCTGATGGTCGGGGCGCTGAGCGCGCTGTCGGCGATCGGGGTGTTGCAGCACCACTTTCCCGCGTTACCGCCCTACGCCACGCTGCTGCTGGCGGCCCTGTTCGCCATGGCTATCTGCGCCATCATCTCGATGGCGATCGAGCGCCTGGCCTATCGCCGGCTGCGTAATGCGCCACGCCTGGCCCCGCTGATCAGCGGCATCGGCGTGTCACTGCTGCTGCAAACCCTGGCGATGCTGATCTGGTCACGCAATCCCCTGATGTTTCCGCAGCTGTTGCCGATGGCGCCCATCGCCCTGACCGCAGGCAGCGCCGAACATGCGCCGGCGGTGATCACCGGCACGGCGATCGTCACGCTGGCGGTGGCCGTGGCGGTGATGGCCGGCCTCTGGCTGCTGGTCGAACACAGCCGTTTCGGCCGCGCCATGCGCGCCACGGCGGAAAACCCGCAGGTCGCCGGCCTGATGGGCATCAGTCCTGACCGCATCATCGTTCTGACCTTCGCGCTCGGCGGCGCGTTGGCGGCGGTGGCCGGCATCATGATGGCCAGCAACTACGGCAACGCCGGTTTCTCGATGGGCTTTCTGCCGGGCATCAAGGCGTTTACCGCCGCCGTGCTCGGCGGCATCGGCAACCTGCGCGGCGCGATGCTTGGCGGTTTGCTGCTGGGTCTGTTCGAATCACTGGGCACCGGCTATCTCGGCGAGCTGACCGGCGGCGTGTTCGGCAGCAACTACCAGGACGTGTTCGCGTTTCTGGTGCTGATCGCCGTGCTGGTCTTCCGCCCCTCCGGGCTGTTGGGCGAACGCATCGCCACGCGCGCATAAGGACATCACGATGACCGTTTTGACTCCCCCCGTTCCTCTGGCCACGCCGCGTCGCGCCGGGCTGGGGCTGACGCTGTTCATTCTCGCCCTGCTGCTGGCGCCCTGGGTGGCGGGCGCCGCCGGCGGCAACTACTGGGTGCGGGTCGTCGACTTCGCCCTGCTGTATCTGATGCTGGCGCTCGGGCTGAACATCGTGGTGGGCATGACCGGGTTGCTGGACATGGGCTTTATCGCCTTTTACGCGGTCGGCGCCTATCTCGCCGCGCTGCTGTCGTCACCGCATCTGACGCAGCAGTTCCCGCTGCTGCTGCAGTGGTTCCCCGACGGGCTGCATCTGCCGATGCTGTGGCTGATCCCGCTGGCGGCGCTGTTGGCGGCGGTATGCGGCATCCTGCTCGGCGCGCCGACGCTGCGGCTGCGCGGCGACTATCTGGCGATCGTCACGTTGGGATTCGGCGAAATCGTGCGCATTCTGATGCGCAATCTGGATCGCCCGGTCAATCTCACCAACGGCCCCAAAGGCATTTCCGGCATTGACCCGGTCAGCCTGTTCGGCCTGAGGTTTTCCGGCATGCACGAGTGGTTCGGCGTGCGTTTTTCCGGCCTGTACCTCTATTACTATCTGTTCGCCGCGCTGCTGCTGGCGATCCTGTTCATCAGCCTGCGGCTGCAAAACTCGCGCATCGGTCGTGCGTGGACAGCGATCCGCGAAGATGAGGACGCCGCGCGGGCGATGGGCATCAACACCCGCAACTTCAAGCTGCTGGCCTTCGCCATCGGCGCCACCTTCGGCGGCGTGGCCGGCGCGTTGTTCGCCGCGTTTCAGGGCTTCGTGTCGCCGGAATCGTTCACCCTGCAGGAATCGATCGCCGTACTGGCGATGGTGGTGCTCGGCGGCATGGGGCACATCCCCGGCGTGATCCTGGGCGCGCTGCTGCTGGCCGCCCTGCCGGAGCTGCTGCGCAGCAGCATGGGGCCGCTGCAGCAGGCGCTGTTCGGCCAGGTGCTGATCGATCCGGAAATCATCCGCCAACTGTTTTACGGCCTGGCGCTGATCCTGGTGATGCTGTATCGCCCGGCGGGCCTGTGGCCGGCTCGCCATGCCGGGAGGACCGCCGCATGACGCCGCTGCTTGCTTTAAATCACGTCAGCAAACGTTTCGGCGGCCTGACGGCGGTGGATGACGTCAGCATGAGCATCCGCCAGGGGGAAATCTACGGCCTGATCGGGCCGAACGGCGCCGGCAAAACCACCTGCTTCAACCTGATCACCGGCCTGTATCGCGCCGATGAAGGCGAGTTCCGCCTGTTGGGCCAGCGCTATAAACCCCAGGCGATCGACAAAGTGGCGCAGGCCGGCATTGCCCGCACCTTCCAGAACCTGCGGTTGTTCAACGAAATGAGCGTGCTGGAAAATGTGATGGTCGGCTGCCACGTGCGCACCCGCAACGGCCTGTGGGCGGCGATCGCTCGCCACCGGCGCGCCAAGGCAGAGGAACAGGCGGTGCGCGATAAATCCCATGCGCTGCTGGAGTACGTCGGCATCAGCCAATTCGCCCATTACCGCGCCGGCGATCTCGCCTATGGCCACCAACGCCGCCTGGAGATTGCCCGCGCGCTGGCGACCGAACCCCGGTTGCTGGCGCTGGACGAGCCGGCGGCCGGCATGAACGCCGGTGAAAAAGTAGCGCTGCGCGAGCTGCTGCTGCGCATCCGTGACAGCGGCAAAACGCTGCTGCTGATCGAACACGACGTCAAGCTGGTGATGGGCCTGTGCGATCGCCTGACGGTGCTGGACTACGGCAAAGCGATCGCCGAAGGCGAACCGGCGCAGGTGCGGCGCGAACCGGCGGTCATTCAGGCCTATCTGGGAGGCGGCGCGCATGTCTGAAGCCCTGCTGAGCGTTAAACGTCTCAAAGTGTCTTACGGCGGCATTCATGCGGTCAAAGGCATCGATTTCACGGTGAACGCCGGCGAACAGGTGACGCTGATCGGCGCCAATGGCGCGGGCAAGACCTCCAGCCTGCGAGCGCTGACCGGCCTGCAGCCGTTCGAAGGCGACATCCTGTTCGACGGTTGCTCGATTCGCGGCGCGCCGCCGCACCGGTTGCTGCAACGGGGGCTGGTGATGGTGCCGGAGGGACGCGGCATTTTCACCCGTTTGACGGTGCGGGAAAACCTGCAGCTCGGCGCCTATGCGCGGCGTGACAAATCGGCGGTGCGGCAAGATTTCGAACGGGTGTGCGCTACCTTCCCGCGGCTGAGCGAGCGCCTGCACCAACCGGCCGGGCTGCTTTCGGGCGGTGAACAGCAGATGGTGGCGATGGGCCGCGCGCTGCTCAGCCGCCCGCGGCTGCTGATATTGGACGAACCCTCGATGGGGCTGGCGCCGATTGTGGTGGAAGCCATTTTCACGGTCATCAAGCAGTTAGCCCATGACGGCGTCACGCTGCTATTGGTCGAGCAGAACGCGCGCCTGGCGCTAGAGTCCACCGATCGCGCCTACGTGTTGGACAGCGGCAGCCTGAGCCACAGCGGCCGTTCCGCCGAGATGCTGGACGATGAAAAAATCAAACAGATCTATTTGGGTGAATAACCGTTGTTTCTTTTAACCGCACCAGGAGTATGACATGCAACAGAGCATTCGCATCAAACCGTTGGCGCTGGCCGCCATGACAATGATTCTTAGCCTCCCGGCGCTGGCGGCCGACACCGTGCTGATCGGCCTGGCCGGGCCGCTGACCGGCCCTTCCGCGCGCATCGGCAAAGATCTCGAAAACGGCGCGCAACTGGCGATCGCCGACGCTAACGCGCAGAAACCGACGCTGAACGGCAAACCGGTCACCTTCAAACTGGTGTCAGAGGACGACCAGTCCGACCCGCGCACCGCCGTGGCCGTGGCGCAGCGTTTGGTCGACGAAGGCGTCGCCGGCGTGGTCGGCCACTGGAACACCGGCACCAGCATCCCGGCGGCGCGCATCTATCACGATGCCGGCATCGCCCAGGTGGCGCCGGTCGCCACCGGTCACGGCTATACGCAACAGGGTTTTGACACCAGCTTTCGCGTGATGGGCCACGACGACGACGGCGGCAACTATGCCGGGCAATATGCGGTGAAAACGCTGAAAGCCCAGCGCATCGCGGTGATCGACGATCGCACCGCTTTCGGCCAGGGGCTGGCGGACGAGTTCATCAAATCGCTGCAGGCCCAGGGCGTGCAGCCGGTCGCCCGCGAGTATGTGGATGACAAGACCGTCGATTTCAGCGCCGTACTGACCACCGTGCGCAGCAAAAACGCCGATCTGATCTTCTTCGGCGGCGTAGATTCCCAGGCGGCGCCGCTGGCGCGCAAACTGAAGCAGCTGGGCATGAACGCGCAGCTGATGGGCGCCGGCGGCTTTGTCAGCCAAACCTTCCTGACGCTGGCGCAGCAAGAAGGCGAAGGCGTCGTCGCGTTGGAGCCGGGGCTGCCGCTGGAACAGATGCCGGGCGGCAAGGCGTTTGAGCAAGCCTACCGCGATCGTTACCACACCCACATCGAACTGCATGCGCCCTTCGCCTACGACGCCACCCGGGTGCTGATCGCCGCCATCGAACAGGCCGGCTCGGCCAACCCGGCCGATTATCTGCCGAAACTGCGCGCCATACATTATCAGGGCGTGACCGGCGCCATTGCCTTCGATGCGCAGGGCAACCTGCAACAGCCGAGCTTCACCCTGTACCGGGTAGTCGACGGCAAATGGCAGCCGCAAACCGTGTTGGGCGGCGCCAAACCACAATAAATCAAGAGGAGCAAGGCGATGAACTGTGCAAATAATGAATTGGGCATTTTGGCCCGCAGAAAGATCGAGGCGGAAATCATCAAACCGATCTACCAGATTCTGGTGCGTGAAATCGGCAAGACGCGCGCTCAGGCAGTGATCGGCGAAGCCATCGAGAATGCCGCCATCGCGGCGGGCAAACAGTTCGCCGCTCAGGAACCGAACGGCGCGGATCTGCGCAGCTTCGCCGCCTTGCAGTACCTGTGGGAAAAAGACGATGCGTTGCGCGTCGAGGTGATCAATCAGGACGAACAGCACTTCGACTATAACGTCACCCGCTGCCGCTACGCCGAGATGTATCATGAGATGGGGCTGGGAGACATCGGCCACCTGCTCTCCTGCGCTCGCGACAGCCAGTTTATCGTCGGCTATGCGCCTGACGTTGAACTGCAGCGCACCCAGACCATCATGTCCGGCGCTCCCTGCTGCGATTTCCGTTACGCCGCCAAAACGCCGGGAGAAAAGCCATGACGCATCGGGTCAACGGCGAGCGCCTGTGGCAAAGCCTGCAGGCGATGGCGCAGTTCGGCGCCATCGCTGACAACGGCGTCACCCGCCTGGCGCTCAGCGAAGAGGATCGTCAGGCGCGCGACCAGCTGCGTCTGTGGGCGCTGGAGGCCGGTTGCAGCGTGCGCGTCGATCGGATGGGCAACATGTTCCTGCGCCGTGAAGGCGCGCGGCCCGAGCTGGCGCCGGTTGTCACCGGTTCTCACGGCGACTCGCAACCCCGCGGCGGCCGTTTCGACGGCATCTACGGCGTGCTGGCCGGATTGGAGGTTATTCGCAGCCTTAACGATCGGCAGATCGTCACCGAACGCGCGATTGAAGTGATCAACTGGACCAACGAAGAAGGCGCACGCTTTGCGCCGGCGATGATCGCCTCCGGCGTGTTCGCCGGGGTATTCGACCTGGAATACGGTCTGACGCGCCGCGACGAGCACGGCGTCAGCCTCGGCGAGGCGCTGGAGCGCATCGGCTACGCCGGTGAGTATCCGGTGGGCGGCACGCCGATCCATGCCGCCTTCGAGTTGCACATCGAACAGGGGCCGATTCTGGAAGCGGAGCATCTCGACATCGGCGTGGTGACCGCCGCACAAGGGCAGCGCTGGTATGAACTGGAGGTCGTCGGCTTCAGTGCCCATGCCGGCACCACGCCGATGGACCGCCGCCGCGACGCCCTGCTGGGCTTTGCGGCGCTGGTCACGGCGGTCAACCGCATCGGTTGGGATTTCGCGCCCGACGCGCGCGCCACGGTGGGCATGGCGCAAATTACCCCCAATTCACGCAACGTGGTGCCGGGGCGCGTCTTTTTCAGCGTCGAATTCCGCCATCCAGAGGAGTCAATTCTGGAGCAGATGGAGCAGCGCCTGCTGGCGGCGGTGAACGCCGTCAACGGCGGCGGCCTGACCGCTCGCGCCGAGCGCATCTTCCAGTATCCCCCGATCGCTTTTGATCGGGTCTGCATCGACAGCGTACGTCAAGCCGCGCAAGCGTTGGGCTATCGCCATCGCGACATGATTTCCGGCGCCGGCCACGATGCCTGTTACCTTAACCGCGTCGCCCCGACCGCCATGATTTTCATTCCCTGCGTGGACGGCATCAGCCACAACGAGCGGGAAGATATCACCCCCGCCTGGGCCGCCGCCGGCGCTGACGTATTGCTGAACGCGCTGCTGGCGCACGCCGGCGCCTGATCGTCGCCCCGGTTTCTCGCCGGGGCAAAAAAATATTCAACAAAACGGTTGAATATTAGCCCGCCTGTTCTATATTCAACCATATGGTTGAATTATCTTCCTCACAGCTGGACGCCATTTTTCATGCGCTGGCCGACCCGACCCGCCGTTCGATGTTACGCGCGCTGGCCGGCGGTGAGCGCAGCATTGGCGAACTGGCCGCGCCGTTGCAGATGTCGTTCGCCGGCGCCTCCAAGCACGTGAAAGCACTGGAACATGCGGGCCTGGTGCAACGCACCGTGCAAGGAAGAAACCATATCTGCCGGCTCGAACCCGAGCCTATGGCGCAGGCCATGCACTGGCTGCAAACCTATGAACATTTCTGGACTGAACGGCTGGATGCGCTCGAACAGGCGCTGCTGCAGCCCGAACAGCTTCCTCCCAAGGAGTGAACCATGAATGATTACGGCATGATTATCGAACCCGGCACGCTGCGCATCCAGCGGCTGCTGCCCGGCCCCATCGAGCGGGTGTGGGCTTACCTGACCGAATCCGACAAGCGCGCCACCTGGCTGGCGGCTGGCGCCATGAAGTTGGAAAACGGCGCGCCGCTGGAGCTGGAGTTTCGCAACTCCGATCTGGCGGGCGAGCACGAGCAACCGCCGGCCAAGTACAAACAGCACGGCGGCTGCGTCAGCAACCGCGGCCACATCACCTGCCTGTTCCCGCCGCGCCTGCTGAGCTTTACCTGGGCCGAACAGGATCAGGGGCGCCCTTCCGAAGTGACCTTCGAGTTGACGGAACAGGGAAACGCGGTGCTGCTGACGGTCACCCACCGGCGCCTGGCCAACCGCGACGAGATGCTCAGCGTCGCCGGCGGCTGGCACACCCATCTGGATATCCTGCTGGATCGTCTGCACGATCGGGCGCCGCAGCCGTTCTGGAGCACCCATGCCCGGCTGGAAGAAGAGTACCGCGCCCGCCTGTAATTACGACTCGTCCCGGCGCCTGAACGCCAGATAACCGGCGATCAGCGTAAAACTGCCGACCAGCAACACCAGCAGGATAAAACCGTGGTGATTGCTGGCCAGCGGTATCCCCCCGACGTTCATGCCGAAGAAACCGGCGACGATGTTGATCGGCAACGCCAGCACGGTGATCACCGTCAGGGTGTAGAGCGTGCGGTTATTCTGCTCCATCAGCTTGGCGCCCAGCTCTTCCTGCAATAGCCGGATGCGTTCGGTCAGGCTGGCGAGATCGTTCAACACCACGGTGAACTCTTCGGTAAACTGCCGCAGATCTTGCACCACCTCGCGGCTCAGCCAGGCCGGCGGCCGGTTCAACAGCCGAAACAGCGCGGCCGGTTCCGGCGCCAACAGGCGCTGAAAGCGCAATAACATGCGGCGCATGCGCCCCAGCTCGGCGCGGTTGCGTTTGACGCGGCGGGTCAACAGGCGATCCTCGATGGCATCAACATACTGGTTAGCCTGCCGCACCACCTGTTCCAGCACGTCCTCCTGCTCTTCCAGCAGGTGCGCCAGCAGCTCGGTAGACGACGCCAGCTCCAACGCCGTCAGGCGGCCAAGCAGCCGTTCAATCAATCGCACCGGTTTGTGACGCACGGTGACCACCAGCCCACGGCAGCAATAGAGCCACAGCGTCGCCGTTTCCGGGTTGCTGTCCTCAGGGTGAAAAATCACGTCGTTGAGCACCGCGAACAGATCGTCGCCCTGGCGCTCGATGCGCGTCGTGTGGGAACCATGCCGAATTTCATGGAAGAAAAAATCGGAAATGGCGAAATGGTTTTTCAGCCACTTCTCCGCCGCCGCGTGGTTGAGATTGAGGTGCAGCCAGACAAAGCCGTCGCCGGACGGCAAAGCCTGGTAAGCCTGGCAGACCTGTTGCGAGTTCAGGCGCGCCGGCGGCTCACCGGAACGAAACACATGGCCGTAGATCAGCCCGGTCACTTCATCATCGAAATCAAGCTTGTGCATCTTTTCCGCTAACCGTTGCACCATAACGCCTTATCCTGCCTGTTGCCGTTAACCCAAGACCGTCCCCGCTGTTATAACAATCTTTATTTATCGGCGTTAATGATTTTCGCCGTTCCCGATGATTAATATTTTCGTCATAAAAAGGCCACATTCATTCAGAATACTTTTCAGGCGACAGCTACCGCATTCAATCCTCTCAGGAAGGTCATTATGAGCGATAACAGCGCCGTTCAAACGGGTGTGCCGGCCGCATCCAGCCTGCCCAAGCTGCATCAAAAGAACAGTCGACTCACTGTTCTTTTTTTTGTGTTCTTATTAATTCTGGGGATCGCGTTCGCCGGAGTGAACTTATTTAACGACGTCAGCGACGCCGGCGCCGTCTATACCAGTTACATTCCGTTTTTATTATTGGGGCTGGCGCTGCTGATCGCGCTGGGCTTTGAATTCGTCAACGGCTTCCACGACACCGCCAATGCGGTCGCGACGGTGATTTACACCCACTCGCTGTCGCCGATGGTCGCCGTGGTGTGGTCCGGTTTCTTCAACTTTCTCGGCGTATTGCTCTCCAGCGGCGTGGTGGCCTTCGGCATCATTTCGCTGCTGCCGGTTGAGCTGATCCTGCAGGCCGGCACCGGCAACGGTTTCGCCATGGTGTACGCCCTGCTGTTCTCCGCCATCATCTGGAACCTCGGCACCTGGTGGCTCGGGCTGCCCGCCTCGTCGTCGCATACGCTGATCGGCTCGATTATCGGCGTCGGCGTGGCCAACGCTCTGATCCACGGCCGCACCGGCACCAGCGGCGTGGACTGGGGCCAGGCGATCAAGGTGGGCTACGCGCTGCTGCTGTCGCCGGTGATCGGCTTCGTGTTCGCCGGCCTGCTGCTGCTGGCGCTGAAGCTGTTCGTCAAGAACCGCCAGCTGTACAGCGCGCCTAAGGACAATAGCCCGCCGCCGCTGTGGATCCGCGGATTGCTGATCCTCACCTGCACCGGCGTTTCCTTTGCCCACGGCTCCAACGACGGGCAGAAAGGCATGGGCCTTATCATGCTGATCCTGGTGGGCACCATGCCGATCGCCTACGCCCTGAACCGTTCGATGCCGCCGGAGCAGATCCCCCGGGTGGCGGCGCTGGCGGAAGTGACCAAAAACGAGCTGCTGCGCCAGTTCCCGGCCGGCGGCCAAACGCCGCCGCGCGAGGTGCTGACCGGCTATGTGCGCACCAGCGAACTGACGCCGGAGGTGGTGCCGGCGCTGGCGCAGCTGGCCGGCGCGATCGGCGATCAAATCCGTCAGTACGGCTCGGTCGACAAGATCCCGGCGCAAGCGGTGTCGAACACCCGCAATGACATGTACCTGGCGTCCGAGACCATCAAGCACCTGAAGGCAGAGCGTCAGTTGCAGATCAATCCCGATGCGCAGCGCAACCTCGACGCGTTGAAAGGCGAACTCGACAACGCCACCCGCTTCATTCCCTTTTGGGTGAAAGTGGTGGTGGCGATTGCGCTGGGGCTCGGCACCATGGTTGGCTGGCGCCGCATCGTGGTGACGGTGGGCGAAAAGATCGGTAAATCGCACCTGACCTACGCCCAGGGCGCCAGCGCCGAACTGGTGGCGATGACCACCATCGGCGCGGCCGACGCCTTCGGTTTGCCGGTTTCGACCACGCACGTACTTTCGTCCGGCATCGCCGGCACCATGGCCGCCAACCGCTCCGGCCTGCAGATGGCCACCCTGCGCAATCTGCTGATGGCCTGGGTGCTGACGCTGCCGGCCTCGGTACTGCTGTCGGCGGTGCTGTACTGGATCTTCAACCATTTCTAACACCGGGCTGACACGGAGAAAATCTGATGACCATGCATGAATTCAACCGCGATGACGGTTTCAACCAGCGCCTGCTGCAAGAATTTTACGACAGCTACGATGAAGAGCTGGAAATGGAGCTGGACGACCTGCGCTTCGACGCGGCAGAAGTCGACAGCGACGCGAAGAAAGCCTGGCGCAAACAATACTTCCGCGAACTGCTGCGCCTGCAGGGCGAACTGGTGAAGCTGCAGGATTGGGTGATGCGCACCGGCCACCGGCTGGTGATCCTCTTCGAAGGCCGCGACGCCGCCGGCAAGGGCGGCGTGATCAAACGCATCACCCAGCGTCTCAACCCGCGCACCTGTCGCGTGGCGGCGCTGCCGGCGCCGAACGACCGCGAACGCACCCAGTGGTATTTTCAGCGCTATATCGCGCATCTGCCCGCCGCCGGCGAAATGGTGCTGTTCGACCGCAGCTGGTATAACCGCGCCGGCGTGGAACGCGTGATGGGCTTTTGCAACGACGAAGAGTACGAGGAGTTTTTCCGCAGCGTGCCGGAATTCGAAAAAATGCTGACGCGCAGCGGCATCCAAATCGTCAAATACTGGTTTTCGATCACCGATGAGGAGCAGGAGCTGCGTTTCCTCAGCCGCATTCACGATCCGCTCAAGCAGTGGAAGCTCAGCCCGATGGATCTGGAAAGCCGCCGCCGCTGGGAAGACTACACCGAGGCCAAAGAAATCATGTTAGCGCGCACTAACATTGCCGAGGCGCCCTGGTGGGTGGTTCAGGGCGTCGACAAGAAAAAGGCCCGCTTGAACTGCATCACCCACCTGCTGCAACAAGTGCCTTATGAGGAAGCCGAAGGCAACGTCATCACGCTGCCGCAGCGCAAACGCAGCCCGGAGTACCACCGTAACCCGGTGCCGGACAACATGGTGGTGCCGGAAATCTACTGACCGTAGCGCAGAGAGGCGGTTGCCGCAGCTCTGCGCAAATGCAACGCTTTGATTTCTCTCACGCTAAGGGGCCAAACCCCATGTTAAAGTGGCTGCTTTCCATTTTGACAGGAGTCTTCCATGCGCCAACGCATCATTGTCTGCCCGCTGATTGAAAACGATAACGCCTTCCTGCTGTGCAAAATGGCGGCGCACAAGGGCGTGTTTCCCGGCCAGTGGGCGCTGTCCGGCGGCGGCGTCGAGCCGGGTGAACAAATAGAACAGGCGCTGCGGCGCGAAGTGCGCGAAGAGTTGGGCGCCGCGCTGATCCTCGACAACATCACGCCCTGGACCTTCCGCGATGACGTGCGCATCAAAACTTACGCCGACGGCAGCCAGGAGCAAATCTACATGATTTACCTGATTTTCGACTGCCATGCCGCCAACCGCGACGTGACGATCAACGACGAGTTCGACGACTACGCCTGGGTGCCGCGCGAGCGTCTCGCGGACTACGATTTGAACGAGGCCACCCGCTTCACCCTGCGACAAAAGGGATTGTTGTAACAGTTTGAGCGATTATCGCCCTATTTCCTTCACATTTGCCGGGCAGACTCTTTTGATGTTTTTTAATCACTTAGGGTCACTATTGCCGCCGTTATGCTTTTATCTCACGCTTTTCTCCGTCTGCCTGTCCGGCGCTTCGGCGCCGCCCTCCTGTTCAGCCTGCTGTTCGTTTTGGCGCCCGCACATGCGGCTGCGCCGCCGCTGGTGCTGAATGCAAAATCGGTGCTGGTCGTCAATCAACGCACCGGAAAGACCCTCTATCAGAAGCAGCCGAACCGCGTGCTGCCGATCGCCTCGCTCACCAAGCTGATGACCGCCATGGTCGCCCTGGACAGCAAACGTCCGATGGCCAGCAAGCTCAAAGTCACCGCCGCCGATCGCGATCTGCTGAAGAAAACCCATTCGCGCCTGACCATCGGCTCGGTGCTCAGCCGCCGCGACATGCTGCACATCGCCCTGATGTCTTCGGAGAACCGCGCCGCCGCCGCGCTGAGCCGCAATTATCCCGGCGGACGCAAGGCCTTCGTGGCGAAAATGAATCAGAAAGCGCGCGCCATCGGCATGAAACGCGCCCGCTTCTACGATCCGACCGGGCTGACGCCGCGCAACGTGGCGACCGCCAACGATCTGCTGAAGATGGTCAATCACGCCTATCGCTATCAGTCAATTCGCCGCTTCAGCACCGACAAGCAGCAGATCGTGCGCCCCGGCCGCGGCCAGTTGGTCTACCGCAGCTCCAACGGCCTGATCAACAACCCCGCCTGGAAGATCCAGCTGCAGAAAACCGGCTTTACCGACGAGGCCGGTCACTGCCTGGTGATGCGCACCACCATCAAGGGGCAGCCGGTGGTGATGATCCTGCTCGGCGCACAGCCACGTTACGGCCACTACCGTGACGCCATTCGTCTGAAGGCCTGGCTCGAGGGGTAACACCGCGGCGCTTTACCGTTCTGCGCATATACAAATCCGTTTTGGATCAATGGAATATCCTATCGCCAATCAGTATTAAGGCGCACGCCGCCCACATGGTATTTGTCTGGCATATCTGATGAGGAAAGGAGCGGGAAAATGGCTTATGCCTTGAGCATATTGGAAAAGAGTCCGATCGCCGAAGGGGAAAGCGCCGCGCAGGCGCTGGCGCGCACGCTGCATCTGGCGCAACAGGCGGAACGCTGGGGATATCGGCGTTTCTGGTTAGCGGAACACCACAATACGCCGCAGCTCGCCTGCCCGTCGCCGGAGGTGTTGATCGGTTATCTGCTCGGCCAAACGTCGCGCATTCGCATCGGCTCCGGCGGCGTGATGCTGCAGCACTACAGCGCCTACAAGGTGGCCGAAAACTTCAACCTGCTGGCGGCGCTGGCGCCGGGGCGCGTCGATCTCGGGGTGGGCAAAGCGCCCGGCGGGCTGCCGCTCGCCACCCAGGCGCTGCAGGCCGCCCATGACCGGCAAAACAAACCGGCCTTCCCGCAGCAGCTGTCGCAGTTGACCGCTTACCTGAACGACGACGCCGAACCGGGCCTGAGCGCCACGCCGTTGCCGCCGCACGCCGCCCAGCGCTTTTTGCTCGGCGCCAGTAAAGAGAGCGCGACGCTGGCGGCTGAATCCGGCTGGGCCTTCGTGTTCGCCGCGCATCTGAACGGCAATCCGCAAGACATTAGAGAAGCGCTGGAGCACTACACCGCACACAGCGGCGGCCGCAAGGGGCTGCTGGCGGTGGCGGCGATCGTGGCGCAGAGCCCGGAACAGGCCGCGACGCTGGCGGCGGATATTCAGCAATACCGCGTGCACGTCGCCGGTGAGCAGAGCGTGACCGTCGGCAGCCTGGCCCAGGCCGAGAGTTTCGTGCAACAGGCCGGCGCCACCGACTACCGCATCGAGCCGCGAGAAAGCCATGTTCTGCTCGGCACCGCGCCGCAGGTGCATCAGCAACTGGCGCAGCTGCAGCAGCAGTACGGCGTGGACGAGTTCATCATCGACACGCCGATCGCCGAACCGGCCGCCCGGTTAGCTTCGCTGCAGTTACTGGCGGAGGAGAGTTTGACGCCGGCCTAGTTGATCGCCGCCCCGGCCCGCATGGCGTCGGTCAGATCCTGCGCCAGCGGCGCCAACTGCGCCGGCGTGACGTTAGCCAGGCTGACGCGGAGCGCCGGGCCGCCCTTCAGGCGGAAAGGTTCACCGCCCTGCACCAACCACCCCCGCTGCGCCATCAGCTGCGCGGCGGCGGTTTCCGACCGCACCGGCAACCACAGATGCAGCCCTTCACCCACCGCTAGCGCCATGTGATTCAAGGCATTGAGCCGCTGCACCAGTTCATCCCTTCTGGCCTGATATGCCTGTTGCGCCCGCTGCAGTTGCCCTTCCTGCAAGGTCTGTCTCCACAGCCTGGCGGCGATCTGCTGCAAGATATGGCTGACCCAGCGTTCGCTGATGTACTGATCGGCGCGCATCGCCTGCAGCAACGTCGGGTCACCGCAGGCCAGCGCGATGCGCAGATCCGGGCTGAGAAACTTGCTCAGCGACAGCACATACAGGCCGCGATCGCCGTCGAACGGCAGATGCAGCGGCTGCTGCGACAACGGCCCCCAGAAATCGTCGACGATCGCCAGACACTGCGGATTGTCGCGCAGAAAACGCCGCCACTGCTGCGCGCGTTGCGCAGAGAGCGAGACGCCGGTCGGATTGTGGGCGCGCGGCGTCAGGATCACCGCGCCGGCCGCCCCGCTTTCCGGCAATCGACAACCCTGTTCATCTACCGCCAGCGGCAGCGGCCGCAGACGCAGGTGGCGCAACAGCGTCAATAGCGGCGGCCAGCAGGGATCTTCCACCCACACCGCCGCGCCCGGCTGCACATGGCAGCGCAGCGCCTTTTCCATCGCATCCAGCGCGCCGGAGAACACCGCCGGCTCCCCCAGCGCGACGCCCTGGCGGCCGAGCCACTCGCGCCCCAGACCGGTCAATACCGGCAGATCGCCGCTGATGTCATAACCATTTTGCTGCGGGAACGCCTCCGCCGCGCCAAGCGCCAACGCCGGCAACAATGCGGCATCCAGATTGCCGCTGGCCAGATCGCACATCCCCGCCGGCACCTGACGCGGCGTATAGGCCGCACTCACCGCCGCCAGCGGCGGCTCCAGCACCACCGTTCCCGCCCGCCCGCGCGTCGCCACCAGACCGGCATCGCGCAATCGGGCGTAAGCGCTGGCGACGGTATTCGGATTGACCTCCAGCTCCGCCGCCAGTTGGCGTACCGGCGGCAACAGCTCGCCCGGCCGCAGCGCGCCGTCTTTGATGCGTGCGGCGATCTGCTCGGCAATCTGGACAGCGCCGCCGCCTTTTGCATACAATGAAGTCATACATAAATCCTTTTGTACTAGTTCAAATAAGATTACCCGTTTCCGCGGCCAAAAGTAAGGGGTTCCATGGATAAACATTACGTGCTCGACATTCAGTATGCAGGAAAAGCCTTTGCCCGCCTGCAGATGTTCACCCCCTGGGCAGCCGATCAGCTGGAACAGGCGTGCGCGCTGTTCCCGGCCGCGCAGGGTTATCAGGTGCAGCTCAGCCAGGTCAGCGAACGCCGCATCGTCTACCAGAGCGGCGCACAAGGCATCACGGTGCTGGGCGAGTCGCTGGCGCTGACGCCGTTCACCCACGCTAGCGAGGTTAAACAATGAAAAAAGCCGTCGCCATTCGACACGTCAATTTTGAAAACCTGGGTATCCTCGGTTCCCTGCTCTCGCTGCGTGGCTATCAGATCGATTATTACGATGCCGGCCGCGATGATATTCGTGCTATCAATAATGAAGAGACCGATCTGTTGGTGGTGCTCGGCGGGCCGATCAGCGCCGCCCAGCACTTTTCCGGTGAGCAGCGCTACGATTTTCTCGACCATGAATTGGCGTTGGTCAAACAGCGCCTGGCGCAGCGGCGACCGACCCTCGGGGTGTGTCTCGGCGCGCAGGTGATCGCCCAAGCGCTGGGCGCCGACGTGATCTCGCTCGGCGTCAAAGAGATCGGCTTCGCCCCGCTGACCACGCTCGCGGCACAAGACGACTCGGTGCTGGCGCCGCTGGCCGATACGCCGGTGCTGCATTGGCACGGCGATATGTTCATGATCCCGGACGGCGCCCGCTGCCTGGCCGGCACGGCGATTTGCCCGCATCAGGCTTTCGACTATCAGGGGTTCGCGCTCGGCCTGCAGTTCCATCTGGAGGCGGATCACCGCGATATCGAACGCTGGCTGATTGGCCATGCCTGCGAGCTGGAACTGGCCGACATCGCGCCCCAGAGCCTGCGCGAACAGGCGGCGCGCCACGGCGCGCAGCTGGAACAGCGCGCGCGGCAGGTGTTCGCCCGCTGGCTGGATAATAACGAACCAAGGATGTAACTCATGCAACAGGCTTCACCCTTGCGGTCACCGTCCATCGACGTGATCAGCATTCAATCTCAGGTGGTCTACGGCAGCGTCGGCAACGGCATCGCCTACCGCACTCTGCTGAAAAAGGGGCTGGAAGCGCTGCAGGTGCCCAGCGTGCTGTTCGGCTGCCCGCCCTATTACGGCAAGCCGCACGGCGGCGTCATCTCCGGCGAGTGGTTCGGCGGTTTTCTCGACGATCTGATCGCCCGCGGCGTGATGAAACGCACCCGGGCGGTGATCGTCGGTTACCTGGGCGACGTGATGCAGTGCCATATTCTGGCCAACTGGCTGCAGCGGGTGCGCGCCCTCAATCCGCAGATAAGGATCTATATCGATCCGGTGATGGGCGATTACGGCGAAGGGATCTACGTGGATGAGCGCATCGTCAACTGCTATCGCTCGCCGTTCCTGCGGCTGGCCAACGGCCTGACGCCGAACGGTTTCGAACTGGAGCAGCTGTGCGGCCGCGCTCTGAGCAGCCGAGAGCAGACGCAACGCGCCGCGCAGGTGCTGTTGAACGACACCACCGAATGGGTGCTGGTCACCAGCGCGCCGGGCGTCGCGCAGCGCGAAGACGAGGTGGGATTGATGCTGGTCACCCGGCAAGAAACGCAGTGCTTTACCCATCCGAAGGTTAAATCGGCGGTCAAAGGCACCGGCGATCTGTTCACCGCACTGCTGGTGAGCCATCTGCTGCGCGGCGCCGCGCTCGACGCGGCCGTGGTCGCCGCCGGGGGCGAAGTGTGCGACGTGCTGGCCGAAGCGGCGCATTTCGGTTGGGAAGAGATCGGCAGCCTGCGGGCGTTAAAGCCGTAAGGCCGGTGGAGAGTCAGGGGCAGCGTGCCGCCCCTGATACCTATCAGCGTTTTTTCTTTTTGTTGAAATCCAGCTCGAAGGCGAACACCGCGCTCTGAATTTTACGTTCCATCGCCAGCCCCAGCTTGAGGAAACGGCACGACAGGCGCGAGAAGTGCACCACCTGATCGTTATCGTCGGTTTCCTGATCATCGTTGACCACCACCAGCTCCATGTTGACCTTGAAGCTGCCGTAGCTGCCCAGATCCAACTCCGCTTTCTTGAACTGCAGGCCTGGCTGGAAGAAATCCGGCAGCGGGCCGTCGAAGCGCAAACCGACGCCGCCGGCGGACAGATCGTGGATCCGCAGCTCGTACGGCGTGCCGTCCGGGTATTCGCCGGTACAGAAGAATTGGCGCCAGTGCGGCGTGGTGATGCGGAACTGACGGCGGCGCTGGATGTAAACCAACTCCTGCGGCAGCCGGGTCGAGCAGGCCTGGACGCCCTGATGTTCGGTCAATTCCGCCTGGCCGACGGAAAACTCGATTTTGGCGTCGTGGCTTTCAATCACGATGGTGCAGGCGCCGTCGATGGCGTTTTCCGCTTCCTCACCGCTAAACACGATATTGTCCGGCCCGACGCTCAATAACAGACTTTGAAACCGGTGCTGCTGATTTTCTACGCGCAGCGGCGTGCGTTGTTTGCAAATTTCACGCAGAATCGCCAGAACTTCAAAACGCTCCCGTTTGATAAACAGTCCGTTATCGCTGTGCTCCACACGTCTCTCCTGACTTTTTTTCTAATGACGTATTACGTATTCCTTACGGTTATCATCTCTGGGAATATTCCTAAAGTCAAATTTGCCAGCGCTGCCAGGCCTGCGGCAGCAGGCGTGCGAAACGTTTCGCCCACGCCTGCTGCCCGCGTTCATCGGCGATCAGATCCTGGCGGATTTCGATGCCGACATAAGGCAAACCGCGCCGTTCCGCATGCACCGGCAACGTGTAGTCGGTGGCGTCAGTCATTGCATAGGGCTCGTTGATCCCCACCTGCAAATCCCCCTCTTCGCGCAGCAGTTCGGCCAGCAGCAGCGCAAATTCCGGGTAGCGATTAAACAGCAGCCCCACCTGCCAGGGGCGCGATTCCCCTTTGAACACCGGCGTGAAGCTGTGCATGGCGATCACCGCCGTCGGCAGTTCGCGCAGCTGACGTTGCCCCAAATGATCGTCGATGGCGTGGTGATACGGCAAAAACACCTCACGCTCGCGCGCCAGCGCGTGCTCGGCGTCGATACCGATATTGCCGGGTATCGGCGTCAGTTCGGACAAATGCGGGATCGAGCTGGCGATGCCGGGCGCCCGATTGCAGTCGATCACCAGCCGTGAGTAACGCTGGTGGATCAGGGTGGCGTCCAGTTGGCGGCTCAGATAGCGCGACACGCTCAGCGCGCCGATATCCCAGCCGATGTGGCGTTCAATCTCCCCCGGCGGCAAACCGAGATCGCCAAGAGATTGCGGTATCGCCTTGCCGGCGTGATCGCACAGCAGCAAAAAGGGCGCTTTGCCGCGCGGGATTTCAACGGCAGCTGCGGGCGGTTCATCGGCGGACAATAGCGGCGGGATAAACGAATGGGGCATGACAGGCTCCGGCGGTGGAAAGCAAAACGTTTATCGTAGCGCTATCCCGTCGCCGGCCCCAAGGTCGTGCTTAGATCAAAAAGGCATGAGTCAGACTATAGTCATGCCGTCTCGGCCGGCTGCGGCTGGTGCACCGCGATATAACGCTGATACCGCGACGGCTTGAGCCGCGTGGTATCCACCAGCACCAGTCCGTCGATACAGTTGTTGAACGCCGGATCGGTGCCGAAATCGATAAACTGTACCCCGCCCGGCTCGCACAGCTCGGTGTACTGCTTGTACAGCGTTGGGATCGAGCAGCCGATATTGCTGAGCAGGCTCTTCAGCCGCACCAGATCTTCCTGATAGTTGTCCCCGGCGAACTGCGCCAGCACCTGCGGCAGCGACGCCGGATAAGGCCGCCGCGACTGCCCGAACGCGTGATCCGGCGAGAAATAGAGCCGATAGAAGGCGATCAGCAAGTCACGTGCTGCCAGCGGCATGCCGCCGGAGATCGACACCGGGCCGAACAGATAGCGGTACTGCGGGTATTTCGACAGATAGGCGCCGATGCCCAGCCACAAATAGTCCAGCCCGCGCTTGCCCCAATAGGCCGGCTGAATAAAGCTGCGCCCCAGCTCAATGCCCTGCGCCAGGATCGGTTCCATATCGCGGTCATAATGGAACAGGCTGTTGCTGTAGATGCTTTCCAGCCCTTTGCGCGCGATTTGTTCGGCGGTAGGGATAAAGCGATAGGCGCCGACGATCTCCAACTCCTCCTCATCCCACAGCACCAGGTGGTAGTAATCGTCGTCGTAACTGTCCAGATCGCGGCGGCGGCCGGATCCTTCCCCCACCGCGCGGAAGGCGATCTCGCGCAGGCGCCCCAGCTCGCGCAGGATTGGCGTACGCGCTTCGTCATGGCGACGATAGAGATAGATGGTTTTACCGTCCGGCGTTACCCCCAACCGTTCGCAGTTCGCCAGCGCCTTTTTCAGCTCAAGACGATCTTCCGGCAGCGCGATTGGCGACTCGCTGGCGAACAGCCCCGGCTTGCCCTGGCCCAGGCGATAGACGTGGCGGCGAAAACGCTCCGCCAGATCCTTGGCGCTGGTGTGGCCGTCGTGCCAGTTGGCGAACGGCACGCGGCCGCCCACGCGGATCTTGATGCGCCCGCCCCGCTGCTGGAACATTTCGCGCACCAGCAGCAACGTCGACAGCGGCCGGTAGACCAGTGAGGTAAAGTAGAACAGGTTGCTGTTGCGTGCGCTGATGTGGATCGGCACGATCGGCGCGCGCGCTTTGGCGGCCAGGCGCAGAAAACCGGTATGCCAGTGGCCGTCGCGGATGCCTTTCGGGCTCATGCGCGACACTTCGCCGGCCGGGAACAGGATTAGCGCGCCCTGATTGTCCAGTTGTTGCTGCATGCCTTCAATCTGTTTGCGGCTGGTTTTATAAGCGACGTTATCCACCGGCACGAACAGGTTGCGCAGCGGCTCGATGTAGGTCAGCAGCTGGCTGGCCACCACTTTCACATCCGGACGTACCGCCGCGACGGCACGCAGCAGCACCAGGCCGTCGAGCGACCCGATCGGGTGATTGGCCACGAGCACCACCGGCCCCTGGCTCGGGATATTTTCCAGATCGCCGTCCACCAGTTCGCAGCTGAGGTTGAAGTAGTCCACCACCTGCTCGATCAGATCGAGCCCTTTCAGGTGGGGATAGTCGGCGGCGAACTGTTTGAATTCTTTTTCGAAGAGAAGGGTTCTTAGCAGGCTGCGCTGCCAGGCAGGGGTATTGCGGTGTGGAAATGCATCTTGCAACAGAGAATCCAGGCTGAACATCGCGTTATCTCCTGACGTAGTCGCTGCAAACTTAAGCCAGAGCCGTGACTCTGACGTGTCAGTTACATGACAATAAAATGAATCCATCGACTATCAGGTATAGCAAAGTAATGGCGATTTGGGAGTGAAAGACGCATTTTCGCCCCCATTTGACCTCACATCGGGGCCAGCAACGCTTCGATGCGGCGGTTTACCGCTTCTCGCAGGCGCAACAGCGGCTCGGCCTGGTGCGGATAACGCTTGAAGGTGATGCGCATGCCCAGTTCGCGTTCGATCAGCGCCTCCACCGTCGCCCTGTCGGTCAAACGCTCCAACAGCTGCAGCGCGCGCATATCCTGCAGCCCCTGGTGCAGCACCCGCAGACGCAGCGACTCCACCGGCTGCAGGTCATCGCCCGGATAGACCACGAACGGATCGCCGGAGGGAAACGCATGGCCGCTGTCGGTCACGGCATAAGGATTGATACGTTCGAGCGAATGGGCGCTGTTATAGAAGTTGAATCCCCAATGCAGGAAGCCGGCGATGCGGTACAGATAGAGCTGCACGCCCAATATGCGGTTGCGCGCCGAAGGCTGGGCGAAGAACCGGTTGGCGACCTCGGTCTTCTGCACGCAGCAGTAATAGGCCCACAGGCCAGGCACCCGGTGTTCGATAAAGGGCTCAATATGATCGGTGGCGGCGACCGGGATTTCCACCAGGCCTCGCTGATAGAAAGCGAAATCCGACAGCGCATCGAAAGTGCGAAAGCCATCCAGTAGCGGCAGCAGCGCGGCGCTGGCGCGCCGGTAGGCCGCCAGGTTGTCCAGCGTCGGCTCATCGGAAACATGGAACCACACCTGTCGTTCCAACCCCCGCTCGCGGAACCAGGCGGTCAATTCGGGCAGCAGCGCCTGCAGGAAACGCTGATACGGTTCGCCCTGCGCATCGGTGTGCCAGCCGAACAGCGGTCGCGCCTCGCCCTGCTCCTCCACCACGATCTTCGGCGCATGCGCCGCGCCCCATTGGGTAAACAACGGCGCGATTTCGAAGTGCTCGATGCCCTCTTCCTGCGCCAACGCCACCCACTGCGCCAGGCGGCTGAAATCGAAGCGATACCCCTGCGCGGAACGCGACACCCTCACCAACTGCACCGTGGTGCGTTCACCGCCGACGGCGGTATCCAGCGGCGGCGTAAACAGCGGCGTCAGCAGCATATTGACCCCGCTATGCACCGCGCAGCGCACAAAGTTGCGCACCGCGCGCCAATAATCCGGGCTGAACACCGCCAGACGGTAGTAATCCGCCAGGCAGTCGGTGTGCAGCCACTCGGTGTGCAACAGCGTTTGCGGCGGCAACGCCGCCGGCACCAGATGCAGCGTCAGCGTGGCCTCGGCCAGCGCCTCGCCGCTCTGGGCATCCCGCAGCCGCAGGGTCAACGGAAAGTCGCCGGCCAGTTGCGCGTCGGCCGGCGGCGTCAGGGTCAACCACAGGCTGCCATAATAGCGGCAGGCGGCAAAAAAACGCCGTTGCGGCAGCGGTATCAGCGGATCGGGAAATAAGCCCGGCTCAGTCGTCAGGTAATTCTCATCGGTCTCGCGATAACAGGGAAAACCGCTCGGCACCGATTGCACCTGGCGCACGCTGATATACTCCGCCAGCGGCCCATCGAGTTGATAACACAGCTCATGGCGAGTCTCGTTGCCCGGGGTTTGCAAACAGTACACCGCCTGCCAGGACAGCACCTCGTTATTTAACCCGCTCAACCGATTTTCCACGGCAATGGGCGGCATATTTTGGCGATGAAATACTTTCTCCAGGCAATGCGTAAATACCAGAGACAGGCGCATGATATTCCGCCCTCTTTATTATGGATGAATAAGTGTTGTGAGATTCAGGCTAGCGTCTTTTATCGACACAAACAATAGCCGGCAATAAAAAACGTTTGCGCGCCCCCCCTGGACAGCCTCAGCAAGATTTTTTTGTTTATTTGCATCACAAAAATGAAAGAAGCTGAAGCTTGCACAATAAAAATATTTTTAATCCCCATTATGGTGCAAGGGTTATCAGTTATTCCTATGCCTGCGAAGGCCGCTAAATGCCGCGCCACCGGGGAAAAAACCCGCATAAAGGTTAATGAAATGTGAACAAGAGCGCCTTTCGCTTGACCGTGAAAGCCTTTCGATTTTAACAACAACGAAACATTGACGCCCCATTTTTGGGCGTTTGGGGGTGTATTGACACATTGAAAGTTAAGGGATAGAAAGAATTTACGTTGCGAAAAACGCTATTCGTCGCTCACCGAGGGGAAAGCAATGTCACCGATAAAAAATACCGGCCGCTTGCTGGCGCATTCTATTCTTGCCAGCGCATTATTATTACCCACGCTGCTCCATGCCGCAGATAAAATAACTTTGCGCTATGCCGTTTGGGACAGAAATCAATTACCCGCCGAACAGGAGATTGCCAAGCGCTTTGAACAGGCCAATCCGGATATAAAAATAGAAATAGAATTAACCCCCTCGGCGCAATATTTCGTTAAATTAGATTCCGCCGCCGCCGGCGGCGTAGCGCCAGATATATTCTGGATCAATATGCCTTATTTTGTGCAGTATGCTAAAAACGGCATTATGGAGCCGCTGGCGCCCTATATTAAGGACAGCGGCCTTAAGCTGGACGACGTGGTCGCCAGCTCGGTGAAAGCCTATCAGTATGACGGTCAGCAGATGGCCATCCCGCGCGACGTCGATTCCATCGCCGTGTGGTACAACAAAAAGCTGTTCGATCAGGCCGGCGTCAGCTACCCCACCAACGAATGGAGCTGGGACGATCTGAAGAGCAAGGCCGCCGCGCTGAAAAACGGGCTGAAAGGCGCCGCCTTCCCGCTGGTGATGGATCTCAGCATCGACGGTCAGGACAGTTACATGAACCTGCTGTTCCAAAACGGCAACCACATCGTGCCGAAAGACGGCCAGCCCACCGACATCGCCAACGACAGATCCCTCTGGGTCTACCAACAGCTGCAGGGCATGATGAAAGACGGCCTGATGCCAAGCGCCCAGCAAATGAGCGAAGTCAAAACCGAGAATATCTTCCAGTCCAACCGCGCCGCGATGGTCTATGCCGGCTCCTGGCTGGCGGCGCCGTTCGCCAATAACCCGCTGATCAACGACCACATCGGCGTGGTGATGATGCCCAAAATTGAACGCCAGTCCGGCGTGGCGCACAGTCTGGCCTTCGCCATGTCGGCGAAAAGCGCCCACAAGCAGGCCGCCTGGAAATATATCGCCTTCATGAGCAGCGAAGCCTCGCAGGCGGAGCTGGCCAAGGTGGTGATCCCGGCCAACAAGACGGCGGCCAAGGTCTGGGCGCAGCAGATCCAAAAGGTTGACGTCACGCCTTATATCCAGACCCTTGAAGTGACCCAGGCTTACCCCACCGCCGGCACCAATACGCCGAAGTGGCAAAACATGTGGATCGCCAGCCTGAAAAAGATCTTTATGGGCGCGGACGCTAAGCAGGAAATGGACAAATCGGTCAAGAAGATCGCGCGCGTCATGGAGCAGTAATCCCCCCCCCC
>NZ_JBJNOV010000004.1:0-693285 GCF_052166375.1 Serratia sp. CY83965 | reverse complement strand
CCCCCCCCCCCCCCGCGGCGCGCAGCCCCGAGCGCGCGCCGCGGGGGAACCACGCTGAACGTCATAGGTGAGGAATGGCAACATGTCGCTGGCAGAAACGGCTACGGTCACCCTGAAACACCCCCGGCGCACCGCCCGTCCCGCGCTCAATCGGCTCGAACGCGCCGAGCGCTTCTGGGGCTGGGTGATGATCCTGCCGCTGTTGTTGGGGGTGACGGTGTTTTACCTGATCCCCTTCTTGCAAAACATCTTTTACAGCTTTACCGATCTCAACCAATTCATGCGCTGGAGCAGCATCAGCGTCGATAACTATCTCAACCTGTTCGAAGACGACGACTTTTACACCGCCGCCGCCAACACCCTGTTCTACGTGGTGGTCTGCGTGCCGATCAGCCTGAGCCTGTCGCTGCTGCTGGCGATCGGCCTCAACCAGAATATCCGCGGCAAAGGCCTGCTGCGCACCCTGCTGTTCCTGCCGGCGGTCACCATGCCCGCGGCGGTGGCCATGGTGTGGCAATGGCTGTTCAACAAGGACTTCGGCCTGATCAACCAGGCGCTGAGCCTGCTGCACATTGCGCCGGTCGCCTGGCTGTCCGATCCGGACGTGGTGCGCATCAGTGTATCCATCATCATCATCTGGTCGTCTCTGGCGCTGAAGATCATCATTTTGCTGGCCGGACTGCAGAGCATTCCACGCCAGTTGTACGAAGCGGCGGATATCGACGGCATCGGCACCCTGCGGCGCTTCTTCTGCATCACGCTGCCGATGATGGTGCCTACGCTGTTCTTCGTGTCGGTGATGAGCTTTATCGAGATCCTGCAAGTCTTTGACGTGGTGTTCCTGATGTTCGACCGCGCGCTGGTGGAAAACGACGTGATGACCGTCACCAACCTGTTCTACAAGTACGCGTTTTACCTGCAGGAAAAAGGTTACGCCTCCGCCATCACCGTGGTGCTGTTCGCCGTCACGCTGGTGATCACCCTGATTCAAATGGCGATCGGCAAGCGCCTGAAAGTCAGCTGAGGAGCTGCACATGAACGCAAGCAAGAAAACGCTGGTGTACCTGTTTATGGGGCTGGCGGCGCTGGCCTCGGTGGTGCCCTTTATCTGGATGCTGGTGACCTCGCTGAAAACCCAGGCCGAGAGCATCCAGATCCCGCTGACGCTGCTGCCGGCGCATCCCAGCCTGCAGGCCTACGGCCGGGTGATGCACGAAATCCCGTTCGCCGGTTTTTATCTCAACTCGCTGCTGGCGACCTTCTTCACCGTCAGCCTGCAGATGGCTATCGCCACCCTGGCCGCCTATGGCTTCTCGCGCCTGCATTTTCGCGGCCGCGACGCGGTGTTTCTGGTGTGCGTGTCGATCCTGATGGTGCCCGGCCAGGCGTTTCTGATCCCGCAATTCCTAGTGGTGCAGAAGCTGGGGCTGGTCAACAGCATCACCGGGTTGGTGCTGCCGGGCATTTTCAGCGTTTACGCCACCTTCCTGCTGCGCCAGTTCTTCCTGGCGGTGCCGAAGGAGATGGAGGAAGCGGCGCTGATCGACGGTTACAGCTACTTCGCCATCTTCTGGCGCATCATGCTGCCGCTGATCCGGCCGGGCATTATCGCCTGCGTCATCATCAACGGCCTGTGGAGCTGGAACAACCTGATGTGGCCGCTGATCGTCAATACCACCACCGAGAAGCTGACGCTGCCGGTAGGGCTGGCCTCGCTCTCCAGCCGCGCCGGGGTGGAATACCCGCTGCTGATGGCCGGGGCGCTGATGGCGGTGATCCCGATGCTGATGCTGTTCATTATTTTCCAACGCTATTTCATCCAGGGCATCGCCAGCGCCGGGGTGAAAGGCTAACGCGCAGACAAGGTAAACAACATGGCCGGAATTCAGTTAAACAGCGTTAAAAAAGTGTACCCCAACGGTTTCCACGCGCTGCACGGCGTCGATCTGGACATTGAAGACGGGGAATTTATGGTGTTCGTCGGCCCGTCCGGCTGCGCCAAATCCACCCTGCTGCGGATGATCGCCGGGCTGGAGAGCGTCAGCGAGGGGCAGATCCTGATCCACGATCGCTGCGTCAACGACAGCATGCCGAAGGATCGCGGCGTCGCCATGGTGTTCCAGAACTATGCGCTGTACCCGCACATGACGGTGTACAAGAACATGGCGTTCGGCCTGATCGGCAAAGAGAGCAAGACGGAGATCGACCGCCGGGTGCGCGACGCGGCGGAAAAGCTGGAGATCACCAATCTGCTGCAGCGCAAGCCGGGCCAGCTCTCCGGCGGCCAGTGCCAGCGGGTGGCGGTCGGCCGCGCCATCGTGCGCAAACCCAAGGTGTTTCTGTTCGATGAGCCGCTGTCCAACCTCGACGCCAAGCTGCGAGTGTCAATGCGCGTGCAGCTGATCGAACTGCACAACCAGCTGAAGCAAGAAGGCGCCGCCGCCACCATGGTGTACGTCACCCACGATCAGGTCGAGGCGATGACCATGGGCGATCGCATTTGCGTGATGAACCGCGGCGCCATCATGCAAGTGGATAAACCAATCAATCTGTACCACCACCCCGCCAACCGTTTCGTCGCCGAGTTTATCGGCAGCCCGTCGATGAATTTGCACGATCTGGCGATCGTGCGCGACGGCCAAACGGTGCGGCTGCGTATCGGCCTGCAGCACCTGCTCGATCTGCCGCCGGCGCTGCAACGGCAATTGGCGGACTACCCGCATGCGCGGGTGTGTCTCGGCATCCGGCCGGAGTCTTTGCGGCTGTGCGCGCCCGGCAGCGCCAACTGTTTCCCGGCGCAGATCGTCACTATCGAGCGCATGGGCAACGAAGAGCTGCTGCACTGCGAACTGGCCGATCTGCGCTTCGTGCTGCGCATGGCGTCGCTGCCGGACTGGGAGCCGCGCCTCGGCGAAAGCATTCATCTGGCATTCGATCTGACGCGCGCGCATTTGTTCGACGAGCTCAGCGGCCAAAACCTCAAATAACAACAGCGGAGTATCCAGCAATGTCGTCAACACAACCCAACAGCTTTGCCCATCGCCCGGTGCGGGTGCTGGTGGTCGGCGCCGGGGCGCGCGGTGAAATCTACTCGCGCTATGCGCTGGCGCATCCCGATTTGATGCAGGTGGTGGCGGTAGCGGAACCGCGCGACGCCTACCGCGAGCCGTTCGTGGCGCAGCATGCCATCGCGCCGGAAAACGTCTTCACCGACTGGCGTCAGGCCGCCGACGCCGGCAAGCTGGCCGACGCGGTGCTGATCTGCACCCAGGATCAGATGCACCTGGAACCGGCGCTGGCCTTCGCCCGCCAGGGCTACGCCATGCTGCTGGAAAAACCGCTGTCGCCGGACGCCGATGAGTGCCGCGCCATCGTCGCCGAAGTGACGCGCCAACGGCTGATCTTCTCGGTCGGCCACGTGCTGCGTTACACCCGCTATACCCAAAAGCTCAAACAGTTGCTGCGCGACGGCGCGATCGGCGACATCGTCAGCCTGCAACATTTGGAACCGGTCGGCTACTGGCATCAGGCTCACTCCTTCGTGCGCGGCAACTGGCGCAACGATCGGCAGGCCGCCTTTATGCTGCTGCAGAAATCCTGCCACGACATCGACTGGATCCGCTACGTGATGGAGCAACCCTGTGAACAGGTCAGCTCCTTCGGCAACCTGCGCCACTTCCGCCAGGAAAACCAACCGGCGGGCGCGGCGGACAACTGCCTGGATTGCGCGGTAGAGGCAAACTGCCCCTATTCCGCCAAACGCATCTATCTGGGCGACGATCACAAGGCCACGCCCGGTTTTCTGCGCGTGCTGACGCCGGAACCCGACCAGACGACGCTGCGGGCGGCGCTGCGCGACGGGCCTTACGGCCGCTGCGTCTACCGCTGCGACAATAACGTGGTCGACCATCAGGTGGTCAACATGCAGTTCGCCGGCGGCCGCACCGCGTCGTTCACCATGACGGCCTTTACCCGCCACGAAGATCGTCACACCCGCATCTTTGGCAGCCGCGGCTGCCTGGAAGGCGACGGCCGCCATATCCGCATCACCTCGTTCCTCGACGACGGCGAAACGCATTACGACACCGACGCCGGCCAGGATCTGCACGCCATGGCCGGCCACGGCGGCGGCGACTACTTCCTGATGCAGCACTTTATCGCGGCCATTCGCGCCAACGATCCGAGCCAGGTGCTGGCCGGCCCGGCGGAAGCGCTGGAGAGCCACCTGATGGTGTTTGCCGCCGAACGCGCCCGCCGCGAGGCGGCGGTGATCGCCCTGAGTGGAGCCTAAAGCATGGCCACGACAGAGATGCGTTACGGCTTCGACATCGGCGGCACCAAAATTGAAATGGCCGCTTACGATCGCCGGCTCAATCAGGTGCTGCTCCAGCGGGTGCGCACCCCAACCGGCGATTACGGCGAGTTCGTGGCCTGCATCGCCGGGCTGGTCGAGCAGGCGGATCGCGAACTGCACACGCGCGGCAGCATCGGCATCGGTTTGCCGGGGATCACCGATCCCGTCAGCCGCCGCCAGTTGGCGGTCAACGTGCCCTGCCTGACCGGCCATTGTCTGGCGGATGATTTGACGCAGGCGCTGGCGCGACCGATCGCTATTGAGAACGACTGCCGCTGCTTCGCGCTGTCGGAAGCCAGCACGCCGCAAACCGCGCACCTGCCGCTGGTGTTCGGCGCCATCATCGGCACCGGCGCCGGCGGCGGCCTGGTGGTGAACCGGCAACTGCACAAGGGGCGCAGCGGCGTGGCGGGCGAATGGGGCCATATGCCAATCTCGGCCCAGCTGGCGCAGCGTTACGATCTGCCGCTGTTCGGCTGCAACTGCGGGCTGACCGGCTGCTTTGAACGCTACGTCTCCGGCAGCGGGCTGCTGGCGCTGAGCCGCCATTTCGCCCATCCGGCCGCTGACGTGCCGGCGCTGGTCGCCTGCTATCGTGCCGGTGATGCGCTCGCGCAGCGGCTGATGACCATCTACGTCGACATCCTGGCCAGCGCGCTGGCCGGCTTACAGCTGCTGCTGGACGTTGATGCCTTCGTGCTGGGCGGTGGATTGTCCAACGTCGGCGAGCTTTACCGGCTGTTGCCGCCGGCGATGCGGCGCTGGCTGCTGCCGGGCATGGAGCCGGCGGCGGTGTTCCCGCCAGTGCACGGTGACAGCAGCGGCGTGCGCGGCGCAGCGCTTTTACGCGCGCCGGCATAAAAAAACAGTGAAAGCCCGGAGATTGTCGAGCGATCGCTGCGGCTTTCGGCATCGACGGACTGAATGAATAAGCGCTGGGAATTGGCGACTGAAAAATAACGAATTTGCCGTTTTCACTTTGCGTTAACACTGCTTTCGGTTGCCGCCCAACCGAAAGCAAAATCAAATATAACCAACTGATAGATATAGATATTTTAAAATTAATCGATTGCATTTCAGTGTTTCGTTTGCTGTAATTCGCCACGAACAACTGAAAGCGCTCCGGTCGGTATCGCTGCGGCTTATTAAGCCGCGGTCGGGCACGGCTACAGGTAAATCAGGAGTCTGCGTTAATGATCAATACCGCAAAACGCCGGGAATTAATTATCGACCAGCTGTGTCGCGAGGGCACGGTGCGCGTGGAGCAGCTCAGCCAGCAGTTTTCGGTGTCCAGCGTCACCATCCGCAGCGATCTGCGCCAGCTGGAAAAACACGGCTGCGCGGTGCGCGCCTACGGCGGCGCCATGTTGAACAAACAGTTCGCCTTCGACCGCCCGTTGCAGGACAAGGGCCGCATCAATCGCGACGTCAAACACGCCATCGCCTGCGCGGCCGCGGCGCTGATTGAAGACGGCGACGCCGTCATCCTCGACTCCGGCTCCACCACCAGCCAAATGGCGCCGCAGCTGGCGGGGAAAAAGGATCTGGTGGTGATGACCAACGCGCTCAACATCGCCTTCGAACTGGCCAACAACGAGGAGATCGACCTGATGGTGGTCGGCGGCAGCGTGCGCCGCAAAGCCTGGTCGCTGTACGGCCCCGCCGCCGAACAGCAGCTGCGCCAGTATCGGTTCGACAAGCTTTTTCTCGGCGTCGACGGCTTCGATCTCGCGAGCGGCATCACCACGCCGGATCCGGGCGAAGCGCAGCTGAACCGGGTGATGTGCGAGGTGGCGCGCGAAGTGATCGCCCTCGCCGACGCCAGCAAATTCGGCCGCACCAGCTTTTGCATGATCCGCGACATCGGCCAGATCCACCGCCTGGTCACCGACAGCCGCATTCCGGAACACTATCTGCAGGCGCTGCACCATTTAGGGATCGACGTGATTATCGCCGACCGTTAACCGAGGCTTTTTAAGGAGCTGTCATCATGAACGCGTATTTCTCTTACGAGGCGAATTGGCTGAAGCAGCGCAACGCCTGGCATACCGCCGCAGAAATTTGGCAACAGCCGGATTTGTGGGCGGCGCTGCACCGCCAACTGCAGGATCAACAGGCGCAGTGGCAACCGTTCCTGGCGCCGTTGCTGGCTAATCCGCGCCTGCAAATCGTCTTGTGCGGCGCCGGCAGCTCGGCATTTGCCGGCCGCGCCCTGGCCCCCTGGCTGCGCGAACGCACCGGCCGCGACGTGGTGGCTTACGGCACCACCGATATCGTCGCCAACCCGCTGCAGTATCTTGACCCTGATCGGCCGACGCTGCTGGTTTCCTTCGCCCGTTCGGGCAACAGCCCGGAAAGCGTGGCGACGGTGGAGCTGGCCGATCAATTGCTGCCGGAAAGCTATCATCTGATGCTGGTGTGCAACCCGGACAGCCGGCTGGCGCAGTACGCGCATCAGCGTGGCAACGTCTGTTCGCTGGTGATGCCGCAAGGCGCCAACGATCAGAGCTTCGCCATGACCTCCAGCTTCAGCTGCATGATGCTGAGCGCCGCGCTGCTGCTCGGCCCGGCTTCGCTCGAGGCCGCCCAGGCGCCGTTGAACGCCATGGTGCAGCGCTGCCGCGCACTGCGCGAAACGCTGCAGCCGCAGGTGAAGGCGCTGGCCGCCAGCGGTTTCCGCCGCTATATCACCCTCGGTGGCAGCTGTTTTACCGGCCTCGCCGAAGAGGCCTCGCTCAAGATGCTGGAGTTGACCGCCGGCCGCATCGTTACGCGCTACGACTCGCCGCTCGGCCTGCGCCATGGCCCGAAATTCATGGTCGACGGCCAGACGTTGGTGGTGCTGATGTTCTCCCACAACGACTATGCCCGCCAGTATGACCGCGATCTGTGGAACGAGCTGCAGCGCGATGGGCAGGCGATGCAGCTGGTCGGGTTGACCGGCGAACGCCAACCTCTGTCCGATGCCCTGCTGCATATGCACGATGCGGCTGACGATATCTGGCTGCTGTTCCCGTATCTGCTGTTCAGCCAGATGCTGGCCTTCGAGAGTTCGCTGGCGCTGGGGCTGACCCCGGATAACCCCTGCCCGACCGGCGAGGTCAACCGGGTGGTGAAAGGCGTGACGATTTACCGTTTTCCTTCCCCCGAGCTGTAAGGAGATCCCATGTATCTGATAGCCAACCGAGACATGCTGCTCAAGGCGCAACGCCAGGGTTACGCCGTTCCGGCGTTTAACGTCCACAATCTGGAAACCGTGCAGGTGGTGGCGGAGACCGCCGCCGAGCTGCGCTCGCCGGTGATCATGGCCGGCACGCCCGGCACCTTCAGCTATGCCGGCACCGACTACCTGATCGGCATTTGCCAATCGGCCGCGCACCGCTACGATCTGCCGCTGGCGCTGCATCTGGATCATCACGAAGCGCTGGACGACATCGAGTATAAGGTGAAAAGCGGCATCCGCTCGGTGATGATCGACGGCTCCCATTTGCCGTTCGAGCAGAATATCGCCAAGGTGGCCGCCGCAGTAGCCCTGTGCCACCGCTACGGCGCCAGCGTGGAGGCGGAGCTGGGCCGCCTGGGCGGGCAGGAAGACGATCTGATCGTCGATACGGCGGACAGCTTTTATACCGATCCGGCCGCGGCACGCGAGTTTGTCGCCGCCACCGGCATCGATTCGCTGGCGGTGGCGATCGGTTCCGCCCACGGCCTGTATCACGGCGAACCGAAGTTGGACTTCGAGCGCCTGGCGCTGATCCGCGAACAGGTGGACGTGCCGTTGGTGCTGCACGGCGCCTCCGGCATTCCGGAAGCGATGGTCAAGCGCGCGATCTCGCTCGGCGTTTGCAAGGTCAACGTCGCCACCGAATTGAAAATCGCCTTCGCCGATGCGGTAAAAAGCTACTTTTCGCAGCACCCGGACGCCAACGATCCGCGCAAGTACATCGTCCCCGGCAAGCTGGCGATGAAAGAAGTGGTGGCGGAAAAGATCCGCATTTGCGGCAGCAGCGGCATGCTGTAACCCCGCTCTCGCCCCCGTTGCTGCGGCCGCGCAACGGGGGCGAAAACGGCCGCCATTGCCCGAATTTCCTGAGAGAACGATCACAGCCTGCTATCCCGCCCGCGCCTCAAATCATTAACCAGTCTTCACTATGATCCAAATCATGGTTTTACTCATCCTACCTCCCTATTATCAAATTCATTGAATGCGGGCAGTAGGATTTTTGCCCATTCGTTTTTATTTCGCCAGGCGAAATGGCTTATTTGATGAAAACAAGCACGCTTGTTTTTTTAATTGGCAGTGTTTTTACTCTGAAAGGAACAGCATATGAACCATTACTTAGCCGTATTAAGCGCATTGGTCATTCTGCCCTTCGCTCTGCAAGCAAAACCGCTTTCCGGCAGTCAGGTCGCCTCCGGCGTCGTGCGCTTCACCGGCGCCATTACCACGCCGGCCTGCACCGTCAAACATCAGGATGAAAAGCTTATCTCCAGCTGCTTCGGTAAAGTGACGGAATATCAGAACGGGTATATATCCTCTTCGTTAACAGAGATGCCAAAAGAATTAGTTTCTGCCGTCAGCAGTGAGATGGTGAATAACGACCCCCATTTAAAGCGCGTGACTATCAGCTATAAGTAACCGCAAAGCGGCACTGCCTGCTTAAATAATAAACAAGGTACGACTCGTCTTGATGAATTATAAATTTATTTTATAAATTTATCGCACAATAACTCCCCGCCTTACCGTAAGCCGGCTATTCGGGCAACCCTGCGGTTGCCCATCAGCATGTCCGAAATCCGCCATCGTCTCCCTCCGTTTCATGCGATAATCGCCACACTAAACCGAGGAGTGATCCAGATGCAGACTTTTTTGATTGATCGTACCGCTACGCCGGTGGGTGAACTGGTGCTGATTGCCGATGAACAGGGGCGCCTGCGGGCGATCGACTGGACCGATCACGAAGCGCGCCTGATGAAGCTGCTGAACACCCACTACCGCACCGATCGCTTCACTCTGCGCGAGCAGCGCGATCCCAGCGGGCTGACCGACGCCATGCAACGCTATTTCGCCGGGGAACTGAGCATTATCGATCGGTTGCCGGTGATGACCGCCGGCACCGAGTTCCAGCGCACCGTGTGGCAACAGCTGCGCCAAATCCCCTGCGGCGAGATCCTGACCTACGGCCAGCTGGCGCAACGTATCGGCCGTCCGACCGCCTCGCGCGCGGTCGGCATGGCCAACGGTTCAAATCCGATCAGCATCGTGGTGCCCTGTCACCGGGTGATCGGTTCGCAGGGCGCGCTGACCGGCTATGCCGGCGGCGTACAGCGCAAGCAATGGCTGCTGCAGCATGAAGGCTACCTGCCGAAAAGTTTGCTGTAGCCGCTGCGATCGGCTTAAGCAGCGCCATTGTTTGGCGCTGCTTAATAAAGCACATTGCCCAACGCCGCGCTCGTGCCCGCTGGGCACTATTAATAACCTGTGTGAATAAAACGCATAAGTCACAAATAATACTCATAACTTCAGTCCGATACAGAATAATCGGCGGCATGTGTGCGCAAAATTCGCACACAATACCCCTATTCATGCTAATGCCACCCTTATCAGCTGCAGCAAAAGATGTTAAAATTGACTCATATCAATTATTGAATGAGCGTAATCTATGATCCCGGAAAAACGCGTGATTCGTCGTATCCAGTCTGGTGGTTGTGCGATCCATTGCCAGGACTGCAGCATCAGCCAGCTGTGCATTCCTTTCACCCTCAATGCTCACGAGCTGGACCAGCTCGACAACATTATCGAGAGGAAGAAGCCCATCCAGAAAGGCCAGACCTTGTTCAAGGCCGGCGACGAGCTGAAATCGCTGTACGCGATCCGTTCCGGGACCATTAAAAGCTACACCATCACCGAGCAAGGCGATGAGCAGATCACCGGCTTCCACCTGGCGGGCGACCTGGTGGGCTTCGACGCCATCGGTGGCCTGAAGCACCCGAGCTTCGCTCAGGCTCTGGAAACCTCGATGGTGTGCGAGATCCCGTTCGAGACCCTCGACGATCTGTCCGGCAAAATGCCGAACCTGCGTCAGCAGATCATGCGGTTGATGAGCGGCGAGATCAAAGGCGACCAGGACATGATCCTGCTGCTGTCGAAGAAAAACGCCGAAGAGCGCCTGGCGGCGTTCGTTTACAACCTGTCACGCCGCTTTGCGGAGCGCGGCTTCTCACCGCGCGAGTTCCGTTTGACCATGACCCGCGGCGACATCGGCAACTACCTTGGGCTGACGGTGGAAACCATCAGCCGCCTGCTGGGGCGCTTCCAGAAAAGCGAAATCCTCAGCGTGAAAGGCAAATACATCACCATTGAAAACGCCGACGCGCTGTCGGTGCTGGCCGGTACGCCGCGCATCAACGTGACCGTCAACGCCTGATTCCCCCGCCGGATCACCATTTCACCGAAATTGTTGATCCGGCACGCTTCCGTTGTTGTTCTGTTTTTCAATGTTGGGTTACTCTGTAAATTAACAGACTGTTGATTTCAGCTGTAAGGAGGCCCTATGGCGAAGTATCAGAATCTTCTGGTGGCTATTGACCCCAATCAGGACGATCAGCCGGCATTGCGCCGCGCCGTGTACCTGGTAAAACGGAACGGCGGGCGCATCAAGGCCTTCCTGCCCATCTATGACTTCTCTTACGAAATGACGACCCTGCTCTCCCCGGATGAAAGAACGGCGATGCGGCAAGGTGTGATCAGCCAACGCGCCGCCTGGATCAACGAGCAGTGCCGCTTCTATCTCAACGACGGCGTGCCGATCGAAATCAAAGTGGTTTGGCATAACCGCCCCTTCGAAGCCATCATTCAGGAAGTGCTTTCCGGCCAACATGACCTGCTGCTGAAAATGGCGCACCAACACGATCGGTTAGAGTCGGTGATCTTCACCCCAACCGACTGGCACCTGCTGCGCAAATGCCCTTGCCCGGTGTGGATGGTGAAAGACCAGCCCTGGCCGGAAGGCGGCAAGGCGCTGGTGGCGGTCAACCTGGCCAGCGAGGAACCCTATCACGACCCGCTCAATATCAAACTGGTGCAAGAAACCGTCGAACTGGCGCAAAACGTCAACCAGACCGAGGTTCACCTGGTCGGCGCCTATCCCGTTACCCCGATCAACATCGCCATCGAATTGCCCGACTTCGACCCGAGCGTCTACAACGACGCCATTCGCGGCCAGCATCTGATCGCCATGAAGGCGCTGCGGCAGAAATTCTGCATTAAGGAAGAGTTCACCCACGTGGAAAAAGGCCTGCCGGAAGAGGTCATCCCCGATCTGGCCGAACATCTACAGGCCGGCGTGGTGGTGCTGGGCACCCTGGGCCGCACCGGCATTTCAGCCGCCTTTATCGGCAACACCGCGGAACATGTGATCGATCATCTGAAATGCGACCTGCTGGTGATTAAACCGGAAAACTTCAACTGCCCGATCGAGGCGGATGAAGATGACGAGCATGACGACGAAGATTAACCTTCGCGCATAAAAAACGGGCCGCTAAGCGGCCCGTTTTTTTGGTTGCCCAATTTTACTTCTGCAGCGCCCGCAGAATCGCCTCCACGCTGTCTTTGGCGTCGCCGAACAGCATCTGGGTGTTCTCCTTGAAGAACAGCGGGTTCTGCACGCCGGCGTAGCCGGTGTTCATCGAGCGTTTGAACGCGATTACGTTCTGCGCTTTCCACACTTCCAATACCGGCATGCCGGCGATCGGGCTGCGCGGATCTTCCAGCGCCGCCGGGTTCACCGTGTCGTTGGCGCCAATCACCAGCACGGTGTCGGTATCCGGGAAATCGTCGTTGATTTCATCCATCTCCAGCACCACGTCGTACGGCACCTTCGCCTCCGCCAGCAGCACGTTCATGTGGCCCGGCAAGCGCCCCGCGACCGGGTGAATGCCGAAACGCACCTTCACGCCGCGCGCCCGCAGTTTTTCGGTGATTTCCGCCACCGGATACTGCGCCTGCGCCACCGCCATGCCGTAGCCCGGGGTGATGATCACCGACGTGGAGTTCTTCAGCTGCTCGGCCACCTCTTCCGCCGTGGTTTCACGGTATTCGCCCATCTCTTCGGCGTCGCCGGTGGAAGAACCGTCGCTGCCGAAACCACCGGCGATCACGCTGATAAACGAACGGTTCATCGCCTTGCACATGATGTAAGACAGTATCGCCCCCGAAGAGCCCACCAGCGCGCCGGTGACGATCAGCAGATCGTTGCTCAGCATGAAGCCCGCCGCGGCGGCCGCCCACCCCGAGTAAGAGTTGAGCATCGACACCACCACCGGCATGTCGGCGCCGCCGATCGAGGCGACCAGATACCAGCCGAACGCCAGCGCGATCGCCGTCATCAGCAACAGCGTTACCACCTGCCAGCCCACGCTGTCGGTGCGCACGAACGCCACCAGCAACAGGAACGAGATCACCAGCGCCGCCAGGTTCAGCTTGTGGCGATTCGGCAGCATCAGCGGTTTGGAAGAAATGATGCCGCGCAGCTTGCCGAAGGCGACGATCGACCCGGTGAAGGTCACCGCACCGATAAAGACGCCGAGGAACACTTCGGTCAGATGGATATTCGCCATCACCGGCTCCATCGGCCCGCCATGATCCAGGTAGCTGTTGAAGCCGACCAGCACCGCCGCCAGGCCAACGAAACTGTGCAGCACCGCCACCAGCTCCGGCATTTCGGTCATCTCGACCTTCTTGGCCAAATAGACGCCGATCGAGCCGCCGATGATCATGGCGATGATGATCCAGCCGACGTTGCCGGAATCCGGCCCCAAGATGGTGGCGATCAGCGCGATCGCCATGCCGGCGACGCCGAACAGGTTGCCCTGCTTCGACGTTTCATGACGCGACAGGCCCGCCAGGCTGAAAATAAACAAAATAGCGGCAACAATGTATGCAGCTGTAACCAATCCTCCAGACATTTGTTACCCCTTAGTTCTTGCGGAACATCTTCAGCATGCGCTGAGTGACGGTGAATCCACCAAAAATGTTGATGCTGGCGATCAGCACGGCGATAAAGGAGAGGAAACTCACCCAGCCGCCATGACCGATCTGCAGCAGCGCACCGACCACGATAATCCCTGAGATCGCGTTGGTGACCGACATCAACGGGGTATGCAGCGCATGGCTGACGTTCCAGACCACGTAGTAACCGACCACGCAGGCCAGCGCGAACACGGTAAAGTGCGACAGGAACTCTTTCGGCGCCGCGTCCGCCAGCCAGCCGAACAGCAGTATCGCCAGAGCCATCAGGCCATACTTCAGCCACGGCGAGGTCGGTTTGGCTTCGGGTTTGGCGGCCGGTGCGGCGGCGGGCGCCGCTTTCGGCTGGGCGGAGACCTGGATCGGCGGCGCCGGCCAGGTGATTTCACCGCTGCGCACCACGGTAACGCCGCGGATCACCGTATCGTCGAAATCGATGTCAATCTCGCCGTTTTTCTCTTTCGACAGCAGCTTCAACAGGTTGACCAGGTTGGTGCCGTACAGCTGCGAAGATTGGGTCGGCAAGCGGCTCGGCAGATCGGTATAGCCGATGATTTTCACGCCGTTGTCGGTCACGGTAATGGTGTCGGCCACGGTCAGTTCGCAGTTGCCGCCGGTTTGCGCCGCCAGATCGACGATCACGCTGCCCGGCTTCATCGACGCCACCATCTCTTTGGTGATGAGCTTCGGCGCCGGTTTGCCCGGGATCAGCGCGGTGGTGACGATGATATCGACCTCCGCCGCCTGTGCGGCGAACAGCGCCATCTCAGCCTTGATAAAGGCTTCGGACATCACTTTGGCGTAGCCGTCGCCGCTGCCCGCTTCCTCTTCAAAATCCAGCTCGAGGAATTCCGCGCCCATGCTCTGCACCTGCTCTTTCACCTCCGGGCGGGTGTCGAAGGCGCGCACGATGGCGCCGAGGCTGCCCGCAGCGCCGATCGCCGCCAGGCCGGCCACGCCGGCGCCGATGATCATCACTTTGGCCGGCGGCACTTTGCCGGCGGCGGTGATCTGGCCGGTGAAGAAGCGGCCGAACTCATGCGCCGCTTCGACGATCGCGCGGTAGCCGGCGATGTTGGCCATCGAGCTCAGCGCGTCCATCGACTGGGCGCGCGAGATGCGCGGCACCGAGTCCATCGCCAGCGCGGTGACGTTGCGCGCCGCCAGCTTGGCCATCAATTCAGGGTTTTGCGCCGGCCAGATAAAGCTGACCAGCGTGCTGCCTTCGCGCATCAAGGCGATCTCGTCGTCTTGCGGCGCGTTGACTTTCAGGATCAGATCCGACTGCCACACTTCGTTTTCGTCGACCAGCGCCGCGCCGGCGGCTTCGTAGGCGACGTCCTCAAAACTGGCCAGTTTGCCCGCCCCGCGTTCAATCGCGACGGTAAAACCCAGCTTCAGCAGTTGTTCCACCGTTTTCGGCGTGGCTGCGACCCGGGCTTCATTGGCCAACCGCTCTCTTGGTACACCAATACGCATAATGTTCCCTTCTCACCTGTCTTGGATGATGTTTATTATTTTCCTGCCCATAGCACGGCGCCGCCGGCGGGCGAAGCGTTAACTTGCCCGCACTGATTTCAGACGCCAACTATAACCTACTGAAAATAAGGTCGATGATCCATAATTGCTTACGCATTCAGCCCTGTTTTTACATAAAAACGCCGCGCGTGATATGACAAATCGCAATTTACTGTGAAAAAACCCATACAGAACAGCGTATTCTGCGTGGCAAGAGGTTTACGCCCGGCGTAACGAATTATGGCCATGCGCGGCGGAAAAGCATAAAAGTTATCATTTTGTGAATAATTAACATTAATGACACCCAAGCCGTTATTATGGAAACTTATGACGGTGGCGCCATCCGTGCGACCCGCGTCACCGTCACCGATTTGTCGCACGGGATAACATAAAATGCTGAGACAGTTTTCAGAATTACATGTAATAATCGACGGCTGAATTACACTTAAACAGTTCAGTACGTTATAAACGTTAATGCGCTAGGCGAAAGGATTTTTTATGAAGCTGAAGACCACGATCATCGCGTCAGCCTTGTTATCACTCACCGCGCTGTCTGCTCATGCGGCGCAAGAGTTAACTCCTGAGAAAGCAGCGGCGCTGAAGCCGTTTGATCGCATCACGATTACCGGCCGCTTCAATGCCATCAATGAAGCCGTCGACGCCGTATCCCGCCGTGCAGACAAACTGGGTGCCGATTCCTTCTATATCCAGGACAGCAACAACAGCAACAACGGCGGCAACTGGCGCGTCACCGCAGACCTTTATCATAAAGATGCGCCAGAAGTGAGCAAAACACCAAAATACCGCGTATTTAACGGCGTGAATGAACTGCCTAAAGAGGAAGCCTACCTGCTGGAGCCTTACGATACCGTGAGCGTCAGCGGCTTCTACCGCAGCCAGCCGGACATCAACGACGCCATCTCCAAAGAAGCGAAGAAAAAAGGCGCTGCATCCTTCTTCATCGTGCGCCAGGTTGACGCCAACTCCGGCGGCAACCAGTTCGTCACCGCCTATATCTATAAGGCCGATGCGCCGAAACGCCGCGTGCAGAGCCCGGACGCCATTCCGGCCGATTCTGACGCCGGCCGCGCTGCGCTGGCCGCCGGCGGCGCCGCAGCCGCGAAGGTCGAAATCCCTGGCGTCGCATCTTCCGGTTCGCCAAGCCGCGAAGTGGGCCGTTTCTTCGAAACCCAGTCCTCTACCGGCCAACGCTATACCGTCACGCTGCCTAACGGCACCAAGATCCAGGAAGTGAACAACGTGACCGCCGCGCAGATGGTGCCGTTCGATTCCGTCACCTTCACCGGCCACTTCAACAGCATGACCGATGTCTCCACCGAAGTGGCGAAACGCGCGGCTGAGAAAGGCGCCAAGTACTACCACGTCACCCGCCAGTGGCAGAACAAGAGCGGCGGCAACCTGACCGTCAGCGCCGATCTGTTCAAATAAAACCCGTTTTTAGGTTTACCATCGGGCAGCCCTTGAGCTGCCCGTTTTTATTGCCGCTTTTTCCATCGCGCGTTGAATAGTTTTTTGTAAATTCCGCATATTCAATCATTGCATCTCTAATCATCCCTCCGTAGAATTTGCGCCAATTTTTAGGGCTATTGTCTATTCGCGCAGTGGTTGTTAATACATTGTTGCAGCCAAGCAGTTCCCTTCCAGTTGTTTATTCTGCGTTCAGGATCCGTCATTGGAAAAAAAACTCGGTCTTACCGCGCTAACCGCTTTGGTGCTCAGCTCGATGCTGGGCGCCGGCGTGTTCAGTCTGCCGCAAAACATGGCGCAGGTCGCCAGCCCCGCCGCGCTGCTGCTGGGTTGGGGGATCACCGGCGTCGGCATTCTGTTCTTAGCATTCGCCATGCTGTTGCTTACGCGTTTGCGTCCGGATCTGGACGGCGGCATCTTCACCTACGCCAAAGAAGGATTCGGCGAACTGGTGGGCTTCTGCTCCGCCTGGGGTTACTGGCTGTGCGCCGTGATCGCCAACGTCTCGTATCTGGTGATCGTGTTCGCGGCGCTGAGCATTTTCACCGATCGCGGCGGCAACGTTATCCTCGGTGACGGCAATACCTGGCAGGCGCTGATCGCCGAATCCGCCCTGCTGTGGATCGTGCACGCGCTGGTGCTGCGCGGCGTGCAAACCGCCGCCAGCATCAATCTGGCGGCCACCCTCGCCAAGCTGTTGCCGCTGGGAATGTTCGCCGTTCTGGCGGCGATCGCCTTTAAAATGGACGTGTTCACACTGGATTTCAACGGCGTCGCCCTCGGCAAACCGGTGTGGGAGCAGGTCAAGGACACCATGCTGATCACCCTATGGGTGTTTATCGGCGTGGAGGGCGCGGTGGTGGTTTCCGCTCGCGCCCGCAATAAGAAAGACGTGGGCCGCGCCACTATGCTGGCGGTGCTGTCGGCGCTGGCGGTGTATCTGATGGTCACGCTGCTGTCGCTGGGCGTGGTGCCGCGCAGCGAACTGGCCGAGATGCGCAATCCGTCGATGGCGGTGCTGATGGTAGAACTGATCGGCCCGTGGGGAGACGTGCTCATCGCCGCCGGCCTGATCGTTTCCGTGTGCGGCGCCTACCTGAGCTGGACCATCATGGCGGCGGAAGTGCCGCTGCTGGCCGCGCAGCACGGCGCGTTTCCGCGCGTGTTCGGCAAGCAGAACCGCCATCACGCCCCGTCCTCTTCGCTGTGGCTGACCAACATCGCGGTGCAGCTGGCGCTGGTGCTTATCTGGCTGACCGGCAGCAACTACAACTCGCTGTTGACCATCGCGTCAGAGATGATCCTGGTGCCTTACTTCCTGGTCGGCGCGTTTCTGTTCAAGGTGGCTTACCGCCGTCGCGACAAGCGCCTGATCTTCGCCGCCTCCGGCGCCTGCGTCTATGGCCTGTGGCTGCTGTATGCTTCCGGGCTGATGCACCTGCTGATGTCGGTGCTGCTGTATGCGCCAGGGCTGTTGGTGTTCATGTATGCCCGCCGCGGCCATCGGGATATCAATCTGCTCAATCGCCTGGAAAAAAGCAGCATCTTCTTGCTGCTGGTGGCCACGCTGCCTGCCGGCTGGTTTATGTTGCACTAAAATCGCCTGCCCATGCGGCTGCCCGTCAGCCGCATTTCGTTTCCTCGCCCTTCCTCTTACCCCGCTCCCCGTTATTGATTCGTCAGAGGCTCCGCTTGCGATCTTAAATGCAATTAATTATCATTATCATCCAAGCATTAACGGTAAGACACTAGTGCCCCCGCTGAGAGGCGTCAGGAGGCGGGTTTGGACAGGCTGAAAATGGAAGGCATTTCATGGCTGAAAAACTGCTGCACGCATTACCCTTGTTTGCCGCTTGGGAAGCACTGATCGCCAAGGGCAACACGGCATTCAATCAGCGGCGCGATCGCCTGGCGATGATGCACTATCAGCAGGCGCTGGGCGTCGCTCAGGCGATCATCGCCGAGAAACCCTGGCTGAATGTGGAATATGCCGCCAGAGTTAACGCACTGAATATTTTCGAGTCTGCCCTGGCCGCGTTGATCGTTACATTCAACAACATTACCCATCTGCGCCTGCGGCAAACGCCCCTCCGCGGCGTTGAGCCGCATGTGCATCAGGCTCGGCTCGCCATCGAACAGGTGATGGACGATACCTCGCTGTGCGAACAAATGCAGCAGGCCGCCGAGCGGCACCTGCTGCGCTTTCGAATAGAAACGCTGCAGGTGCTGCGCGAACATCGGCTGCCGGAAACCGGCAGCTGCGCGCCTGCTGGCAACCATTCCGCCACCGTGCATTAAAAACGGCACAACGCCCTGAGGAGGGTAATCCGCCAATGAATGAATTGAATGATGGGATGAAGGTTAGACGCCGACCATGACGCGGCGCGAAATTTCACATTCATGGTTAGGCCATCGCGGTAAGTCAATTGCCTAACCATGAACGGGCGGCCGGGTCGATACACCCGGTCAGCTTTTAGGGGGAATGGTGATGGTCATGCGCTCACCCACCAGGGCGATCGCAATGCCTTCCTCGCACTCTTTTTGAATGGCCGCCAGCTGTTGCGCTTCCAGCGCATAGGGCAACTGAATATCAAACACCGTCAGGCCCTGCTGCTGCGCCAGGTCAATCAGGCGCACGATATTGGTTTCATCGCTGACCTGCGTCGACACCACTTGCAGCGCCAGCTCTTTCAACTGCTCTTTGCGCGTTTGTGACGTGGTCACGCGCGATTTCAACACCATGCCGAAGATCGGCATCACACCATAAATAGCATCAACAAAGCGCCAGTGCTTCCTGCACGATGCGGACAGAAAATCCATATAGTCAAAACAGATTTTCTCACTGCGCGCGATGGATGCAAGGTGATTGCTGTTCATCCCCTCATTCCTCTCATGGCCAGTGTTAACCCGTGGTCTTTCAAGCCGCCGCCGGGCGGCAACCTGAAACGCATTGGGGATCTTACATCCAGAAATGGATAATCATGCGAAGCTTTAACGACTTTCCGCCGTATGATGGCATAATTCCCCTATTGTTTGCCAGTCTGTCCAGGAGCTTTAATCAATGGAACACCCCAACTCTGCCCCGGTGCTGATTACCGGCGGCGCGCGGCGCATCGGGCTGGCGCTCGCCAGAGCGTTTCTCCAGCGCGGCGTTCCCGTCATCATTGCCTATCGCAGCGAATATCCGGCGATGACCGAGTTGAAAGCCTTGGGCGCCAGTTGCATTCAGGGCGATTTTTCCACGCACGAAGGCATCTACCGTTTCGCCGACCAGGTGCGGCAGGTGGCGCCCAAATTGCGCGCAGTGATCCACAACGCCAGCGCCTGGCAGGCCGAGTCGGCGGAAGTGCCGCCGGAGCAAGTGATGGCGGCGATGCTGCAAATTCACGTCTATACGCCCTATTTGCTCAACCAACTGCTCGAATCTTGCCTGACCGGCCAGGGCCAGGCAGGCGCGGACATTATCCATCTGACCGACTACGTGGTGGAAAAAGGCAGCGACAAACATATCGCCTACGCCGCCAGCAAGGCCGCGCTGGACAATATGACCCGCTCGTTCGCCCGCAAGCTGGCGCCGGAGGTGAAGGTCAACGCCATCGCGCCGGCGCTGATCATCTTCAATCCGGGCGACGATGAAGCCTACCGCCAACAAGCGCTGGCGAAATCGCTGATGAAGGTCGCGCCGGGCGAGAGCGAAGTGGTCAATCTGGTGAATTACCTGCTGGAGAGCCGTTACGTGACCGGCCGCACCCACGGCGTCGACGGCGGGCGGCCGCTGCGCTGAGGCAAAGATCCGCATGGCGCTTCGCTGTGGGCCGCGCTATGCTGAAATCCGCTTTTCTTATTAAAACACGGGCATATGCATAAAATTGTTTTTGTGGAAGACGATCCTGAAGTCGGCAAACTGATCGCCGCCTATCTGGGCAAACACGACATCGAGGTGCTGATCGAACCGCGCGGCGACAGCGCGCAAGCGCGCATCGAGCGCGAGCAACCCGATTTAGTGCTGCTGGACATCATGCTGCCCGGCAAAGACGGCATGACGCTGTGCCGCGATCTGCGCCCTACCTTCCCCGGCCCGATCGTGCTGCTCACCTCGCTCGACAGCGACATGAACCATATTCTGTCGCTGGAGATGGGCGCCAACGACTATATCCTGAAAACCACGCCGCCGGCGGTGTTGCTGGCCCGCCTGCGTTTGCACCTGCGCCAACACAGCCAGCAGCCGAAAGAAGAGTCGGTTCAGCCGCTCACCCAGCATAACGCGCTGCATTTTGGGCTATTGTGCATCGATCCGGTCAACCGGCAGGTCACGCTGGGCGAAGAAACGATCACCCTGTCCACCTCGGATTTCGATTTGTTGTGGGAACTGGCGACCCACGCCGGGCAGATCATGGATCGCGAGGCGTTGCTGCAAAACCTGCGCGGCGTGAGCTACGACGGTATGGACCGCAGTATCGACGTGGCGATCTCCCGCCTGCGCCGCAAGCTGTACGACAACGCGCTGGAGCCGTTTCGCATCAAGACCGTGCGCAATAAAGGTTATCTGTTCGCCCCTAATGCCTGGGCATCGGTGCAACAATGAGAAAACTTTTCGTCCAGTTCTTCCTGTTGCTGTTCGTCTGTTTTCTGGTGATGGCGATGCTGGTTGGCCTGGTGTACAAGGTGACCGCCGAGCGCGCCGGCCGCCAGTCGATGGACGATCTGATGAAAAGTTCGCTGTACCTGATGCGCAGCGAGCTGCGCGAAATCCCGCTGAAGGACTGGAACAAGACCATCGCCACGCTGGATCTCAACCTGTCGTTCAAACTGCATATCGAACCGCTCGGCAAACAGGAGCTGAGCGAGGATCTGAAAAAACGGCTGCGGCTGGGGGAAATCATCGCCCTCGACGATCAGTACACCTTTATGCAGCGCATTCCGCGCAGCCACTACGTGTTGGTGGTCGGCCCCATTCCTTATCTGTTCTATCTGCACCAGATGCGCCTGCTGGATCTGGTGTTGCTGGTGTTTATCGGCATGTCGCTGGCGCTGCCGGTGTTTCTGTGGATGCGGCCGCACTGGCAAGATCTGCTGAAGCTGGAAAACGCCGCCCAGCGACTCGGCGCCGGGCACCTGGATGAGCGCACCCACTTCGATCCCACCTCCAGCCTGAGCCGGCTCGGCGTGGCGTTCAACCAGATGGCCGACAGCGTCAACACCCTGATCGCCAGCAAGAAACAGCTGATCGACGGCATCGCGCACGAGCTGCGCACGCCGCTGGTGCGCCTGCGTTACCGGCTCGAAATGAGCGATAACCTGTCCGAAGGCGAGCAGCAGGCGTTGAACCGCGATATCGGCCAGCTGGAGTCGCTGATCGACGAGCTGCTGACCTATGCCCGTTTGGATCGCCCGCAGGTTGCGTTAAACATTGAACCCATCGATCTGCCAAAATGGCTCGAGGACAAGGTCGATGATATCCGTCTTATTCATCAGGAACGCGACATCCAGCTCGATATCCCGCACGTCGGCGACTTCGGCGGCGTCGATCTGCGCCTGATGGAGCGCGTGCTCGACAACCTGGTCAACAACGCGCTGCGCTATTCCGAACAGCGTCTGCGCGTCGGCCTGTGGTTTGACGGCGACCTCGCCTGCTTGCAGGTCGAGGATGACGGGCCAGGTATCCCGCCGGAAGAGCGCGAGCGGGTGTTTGAACCTTTCGTCCGTCTCGACCCCAGCCGCGATCGCGCTACCGGCGGCTGCGGGTTGGGCCTGGCCATCGTCCATTCCATCGCCGTCGCCTACCAGGGGCAGGTGTTCGTCGAAGGCAGTTCGCTCGGCGGCGCCAGCTTCCGTTTCTGCTGGCCGGTGAAGCCGACATTCAGTTTAAAAGCCGATCTGGCGTAATACCGCCGGACCCTTCTCATTGGAGCCGAAGAATAATGACATCTGCACATTCCAACACGTCTGCTTACGATCACCTGCGCGCCCTGTTCAGCCGGTTGTCGCGTTTCGGCCACCTGTCCGCCATCGCCGGTTGGGACATGCAAACCATGATGCCGCCGGGCGGCAGCAAGGCACGTTCCGAGGCGCTGGCTGAGCTGAGCGTGCTGCAGCACCAGATTTTAACGGCGGAAAGCACCGGCGCGCTGTTGGATCGCGCGCAGCAAGAGACGCTGGACGAGATCGACCGCGCCAACCTGCGCGAAATGCGCCGCCAGTATGAAGACGCCGTGCTGCTGCCGGCCTCGCTGGTCGAAGCCAAGTCGCTGGCCGGCGCACGCTGCGAACACGCCTGGCGCGCCCAACGCCCGGCCAACGATTGGGACGGCTTCGCCGAGAATCTGCGCGAGGTGGTCAAGCTCAGTCGGGAAGAGGCGCAGATCCGCGCGCAGGCGGCCGGCACCAGCCGTTACGACGCCCTGCTTAACCTGTATGAACCGGGCATGCGCAGCAGCGATCTCGACCGCATCTTCGGCGATCTGAAAACCTGGCTGCCGGATCTGTTGCAGCGCGTGGTGGCCAAACAGGCTAATGAGCCCTGCCAGGCGCCACAAGGTCCATTCAATGTGGACACCCAGCGTCAGCTGAGCCTGAGCGTGATGAAACTGCTCGGTTTCAACTTCGACAACGGCCGCGTCGACGTCAGCGCCCACCCGTTCTGCGGCGGCGTGCCGGAAGATGTACGCATCACCACGCGTTACAACGAGAAAGAGTTTTTGACCGCGCTGCTCGGCATCGTGCACGAGACCGGCCACGCCCGCTACGAGCAAAACCTGCCGCGCGATCTGCTCGGCCAGCCGGTCGCCCTGGCCCGTTCCACCGCTATCCACGAATCGCAGAGCCTGCTGTTCGAAATGCAGCTGGCGCGCGGCAATGAATTCCTGAAAATATTGCGTCCGTTAGTCACCGCACAGTTTGGCGAACAGCCGGCGCTGGAAGAAGCCAACTTCATTCGCCTCAACCAGCGCGTTAAACCGGGCCTGATCCGCGTCGACGCCGACGAGGTGAGCTATCCTGCTCACGTCATCCTGCGCTACGAAATTGAAAAAGCGCTGATCGAAGGCGATATCGAAGTGGAAGACATTCCGGCGCTGTGGAATGAGAAGATGAGTGCTTACCTCGGCCTCGACACCATCGGCAACTACCGCAATGGCTGCATGCAGGATATTCATTGGACCGACGGTGCCTTCGGCTACTTCCCGACTTACACCCTCGGCGCGATGTACGCCGCGCAGCTGTTCCACAGCGTGCGCCAGGCCCTGCCTTCGCTGAGCGAAGATATCGCCGCCGGCAACCTGCAGCCGCTGTTCCACTGGTTGCAGCACAACATCTGGCGCCACGGCAGCCGTTTCCCGACCGAGACACTGATCGTCAATGCGACCGGCGAAGCGCTCAACCCACGCTACTTCCGCCAGCATTTGGAAAACCGCTACCTGTAATCTCTCCTGGCGCGGCCCCAGCCGCGCCCTTTTTCCGTCTGCATGACCGGATAATGTTTCATAGCGCACGTTCCCTGCCGACAACGCCTTGGCTGCAGAGTGGCGGGTGGCTACTCATCATTAGTATGTTGTAACTAAAATGGCAAAAAACGCCGGCGTCCCGGCTTCTCATCCCAGAGCATGACGGGCGATCATCGCCGCCAGCTGCGGCCTCAACGGCGCAGGCAGGTCATGCCCCATGCCCGGCATAATATGCAATTTGGCGTTGACGACAGCCCGAGCGATCGCCACCCCGCCGGCCTTGCGCACCAGCCGATCGCGATCGCCGTGAATGACCAGCGTCGGCGCGGCTATGCGCCGGCTGTAGCGACGCAGATCGCCGCTGCCGAGCAACGCGGAAAGTTGCCGCTGCACGCCTTCGGGATCCACGCCCCGCTTCAACAGCCGATTCACCAATGCATCCAGTTCCGCCTCCTCCGGCGGGTAAAACCGGGTACCGAGCGCGCGCAGGAAGGCCTTCATTCCCTCCTGGCGCTGCTGCAGCGTCAAATCGGCCGCCGGCCGGCGCGCCAACAGCCACAGCAGCGAAGGCGCCGGCGGTGGCAACAGCGGCTGATTGGTGCTGGAGAACAAGATGCATAGCGAGGCGACGCGCTGCGGGTATTCGGCGGCCAGCACCTGGGCGATCATCCCCCCCATCGAAGCGCCCAGTACGTGAGCCTGCGGGATGCGTAAATGATCGAGCAGATGCGCCGCGTCCGTCGCCATGTCCGCCAGGGTATAAGGCACCGGCGTTTGCCAGCCGAGCTGGGCGCGCAGCATCAGCAGCCACAACGGCTGCGTGCGTTGCGCCTGCGTTTTGCCGGAAAGGCCGACGTCGCGGTTGTCATAACGGATCACCCGAAATCCCTGGGCCACCAGGGCGCGGCAGAAGTCGTCAGGCCACAACAGAAGCTGCGCGCCGATGCCCATGATGAGCAGCAGCGGCGGGTGCGCCTCATCGCCCCAGTCCTCATAGGCCAGCGGCACCTCGCCCTGTTCGGTCACGCCACAACGAATCACTATCTCGTTCATTTTAAATCTCTTTTATCGCGCCTGGCGGTCATTATAGCAGCAATCCCCTCGCCGCCGCCGCCCTGTACATTAGGTTACATGCCGAAACCAATCACTCACGGAAAGCCGGGCGCCGTTTGCCTACTATCATTTCAACGGCCCCGCAGTGGGGTTGATACCCAAAAGTCATGTTGAGGATTCTACGATGAAAAAAGTATTAGCTCTGGTTGTTGCCGCTGCAATGGGTCTGTCTTCCGTGGCTTTCGCTGCCGAGGCTGCCACCACCGCACCTGCGGCTACCGCAACCACCGCCACCGCTGCGCCGGCTAAAGCTCAGGTGAAACACCACGGCAAGAAAGCACCGGTACAGAAAGCGCAGGCGGCCAAGAAGCATCACAAAAAAGCCGCGAAGAAAGCCCCGGCTCAAAAGGCCCAGGCGGCTAAAAAGCACCACAAGAAAGCCAGCCACAAAAAAGCGTAATGACGTGAGGGTCCCCTCACCGCTTCAGGCTTGACGTGTACGACACCCGGTTCGCCGGGTGTTTTTTCATCGGGGGGTTCTCATTGATGCTGCGCCGCTACCTGTTCGAGATCGTTCTGACCGCCCTGATCCTTTGCGGACTGATCGCCGTCTTTTTTTACCTGTAGCCTGCCGCGTTGCCGGCGGGAAATTATTGAAAAATCAATTATTGCCCATCCACATGGCTGCTAAATCAGTCTATAGTTAGCATTCAGTGTGTTTATGGATGATCCGTATTTGTCAGGCAAGAGATCTATGCGCATATCCGTTTTACTGTTGCTGTGCTCACTCCCGCTTATCGCTGCTCAGGCGGCACGCGCCGACGGCCCGTCCAAGGCCGAGCAAACGCGTCTGTTTTTCGGCAAAGATGAACGAATCAAGGTCACGGATACCGCCGCCCAGCCGTGGCAAGCCATCGGCCAGGTCGAAACCGCCAGCGGCAATCTGTGTACCGCCACGCTGATCTCTCCGCACCTGGCGTTGACCGCCGGCCACTGCGTTCTGGCGCCGCCCGGGCAACTGGATAAAGCCATCGCCCTGCGCTTCGTGGCGGGCGATAAATCCTGGCGGTATCAAACCGGTGATATCGAGACCTTGGTCGACAGCAAGCTGGGCAAAAAGCTGAAGCCGGACGGTGATGGCTGGATCGTCCCGCCCGCTGCGGCCGCTTATGACTTTGCGCTGATCCGTCTGAAAGACAAAAAGCCGCTGCCGATCGCCCCGTTGCCGCTGTGGCAAGGCGACAGCAAGGCGTTGACCCAGGCCCTAAAACAGGCCAAGCGGCTGATAACTCAGGCGGGTTACCCGGAAGACCACCTGGATGACCTCTACAGCCACCAAAACTGCAAGGTCACCGGCTGGGCTCAGCAAGGCGTACTGTCGCACCAATGTGATACCCTGCCCGGCGACAGCGGCTCACCGCTGCTGTTGAAAACCGCCGACGGCTGGCAACTGATCGCCATCCAAAGCTCGGCGCCGGCGGCGAAAGATCGCTATCGCGCCGATAACCGCGCCCTGGCGGTGCCGGGCATCCGCGAAGCGCTGGACGCCCTGGCGGCAGGCAAATAATCCTCTCACAACGGCGCATTATGCGCCGTTGTGCTTTTTCAGCCCCCTTGCATATAGCGCCGCGGCGTGGTGCCGGTGAACTGACGGAAAAACGCGATAAACGCACTGTCGCTGGAAAACCCCAACCGCTGCGCCACCGCGCTGACCGACGGCAACGACGCCAGCAGTTCGATCGCGCGCATCAGCCGCCACTGCTGGCACCACTGCTGATAGCTCAGGCCGGTTTCCCGCTGAAACAGCCGCGTCAGCGTTTTGGCGTGCAGGTGCAAGCGCTGCGCCAACGCCGCCAACGCCGGCAACTCGTCGCTCTCCGGCAGCGTCGCCAACCAGGCGGCAAGACGCTTATCCTGCGGCAGCCGCAACTGGGTATTCTCGCGCTGCGCCTCGCCCAACTCATTGATCAGCACCGCCAGCAAATCGCGCGCGTGGGGCTGTGCCAACGCATAGTCCAGCGGCCAGTGCGCGATGCGCTCGACGATCGCCGCCAACAGCGGGTTTACCGCCAGCACCGTTGCCTGTGGCGGCATGGCGGCCGTCAGCGCCGGATCAAAATACAGCGAGCGATACGCGACGCGGCCGCGCAGCTGCACCCGATGCGCAATGCCGCCCGGTATCCAGACGCTGCGCGTCGGCGGCAGAATCAGCCACTGCTGCGCCAACGTGACCGTCATGCACCCCTGCGGCGCATACAGCAGCTGCGAACGCTGATGCCAATGCAGCCCGGAGTCGTGCTCCGCCAGTGCCGCCGCGATGCCGAGAGCCGGTGCCGGCAGCCGATCCGGGTCGAACGGGTGATGCTGTTGAATCAGCGCCATCAGACTGTCCTATACCTGTTGTTTTTTGTCCGGATGATTGTAATCGAACAAAACGCCGCTCCCTATACTGGCCGCCTTAACTTTTAGGGAGAATGTGCATCATGCAACGCTTATCTTTGCCGCTGCTCGTCACCGCCATCATGACGCCGCAGCTCTTGGAAACGCTGTACAGCCCGGCGCTCACCGCCATCCGCAGCGATTTCGGCGTCAGCGCCGCACAGGCCGGGCAGACGTTATCCATCTATTTCTTCGCCTTCGCCCTCGGCGTCGCCTTTTGGGGAGCCTTCTGCGATCGGTTCGGCCGCCGTCCGGCGATGCTGGCCGGCCTGGCGCTCTATCTGGTCGGCGCCGGCCTCGCGCTGCTGAGCGGCAGTTTCACGCTGTTGCTGGCCGCCCGTGCGCTGATCGCCTTCGGCGCCGCGGTCGGCTCAATCGTCACGCAAACCATGCTGCGTGATGTCTATCAAGGCCCGGCGCTGGGGCGCATGTTCGCGCTGGTCGGCATCGCGCTCTCCATCAGCCCGCTGCTGGGGATGTTCGCCGGCGGCGCGCTGGTCGCCTGGGGCGGCAGCGCGGCGATTTTCACCGCGCAGGCGGCCTGGGCGCTGGCGCTGCTGCTGTGGAGCTACGGCACATTGCCGGAAACGCGACGGCGGCAAACCGCAACGGCCGCCGCGCCGGGCATTGCCCTGACGGCAATACTGCGCGATCGGCACATCTGGTGCTCGGCGCTGCTGGTCGCCAGCTTCAATATCATGGTGTTCAGCTACTTCAGCCTGGCGCCGTTCATGTTCGAAAGGCTGGGGTTGAACAGCCAACAATTTGGCTACTCGGGCGTGATGCTGGCTTTGGGCAGCCTGGCGGGGGCGCTGTTGAACCGCCACCTGCTGGCGCGCGGCGTCAGCGCCAAACATCAGATCCTGCTGGGCGGTTTGCTGGCGGTGGCCAGCGGCGTGGCATTGTTCTGGTGGCAACACAGCCTGTGGATGCTGCTCCCCTGTGCGCTGGTGATGCTGGCGTTCGGGTTGGCTATCCCGAATGTGCTGAGCCAGGCGCTGAGCCGCTACCGGCAGCAACTCGGCACCGCCGGCGCGTTATTCGGGCTGCTGTACTATCTGTTGATCGGCCTGGGGCTGACGATCGCGGCGCGCGGGCAGGACTTGGCCGCCACGCTGCTGCTGTGCGGCCTGTTGAGCCTGTGGTGCGCCGGCCGCTTGCCGGCCGGTGCGCCCGAGCTTAACCCGAAAGCTGCTCGATAGTTTGCAAAATGCGCTTGTCGGAAATCGGGTAAGGCGTGCCCAACTGCTGCGCGAACAGGCTGACGCGCAGCTCTTCGATCATCCAGCGCACCGCCTTCACCTCTTCCTCCTGCTGTCGCTTCGGCGGCAGCTTGTTCAACCACTGCTGCCACGCCTGCTGCACCTGCTCCACCCGCAACATCTGCGCGCGGTCGCGGTGCGGATCGATAGCCAATTTTTCCAATCGGCGCTCGATCGCCTGCAGGTAACGCAGCGTATCCGGCAGGCGTTTCCACCCGTTGCCGGTCACGAAGCCGCGGTAGACCAGCCCGCCGAGCTGGGTCTTGATGTCCGACAGCGCCAGCGCCAACGACATGTCCACCCGGCCCTTCAGCCGTTTGTTGATGTTGAAGACCGCCGTCAGGATCTGTTCAACCTGCTTGGCCACCTCGACGACCGTGTCGTTCAGCTCGGCGCGGATCTGCTCCTGCAGGCGCGCAAAGCCTTCTTCTTGCCAGACCGGGCCGCCGTGTTCGGCGATCAGCTTGTCGATGCCGCACGAAATGCAGTCGTCGATCAGCTCCAGCACCTTGCCGTACGGGTTGAAATAGAGCCCCAGCTTGGCCTTGTTCGGCAACTTTTCATGCAGGTATTTGATCGGCGAAGGAATATTCAGCAACAGCAGGCGGCGCGTGCCCTGCCACATCGCCTGTTGCTGCTCGATTTCGCTGTCGAACAGGCGGATCGCCACGCTGTCTTTTTCATCCACCAGCGCCGGGTACGCCTTCATCGAATAGCCGCCGCGCTTCTGCTCGTAAAACACCGGCAGTTGGCCAAAGCTCCAGACATGCAGATTGCTCTGCTCCAGCCCGTCGTCGGCCACCGCCGACAGCGTCTCCTGCACCTTCTCTTTCAACTGCAGGCGCAACGCGGCCAGGTCTTTGCCTTCGCGCAGCGTCTGGTTTTTCTCTCCCACCACGCGGAAAGTCATCTTCAGGTGATCGGGCACCTGATCCCACTGCCAGTCATCACGTGACACGGTCACACCAGTCATGCGCCGCAGCTCGCGCTCCAGCGCGTCCAGCAGCGGCAATTCCAGCGCCGTTACGCGGCCCAGGAACGCCTCGGCGTAGTTCGGCGCCGGCACGAAGTTGCGACGCACCGGTTTCGGCAGCGACTTGATCAGCGCAATCACCAGCTCACGGCGGATGCCGGGGATTTGCCACTCGAAGCCCTGCTCCTCCACCTGATTGAGGATCGGCAGCGGAATATGCACCGTCACGCCGTCGGCGTCGGTGCCCGGTTCGAACTGATAGCTCAGCCGCAGCTTGAGATTGCCCTGATGCCAGAAGTTCGGGTAGTCGAGCGCGCTGATCTTGTTGGCGCCGTCTTTGATCAGCATCTCTTTTTCGAAGTTCAGCAGATCCGGCTGCTGTTTGGCCGCGTTCTTCCACCAGCTGTCGAAATGACGGCCGGACACCACGTCGTTGGGGATCCGGCGATCGTAGAAGCCGAACAGCGTTTCGTCGTCCACCAGAATATCGCGGCGGCGCGATTTATGCTCCAGCTCTTCCACTTCGGCGCGCAGCTTTTGGTTGTCGCGGAAGAAGGCGTGGCGCGTCTGCCAGTCCCCCTCCACCAGCGCATGGCGGATAAACAGCTCGCGGCACAGCAATGGATCGATGGCGCCGTAATTGACCTGGCGCGCCGCGACGATCGGCAAACCGAACAGCGTGACCTTTTCGCTGGCCATCACCGCCCCCTGCGACTTCGACCAGTGCGGCTCGCTGTAGCTGTGTTTCACCAGATGCTGAGCCAGCGGCTCGATCCATTCCGGTTCGATGCGCGCGGCGATGCGCCCCCACAGGCGGCTGGTTTCCACCAGTTCGGCCACCATGGTCCACTTCGGCGGCTTCTTGAACAGGCCGGAGCCGGGGAAGATCGAGAAGCGGGCGTTGCGCGCGCCGGTAAATTCCTGCTTGTCCGCATCCTTCTGGCCAATGTGCGACAGCAAGCCGGTCAGCAGCGCGGTGTGCACGCTGCGGTAGTCGGAAGGCGTGCTGTTGATAGGCAACCCCAGCTCTTTCACCACCTGGCGCAGTTGGGTATAGATATCCTGCCACTCGCGCACCCGCAGGTAATTGAGGAAATCGTTGCGGCACAGCCGGCGGAACTGGCTGGAAGAGTTCGCTTTTTGCTGCTCCTGCAGATAATCCCACAGGTTGACGAACGCCAGGAAATCCGAGTCTTTGTCGGCGAAGCGGCGGTGTTTTTCGTCCGAGGCCTGCTGCTTGTCCATCGGGCGCTCACGCGGATCCTGAATCGACAGCGCGGCGGTGATGATCATCACCTCGCGCACGCTGCCGCTCTTCTGCGCTTCCAGCACCATGCGCGCCAGACGCGGGTCGATCGGCAACTGCGCCAGTTGGCGGCCTTGCGGCGTCAGCTGATAGTGGCCGTTGTCGGCGGTGGCGATCGCCCCCAGCTCTTCCAGCAGGCGCACGCCATCCTGAATGTTGCGTTTATCCGGCGCTTCGACGAACGGAAACGCGGCGATGTCGCCCAGCCCCAGCGAGGTCATCTGCAGAATGACCGACGCCAGGTTGGTGCGCAGAATTTCCGGATCGGTAAACGCCGGCCGCGACAGGAAATCCTGTTCGGAGTACAGACGAATGCACACCCCTTCCGACACGCGGCCGCAACGCCCTTTACGCTGGTTGGCGGAGGCCTGCGACACCGGCTCGATCGGCAGGCGCTGCACCTTGGTGCGGAAGCTGTAGCGGCTGATGCGCGCGGTGCCCGGATCGATGACGTATTTGATGCCCGGCACCGTCAGCGAGGTTTCCGCCACGTTGGTGGCCAGCACGATACGGCGGCCGTGGTGCGACTGGAACACCCGATTCTGCTCGCTGTTCGACAGGCGCGCATACAGCGGCAGCACTTCGGTGTGCGGCAGATTGAGGCGGTTCAGGGCGTCGGCGGTGTCGCGGATCTCGCGCTCGCCGCTCATGAAGATCAGAATGTCGCCCGGCCCTTCGCGTCCAAGCTCGTCCACCGCATCGAAAATCGCCTGCAGCTGGTCGCGATCGGTATCGTCGCCGTCGTCGACCACCGGACGGTAACGCACCTCCACCGGGTAAGTGCGTCCGGAAACCTCGATGATCGGCGCATTGTTGAAGTGGCGCGAGAAGCGCTGCGGATCGATGGTCGCCGAGGTGATGATCACCTTGAGATCCGGGCGCTTCGGCAACAGTTCGCGCAGGTAGCCGAGAATAAAGTCGATGTTGAGGCTGCGCTCGTGCGCTTCATCGATGATCAGCGTGTCGTACTGCATCAGCAGGCGATCCTGCTGAATCTCCGCCAGCAAGATACCGTCGGTCATCAGCTTGACCAGGGTGTTTTCCCCCACCTGATCGTTGAAGCGCACCTTGTAGCCCACGCTGCCGCCAAGCGGGGTTTCCAGCTCGTCGGCGATGCGGTTGGCGACGGTGCGCGCCGCCAGGCGGCGCGGCTGGGTATGGCCGATCAGCCCTTTCACGCCACGCCCCAGCTCCAGACAGATCTTCGGCAACTGGGTGGTTTTCCCCGAACCGGTCTCCCCGGCAACGATCACCACCTGGTGATCGCGGACAGCGTTTAAGATGTCCTGCTTTTTCTGGCTGACCGGCAGGCTTTCCGGATAGGTAATGCGCGGGCAAGACGCGGCGCGCGCCTGCACTTTTTGCCGCGCCGCCGCGATGTCGCTTTCCACTTCGGCGGCGACCGCCAGCTGGGCATCGGGATTTTTGATTTTTCGTGCGCCCTGCAGGCGACGACGCAGGCGTTGTTGATCGCGGAGCATCAGCTCGCCCAGTTGGGCCGGCAGTGCCTCGAGCGGAGATTTCACGTTCGGTGTTCCTTGTTTCATCGTGGCCAAGACCAGGCTTGGCAACGGTTTAATGTTTTTTTAGCGATTTTTTTGCTTTAGCCGCACAGCCTATCACAAACGGCTTTTCCTCCCTACTTTCGCGAGTAAAGCCTCGGCATGTTATTCAATAAAATCGAACGAAGATCTCGAAATATTGCGCTATCACTGTGTGTGGAATGTGAATAGCATGTACTTCATGCAAGGGACGCTGAGTCCTGATGTCACTGTCACAACGTAAGGAATTATCGATGAGCAACGTATTGGTTCTGAAATCAAGCATCCTGGCGACCTACTCTCAGTCTAACCAACTGGCCGATTTCTTCGTAGAGCAATGGAGCAACGCCCATGGCGGCGACACCATCACCGTGCGCGATCTGGCCGCACAGCCAATCCCGGTGCTGGACGGCGAACTGGTCGGCGCGCTGCGTCCTTCCGATGCTCCGTTGACCCCGCGTCAACAAGAAGCGCTGGCGCTGTCGGACGAGCTGATCGCCGAGCTGCAGGCCAATGACGTCATCGTGATTGCCGCACCGATGTACAACTTCAACATCCCGACCCAGCTGAAAAACTATTTCGACCTGGTTGCCCGCGCCGGCGTGACCTTCCGTTACACCGAAAACGGTCCGGAAGGCCTGGTGAAAAACAAACGCGCCGTGATCCTGACCAGCCGCGGCGGCATCCATAAAGGCACCCCGACCGACCTGGTAGAACCTTACCTGCGTCTGTTCCTGGGCTTCATCGGCATCACCGACGTGGAGTTCGTCTTCGCGGAAGGCATCGCCTATGGCCCGGAAGTGGCGACCAAAGCACAGGAAGACGCCAAGGCGGCCCTGTCTCAGGTGGTTGCTGCCTAAGACCCTGCGCAGGGGCGCCGTGCCCCTGCCGGACAAGAGGCAAGTCCTGTCAAACCTGCACTACCCTCATAATAATCATCTATCCGTATCTTTTGGCGCGCCAGACGGCGCGCTTTTTTTTATTTCTTCAGCCACTGCCCGTTGATGCCGCGCACATACTCGCCGCTTTGCGCGCGCGTCACCAGCTTTTGCCCGGCCATGCGCGCCACTTCGTCGACGGCGATATGGTTGCCGTCCGCCACTTCCTGATACTTCTCGGCGCGGCCGGCGTTGATGCGTTTCACCAGCGCCAGGGTTTCCGCGTCCTGCTTCACCGGCGCGATATAACCGCTCAGGGTTTCCCCCACCCGACCTTGCTGCTTCGCCTCATCCAGCGTCAACGCCATCGCCAGGCCGCTGAACAGCCAGGCGGCGCCGGCCAGCCACAAATAACGTTTTTTCATGTCGGCTCCTAGAACAGACCGCTTTGGGTTTTCAGCAGGTTTTCGACGTCCTTATCCACCTTGATATGAATTTCATGCTCGATCTTGACGTTCATATTGATGGTGATCGGATCCTTCGGCGTCGCCACCTCGATGCGCGGCACGCAGCCGCTCAGCAGCGAAACGCACAGCACCGCTGCCAGCGCCGACACACTCATGATTTTCATTGTTGCTCCCCAGGTTGTGAGAGGGCCTGCTCCAGCCACTCCTGTAAATTGTCGCCGAAGCGCAAACTGCGCCACAGCTGAAACACGTTTTCCTGATGGCGATAGTTCAGGATCACCTCGCGCTTGGCGCTTTTCTGCGGGTTGATGCCGTCGATGCGCGCGCTCAGCGTCAGCTCGCCCAGGTTGTCGAGATCGACCCGGGCGTGCGAACGGTTGATTTCCATGTAGCGCAGCCAGTCGATCGCCGCGCCGGTCGCCAGGTTGTTGCTGCCGATGGCGTCGGCCATGTCCTTGTCCAGGCGCAGCGTCAATGTGCCGGCGTTGGCGATCCAGCCGTTTTGCACCAGCCATTTCGGGTGATTCAGGAACAGCGGCAGCTCGCCGTCGACCCGGCCGGACATGGCGAACTGCTTCGGTTTCAGAGCGGTGAACAGCGCGCTGAGATCGACCTTGTCCAGCTTCAGCACCGCGGCGTCATGCTGCGGCAACCGCAGCGCCGACAGGCTGATATGCCCGTTGAGCATGTCCACGCCGACGTTGCTCAACGTCAGCGGCTGCCCTTCGCTATAAGGATAGGTGCCCTGCAAATCGGCGGAAATGTTCTGCATCTCGAACAGGTTGGTGAAAGACTTGATGCGCAGCGATACCGGCTGTTTGGCCCCCAATTGCCAGTGATGCTGCTTGAACCGGTACGACAGGATGAAATCCAGGCCGCTCATCTCCCCGTCCTTCAGCCACATGCCGCCGTTTTTCACCACCCAGTGGCCACCGGCCTCGAACCCTTGTTCGCGGGCGGCGGAAAACGCCGACTGCGCGTAAAACTCGCCGTCGCGCAGCGTGAGATTGAGATCCGGCGCCAGCAACGGTTGGAACACCTTCAGCGACTGTTTCGGCCACCAGGCTTCGCCGCGCAAACGTTCGCCGTCCCAACGGCCGCGCAGCGCGATCGGCCCAATCTGTTGCGCCTGCAGTTTGCCCTGCAGTTGGAAACTGTCCGGCGAACGGCCGTTCACCTGCAGCGCCAGCACCGGCGCCGGCAGATAGCCGCCATCGCTGAAGCTGACCTTATCCGCCGCCAGCTGCAGCTCACCGTTGAACTGCGGGCTTTGTTCATCACGCCGCCAGCGCAGCGGCTGGTTGAGGCTCAGGCGCGGCGCGGCGACCGTCACCAGGCCGTACTTCAACTTATCGAAGCCGGTGGAGAGTTTATCGAGCACCAACTCGCTGTCGCGCCAGCTGCCGCTGCCGGCCACGTCCCAGGCGGCCTGCAGCGGCGGCAAGCGGCCATTGCCCCAGTAGCGCCATTGCCAGTGGCCCTTGTCCGGCCAGAAATCCTGCGCCTGGCCGTCCAGATGCAGCTTGAAGCGGCCCCAGTAACTGTCGCTGGCGCTCAAAATCGCCTGCAGGCGGCCGGTGATACCGGCGGCGGTCACCTTCACGCCCGCCAGCGGCAAACGCGCCTCTTCCAGCGTCATTTCCGGCGTCACCTTGCCCCACAGGCGCAGCAACGAACCCGGCTGCAGAACCAGCGTCGGGTTGAGAATGCTGCCGCCGATCACGCCCGGGATCGACGCGGTAGTGGAAAAGTCGGCCAGATTGGCCTGGCCGGTCAGTTGGAAGCGCAGATCGCTGTCGGTCAACCCCACCTTGCCCGGCCCGAGGGTGAGCACCGCATTGCCCTTGCCGTTGTGACCCGCGGTGATGACGTTCAGCCGCGCGCTGATCTCCGTTTCATCCAGCCCTTTGCTCCAATCGTGCAGCGCGATACTGAGCCCGCCGTTCAACGGCTGCTCGCTGTACGGCCAACGCCACTCGCCCTGCTTGATGCTGACCCGCTGCGGCGCGACTTCCCACGGCAACACCGCCAGCGGGCGATCGTCACCTTTTTCGCTTACCGTCAACACGCCCTGCTGCTGTTGCCAGCGCATGTCCAGCAATACCGGTTTTTCCAGATAGGCGGTCTGCATTTCCCCCTGCAACGCGCCCTGCGTCGGCAGGCTAGCCAGATCCAACGGAATGGTTATCTTGCCGGCGAGGTGCAGCGGTTGTGCGCTGTTGGGCGGAACCACGGTCAGGCTCTGCAACGTCAGCTGCTGTTTTTCATCCAGCTGCGCCTCGGCGCTGAGATTCGGCCCCCGATAATGCAGACGTTGCCCGTCGGGGCCGGAGGAAAGCTGCAGCTTGCCGGCATAGCGCTGCCAGGGAATGAGCGTCAGGTCATTAATGGTGAGATCCAGCGGCGGCAGCTGTTGCTGCAGATGATCGAGCGCCAGCGGCGCGCTGTTGGCGTCGCCGCTCGGCAGTTTTGACAAACAGGCGCTATCGACGCTGACCTTATCGCTCGACAGCTGCCAGCGGCCCTGGCGGTAAGCCAACCGCGTCGGCCCGACGTTGGCCAACAGGCAATCTTGCGCAGTGAAATGCGCCCCCGCCAATGCCAGGCCGCCCTGGCGCCAGTGCAATTTGCCCTGCAATTCCAGGCGGCTCCCCGCCGGCAACCAATGCGATAACACCCCCGGCAGCCAGCGCGGCAAGGTTTGCCACAACGCCAGCACCAGGATTGCGCAGCCCGCCACCGTCCCTATGAATACTTTCAATCGCCTGGTCATTAAATGATTGCTTCGTTCCTGAGTTAGGCATTGGTTAAGTCTATGCCTGAATTGACAATAATGATGGCACGAATTTGACATAGGGTGAAGCCGAGCGGGCTCGCAGAAGCGATTTGCACCTTTTTGGCGCAAACGTGCGCGGAGTTGTAGATTTTCGTTACAACTACATCACATTAACAGGACAGTTTTCAGACTTTTGTTATTGTTGTTACCGTTGATGATTAATAGTCTTGCAACCATTCTAATAAAAGTTTAGCTGCTAGCTAACTGTGTACTAGAGAAGCCATTCCCCACACCCCCGTGGGGATTTTTTTGCCGTTAATTTCAAATCACGGCCTCAATAAAAGCCTGTACTATGCGGCTGTCGCTCGCTTTACGCCAGATAGCATAAATATCGCTGCGCATTTCATTCCCGCACTCGATATACGCCACCTCCCGCTGTCGCGCGAGGCTTTCAGGGACAAACGCATACCCCAACCCCGCTGTTACGCAGGCGAATATCACGTCGTAGCATTCCACCTCCAGTAGCGCGGCGGGGATGATTTGCTGCTTTTGCAGCCAGGCGTCCACCAGATGGCGATAGTGGCATTGACGCGAATAAACATAGAGATCGCTTTTTGCCAGCAACGCTGGCTGATACGCCCCGCCAATGAAGACCAAACGCTCCTGAAAAGCACGCCGGCTCTGCAACTGCGGATGTTCTATCGGCCCATCTGAAAACACCACGTCCAGAGTCCCTTTTTGCAATTGAAACTCCAGATTCAGCGAATAGCCTTGCACCACACTCAACTGAACGCGGCGGTTCTGCGCACGGTAATGCGCCAACTTTTGCGGCAGATGATGACTCAAGGCGATATCCAGCGCGCCAAGCTTCAATTCACCCTGTACCGGATCCTGTTCAAGCTGCGCTCGCGCCCGCTCTTCGATAGCCAAAAAGCGCTTGGCCTTATGGTAAAGCGCCCGGCCTTCCGGTGTGAGCGACAGCCGATTGCGCTCACGCTCAAATAGCGTAACGCCACACGCCGTTTCCAACTCTTTTAATTTCTTGGTCACGTTAGAGGGCACGCAAAACAGCCGCTCCGCCGCAGCCGTGAGACTCTCCGACTCAACCACCATGCAAAAGGTGACCAACTGAGCACGTTTCAACACCGCAAGCCTTCACCAAAAATGAATGATAACCGAACTTTATTTCACTTTTAATCAACCATCAAGCCCATAGAATGCTCGCAGTCGGCACATTGCTGCCTCCTGGAAATTCCAGTTTCATTATCGACAGAGGAAATAAACCATGATCACGCTCAACGTCTTTTTTCAGGTCAACCCGGCCAAACGCCCAGCTTTTCTCAGTCTGCTCAACACTATGGTGCAGGAATCCAATAAAGAAACCGGCTGCTCTTTTTACCAGCTTTGGCAATGCCAGAACGATGAAAACAGCTATGCGCTGATCGAAAACTGGGACGATAAGGCGGCGCTTTCGGCACACCAGAAAACGCCGCATTGGATCGCCTTTAACGATGCCGTCAACGGGTATTTGACCCATGATTACGATGAGCACCATTACACGGAAATCGCTCGCTAACATCGCGTGAACCGGCCCAATGCGGGCCGGTTTCATCCCCCTGTTTCATCGGACAAACCCCGTGCAGGACAAACCGCTAACCAATTGTCGAATTTACTAAAATCTGTTAAATTGATCACAAAATCACGGTGGAGAAACCACGATGAAATTGGCGATATACAGTACCAAACAGTATGACCGTAAATACCTCGAACTGGTGAACCAGCAGTTTGGCTATGAGCTGGAATTCTTCGACTTTTTACTCAGTAAAAAAACCGCCAAAACGGCCGCCGGTTGCAAGGCGGTGTGTATCTTCGTCAACGACGACGGCAGCCGTGAAGTGCTCGAAGAACTGGCGGCGCTGGGCGTCGAAATTCTCGCCCTGCGCTGCGCCGGTTTTAATAACGTCGATCTGGACGCCGCCAAAGAACTGGGCATCAAGGTGGTGCGCGTGCCGGCCTACTCGCCGGAGGCCGTGGCGGAACACGCGGTAGGCATGATGATGTGCCTGAACCGCCGTATTCACCGCGCTTATCAGCGTACCCGTGACGCCAACTTCTCGCTGGAAGGGCTGATCGGTTTTAACATGCACAATCGCACCGCCGGCGTGATCGGCACCGGTAAAATCGGCGTGGCGACAATGCGCATTCTGAAAGGCTTCGGCATGAAGCTGCTGGCCTACGATCCGTTTCCGAGCGAACAGGCGCTGGAACTGGGCGTGGAGTATGTCGATCTGAAGACGCTGTACGCGCAATCCGACGTGATCACCCTGCACTGCCCGCTGACGCCGGAGAACCACCATTTGCTGAATGCCGACGCCTTCGCGATGATGAAAAACGGCGTAATGGTGATCAACACCAGCCGCGGCGCGCTCATCGACTCCACCGCCGCCATCGATGCGCTGAAGCAGCAAAAAATCGGCTCCCTCGGGATGGACGTCTACGAGAACGAACGCGATCTGTTCTTTGAGGACAAGTCTAACGATGTGATTCAGGATGACGTGTTCCGCCGCCTGTCGGCCTGCCACAACGTGCTGTTCACCGGCCATCAGGCTTTCCTGACCGAAGAGGCGTTGACCAGCATTTCCCAAACCACGCTGCAGAACATCAGCCAGTTGGATCGCGGCGAAGCCTGCCCGAACCAGTTGAACGCCTGAGCGTAACCTCGGGGCGCCCTTGCGGCGCCCTGTTTATTTGAGAGAACGCGATGAGAAAAACCACGGTGGCCGCCCTTGCGGCGCTGGCCTTAGCGGGGTGCAGCATGAAACCACACACGGCCGTCACGCCAGGCGATCTGCTGCATCACAACTTCGTGTTGCAAAGCGTGGATGGCGACACGGCAAAATCACCGGCGGGCGGCGGGCTGCTCAATCTTGAGTTCGGCGAGAACCTGCATGTCTCCGGCACGATGTGCAACCGCTTTTTCGGTCAGGGGCAATTACGCGACGGCGTGCTGACGGTGAAATCGCTGGCCACGACGCGCAAGCTGTGCCCTGATGAGCAGCGCAACCGCTGGGATCGGGTGATCGGCACCGTGCTGGAAAACGGCGCCGAAGTGACGCTAAACGCACAGCAGCTGACGCTCACCGGCAGCGGCCACACGCTTATTTATACCCTGCGCGATTGGGTGTATTGATCCTGCAGGCCAGGCGCCGGGGCTTACCCGGCGCAGCTGCCCAGGGCCAGCGTGCGCTCTTCGCACTGCTTGCCGTTCGGCATCTGGCACATGCGCAGCGCTTCACCGTTCAAATTGTGCGCGATGGTGGTAACGCCACCGACCGCCGCGCAACCGGTGCTGGTCTGCAACGTATTGATTCTGGCACTGTTGCCCTGCTGTACTGGCTCTTCGTTATTGCTGCTGCAGGCGGCTAAAAGCAGCACGGCGCTGGCAAGCAGCCATTTTGATGTCGTCATTATCCCACTCCTGAACCCGGAACTGCGCTGTGTAAAATCGCCATTGCTGATAACGCGCGTCACTTGGCGGACACGTTTCGCTATCTTTGATGCAAACTTGTTTAATCTAGCTCGATATATAAATAATGAAAATATATTCCAGCCATTATTTGTCGTTTTTTTGCGCCGGCCGGACATTTATTTTGTTTGCAGAATATTTCCGTGACGGCGCCACTCGCTGCCAGGCGCTGGCCGCACGCAAAAAGTGATAACGTCACCGCTGCCATCGAGGAAGTTTTTCCCGCGACATTGGTATTAATTATCTTCGCGTGCTTTCATTGCGGCGGCGCATTTTTTGCTACCGGAGAGAACGATATTTGCGTCTATGCTGGCGGCGCTAAGTAATTAGCATTCCACTATTTTCAGTGAATGATAACTGAATTCTTCAACCGGCGCGACTTGCTGTCACGCCGGCTTTTTTTACATTAAAATAACACTCAGTGCACCGAGGCTTTCGACAGTAAATTAATCACCAGCACGCCGGCAATAATTAATCCCATGCCGACGATCGCCGGCCAATCCAATTTTTGCTGATAAACGAACACTGCGGCGACCGACACCAGCACGATGCCCATGCCCGACCAAATCGCATACACGATGCCCAGCGGCATGCTTTTGACCACCATCGACAGCCCCCAAAACGCCACGCCGTAGCCCAGCACCACCAGCAGCGACGGCCACAGGCGGGTAAAGCCCTCAGAGGCTTTCAACATGGTGGTGGCGATCACTTCCGCGACTATCGCCATCGTCAAATACATAAATGCGCTCATGGTTTTCTTCTGTCAATTTGCCGATGCGCAATTATGACGCGCCGGAAATAAATTGTCTTTAAACGGTGAAAACAATTTATTGCCCCGGCCCCTAATCGGCGAGGAAATACGCCTTTGACGATTTATCACCCGCCACACAAACACGATAAAGCCACGTTCGCCCCCTCTGTTAGACTTTTTCCATTACTGCGAAAGTGCGCTTTCGCGGCTTTGTGAGCAATGAAAAGGTAACGCCGATGATAACTACAGATGGTAATAATGCAGTCGCTTCCGTGGCCTATCGCACCAACGAAGTGATTGCCATCTACCCTATCACGCCAAGCTCCACCATGGCGGAGCAGGCGGACGCCTGGTCCGGCGATGGCCGGCAAAACATCTGGGGCGATATCCCCCGGGTGGTGGAAATGCAGTCGGAAGGCGGCGCGATCGCCACCGTGCACGGCGCCTTGCAAACCGGCGCGCTGTCGACCTCGTTCACTTCATCGCAGGGTCTGCTGCTGATGATCCCCACGCTGTACAAACTGGCCGGCGAGCTGACGCCGTTCGTGCTGCACGTCGCCGCGCGCACCGTGGCCACGCATGCGCTGTCCATCTTCGGCGACCATTCGGACGTGATGGCGGTGCGCCAAACCGGCTGCGCCATGCTGTGCGCCGGCAGCGTGCAGGAGGCGCAGGACTTCGCGCTGATCTCACAGACCGCCACCCTCAACGCGCGCGTGCCGTTTATCCATTTCTTCGACGGTTTCCGCACCTCGCACGAGATCAACAAGATTGTGCCTCTCAGCGACGATACGCTGCGGCAAATGCTGCCGCAGACGGCGATCGACGCCCACCGCAGCCGGGCGCTGTCGCCGGATCATCCGGTGGTGCGCGGCACTTCCGCCAACCCGGACACCTATTTCCAGTCGCGCGAAGCCACCAACCCGTGGTATGACGCCACCGGCCAACACGTGATCGACGCCATGGAAGCCTTCGCCGCCCTCACCGGCCGCCACTATCGGCCGTTCGACTATTACGGCCACCCGCAGGCCGAACGCGTGGTGGTGGTGATGGGCTCCGCCGCCGGCACCTGCGAAGAAGTGATCGACACCCTGCTGACCCGCGGCGAGAAAGTCGGCGTGCTGAAGGTGCGGCTGTTCCGGCCGTTCTCCGCCCAGCATCTGCTCGGCGCGCTGCCGGACAGCGTGCGCAGCGTCGCGGTGCTCGATCGCACCAAAGAACCGGGCGCGCTGGCCGAGCCGCTGTATCTGGACGTGATGACCGCGCTGGCGGAAGCCTACAGCCGAGGCGAGCGCGTCACGCTGCCGCGGGTGATCGGCGGCCGTTACGGCCTGTCATCGAAAGAGTTCGGCCCGGACTGTGCGCTGGCGGTGTTCCGTGAGCTGGCCCAGCCGCAGCCGCGCCCGCGCTTTACCGTCGGCATCTTCGATGATGTCACCGGGCTTTCACTGCCGCTGAGCGACGAAGTCCTGCCGCAGCGCGCCTCGCTGGAAGCGCTGTTCTACGGTTTGGGCAGCGACGGTTCGGTCTCGGCCACCAAGAACAACATCAAAATCATCGGCAACGCCACGCCGCTGTATGCGCAGGGCTATTTCGTCTACGACTCCAAAAAGGCCGGCGGCCTGACGGTGTCGCATCTGCGCGTCAGCGAGCAGCCGATCAATTCGGCCTATCTGGTCAGCCAGGCGGATTTCGTCGGCTGCCACCAGCTGCAGTTTATCGATAAGTACCAGATGGTTGAACGCCTGAAGCCCGGCGGCACCTTCCTGCTCAATACCCCTTACGGCGCCGATGAGGTCTGGTCGCGCCTGCCGCAGGAGGTTCAGGCGTTGTTGTACCAACGCCAGGCGCGTTTCTATATCATCAACGCCGCCAAGCTGGCGCGCGAATGCCGGCTCGGCGCGCGCATCAACACCGTGATGCAGATGGCGTTCTTCCATCTGACGCAGATCCTGCCGAGCGACGTGGCGCTGCAACAGCTGCAGGACGCCATCGCCCGCAGCTACAGCAGCAAGGGCCAAGAGATCGTCGAGCGCAACTGGCAGGCGCTGGGCGCCACCCGCGGTGCACTGATTGAAATTCCGCTGCAGCCGGTCGACGACAGCAGCCCGATGCGCCCGCCGGTGGTCTCGGACGCCGCGCCGGACTTCGTCAAAACCGTTACCGCCGCGATGCTGGCCGGGCTGGGCGATGCGCTGCCGGTTTCCGCCTTCCCGCCGGACGGCACCTGGCCGGTGGGCACCACCCAGTGGGAAAAGCGCAACATCGCCGAAGCGATCCCGATCTGGCAGCCCGACCTGTGCACCCAGTGCAACCACTGCGTCGCCGCCTGCCCGCACTCCGCCATTCGCGCCAAAGTGGTTCAGCCGGCGGAGATGGAACACGCCCCCGCCTCTCTGCAGTCTCTGGATGTCAAAGCGCGCGATATGCGCGGCCAGAAATACGTACTGCAAGTGGCGCCGGAAGATTGCACCGGCTGTAACCTGTGCGTCGAGGTCTGCCCGGCGAAAGATCGCCAGAACCCGGAGATCAAAGCCATCAACATGGCGTCGCGCCTCGATAATCTGACGGCGGAAAAAGACAACTACGACTTCTTCCTGCAGCTGCCGGAAATCGATCCGGCGCAGCTGGAGCGCATCGACATTCGCACCTCGCAGCTGATCACGCCGCTGTTCGAATACTCCGGCGCCTGCTCCGGCTGCGGCGAAACGCCGTACATCAAGCTGCTGACCCAGCTCTATGGCGACCGTTTGCTGATCGCCAACGCCACCGGCTGTTCCTCGATCTACGGCGGCAATCTGCCGACCACGCCTTACACCACCAATGCCGAAGGGCGCGGGCCGGCGTGGGCCAACTCGCTGTTCGAAGACAACGCCGAATTCGGCCTGGGCTTCCGTCTGACGGTCGATCAACATCGCGCACGGGTGCTGCGCCTGCTGAACTCGCTGGCGCCGCAGCTGCCGGAGCAGTTGGTCAATGCCTTGCAGATGGACGACGTGGCGCCGGAGCCGCGCCGGAAGCAAATCGCCGAACTGCGCACGCTGTTGGCGAGTTTCGAGGGTGAAGACGCACGCCAGCTGGCGGCCGATGCCGATTACCTGGTGGATAAATCCATCTGGCTGATCGGCGGGGACGGTTGGGCCTACGACATCGGCTTCGGCGGTTTGGATCACGTGCTCAGCCTGACGGAGAACGTCAACGTGCTGGTGCTCGACACTCAGTGCTACTCCAACACCGGCGGCCAGCAGTCGAAAGCCACGCCGCTGGGCGCGGTGACCAAGTTCGGCGAGCACGGCAAGCGCAAGGCGCGCAAGGATCTGGGCGTCAGCATGATGATGTACGGCCATGTCTACGTCGCGCAGATCTCGCTGGGGGCGCAGCTTAACCAGACGGTGAAAGCGATTCAGGAAGCCGAGGCCTATCCGGGGCCGTCGCTGATCATCGCCTATAGCCCGTGCGAAGAGCACGGCTACGATCTGGCGCTCAGCCACGATCAGATGAAACAGCTGACCGCCACCGGCTTCTGGCCGCTGTACCGCTTCGATCCGCGCCGCAGCGCCGAGGGCAAGGCCGCATTGGCGCTGGATTCGCGGCCGCCGAACAGCAGCCTGGCTGAAACGTTGCTGAACGAGCAGCGTTTCCGTCGCCTAAACGCGCAGCAGCCGGAGGTGGCCAGCGCGCTGTATCAGGCCGCCGAGAAAGAGCTGAAGGAGAAATACGATTTCCTCAGCCTGCTGGCCGGCAAGGCGGAAAAGTCCGCCGCTGAGTAACCCCTGTCAGGGCGCGAGCGATTCGCGCCCTGTTCTTTTACTACCGCCGGCGTAAATCGCAGCAACAAAACCTGCTGGCATTCCGGCGCGCAATCCGTACCATACAGGCCTCGCGTCGGGCGCATGGAAGCAGGATGATGAATAATGATCAAAATTGGCCGGTTGAATGGTAAACTCGCGGTCTACAACCCCATGCCCCTAGTGCCCCCCATTGAGAATGAGCACGATTTAAATGTCAGAAAAGCAATCCGTTAGCCAAAAAGAGCAGTACAACCTGAACAAATTGCAAAAGCGCCTGCGCCGCAACGTGGGCGAAGCGATCGCCGATTTCAATATGATTGAAGAAGGCGACCGCATCATGGTCTGTCTGTCCGGCGGCAAAGACAGCTACACCATGCTGGAGATCCTGCGCAATCTGCAGCAAAGCGCGCCGGTCAACTTCTCGCTGGTGGCGGTGAACCTCGATCAGAAACAGCCCGGCTTCCCGGAGCATATTCTTCCCGCCTATCTGGAAAGCCTGGGGGTGGAATACAAGATCGTCGAAGAAAACACCTACAGCATCGTTAAAGACAAGATCCCGGAAGGGAAAACCACTTGTTCACTGTGTTCGCGCCTGCGCCGCGGCATTCTGTACCGCACCGCCACCGAACTGGGCGCCACCAAGATCGCATTGGGCCACCACCGCGACGACATTCTGCAGACGCTGTTCCTCAACATGTTCTACGGCGGCAAGATGAAAGGCATGCCGCCCAAGCTGATGAGCGACGACGGCAAACACGTGGTCATCCGCCCGCTGGCCTATTGCCGCGAGAAAGACATCGAGCGTTTCTCGATCGCCAAAGCGTTCCCGATCATTCCATGCAACCTGTGCGGCTCGCAGCCTAATTTGCAGCGCCAGGTGATCGGCGACATGCTGCGCGACTGGGACAAGCGTTACCCAGGCCGGTTGGAAACCATGTTCAGCGCCATGCAGAACGTGGTGCCTTCGCACCTGAGCGATATCAACCTGTTCGATTTCAAAGGCATTCACCACGGCAGCGCCGTGGTGGACGGCGGCGATTTGGCCTTCGATCGCGAAGACATCCCGATGCAGCCGGTCGGCTGGCAGCCGGAAGACTCGGACGACGCGGCGCCTGCGCCAGAGCGTTTGAACGTGCTGGAAATCAAATAAGCCCCCTCGCCGCTTGCCATCCTGCGAGCGGCGACATTTCCCTTTCCCGACGATCTCGATCCTGTTCACAGTTTGCGCAAAATTTGCTGGGCAGTGCCGTTTTTACCCTATACTGTTTATTTATACAGTCATATGGAGATCGCGCAATGAATATCACCCCCTGCCTGTCCCACGTCTCGCTGGGCTCCAACGATTTCGAGGCCGCCGCCGCCTTTTACGATCGTGCGCTGGCCGCTTTGGGTTGCCGACGGGTACTGGAGCATCCCGGCGCCATTGGTTACGGCCGCGACTACCCGGAGTTTTGGCTACAGGTGCCGATCGACGGCCGGCCGGCCTCACCCGGCAACGGCACGCACGTCGGTTTTTTCGCCACCAGCAAGCAACAGGTGGATGAATTCCATCGCCAGGCGCTGCTGGCCGGCGCCGTCGATGAAGGCGCGCCCGGTTCGCGGCCGCATTACGGCGAGGCTTACTACGGCTGCTTTGTTCGGGATTTGGATGGGCACAAGATTGAAGCCAGCTTCTGGGATGAAAGCGCGGCCTGAAGAAGAAAGGAAGCCGAATAAAAAAATGCCGGTGATTAAACCGGCATTGTACGAATCAAATGTGCTATGCAGTAATTCAAAAATAAGAAAGTAAGACAATTATGGAGCGCAACGCCCATCGCTTGACGTTGCATTCACCTGCGAGAGAGATCATGCCCCATTTCCCCCGGCTAAATGTTGATATTGCTCAATGTTAACCGGGTTTTCGTCATTTTTGCCTACAGCCAGCGGCTGCGCTTCAACCACCAGGCGACGCCAAGCACCAATCCGACCAGCATCAGGCAAAATGCCGCGAAACCGAAAGGATTACCGCCGCCCGGAATACCGCCAAGGTTGACCCCGAACAGCCCGGTCAGGAAAGTGGTGGGCAGAAATACCATCGCCAACAATGACATGGTGTAAGTGCGGCGGTTCATCGCGTCGGCCATCACCGTGGTGATTTCGTCGGACAAGATGGCGGTGCGTGCAATGCTGCCGTCCAGATCGTCCAATCCCCGTCCCAGGCGATCGGCGATATCCTGCATGCGGCGGCGATCGTCGTCGCTCATCCACGGCAGGCGGTCGCTGGCCAGCCGCGCGAAGACGTCGCGCTGCGGCGCCATGTAACGGCGCAGCACGATCAGCTGTTTACGGATCAGCGCCAGCTGGCCGCGCTCCGGCACCTGCTGCTCCAGCAAGGCGTCCTCCAGATCGATAATCTTGTCGTGCAGATCCTCGATAAATTCGCTGGTGTGATCGGTCAACGCATCGGAAATTTCCACCAGCCAGCTGCCGCTGTTGGTCGGCCCAGCGCCGCTTTGCAAATCGTTCACCACCTGATCGATGGAATACACCTTGCGGTGCCGGGTGGAGATAATCAGCTTGTCGGTGATATATACGCGGATGGTGACCAGCTGATCCGGCCGGGAATTAGCGTTAAAGTTGATGCTGCGCAGGGTGATCATGGTGCCTTCGCCCTGGCGGCTGACGCGCGGCCGTGAGCTTTCGCCGGAGAGCGCTTCGCGCACCGAGTCCGGCAGCAGCGGCGTGGTACTCAGCCATTCAGCGCTGGCCGGGTGCGCGTAATCAAGATGCAGCCAGCACGGCGCGTCGCAGGTGATCTTGTCATCCTGTTCGATCGGCGTGACGCCCCCCTTGCCGTCGAGCTGGTAGGCGTAAACCGCATCGGCGACCTGCAGCTCGCTCCCCTCAATCACATCCATTCATTTATCCCCTCAGTCTTGCTTATGTTGCTGAGTCTAGCGTTAACGTCTTGGAGATCAAAGGCCAAGCTGTAACGCCAGTTTTCTCGTTGTCCCATAAACGTGTTCTATACTTCTGCCGCAAGGAACGCCAGACAGCCCGAGAGGAGACTCGCATGTTACAAATCAGCACCGCAGATATCTTGAAAGTCGTCTTACCGACCGTCATTACGCTGTTTATCGCCGTGGTCAAAACCCCTTTTCGCATTCGGCGGGAAAAACACGATAAGTTGCTCAAACTGCTCGAGTCTGTCGAGAAACCCCACGCCGCCCCCATTTGCCTGCTGCAGTTTCGAGACTATATGGGAAATAAAACCATCAGGCTGACGGCATTGCGGCTACTGCTGGCGCTGCCGGACAGCGTGACCGCGCTGGAACGTTATCGCTTCACCGGTGGCCGCCAGCAAATCCTGCGCGCCACGTCCGCAGGCTTCGTTTTGCGGCCAAACGCCGATAGCAAGTTCAAACGTTTTTTGCTTTCCGGCCGTTATTTCTTGCTGTACCTGCTGTTCGTCATGCTGCTGGTGCTATTGCTGGCACTGGCGCAATGGGGGCTGCGTGGGGTAGAAATCACCACCACGTCGATCACCTATCTGCCCGGTGCGCGCATCGGCGACGGCTGGCAACTGCTGTTCCTCGGCTTATTGTTTACTATCATTATGCTTAGCCTGGTATTCATGATTTTCAGACAGTTGATGCTGGCGGGCAATCTCAGCTCGGAAAGCGCCTTTTATCGTTACTATCAACAGGCGCGTGAGGAACAACGATGTCGGGAACTCCTAAGACAAATGCGCGATGTTCTGTGCCGTATCTGATGGGGATGCGCCGCTTGTTTCGCCGCGCGATAGCGACGCTGCTGTTCGCCGGGCAAACGGCCTATGCGCAGCCGACGCTGGAGCGCATCGCCGTTCCGTTTCGCGTAGCGACGGCGGCGGGCGATTTTTCTTACTATGTCGCCCATGAGCACCGCCCCCAGCCGCGTACCGCGCTGGTGGTGATGCACGGGCATCCACGCGACGCCGCCAAGACGTTGCAAGCGGCGATCGATGCCGCGCAGGGAGCGGGAGGCAACAGCTTGCTGGTCGCCCCGCTGTTCCAGGTGCCGGTAAAACTCGCCGTCCACTGCCATTCCGCCGGTCTACCCCGGCCGCAAGACGGTGACGCTCTCTGGCGCTGCGGCTCGTGGATCGCAGGCAATTTGGATAATAGCGGGAAAACCGGCTCGTTCAACGCCATGGATAACCTGCTGGCCGATCTGAAACGGCGTTGGCCGTCGCTGCAGTCGATAACCGTGGCCGGTTTTTCCGCCGGCGCCCAGTTCGTGCAACATTATGTCGGCTTTGCTCAACCGCCAAGCGGAGTGCGTCTGCGCTATGTGGTGGCCGATCCCGGCAGCTGGCTCTATTTTGATCGTCTGCGCCCTCTGCCCACAAGCTGGGGAAGCTGCGGCAGTGAGAAAACCTGCCGCTTCCGCTGGCAAACGCTGGACGCCGGCCGCTGTCCGCAGGCCAATCGCTGGAAATTCGGTCTGGAAGCGCTTCCCGCTCACCTGCAGCGCGCCGCAGACGCGGCTCGCCGGCGCTATGCTGCGGCCGATATCACCTATCTGGCCGCCGCCGATGATACCGGCACGGCGCCGGGCGCCTACTATCGGATACTCGACAAATCCTGCGCCGCCCAGCTGCAGGGCCCCTATCGATTGCAGCGCGCCCTGGCCTACGCCGACTACGATCGGCGTTACCTGGCGCCCCAGAAGCCGCATCGGTTAACGATCGTTCCCGGCTGCGGGCACAATGTCGCCTGCGTCTTTCCCGCCCCGACGGCCAGGCAGGCGCTTTTCCCCATTAATGCAGACTAATAATAACGGCAATGAAATAAACCCTTGCCGATAAATCGGACAATATCGCCGATAAAGCGCTGGCAATAGCGTTATTATTATGACTTAACATATTGCTATCAATTTTAATTCAAAATGATAATAATAAATCAACACAAAGCTGTTTCAGCGCAAATTTTAGGGGCATATACTTTTCTCACTACGAGGAGGTAGTTATGTTACGCGACCATTTAAAAATAAACGCCAGCGATACGCTGGAAAAAATCAGCAATATCCATTTGCAAAACCAGGGCCAGGAAGAGATCAGTGAGTTCGTGGTGAAAAACGCCGCCGGCCTGCAGATTGGCAAGGTCTCCGTCCACGATCGTTTCAGCACTCGTCGCTCTTACCCCACCAGCTACCGCATCACCCAAACCGACATGAGTGGCCGTGTGGTGGTGGATGCCATGCGGGACTGTCTATAAGCGTAACCACTCGCTGAAATAGCGAAACAATAATGTGATGATGGCAACCCTGTTTATTATTAAACGGGGTTTATCGCGTGGAAAAATTAATTACCTTCGTTGTTGCAGCGTCGAGAAAATAAAGCCCCCGCATTAGACGGGGGCGATCAATAAATCGACTCAGTGTTTGATGATATACATCGTTTGACTATAGGCCACGTCTTCCGGATTGGTGATCGGGTAGCCTTTTACCCACGGTTTGATCAGGCGGCCGTTGGTGTATTGGTAAATCGGCGCGATCGGCGCCTGATCGGCAATGATCTGTTCCATTTTGTTGTAATCGGCGGTCACCGCCGCCGGATTGGTTTCCCGCCCCGCCTGCGCCAGCAGCTTGTCGTAGTCCGCGTTCTTGAACTTGGCGATGTTGCCGCTGTGGGTGGAGGTCAGCAGCGACAGGAAGGTCGACGCCTCGTTATAGTCACCCACCCAGGAGGCGCGGATCACATCAAAATTGCCGGTGTTGCGGCTGTCGATATAGGTTTTCCACTCCTGATTCTGCAGCTTGACGTCAATACCGAGCTTTTTCTTCCACATCGAGGCCACGGCGATGGCGATCTTCTGGTGGCTTTCCGAGGTGTTATACAGCAGCGTCAGTTTCAGCGGGTTGTTCGGGCCGTAACCGGCCGCCTGCAGCAACGCCTTGGCCTGTGCATCCAACTCCGCCTGTGATTGCTGTTGCAGCAAGCTCGCTTCCGGTTTGAACCCGGCGGTCACATCCGGCGTGAAGTGATAGGCCGGTTTTTCGCCGGTGCCCAGCACTTTTTCCGCGATAATCTTGCGATCGATGGCGTAGGACAAAGCCTGGCGCACCCGCACGTCGTTGGTTGGCACGCGCTGGGTGTTGAACGCGTAGTAATAGGTGCCCAGTTGATCCGGCGTGTACACCTGCCCCGGAATGTCTTTCAGCAGCTTCTGATACATGTTTTTCGGGAAGGATTCGGTGATGTCGATGTCACCCGCCAGGTAACGCTTGGTGGCGTTGGATTCCTGGTTGATCGGCACGAAGGTCACTTTAGTCAGCACGGTACGCGCATGATCCCAGTAATAGTCGTTAGGCGTCAGCACCAGCTTCTCGTTCACCACCCGCTCCTGCAGTTTGAACGCGCCGTTGCCCACCAGATTGCCGACCTTGGTCCAATCATTGCCGTATTTTTCCACCACCGTCTTATTGACCGGGAACAGGCTGAAGTTGGCCGTCAGGCTGACGAAGTACGGCACCGGTTTGTCCAGCTGCACTTTAAGCGTGTAGTCGTCCGGCGCCGACACGCCTAAACGATCGGCCGGCAATTTGCCGCTGATGATCTGCTCGGCGTTCTGGATCCCCGCCAGCTGCGCGAACCAGGCGAACGGCGACAGGTTTTTCGGCTCTACCAGCCGCTGCCAGCTGTAAACGAAATCCTTCGCCGTGACAGGGTCACCGTTTGACCACCGCGCGTCTTTGCGCAGATGGAAGATATAAGTCTGGTTGTCGCTGGTCTGCCAACGCGTGGCGACGCCGGGGATCACTTTACCGCTGGCGTCCTGATTGACCAGCCCTTCGAACAAATCGCGCGCCAGCTGAGCCTCCGGCAAGCCTACCGCTTTGATCGGATCGAGCGAGGCCGGTTCGTCTTTAATGTGGCGCACGATTTCCTGTTTGGCCGCCAACGCGGTGCCCGGGGGAACCTGCGCCGCCATAGCGCTGCTCATACAGGCGCCGATCGCCGCCGCGCAAAGCGCCAAACGAAAACCCCGTTGCATTCTTCTTCCCGTCATTATGATTTTCCCCCGTTAACCATCTGAATTTTTTATCATATAGCACAAGATCCATCCGGCCTAGAGCCCGCGGTCGAGAAGTTGCAAAAAGTGCGATTCAGGCGATAAAAAACCCGTGCGGCGCAGGGCGGCACGGGCGGTGTTTGCAGCGGCGACCGTCAGTCGTACAGGTGGATGCTGTTGATGCGGTAGCTGAACTCTTCGCCCTCTTCTTCATCGAACACGGTGAAAAAACCTTTCTCGGCCAGCGGACGAGCCGAGATATCGGTTTTTTGCAGCTGGCGCGCGTCGGCGTCGTCATAACCGTAGTCGAGGTAGAAGGCATCTTTCTGGTAATCGATATGCAGGGTGAACGGATAGTTCGATTCGTCACCGCGCCCGTCGTCGTTTTTCACCACGCCGAACCATTCCCCCTGGCGGATCTGGTTTTCAGCGTCCACGCCGCACAGCAGCGTGATGGTGTCATTTTCATTTTCGCTATAGCTGGCGATGATTCTGGCTACTGGCATGTTAAATCCTCTTGCGGGTGATTGGCTTAGCACTGCCGTTAGTATAACAATAGCGTCAGGCCAGGTGCGGTTTAATTGGCGTTTTCACCGCAGCGGCCTCACAGATCGCGCAAACGCCGCACAATTGCGATGGGAAAGATGTCTCAAAGCGTAATACACTGAATAAAATGACAATGACTCTCGACCTTTCATCCAGGGACAACACCATGACCGAACATCGACCACGCAGTGAACGTGGCCAGTTGGCCATCGCAGGAGAGAACTACGGCAGCTCGCTGCTGGGCGCGCCGCTGCTCTATTTCCCGGCGGCGAACGGCGGGCCGCAGACCGGGCTGATCATCGCCGGCACCCACGGCGATGAGAGCGCCGCCATCGTGACCCTGTCCTGCGCGCTGCGCAGCATCGCCCCCGAGCAGTTGCGCCACCACGTGGTGCTGGCGGTCAACCCCGACGGCTGCCAGCTGGGGCTGCGCGCCAATGCCAACGGCGTCGATCTGAACCGCAACTTCCCGGCCGCCAACTGGCGCTCCGGCGACACCGTCTACCGTTGGAACAGCGCGGCGCCGGTGCGCGACGTCAAACTCTCCACCGGCGGGCGCCCCGGTTCCGAACCGGAAACCCAGGCGCTGTGTCACCTGATCCATCGCCTGAAGCCGCACTGGGTGGTGTCGTTCCACGAGCCGCTGGCCTGCATCGAAGATCCCGCCAGTTCGCGGCTCGGCGTTTGGCTGTCGCACAAGTTCGAGCTGCCGCTGGTGACCAGCGTCGGTTATGAAACGCCCGGCTCGTTCGGCAGCTGGTGCGCGGATCTGTCGCTGCCGTGCATCACCGCCGAATTCCCGCCGATCTCCGCCGATGCCGCCAGCGAGCGTTACATCGACGCGATGACCGAGCTGTTGACCTACCCGAATTAATCCCTACGGGGCGATATCGACGATCGCCCCGCATTCGAACGCCAGGCCCGGTTCGGCGTCCCGCGCCAGCCAGGTCGGGCCGTCCAGATCGACGAAGCGCGCCGCCGGCGCCAGCGGCAAGGCAGCGGATATCGCCCGCGACGTACACAACATGCAGCCGAGCATGATGGCGAACCCTTGTTCGCGCGCGGCCTGCGCCAGCGCCAACGCCTCGGTCAAGCCGCCGGTTTTGTCCAATTTGATGTTGACCATCTGATAGCGCCGCGCCAACTGCGGCAGATCGGCGCGGGTGTGGCAGCTTTCATCGGCGCAGATCGGCAGCGGATGAATAAAGTGCTCCAACGCGGCGTCGTCACCGGCCGGCAACGGTTGCTCCAGCATCGCCACGCCGAGATCGGCCAGCAGCTGGCAGCGCGCCGCCAGCCCTTCCGCCTGCCATGACTCATTGGCGTCGACGATCAGCGTCGTCTGCGGCACCGCGGCGCGGATCGCCACCAGCCGCTCGCTGATATAGTGATCGTCGAGTTTGATCTTCAGCAGTGTGGCGCCCTGCCGCTCCAGCTCGCGCGCGGCGAAGGCCATCGCTTCCGGCGTGCCAATGCTGACGGTCTGCGCCATGCGGATCTGCGCCGGCGCCGTCACGCCGCTGCGCTGCCACAGGCTCTGCCCGTGCAGCCTGCACTCCAGATCCCACAGCGCCGAATCCAGCGCGTTGCGGGCCGCGCCCGCCGGCATCTGCGTCAGCAGCTGCTCGCGGGTGATGCCCCGAGCGATCGCCGGCGCCATCTCTGCCAGCTGCGCCATCACCGATTCCTCGCTCTCGCCGTAGCGCGGATACGGCGTGCATTCACCGGTGCCGCGCACGCCCTGCTGTTCGATTTCGACCACCACCACCCGGGCTTCGGTGCGGCTGCCGCGCGCAATCACGAAGGCGGTATGCAGCGGCCAGGCTTCCGGGTAAAAACGCATGTCTCTCATAACGGCTCCTGAGCGAAAACTGCGCATTCAGCCAGGCTGATGCGCCGGTGATGTTTTATAGAACAGTCTAATATATACAACTATTTAGCAAACTTTGATATCCAATCCGTCCCGGTTGTCATAAACTGGCGCCAGGGTGTGAACCTGATGTTAACTGCCGTTGTCGGCGCGCCGCTTCATCAGGTTCATACCCTTTGTATAAACACCTGTAAAAGGAATCTAGCAATGACTCAGACAGTACATTTTCAAGGCAATCCGGTCGGCGTAGCGGGCAAGCTGCCACAGCAGGGCGAACAGGCCAAGGCCTTCTCGCTGGTTGCCAAAGACCTGTCAGACGTGGCGCTGAGCAGCTTCGCGGGTAAACGCAAAGTCCTGAACATCTTCCCAAGCATCGATACCGGCGTCTGCGCGACGTCGGTGCGTAAATTCAACCAGCTGGCCAGCGGCCTGGATAACACCGTGGTGCTGTGCATCTCCGCCGATCTCCCGTTCGCGCAGTCTCGTTTCTGCGGCGCGGAAGGCCTGAGCAACGTGGTCACCCTGTCCACCCTGCGCGGCGCCGAGTTCAAGCAGGCGTACGGCGTCGAAATCACCGAAGGCCCATTGGCGGGCCTGACCGCGCGCGCGGTCGTGGTGCTGGATGGCCAGGACAACGTACTGTACAGCGAGCTGGTGAACGAAATCACCACCGAGCCGGACTACGACGCGGCGCTGGCTGCGCTGAAATAACAAAGCCGGCGAACGCCGGCTTTGGAAACACGCTAAAGGCGCCGCAAGGCGCCTTTTTTATTCTTCGCCCTCAGCGCCGCCTTTGCGGCTGCTCAGGCCATACTCGCGCAGCTTGTTGGCGATGGCGGTATGGGAAACGCCCAACCGCTTCGCCAGCTTGCGGGTGCTGGGATAGGTGCGATACAGGCGCGTCAGCACCGAGCGCTCGAAACGCTTGCTGATGTCGTCCAGCGAGCCGTCCAGCACCTCGTCGCCCAACGACATCTCCACCTCGAACTCCGGCAACACGATGTCCTGCGGCCGCAGCTCGTAGCCTTCGGTTTGCGTCAGCGCGCGGTAGATGGCGTTTTTCAGCTGACGCACGTTGCCCGGCCAGCCGTATTTGCTGAGGAAGCCGCCCAGATCGCTCGCCAGCTTGGGCCGCGCTACGCCCTGTTCATCGGCGAAGCGCGCCACGAACAGTTCGGTCAGCGGCATGATGTCCTGCGGACGTTCGCGCAGCGGCGGGATGGTGATGGTCAGCACGTTGAGGCGATAATAGAGGTCTTCGCGGAATTCGCCGCGCTGCACCAGCTCGGTGAGGTTTTTCTGGGTGGCGCAGATAACGCGCACGTCGACGTGCACCTCATGCTCCTCACCGACGCGACGGAACGTGCCGTCGTTGAGGAAACGCAGCAGTTTGGTCTGCATGCGCGGCGACATTTCGCCGATCTCATCCAGCAGCACCGAACCGCCGTTGGCCTGCTCGAAGAAGCCTTTCTTGCCTTCCAGCGCGTTGGGATAAGCGCCCGGCGCATGGCCGAACAGCTCGCTCTCCACCACGTCATCCGGCAGCGCGGCGCAGTTCAGCGCCAGGAACGGCTGTTTGCCGCGCGGGCTGCGTAAATGGCAGGCGCGGGCCAGAATATCCTTGCCGGTGCCGGTATCGCCGACGATCAGCAGCGGCGCATCGAGCATCGCCAGCTTGCGCGCCTGCTCCAGCACATGACGCATCTTGGCGCTCACCGCGACGATGTGGTCGAATTCGGTATCGTCGTTCACCGACAGATTTTGCAGTTGGCGGCCCATGCGCGCGGTGGACTTCAGCATCACCACCGCGCCAACCGCGGCCGGCTGCTGCTGTTGGTCTTCCAGATAAATCGGCGTGATGTCCATCAGGAAGTCCTGGCTGCGGATCACCACCCGCTCGGCGTGCGGCGCCGTATGCTCGCTCTCCAGCCAACGGCTGAAGTTATAGCCGCCGATCAGCGCCCCGGCGGTCTGGTTGCGGATCTTGTCTTCGCTCAGGCTGAACAGCGCCTGCGCCGCCGGGTTGGCCAGCTCGACCTTGCCTTTCATGTCGATCGAGAACACCGGTTCCGGCATCGACTCCAGCAGCGCACGCAGCGCGCGATGCTCGCGTTCGGAAGGCATAAAGCTGACGGTGCGCACGTCGGTTACGCCGGCGATGCGGCGGATCTCCGCCATCAACGCGCGGAAAGTATCGAAATCCAGCTGGGAGAAATTGAGGTAAATGCGGCCGATAGGATCGATTTCGATGCCACGTAAGTCAATGCTGCGCGATACCAAAAGATCGAGTAATTCTCGAGTGAGACCGAGGCGGTCTTCGCAAAATACTTCCAAACGCATCAGTGTTGGCCTTATCTCTGCAGGTGCGGGGATCGTTGACGATGATGATACTCCCTCGCACCGGGCGGTAGAAGCGATCTGTCAGCAAAAGTTGACAGAACTCTGATTTATTGCCGTGGTTGCTGATTTTAAACGCAAGCGGATAACAGCATCGGCGTCATTTTAGCCTACAAACAGAGAGTTATCACAACCAGAATTAATTTTGCAGAGATTTATCACGCAATCACAGGGGGATCGACTGTCGTCAAGTCTCGATTACGTCCGGCGTCGGCGCCGTTGAGAAAACGGCGCTCCTGAGAGCGCCGTCGCGGGGTTATTTGGCCTTGCCGTCGCTCTTTTTCAGCGTATCTTTCAACTGGCCGATCAGCTGGCTGCGGAAATCGCCAAGCTTCGGTTTTTCCCCTTCCAGCCACGGCAGCGGGCGGCACAGTTCCATCGCCTTGATGCCCAACCGCGCGGTCAACAACCCGGCGCCAATGCCCTGCGCCGCGCGCGCCGACAGCCGCGCCGCCAGATCCTGCGACATCCAGTCCATGCCCACTTCGCGCACCAGTTCGGAGGCGCCGGCGAAGGCGATGTTGAGCAGCACCAGCCGGAACAGACGAATGCGGCTGAAGTAGCCCAACTCGATGCCGTACAGCGCGGCGATGCGGTTAATCAAACGGATGTTGCGCCAGGCAATAAACGCCATATCCACCAGCGCCAACGGGCTGACGGCGATCATCAGCGTCGACTCGGCGGCGGAGCGGCTGATTTCGCGCCGCGCCTGGTTGTCGAGCACCGGCTGCACCAGTTTGGCGTACAGCTCCACCACTTCACGATCGTTTTGCGTTTCATGCAGCGACGCCTGCCAGCGCTGCAGTGCCGGATGCCCCTGATCCAGACCGGCCTGGCGCGCCAGCTTCTCGCAGAATTCGCGCCCTTGCCCCAGCCCGTGGCTGTGCAACAGCTCGCGCGCCACGTCGCGCTCTTCCGCGCGCTGGCGCAGCCGATACAAACGCCGCCACTCGGTGACCACCGAACCGACGCCGGCGAACACAATCAGGCCGCCGGCCACGCCGCCGCCCATGGCGATCCAGTCCTGCTGCACCCAAGCGGTATGCACCCACTGCACGCCCTGCGCCACTACGCTGACGCCGAACAGCGCCAGGCCGGCGGTGACCATTTTGCGCCACAGGCTGCGTTTAGGTTTCAGCGCGGCGTTGATGATGCCTTCGGCGCGCCCTTCCTCCTCTTCCTGCTGCAGCTCCGGCGCCGCCGGAAAGAAGCTTTCCGCCTGTTCGGCATCGAAAGCGACGCCGGCGCGCAAGGCCGGCTCCTGCGGCGGCTGCAGCGGCTCGTCAAAATCGATACGCGGTTTGATCGGCTCGCTCATCGCAATTTATCTCCCAATAAAAACTCCATCACCGCATCCAGACGGATGTGCGGCAACGGGCTGTCCACGCTCATGGCGCGCGGACGAAACTCATCGAAGTGGAACCCCTGGCTCTGCCAGAACGCCGGCCCCGGCAGACGGGCGGGCACCTCGCCGGGGAACACCGTCAGCGGCGCGCCGTCGCTCAGGCGATTGCCCTTCAGCGCCGGGATACGCTGCCCCTGATGATCGACGATGCCGCTCTCGGTCGCCTGCACCGAGGCCAGGCCGACGCAATCCATGCTGATGCCCTCGAACGCCGCGTTCTGCCACGCCTCTTGCACCAGCTGTTGCAGCAACGACACCAGATTGGCGTGCTGATCGGCGGTGATATGGTCCGCCTTGGTGGCGGCGAACATCAGTTTGTCGATGGTCGACGAGAACAAGCGGCGAAACAGCGTGCGCTTGCCGTAATGGAAGCTCTGCATCAGCTGGGTCAGCGCCAGACGCATGTCGTTGAACGCCTGCGGGCCACTGTTGAGCGGCTGCAGGCAGTCAACCAGCACGATTTGCCGATCGAAACGAACGAAGTGTTCTTTGTAGAAGTTTTTGACGATCGACTGGCAGTAATAGTTGAAGCGAGCGCGCAACATGCCGATGTTGGTGTGTTTGTCGGCCTGCGCCAGCTTCGATTCGCCGATAGTGGCCACGTCAGGCCACGGGAAAAACTGCAGCGCCGGCGCGCCGGCCATATCGCCCGGCAGCACGAAACGCCCCGGCTGAATGAAGTGCAGCCCTTCGCTTTTGCAGCGCAACAGATAATCGGTGTAGGCCTGGGCGATCGCCGCCAGGCGGTTTTCGTCGACCGGCGCCAGCGGATCGCAGGCTTTGCACAGCTCAAGCCAGGGCTTGGCCCATTCGGCGCGTTCGCCCTGCAGCAGCCCGGTCATCTGGCGCGACCAGGCCAGGTAATCCTGCTCGAGCATCGGCAGATCAAGCAACCATTCACCGGGATAATCGACGATCTCCAGGTACAGCGTGGAGGTGTCTTTGAAGTGGCGCAGCAGCGAGTCGTTGGAACGGTAGCGCAACGCCAGCCGGATTTCGCTGACGCCGCGCGTCGGCGTCGGCCAGGCCGGCGGCGTGCCGTACAGCTGCGCCAGCCCTTCGTCATAGGTGAAACGCTGGATGCCGAGATCGCGCTGCGGGATGCGTTTAACGCCCAGCAGGCGCTCTTCGCGCACCGGTGAAAACAGCGGCATGCGCGCGCCGCTGTGCACATGCAGCAGTTGGTTAACGAAGGCGGTGATAAAGGCGGTTTTGCCGCTGCGGCTCAGGCCGGTCACCGCCAGGCGCAGATGGCGATCCATTCCGCGGTTGACCAGCGAGGTTAACTCATTTTGCAGTCGTTTCATTGCTCTCCTTGACGTAACGCCCGAATGCCTTGTTCAGACCTTTACGGAACAGCGGTTCCAACACCAGCGCCAGCACGAAGCGCACCGGTTTGCGGCCGACGGTCTTCAACAGCCAGCCGGCGGCGCCCGCCGGGCCATAGTTCAGTAACGCTATGATGATGACTTTAGCCAATGTCTTCAACATTGCCGCCGCTCCTCGTTTAAATCCACCCGTTCTGGCGGTGTTCGCGACATCGATTTTATTCATGACAATGCCCTCCGGCACAAGACGATTAAGATGACCCTCAACGGGATAACGGCGGCGAAGATGCCCGGCCTGCGCAGGCCGGGCATCGCAAGAAGGGTTATAGCTTGCGGAAACGGCTCTGTACGCCGAAGGTGTCGGACGTCACGTAACGCTCGACCTGACGCAGTTGCTGTTCGCCGCTGCCCAGCTCATATTCCAGCTGATCGAGCAGCTGGCGCGGCGTTTTCTGATGCTCGCCCTCGAAACGGCTGGCCGGCGCTTCGTCCAACACGAAGACCAGCGCGATATAGGCCACCAGTGTGAAGAAGAACAGCCCAAAGAACAGCGACAGCACCACCATCACGCGGATCAGGCGCACCGGCACGTCGAAATAATGGGCCAAACCGGCGCAGACGCCTTTCACCATGCCTTCTTCGGGTACGCGATAAAGCTTTTTACTGCCCAGCGTATTGCTCATCAGGACTGTCTCCAGTTCGGGTGTTCCGCATCGAGGATCTCTTCCAGCGCCTGAATGCGTTCACGCATGCGTTTGGCGTCTTCCGCCAGCTGCGCCAGGCGCTGCATTTCTTGCTGACTCAGCTGGATGCCGGTCTGCTGCCGATTGCTGTAATGCAGCCAAAGCCAAATCGGCGCGACAAACAGCACGAAAATTGTCAGCGGAATGGCAAGTAATAAAGCACTCATTGTTATTCCTTCTTATCGGGTCCTGGATAGGCGGCCACCTCCGGCGTGTGGCCGCGGTTCGCCTTACTCTGAGCGGTTCATTTTAGCTTTCAGCGCCGCCAGCTGCTCACTGATGGCGTCGTCGGCTTTCAGCTCGGCAAACTCTTGGTCCAGCGACTTCTTTTTACCGATGCTGATGCTTTCCGCTTCGGCTTCCATGTGGTCGATGCGGCGCTCGAACTGTTCGAAACGCGCCATCGCCTCATCCAGCTTGCCGCTGTCGAGCTGACGGCGCACTTCACGGGAAGAAGACGCGGCCTGATGACGCAGCGCCAGCGCCTGCTGCCGCGCGCGGGTTTCGGTCAGCTTGTTTTCCAGCTCGCCGATTTCGCTCTTCATGCGCGCCAGCGTTTCTTCTACGGTCGCCACTTCCTGCGTCAACGTGGCGATCAGATCGGCCACCTTTTGTTTTTCGATCAGCGCCGCGCGGGCCAAGTCTTCTTTATCCTTACGCAGCGCCAGTTCGGCTTTTTCCTGCCAGTCACTTACCTGGCTTTCACCCTGCTCGATGCGGCGCAGCAGCTGTTTCTTTTCCGCCAGCGCGCGCGCCGATGTAGAGCGCACTTCAACCAGCGTGTCTTCCATCTCTTGGATCATTAACCGCACCAGCTTCTGCGGATCTTCCGCCTTGTCCAGCAGGGTGTTGATGTTGGCGTTCACGATGTCGGCAAAACGAGAAAAAATACCCATAATTCACTTCCTCTTGGTTCTGATGGCGTCTGAAGCGCCGCGTTAAGTCGTACAGCTTGCCCAAAGATATAATCAAAACCCGTGCCAACTTTTATATCATTGAAAAACAACAATTCTTTATTTTTGACTCTCCGAGCGCTTGCTGTAGAGTGATTATTTTCACCAAACATTGGCGAATTTCATCATGAACGAACAGCCAGAGAATTTGTTGGGCGAAGCAAACGCCTTCGTCGACGTATTGGAGCAAGTCTCCCAGGTGGCAAAGCTGAACAAACCGGTGCTGGTGATCGGCGAGCGCGGCACCGGCAAGGAGCTGATCGCCCACCGCCTGCACTACCTCTCCAACCGGTGGCAAGGGCCGTTCATCTCGCTCAACTGCGCGGCACTGAATGAAAATCTGCTGGACTCCGAGCTGTTCGGCCACGAGGCCGGCGCCTTTACCGGCGCGCAGAAACGTCATCTGGGCCGCTTCGAGCGCGCCGACGGCGGCACGCTGTTCCTCGATGAGCTGGCGACCGCGCCGATGCTGGTGCAGGAGAAATTGCTGCGGGTGATCGAATACGGTCAGTTGGAACGCGTGGGCGGCAGCCAGCCGCTGCGGGTGGATGTGCGGTTGGTGTGCGCCACCAACGACGATCTGCCGGCGCTGGCGGCGGCGGGCAAGTTTCGCGCCGATCTGCTGGATCGGCTGGCGTTCGACGTGGTGCAGCTGCCGCCGCTGCGCCAACGCCGGCCCGATATCATGTTGCTGGCCGAGCACTTCGCCATTCAAATGTGCCGCGAGCTGGGGCTGCCGCTGTTTCCCGGCTTTACCGAACGCGCCAGGCAGACGTTGCTCGAATATGGCTGGCCGGGCAACGTGCGCGAACTGAAAAACGTGGTGGAACGTTCGGTCTATCGTCACGGCGACAGCGACAGCCCGCTGGATGAGATCGTCATCAACCCGTTTGCGCCGCGCGAGGCCACGCCGGTCGCGCCCATTCCTGAAGACGCCGCCGCGTTGCCGCCGCTGCCGTTGGATTTGAAACACTGGCAGCTCGAGCAGGAGAAGGCGCTTCTCGAAGCGGCGCTGCAGCAAGGCCGGTTCAATCAGCGCAAGGCGGCGCAGCTGCTGGGGCTCACCTACCATCAGCTACGCGGCATGCTGAAAAAACATGCGCTGCTGCAAAACGGCGAAGTGGACGAGGAATAGCGGGCAAAAAAAAAGCCAGCACCCGAGCTGGCTTAAAAAACACTGGAAGCAATGTGAGCAATGTCGTGCCTTCCACATCAGAGCCGCAAACCGCGGCCTTCCGTGAACTGCCAGGCGATGATAATAGTTATCAGTATCGTCTGTAAAGCACTTTGTTGAGAATTTTTCTCATTACCACACGAAGATTGCGCAATTACCACTCAGGGAACGGGTCCGCCATATCCAGCCAATAGTCCACGCCGGCGGCCATTTCATCGTCGCTCAGCAGGCAGTCATCCAGCAAACGCACGATCGCCGCCTGTTGCAAGTGCTGGCCGATAAACACCAACTCCTGCCGCATGTCGCCGAACGGCTCCACCCATTTCTCCTGAATATGTGCCCGCGTTTCCGGATCCTGCGGCCAATTATCTTGCGGGATAGCGCGCCAAAAGGTGCCCGCCAGGCCGTAATGGGCGATGCCGCCGGCCTGGCTCCACTGCCCGGCCTGCCGCGGACGCGTCGCCAGCCAGAAGAAGCCTTTCGAACGCAGCAGCTTGCCGCCGCCCCAGTCGCCGTTGATCACACGGTAGAACTTGTCCGGCGCAAACGGCCGCCGCGCTTGATAGACAAAGCTGCTGATGCCGTAGCTTTCCGTTTCCGGCACGTGTTCGCCGCGCAGCTCTTTCAGCCAGCCGGGCGCCTGCTGCGCCTTTTCAAAGCTGAAGCTGCCGGTATTCAGCACCGCCTCCAGCGGCAGTTTGCCCGGCGCGATCGGCACAATGCGGGCGTCGGGATTCAGGCTGGCCAGCAGCGCCATCACTTCGCCCTGCTGCGTTGGCGTCAACAGATCGGTCTTGCTGACCAGGATCACGTCGCAAAATTCAATTTGCTCGATCAACAGGTCCGCCACGCTGCGCAGATCGTCCTCGCCCAGGCTTTGGCCGGCCTCCTGCAGGCTTTGCGCCTGTTGGTATTGCTGAATGAAATTCACCCCGTCGACCACCGTCACCAGCGTATCCAGCCGGGCGAATTGGGACAGGCTTTCGCCCGCTTCATCCTCAAAGGTAAAGGTTTCCGCCACCGGCAGCGGCTCCGAGATGCCGCTCGATTCGATCAACAGGTAATCGAAACGCCCCTCCTGCGCCAGTTCGCGCACCGACACCAGCAGATCTTCGCGCAGCGTACAGCAGATGCACCCGTTGCTCATCTCCACCAGCTTCTCTTCCTGGCGATCGAGATGCACTTCATTCTCTACCAGCGCGGCGTCAATGTTCACTTCGCTCATGTCGTTGACAATCACCGCCACGCGCATGCCCTGCCGGTTGTTCAGGATATGGTTCAGCACCGTGGTCTTGCCGGCGCCGAGAAAGCCGGAAAGCACGGTCACGGGAAGTTGTTTCATGGAAACCTCATTAAAATTCATTGCGTAATGCCTGATAACCGCGCACCAGTTCGACGTTGGTGGCGGCCACTTCTTCCGAAAACTGCAGCGCGCCGCGATCGACCTGGCGATAACGCGACAAATCGCTGTCCGGCCCCACGCGCTCGGTCGAGGGGATATAGCGGTTTTCCGGCAGCGTCACGCCGTCCACCACCGCGTTGTAGCGCACCACGCAGCCGGACTGAACGTGGCAGTTGAACAGCACGCTGTTGAAACCGATAAACACCCGATCGTCGATGCGACACGGGCCGTGCACGATGGCGCGGTGGGCGATCGAGCTGTAACGGCCGATGGTGACCGCCGCCCCGCTCTTGGAATGGATCACCACGCCGTCCTGAATATTGGAGTGCGAGCCGATGACGATCGGCTCCATGTCGCCGGTTGCGTTCAACTCGTCGGCGCGGATCACCGCATACGGGCCGACGTAGACGAAATCTTCGACGATCACCCGGCCGCAAATAATGGCGGTGGGATCGATGTAGGCCAGCGGCGAAACCTGCGGCAGATGGCCGCTGGGATTTTTACGCAGCATGGTGTTCTCCCCGCCAGCTCAGCTCCGCCACCGCATTGTGGGCATGCAAACTCTCCTGATGCTCGACGCGCAGCGAGAAGGCGCGGTAGTCGCACTGGCTGCGCAGCATGCGATACAGCCGCCGCGCCGCGTCCTCGCAAAACATCAGGTTCTGACCGTTGGCCAGCGCGAAGGCCTGCTCGTCGCGGCGTTTCACCAGCGTTTGCACCGGCGTGCCCAATGCGTGTTCGATGCGGTCAATCAGTTTCACCGGTTCGAACGCCCTTTCATTCTCGGGCGTTACGGTGATCCAGGCCCAGCTGCGCTGGCTGTGGGGGGTGGCCGGCATCCCTTGATCCAGCAGCCACTCGCTCACCTGCCGCTGGCTGACGCGCTCCGCCGCCTGTTCAAAATCAAACTGAAACTGTTGCTGCGCCAGCTGGCGGCTGAGCGCCGCCGAACTCGGGCAGGTGGAGGAGTAAGTCACGCCGACGGTCAGCGCCAGCGTCAGCGTGCCTGCCAGGGTGGCCTCGATGCGCAGCGGATAAGCTTTCCAACCGCGCTGCGGCGACAGCAGCGCCGGGCGCGACAGCAACAGCTCGCCGCTGAGCGTCAGGCTGGCGCGATCGCTGTGTTCCGGCTGCGAATCCAGAAAAGCCTGCAGCGTCCGACCGATGCGCTGCGGCGTCAGCTCTCCCTGCGTCAATTCGTCCAGCGCCAGATACAGCCGCGACATGTGAATGCCGCGTTCCCCCGCCGCCTCGGCGCGCAGGTTGATACCGGCGTCGACCTTCGCCATCAATGGCTTGCCGGCCAGCTCCAGCGGCAGCGCGATCCCTTGCATCCCGACCCAATCGAGCCCGACATCACTCATTTCGCCGCGACCTGCCTGAGCGTCCGGCAGCGAACGGCGTGGTGGAAGTGCAACTTCGTTCATACATCCCCTTGCGTTGTTGTGACTTTGCCGGGGAACGGTAACATGTTTTTGTTATATTATAACATAACATAAAAAACTTTTTTCTTGCCGCTGAACGGCCTGATTAATCAAGTCGCAGAAAACTCAGCGATTTTGCTCAATGGATTGGGCTGCCGGTCAGAGTGCGATACACTAACGCTATTGCTGATTAACCCATGAGCCTCTATGCGTGGTTTACCCTTTTGGATACTGTCGTTGTGCCTGACGGGCTCTGCCCTGGCCGCGACAACACCGCCCGCACCCGCCGCCGCGGCGCCGCTGCCGGACATTCGCCAGAGCGGCTTTGTCTATTGCGTCAGCGGCATACTGAATACCTTCAACCCGCAAATGGCCAGCAGCGGCCTGACGGTGGATACCCTGGCCGCCCAGCTGTACGATCGCCTGCTGGACGTCGATCCCTACACCTATCGCCTGATCCCCGAGCTGGCGCAAAGCTGGGAAGTGCTGGATAACGGCGCTACCTACCGCTTCCATTTGCGCAAGGACGTGCCGTTCCAGACCACCGCCTGGTTCACGCCCACCCGCAAGATGAATGCCGACGACGTGGTGTTCAGCTTTGCCCGCGTATTCGATCAGAAACATCCGTATCACGACGTCAACGGCGGCGAATACCCCTATTTCGACAGCCTGCAGTTCGGCGATTCGGTGCAGAGCGTGAGAAAGCTCGACGACTACACGGTGGAAATTCGCCTGCAGTCGCCCGACGCCTCGTTCCTGTGGCACCTGGCGACTCATTATGCGCCGGTGTTGTCCGCCGAATACGCCGACACGCTGACGCGCGAAGGCCATCAGGAGCTGATCGATCGCGAGCCGGTCGGCAGCGGCCCATTCCTGCTCAACGAATACCGCTCGGGGCAATATATTCGGCTGGCGCGCAACGCCGCCTACTGGAAAGGCCTGCCGCGCATGCCGCAGGTGGTGATCGATCTGGGCGCCGGCGGCACCGGCCGCCTCTCCAAGCTGCTGACCGGCGAGTGCGACGTGCTGGCCTATCCAGCGGCCAGCCAGCTGTCTATCCTGCGCGACGATCCGCGCCTGCGCCTGACGCTGCGCCCAGGGATGAACATCGCCTACCTGGCGTTCAACACCCGCAAACCGCCGCTCGACAATCTCAACGTGCGCCAGGCGATCTCGCTGGCGATCAACAACCAGCGGTTGATGCAGTCGATCTATTACGGCACGGCGGAAACCGCCGCCTCGATTCTGCCGCGCGCCTCCTGGGCCTACGACAACGATGCGCACGTCACCGAATACGATCCGGCCAAATCGCGCGAGATGCTGCGGCAGGCCGGCGTCAGCCAGCTGAACCTGAAGCTGTGGGTGCCGACCGCCTCGCAGTCTTACAACCCGAGCCCGCTGAAAACCGCCGAACTGATCCAGGCCGATCTCGGCCAGGTGGGCATCAACGTCACCATCGTGCCGGTGGAGGGCCGTTTCCAGGAAGCGCGCCTGATGGAGATGAACCACGATCTGACCCTGACCGGCTGGGCCACCGACAGCAACGATCCGGACAGCTTCTTCCGGCCGCTGCTGAGCTGCGCGGCAATCCGTTCGCAAACCAACTATGCTCACTGGTGTGATCCGGGCTTTGACGAAGTGCTGCAGAACGCGCTGCTGTCGCAGCAGCTGTCTCAGCGCATCGATAACTACCGCAAGGCGCAGAAAATCCTCGAGCAGCAATTGCCGGTGCTGCCGTTGGCGTCTTCCCTGCGCCTGCAGGCCTATCGTTACGACATCAAGGGATTGGTGCTGAGCCCGTTCGGCAACGCCTCGTTCGCCGGGGTGTACCGTGAATCCGCGCCGGAGGTGAAAAAGTGATTATCTTTACCCTGCGCCGCATTCTGCTGCTGCTGATCACGCTGTTCTTCCTGACGCTGGTCAGTTTCAGCCTGAGCTATTTCACGCCGCGCGCGCCGCTGAACGGCGCCGCCCTGCTGGACGCCTATCAGTTCTACTTCGTCAGCCTGCTGCACTGGGACTTCGGCGTCTCCAGCATCAACGGCCAAGCGATCAGCGAACAGCTGCGCGAAGTGTTCCCGGCTACCATGGAACTGTGCCTGCTGGCCTTCGCTATGGCGCTGTTCATCGGCATTCCGCTGGGCATCATCGCCGGCGTGCTGCGCGGCAAGTGGCAGGACACCGCCATCAGCACCTTCGCGCTGCTGGGCTTCTCGATGCCGGTGTTTTGGCTGGCGCTGCTGCTGATGCTGTTCTTCTCGCTGCACCTGGGCTGGCTGCCGGTATCCGGCCGTTTCGACCTGCTGTATCAGGTGAAGCCCATCACCGGTTTCGCGCTGATCGACGCCTGGCTGTCGGATTCGCCGTACCGCGCCGAGATGATCGGCAGCGCCCTGCGCCACATGATCCTGCCGATCGCCGCGCTGGCGGTGGCGCCCACCACCGAAGTGGTGCGCCTGATGCGCATCAGCACCGACGACGTGCTGAGCCAAAACTACATCAAGGCCGCCGCCACCCGCGGCCTGTCGCGCTTCACCATCATCCGCCGCCACGTGTTGCACAATGCGCTGCCGCCGATCGTGCCCAAGCTGGGGCTGCAGTTCTCCACCATGCTCACGCTGGCGATGATCACCGAAGTGGTGTTCAGCTGGCCGGGCCTCGGCCGGTGGCTGATCAACGCCATTCGCCAGCAGGACTATGCGGCGATCTCCGCCGGCGTCATGGTGGTCGGCACGCTGGTGATCACCATTAACGTTCTGGCCGACATTCTGGGTGCGGCAACCAACCCGCTGAAACATAAGGAATGGTATGCCCTTCGATAACGTATACCGCGAGAAAAAGATGCCGAGCCCGCTGCGCTACACCTGGCGGATTTTCTACGGCGACGCGCTGGCGATGATCGGTTTTTACGGCGTGATCGCCCTGCTGCTGCTGTCGCTGTTCGGTAGCCTGCTGGCGCCCTACGCGCTGGATCAGCAGTTCCTCGGTTATCAGCTGCTGCCGCCGTCCTGGTCGCGCTACGGCAACGTGTCGTTCTTCCTCGGCACCGACGATCTCGGGCGCGACATCCTCAGCCGCCTGTTGACCGGCACCGCCGCCACCTTCGGTTCCGCGCTGGCGGTGACGCTGGCCGCGGCGTTCTGCGGGGTGATCCTCGGCGTGTTCGCCGGCGTCACCCACGGGCTGCGCTCAGCGGTGCTTAACCACATTCTCGACACTCTGCTGTCTATTCCGTCGTTACTGCTGGCGATCGTGGTGGTGGCGTTTATCGGGCCCAAACTCGAACACGCCATGCTGGCGGTGTGGCTGGCTCTGCTGCCGCGCATGGTGCGCACCATCTACAGCGCGGTGCACGATGAGTTGGAGAAAGAGTACGTGGTGGCGGCGCGCCTTGACGGCGCTTCCACGCTGCAGATCCTGTGGTATGCAGTCATGCCGAACATCGCGGCAGTGCTGGTGACCGAGTTCACCCGCGCGCTGTCGATGGCTATTTTGGATATCGCCGCGCTTGGCTTCCTCGATCTCGGCGCGCAGTTGCCTTCGCCGGAATGGGGAGCGATGCTCGGCGATTCGCTCGAGCTGGTGTACGTCGCGCCCTGGACGGTGATGCTGCCCGGCGCGGCCATCCTCGTCAGCGTGCTGCTGGTTAACCTGTTGGGCGACGGTATGCGCCGCGCAATCAATGCCGGGGTGGAATAATGCCGTTACTCGATATCCGCAATCTGACGATTGAATTTATGACCGCCGAAGGGCCGGTCAAGGCGGTCGATCGCGTCAGCATGACGCTGACCGAGGGCGAGGTGCGCGGCCTGGTGGGCGAATCGGGCTCCGGCAAGAGCCTGATCGCCAAGGCCATCTGCGGCGTGACCAAAGACAACTGGCGCGTCACCGCCGATCGTTTCCGCTTCGACGACATCGATCTGCTGCAGCTGAGCCCGCGCGAGCGGCGCAAGCTGGTGGGCCACAACGTCTCAATGATCTTCCAGGAGCCGCAGTCCTGTCTCGACCCTTCCGAGAGCATCGGCCGTCAGCTGGCGCAGGCCATCCCGGGCTGGACCTACAAGGGCCACTGGTGGCAGCGCTTCAACTGGCGCAAACGCCGCGCCATCGAGTTGCTGCACCGCGTCGGCATCAAGGATCACGACGACATCATGGGCAGCTTCCCCTACGAGCTGACGGAAGGCGAGTGCCAGAAAGTGATGATCGCCATCGCGCTGGCCAACCAACCGCGCCTGCTGATCGCCGATGAACCGACCAACGCCATGGAACCGACCACGCAGGCGCAGATTTTCCGCCTGTTGGCGCGTCTCAACCAGAACAACAACACCACCATTCTGCTGATCAGTCACGACCTGCAGATGATGAGCAAGTGGGCCGACCGGGTGAACGTCTTGTACTGCGGGCAAACGGTGGAAAGCGCCCAGTGCGAAGAACTGCTGGCGGCGCCGCACCACCCTTACACCCAGGCGCTGATCCGCGCCATGCCGGACTTCGGCCGCTCGCTGCCGCACAAGAGCCGTTTAAACACGCTGCCGGGCGCCATTCCTTCGCTGGAACACCTGCCGATCGGCTGCCGCCTGGGGCCGCGCTGCCCTTACGCACAGAAGAAGTGCATCGAAACGCCGCGCCTGCGCCCGGTCAAAAACCACTTCTTCGCGTGCCACTTCCCGCTGAACATGGAGGAGCAATAACATGGAAACGCTGTTGGAAGTGCGCAACCTGAGCAAAACCTACCGCTATCGCACCGGGCTGTTCCGCCGCCAGCACGTCGAGGCGGTGAAATCGGTCAGCTTTACCCTGCGCGAAGGCCAGACGCTGGCGGTGATCGGCGAGAACGGCTCCGGCAAATCCACGCTGGCGAAGATGCTCTCCGGCATGGTGGAGCCGACCGCCGGCGAGCTGTTGATCGACGATCATCCGCTGGCGTTCGGCGATTATCGCTATCGCAGCCAGCGCATTCGCATGATTTTTCAGGATCCGAGCACCTCGCTCAATCCGCGCCAACGCATCGGCCAGTTGCTGGATGCGCCGCTGCGGCTGAACACCGATCTGGAACCCGCCGAGCGCGAGCAGCGCATCAACCAGACGCTGCGCCAGGTCGGCATGCTGCCGGATCACGCCTACTACTATCCGCACATGCTGGCTTCCGGGCAGAAACAGCGCGTCGCGCTGGCGCGTGCGCTGATCCTGCAGCCGAAGGTGATTGTCGCCGATGAGGCGCTGGCCTCGCTGGACATGTCGATGCGCTCGCAAATCATCAACCTGATGCTGGAGCTGCAGGAAAAACACGGTATTTCCTATATTTATGTCACCCAACATCTCGGCATGATGAAGCATATCAGCGACCAGGTGCTGGTGATGCATGAAGGGGAAATCGTCGAACGCGGCAGCACCGCCGAGGTGCTGGCGGCGCCGCTGCACGAATTGACCAAGCGTCTTATCGCCAGCCACTTCGGCGAGGCGCTGACCGCCGACGCCTGGCGGCGCGACGGCGGCCGTTTTTGAGTCGCGCCGTCACCGCCAAACCCGCTGCGGCGGGTTTTTTATTGCGGTACGCGCCTGCCGCTTAGCAAGAAAACGCACATACAAATTACATTCTTGTTATATATCCTTATATTTTATTCCTTTCAGTTATTGATTAGTCCGTAACATTATTTTATCTCGCCAGGGCGATCGGTGAGGATATCCCCTACGTTGAGTCTCTCATACGACAGGATATCGCACTGATGAACAGCCTTCGCCACCGCCGCCTCACGCAGCTTTTGCTCACCCTGGCCGCCGGTTTCTCTGTTTACGGCCACGCGCTGTGCTGCGATGAGCTGCGCTAAATCCGCCTTTCGCCCCGCTTGGGGGCATGTTGCCTCTTTGTCCAGCCGCCGCTGCCGTACGCAGCGTTGGCTGTTGATCATGATTAAGGATTGACCCTATGGAACGACTCCGTCGACAACATAATGCCCAGTGGTATCACGAAACCCAAAGCAGCGTGCGGGGCGATGCGCCGCTGGAGCCTCAGGCGGCCACCCTTCGCGATCGCTTTCTGCTGGGGCTGGGCGCCTTCGCCGATGAAGCCTTAAACAATGCGCTCAGCGCTCGCGCCGGGGTGTTCAACGCCTCATTGGCCGGCTACCACGCGCTGTTTCCCGATCAGGTGCCATTATCACGATACGTGACAATGTCACCATATGATCGCCTCAGCACCGCGTTGACCGTCGCTCAGGTGACGGGCGTGCAGTCGCTTTGTAGCCACTATGCCGCCCGCCTCGCCCCGCTGCACAGCCCGGACGCTTCCCGGGAAAGCAATATCCGCCTCGCCCAGATCACCCAATACGCCCGCCAGCTTGCCAGCCAGCCCACGCTGATTTGCCGCAAGGCGCTGCAACAGCTTGGCGACGTCGGGCTGAGCCCGGCGGATATCGTCACCTTTTCGCAAATCATCGGTTTTGTCAGCTATCAAGCGCGCGTGGTCGCGGGCGTCGCGGCGTTGGCTGGCCGGCCGGCGGCGGTGGTGCCCGGCTTCCCTAACGTCGAAGACGCCGTTGGCGTCGCTTTCAGTGCCGAAGAGTTAAGCTGGACCGCGCGTCTGCCGCCGATCGACACGGAAGCCGCCGCCGCAGAACAGCTTGACGTGCTGGATCAGAGTCACCCGCAGGCGCGCGCCGAATCTTATTATCTGCTGTTGGCGCACGATGCCGCCGCACTGCGCGAGCGTAACGGGGTGTTCAACGGCATCAATGCCGAAGGATATGGGTTATCGAGCCGCCTGAAGGCGCTGGCGACGCTGGCGGTTTCGCGCATCAACGGCAGCCATTATTGCGCGGCCACGGTGACGCAAGAGCTCCAGGACGACGGACTGACCCAGGCGCTGTTCGCCGGGCTGCCTCAGGGGCTGGCATTTACCGAGGATGCCGTCAAACGCGCGGTGATCCACACCGCCGCCGAGCTGACGCGCGCACCGGAGAAATTTACCCCGCAGAGCGTGCAGCCGTTGTTCAACAGCGGCCTGAATCAGGCGCAGGCGCTGGAAGTGATCCTCACCGCCGCGCTCTACGCTTGGGAAAATCGCCTGCGCCAAACGTTGGGCGATGCGGAACCGGTACAACCGGCGCTGTGATCTGTCATCACTGAGTTGACGGCTAACGTTCTTCGCCGTTAACTCCCCCTCTCTGTTTCGGCGAAAAACTTCACCAAAATATAAATTGATAAAGCAAAAATCCAAACACACTTCATTTATCAGGATTATGATTCGTTTTATTCTGCCATCGGCGAAACACAGGGTTCGTCAAAATTATGTCTGCAAACAAAGCAATAGGCAGATTGCGCCATCGCTCAATTCTGTAACCGTTCTCATCGCAGAAGCAGTAAAACAAGGTTTTAACCCTGCTAATTAATAGATGAACTCATTAAAACCCCTAACCTTTCAGCAGTGGTCGTCTTGCTATTTAGTTTCTATGATTAAGCCGATAGCGGCGTTGTGATGACCCATTTTTAATATTCAACAAAGATAAAAGCTCGCCGTTATTCTCATTATTTTCAATTTTCTATCACAGCAAAAAATATTGTGAGGTAACCCTATGTCTGAGCAAGAACTTAAATCCAGCAACAGTATCGTTAACGTGATTGTCGTCATCGATACCGATGCCCTGATAGAAGCATTCGAGAATAACAATCCCAGCCAGGACGCCGGCAACCCGACGGGCATTGGCCATCAATACGCCTATATGGTCGTCACCTCCGAACAGGTGATCGGCGGCTCCGGCACGGCGGACCTGAACTTTAAGGCCAATGTCGGCGACGTCATTCGCTGGACCGGCACCTCAGAATCCGCCAATTTCGACGCCAGCGTGCTGATCTACGGGCTGCCGCAGTTCGGCAGCGGCACCCAGGTTTTCTCCAACCCGACCTTCAAAATGTACACCCGCAGCTCGATGATGCCGGCGCAAAATACCGTATTCCCCGTCAGCTTCACCAACCAAACCTATTGGTTTATACAGGCAGACATTACCAATACCGGTACGGAAAACTATTGCATTCAATTTGGCCTTTATTATCGGCCAAACGGCGGCGATCAGAAATTACTGGGTTATTTCTATTGGGATCCGACCATTACCATCAGCAATTAACATAATTTCATCGGCCGTTAGCGCAAACATGATGATGGCCCCACGGGGCCATCATCATGGCTGGAACGTCGGATAAACATAAACGTCTCTATTCCTTTTGCCGACGCAGCCACTCGCTGGCGGCGTCGAAGAATTTTTGCGCCAACGGCGTAGCGCGCTCCGCCATATCGACCACCACCGCCGCATGACGCGGCATGGCGCCGATGGCCACCGGGCGCCGCTGCAGCTCGGGCATCAGCGGCGATTGCAGCTGGCCACGCGGGAACAGCCCGCAGCCCAGGCCGACGAAAATCCCCTCCAGCAGTTGGAAGATCGACGCGGTCTCGAGCCGCGTGTGCAGCGTCAACCCGGCGTCGCGGAAGTGCTGATCGAGATAGCGGCGGAAATAACGCGTCGGTTCGGCCAGGCACAGCGGCAAGGCGGCCACCGCCTCCAGCGGCAACGGCGTGTCGCCCACCAGCTTAGGGAAGTGTTGCGGATGAAATACCAGCTCGACGCCGGTTTCCACCAGCGGTTGCGATTGAAAATGCAGTTCCTTCAGCGTCGATAGCTCGAAAAAGCCGATGCCGATGTCGACGGTATGCGCCGTCAGGGCCTCCAGCAGTTGATCGGCGCTCAGCACCGCCAGCCGGTAATCAAGATGCGGATAACGCTCGCTGACCGCCTTGAGCATTTCCGCCACCGAGATGCTGCACTGCGGCACCACGCCAAGGCGCAACGTGCCGTGCAAACCGTGCTTGAGCGACTCCACCTCCAGCTTCAGCCCCTGGTAAACCGAGACAATCTCACGCGCCCACGCCAGCACCCGCTCGCCTTCGGCGGTAAAACCACCGAAATGGTTGCCGCGGTTAATCAGCGAAACGCCCAGCTCTTTTTCCAGGTTTTTCAATCGCATGGACAGCGTCGGCTGGCTGACGAAGCTGGCCTCCGCCGCCCGACCGAAGTGGCGTTCCCGTTCTAAATTACACAAATAAATCAGTTGTTTAATATCCATAGCGCGGCTCAATGATCGGCATTCGCGCTCAGTATACCACCGGGTGTCGTCGCTCGCCCGGTGAGTCAGAGCTTCAGCTTCATGTAATCCATCAGGCGCGAGAACACGCCGCCCTGCGGCACCGCCTGCAGCGCCACCAGCGGCAGGGTTTTCACCACCTGGCCATTATCGCTGATGCGGATCTCGCCAACGGTTTGTCCTTTGTTGATCGGCGCTTCCAGCCGCGCGGCATTGATCACGTACTGCGCCTTCAGTTTGTCCGCCTCGCTTTTCGGCAGGCTGAGCGACTGTTCTTGCGCGCTGCCGACCGGCAAGCGGTGGCTTTCGCCGTACCAGACCGGTTCGTCCCCCAGGCTCTGGCCGGCGCTGAACAGGTGCACCGTGGTAAAGTCGCGCAGCCCCCACGTCAACAGCTTACGCGCCTGTTCCTCGCGGCCTTTGGAACTTTTGCCGCCCATCACCACGGCGATCAGGCGGCGATCTCCTTCGGTGGCGGAGGCGATGATGTTGAAGCCGGCCGAGGCGGTGTGCCCGGTTTTCAGGCCGTCGACGTGCAGGGTCTTGTCCCACAGCAGGCCGTTGCGATTCTGCTGCGTGATGCCGTTCCAGGTCAGCGATTTCTCGCTGTACATATGGTATTCCGCCGGCTCGCTCATGATGATGGCGCGCGCAATCACCGCCAGATCGCCGGCGGTGGTGAACTGCCCCGGCGCATCCAGCCCGTGTACCGTTTCGAAATGGGTGTTCTGCAGGCCCAGCTGCGCGCTCTTCTCGTTCATCAGCTTGACGAAGTTGGCCTGGCTGCCCGCCACATAATCGGCCATCGCAACGCAGGCGTCGTTGCCGGAATCGATGATGATGCCGCGGCTGAGATCGCGTACCGTGACCCTGTCACCAGGCTTCAGGAACATTAGCGAGGAGCCTTTGAACACCGGGTTGCCCTGCGCCCAGGCGTCTTTCCCCACGGTGACGACATCGTCGAGGCCAATCTTATGCTGGTCGAGCGCGTGGTCGATCACCAACCCGGTCATCAGTTTGGTCAGGCTGGCCGGATTGCGCCGCTCGTCGGCATTGCCGGCGGCCAGCACCTGGCCGGTGGTGTAATCCATCAAAACGTAAGAGGCGGCGTCTATCGCCGGTGGGGTCATGGTGGGAAAATGGGGCGTCGTTTCCGCCGCCTGCGCCGCTAAAGGCAGTAATATACCGCCGATCACCACTGATACTGAACGCTTCACGCTGTGTTCCTCAGGCCCGCAGGCTGAATAAAATGCCAATATAATCCGCGAGATAGACTGCATGAATTCACTTTCAGACGAAACCATTACTCTTTTGCAGCGGGTGTCTTTATGCAACCATTTGTTTAGGTCAACATCCATCTGCGATAGATATGCTCTATGCCGCCATTGCACCATTCGATTAGACGCCCGCCTGCCGCGCTCCTAAACTTGTGACATAAATACGCAAAACGCATAAAAAAGCGTTTACTTTTTAGCTACAACTACCTGCGAAGTGTCACCATGAAATTCAAACCGTCAATCAAGCCTTATACCGGCCCGGCGGGCGGCTGGGGTTCGCTTGAAGCCACCACCCGCTTTGTCCTCGACAGTAAACAAACGCTAAAAAACATGCGCAACCTGATGCGCGTCAACAAGGCGCGCGGCTTCGACTGCCCCGGTTGCGCCTGGGGCGACGACAATCACAGCACCTTCAGCTTTTGCGAAAACGGCGCCAAAGCGGTCAGTTGGGAAGCGACGCGCAGCGCCGTGGAGCCTGAGTTCTTCGCCGCCCACAGCGTCAGCACCCTGCAGCAGCAGAGCGACTATTTCCTCGAGTATCAAGGGCGCCTCACCCATCCGATGCGCTACAACGCCGAAACCGACCACTATGAGCCGATCCATTGGCCGGACGCGCTGGCGCTGATCGCCAAACACATCAACGGCATGGACAACCCGAACCAGATCGAGCTGTATACCTCGGGCCGCGCCAGCAACGAAGCGTCGTATCTTTATCAGCTGTTTGGCCGCATGCTCGGCACCAGCAACTTCCCCGACTGTTCCAATATGTGCCACGAAGCGAGCGGCGTTGGGCTGAAGCAGAGCATCGGCGTCGGCAAAGGCACCATCCGCATCGATGACTTCGAAAAGGCCGACGCCATCTTCGTGTTCGGTCAAAATCCCGGCACCAACCACCCGCGCATGCTGCACAGTCTGAAAAACGCCGCCCGACGCGGCGCGCGCATCGTCAGCTTTAACACCCTGCGCGAACGTGGGCTGGAAAGGTTCGCCGATCCGCAGGATCCGGTGCAGATGCTGACGCCAAAATCCTCGCCGATCAGCTCTTCCTATTACCAGCCGAATCTGGGCGGCGATATGGCGGCGGTGCGTGGCATGGTGAAAGCCCTGCTGGAAACCCACCGTCAGCGCCTCGCCGCCGGTGAACCTGCCCTGTTTGACCTGGCGTTTATCGAACGGCACAGCGTCGGCGTAGAGGCTTATCTGGCGCAGGTGGACGCCACCGAATGGCGGACCATTACCGCGCAATCGGGCCTGAGCGAAGCGCAATTGCGCCAGGCGGCGGCCACCTACCAGGGCGCCGAACGGGTGATCTGCACCTGGGCGATGGGCGTGACTCAGCATAAGCACTCTATTGCAACGGTGCGTGAAATCACCAACCTGCAGTTGTTGTTCGGGCAACTGGGCAAACCGGGCGCCGGTCTGTGCCCGGTACGCGGCCACAGCAACGTCCAGGGCAACCGCACCATGGGGATCGATGAGAAGTCGCCGAAGGCGCTGCTCGACAGCCTGGAACGCCACTTTAACTTCACCGCCAATCGCGCGCTGGGCCACAACACGGTGGAAGCGATCGAAGCGATGCTGCGCGGCGAAGTGAAAGTGCTGATCGCGCTGGGCGGCAACCTGGCCGCCGCGGCGCCGGACACCGAGCGCACCGCCCGCGCCCTGCGCAACTGCGATTTGACGGTGCATATCAGCACCAAGCTTAACCGCAGCCACCTGGTGACCGGCAAAGACGCGCTGATCCTGCCGACGCTCGGCCGCACCGAACTGGACATGCAGGCCAGCGGCTCACAGTACATCACGGTCGAGGACTCGTTCAGCATGGTGCACGCCTCGGAAGGCATCGGCAAACCGCTGGCGGACACTCAACGTTCGGAGACGGCGATCGTCTGCGGCATCGCCGACGCCGTGCTGGGTACGCAACAGCTGGACTGGCTGGAATTGGCCGACGACTACTCGCTGATCCGCGATCACATCGCCGCCACCATTCCCGGCTTCGAGGATTTCAACCGGCGCTGCGAGCAACCCGGCGGCTTCTACCTGGGCAATGCCGCCGCCGAACTGCGCTTCGCCACGCCAAGCGGCAAGGCGGAATTCAGCGACGCCGCGCTGCCGGCCACCCTGTTCCCGCAGCTGGGCGGCGAGCAAGCGCCGTTCACCCTGCAGACGCTGCGCTCGCACGATCAGTACAACACCACCATCTATGGTCTGGATGACCGCTACCGCGGCGTTTACGGTCAGCGCGAAGTGCTGTTCATCCATCCGGAAGATCTGGCGGCGCTGGGCCTGCAGGATGGCGAACGGGTAGAGATAGAAACCCTGTGGAACGACGGCGTGGTGCGTAAGGTGGATGGATTCAAGCTGGTGAGTTACGACATTCCGCGTGGCAACCTGGCGGCCTACTACCCGGAAACCAACCCGCTGGTGCCGCTGGCCAGCTTCGGCGACGGCACCGGCACTCCGACGTCGAAGTCGATCCCGGTGGCGATTCGCCGCAGCGAGCAGCAACCGTCGCTGCGCATCGCCTGAAAACGCGCGCCCGGTTCACGCCGGGCGCGCCAATATTTCCAGGATAGTCTGCAATTCCTCGGACAGCTGATGCCGCCGCCAGACGAAATAGAGATCGCTCACGCCCTCCTCGCCCATTTCCACCACCTTCAGCCCCGGCGCCGGCAAAATCAGCGGCAGCAACGAGCCGGGCACGCAGGCGACGCCGCAACCATCCTTCACGCAGGCTGCCATCGCGGCATAAGATTCCATTTCCAGCGTCATGCGCGGTTTCAGCCCGCGCGAGGCCAGCCAGTGATCGACCTTCAGCCGGAACGAGCACTCGCGGCTGAACGTGTAAAACTCCAGCGGCGCCAGCGTGGCGGCGTCGGGTTGCCCGACATCCGCCGGCATCAGCAGCACCAGCCGTTCGTCAAACGCCTTTTGGCTGGCCAGCAGCGGATGCTCAATCGGGCCGTCGGTGATCGCCAGATCGAGATCGCTGTCGATCAACATGCGTTCCAGCACCAGCGAGTCGCGGCTCAGCACGTTGATGTGCAAATGGGGCTGTAAACGGCGCAGCCGGGCGATGCGCGCCGGCAAGTGACTGACCAGCGAAAAATCCAGCGCCCCGAGGTTCAGCAGCCCATGCTGTTGCTCGCCGGCGAACAGCTGTTTGCTGCGCTCGGCCTGCGCCACGATGTCGCGCGCCTGCTGGTAGAACAGCCGGCCTTTGGGATTCACGTACAGCCGGTTCTTGTCGCGGAAAAACAGCTCGCCGCCCAGCGACTCTTCCAGCTCGCGCAGCCGCAGCGTGACGTTGGAAGGCACGCAGTGCAGCTCACGGGCGGCGGCGGCGATGGTTTTGTGTTCCACCACGGTGCAGAAAAACTTCAGCTGGCTCAGCTTCATCTATCCTTCACTTTTAGTTAGCGTTTTAGTTAAAAACAATCACTTTAGATTAGCATCGATTTCACCTACAGTCTGTCGACACCCTGAGGAGGATCACTGATGCCACTGAATGACTTACTGACGCTGCCCGGCGTGGCGGCCCAACCGGATACGGTAACCGACGGTTACGTGTTCAACCACACCATGATCCGCGTGAAAGACCTGACCAAAGCGTTGGATTTCTATACGCGCGTGCTGGGCTTTACCCCGGTCTATCTGGAAGAGTTCAAAGAAGCCGCCTTCACCATCTGCTACCTGACGCGCAGCCCGCGCGAGCAGATCCCGCAGGATGACGACGAACGCAAACGCTGGGCGCTGAGCCAGCCGGGCATTCTCGAGCTGACCCATAACCACGGCACCGAAAATCAGGCGGATTTCCATTACCACAACGGCAACGGCGAGCCGCGCGGCTTTGGCCACCTGTGCGTCACGGTGCCGGACGTGCGCGCCGCCTGCGAGCGGTTTGAGCGCCTGGGCGTCACCTTCCAGAAACGCCTGCATGAAGGCCGCATGAACTACGTGGCGTTCATTCGCGATCCGGACGATTACTGGATTGAAATCCTGCAGCCGACGCCGCTGCGGGACTGATTGTCCTACGCCTTTCACCCCGGCCTGCGCGCCGGGGTTTTTCATCGTTCGCCCTTCGATTGACCATTCTTGCGCAAAATCGCGCGGCAACGCGGGGTTCCGTGACGTTAGGCTTGCTCGCAGCGGGTGATTCGCGTAAAACTGTCAGCCGCAAATCTTGCCACTCACAACCCATTCACTGGACGATATGTTTCAAGATAACCCGCTGCTGGCGCAGCTTAAACAGCAACTTCACTCTCAGACCCCGCGCGTTGAAGGCGTCGTGAAAGGGACTGAGAAAGGCTTTGGCTTTCTTGAAGTAGACGGTCAAAAAAGCTACTTCATTCCACCGCCGTACATGAAGAAAGTCATGCACGGGGATCGCATTATCGCCACCCTGCACACCGAGAAAGAGCGCGAAATCGCCGAGCCGGAAACCCTGGTCGAACCGTTCCTGTCGCGCTTCGTCGGCCGCGTGCAAAAGCGCGACGATCGCCTGTCCATCGTGCCCGATCATCCGTTGCTGAAAGAGGCGATTCCGTGCCGCCCGGTGCGTGAACTGACCCACAACTTCCAGGCCGGCGACTGGGCGGTGGCGGAAATGCGCCGTCATCCGCTGAAAGGCGATCGCGGCTTCAACGCCGACCTGACCCAGTTTATCACCGACGGTGAAGACCATTTCGCCCCGTGGTGGGTGACGCTGGCGCGTCACAATCTGGAAAAAGAGGCGCCGGAGATGCAGGCTCTCAGCGAGCCGGACGCTGCGCTGGTGCGTGAAGATCTGACCGCGCTCGAATTCGTCACCATCGACAGCGCCAGCACCGAAGACATGGACGATGCGCTGTACGTGACCGACAACGGTGACGGTTCGCTGCAGTTGACCATCGCCATCGCCGATCCGACCGCTTATGTCGAGCAAGGCAGCAAGCTGGACGATATCGCCCGCGTGCGCGCCTTCACCAACTATCTGCCGGGCTTCAACATCCCGATGCTGCCGCGCGATCTGTCGGACAACCTGTGCTCGCTGCGCCCTAACGAGCGCCGTCAGGTGCTGGCTTGCCGCGTGACCATCGCCGCCGACGGCGCGCTGGGCGAAGATATTCAGTTCTTCGCCGCCGAGATCGAATCCAAAGCCAAACTGGTGTACGACGAAGTCTCCGACTGGCTGGACGGCATTGCCGGCTGGCAACCGCCGAGCGACGCCATCGCGCAACAGATCACCCTGCTGAAACGCGTTTGCGACGCGCGTAACGCCTGGCGCCACCAGCATGCGCTGGTATTCAAAGATCGCCCGGACTACCGCTTCGTATTGGGTGAAAAAGGCGACGTGCTGGAGATCGTTACCGAGCAGCGCCGCAGCGCCAACCGTATTGTTGAAGAATGCATGATCGCCGCCAACGTCTGCGCCGCCATCGTGCTGCGCGATCGCCTGGGCTTCGGCGTGTACAACGTGCACACCGGTTTCGATCCTGCGCTGGTTGAGCAAGCGGTCACCGTACTGCAGGCCAACGGCGTCGAAGCCGAAGCCGAGAAGCTGCTGACCCTCGACGGTTTCTGCGAATTGCGCCGCCACCTGGACGCGCAGCCGACCCAGTTCCTCGACAGCCGCATCCGCCGCTTCCAGACCTTCGCCGAGATCAGCACTACGCCGGGGCCACACTTCGGTCTGGGTCTGGAGGCTTACGCCACCTGGACATCGCCGATCCGTAAATACGGCGATATGGTCAACCACCGCCTGCTGAAGGCGATCATCAACCAGCAGTCGGCGGAAAAACCGCAGGATGACGTGACGGTGCAGCTGGCGGAGCGCCGCCGCCTGAACCGCATGGCGGAACGCGACGTCGGCGACTGGCTGTACGCCCGCTTCCTGCAGGACAAGGCCGGCACCGATACCCGCTTCAACGCCGAGATTATCGACGTAACCCGTGGCGGCCTGCGTGTGCGCCTGCTGGACAACGGCGCGGTTGCCTTCATCCCGGCGCCGTTCATTCACGCAGTGCGTGACGAAATGCAGTGCAGCCAGGAAACCGGCACCGTGCAGATCAAAGGTGAAGTGGTTTACCGCCAAAGCGATACCTTGCAGGTCACCATCGCCGAAGTGCGCATGGAAACCCGCAGCGTGATCGCCCGTCCGGTGGCCTGAACGCCAGCCTGAAACGGTCGCAACGCAAAGCGCCGACGGTGAAAACCGCCGGCGCTTTTTTTCGCCCGCGCTCGCTAGCGCAATGGATCGCCGCCGGTTTCACGCAGCAAGGGCAGCACCGCCAGCGAAGCCAGCGTCGCCAGCATCAGGTAGACGGCGGGCGCCAGCAGCGAGCCGCTCAACGCGATCGACTGCGAGGCGATATATTGGGCAAAGCCGCCGAAAATCGCCACGCCGAGGCTATAGACCAACGCAAACCCCAATGCGCGAATGCGCTGCGGAAACAGCTCCGAAATCATCAGCATGGTCGGCACCGAGCCGAGCGTGGTCAATCCGACCAATATCGCGACAATCAGCAGCAGCACCGCCGGATGCGGCGCGGCGCTCAGCCACCAAAACGCCGGCAAGGCCACGATCAAGATAGCGATGCGCGAGCCCCGGATCAGCGGCAAACGGCCATAGCGATCGCACCAGTGCCCGACCAACAGGCTGCCGCCGAAGGTCACCAGCCCCGCCAGCAGCATCGCGGCATAGCCGTAGGCTTGCGGCATGCCTAAGTATTTCACCGCGTAAGTGCCGAGATAATACATCGAGATGTAAGTGGCGACGGTAGCGCCAATGGTCAGCATCACGCCAAGCACCACCGCGCGCGAGTGCCGTCGCAGCTGCGACGGCGGTTCATGGGCCCGCGACACCGGCGGCCGGTCGCTTTCCAATCCGAGACGCAGCCAACAACCGAGCGGCGCCAGCGCCACGCCGATAAAGAACGGAATGCGCCATCCCCACTCGGCCATGGCGTTCGGCTCGCCGGAAAGCACCGGCAAGGCCGCGCTGAGCGCCAGCGCGGTGACACCGCCGACCACGGTGGCGATGCCCTGCGTCGCCAGCGACCAGCTGGAATAGAAGCCTCGCCGGTTAGGTGGCGCCGACTCCACCAGCAACGACATCGATGCCCCCACCTCGCCGCCCGCCGCCACGCCCTGGATCAAACGCGCCGCCACCAGTGTGACGGTTCCCCAATAGCCGGCGCTGGCGTAAGTCGGCGCAAAACCGATCATCGCCGTGCCCAGGCTCATCAGTGAAATCGTCAGGATCATCGCCGGCTTGCGGCCATGGCGATCGGCATAGGCGCCGATCAAAATACCGCCCAGCGGCCGCATGAAAAAACTGACGCCAAACGTGGCGAACGCCAACAGCAACGCCAAATTAGGATCGCTCGACGGCGGAAAGAACAGCACACTAATATAAATGACGAAGAAGTTATAAATACCGAAATCGAAAAATTCCAGCGCATTGCCGAAGGAGGCGGCGAAGATGATCTTTTTGCCACCGACCTTCGGGGCCGATATTATTTCCGTTTGGGTTTCAGCCGTATTTTCACTCATCATTATCTTCCCTGTTATTATTTTTCGCGTTTATTTTAAATAGGCTTCAGCCAATGCCCCCCAATACTGGCTGCCGGCCGCCAGGCAGCCGTCGTTGAAGTCATATCCCGGGTTGTGCACCATGCAGCTGCCTTCGCCGTCGCCGTTGCCAACGATCAGGTAACAGCCCTGCGGATGCGCATCGAGCATAAAGGCGAAGTCTTCGCTGCCCATCAGCGGCCTGGCGCCGTAGTGCGCGCGGGCGGCGCCGAACTGCTGCTCCGCCACGCGGTGGGCGAAACGGGTCATCGCTTCGTCGTTGACCAACACCGGCGTGCCGTTAACGTGTTCCACCGTCGCGTGGGCGCCGAAGCTTGCCGCCTGCGCCTCGATCAGCGCCGGAATGCGCGCCAGCAGCGTAGCGCGCGCCTGGCGATCCAGCGAGCGCACGCTGAGCTTCATCTCCGCGCTGTCCGGGATCACGTTGGCCGCCTCGCCGGCCTTGATGCTGCCAACGGTGATCACCGCCGCCTCCAGCGGATCGATATTGCGCGAAACGATGCTCTGCAGGGCAACGGTGATATGCGAGGCCACCAGCACCGGATCGACCGCCAGCTGCGGGATGGCGCCGTGGCCGCCGCGCCCCTGCACCCGCACGTTGAATTGATCCATCGAGGCCATAAACGGGCCGTGTTGGAAGAAGAACTCGCCGAGCGCCATCCCCGGCATGTTGTGCATGGCGAAGATGGCGTCGCAGGGGAAGCGTTCGAACAGCCCCTGCTCCACCATGCGCGCGCCGCCGTTCAGCATCTCTTCCGCCGGTTGGAAAATCAGGTGCAGCGTGCCGTTGAAGTTGCGCGTTTGCGCCAGGTAGCGGGCGGCACCGAGCAGCATGGTGGTATGGCCGTCATGGCCGCAGGCATGCATGCGGTTGGCCACGCTGCTGCGCCAGGGTTTGCCGTTGTTTTCCTCTATCGGCAAGGCGTCCATATCGGCGCGCAGCCCAAGGCGTTTAACGCCGTCTCCCACCCGCAGCGTCCCCACCACGCCGGTGCCCGCCAATCCGCGATGCACCTCGTAGCCCCACGAGCTCAGATAATCCGCGACCAGATCGCTGGTGCGGAACTCTTCGAAACCCAATTCAGGGTGCTGATGAATATCGTGCCGAATGGCCGTGAGCTGAGGTAAATACCCTTCGATGATTTTATTTATCATAATTAAATTCCTTTAGTAGCTTTATTATTTATTTGATGAATAATTAAGCCCATGGGTGAAAATAAAGGTATAACACAGCATAAATAATTTTATTTCGGCACACCTCGACAGATAAAATAATAATCCGCCAGACACCGTGCCCAGATAAAAAACGACGATAATTCGCTGTACGCGCCGTGAAAATGCCGAATGAATAACTGCTCAGGATTATGTGGGCGACAGCCTGCGCCAACGCTGTTTCATCACGTTGTTTTTACACTAAAACCCCACCTGCTTCACATTTCTCATCCGACCTGCCGCGGTTCGGCGGCAAAACTTCTACTGTTAAAACGTCATTCCTAATAACAACGTTGATTTTTACCTCTGCACGCCAAGGAGTTGTTTCATGAAAAACATCAGGTCCGGACTTATCTGGCTGCTGGTGGCGTTGGTCGGCGCCTTCGCTTTCGCCATGCTGGCGCTGAGCCGCGGCGAACACGTCAACGCCGTCTGGCTGGTGGTCGCCGCCGTCGCCTGCTACAGCATCGCCTACCGCTTCTACAGCCGGTTCATCGCCGACAAGGTCTTTGAGCTGGATGACCGTCGTCTGACCCCGGCGGAACGCCATAACGACGGCCTGGACTACGTGCCCACCAACAAATGGGTGCTGTTCGGCCACCACTTCGCCGCGATCGCCGGCGCCGGGCCGCTGGTGGGGCCGATCCTGGCCGCGCAGATGGGCTTCCTGCCGGGGACCATCTGGATCCTGGTCGGCGTCATGCTGGCCGGCGCGGTGCAGGATTTCCTGGTGCTGTTCATCTCCACCCGCCGCGACGGGCGTTCACTGGGGGAAATGGCCAAGCAAGAACTGGGCGCGTTCGCCGGGGTGATCACCATGCTCGGCGCGTTGGGCGTTATGATCATCATCCTGTCGGCGCTGGCGCTGGTGGTGGTAAAAGCGTTGGCCGACAGCCCATGGGGGCTGTTCACCATCGCCGCCACCATCCCGATCGCGCTGTTCATGGGCATCTACATGCGTTTTATCCGGCCGGGCAAGATCGCCGAAATTTCGGTGATTGGCTTCGTACTGATGCTGCTGGCGATCGTTTACGGCGGCAACGTGGCGCAAGATCCCTACTGGGGGCCATTCTTCACGCTGCACGGCACCACCCTGACCTGGGTGCTGGTGATCTATGGCTTCGTCGCCTCGGTGCTGCCGGTGTGGCTGCTGCTGGCGCCGCGCGACTACCTTTCCACCTTTATGAAAATCGGCGTCATCATCGGCCTGGCCATCGGCATCGTCTTCGCCATGCCGGAGATGAAAATGCCGGCGGTTTCACGCTTTATCGACGGCAGCGGCCCGGTGTTCGCCGGCGCCCTGTTCCCTTTCCTGTTCATCACCATCGCCTGCGGCGCCATTTCCGGCTTCCACGCGCTGGTTTCCAGCGGCACCACGCCGAAGCTGGTAGAGCGCGAAAGCCACATACGCTTTATCGGTTACGGCGCCATGCTGATGGAATCTTTCGTCGCCATCATGGCGTTGATCTGCGCCTCGGTGCTGGATCCGGGCGTTTACTTCGCCATGAACTCGCCGGCGGCGCTGATCGGCACCACGGTGGAAAATGCTTCGCAGGTCATCAACAGTTGGGGCTTTATCGTCACGCCGGAAACGCTGGCGCTGATCGCCAAAGAGGTGGGTGAGAACTCCATTCTGTCGCGCGCCGGCGGCGCCCCGACCTTCGCCGTGGGCATGGCGCACATCATCAGTGAGGTGTTCAACAGCCGGGCGATGATGGCGTTCTGGTATCACTTCGCCATTCTGTTCGAAGCGCTGTTCATCCTGACCGCCGTCGACGCCGGCACCCGCGCCTGCCGCTTTATGGTGCAGGATCTGGTGGGCGTGGCGGTGCCGCAGCTGGCCAACAACCGCTCCTGGTTCGGCAACCTGGCGGGCACCACGGTGGCGGTGGCCGGCTGGGGCTTCTTCGTGTATCAGGGGGTGGTCGATCCGCTCGGCGGCATCAATACCCTGTGGCCGCTGTTCGGCATCGGCAACCAGATGCTGGCGTCGATGGCGCTGATCCTCGGCACCGTGGTGCTGTTCAAGATGAAAAAGCAGCGCTACGCCTGGGCGACAATTCTGCCGACCGCCTGGCTGTTCGTGACCTCCATGACCGCCGGCTGGCAGAAGATCTTCCACGAAAAACCGAGCATCGGCTTCCTGGCGCAGGCGAAGAAATTCTCCACCGGCATCGAGCAAGGCACGATTATTGCCCCGGCCAAATCGCTGAAAGACATGGAAACCATCGTGTTCAGCAACCAGATCAACGCCGCGCTGTGCGGGTTCTTTATGCTGGTGGCGGTGACCATGCTGATCGCCGCTTTCTTCGCCATCCGCCGGGCGCTGCGTTCCGAACAACCGACGGTGCACGAGGTCAGCGCCGCACTGCGAGAGGAGACCGGCCGCGGCTAAGCGAACCGAGCATCAAGCAAGGGCGCCGCGGCGCCCTTTTTACTGGCTTTAGCCTAACAGCGTTGAGCCGAACGCCCCCTGCCAATCCTGTTCGAATTTCTCGACCGCGGCCTGCACTGCCGGCGCGTTCAGGAACTGCTCCGCGACGTCCACCGGCAGCGTGATGGCCTGGCAGCCGGCCAACAGGCACTCCAGCGCCTGGCGCGGCGTCTTGAAACTGGCGGCCAGCACCTGCGCCGACGGCGCATGCAGGCTCAACAACTGCTGCAGCTCGTGCACCATTTCGATGCCGTCACCGCCCTGCGCGTCCACCCGATTGACGTAAGGGGCCACATATTCCGCCCCGGCCAAGGCCGCCAACAGCCCCTGCCCGGCGCCGTACACCGCCGTCCCCAGCGTCGGGATGGACATCGTTTTGAGTTTCTTGATCGCCGCCAGCCCTTCGGCGGTCGCCGGGATCTTGACCACCAGCCCCGGGACGCGCTGACTGAGCAGCGCCGCCTCCGCCACCATGCGCTCAGCATCGGCCGCCATCACCTGCGCGAACAGCTTGCCGGTGCCGCCGAGGGCGTCGCGCAGCGCGGGCAGCACTTCCCAGATCGGCTTGCCTTCCTTCGCCACGATGCTCGGGTTGGTGGTGACGCCGTGCAGCGGCAGAATGCGCGCCAGGCGTTTTACCGCGGTCACATCGGCGGTATCGAGATAAAGCTCCATCACGGACTCCTGTGTCATGTTCTGTGGGCGGACTCAAACTCTGATCATCATAGGGCAAAAACCGCGCTAACTTTTGATCAAAATCAATTCAACTTTCATTCGAAACATCTTTAATGATGAAAGATTCAGCAACGCCAAACGGGTGACTCATGTTCTTCAATCTGCAGCGCTACTCGACCCATGACGGCCCCGGCATCCGCAGCGTGGTCTTTTTAAAAGGCTGCCCGCTGAGCTGCCGCTGGTGTCAGAACCCGGAAAGCCGCTCGCGCCATGCAGACCTGCTGTTTGACGAACGCCTGTGCCTGAGCGGCTGCACGCTGTGCGCCGAGCGCTGCCCGCAAGGCCTGCAGCGTGACGAAGAGGCGTTGACGCTGCAGCGTGAAGTCATCAGCGCAAACGACTACGCGGCGCTGGCCGCCGCCTGCCCGACCGGCGCGCTGAGCCTGTGCGGCAGCCCGGTCAACCCCGACGATATCATGGCCGAGGTGATGCGGGATAAGCCTTTCTACCTGCGCAGCGGCGGCGGTTTAACACTGTCCGGCGGCGAACCCTTTATGCAGCCGGAGGTTGCAGCGGAACTGCTGCGGCGCGGCCGCGAAGCCGGCATCCACACCGCCGTCGAATCCTGCCTGCACGTTCCGTGGCGTTACATCGCGCCTTCGCTGCCGTGGCTGGATCTGCTGTTGGCCGATCTCAAACACACCGACGAAGCGCGCTTTAGAGCCTGGACCGGCGGCTCCGCCCGCCGAGTGATGAACAATTTCCGCCGGCTGGCGGCGCACGGCGTGCCAATGACCGTGCGCGTGCCGCTGATCCCCGATTTCAACGCCGATCGTCGCTCTGTCCGTGCGATCGTCGACTTCGCCGCCGACGAGATCGGCGTGTCGGAGATCCACTTTCTGCCGTACCACACGCTGGGCATCAACAAGTACCACCTGCTCGGCGAGCCCTACCGCGCCGCCCGCATGCCGCTGGACGCGCCCGATCTGCTGGCCTTCGCCGAAGACTATGCCGGCGCCAAAGGCCTGACCGCCATTTTGCGAGGATAACGCCATGACCACGTTGGATTTGACCACCCTCAGCGCCCGCATTCAGGCGCATAAGAACGCGCTGATTCACATCGTCAAACCGCCGGTGTGCACCGAACGCGCGCAGCACTATACCGAGGCCTATCAACAGCATCAGGATCGGCCGCTGCCGGTGCGCCGCGCGCTGGCGCTGGCTAACCATCTGGCGAAGCGCACCATCTGGATCGCCAACGACGAACTGATCGTCGGCAACCAGGCCAGCGAGCTGCGCGCCGCGCCGATCTTTCCCGAATACACCGTCGGCTGGATAGAAAACGAAATAGACCAATTGGCCGACCGGCCGGGCGCCGGTTTTTCGGTCAGCGAAGAGAACAAGGCGATTTTGCATCGCCTGTGCCCCTGGTGGCGCGGCCAAACGGTGCAGGATCGCTGCTACGGCATGTTCACCGACGAACAAAAGGCGCTGCTGGCCACCGGCATCATCAAGGCCGAGGGCAACATGACCTCCGGCGACGCCCACCTGGCGGTTAACTTCCCGCTGCTGCTGGAGAAAGGTCTCGACGGCCTGCGTGAAAAAGTGAACGCGCGCCGCGGCCGTCTGCACCTGACCGAGTGGGAAGATCTGCACAAAGCGCAGTTTCTCAACGCCATCGACATCGCGCTGGCGGCGCTGAGCGAGCACATCCTGCGCTTCGCCCGCCTGGCGCGCGACATGGCGCAAAACGAACCGCGCGACTGGCGGCGCGCCGAACTGCAGGCCATCGCAGGCAACTGCGACCGGATCGCCCATCGCCCGCCGCACACCTTCTGGCAGGCGCTGCAGCTGTGCTATTTCATCCAACTGACGTTGCAGATCGAATCCAACGGCCATTCGGTTTCCTTCGGCCGCCTCGATCAATACCTCTATCCCTGGTATCGACGTGAGGTGGAGCTGGAGCAAAAGCTGGCGCGGGAAGACGCCATCGAGCTGTTACACAGCTGCTGGCTGAAGCTGCTGGAGGTCAACAAGATCCGCTCTGGCTCGCATTCCAAAGCTTCCGCCGGCAGCCCGCTGTACCAAAACGTCACCATCGGCGGACAGAAGCTGATCGACGGCCGGCCATGCGATGCGGTCAACCCGCTGTCCTACGCCATTCTCGAGTCCTGCGGCCGCCTGCGCTCCACCCAACCCAACCTCAGCGTGCGTTACCATGCCGGGATGAGCGCCGACTTCCTCGACGCCTGCGTGCAGGTGATCCGCTGCGGTTTCGGCATGCCGGCGTTCAACAACGACGAAATCGTCATTCCCGAATTCATCAAGCTGGGGGTTGAGCCGCAAGACGCCTACGACTACGCCGCCATCGGCTGCATCGAGACCGCCGTCGGCGGCAAATGGGGCTATCGTTGCACCGGCATGAGCTTCATCAACTTCGCCCGCGTGCTACTGGCAGCGCTGGAACAGGGCCGTGACGCCACCTCCGGGCAAATATTCATGCCGCAGGAACAAGCGCTGTCCAAAGGAAACTTCGTCGATTTCGAGCAGGTCTTAGCCGCCTGGGATCGGCAAATCCGCTACTACACGCGCAAGTCGATCGAGATCGAATGCGTGGTGGACAGCGTACTGGAAGAGAATGCCCACGATATCCTCTGTTCCGCGCTGGTGGATGACTGCATCGAACGCGGTAAAAGCATCAAGCAAGGCGGCGCCAAATACGATTGGGTTTCCGGCCTGCAGGTCGGCATCGCCAACCTGGGCAACAGCCTGGCGGCGGTGCGCAAACTGGTGTTCGACCAGGGGGCGATCGGCCAGCAGCAGCTGGCGACCGCGCTGGCCGACGACTTCGCCGGGCTGGATGGCGAGCAGCTGCGCCAGCGGCTGCTCAACGCCGCGCCCAAATACGGCAACGATGTGGACGAGGTCGATCGGCTGCTGGTGCGCGCCTACCAAACCTATATCGAAGAACTGAAGCAGTATCGCAACACCCGCTTCGGCCGCGGGCCGATCGGCGGCGGTTACTACGCCGGCACCTCGTCGATTTCGGCCAACGTGCCCTTCGGCGCCGCCACTCTGGCCACGCCCGATGGACGTAAGGCGCACGCGCCACTGGCGGAAGGCGCCAGTCCGGCGTCCGGCACCGACCACCTGGGGCCGACGGCGGTGTTCAATTCGCTCGCCAAGTTGCCGACCGAGGCGATCCTCGGCGGCGTGCTGCTCAACCAAAAGCTGAACCCGGCGACGCTGGACAACCCGCGCGATCGGGAAAAGCTGATGCTGATGTTGCGCACCTTCTTCGAGAGCTATCGCGGCTGGCATGTGCAGTACAACATCGTGTCGCGCCAAACGCTGCTGGCGGCGAAGCAACACCCTGACCAATATCGTGATTTAGTGGTTCGCGTAGCTGGCTATTCCGCCTTCTTTACCGCATTATCCCCTGAGGCGCAGGATGATATTATTGCGCGCACAGAACATACTCTTTAAACCTTTGACTCTTAGCGGCCGCGCCTTGGCGGCCGCATCATCAGGCCGATATGAATTTACGACAACAGACCATATTGCAGTTGGTTAACGATCGCCGGCGGATCAGCGTCAATGAGCTGGCGCGCGCCTCGGGCGTCTCGGAAGTCACCATCCGGCAGGATCTCAACCTGCTGGAAAAACGCAGTTATCTGAAGCGGGTGCACGGCTCCGCCGTGGCGTTGGAGAGTGATGACGTCGACGCCCGCATGATGTCCAATTTCACCCTCAAGCAGCGGCTGGCGCAATACGCCGCCGCGCAGGTCAACGACGGCGAGACGATCTTTATCGAGAGCGGCAGCGCCAACGCCCTGCTGGCGCGCTACATCGCCGAGCGCAAGCGCATTACGCTGATCACTGTCAGCCACTACATCGCCAACCTGCTGAAAGAAACCGACTGCGACGTGATTGTGCTGGGCGGCATGTACCAGAAGAAAAGCGAGACCGTGGTCGGCCCGCTCACGCGGCTGTGCATTCAGCAGGTGCATTTCAACAAGGCGTTTATCGGCATTGACGGCTTTCAGGCCGAAACCGGCTTTACCGGCCGCGACATGATGCGCGCCGACGTGGTCAGCGCGGTGCTGGCCAAGGGCGTGGAGAATATCGTGCTGACGGATTCCAGCAAATTCGGCCAGATCCAGCCTAACCCGCTGGCGCAGCCGGGGCAAATCAGCCGGGTGATCACCGATTCGCGTTTGGCGCTGGAGTATCAGCATCAGCTGAAACGTCAGGGCGTACAGGTGGAATTGGTCAACGAATAACGCAGATCACCGCCGCACCGCGCGGGCCACGCCGCGCGTCTTTCCCCTTGCACCGCAGGATTTTAAGACTATTTACCTGTTTATCCTTCCCGAGAAACCTATACTCAGTTTCGGCGACTTTTGGGCCGTAACCTGCTAATTATTCGGCCGTTAACAAAAAATGCCATTTTTTATATCGATACTGTACGGGAATCAACAGCAGGCCTGATTTATGGTTAACGCCTATACTTATAGGGCACTTCCATATAGCCAATGCTAAGGAGAAGTCATTATGATGATTATCAATAAACGTTTCGCCACCGCCGCTCTGGCACTGACTCTGGCGTTTTCACTCAGTGCCTGTTCCAACATGTCCAAACGCGATCGCAACACCGCTATCGGTGCCGGCGCAGGTGCAGTCGGCGGCGCAGTGCTGACAGACGGCAGCGCGTTGGGTACGCTGGGCGGGGCTGCGGTAGGGGGCATTATCGGTCACCAGGTTGGTAAATAACCTGACCGAGCGCCCTCGGCCGACAGGCTGGCAAAAGCGCTTTGGCGCTTTGACGTATTAACCAATAACGATGATTTCAGGTCTGTTTTACTTTAAGTCTATGGTTCTTTTGCCGTTAACGGGCTAATCCCCGGCAGCAACAACCTCAAGCCATGCCACGGCATTGCACCGCGGCATGGCGATTCACCTCAACCGCCCGCCAGTTTGACCTTCATGCCTTTGGCTTCCAGCAGTTGCTTGAGCAGATCGCGTTTATCGCCCTGGATCTCGATGACCCCGTCTTTCACCGAACCGCCGCAGCCGCATTTCTTTTTCAGCTCGGCCGCCAGTTTGTCGAGCGCAGCATCATCCAGATCGACGCCGGCGATCAGGCATACGCCCTTCCCCTTGCGGCCGCTGGTCTGACGCTGGATGCGCACGATGCCGTCGCCCTTGGCGCGTTGCGGTTTAACCTCTTCCTGCTTGATGCGGCCGGTGTCCGTGGAATACACCAGGCGGCTGTTATCGTCATTCATCGGCGGTTCCTCAGGCCAAAGAGGCGCGGATCGCGCGCAGCGTCGCGGCCGGATCGGCAGATTGGGTGATCGGACGCCCAATCACCATGTAGTCCACGCCGGCGGCCTGCGCCTGCACCGGCGTCATAATACGGCGCTGATCGCCCGCCGCGCTGCCTTCTGGGCGGATCCCCGGCGTAACCAGTTGGAAAGCCTGCCCGCAGGCCGCCTTCAGCCGCTGCGCTTCGTGTGCCGAACACACCACGCCGTCCAGCCCGCAGTCGCGGGTCAGGCGCGCCAAGCGCTCGGCGTGTTCCGCCGGGCTGGCCTCAATGCCGATGCCGCGCAGGTCTTCCGCTTCCATGCTGGTCAACACCGTCACGGCAATCAACAGCGGCGCATCCGCCCCGAATGACGCCAGCGCTTCTTTAGCGGCGGTCATCATGCGCGCGCCGCCGCTGGCATGGACGTTGACCATCCAAACGCCCAGTTCGGCCGCCGCCGCGACCGCATGCGCGGTGGTATTGGGAATATCGTGGAATTTCAGGTCAAGAAATACGTCGAAGCCGCGCCCATGCAGATCGCGCACCAATTGCGGCCCAAACAGCGTGAACATTTCTTTGCCCACTTTCAGCCGGCAGTCTTGCGGATCGATACGGTCGGCGAACGCCAGCGCGGCGTTCTTATCGGCGTAATCTAACGCCACAACGATTGGAGATGATTTTAAGTCATTGTTATTAGTGTTATTTTCAGACTTCATTTCTTCTACCTTCTGTAAAATAGACATAATCAGGGACTCACCCGCGAAACTGACCGCCGCATTCTACATGCCGGAGGCTAGAAATCCCAGCCGCAGCGCGCACCGGCGCTCTGTCATGTTACCGCTCACCTTTGTCATGGCGCGTCAACGAAAGCGCGTTAGCGATAAACCACGCAGCGTAAAACGCCGTAAAGATGCGTAAATTGTTGATCAGATATTTTGAATGAATTACTCAGCATTATCAGATTTTCAATCGACGTAGATGCTTTATTATTCAACCCATCGGAAGCGAATGGCTTCCTTCCTAAATGAACAGACTGGAGTCACCTATGAAAACCATCAAATATTTTGCAACCGCTGCCGCTATCGCACTGACCTCTTTCGCCACTTTCGCCGCTGAACCGATCAATAGCCAGCAGGCCGATAACCTGACCGCCACCGGCATCGTTTCCGCAGGCCATGCGACCACCCTCAGCAGCCTGGAAAAAAAGCTGGCCGCTAAAGCCGACGCTCAGGGCGCCAGCAGCTACCGCATCATCTCCGCCGGCGGTAACAACATGCTGAGCGGCACCGCGATCATCTACAAATAATGTTTCCGGTACAGGGCCCGCACGCTCGGGCCCTGCCTCTGTTTCTCGCCTAAAAAAACCCGCGTTTGCCCCGCCCTCATTTGTTACATAAATATTAAATTTTTATTACACACTAGACACCCGATCGCCAGTGGCTTAGCTTGAAGGCATCTTCCTGCAGAAAGGCTTTCAAAATGAGCGAGATATCGACACTTACCATTAAAATTCCTCTGGAACTCAAGGAAAAAATCCGTGCCGCCGCCGCTGAAAACGAATTTTCGTTGAGCGTGGAAGTGTGCCAGCGCCTGGAAAGCAGTTTCAGCGCGCCCGCCACCAAAGCAGAAAAACCGGCCAAAAAGGCGGATGACCTGCACCACGGCGAGATCGACAATCAAAGCACCGAAGAAGAAATTGAACAGCCGCTGAGCCAGAAAGAGCTGAAGAAACTCCGCCAGCTGTTGAAAACCGGCGCCAAAGGCGGCAAGAAAAAATAAGCGACGAACAGACGAACATAAAAAACGGGGCGATAAATCGCCCCGTTTTGTTTTGTCGCCCCGCCGCATTATTGGCCGTCCAGACCGCGGATCGGTTTAACCGATGACCAGGCGCGGCACGACGGGCAATGCCAATAGAGCGAGTGCGCGGTGAAGCCGCATTTGTGGCAGCGGTAACGCGGCTTGGTGCGAATTTGCTCGCCGACCATATCGCGCAACAGCAGCAGACTCTCTTTCGCCCGGCCGTCTTCGGCGTCCGCCAGGTGATAATCCATCAGCCGGTAAAACACCCGCATGGTCGGATGGCGTTGCAGCTGGCGGTTGATATAGACCTGCACCACGTCGCGCCCTTCGTGCTGCTCGATAATCTCGGCCAGCATCAGATCGGCGGTGGCGCCGGTGTTCTCTTCCACGCAGCGCTTCAGGAATTCAGCCCAGTTGTGCTGTTGTTCCGGCAGATGCGTGTAGCATTCCTGCAGCATCGGCAGCGTCTCGCTGACCAACTCTTTATCCTGGCTCAGAACGCGTTGCAGCGACTCTGCCGCTTTGGCGTAGTCGTTTTGCGCCATGTAGATGCGCCCGAACATGATGGACACGCGCGCACACTGTTTATCGGCGGCGGCCGCCCGTTTGAGCAGGCTCATCGCCCGATCGAGATCGTCGCTGCCCATCGCCTGCAGCGCCAACTCACAGTAAAAGTGCGCGATCTCGACGCGTTGCTTCTCTTTGCCCAGCTTGACCAGCTTTTCCGCCACGTCGATCGCTTTCTGCCAGTCGCTGGTCGCCTGATGGATCACCAGCAGTTGCTGCAGCGCCGAGACGCGAAAATCCGCTTCGTCAGTCAACTGGCTGAACATGTCTTCCGCGCGATCGTACAGCCCGGCCGCCATATAGTCGCGGCCCAGTTGCTGCACCGCCAGCAGGCGCTGTTCGAAGGTCAGAGAGGCGCTTTCCATCAAGGCCTGATGGATGCGGATGGCGCGGTCGACTTCGCCGCGCGAGCGGAACAGGTTACCCAAGGTCAGGTGGGCTTCAACGGTGTTGCTGTCCTCTTTCAACATGTCGAGGAACAGATCGACCGCCTTGTCCTGCTGGTTGGAAAGCAGAAAGTTCACCCCTGCCACATATTCGCGCGACAGGCGGTTGGCTTCTTGCTGTTTATCCTGCTGAGCGCTTCTGCGCCCCATGTACCAACCGTACGCGGCAGCCACGGGCAGCAACAGAAACAGCAGTTCTAACATAGAGGATTATTCCTTGCTGACAACAGGCTGAGCCGCCGGTTCAGCGGGCTGCTCAAGCTGCAGCTCCAGCCTTTTGATTTTGCGCTCGGCGCGACCCAGCGCAATACGCGTGCGCAGGTAGAACAGGCCGCAAATAATCCAGCCGAGAACGAAACCGGCGCCAAACAGCGTGGCCAACAGGGTCGATACGCGATAATCCCCCTGCGCAACCAGATAGTTAAAATTGACCACCTGATCGTTATGCGCACCCAAGGTGACGGAAATCACGAAGATCACCAGAACCAACAAAAAAATCAGCAAATATTTCACATTCTTTCCCGCGATGCCGAGTGAATCGGATGAACGATGCCAAAATGTGGCGTCCCTAACCCTTAAGTTAGCATTTCCCGCTGCGGCAGGGAAACCCTGCCGCACGATAAAACCACATATCTGCTGGCATATTCGGCAGTAAACGGTCTTAGCGAACAAATTGATGAGAAAGCTTCTCAAAACGTCGAATTTATAAGGATATGGGGGCAACCGGGCGAATTGCAATGGCGGGAAAATGTAAGCGGTTAATGCGGCACCGGTCCGATGCCGCCTATTTTGTGACGCGGTCACATATCGATCATATCTCCGGCTTGCGCGCCGCGATTTCCTGCTGCTCTTGCGGCGGCGGCGTCAGCGGACCGAACCAGCGCTGCGCCAGCCAGCAGGTGATCACCACCAGCAGCCAACTGATCAGCGTAGCCATCGCCAGATCGCGCGGCCAGTGCATGCCCAGCAGCAGACGGCTGCCCATCACCCCCGTTGCCCACACCATCAGCAGCGCGACGGTTTTATAATGGCGGCGCGGCCACAGCAATCCGACGCCCAGCAGCGCCCAAGTGGCGGCGAACATCGTATGCCCCGACGGGAAAGCGAAGCCGGTTTCAAACTGCCAGTGCTTGCGCAGCCAGTTCGGCACCAGCGTCTGGTCTTGCAGTTGCTCGCGCACCAGCGCGCTGCGCTCTTTACGATGCAGCGAATAGAAATATTTTCCGTCCACGCCGTGGGTTTGCTCGAGCCATACCACAAACGGCCGCGGTTCTTGCACCCGATCCTTGATCAACGACTTGACCCCCTGCCCAATCACCAACGCGGCGGAAAGCAGGATCGCCAGACCGATGGCCGCTTTCAGCCGAAAGCGCAGGCACCACAAAAACCAACCGCAAAGGATAGCGCTGGTCAGAATGCCCCACGGCGAGGTCACGGTTTCGGTCACCCAGAACAGCGCTTTGAGCAGCCGAACATTGCCGCCGGGCTGCCAATGCCAGCCGGATGCCCATACGACCAGCGGCATCAACAGCAGCAGCAGCGCGCCGCCCGCCGTACGTTTTGCTATCTCATACATTCCCGTTTTCCTCTGCGTGAATCAGGCTGCAGTGTAACAAGAGTGCAATATTGATAACACGCGAAAAATTAAACAGATAGGAAACCTATCGCAATAATAGGTGGTCAGAAAACGCCATCTGCTGGTTTGCTGAGCACCGCCCGGCAAGAAGTTGTGGCAAAATAGCCGATAATTAACGAAATAGAGATCGGCGTAGCACGTTTTAGTCTTGGTCAATTTACTGAACCGGACTTAGGATGCGCGACAATGATTGAATCGTAGGTTTTTGTGGAGAGTGACATGCAGCTGAAACGGGTGGCAGAGGCTAAACTGCCGACACCTTGGGGCGATTTCCTGATGGTAGGATTCGAAGAACTGGCGACCGGACATGACCACCTGGCACTGGTATTCGGTGATATTTCCGGCGAAGCGCCGGTGCTCGCACGCGTGCATTCCGAATGCCTGACCGGCGACGCGTTGTTCAGCCTGCGCTGCGACTGCGGTTTTCAACTGGAAGCCGCACTGGAGCAGATTGCGGAAGAAGGCCGCGGCATCCTGCTTTATCATCGCCAGGAGGGCCGCAATATCGGCCTGTTGAACAAGATCCGCGCCTACGCCCTGCAGGATAAGGGCGCAGACACCGTGGAAGCCAATCACCAGCTCGGCTTCGCCGCCGACGAGCGCGACTTCACCCTGTGTGCCGACATGTTCAAACTGCTGGGCGTCGACGCGGTGCGTTTGCTGACCAACAACCCGAAAAAGGTCGAGATCCTGACCGAAGCCGGTATCAACATCAGCGAACGCGTGCCGTTGATCGTCGGTCGCAACCCGAAGAACGAACGCTATCTGGCCACCAAGGCCGCCAAAATGGGCCATTTGCTCGACCAGAAGTGATCGCCACCGCCGCGGAAACAATCAGGGCGCCTTACGGCGCCCTTTTTATTGATTAATTACAGCATTTTCCTGATCACATAGTGCAGGATACCGTCGTTTTCGTAGTAAGTCAGCTCATTGCCGGTATCGATGCGGCACCGGGTGTCGACCACTTCCTTGCGCCCGTCGGCATAGGTGATGTGCACCGGCACAGTCTGGCCCGGCTGCAGCTGTTGCAGGCCGCCAACGCTTATTTGCTCATCCCCGGTCAGCCCCAGGGTTTTGCGCGTCACCCCCTGCGGGAACTCCAGCGGCAAAATCCCCATGCCGATCAGGTTAGAGCGGTGAATACGCTCGAAGGATTCGGCAATCACCACCCGCACGCCCAGCAGGCGCGGCCCCTTCGCCGCCCAGTCGCGGCTGGAGCCGGAACCGTACTCTTTACCGGCGATCACCGCCAGCGGCACTTTCTCCTGCTGGTACTGCATGGCGGCGTCGTAGATAGACAGCTGCTGTTGTGACGGAATATGGCGGGTATAGCCGCCTTCCACGCCCGGCACCATTTCGTTGCGGATGCGAATGTTGGCGAAGGTGCCGCGCATCATCACTTCGTGGTTGCCGCGGCGTGAACCGTAGGAGTTGAAATCCTGCGGCGCTACGCCATGCTCGCTCAGGTAACGCCCCGCCGGGCTGTCGCGCTTGATGTTACCCGCCGGCGAGATGTGGTCGGTGGTCACCGAGTCGGCCAGAATCGCCAGAATACGCGCGTCTTTGATGTCCTGCACCGGATCCGGCTTCACCTGCATGGTGCTGAAGAACGGCGGATGGCGGATATAGGTAGAATCCTCCTGCCACTGATAGGTCGCCGAACCGGTCACCTGGATCGCCTGCCAGTTGGCGTCGCCGTCGAACACTTCGCCGTATTCCTTGTGGAACATCTCGGTGCGCACTTCTTCCACCGCCTGAGCGATGTCCTGGCTGCTCGGCCAGATGTCCTTCAAATAGACCGGCTGACCGTCATTACCCTCGCCCAGCGGCTCTTTGGTCAGATCGATCTTCATGCTGCCCGCCAGCGCATAAGCCACCACCAGCGGCGGCGAGGCCAGCCAGTTGGTTTTCACCAGCGGGTGGATGCGCCCTTCGAAATTACGGTTGCCCGACAGCACCGCGCCAACGGTCAGATCGCCCTCTTTGATCGCCTGCTCGATAGGATCCGGCAGCGGCCCGGAGTTGCCGATACAGGTGGTACAGCCATATCCCACCAGGTTGAACCCCAGCTCTTCCAGATAGGCGGTGAGTTTGGCGCTGTCGAAGTAGTCGGTCACCACTTTGGAACCCGGCGCCAGCGAGGTTTTTACCCAGGGTTTGCTGCGCAGCCCTTTCTTGACGGCGTTTTTCGCCAGCAGGCCGGCCGCCATCATCACGCTCGGGTTGGAGGTGTTGGTGCAGGAGGTGATCGCCGCGATCACCACCGCGCCGTCGCGCAATTCGTGCTGCTGCCCGTCCAACGTAAAGGTTTTGCCGTCTGTCTTGGCCTTGTGGCCGCCGATATCCAGCTCGGTAGCGGCCTTGAACGCCTGCGGCACATTCGGCAGCGCGACGCGATCCTGCGGGCGTTTCGGCCCGGCGAGGCTGGCCTCGACCGTCGACATATCCAGCGCCAGCGAGCTGGTGAAGACCGGCTCATCCCCCGGGTTGCGCCACATGCCCTGCGCCTTGGCGTAGGCTTCCACCAGCGCGATTTGTTCGGCGCTGCGGCCGCTGAGTTTCATGTAGCCGAGCGTGACGTCATCTACCGGGAAGAAACCGCAGGTGGCACCGAACTCCGGCGACATATTGGCGATGGTCGCCCGGTCCGCCAGCGGCAGATCGGCCAGGCCGTCGCCGTAAAACTCGACGAACTTGCCGACAACGCCGTGTTTGCGCAGCATTTGGGTGACGGTCAGCACCAGATCGGTGGCGGTAATGCCCTCGCGGAGCTTGCCGGTCAGCTTGAAGCCGACCACATCCGGGATCAGCATCGACACCGGCTGGCCCAACATCGCCGCTTCCGCTTCGATGCCGCCCACGCCCCAGCCGAGGATGCCCAGGCCGTTGATCATGGTGGTGTGGGAATCGGTGCCCACCAGCGTATCGGGATAAGCCACACGGCGGCCGCTTTCGTCGCTGTGCCAGACCGTTTGGCCGAGGTATTCGAGGTTGACCTGGTGACAAATGCCGGTGCCCGGCGGCACCACGCGGAAGCGGTTAAAAGCTTTCTGCCCCCAGCGCAGGAAGGTGTAGCGCTCGTGGTTGCGCTGCATTTCGATACGCACATTGTCTTCGAAGGCGTTGTTATCGCCAAATTCATCGACGGTAACCGAGTGGTCAATCACCAGATCCACCGGCGACAGCGGGTTCACCTGCTCGACATTGCCGCCCAGTCGCCGTACCGCTTCGCGCATCGCCGCCAGATCCACCACCGCCGGGACGCCGGTAAAATCCTGCATCAGCACGCGCGCCGGACGGTAGGCGATCTCACGGTCAGCATGGCCGGTTTGCAACCAGGCGACGATGGCCTTGAGGTCGTCAACCTGCACGGTATCGCCATCCACATGACGCAGCAGGTTCTCCAACAGCACTTTCATTGATTTCGGCAACCGGTCGATATCACCCAGCTGCTTCGCCGCCAGCGGCAGACTGTAGTAGTAATATTCGCTATTCAGCGCAACCAGCTTATCCAGACTTGTTTCACGAAGATCGGACGACATAGCTCCTCCATTTCTTATTGTGATTAAAACAGGGTAATCAGTGAGGTCTTGTTTAAAGATACCACAAAGATAAGTTAACGTTTTGATAACAACACGATTTGATCACAACGATAGGTGAGAACAATCAAGAAGAAGGAAGTGCGAGCACAGCCAAGGGGTTAGGCCACGCGTCAACGAAAACGCCGCAACGAGGCGGCGTTTTGGCAGCGAAAATCTCACGGCTTTAGCGGGGTTTGCGCACCAGGCGGCAACATACTGTGAGCACAACTGCAGCAATGATAGCAGAGACACCCAATTTAATGGCAATGACAGCCGAGTCGAAATTATTCATCCCTATTTCACCATCACCGCTAATTTCTATGTTGTTGGAAACGAAGCTGTCGAAAATTCCGTCTGGTAGGTAGCGCAACAACAAAAAGGTTAGCAACAAGAACAGAACAATCCAGAGACTTTTTTTCATTGTGATACCACGCATTAACTGTAATCAGGCTCGCCTTGAACATCTATACGACCATACGCCATCAGCCCTCGACCTCCAGGCACTCTCACCTTTCTACGCCTTAGCAGCGCATCCCGAAGGATCTGAAACTCAGATGCCTGATAGAGAGTAATACATCCCCAAGAAACACCGGTGCCATCTGTGTTAAGTGGATGCAGTCTAAAACTGTTTCGAAAGACGCCATTTACGGCGAGGTAGTCACTCATAGTTTCATTGCTGAAGAGACCAAACCACTCAGAATGGCGATTCTTGTAGAGATGATACAGGTCAACCAACTCAGAACGAATTTGATTTGCAATACTGCCCTGTGGTCTGTCGACGATCCAGTATGTTCCTGGAGGAATGGCGGCTTTTTCACGATCCGAACAGTTTGGGTTGTTAATGTAATGCTCGATACCCGATAACACGTCGAATGTCCCCACTCCATAGCACCGTAATTTCGCTATCTTGCCATCACTTGATAAATCAGCGTAGTTAAGCCTGCATATCTGCATAACGTTGAATTTCCTTATTCAATTATCCGAACGTTTTGCAGTCTACTTAGAGGTGAACGGGTTGAAAAGAGGACGGTGGCTTTTCAGGATGATCCTGAGAAACAAGGAAGGTGCGGGTTTCCGGGCTAAAAAAACCCGGTTTGGCAGGCGCCTAACCGGGTTTGATTTGATATCGTCAACGATTATTTAATCGGCAGCTTGATGTCCTTGAACATCGCTTCGATTTCTTCGTTGGAGCGCAGCGCCACCGCGCTGTCGACCACGTCGCGCGTCAAGTGCGGCGCGAAGCGCTGAATGAAGTCATACATGTAGCTGCGCAGGAAGGTACTGCGGCGGAAGCCGATTTTGGTGGTGCTGTAGGTGAAGATGTCGCGCGCATCCACCGTCACCAAATCCGGATCCTGCACCGGATCCACCGCCATGCTGGCGATCACCCCTACCCCCAGTCCCAGACGCACATAGGTTTTGATCACGTCGGCGTCGGTGGCGGTAAAGACGATGCGCGGCGTCAGACCGGCGCGGTTGAAGGCGGTGTCCAGCTCCGAGCGGCCGGTAAAGCCGAAGGTGTAAGTGACGATCGGGTAAGCCGCCAGCTCTTCAATGCTGATGCTGCTTTTGCCCGCCAAAGGATGATCGGGCTTCACCACCACCGCACGGTTCCAGTGGTAGCACGGCAACATGATGAGATCGTCGTACAAGTGCAGCGCCTCGGTGGCGATGGCAAAATCGGCGGTGCCCTTGGAGACCGCTTCGGCGATCTGCGTCGGCGAGCCCTGATGCATGTGCAGCGAGACGCGCGGGTAACGCTCGATGAAGCCTTTGATCACGTTGGGCAATGCGTAACGAGCCTGAGTGTGCGTGGTGGCGACGTACAGCGAGCCTTTGTCCGGGTAGGTGTGTTCACCGGCGACGGCCTTGATGGCGTCTACCTTGGACAGCACTTCACGCGCGATGCGAATGATTTCCTGGCCGGCGGGGGTGACCTGGGTCAGGTGCTTGCCGCTGCGGGCGAAAATCTGGATGCCCAGCTCATCTTCGAGCATGCGCACCTGTTTACTGATGCCGGGTTGAGAGGTATAGAGCCCTTCTGCCGTCGAGGAGACATTCAGGTTGTGGTTAACCACTTCCACAATGTAACGAAGCTGCTGCAATTTCATATCTTATACCATCCTAGGTTAAACACTGCGGCTTACCCGCAGCCAGGTATATCGGTGTCGCCCCGGTATGCTGAAACTCACAAGCCATAAACCCCGTGTTCTACCCTGATGGTGAAGAAAACGCCGTTGTTAATAAGCTTTAATAATAAAAAAACTTTTTATATAACCACTATACCACGATGCAGCTTCAAGTATAGATCCGCGTCACACTATGATAACGATTATTTTGCATTGGTATCAACGTGAAACGGCGGTGTCGGAGGGATAAAAACAGCAAAGGATAGATCCGTTTGCCCCTTTTCACCAATAAAAAAACCAGCCGCCAGGGCTGGTTTTTCATCTTGCAGGCAGGACATCGCCCTTACTTCTTGCCTTCGACCCACTTGCCGTCCACGTAGAACGCGGACCAACCGGTCGCCTTGCCGTCTTTTTCAGAGGAGACGTACTGCTGCTTGGTTTTACGGCTGAAACGCACCAGCGTTTTGTTGCCTTCGGCATCCGCCACCGGCGCATCGGCCAGGTAGCGCAGTTTCTCCGGCAGACGATCCTTGAAGCGAGCCAGCTCCTCCACCAACGGCGCGCGGGTCTCGCGCGATTTAGGGAAGGTGTTGGCCGCCAGGAACACGCCGGCAGCGCCGTCACGCAGCACGAAATAGGCGTCGGACTTCTCGCACGGCAGCTCCGGCAACGGCACCGGATCTTCCTTCGGCGGCGCCACATCGCCGTTACGCAGGATCTTGCGGGTATTTTTGCAGTTCTCGTTGGTGCAGCCCATGTACTTGCCGAAACGCCCCATTTTCAGGTGCATTTCCGAACCGCACTTGTCGCACTCCACCACCGGGCCGTCATAACCTTTCAGGCGGAACTCGCCCTCTTCGATCTCATAGCCGTCACACGCCGGGTTGTTGCCGCAGACGTGCAGCTTGCGCTGGTTGTCGATCAGATAGCTGTCCATCGCCGTACCGCATTTCTGGCAGCGGCGGCGGGCGCGCAGCGCGTTGGTTTCCGCGTCGTCGCCTTCGAGGATGTTGAGCACTTCCGCTTCAGGCACCAGGTTGATGGTGGTTTTGCAACGCTCCTTCGGCGGCAGCGCGTAGCCGGAACAACCGAGGAACACGCCGGTGCTGGCGGTACGGATGCCCATCTTGCGGCCGCAGGTCGGGCAGTCGATGCTGGTCATCACCATCTGGTTAGGCCGCATGCCGCCTTCTTCCGGATCCTTCTCCGCCGTTTCCAGCTGCTCGCTGAAGTCGACGAAGAACTCGTCCAGCACCGCTTTCCACTCGGCCTGGTTGTTGGCGACCTCATCGAGACCATCTTCCATGCGCGCGGTGAAGTCATAGTTCATCAGCTCGCGGAAGTTTTCTTCCAGACGATCGGTGACGATCTCACCCATTTTCTCGGCATAGAAGCGGCGGCTTTCCACCCGCACATAACCGCGATCCTGAATGGTTGAGATAATGGAGGCGTAGGTGGAGGGGCGGCCAATGCCGCGTTTTTCCAGCTCTTTCACCAGCGAGGCTTCGCTGTAGCGCGCCGGCGGCTTGGTGAAGTGCTGGCTCGGGATCAGTTTCTGCAGATCCAGCTCGCTGCCGATTTCGACGTATGGCAGGGTGCGATCTTCATCGCCCTTGCGCAACGCCGGCATCACCTTGGTCCAACCGTCAAAGCGCAGCGTACGGCCCTTGGCGCGCAGCTGATAATCACCGGCTTTCACCGTCAGCGTGGTGGAATCGTACTGCGCCGGCGTCATCTGGCAGGCGACGAACTGGCGCCAGATCAGCTGATACAGCTTCTGCGCATCCGCTTCCATGTCTTTCAACTGCTCGGCGAGCACGTTCACGTCCGAAGGACGGATCGCTTCGTGCGCTTCCTGCGAATTCTCTTTGCTGCTGTACTGATTCGGCGCCTTCGGCAGGTATTTATCGCCGAAGTTGTCGCCGATGTAGCCACGCACCATGTTGAGCGCATCCTGGCTCAGGTTGGTGGAATCGGTACGCATATAGGTGATGTGGCCGGCTTCATACAGCCGTTGCGCCATCATCATGGTTTTCTTCACGCCGAAGCTCAGGCGGGTGCTGGCGGCCTGTTGCAGCGTGGAGGTAATGAAAGGCGCGCCCGGCTTGCTGCTGGTCGGTTTGTCTTCGCGATCCAGCACCGTGTAGCGGGCTTTTTCCAGCAACTTGACCGCGGCGTGAGTCTGCTCGCGGTTGACCGGCTTGAACGGTTTGTCGTGCGCGTGGGTCACTTCCATCTGCAGCGCGGTTTCACCCTTCGCCAGCAGATCGGCATGCAGTTCCCAGTACTCTTCCGGCACGAACGCCTTGATGTCGCGTTCGCGCTCAACCACCAGACGCACCGCCACCGACTGCACACGGCCGGCGGACAGGCCGCGGGCGATTTTCTTCCACAGCAGCGGCGAGACCATATAGCCCACCACGCGGTCCATAAACCGGCGCGCCTGCTGCGCGTTGACGCGATCAATGTTCAGCTCGCCCGGCTGTTTGAACGCCTGCTGGATCGCGTTTTTGGTGATTTCGTTAAACACCACGCGGCTAAAGCGTTTGTCATCTCCACCGATCACTTCCCGCAGGTGCCAGGCGATGGCTTCCCCTTCGCGGTCAAGGTCGGTTGCGAGATAAATGTGGTCGGCGTTTTCCGCCAACGATTTTAACTCGGCGACCACTTTTTCTTTACCCGGCAGGATTTCATAATGCGCTTTCCAGCCGTGGTAAGGGTCGACGCCCATGCGATTTACCAGCGCCGCCTTCTCATCTTTTTTAACTTTTTTCTTGGCTTTGTCTTCGGTTGAGTCAGCGCTCTTTTTGCTGGCTGAGCCACTGGTCGGCAAATCACGGATGTGACCGACGCTGGACTTCACCACGTAGTCACTTCCTAAATATTTATTAATAGTTTTGGCTTTTGCCGGGGACTCAACTATTACGAGAGCTTTACCCATATTTACCTTTACCTAATTTATTTCTTCTAAAAAGAAGTCTTTTATCTCGCCGTGCCGCGGCAATTCGTGTCTCTTTTTTTATATTGCGGCAGTCTGGCAAGAGATCAACAGATTTTTTTCTTTTGGTTGCCCAACTGCTCAACCTGAACGCAAGTTGTTGATCCTGCCTGCTATTCACCCATGCCCCAGAAGTATGGCTGTGTGAGTTTTATTCATGGCGTAAACAAAACCTTCCACCCGACGCCGCAAAATCCCACACTGTACCTGATAAAAAGCGTCACGCAACCTAATTAGCATGGAAAGTCCGATTTCGCCAACCGGCGGCCGCCCATGGCCATCCAGACGGCAAATAAACCTTAGTCGGTTTGCGGATAAAAGCGAACCGGCGTTAGAATATGCGCAGAGTTTTTAGTTTGGAGTCTAATAAATGCGCACGAATACTGCACCTATCGGCCGCGAGGCCCTGCTGGCGGAAGCAAATAACATCATCCGCCAACACGAAGATTATCTGCACGGCATGATCGCCACCGGCGTTGAACAAAAAAGCGGCGTTTTAGTTTTTCGCGGCGAATACTTTTTGGATGCCGATGGATTGCCCACCGCCAAAACCACCGCGGTATTTAATATGTTTAAACATTTGGCTCACCTGCTTTCGGAAAAATACCACCTAGTCGATTAAGACAAGAAAACGGGGGCGCCTGGCCCCCGTTGATTCACGCTCTCGTTGCCGTTACAACAACGGCTTTTCCCCACGCTGCCACCAGCGCAGCAGCAAACGATCGACGCTTTCCGCCGCGCTGCCGGTGAAGCGATCCATCAGGCGTTTACGGCGCGTATAGCGCACAGCGATCACTTCGTGGTTATCCAGCTCGGCGATCAGCAAATCATCGCTGGTGCCGATGGCGTCGACCAGGCCCTTCTCTTTCGCCTGTGAACCGAACCAGTGCTCACCGGTGGCGACGCTGTCGATATCGAGCGACGGGCGTTGCTCATGCACGAAGCGCTTGAACAGTTCGTGGGTTTCGTTCAAATCTTCGCGGAACTTCTCGCGCCCCTGTTCGGTGTTTTCACCGAACAGCGTCAGCGTGCGTTTAAACTGCCCGGCGGTGTGCAACTCCACGTCGATGTCGTTCTTCTTCAGCAGACGGTGGAAGTTCGGGATCTGCGCCACCACGCCGATGGAGCCGATGATGGCGAACGGCGCCGCCACGATGCGATCCGCGACGCAGGCCATCATGTAGCCGCCGCTGGCCGCCACTTTATCCACCGCTACCGTCAGGCGAATGCCGCCTTTGCGCAGGCGCTCCAACTGCGAAGCCGCCAGGCCGTAGCCGTGCACCACCCCGCCAGGGCTTTCCAGGCGCAACAGAACTTCATCCTGCGCCGACGCCACCGCCAACACCGCCGAGATCTCTTCGCGCAGCGAGGTGACCTCGTGCGCGTCCATGCTGCCCTTGAAATCCAGCACATACAGGCACGGCTTGGCCACTTCCACCGCGCCGGACTTGGCGCGCTGCTTCTTCAATTTGTCATCAGATTTGGTCTGCTTCTTGAACTGTTTCAGCCAAACCTTCTGCTCGGCGGCATCCATGCGCGCCAGGCGCATATCGCGCTGCATCTCGCGATACTGTTCGCCGAGATCGGTCAGCTGCAGCTCCCCTTTCTGGCGGCTCTTGCGTTGCCCCAAACTGACCGCCAGGATGGCCAACGCGGCGATGGCGAGCACCACCGTGGCGACCTTGGCCAGAAACAGGCCATAAACAGATATAAACTCCACAGATTCCGCCTTTATTTACAGGTTGTTAGTATGCTTATTTCCATTTTAGCCAACCGCAGCGGCTGCTGTCGCGGCTAAATGAAAATTCATTGCGCACAGAGCATCACTATGGGGACGATTTACGGCCGAACCAAGCCGCCACCGCCGCGCTTTTGTTACAAAAGAATGCCATTTCAGCCTGCTACGCATTGAAAATGCCTGCGGATTAAGGCATATAACACCCATTATTCATCAATATGATGAGACGGATTCGCTGCGCGGCCCGCAGACGGTCGAGCCTTCGCTCCCGCCCCGGCCGCGCGTTTCACCCTTGCTCCCCGATATCCGCGGGAGAACAGCCACCCAGGCGAGGATTTATCGTGCATTACCAACCCAAACAAGATCTGCTCGAACAACGTATCATTTTGGTCACCGGCGCCGGCGACGGCATCGGCCGCGAAGCGGCGCTGACCTACGCGCGCTTCGGCGCCCAGTTGGTGCTGCTGGGGCGCACCGAGAGCAAACTGCTGGCGGTACAACAAGAGATCGCAGCCCTGGGCGGCGCCCCGGCCCTGGTGGTCACGCTCGACTTGCTGCACGCCACTCAGGAGCAATGCCGGCAGATAGCCGACGATCTGGCGCGCCAGATCCCCCGCCTTGACGGCGTGTTGCACAACGCCGGCCTGCTCGGCGACATCGCGCCGATGGCCGACCTGTCGATAACCATGTGGCAAGAAGTGATGCAGGTTAACGTCAACGCCACCTTTATGCTGACTCAGGCGCTGCTGCCGCTGCTGCTGAAATCCCACGCCGGTTCACTGGTGTTCACCAGCTCCAGCGTCGGGCGTACCGGCCGCGCAGACTGGGGTGCCTATGCGGTGTCAAAGTTCGCCACCGAGGGCATGATGCAGGTGTTGGCCGACGAGTATAAAAACCGCAATCTGCGGGTGAACTGCATCAATCCGGGCGGCACCCGCACCAAAATGCGCGCATCTGCCTTCCCGCACGAAGACAAGAACAAGCTGAAAACCCCGGCCGATATCATGCCGCTGTATCTGTATTTGATGGGCGAAGACAGCCGCCGCAAAACCGGCATGAGCTTCGACGCGCAGCCGAACCGCAAACCCGGCGCAGCCGAATAATCAGGAGCGTTTCATGGCGGAAGATCGTCATCAACAGCGCCAGCAGCGCCTGAAAGAACAGGTCGATGCGCGCATCGCCGCGGCGCAGGACACCCGCGGCCTGCTGCTGGTGTTTACCGGCAACGGCAAGGGTAAAACCACCGCCGCCTTCGGCACCGTCACCCGCGCGGTCGGCCACGGTATGCGCGCCGGGGTGATCCAGTTCATCAAGGGCGAATGGCCCAATGGCGAAAAGAATCTGCTGCAGCAACACGGCGTTGAATTTCAGGTGATGGCCACCGGTTTCACCTGGGAAACGCAAAACAAGGCCGGCGACACCGCCGCCTGCCAGGCGGTGTGGCAGCACGGCAAACGCATGCTGGCCGACAGCGGCCTGGATCTGGTTCTGCTGGATGAAGTGACCTACATGCTGACCTACGGCTATCTGGAACTGGAAGAGCTGAAGGAAGCGCTCCTGCAACGCCCTGCGCATCAAACGGTGATCCTGACCGGGCGCGGCTGCCATCGCGATCTGCTGGAACTGGCGGATACGGTCACGGAGATGCGGCCGGTGAAACACGCATTCGACGCGGGCGTGAAGGCGCAACAGGGGATCGATTGGTAACAAAACGTTCTGGCCCCGAACGGGGCCAGAATGGCGGGATTAGCTGCGTTTGCTTGGCTTGCCCGGTTTGCTGCCTGGCGCACTGCGGCGGCCGCTGCCGGCCACCTGCGAGTGGCGCTTGACCGCACGGCGGATCTGGTTGGCCTTCACGCGGCGGCGCTCACGCTCCACCGGCATTTTGCTGACCGTTTCCGGTTTCAACTCCACCAGCTCGCGCAGGTAGTTGATCGCCGGCAGATCCAGTTCAGCCCAGCCGCCGCGCGGCAGGCCTTTCGGCAGATCGATGTCGCCGTAACGCACGCGGATCAGGCGGCTCACCTGCACGCCCACCGCTTCCCACAGGCGACGCACTTCACGGTTGCGGCCTTCGGTCAGGGTCACGTTGTACCACTGGTTGAGGCCTTCACCGCCCTGGAAGCTGATGGTGCGGAAGGCGGCCGGGCCGTCTTCCAATTGCACGCCTTTGCTCAGCTGCTTCACTTTCGCATCGTCAACCTGGCCGAACACGCGCACCGCGTACTCGCGCTCCACTTCACGGCTCGGGTGCATCAGACGGTTGGCCAGTTCGCCATCGGTGGTGAACAGCAGCAGACCGGAGGTGTTGACGTCCAGGCGCCCTACCGCCACCCAGCGCGAACCGCGCAGCTTCGGCAGGCGATCGAACACCGTCGGGCGGCCTTCAGGATCGCTGCGGGTACACAGCTCGCCTTCCGGTTTGTAGTAAGCCAGCACCCGGCAAACCACCTCTTCGGATTCTTTGATCGACAGGACATGGCCATCCAGACGGATTTTCATCGCCGGCGTCACTTCAACGCGATCGCCGAGCTTGGCGACCTTGCCGTCGACGCTGACGCGCCCGGCTTCAATCATGGTTTCGATTTCACGACGCGAGCCATGCCCGGCGCGCGCTAAAACTTTCTGTAACTTTTCGCTCATTGAGCAACCTCTAATGTCGCCTTCACAGGCGTCGGGGGGATACCGCCGCGGCCAAGCGCCACGACGGTCATAATACGCTTATCAGGATCGAACCGCGTATTATACAGGCTTTCTAAGGTGTTGAAACCCACTTTATCGGCGGTGGCCCCCTTCAGACAGCGTTCACGGCGCCAAAAAATCCTCCACCGCCCACAGCACCGCGTCGGGCCGTTCCAAAATGCCGAGGTGAGTGCGAGCCTCGCCTAGACGCACCACGGAGAAAAACGGCTGTTCGGCGGCAAATGCCTGCTGTTGCCGCAGGTAGTCGTCGCGGCGATCCAACGAGTAGATGTGCCGACACGGCGGCGGCGCGCTCATGCCCGCCAGGCGTTGCAGCGGCGAGCCGTATTGCCGATAGGCCTGTTCGATGGCCACGCCGGCGGCACGCCAGAGCCGGTAATCTTCCTGCGCCATCTCGACCTCCAGATGGCGTTTGACCCGATCGTGACGGATGCCGCCCTGCCAGAAGTCGAACAAGGCGTCGCGCGCCGCCAGCCACTGCTGCGGCTGCTGCATGCGGCTCACCGCCGTAAAGAACGCCGGCTCCGGCTGCGTCATGATCCAGTCGAGAAACACCATGCCCCGCACCCGCTGCGGCAACGCTTCGGCCAACGCCACCGCCAGCCAGCTGGCGTGCGCCACCGACAGAGTGACCGCGTTATCCAAACGCAGCGCCGTCAGCAGTTGGCGCACATCCTCCAGCAAGTCGTCCGCCGTCAGCGACATCTCCGTGGCTTTTGACGACAGGCCATGGCCGCGCCAGTCGATGCTGATCACCCGATAGCGTTCGGCCGCCAGAGCGATGAACGGCTCAAACACGGTTTTCGGTTCGCACCAGCCGGGCAGCAACACCAACGTGAGCGGCCCTGAGCCGATATCCTGATAATCGAGCATCATGTTGGCACTGTGAAATGCGGTCATATTACCTCCTGCGCGTCTCTCCCCGACCCGTTCGGGGAATACCGACGGGGATAAGGTGACAGCGCAGCAGGTATTGATCTATTGAAGTTCGTGCGGAAAGTCCCCTGGGCGCACCTTATGAAAAAATGCGCACTAATTGGAATGGGAACTTAATGGCGCACGCAGGGATAGGCGGCGCTTAACGCCAGCATGATCACCGACGGTGCGGAATAATGCAGTTGCTCAGGATGCTCGTTCAAATACTGCATCACCGCGTCGGCGGCTACGCCGATGCTCATCCCGGCTTCCGGGCAGATATTGCGATTGCCCTGCATGGAATAAGTATCGAATACGCCGGCGACGTATCCCATGAACATGCCGCCATTCAGCGCTTCGGCCACGGTGGCTTCACCGCTTTTATTTTTTACGTAACCGCCGGATTCCGCCAGCAAACCGCTGCCTGAATAAAACCCCGCATTTGCCATTGAGGAAAATAATAAGGCCGCTAAAAAAGAAACCTGTTTAATCATTGCTGCGCATCCTGCCCATTATCAATTCTGAAGTAGTCAAGAATAGCGGCTTTCACGCGAAATAGCCTCGCTTCAGCCGATTTTCAGACAATGGGCAAGGTGGCAACCTTTTACATCAGCGGAAAGGCGCCGCGTCACCCGCCCCTTCGCGCACCACTTCCGGCGTGGATTCGGTCAGATCGATAACCGTGGTCGGTTGTTGGCCGAGGAAGCCGCCGTGGATCACCAGATCGACCACCTTGCCCAAATGATCGCTGATCTCTTCCGGATCGGACTCGGCAAAATCATTGCCCGGCAGCATCAGGGTGGTGGACATCATCGGTTCGTTCAGCGCCTCCAGCAGCGCCAATGCGATCGGGTTCGACGGCACACGCAGGCCGATGGTTTTGCGCTTTTCATTCATCAGGCGGCGCGGCACTTCTTTGGTCGCCTTCAGAATGAACGTGTAGTGGCCCGGCGTATTGTTTTTGATCAGGCGGAAGGCCGTATTATCGACGTGCGCATAGGTCGACAATTCGGACAGATCGCGGCACATCAGGGTAAAGTTGTGGTTGCCGTCCAGTTGACGGATGCGGCAAATGCGCTCCATCGCCGCCTTCTCTTCCAGCATGCAACCCAGCGCGTAGCCGGAATCGGTGGGATAAACGATCACTCCGCCCTTGCGCAGCACCTCGACCGCCTGGTTAATCAAACGCGGCTGTGGGTTATCCGGATGAATATAAAAAAGCTGACTCATGACTTGCTCCTAAAATAATGCCCGCGCGCGTTGCCACGCGCGTAAAATCAGACCGCCTGGCCCGGTTGCGGCCAATCGCGCCACACTGGCTCGACGCCGCCCGGCAGCCACAGCTTGCGCCCCAGTTCGATCCACGAACAAGGTTGATGGAAATCAGAGCCTTGCGAGGCCAACAGGTGGTAGTCCTGCGCGTACTTCGCCAGCTGCGCGCGCTCATGCGGCGCCTGCTGACACTGCGCCACTTCCATGGCGTCGCCGCCGTGTTCGGCGAAATGCGCCAGCAAACGTTTCAACCACTTCGCGGTCAGATCATAACGGCCGGGGTGCGCTATCACCGCCTGGCCGCCCGATTGATGAATCGCATCAATGGCTTGTTCTATTGTACACCACTGCGGCGGCACGTAGCCGGTTTTGCCTTTGGCCAGATATTTCTTGAACACCTGCGCCATGTTGTCCGCCACGCCAATCTCCACCAGGTAACGGGCGAAATGGCCGCGGGTCACCGCACCGGCCCCCGCCAACCGCTGGGCGCCGGCATAGGCGTCGGGAATGCGCGCTTTACCCAGACGTGCGCCGATCTCCTGCGCGCGCCGATGGCGACGTTCGGTTTGTTCCGCCAATAGCGCCACCAGCGCCGGGTGCGCGACGTCCACGCCCAACCCAACGATATGAATTTCATGATTTTCCCATAGCGTCGAGATTTCCACCCCGTTGACCAGCCGCAGCGGCAACGCCTGCTCCGCAATAGCGGCGGCGGCCTCAGCCAAGCCTGCGGTGGTGTCGTGATCGGTGATCGCCAGCACGCCCACGCGCATCTCTACCGCCCGCAGCACCAGCTGCGTCGGCGTCAGGTAGCCGTCGGAGGCGGTCGTGTGGCTGTGGAGGTCGTACAGAGTAAAGGCGATGGATGGGGGGTTACTGTCTGTCAAAACGGCTATCCGGCAATGGCTTGGTTTTCTATCATACCCGCGATCGGCGGCCGGACGGAAATCTATTCTGCGCCAGGCAGACGATGAATAGAATTCACGCTGACCGCTAAAACATTGTGCAAAAAGAGGGTTGACTTTGCCCTCGCGAACCAGTTAACTAGTACACAAGTTCACGGCAACGGCCGTGTCGGATGAGAGTTAACAAAGAGAGTCTGCAAATGAACACATACATTTCTCTTCACGGTTGGTGGCGTACCTCCCTCTTGCGGGCGGTGTAATCGCGCATAGCTGTCATCTGACAATGCAGATTTCCTGAGCCCGCACCTGATGCGGGCTTTTTTATGGACAGAATTCACTGGAACCACCGATGATGAACACCAAACCACAACTGACATTGCTGAAGGCGCAAGCCAGCTACCGGGGCGATCCCACCACCCTTTTCCACCAGCTGTGCGGCGCCCGTCCGGCCACCCTGCTGCTGGAGTCGGCGGAAATCAACAGCAAACAGAATCTGCAGAGCCTGCTGGTGATCGACAGCGCGCTGCGCATTACCGCACTGGGCCACACCGTCAGCGTGCAGGCGCTGACCGCCAACGGCGCGGCGCTGCTGCCGCTGCTGGACGAAGCGCTGCCGCCCGAGGTGCGCAATCAGGCGCGCCCCAACGGCCGCGAACTGACCTTCCCGGCGATCGACGCGGTGCAGGACGAAGACGCCCGCCTGCGTTCACTGTCGGTGTTCGACGCGCTGCGCACGCTGCTGACGCTGGTCGACTCTCCGGCGGACGAGCGCGAAGCCGTGATGCTGGGCGGCCTGTTCGCCTACGATTTGGTCGCCGGGTTCGAGGACCTGCCGGCACTGCGCCAGGATCAACGCTGCCCGGACTTCTGCTTCTATCTGGCGGAAACCCTGCTGGTGCTGGATCATCAACGCGGATCGGCCCGTCTGCAGGCCAGCGTCTTCAGTGAGCAGGCGAGTGAAGCGCAGCGTTTGCAGCAACGCCTGGAACAGCTGCAGGCCGAGTTGCAACAACCCCCGCAGCCGATCCCGCACCAAACGCTGGAAAACATGCAGCTGAGCTGTAACCAGAGCGACGAAGAGTACGGCGCGGTGGTCAGCGAGCTGCAGGAAGCGATCCGCCAGGGCGAGATTTTCCAGGTGGTACCGTCGCGCCGCTTTTCCCTGCCATGCCCGGCGCCGCTGGCGGCCTACCAAACCTTAAAAGACAACAACCCCAGCCCGTACATGTTCTTCATGCAGGATGATGACTTCACCCTGTTCGGCGCTTCGCCGGAGAGCGCGCTGAAATACGACGCGGGCAATCGCCAAATCGAAATCTACCCGATCGCCGGCACTCGCCCACGCGGCCGCCGCGCCGATGGTTCGTTGGATCTGGATCTCGACAGCCGCATTGAGCTGGAAATGCGCACCGACCACAAAGAGCTAGCCGAGCACCTGATGCTGGTCGATCTGGCGCGCAACGATCTGGCGCGTATCTGCCAGGCCGGCAGCCGCTACGTGGCCGACCTGACCAAGGTGGACCGCTATTCATTCGTCATGCACCTGGTTTCCCGGGTGGTGGGCACCCTGCGCGCCGATCTCGACGTGCTGCACGCCTACCAGGCCTGCATGAACATGGGCACCCTCAGCGGCGCGCCGAAAGTGCGGGCGATGCAGCTGATCGCCGCCTCCGAAGGCACGCGCCGCGGCAGCTACGGCGGCGCGGTGGGCTACTTCACCGCCACCGGCGATCTGGATACCTGCATCGTCATTCGCTCCGCCTACGTTGAAGACGGCATCGCCACCGTGCAGGCCGGTGCCGGCGTGGTGCTGGATTCCGTCCCGCAGGCGGAAGCCGACGAAACCCGTAATAAAGCCCGTGCCGTGCTGCGCGCCATCGCCACTGCGCACCATGCCAAGGAGGTGTTCTGATGGCCGATATCCTGCTGCTCGACAACGTCGATTCCTTTACCTACAACCTGGTCGATCAGCTGCGCGCCAGCGGCCACCAGGTGGTGATTTACCGTAATCAGATCGCCGCCGAGGTGATCATCGAGCGTCTGCAACAGATGGAACAGCCGGTGCTGATGCTGTCGCCCGGCCCCGGCACGCCGTCCGAAGCGGGCTGTATGCCGGAACTGCTGCAGCGTCTGCGCGGCCAACTGCCGATCATCGGCATCTGCCTCGGCCACCAGGCGATCGTCGAAGCCTATGGCGGCCAGGTCGGCCAGGCGGGCGAGATCCTGCACGGCAAAGCCTCGGCGATCGCTCACGATGGCGAAGGCATGTTCGCCGGTATGGCCAATCCGCTGCCGGTGGCGCGCTACCACTCGCTGGTCGGCAGCAATATCCCGGCCGATCTCACCGTCAACGCCCGTTTCGGCGAAATGGTGATGGCGGTGCGCGACGACCGCCGCCGCGTGTGCGGCTTCCAGTTCCACCCGGAATCGATTCTGACCACCCACGGCGCGCGCCTGCTTGAGCAGACCCTGGCCTGGGCGCTGGCGAAGTAATATAAGGAACACGACGATGCAACCTATTCTTGAGAAACTGTACCGCGCCGAGTCGATGAGCCAGCAGGAAAGCCAACAGCTGTTCAGCGCCATCGTGCGCGGCGAGCTGGAGCCGAGCCAACTGGCGGCGGCGTTGATCAGCATGAAAGTCCGCGGCGAGCGCCCGGAAGAGATCGCCGGCGCCGCCAAAGCGCTGCTGGACGACGCTCAGCCGTTCCCGCGCCCTGACTATCTGTTCGCCGATATCGTCGGCACCGGCGGCGACGGCACCAACAGCATCAATATTTCCACCGCCAGCGCCTTCGTGGCGGCGGCGTGCGGCGCGAAGATCGCCAAACACGGCAACCGCAGCGTCTCCAGCCGTTCCGGCTCTTCAGATCTGCTGGCGGCGTTCGGCATCCGCCTGGATCTGCCGGCGGAAGAAGCGCGCAAGGCGCTGGACGATCTCGGCGTGTGCTTCCTGTTCGCGCCGCAGTACCACACTGGTTTTCGTCACGCCATGCCGGTGCGCCAGCAGTTGAAGACCCGCACGCTGTTCAACGTGCTGGGCCCGCTGATCAACCCGGCGCGCCCGCCGCTGGCGCTGATCGGCGTTTACAGCCCGGAACTGGTGCTGCCGATTGCCGAAACCCTGCGCGTGCTGGGTTATCAGCGTGCGGCGGTGGTTCACGGCGGCGGCATGGACGAGGTGGCGATCCACGCTCCGACGCACGTAGCGGAATTGAACAACGGCGAAATCAGCAGCTACCAGCTCACGCCGCAGTCCTTCGGATTGGAAACCTATCCGCTGGAAGCCTTGCTGGGCGGCACGCCGGAAGAAAACCGTGACATTTTGGCGCGGCTGTTACAAGGTAAAGGCGAGCCGGCGCACGCCGCGGCGGTCGCGGCCAACGTCGCGTTGCTTCTGAAGTTATTCGGACATGAAGACCTGCGCCAAAATGCGCGGCAGGCACTGGATATGATCAACAGCGGGCAGGCCTATGAGCGTGTCATCGCACTGGCGGCAAGAGGATAAATGATGCAGGAAACCGTGCTACACAAGATTGTCCGCGACAAAGCGCAATGGATCGCGGCGCGACAACAGCAACAGCCCCTGGCCGGCTTTCAGAACGACATCGTACCGAGCGAACGCAGCTTCTATCACGCGCTGCAGGGCACCCGGACGGCTTTCATTCTCGAATGCAAGAAGGCCTCGCCTTCCAAAGGGTTGATTCGCGAAAACTTTGATCCGGTAGAGATCGCCACGGTGTATAAAGATTTCGCCTCGGCGATCTCGGTGCTGACCGACGAGAAATACTTCCAGGGCAGCTTCGATTTCCTGCCGCTGGTCAGTAAAACCGTCAGCCAACCGGTGTTGTGCAAAGACTTTATCATCGATCCGTATCAGATTTACCTGGCGCGCTACTATCAGGCCGATGCCATCCTGCTGATGCTGTCGGTGTTGACCGACGACCAGTATCGCCAGCTGGCGGCGGTGGCCCACAGCCTGAATATGGGCGTGCTGACCGAAGTGATCAGTGAAGAAGAGCTGCAGCGCGCGATCGCGCTGGAAGCGCGCGTGGTCGGCATCAATAATCGCGATCTGCGCGATCTGAGCATCGATCTGGACCGCACTCGCCAACTGGCGCCGCGCGTGCCGCATGGCGTGACGGTGATCAGCGAGTCAGGCATCAACAACTATGGGCAGATCCGCGAGCTGAGCCATTACGCCAACGGTTTCCTGATCGGTAGCGCGCTGATGTCTGAACCCGATCTGCGCGCCGCCGTGCGCCGCGTGATCCTGGGCGACAACAAAGTGTGCGGCCTGACCCGTCCGCAGGACGCCGCCGCCGCGTATCAGGCCGGCGCCATCTACGGCGGGCTGATTTTCGTCGGCCGTTCACCGCGCTATGTGGATATCACCCGCGCCCGCGAAGTGATCTCCGGCGCGCCGCTGAAGTATGTCGGCGTGTTCTGCGACGCCCAGGTCGATACCGTGGCGTTGACCGTTGAGCGCCTCGGCCTGCATGCGGTGCAATTGCACGGCGCGGAAGACCAGGCTTATATCAACGCCCTGCGCGCCCGCTTGCCGGCTGATTGCCGCATCTGGAAAGCGCTGAGCGTGAAAGATCGGGTGCCGGCGCGCGATCTGCAGCATGTCGATCGCTACCTGCTCGACAACGGCGCCGGCGGCACCGGCCAACGCTTCGACTGGTCGGTATTGCAAGGCGAAGATCTGACTAACGTGATGCTGGCGGGCGGCCTGCGCGCCGACAACTGCGTCGAAGCGGCCAAGCTCGGCTGCGCCGGGCTGGACTTCAACTCCGGCGTGGAAAGCGAACCGGGCATCAAAGATCCCGCGCGCCTGGCCTCGGTCTTCCAGACCCTGCGCGCCTACTGAATACGGCTCTATATTAATAACGGATAATAACGGGAACTCTCATGACGCTGCTTAACCCCTACTTCGGCGAATTTGGTGGCCAATACGTGCCGCAAATTCTGATGCCGGCCCTGAAACAACTGGAAGAAGCCTTTGTCAGCGCCCAGCGCGATCCGGCGTTTCAAACGGAATTTATCGATCTGTTGAAGAACTACGCGGGCCGCCCGACGGCGCTGACGCTGTGCAAAAACCTCACCGCCGGCAGCAACACCAAGCTTTATCTGAAGCGTGAAGACCTGCTGCACGGCGGCGCGCACAAGACCAACCAGGTGCTGGGCCAGGCGTTGCTGGCCAAGCGCATGGGCAAAACCGAGATCATCGCGGAAACCGGCGCCGGCCAACACGGCGTCGCGTCGGCGCTGGCCTGCGCGCTGCTCGGCCTCAAATGCCGCATCTATATGGGCGCCAAAGACGTCGAGCGCCAGTCGCCGAACGTGTTCCGCATGCGGTTGATGGGCGCGGAAGTGATCCCGGTGCACAGCGGCTCCGCCACCCTGAAAGACGCCTGCAACGAAGCGTTGCGCGACTGGTCCGGCAGCTATGAAACCGCGCACTACATGCTCGGCACCGCCGCCGGCCCGCATCCGTACCCGACTATCGTGCGTGAATTCCAGCGCATGATCGGCGAAGAAACCAAAGCGCAGGTGCTGGAGCGCGAAGGCCGTCTGCCGGATGCGGTCATCGCCTGCGTCGGCGGCGGCTCCAACGCCATCGGTATGTTCGCCGACTTTATCGATGATGCCGATGTCGGGCTGATCGGCGTGGAACCCGCCGGTCTGGGCATCGAGACCGGCCAGCACGGCGCGCCGCTGAAGCACGGCCACGTCGGCATCTACTTCGGTATGAAAGCGCCGATGATGCAGACCGCCGAAGGCCAGATTGAAGAATCCTATTCAATCTCCGCCGGGTTGGACTTCCCGTCCGTCGGGCCGCAACACGCCTTCCTGAACAGCATCGGCCGCGCCGAATACGTGTCGATCACCGACGACGAAGCGCTGGAAGCGTTCAAGGCGCTGTCGCGCCATGAAGGCATCATCCCGGCGCTGGAATCCTCGCACGCCCTGGCGCACGCGCTGAAAATGATCCGTGAAACGCCGCAGAAAGAACAGATCCTGGTGGTCAACCTGTCCGGCCGCGGCGACAAAGACATATTTACCGTTCACGACATTTTGAAAGCACGGGGAGAAATCTGATGGAACGTTATCAGCAACTGTTCAAACGCCTGGAAAGCAACAAGGAAGGCGCCTTCGTCCCGTTCGTGACGCTGGGCGATCCTAATCCGACGCTGTCGCTGCAGATTATCGATACCCTGATCGAAGCCGGCGCGGACGCGCTGGAGCTGGGCATCCCCTTCTCCGATCCGCTGGCGGATGGCCCAACCATCCAGAGCGCGACGCTGCGCGCTTTCGCCGCCGGCGTCACGCCGACCCAGTGCTTCGAGATGCTGGCGGCCATCCGCCAGAAGCACCCGACCATTCCCATCGGCCTGCTGATGTACGCCAATCTGGTGTTCCATAAAGGCATCGATGCGTTTTACCAACGCTGCGCCGAAGTGGGCGTGGATTCGGTGCTGGTCGCCGACGTGCCGTTTGAAGAGTCTGCGCCGTTCCGCGCCGCCGCCGCTCGCCACGGTATCGCACCGATCTTCATCTGCCCGCCGAACGCCGATGACGATCTGCTGCGTGAAATCGCGTCGCACGGCCGCGGTTACACCTACCTGCTGTCGCGCGCCGGGGTGACCGGCACCGAAAGCCGGGCGCAGTTGCCGTTGCATCACCTGGTGAACACGCTGCGCGAGTATCACGCCGCGCCGCCGCTGCAGGGCTTCGGCATCTCCGAACCCGAGCAGGTGAAGGCGGCGCTGCAGGCCGGCGCCGCCGGCGCGATCTCCGGCTCGGCAATCGTCAAAATCATCGAACAGCACCATGCCGACCCGGCGGAGATGCTGACCAGGCTGGCGGCCTTCGTCAGCAATATGAAGCGCGCCACCCGGGCGTGATCCTCTTTAGCGAGCGCCCTGCCGGCGCTCGCTTTAACAGCTTGTTTCCCCTCAAAGTTTGTTCCATTTATTTACATCAAAAATTTGAACAAACCCAGGTCTTGTCTCACAATGAACGTTGTTCGCTATGCATTTCTTCGTTTGATTTGGGGAATGCGCTCGCTGCGGCGAAAAACCGTAGCGAATTTCAACCATAACATTGCATGGAGAGTAATTTATGAAGCTGTTTAAAACCCTTTCAGCCTTGTGCATGGCAGCCGTTGTGGCGGTCGCGGTGAGCGCTTGCGCGCCGACGGCAAAATCAGAGGGAACAGGCGGTTATATCGATGACACCGTGGTCACCACCAAAGTGAAATCGGCGTTGCTGGCGGATAAAAACATCAAGTCACGCGAGATCAGCGTAGAAACCTTTAAAGGGCGCGTACAACTGAGCGGCTTCGTGACCTCCAGCGATGACGCCAACCGTGCGGTGCAGGTCACACGCGGCGTGGCCGGCGTGAAATCGGTTGAAAACGTGATGCAGGTTAAATAATACCGACACAGGGAGGCGCAACGCCTCCCTGCTTGCGGCCTTCATCAGAAGCGGTAACCCGCCCCGAACATGAACACCCACGGATCCAGACGCGTATCGAAGCTGTGGTGCCCACCGTTCGCATCGTTGAAGCGAGTTTTGGTTTCGATGTTCATCCACCACACCGACATGTTCAGCATCCAGTGCTCATCCAGGTTGTAATCCAGGCCGGCCTGCGCCGCCACGCCCCAGGAATCTTTCAGATCGAGGTCGCTCAACCCGGCGCTTTTGCCGTAGTCGTTGAACTTCTCGTCGAAGAAGGTGGTGTAGTTAACGCCGACGCCCAGGTAAGGACGCAGTTTGTCCTGCTTGTCGCCGAAATAGTATTGCGCCATCAGCGTAGGCGGCAGTTGGTGAACGGTCGCCAAATCAGTGCCGCCCAGCGTCACCTTGTGGCGGAATGGCGTTGCGGCCAACAACTCAACACCGATGTTGTCCGTCACCATGTAACCGAAGGTCAGACCGAGCTGAGTGTTGTTTTTCGCATCCAGCGAACCCAACCCCAGTACGTTGTCCGAACCTGCATTTGGACGCACCGTCGCGGTGCCCGCGCGGAACAGGAAATCACCGGCCTGATGCGCACTTGCCAACATAGGCGCCATCATCGTCGCCAATACCATCAGAGTTGTCTTTTTCATTATCCATTCCATTTGTGTGGTTAATCGCTCGAGGGGGAATATACCTACTTTCGGGTATTTGTGATCCCATCGAGATCACATCTTATGTGTAAAAATTTAAAATCCCACCAAAAACAAGGTTACCTAACCGTCTAATAAATCAAGGATTGATCTGCATCAAAAAAACGATTTTGTTGCAAATTATCTACATGTTCAAATTTCTGTTGCGGAGAAAAATGCGGCTGAGGTAATTTCATTTTCCGTGTTGGTTTTGGTTGGTGCCGTGAGGAGTCGGTGGGCAATCAAGATGAGCGAAATCCTTAATCCCTGTGTCAGCTGCGGCGCATGCTGCGGTTATTTTCGAGTGTCATTCTATTGGGCCGAAGCCGAAGACGGCGGCGGCACCGTTCCCCTTTCCTTAACAGAGCCTTTGACCCCATTCCTGCGCTGCATGCAGGGGACCAACAGCAAGTCCCCCCGCTGTACCGCGCTGGACGGTGAAATAGGTAAAGCCGTTTCCTGCTCGATCTACCTTAATCGGCCCAGCCCGTGCAGGGAGTTCGATCAGTCCGGTGAAAACGGCCTGCGCAACGAAGCCTGCGATCGCGCCCGGGAACGCTACGGCCTGCCGCCCTTGCCGGTGCCCTTGCCGCTATCGCTGTCTGACGCGACGATCGTTGAAGAAATAGGCGTAGTGCAATTCGCGGGGTGCCACAGCGGCGTGGAACAGGGTACAATCACCCACTGATTTATCTCTGTTTTCCCGACGCCAAGGAGTCTGCATGCCTATCACGGCCAACGCTTTGTACCGTGACAGTTTTAACTTTTTACGCAACCAACTGGCCAGCATCCTGATGCTGGCTTTGTTGACGGCGTTTATCTCCGTGCTGCTGAATCAGGCCTTCAGCCCTGATGCCGAACAGTTGGCGACGCTCGCTGCCACCACCAGCGATTTTGCTTCGTCTACCGGCATGGGCATTCAGGAAGTGATCCAGCAGATGACGCCGGAACAGCAGATGGTGTTGCTGAAAGTGTCGGCGGCCGCCACCTTCTCTGCGCTGGTCGGCAACGTGCTGCTGGTCGGCGGGATGCTGACGCTGATCCGTCTGGTGTCGCAAGGGCAACGCACCAGCGCCCTGCGCGCGCTCGGCGCCTCGGCGCCCGACTTGCCGCGCCTGCTGCTGCTGCTGTTTATCTGCACCCTGCTGATCCAGCTCGGCCTGACGCTGTTTGTGGTGCCGGGCGTGCTGATGGCGATCGCCTTCGCGCTGGCGCCGGTGATCGCCTCCGTCGATAAAAAAGGCGTGTTCGCTTCGCTCAAGCTGAGCAGCAAATTGGCCTTCGCCAATGCGCGCGTGCTGGTGCCGGCGATGATGCTGTGGCTGGCGGCCAAGCTGCTGGTGCTGTTCCTGGTGAGCCATCTGTCGGTGCTGACGCCGAACGTCGCCAGCGTGGTGCTGACCGCGTTGAGCAATCTGGTCTCCGCTCTGCTGCTGATCTACCTGTTCCGGCTGTATATGCTGCTGCGCGGCTAACGCCGGCGTCAGCAAAAACCAAGGGGAGCGCTTCGGCGCGCCCCTTTTTTTGTTTACCCCACCACGGCGGCTTCCGCCTGCTCCTTACTCTGAATCAGCTTCAGCGCCAGATACAGATCCGGTACCAAAATCAACTCTTTATCGCGCCCTAAGCGGTTGATGCGGAACCAACGCGTCAGCTCGGTGCGGCGCCCCGCCAGCACCAGCTTTACGTTACGCTGTAACAGGTCGCGTTTCAGTTCGTCGATGGCCGCCAGCACGCTGATATCGGCATGGGTGAAACTGGCCACCGCATCCACCACCACCCAACGTGGCTGGAACGGTGTGCCGTCGACCAAATTGAGGATACGGCGTTTGAAATACGCCACGTTGAAATAGGTCAGCGGCGAATTGAAGCGATACATCATGACGCCAGGTACCGCCTTCACCCCATTGTTATTGCCCATGGAATGGATCATGCCTTCATCGTTGACGCCCAGCAGCTGTTCCGTCGGCCGGAAAACGGTGCGCAGAAACTGCATCAGCCCCAGCAACACCGCCAGCCCGATGCCGCTGATCACTCCCACCAGCAGCACGCTGAGGAAGGTAAACAGCGCCAGGCGGAACGCCTGCGCGTTGCGACGGCGCAAGATCCAGAGGCCACGGATGTCCAGCAGCGACCAAGCCGCATACATCAGCACCACACCCAATCCCGCCACCGGAATAAACTGCAGCGGCGCCATCAGGAACAGCAAGACAAAGGCGATGACCGCGGCGGCGATGATCGACACCAGTTGGCTCTTGCCGCCGTTGGCATCATTCACCGCGGTGCGCGAATCCGCGCCGCTGATGGCGAAACCTTGCGACAGCGCAGAGACGATATTCACCAGCCCCAGCGCGCGAAACTCGGCGTCAGCGTTTACCTCATAACCGTTTTTGGCGGCGAAGCTGCGGGCGGTGAGCATCATGCTGACAAAGCTCACCACCGCCAGGTTAAGCGCCGGGATCACCATGTCGCGCAGCAAACCGGGCTGGAAGTCCGGCCACTGGACGATCGGCAGCACGCCGCTGAAACCGCCCACCGTCACCACGCCATGCTGCTGCAGGCCGCCCGCCCAGGTCACGAACGCCGCCAGCACGATAGCGAACAGCGGCGCCGGCCAGTTAGGCCGCCATTTTTTAAATCCAAGCAGCGTCACCAGCGTCAGCAACGACACCGCCATCGTCAGCCAGTCGCTGTGCAGCAAGTTACCGGGCAGCGCATAGATGCGCTCGATCAGCTGTGCCGGGCGCACCGTGAACCCCAACACCTTGCCGATCTGATCGACAATAATGGTGATCGCCACCCCGTTCAGCAGCCCGCTGAGGATCGGCCGCGACAGCAAATCCGCCAGCGCCCCCAGCTTGAACCGGCTGGCCAGCAGGCACCAGCCGCCCATCATGGCGGTCATCATAATGGTCAGTTGCCAATGGCGTTCCATATTGCCCGCTGCCAGCGGCGTCACCACTGCAGCGATCACCGCGCAGGTGGCGGCGTCGGGCCCGACGATCAGCTGGCGCGACGAGCCGAACAGCGCGTAGGCCATCATCGGCAAGATACAGGAGTAGAGCCCCACTACCGGGCTGACCCCGGCCAGTTCGGCGTAGGCGATAGCCACCGGGAGGGCGACGGCGGCGACGGAAAGGCCGGCGCGAATATCCGGCTTGAGCCAGCTGCGTTGATAGCCCAGTAAATGCGTCAAACCAGGCGTCAGGGCCTGGAGAGATTTCCACTGCATGTTGTTTTCCGCGGTAAATTATCTGGTTATTATGACGCTTACTATGCGGCCTGCGGCCCGCGCTGGCAATCTGCCGGCGCTTTCTTGCGTAAGTTTATGCAAATTCCTGCTTTCGCGGCAGAAATCCGCCGGCCAAACGCCGATAATCGGCAACGCCCGGCGGTACACAGAGCTCGCCGAATCCGGTATAGTCGGCCGATGAACAGATGATGGATTGATTTATGAAGCAGTTTCTTGATTTCCTCCCGCTAATTGTCTTTTTCGCTTTTTACAAGCTGTACGACATTTACGTCGCTTCCGGCGCGTTAATTGTCGCCACCGCGCTGGCGCTGGTGTTCACCTGGGTGAAATACCGCAAGGTCGAGAAGATGACGCTGATCACCTTCCTGATGGTGCTGGTGTTCGGCACCCTGACGCTGGTGTTCCACAACGATTTGTTCATCAAATGGAAGGTCACGGTGATTTACGCGCTGTTCGCGCTGGCGCTGCTGATCAGCCAATGGGTGCTCAAAAAACCGCTGGTTCAGCGCATGCTGGGCAAAGAGCTGACGCTGCCGGACAAAGTGTGGAGCAACCTTAACCTGGCCTGGGCGATCTTCTTCCTGGCCTGCGGCCTGGCGAACATCTATGTCGCCTTCTGGCTGCCGCAAAGCGTCTGGGTCAATTTCAAAGTCTTTGGCCTGACGGTACTGACGCTGGTCTTCACCCTCCTCAGCGGTATCTATATTTACCGGCACATGCCGGAAGAACAGAAAAAATAGTTACAAAATTGTTAATGCCTGCGGCGCTTGCCGCGGGCAGTATGATGTTATTCCCTCCTTTTAAAAGCAGACTGCTATGACACAACAACGACCTTTACCCAGCGGCGAGCTGGTGCTGCGCACGCTGGCGATGCCGGCCGATACCAATGCCAACGGTGATATCTTCGGCGGCTGGCTGATGTCGCAAATGGATATCGGCGGCGCCATCCAGGCCAAAGAGATCGCCGAAGGGCGCGTGGTGACGGTGCGCGTAGACGGCATGACCTTCCTGAAACCGGTGGCGGTAGGCGACGTGGTTTGCTGCTATGCGCACTGTATCCGCACCGGGCGCAGCTCGATCACCATCAATATCGAAGTGTGGGTAAAGAAAGTTTCTTCCGCCCCGATCGGCCAGCGTTACCGGGCGACCGAAGCGGTGTTCACCTATGTGGCGGTCGATGCGGAAGGCAACTCGCGCGCGCTGCCCGAGGGCAAAATGAACTTCCGCGTCGGCTTCGAAGAGTAAGCCTGCGGCTGCGCCGCAAATGCAAAAAGGGTCGCCGAGGCGACCCTTTCTTTTTGGTGTGACCGAACTCAGTTCAATTCGGTGGTGCCGTTCAGCTTGAAGCGGATAGTGACGGTGCGATCTTTCGCTTCTTTGGCTTCATAGCGCCATTTACGCATCGCCTGCTTCACTTCACGCTCGAACATATTGCGCGGTTCGGCCGACAAGATACGCACGTTGCTGACGCGCCCGTCGCTGTCGATATCGAACTGTACCCGCACGTTGCCTTCGATCTGCAAAGCCTGAGCCCGCGGTGGATAGAGCGGATTGGCGCGGCTGATCGGCCTCGGCCCGACCTCGCGCGAGTTGCCCTGCACCGGCGCGGCAGGCGCCTGTTTCACCGGCGCTTTGTCGATCGGCTTGGCCGGCGAATCGTTGTTGAACGGCGACGGTTCGCGCGGCTCGACTTTTTTCGGCTCCGGTTTGACCTGTTTTTCGACCTTCGGCTTCGGCTTAGGTTTTGGTTTCGGCTTGACCGGCTCCGGCTTCACGATCGCCTTTGGCGGCGGCTCCACGATAGGTTCCGGTTCTGGCTCCGGCTCAGGTTCGACCTGCGGCGGCTCCGGCTCGGCCGGCGCCGGCGGTGGCGGTTCGGCCATCGCGGCGGTGTTGACCATCATGACGCTGATCGGCGCGTCCTCTGGCTTCGGCAGCTCCACCACTTCTTTTACCGAAGCGTAAAGCAATCCCGCCACCAGGGCGCTGTGCAAGCCTACGGATAAGACGAAAGGCACGGATATACGGCGATTAAGGAACATCTTTTTTAGCGGCATAATGATTCTGTTTCCTCTGGTTCGCCAAGTTTAAATGCAAATAGCAATCATATTCAATAACGAAAGGCAAACTATCGCTTTAATCGTCAGTATGCGCGGCTAAAACCAGCAAACTCATAAGGATATTAACCTGGCCGTTGCTTTTTTACCGCCTGGGCGACACGCTTCATTAACGTTTGGCCAGGCGTCAAAAAGTAAAAAACCCGCCGGAGCGGGTTAATTGCGGTGAGTCAGCGTTATTCTTCATCGCCATAGTAAAGCACGCCCAGCTTGATCAGCGGCCGCCCTTGCGCCTTACGGTGCAGGTTGGTGTCACGCAGCGAATAGACGCAGCCGCAGTATTCCTGCTGATAGAAGCGTTCGCGCTTGCTGATCTCTATCATGCGCGACGAACCGCCCTTCTTGCGCCAGTTGTAATCCCAGTACACCAGATCGGGATACTTTTCCGCCGCGCGGATGCCGCAGTCGGTGATCTGCTGCATGTTCTTCCAACGCGAGATGCCCAGCGAGCTGGAGATAGTGTCGTAACCATGTTCATGCGCATACAGCGCCGTGCGCTCGAAACGCATGTCAAAACACATGGTGCAACGAATGCCGCGCTCCGGCTCATTCTCCATCCCCTTGGCGCGGGCGAACCAGTTGTCGGTGTCGTAATCGGCATCGATAATCGGCACCCCGTGCTGCTCGGCGAAACGGATGTTCTCTTCTTTACGCAGCAGATACTCTTTTTGCGGGTGAATGTTGGGGTTATAGAAGAAAATGGCGTACTCGATCCCGGAGGCCTGAATCGCTTCCATCACCTCGCCGGAACAGGGCGCGCAGCATGAATGCAGCAGCAGTTTTTTTTTGCCCGCCGGCAAATCGAGTTTTTCCCTTACCAGTTCCGTCATGTCCTCACCTCAATGGCATATCAGTTTAAGCGCGCCGCACTATACGAATAAAAAGTAGCGGCTTCAAGGCATAAGCGCCAATCCGCCGGGAAATTCGCCCGATGCCGTTCCCCTGCCGCGCCTTTTGCGCTACCTTGGTAGCACCGTTTTATAGCCATGATTTTAAAGGTGAAACATGCTTTATCTGATCTACGCGCAAGACGTCCCCAACTCGCTGGAAAACCGTCTGGCGGTGCGCCCGGCGCACCTGGCGCGCCTGCAGGCGCTGCGCGACGCCGGCCGCCTGGTGGTCGCCGGCCCTAACCCGGCCATCGACAGCAACGATCCCGGCGCCGCCGGCTTTACCGGTTCGACGGTGATCGCCGAATTCGCCTCGCTGGCGGAAGCCCAGGCCTGGGCGCAGCAGGATCCGTACGTCGCCGCCGGCGTCTATGCCGACGTGACGGTGAAACCGTTCAAACAGGTGTTCTGATCTCCAGCCCTCCGAATACCGGGAACGCCCCGCAATACAGCGTTCCCGGCGCTAGCCACATCTCTGCGTCACCGTCGTGCTCGATTCGTCTTCCCCACGCGGCCGATATTCATGTTCCCCCCCGTAAATACTCACCGATGACGCTTTCCAGCATCGCCACCGCCGGTTGGCTGGCGGCCGTGGCAGAACGGAGCAGTTGCACTTCATGTGGTGCGACCGACGGCAATTCGTCGAGTATCCGCATCGCCGCCGAAACCCGTGCGCGGTCAAGCAGCGTGACGGCCAATCCCGCCTCGATGGCAGCCGCCACCACGCTGGCCGAAGGGCTGCTCACAACCACCCGCCAGTGCCTTCCCGCCCTGGTCAATGCATCGATCATAGCCTCACGATAAGGGCAATCGGCGGCATGCAACGCCAGCGGCAGTGGCCGGTTAGCCTGCAGCGCCAGCGAACGGCCTCCGGCCCACACTGGCGCAGTCACCGCGAGCGGTGTCTGGCACTGTTTCCCCGAAGGTTGAACCACCAGCGCGAGATGCAGCCGATTACGGCCAACTTGTTCCGCCAGCGCCTGACTGGCAGCGGTAGAGACCTCCAGCTCCACCGCGGGGAAACTGTCGGTAAACCGCGGCAAAATATGGCGTATCACATGAGAAGCGTACTCATCAGGCAAGCCCAATTTGATATGGCCGCTTAGCGGCGCGCCCTGCAGTTCCCGCAGAATATCGTCATGGGCGCTCAGCAGCCCGAGCGTCGAGGCCAGCAGCTTGTTTCCCAACGGCGTCAACGCCACGGACTGATTGTCACGCTCCAGCAGGCGGCCGCCCGCCACCTGTTCCAGACGCCGGATATGCACGCTCACGGCGGCGGGGCTGCGATTGACAAATGCCGCCGCCGCGCGAAATTGCCCCAAACGCGCAATAGCGTGAAAAGTGCGTAAGAGATCGATATCCAATGTCGGCCGCATGATTTAACCTCATTAAACAACTGGGCGAAAATTATTCGATTTATTAAATTATAGCCACTCACTACCATCGGGCGGAAAGGAGGTGACCATCATGTCCCTGGCACCATTTCGCCCCTCTTCCCGCTGCGGCAAACATCGCGGCAGAGCCGCCCTCTGGCTGGCTGCGGCCGAGATCCTGCTGATCGTGGCCTGGAGCTCCGGCTTCGTCGGCATCCGCTTCGCCGCCGATTACGCGCCGGTGTTGCTGGTGGCGTTCTGGCGCTGCGTGGTGGTCGCGTTCGTGTTGCTGCCGCTTAGTCTGCGCGCCATCAGGCGCGCATCTCCGCTGACGATAGCTGTTCACGCCGGGATTGGGTTGCTCGCCATGACCGGTTACCTGACCGGCGTCAGCAAAGGCATCGAATATGGCGTGCCGGCCGGGTTGGCCGCGCTCATCGCCGATTTGCTCCCGCTCGGCACCGCGCTGCTGAGCATGCTGTTACAACGCCGCTTGCCCGATGGCCGCGTTTGGTCCGGGTTAGCCTTGGGAGTTAGCGGGGTAGCGCTGGCGACCGGCAGCGCCATCTCATGGGGAGACGCCCCATTGTGGAGCTACCTGTTGCCGCTGGCGGGGATGCTGTCGCTGGCGCTGGCAACGCTGTGGCAGGAACGGCTGCCGCGAACGCAAGCAATGAGTTTGCCAGCCGCGCTGGGGATACAAAGCGCGGTTTCCGCGCTGGCTTTCGCCGCCATGGCCGGCGCGGAAGGCCCGCTGCTGCCAACGGTAACGACGGGGTTTGTGATCGGCGTGCTTTGGACCGCGCTACTGGCGACCCTGGCCGGCTACGGTCTGTACTGGTTTTGTCTAAGGCGCACTTCTGCGCTGCGCGTGACGAGCCTGCTGTTTCTCAGCCCCTTCGTCACCTTCTGCTGGGCAGGGTTAATGTTCAATGAACCTCTTTCCTGGCCCATGTTGCTAGGCGCGGCGGCGGCAGGAAGCGGTTTGTGGCTGCTCATCCGTCCCGCCGGGCGTGATGAGCCCAAAACAGCGCAACACGCTGAAAAATGACGGATAAGCGAATGGTGGCGCCGTTACGCGACGAGTTTCCCCCGTACCACCACCTTGCCCGGCTTGATCTCGGGGTCGGCAATACGACGGATCGCCAGATTCAACGCTTGCCAGGCGATCTCTTGCAAGTCGTGTGACACGCACGGGAAATGAAAACCGTAGATCTCAGCATGTGAAACCTCATCGATGCTGAACAACGACACGTCCTGCATCAACGGCAGCCGATGTTCGATGCAGGCTTTGATAATGCCCAGGGAGATCTGGTTATTGCAGCCAACGAAAAAGTCCGGGGCGCGGTTGTTGGCCAGCCAACGGCTCGTCTCTTGCCAGGCGATATCCATAAAGAAATCGGCATACAGCACTTCAAACGACGCCACTTTCCCTTGCAGCGCCGCCTGCAGCCCTGTAACCCTGTCCCGTGCAACGTTGGAGTTCTCCGGCCCGGACACCACCACCACCCGCTGCGCTTTCTGTTCCAGAAGCCAGCGCCCCGCCTGAAGGCCGCAGTCCAGGTTATCGATATACACTCCGCTGCAGTGGCGATTGTCCAGCTCACGGTCGATCAATACCACCGGGATATTCAATGTTTCCAACCGCTTTAGATAGGAAGGCTGGTACAGATGATCGTTGGAAATGACCGAGAGAATGATCGCATCGACGTTGTAGCCAATCAGTTTGTCGATGATTCTGTCTTCGCTTTCCTGTGACTCATAGGAATCGAACACCAGAGTGTCATATCCCATTTTTTGCGCTTCAAGCGTCATCAACCGCGTCAGGCCGCCAAAGAACGGGTTGGCCATATCAGGGTTGACGATGCCGATGGTTCTGCTGCTTTTCGCCCGCAGATTGCGCGCCGCAGCATTGACCACATAACCGAGTTCGGCAGCGGTCTCCCGAATGCGGCGCAGCGTTTCCGGATGAACCTTGTCCGGCTGTGAAAATGCCCGCGACGCGGTGATTTTACTGACGTTTGCCTGTGCGGCCACGCTAGCCAGCGTCGCTTTCCGTCCTCGCCCCACCGCCAAATGCAGCTCCTTAGCTTAAGGTTATCATTTTGTACCATTAACAACATCATGACAGAACTTTCATCGTCGCGCTAATGGTTTACGCCTGCCAGGCGGTTAATCCGGGGATCGGTAAAGATATCCAGCTCGTCACGGCTCTCGGAAGAAAACTCGGACACCACCGCGCCCCGCTTCCCCGCCTGAAACCAGTGCCGGGTATTGGGCGCGATGGTGTATTGTTCGCCAGGCCTCAAGAGGATATAGCGATTGCAGGTGTACCAAGGTTCTGCGCCCTCCGGCACCCGACATACCGGTTCGCCGCCGGCATCATTAAGCGTCAGGTTTTCATCGTCGACAAACAGAAACACCTCGCCCCAACGGCAGCGAAACGTCTCTTGCTTGCCGGGCGTGCCGGCGAAAGGAGGATGCAAATGCTCTGGGCAAGTCTGCTCAGGAAACAGCACCAACTCTTTCGCACAATACCGAGGTGAGTTGACATAGGTCAGCAGCTGCAGCCCTGAGATGGGATAGTCAGCCAAGCCAAACGTCGCAATTTCAATACGTTGCTGCTCTTCTTCGGTCAGAACAATGTCCGCCTCGCGCAAGTATTCCAGCGTAGCGGCTATGGCACGTTGTTGTTTGCTCATCATTTCCCCTGCAAAGTAACGGTATCGATATCAGCATGCTGATATTAAAACCGTCATTGCATCGCCGATTTTGTGATCTTCATCCCCATATTGAATAACAACCCACCAGCAAAATTAACTCTCGTCGAGTAATTCCAACATCGATCACAGTTTAACCCCCCGCTTTAGCCCACTATCGCCGCATTGAAATGATATCGTTACCATAAAAATGATTCACCAGGAGGCAATATGAAAGCATTAGTGTTGGCCAAAGCGGGGGAAATCGCTATCGAGGACGTCCAGCTTGCCGAAACGCTGGGGCCCGATGATGTGCAGATAAAAATTCATTCCGTGGGCATCTGCGGCAGTGATGTGCACTATTACCAACATGGCCGCATTGGCCCGTTCGTGGTTAACGCCCCGATGGTGCTCGGCCATGAGGCCTCCGGCGTAGTGCTCGCGACAGGTAAAAACGTCACTCACCTCAGCATCGGCGATCGCGTTTGCATGGAGCCCGGCATTCCGGATCTCAACTCGGCCCAGACGCGCGCCGGCATTTACAACCTTGATCCGGCCGTGCGCTTCTGGGCGACGCCACCGGTGCACGGCTGCCTGCGCGAAACCGTCATCCACCCCGCCGCCTTCACGTTCAAATTGCCGGACAACGTCAGTTTCGCTGAGGGCGCCATGGTGGAACCCTTAGCCATCGGCATGCAAGCGGCCACCAAAGCCGGGATCAAACCCGGCGATATCGCGCTGGTGATCGGCGCAGGGCCGATCGGCGTGGTCACCGCCCTCGCGGCGCTGGCGGGCGGCTGCTCGGACGTCATTATTTGCGACCTGTTTGACGAAAAACTCGCCGTGGCGGCCAGCTATGAAGGGCTGCACGCCGTCAATATCAAAACCGGCGACCTGGCGGGGAAAGTGGCCGCGCTCACCAGCGGCAATGGCGCCGATGTCGTGTTTGAATGCAGCGGCGCCAAACCGGCTATCGCTACGCTGGCCGAACATGCGGCGCCAGGAGCGACCGCCGTGCTGGTCGGCATGCCGATAGATGCCGCGCCGATGGATATCGTCGCCGCGCAGGCCAAGGAAATCACCTTCAAGACCATTTTCCGCTACGCCAACATGTACCCGCGCACGCTGCGGCTGTTGAGCAGCGGCAAATTGCGCGTCCAGCCGTTGATAAGCCAAACCTACAAGTTCTCCGACAGCGTGGCCGCCTTCGAGCGCGCGGCGGCGGGACATGCCTCGGACATCAAAATCATGCTGGAAATGGAGTGATCCTATGGCGCTCTATGCTGGCATAGACTGCGGTACGCAAGGCACGAAAGTCGTGATTGTCGACAGCACACAGGGCGTGATCCTCGGTGAGGGCAACGCCCCTCACCGTCTCATCAGCCAAGCCAATGGCCGGCGCGAACAGGAGGCCGACTGGTGGATTGAGGCGTTGGTCATCGCTTTTCGCCAAGCCGTGACTAACGCCGGCGTTGATGCACGGGAGATTCATGCTCTGGGGGTCTCTGGCCAACAACATGGGTTTGTGCCGCTGGACGCAGACGGCAACGTGCTGCACAGCGTCAAGCTGTGGTGCGATACCGAAACCGCAGAGGAAAACGAACGGCTCCTGCAGCAGCTCGGCGGAGCCAACGGCTCGCTGGAAACACTCGGCCTGCGGATCGCCACCGGTTATACCGCGTCAAAAATCCTTTGGTTCAAGACACACCATCCGGCGCTCTGGGCAAAACTGCACACCGTGTTGTTGCCCCATGACTACTTGAATTTCTGGCTGACCGGGGAGCGCGTAGCGGAATATGGCGACGCTTCCGGCACCGGATTGTTCGATGTGCGCACCCGTCGTTGGAGCAAATCCGCGGTCGATCTCATCGACGACAGCGGCCGCCTGTGGCAGGCCCTGCCGCCGCTCAAAAGCGCGGAATGCTGCATCGGCACGGTGCGCTCCGCCGCCGCGGAAAAACTCGGCCTCGGCCCAACGGTGCGGGTATCGACCGGCGGCGGCGACAACATGATGGCGGCCATCGGTTCCGGCAACATCGAGGCCGGCACCCTCACCCTGAGCCTGGGCACCTCCGGCACGCTATTCGCCTGGTCTGCCGCCCCCGTCACGGCGGAATCGGACATGATTGCCGGCTTCTGCTCCAGCACCAATGGATGGCTGCCATTGATTTGCACCATGAATGTCACCTCGGCCACCACTGCAGTACAAACGCTGCTGGACGAAGACCTTGCCGGCTTTAACGGTTTATTGGCGCAGGCCTCGCCCGGCGCAGGCGGTGTCGAGATGCTGCCGTTCTTCAATGGCGAACGCGTTCCGCCGTTGCCCCACGCGCGCGCCAGTCTGCATAACCTCGATAGCGACAATTTTACCCGCGCCAATCTCTGCCTGGCGGTGGTCGAAAGCGCCACCTATGGCCTGCGCTATGGCATCGAGCTGTTTCGCCGTCAGGGCATTGAAGCGCGCGAGATCCGCCTCACCGGCGGCGGCGCCCGCAGCGCCGCCTGGCGGCAAATCGTCGCGGACGTGATGGGGTGCCCGGTAGTCTGTCTGAAAGCCAAAGAGACCGCCGCGCTGGGCGGCGCCATTCAGGCGATGTGGGCGACGACGTTGGCCGACGATCCGCAGCGGAACGCCGGCGCGTTGCTGGCCGAACTGTGCCGGCGTTTCGTTGCGCTGGATGAGACCACGCGCACACGGCCACATGCCGGCAGACGGACGCAATACGAGACGCTTTATCAACGGTACCTGCAACGCTTGCAGCAGACCTATCCGGAGGTACAACTGTGACGCGAGATCCCCAGACGCAAGCGCCCGCCTACCTGCTGGAGGTCAGCGGCGTCAGGAAAGCTTTTGGCCCGGTCGTGGCACTCAAGAATGCGGAGTTTTGCCTGCGGCGTGGCTCCATCCATGCCCTGTGCGGCGGCAACGGCGCGGGTAAATCCACCTTTCTCAGCATTCTGATGGGCTTTATTCAACCCGATGGCGGCGACATTTTTATCAATGGCCAACGCTGTGAATTTCATCATCCCCGGGAAGCCCTCAACGCCGGCATCGCCATCGTGCAGCAGGAGCTGAGCGCGATCCCGGATCTGACGGTGGCCGAAAACATTTGGCTGGGCCGCGAGCCGAGACGCCTGGGGTTCGTCGACTTCGCGACGCTCAACCAGCGCACAACCAGCCTGCTCAAGGAACTCGATTTCAAGATCGACGCCCGAGAAAAAATGCGCAACCTGAGCGTCGCCGAGCAGCAACTGGTCGAGATCGCCAAAGCGCTGTCGCATGCCAATGCCGACATCATCATCATGGATGAACCCACCTCGGCGATTGGCGAGGAGGATGCGCAAAAAATCTTTCAGACGCTTCAGCAACTGGCGGCGAAAGGTAAAGGCATTATTTACGTCTCTCACCGTTTGTCAGAGATATTCCAAATCGCGGACAGCTACACCATTTTCCGCGACGGCGCCTATATCCATGAAGGCTATATCGCTGACATTACCCGTGAGCAGCTGATCGAACACATTATCGGCGGCGAGTACGACAGCGAGTTCGCCAAATTCAACCAGCCCGGCGAAGAGGTCTTGCTGGAGGTCAACGACCTGTGTTGGCGCAGCAAGATAAAGGATATCAGCCTGCAACTGAAGCACGGTGAGATCCTGGGCATCTACGGCCTGGTGGGATCGGGCCGCAGCGAGTTTCTCGATCTTATCTTCGGCATTCAGCATGCCGACAGCGGCACGATCCGCTTGGGCGACAAGACGCTTAACCGCCATTCCCCGCGAGAGGCCATCGACAGCGGCATTGCCTACGTGACGGAAGATCGCAAGGAAACCGGCCTGGTGCTGTGCCGTTCCGTCAGTGAAAACATCAATATCGCCTCTTTTGCCGGCATCAGCCGAATGGGGTTCGTCAGCGAAAAACGGGAGCAAGCGCGAACCCGCGACATGATCCAGCGCTTCAACGTTAAAACCCACGATGGCGAACAGCCCGTGGGCAACCTGAGCGGCGGCAACCAGCAAAAAGTGGTGCTGGGCCGCTGGGCACTGCTGGATCCGGAGGTGTTGTTGCTCGACGAGCCGACGCGCGGCATCGACGTCGGCGCCAAGAAAGAGATCTACCGATTTATGTCGGAGTTCGCCTTGCAAAACAAGGGGATCATCATGGTTTCCTCCGAGCTTTCGGAAATTATCGGCATGAGCGATCGCATATTGGTGTTTCGTGACGGGCAGTTGGCCGGCGAGCTTTCGGCGGCCGATGCGAGCCAGGCAGCACTGATGAAACTTGCGGTTTAACAGAGAGAGAAAAAAAATGAGCAGCGCCCACTCCTTATCACCAGGAATTTCATTTTTCACCCGCAATAAACGCCGTATGCACAAATACGGCATTATCATCGCCTTCTTCGCGCTGTGCCTGATCGTGGCGCTGATTGGCGAATATCAGGTCGCCCAGGGGGCCTGGAGCAGCAATTATTTTCTCAGCAATGAAAACACCCTGATCGTCCTGCGTCAGGTCTCGATCAACGGTATTCTGGCGATCGGCATGACCTTCGTCATCATTACGGCCGGCGTCGATCTCTCCGTCGGCTCGGTGCTGGCGTTAAGCGGGATCGTCGCCGCCCGTTTCGCCACCAACAACAGCGGATTGGCTATCGGCGACACCGCGACCGCCGTCATGGCGCCGCTGATCGTGGCGCTGGGCATCGGCATCGTCTGCGGCCTGGTGAACGGCACCGTGTTGGCTCGTTACCGGTTGCAACCGTTTATCGTCACCATGGGCATGCTCTCCGCGGCGCGCGGGTTAACCATGTTGACCACCAACGGCAATCCGGTATCGCAATTGAACAGCGATTTCCGCTGGTTAGGCAATGGCTATGTCGGCGGCGTTCCGGTGCCCGTCATCATCTTCATCGTGCTGTTCGCCCTCGCCTGGCTGGTGCTGAATAAAACCCTCTTCGGGCGTTACATCTACGCCGTCGGCGGCAACCCGAAAAGCGCGCGCACCTCGGGGATTAACGTCACCCGCATCAAAATACTGGTGTATACGCTGTGCGGCGCGCTGGCCGGCATCGCCGGCCTGATCCTTACGGCGCGCACCGGTTCGGCGCAGACCAACGCAGGCGCAGGGTATGAGCTGGACGCCATCGCGGCGGTGGTGATCGGCGGCACCAGCATGGCCGGCGGTGTCGGTACGCTGGTCGGCACTTTCTTCGGCGTGCTGATTATCGGGGTGATGAATAACGGCCTCGATCTGCTCGGCGTGCAATCGTATTACCAACAAATTATCAAAGGCGCATTGATCGTTCTTGCCGTATTGCTCGACCCATCGCGTAAGCAACAGCGCGATTAATAACATCAGACCCAACTCTACCAGGAGAAAACCATGAATAAGACCAAGATAGCGTTGTTTGCCTCTGCCATGATGCTCGGTAGCCTGTCGGCGGCTCAGGCCGCCCCGGTAAAAATCGCGGTATTGATGTACGGCAACAAAGCCGAGTTCGTGCAATTGATGGAAAGGTTCGGCAAGGAACACCCGGCGGTGAAAAGCGGCGAAGCCGTACTGACTTTCTACGATGGGCGTTATGATGCATCGGTGCAAAACGATCAGGCCGCCACCGCTATCCAGACGCGCGCCGATGCCATTATCGTCAACCCGATGGATTTTGAGGCCAATATCGATATCGTCACCAATGCCAACGAAGCCAAAATCCCGGTGGTGGTCACCAACGCGCGCCTGAACACGGACGCGATGACGTCTGAAGTGGTGTCTAATGACGAGTTGGGGGGATACCTGGAAGCCAAAGCCGTCCTGGACAAACTCGACTGCAAGAGCCGGAAGGTGAACGTGGTGATTATCGAAGGCCCGAAAGGCGGCAGCGGCGAGATCCAGCGCGGCAAAGGCAATGATAAAGCGATTGCCGAGTGCGGCGCCGGCCAGGTCACGGTACTTGAGCGCAAAACGGCCAACTGGTCACGCGCGGAAGCGCAGCCGCTGATGGAAAACTGGCTGCAGAAACACCGGGGTAAAATCAACGGCGTGATTGGCCAGAACGACGAGATGGCGCTGGGCGCTATCGAAGCGATCAAAGGCGCCGGCCTGAATGTGAAGGACTTCGCGATTGCCGGCGTTGACGGCGTCTCTGACGCGATTCATGCGGTGCAGGCCGGTGAAATGGTCTCTATTCTGCAAGATGCCAAAGGCCAGATGCAGGGTTCCATCGACGTCGCGCTGCGCGCCGTGAAAGGTGAAAGCTATCAACCGCAGTCGGACATCTGGAAGCAGTACGCCAAGGATCTGAAATGGGAGGGCGGCACGCAGAAGCATTACTACATTCCGTGGACCGTCGTTACCGCAGAGAACGCCCAAGCGCTGTTGGACGCCCGTAAATAATTCTCCCGCCCCCTGCCTTCAGGGGGCCCCGCAGGGGCGCTTGCCTGCGAACAAAAAAAAGCCAGCACGGAGTGGCTGGCTAAAAAGTTCTTCGAGGGAATATCTTGTGCGATAAACATACGCCTTTCACTGCGGGCTTTACTAGCTATCAGTGCGATAGGCACCCTCAGTTAAAATCAACGCCTGCATATCGGTGAACATCGTTTCCCATTCCGCCTGATCGATATCCATCAAACCAAAGTAACGCAGCATAAAGGCGCCTTCGGTGGCGAGAAACGCCAGGCGCGCGCGCTTGCCTTCTTCCGTCGTCAAATCCAAACCGGCGATGCGGCTGCGATACCATTCGCGCGTGCTCGCCAGATGCTCCGGCGTTTGAATCAGCGTCGCCATCAGCCCGGCGGCCTTGGCGCTGGCGGTCTGATCCGAGCTTTGCGTCGCCAGCATATGCGCGCGCACGCCGGTCTGCGGCGAAGGATCGTCACCGGCGATAGCGGCGAACAGCGTCTCGTAGGCACTGCCCCAGCGATCGAACATGGCGTCAATCAGGGCGTCTTTGCTGCCGAAACAGTACTGCACCCCGCCCTTGGAGATCCCCATCGCTTTGGCGACGGCGTCGATGGTCAGGCCGGCGGCGCCCTGGGTGGCGACGATCTCTTCGGCGGTGTCCAAAACCTTGTCGCGATCGATGCTGCGTTGACGTCCCATTAAGAAACCCTTCTTTTCAATACGAACGTATGGATATATATTATCGCCAGTATACCACCCGGCATCGCCGGAGGGTTACCACAATGGCGGCGCCTTCGCGCCGCCCACGTTAACTGGATTATGACTTATGTACGCCAAGAACCGCTGGTTAATCCTGACAATGGTCGCCAGCGCCCTGTTCCTGATCGTCATCGATATGACGGTGTTATATACCGCCCTGCCGCGTTTAACCCAGGCGCTGGATGCCAGCGCCTCGCAAAAGCTCTGGATCGTCAACGCCTACCCATTGGTGGTGGCCGGTCTGTTGCCTGGCGCCGGCATGCTGAGCGATCGCATCGGCCATAAACGGCTGTTTCTCGCCGGGCTGCCGGTGTTTGCCGTCGCGTCGCTGTGCGCCGCTTTCTCGCCTACCGCCGAGTGGCTGATCGCCGCGCGGGTATTCCTCGCCGTTGGCGCGGCAATGATGATGCCCGCCACGCTGTCCATCGTACGCCACGTCTTTACCGACGAACGCGAACGCGCGCTGGCGATCGGCATCTGGGCGTCGGTGGCCTCCGGCGGCGCGGCCATCGGCCCGGTGGTCGGCGGCCTGCTGTTGGAGTATTTCTGGTGGGGCTCGGTGTTCCTGATCAATGTGCCGGTGGTGTTGCTGGTCTGGCCGCTGGCATGGAAACTGATCCCGCGCTGCGGCGGCGATAACCCGCGCCCCGCCGATATCATCGGCTCGGTGCAGATCATGATAGGCCTGGTCGGCGCTATCTATGCGCTGAAGGAATTGAGCAAGCCGACGCCTGACGTCAGCGCCTTGCTCGCAGCGGCCCTGATCGGCACCCTGTTCCTAGCGCTGTTCGTGCGTCGTCAGCAGCGCAGCGCCCACCCGATGATCGATTTCTCCCTTTTCCGCAACCGGCTGTTCGCCGGCGGCATCGGCGTGGCATTGCTGTCGATGGTGGCGCTGATCGGCGTCGAGCTGGTGCTCAGCCAACGCTTGCAACTGGTGCTCGGCCTCAGTCCGCTGCAGGCGGCGCTGTTCATCTTGCCGATCCCGCTGGCCTCGGCGCTGGCGGGGCCAATGGCCGGTTTGCTGCTGCCGCGCTACGGTGAGCGCAGCATCATTCTCGGCGGTTTCGCCCTGACCGCCTTCGGCATCGCCGGCCTCGCCCTGTTCTATCAGAGCGGCATAGCGCCGCAGCTGGCGAGCCTGGCGTTGGTGGGCTTCGGCCTCGGCGGCGTGATCACCGCCGCTTCCACCGCCATCATGCTGAACGCGCCGGAGGAGAAATCCGGCATGGCGGCATCTATCGAAGACGTCTCCTACGAGCTGGGCGGCGTGCTGGGCGTGACGTTGCTCGGCGGGCTGATGACGGCGGTCTACAGTCACAGCCTGGCGCTGCCGGCGGCGCTGCCGGTCAGCGATTTAGCCTATGACAGCATCGACGAAGCGTTGCGCCTGGCGGCCGGAATGGCGGCCGATCGCGCGCAGCAGTTGACGCAGCTGGCGCGTCTGGCCTTTGATCGCGCCTTTATTTCGGTACTGATCGCCGCCGCGCTGTTAATGGCGCTGGGCGCAGGTGTGGTAAAACTGGCGCTGCGCAAGTAACCGAGAAAAGCGACTTTTTTCGCCTGCGGAACCTGCGTAAACTGATTCGGCAATTTGCTCGACGGATTTATCGTCATCGGTTTGAGCGATGGCAATAATGCCTGTTATCGTATTTAACCCTGCGATAAATCCGGTTACTGTAACAGCTATGGAAATTGATTCTGTCTACTATCGGAACAAATAATCAGGAGAAGATTATTATGGCAACGGCAAAGAAAGCAGCGAAAACCCATATCGGCCTTGACAGTAAACAATCGGCAAAACTCGCCGAAGCGTTGAATGCGCTGTTGGCAAACTATCAGGTGCTGTATATGAACGTGCGCGGCTATCATTGGAACATTACCGGCCCGCAGTTCTTTGAACTGCACGCGAAATTCGAAGAGACATATAACGATCTGCTGACCAAGGTGGATGAGCTGGCGGAACGTATTCTGACGTTGGGCTCGCAGCCGCGTCACGCTTTCAGCGATTATCTGAAAACCGCCGACATCAAGGAACACACCAACGTGACCGATGATAAGGGTACGCTGCGCGGCCTGTTGGAAGGGTATTCAATCTTGCTGCAACAGCAGCGTGAGCTGCTGACGGTGGCGGCAGACGCTGGCGACGAAGGCACCGCGTCGTTGATGAGCGATTACATCAAAGAGCAGGAAAAACAGGTCTGGATGCTCAACGCCTATTTGGGCAAATAACTCAGACGCCATAACAAAACAGTCCCTCACGGGACTGTTTTCGTTTTACCACTCGCAGGATACCGCAAACAGCAGCGCGCGCCGATGCTGATCGTCCAGGCGCCGCCGCACCCGGATAATATGGCGATTGCTGCACGACTGGCGTTCCAGCCAGCGATGCCGCCGACGTTGGCTCTGCCGCAACATGCGCCAGCGGCCCACTTCATTTCTACTGCGTCTCATAATTCCGTCACTCGTTCGTCTAATGCCAACCGCGGGCATTATAGCCCTTTCCGCCCGCGATCCAAGCCGCCGTTATCGGCGGCACAGCGAACGCCACGCGGGCAAAAGCCGCCCTTTCAATTTCGGCAAGTGCCTTAACTTCATCATATTTATGTAACATAAGCGCCGATAAAAGGTTTCGCCTTGCCCGATCTGTGCGTACACTCATCATTGGTGGTTTGCGAACGGGATTTTTCGCCTTTATGACAACATTTTATACCGTAATCAGTTGGCTCATGGTGTTCGGCTACTGGCTGCTGATCGCCGGCGTGACGATGCGCATTTTGATGAAACGCCGTGCGGTTCCCTCTGCCATGGCCTGGCTGCTGGTTATCTATATTCTGCCGCTGTTCGGCATCGTCGCCTATTTATCGTTCGGCGAACTGCACCTGGGCAAGCGCCGGGCCGAGCGCGCCAAGGCCATGTGGCCGTCGACCGCGCGCTGGCTGAAGGAATTGAAAGAGAGCCGCCGCATCTTCGCCACCGAATACAGCGAAGTCGCCGAACCGTTGTTCCAGCTGTGCAACCGCCGCCAGGGCATCGACGGCGTCAAGGGCAACCAGCTGCAGTTGCTCACCACTACCGACGACACGTTGAAAGCGCTGATCCGCGACATCGAGCTGGCGCGCCACAACATCGAAATGGTGTTCTATATCTGGCAGCCCGGCGGCCTGGTCGATCAGGTGGCCGAATCGCTGATGGCCGCCGCGCGGCGCGGCGTACACTGCCGCCTGATGCTGGACTCCGCCGGCAGCCTGCCATTTTTCCGCAGCCCCTACCCGGCGATGATGCGCAACGCAGGCATCGAAGTGGTCGAAGCGCTGAAGGTCAACCTGCTGCGTGTATTCCTGCGCCGCATGGATCTGCGCCAGCACCGCAAGGTGGTGCTGATCGACAACTACATCGCCTATACCGGCAGCATGAACATGGTCGACCCGCGCTATTTCAAGCAGGATGCGGGCGTCGGCCAATGGATCGATCTGATGGCGCGCATGGAAGGCCCGGTGGCCACTACGATGGGCATCGTCTATGCCTGCGACTGGGAGATTGAAACCGGCAAGCGCATTCTGCCGCCGCCGCCGGACGTCAACATCATGCCGTTCGAGCAGGAAAGCGGCCATACCATTCAGGTGATCGCCTCCGGCCCCGGCTTCCCCGAGGAGATGATCCACCAGGCGCTGTTGACCGCGGTCTATTCCGCGCGCGAGCAGCTGATCATGACCACGCCGTACTTCGTGCCGAGCGACGATCTGCTGCACGCCATCTGCACCGCCGCTCTGCGCGGCGTCGAGGTCAGCATCATCGTGCCGCGCGACAACGATTCGATGATGGTGCGCTGGGCCAGCCGGGCGTTCTTCTCCGAGCTGCTGGAAGCCGGCGTGAAAATCTATCAGTTCGAAGGCGGCCTGCTGCACACCAAAAGCGTGCTGGTCGACGGCCAGCTCAGCCTGGTCGGCACCGTCAATCTGGATATGCGCAGCCTGTGGCTGAACTTCGAGATCACCCTGGTGATCGATGACGACGGCTTCGGCAGCGATCTGGCCTGCGTGCAGGAAGACTATATCGCCCGTTCCAAACTGTTAAACGCCAAAGAGTGGCTGAAGCGCCCGTTCTGGCATCGCCTGGTCGAACGCCTGTTCTACTTTTTCAGCCCGTTGCTGTAAAAGCCGCGGCGAGCGTGCTTTAATAACGCCAAATCATTTGTTATCAGGATTTTTTTATGGATTTGAATAACCGCCTTACCGAAGACGAAACGCTGGAACAGGCCTACGACATTTTCCTCGAATTGGCCGGCGACAATCTGGATCCGGCGGATATTCTGCTGTTCAATCTGCAGTTTGAAGAGCGCGGCGGCGCAGAGCTGTACGACCCCTCCGAAGACTGGAGCGAGCACGTGGATTACGACCTGAACCCGGACTTCTTCGCCGAAGTGGTGATCGGTCTGGCGGACAGCGACGGCGAGCCGATCAACGACGTGTTCGCCCGCGTGCTGATCTGCCGCGAGAAAGACCACAAGCTGTGCCACATTCTGTGGAAAGAGTGATTCGCCGCTCATATTTCGGATAAAAAAAGCCCCGCTGAGTCAGCGGGGCTTTTTGTTGCCGGCTAGCGGCGCATTACAGCGGATCGACCTTCAGGCACGAAACCGCATGACGGAAACTGCCCTCCAGCAGCGGACGCGTCTTGGCGCACTCCGGCCCGGCGATCGGGCAGCGGGTGCGGAACACGCAACCGGACGGCGGGTTGATCGGCGAAGGCAGCTCCCCTTCCAACAGCTGGATCTGCTTTTCCTTCTCCTTATCCGGATCCGGGATCGGCACCGCCGACATCAACGCCTTGGTGTAAGGGTGCTGCGGATTGTGGTACACCTCGTCATAGGTGCCCAGCTCCACCGCATGGCCCAGGTACATCACCAGCACGCGATCGGAAATGTGTTTCACCACCGCCAAATCGTGGGCGATAAAGATCAATGACAGCCCCATTTCGCGCTGCAGCTGCTGCAACAGGTTTACCACCTGCGCCTGAATCGACACGTCCAACGCGGAAACCGGCTCGTCGCAGATCACCAGCTTCGGTTCGAGGATCAGCGCGCGCGCGATGCCGATGCGCTGGCATTGGCCGCCGGAGAACTCGTGCGGATAACGGTTGATCAGGTTAGGCAGCAGGCCGACCTTCAGCATCATCGCCTTAACCTTGTCCTTCACTTCCTGACGCGGCATTTTCGGGTAGTAGGTGCGCAGCGGCTCGGCGATGATTTCGCCGATGGTCATGCGCGGGTTGAGCGAGGCCAGCGGATCCTGGAAGATCATCTGGATATCGCTGCGGGTTTTGCGCCAGTCGGCGTCGTTCATGCCCAGCAGATCTTTACCCAGCCAAGCGACGCGCCCGCTGGTGGCCTTCACCAGGCCGATGATGGCGCGCGCGAAGGTGGATTTGCCGCAGCCGGATTCGCCGACCACGCCCAGGGTTTCCCCCTCGAACAGCCGCAGCGTAACGCCATCGACCGCCTTCAGGGTTTTCGGCGGCTGCCAGAACCACTGCTTGTCGTCATGAATGTCGAAGTGCACTTTCAGATCGGCCACTTCGAGCAGCACTTTCTTGTCGGTTACCGCTGTCATACCAACGCCTCCACCGGTTTAAAGCAGGCGCGCAGGCGCCCTTCCCCAAATTGCTCCAATGGCGGAGCGCTCGCGCACTGTTCCATGGCGTACGGGCAGCGCGGCTGGAACGGGCAGCCTTTCGGCAGCCGCAGCAGGTTCGGCGGGTTGCCGGGAATGGTCAGCAACGCTTCGCCTTCGGCGTCGAGGCGCGGCACCGCGTTCAACAGACCGATGGAATACGGGTGGCTCGGCTGGTAGAACACCTCGCGCGCGCTGCCGTATTCCATGGTGCGGCCGGCGTACATCACCAGCACCTTGTTGCAGATGCCGGCCACCACGCCCAGATCGTGGGTGATCATGATGATGGCGGTGTTGAACTCACGCTTGAGCTCGTTGAGCAGCGTCATGATCTGCGCCTGAACGGTCACGTCCAGCGCAGTAGTCGGCTCGTCGGCGATCAGCAACTTCGGCCGGCACAGCAGCGCCATGGCGATCATCACGCGCTGGCGCATACCGCCGGAAAACTCGTGCGGATACATGCGCATGCGCTTGCGCGCTTCCGGCATTTTCACCGCGTCAAGCATGCGTACCGACTCTTCAAAGGCTTCGCTTTTGCTCATTTTCTTATGCAGCATCAGCACTTCCATCAGCTGTTCGCCAACGCGCATATACGGGTTGAGCGAGGTCATCGGGTCCTGGAAGATCATCGAGATTTCTTCGGCCCGCAGCTTGTTGAGCTGGTTTTCCGGCAGGTTGAGGATTTCGCGGCCGTTGAATTTGGCCGAACCGCCGATGCGGCCATTGCTGGCCAGCAACCCCATCAGGGCGAACGCGGTCTGCGATTTGCCGGAGCCGGATTCGCCGACGATGCCCAGGGTTTCACCGGCGCGCAGATCGAAGTTCAGATCGTTCACCGCCGTCACGTCGCCGTCCGGGGTGGAGAACGTGACGCGCAGATCTTTCACGTCCAGCAGCGGCGACGCTTTAACGCCGACGGCGGTTTGCAGTTGTGGATGTTCAATGGTGCTCATGGTGGCACTCCTTAACGATCTTTCGGGTCGAGGGCGTCACGCAGGCCATCGCCGATAAAGTTGAAACAGAACAGAGTGACTACCAGGAAACCCGCCGGGAACAGCAGCAACCACGGTGAAACTTCCATTGAGTTGGCGCCGTCGCTGAGCAATGCGCCCCAACTGCTCAGCGGCTCCTGCGTGCCCAGCCCCAGGAAGCTGAGGAAGGATTCGAACAGGATCATGCTCGGCACCAGCAACGAGGCATACACCACCACCACGCCGAGCACGTTCGGCACGATATGCCGCAGCACGATGTTGCGCGTGGAGACGCCGCACACCAGCGCCGCTTCGATGAACTCCTTGCGCTTCAGACCGAGGGTTTGGCCGCGCACGATACGCGCCATGTCCAGCCACGACACCATGCCGATCGCCACGAAGATAAGCAGGATATTCTGGCCGAAGAAGGTCACCAGCAGGATCACGAAGAACATGAACGGGAAGGAGTTGAGGATCTCCAGCAGGCGCATCATCACCGAGTCGATCTTGCCGCCCAGATAGCCGGACATCGCGCCGTACAGGGTGCCGACGATCACCGCCACCAGCGCCGCCGCCACGCCGACCATCAGCGAGATGCGCCCGCCGATCGCCACGCGCACCAGCAGATCGCGCCCGGAGGAATCGGTGCCGAAATAGTGCCCCGATTCAACGCTGGGTGCGGCGGACATCATCGCCCAATCGGTATCGTCGTAGGCGAATTGCGACAGCATCGGCGCCAGCACCACAAACAGTGTGATCAGCGCCAGTATGAACAGGCTGCTGACCGCCGCGCGGTTGTGCATAAAACGCCGACGCGCGTCTTGCCACAGGCTGCGCCCTTCCACTTCCAGCTTCTCGCTGAAGTGTTCCAGAGCTTCGCTGTTCTTTTTAGTCAACATCATTCGCGTGCTCCAGATTAATAACGGATTTTCGGATCGATGACCGCATACAGCACATCGACGATCGCGTTGAACAGAATGGTCAGAGCGCCCACCAGAATGGTCAGGCTCAACACCAGGGAGTAGTCGCGGTTCAGCGCGCCGTTAACGAACAGCTGGCCGATCCCCGGCAGACCGTAGATGGTTTCGATCACCATCGAACCGGTGATGATCCCGACGAACGCCGGGCCCATGTAGGACAGCACCGGCAACAGCGCCGGCTTCAGCGCGTGGCGGAAAATGATGCGACGCATCGGCAAGCCTTTGGCGCGCGCGGTGCGGATGAAGTTGGAGTGCAGCACTTCAATCATCGAGCCGCGCGTGATACGGGCGATGCTGGCGATATAGGCCAGCGACAACGCCACCATCGGCAAGATGATGAACTTAGGCGCGCCGCCGTTCCAGCCGCCGCCCGGCAGCCATTTCAACGTGATGGCGAAGATCAGCACCAACAGCGGCGCCACCACGAAACTGGGTATCACCACCCCGGTCATGGCGAACCCCATCACCGTGTAGTCCCATTTGGTGTTCTGGTTCAGCGCGGCGATCACGCCGGCGCTCACGCCCAGCACCACCGCCAGCAAAAACGCGGCCAGACCGAGTTTGGCGGAGACCGGGAAAGAGCTGGCCACCAAATCGTTGACCGAATAATCCTTATATTTAAAGGACGGGCCGAAGTCTCCCTGCGCAAGCTGCGCCAGATAATGACCGTACTGTTTCCAGATCGGGTCGTTCAAATGATATTTGGCTTCGATATTCGCCATGACTTCCGGCGGCAATGCGCGTTCCCCGGTAAATGGACTGCCGGGCGCCAGGCGCATCATGAAGAATGAGATGGTAATAAGGATAAATAGTGTCGGGATCGCTTCCAATAAGCGACGAAGTATAAATTTAAGCATTGCCCTAACCCTGTGCGACAGCCTGATGACGGCTTATTATTCTCAACATGGGCCGGCGGCCTGCGCCGCCGGCTCTTACCGTATCAATGCTTGATGATGTACAGGTTTTTGTCGTACACGTTATCAAGCGGGTCTTTGCCGGTGTAGCCACCGACGTAAGGTTTCACCAAACGGGCGTTCACGTAGTAATACAGCGGAACGATGGCGGAATCTTTATCCAGCTGAACTTCCGCTTTCTGATACAGTTCGGCGCGCTCGTCTTTGCTCTTCGCGGTCAACACGTTGGCCATCAGCTTGTCGAACTCGGCGCTCTTGTAGTGCGGGGTGTTACTGCTGCTGTCGGACAGCATCATGTTCAGGAACGAACTCGGTTCGTTGTAGTCGGCGCACCAGCCGGCGCGCGCCACGTCATAGGTGCCCTGATGGCGGGTATCCAGGAAGGTTTTCCACTCCTGGTTCACCAGCTTCACGTCCACGCCCAGATTTTTCTTCCAGATGGAGGCGGCGGCGATCGCCAGCTTCTTGTGCAGGTCTGACGTGTTGTACAACAGGGAGAAGGTCAGCGGTTTACCCGGGCCGTAGCCGGCGTCGGCCAGCAGTTTCTTCGCCACTTCGTTGCGTTTTTCCTGCGTCCAGCCGAACCACTCCGGCGCGGTCAGCTTGGCGCCGTCGGTGTATGGCGGCGTAAAGCTGTAGGCCGGCAGATCGCCCTGATTTTTCACCTTGTTGACGATGATGTCGCGATCCATGCCCAGCTTCAGCGCTTCACGCACGCGCGCATCGGTGAACGGCGCCTTCTGGTTGTTGATTTCGTAGTAATAGGTGCACAGATAAGGATCGACGTGCACCTCTTTCGGGATCTCTTTCTTCAGCTTCTGGAACAGTTCGATCGGCATGTTGTTGTAGGTCATGTCGATTTCACCGGTGCGGTAGCGGTTAACGTCGGTCACTTCCGACGAAATAGGCAGGAACGTCACTTTATTGATGATGGTTTTGGCGTTATCCCAATATTCCGGGTTGCGTTCCAGTACGATGCGTTCGTTGACAATCCAGTCTTTCAGTTTGTAAGCGCCGTTGCTGACGTAGTTGGCCGGCAGCGTCCACTTCTCGCCGAATTTCTCCACCGCGTCTTTGTAAACCGGCTTCATGGCATAGTGCGGGGTCATTTCAACCAGATAAGGCACCGGCTCGCTCAGGGTCACCTGGAAGGTGTGGTCGTCGATGGCCTTCACGCCCAGCGTCGACTTGTCTTTTTTGCCGGCGATGATGTCATCAACGTTTTCCACATGGGCGTACTGCAGGTAGCTGGCGTAAGGCGACGCGGTTTTCGGATCCACTACGCGCTGCCAGCTGTAGACGAAATCTTGCGCCGTCACCGGCTTGCCGTTGGACCATTTGGCGTCTTTGCGCAGGTGGAAGGTCCAGACTTTGAAATCCTTGTTATCCCAACTTTCCGCGACGCCCGGCACGATGGAACCGTCCGGGCTGTTGTTCGCCAGGCCTTCCATCAGATCGCGGGTCACGTTGTTTTCCGGCACGCCCTCGATTTTATGCGGGTCAAGCGACTGCACTTCGGAACCGTTGTTTTTGACGATTTCTTGCTTGTCGGCCAGTTGCACGCCTGCAGGAACGTCGGCGGCAAAGGCGGAGGTGGTTGCTGTGATGCCCAGCGCGGCGATGACGCCGGCGGCAATGAGCGTTTTCTTCGTGATGTTGGTCATACTTATCGACTCCAGTTTTTATTATCACAGGCTCTTCGTGGAACCTGCGTTGCCCGTAAGCGGACTCTGTTTCCCGCCGCCGCGGAACGAATGCGGCGGCCGGCCTTCCCTATATTCCTCCGCGAGCTAGCGAGAGGAATACCCCTTTTACTGCTTGATAATGTAAAGATTTTTAACGTCGGTATAGTCCAGCGGATCTTTGCCGGTGAACCCGCCTACCGTCGGCTTAATCAACCGCGCGCTGACGCGGTAATACACCGGGATCAACGCGGAGTCTTTGTCCAGCTGCGCTTCTGCCTGCTGATAGAGCGCGGCGCGCGCGGCCTCATCCGGCGCCTTCAGCGTGGCGGCCATGATGGCGTCGAACGCCGGGCTCTTATAAAACACGGTATTGATGCTGCTGTTGGACAGCACCAGGTTCAGGAACGCGCTGGGCTCGTTGTAATCCCCGCACCAGGTGGCGCGCGCCACGTCGTATTGCCCCTGATGGCGGCTTTCCAGCGAGGTCTTCCACTCCTGATTGCGCAGCGTGACGTCGGCGCCGAGGTTCTTTTTCCACATCGACGCGGCGGCGATCGCCTGCTGTTTGTTTTGATCGGAGGTGTTGTACAGCAGCGAGAACTTCAGCGGCTTGGCGTCGCTGTAACCCGCTTCCGCCAGCAGTTTCTTGGCTTCGGCGTTGCGCTGTTCCTGGCTCCAGCCGGCCCACGCGGGCGGCGTAAAGTTGGCGCCTTCCGTAAAGGTCGGCGTGAAACTGTAGGCCGGGATCTGCCCCTGGCCCATGATCTTGTTGGCGATGATGTCGCGATCCAGCGTCATCTTCACCGCCGCACGCACCCGCGGATCGGTAAACGGCGCCCGCTGGTTATTGAGTTCGTAATAGAAAGTGCACAGATAAGGGTTAACGTGCAGTTGCTCGGGCACTTCGCGCTTCATTTTGACGTACAGGTACGGCGGGATCGCGCTGTTGGTGATGTCGATCTCGCCGCTGCGGAAGCGGTTGACGTCGCTGACTTCGGAAGCGATCGGCAAGAAGGTCGCCTGATTGATCACCGTCTGCTTGTTGTTCCAGTAGCTCGGGCTGCGCTCCAGTACGATGCGCTCGTTCACCACCCACTCTTTCAGGCGGTAAGCGCCGTTGCCGACGTAGTTGGCGGGCAACGTCCATTTATCGCCGAATTTCTCCACTACCGCGCGTTTCACCGGTTTGAGCGACGTGTGGCTCAGCATGCTGATGAAATACGGCACCGGCTCGCTCAGCGTCACCTGCAGCGTCTGGTCGTCCAGCGCCTTGACGCCGAGGGTCTGCGGAGGCTTCTTGCCGGTCAGGATGTCGTCGATATTGTCGACTTTGGTGTATTGCAGGTAGCTGGCATAGGGCGAGGCGATTTTCGGATCGGCCAGACGCTGCCAGCTGTAGACGAAGTCTTGCGCGGTCACCGGACTGCCGTCGCTCCACACCGCGCCGGGGCGCAAGTGGAAGGTCCATTGCTGATAATTCTGGTTTTCCCAGCTCGCCGCCGCCGCCGGCACCACATGCCCGTTGGCGTCGGTGCTCACCAGCCCTTCCAGCAGGTTAAGAATGATATTGCTTTCCGGTACGCCCTCGACCTTATGCGGATCCAATGAAGCCACTTCGCTGCCGTTGTTGATCACAATATTCTGCTGCTGCGCCAACTGAACGCCGGCCGGCACTTCCGCCGCCAAACTGCTATTTATGGCGCCGACGCTCAGCGCGCCGCTAATCAACAAGGTCAAAGAAGTGCGCTTCAGGGTTTGCTGCATAATCGAGGCTCCTTTTCACCGACAAGCATCGCTTATCGAAGTTTGTGAAGTGTTTATAAGAATTCTAAATAAACGGATACCAGCAAAAATCATTCCCGTTTTTATGGCGCATTTCAGTTAATTGACCACGGGAAAGTTGCTCGGAAATTAGCAGAAGCCAAATTCCATAGCCAATAAATTTTACGAAAATGTTAAGCAATTCTCTTTTATCGCACGAAGCCCGATCCGGCCCCCAAGCTCGGGGACGCGGAGAAACAAAATCATCGCCATGATTTTAAAGAAAAAAAAGACGAAATCATTTCATTTGAAACCATCAACGCAATCTCATTACCGCACAAAGAAACATTCAGTTAACAATCCAGACATTCAAAGAACAAACACCTGCCTATGGTCGGTTAATCACTAATAACACCTGGATGAAAGTGAGACAAGCCCCACAGAATGATGTGATTAATTTAACAACAGCTTTACCGTTGAGTGGGGGCAAAACGCGCGGAAATGGGGGAGGAAAAGTGTCTGAAATAACGCTTAGCGTTTTTTTTGCACAGCAACATGAGATTTATGCAACATAAGAGTGCAACCGCATAAATTTTATTCATCCTGTGCACTATAATAATGCGAACCAATAAATAATTTAAACTTTAAAATTAATTTTAGCCGCGCCAAGGCGAAAGGTGCGCGGCTAAACAAAGGGTATTACAACAGGCCGGGGAATATCGCCTTAATGCCGGTAACGATAAACTCGATCCCGAGTGCCATCAGCAACAGACCCATGATACGGGTGATCACGTTGATGCCGGTCTGCCCAAGCAAACGCACCAACAGCGGCGCGGCGCGGAACAACAACCAGCAGCAAAAGGCGAACAAGGCGATCGCGACCGTAAAGCCGAGCAGGCTTTGCCAGTTGTGATAACGGGAACTCCACACGATGGTGGAACTGATCGCCCCCGGCCCCGCCATCAGCGGCAGCGCTAATGGCACCACGCCGATGCTCTCGCGGATCGCGCTCTCCGATTTTTCCTGTTTGTTCTGTTTGTCTTCTCCCAGCTTGCCGCTGATCATCGACATGGCGATGGTCACCACCAGAATACCGCCGGCGATGCGGAACGAATCGATGGAGATGCCGAACATCCGCAAGATCCCTTCGCCCAGGAACAGCGATGTCCACAGAATAATGGCGACCGACAGGTTGGCGGTCAGGTTGGTTTTATTGCGCCCTGCTTCCGCCTGGTAGCTCGTCATGCTGATAAACACCGGCAAGATGCCCACCGGGTTGACCAGCGCAAACAGACCGACAAAGAACTTGATAAAGCCGGAAAGATCCAACAGAGATTGGCCCACAGATGGCTCCGCGTTAAGTGCTATAAAAGGTGTGCTGCCTATGCGCGCTAATGTAATGGAATTGCCGCGGGTAATCCATCCGGCGAAAGCAGCATTTTTGACTGCCAGCAAGTTAGGCAACAAAACAAATGCCCTTTGTTAAAGTGATGTATGGCCTTTTGATTTTTTATGTTGAAAAAAGAGTCATCGATCACAGTTATTGATAATCACTCTCAACACCGCCAAGCTGAAAGGTGTCAGCTTGCACTTTTCATGATTTAGATCACAAATCAACTACCCAACAGTGGGTAAGCTCTTAGTCGTAGTCAGGGAGTAGAACAAAGTCGTTGGCAATCCAGCCGGTTCCGTTCTCTTCACTGCCTGCCCCTCCGGTTGGCGTAGGGTAAAGCTCTTTAAGCAAATCAGCAGCATGCGAAGAAATAACGCGGGAAAGCCCCGGTATTCGAATCACCGTTTATTCCCGTTATGACTATACTAGTGGCTCGCACGGCTTATTTACTGAAAGAGTTTAACATTATCAGGAGAGCATTATGGCTGTAACGAATGTCGCTGAACTGAACGAGCTTGTCGCACGTGTCAAAAAAGCCCAGCGCGAATATGCCAACTTCACTCAAGAGCAAGTGGATAAAATCTTCCGCGCTGCCGCCCTCGCCGCTGCTGATGCCCGTATCCCGTTGGCCAAAATGGCCGTGGAAGAATCCGGAATGGGTATCGTCGAAGACAAAGTGATCAAAAACCACTTCGCTTCCGAGTACATCTACAACGCCTATAAAGATGAAAAAACCTGTGGCATCCTGTCTGAAGATGACACTTTCGGTACCATCACTATCGCCGAACCTATCGGCCTGATTTGCGGTATCGTTCCTACCACCAACCCAACTTCTACCGCGATCTTCAAAGCGCTGATCAGCCTGAAAACCCGTAACGGCATCATCTTCTCGCCGCACCCGCGTGCGAAGAATGCCACCAACAAAGCCGCCGATATCGTGCTGCAAGCCGCTATCGCCGCCGGCGCGCCAAAAGACATCATCGGTTGGATCGACCAGCCTACCGTCGAGCTGTCCAACCAGCTGATGCACCACCCTGACATCAACCTGATCCTCGCCACCGGTGGCCCGGGCATGGTGAAAGCCGCCTACAGCTCCGGCAAACCGGCCATCGGCGTCGGCGCCGGCAATACGCCGGTCGTGGTAGACGAAACCGCAGATATCAAACGCGTGGTCGCCTCTATCCTGATGTCCAAAACCTTCGACAGCGGCGTTATCTGCGCTTCCGAACAGTCGGTCATCGTCGTTGACGCTATCTATGATGCGGTACGCGAACGTTTCGCTTCCCACGGCGGCTATCTGCTGCAGGGCAAAGAACTGAAAGCGGTGCAGGACATCATCCTGAAAAACGGCGGCCTGAACGCGGCCATCGTCGGGCAATCCGCACCGAAAATCGCCGAAATGGCAGGCATCAAAGTGCCGGCCAACACCAAAGTGCTGATCGGTGAAGTGAAGCTGGTCGACGAGTCCGAACCTTTCGCGCATGAAAAACTGTCGCCTACCCTGGCGATGTACCGCGCCAAAGACTTCGAAGACGCCGTCGCCAAAGCCGAAAAACTGGTCGCCATGGGCGGTATCGGCCACACGTCCTGCCTGTACACCGACCAGGATAACCAAACGGCTCGCATCGCCTACTTCGGCGATAAAATGAAAACGGCTCGCATTCTGATCAACACCCCGGCTTCTCAGGGCGGTATCGGCGACCTGTACAACTTCAAACTCGCGCCTTCGCTGACGCTGGGTTGCGGTTCCTGGGGTGGTAACTCCATCTCTGAAAACGTCGGACCTAAACACCTGATCAACAAGAAAACTGTAGCGAAGCGAGCAGAAAACATGTTGTGGCATAAACTTCCGAAATCGATCTACTTCCGCCGTGGCTCGCTGCCTATCGCGCTGGAAGAAGTGGCGACCGACGGGGCGAAACGCGCCTTCATCGTGACCGACCGTTTCCTGTTCAACAACGGCTATGCCGACCAGATCACCAAGGTTCTGAAGTCTCACGGCATCGAAACCGAAGTGTTCTTTGAAGTGGAAGCCGATCCGACGCTGAGCATCGTGCGCAAAGGCGCCGAGCAGATGAATTCCTTCAAACCGGACGTCATCATCGCGCTGGGCGGCGGTTCGCCGATGGACGCCGCGAAAATCATGTGGGTGCTGTACGAACATCCTGAAACCCACTTCGAGGATCTGGCGCTGCGCTTCATGGACATCCGCAAGCGTATCTACAAGTTCCCGAAAATGGGCGTGAAAGCGAAAATGATCGCCATCACCACCACCTCAGGCACCGGTTCGGAAGTCACGCCGTTCGCCGTCGTCACCGACGACACTACCGGGCAGAAATACCCGCTGGCCGACTATGCGCTGACTCCGGACATGGCGATTGTCGACGCCAACCTGGTGATGAACATGCCGAAATCCCTGTGCGCCTTCGGCGGTCTGGATGCGGTCACCCACGCGCTGGAAGCCTACGTCTCGGTGCTGGCGAACGAATACTCCGATGGCCAGGCGCTGCAGGCGTTGAAACTGTTGAAAGAGTATCTGCCGGCCAGCTATAAAGAAGGCGCGAAAAACCCGGTTGCCCGTGAACGCGTGCACAACGCCGCCACCATCGCCGGTATCGCTTTCGCCAACGCCTTCCTCGGGGTTTGCCACTCCATGGCGCACAAGCTGGGTTCGGAGTTCCACATTCCGCACGGCCTGGCCAACGCGATGCTGATTTCCAACGTCATTCGCTACAATGCGAACGACAACCCGACCAAGCAGACGGCCTTCAGCCAGTACGATCGCCCTCAGGCGCGCCGCCGCTACGCTGAAATCGCCGACCATCTCGGCCTGAGCGCGCCGGGCGACCGCACCGCGCAGAAGATTGAGAAACTGCTGGCCTGGCTGGACGAGTTGAAAACCGAGTTGGGCATCCCGACTTCCATCCGCGAGGCGGGTGTGCAGGAGGCGGACTTCCTGGCGAAAGTCGACAAGCTGTCGGAAGACGCGTTCGACGACCAATGCACCGGCGCCAACCCGCGCTATCCGCTGATTGCCGAACTGAAGCAAATCATGCTGGATACCTTCTACGGCCGCGAATTCAGCGAAGCGGTCGACGAGGAAGCGGCAGCTCCGGCTGCAGCCAAAGCCGCGGTAAAGAAGCCCAAGAAATAACGGTTTCGTAAACCGATAAAAAAACCCGCCAAACGGCGGGTTTTTTATTGCGCCAGAGGCGCTGCATTTCGACTCACGCCGCCAAAACGCCTCAGCGGGCTTTGGCGGCGTTTTCTCCCCTATTCCAGGGAGTGAATCGCCTCTTTATAATGCTTGCGGCAGACGGAGACATAGCTCTCGTTACCGCCAATCACCACCTGCTCACCGGCGTGCATCGCCTGGCCGTTTTCATCCAAACGCAACACCATATTGGCTTTGCGCCCACAGTGACAGATGGTTTTCAATTCCACCAGCTTATCGGCCCAGGCCAGCAAATATTGGCTGCCGGTAAACAGCTCACCGAGAAAATCGGTACGCAGGCCGTAGCACAATACGGGAATGTCCAGTTGGTCCACCACATCGCACAATTGCTCAACCTGCGCCTTGGTCAGGAACTGGCTTTCATCCAGCAGCACACAATGCACCGGCTGCTGTTGATGCTCTTGCTGAATCATGGCGTACAGCATCGAGTCGTTGTTATAGAGCTGGGCCTGCGAGGATAAACCGATGCGCGAGCTGACCTTACCTACGCCAAAGCGGTGATCGATCTCCGCAGTGAACACCAGCGTGCGCATACCACGTTCTTGATAGTTATATGAAGACTGTAGCAGCGCGGTGGACTTGCCGGCATTCATCGCAGAGTAATAAAAATAAAGTTGAGCCATGGCCCCGCAACTCCGATGGTATAAGAAATATTCAAATGTCGATTAGGACGGTAAGTGTACCATAAGCCGCCCCCCAGGCTCAGCCCAAAGCGAACGAATATTGCGTTCGCCGTAATAATGCGCTTTCAAGCGAAACATATCGTTCTGTCGGCCCGTTCTTTTTACAGCTATTTACAGGATAATGTATGCCTGTCATCACTATTAATTCTTGCTAATGGTTAACCGCGATCATTTGCCCATTAATGCATAATCACGGTTTCACCGCGGCGGGTGCCGCAACCGCAACGGCGCGCCAGTCTATTATACTCGGGGCCAATACAGGGCATTTAATCACCTTCGCTGTCCCCGACGTTTCCTGACGCAATCTTTACCTATATACCCCTATTGTTTACAATGTCTGCCTAGCCATGACGTGATTAAGCCCACAGAACCCATTGTAATATTGATATAAATTACGGCGATAACTTATCGATGAAAGCCTTGCGACACGCGCCTTTTAAAGCATGCCTGTTGAAATTTTGACTTAAGTGCGACAAGGGTAATAGTTAACAGCCCTTCCTATATTAGTCGGACAGATCCGATTAACGGTTTTTTAAAAGGTAAATTTGAGTATTCAAGTCAATTTGGCTATTGCAGAAAAGAAAATAGCGCTCTATTATTATCGAGACGCCCCCCACCAATATAATTTGAGACTAGGACAATGAGCGAAGCATTAAAGATTTTGAACAACATCCGCACTCTGCGCGCCCAGGCAAGAGAATGCACACTGGAAACGCTGGAAGAAATGCTCGAGAAACTGGAAGTTGTTGTGAACGAACGTCGCGAAGAAGACAGCCAGGCTCAAGCAGAAATCGAAGAACGCACCCGTAAACTGCAGCAATACCGCGAAATGCTGATTGCTGACGGTATCGATCCGAATGAACTGCTGCAAACCATGGCTGCCAACAAGGCTGCCGGTAAAGCAAAACGCGCAGCACGTCCTGCTAAATATCAATATAAAGACGAAAACGGCGAATTGAAAACCTGGACCGGCCAAGGCCGTACTCCTGCGGTGATTAAGAAAGCTATCGAAGAGCAAGGTAAATCTCTGGACGATTTCCTGCTGTAATAGCGATTCGGCCCGTATCTGAAAGGCTCCCTGCGGGGGGCCTTTTCATTTTAAAGCTTATCGACGTGATCCTGCCTCATCCCTTTCCTTTTAGTAAATATCCTAATTCGCATTTTGTTCCTTGCATGGGGTTCCAGCGAAAAAAAAGGGCCCTAAGGCCCCTTTGTCGCATATACCCTCGTTCAATTATTGAACCTGGTAGAATGCCTTATACCAATCAACAAAGCGCTTCACACCCTCTTCAACGCTGGTTTCCGGCTTAAAACCAATGTCACGATAAAGCTCTGCGGTATCCGCGCTGGTATCCATCACGTCGCCAGGTTGCATTGGCAGCATATTCTTGCGGGCAGTTACCCCCAAAGCCTGCTCCAACGCCGTGATATATTCCATCAGTTTAACGGGGGTGTTATTGCCGATATTATAAACATGATACGGCGCGGAACTGGTCGCCGGCGATCCCTGTTCAACGGTCCATGACGGATCTGCCTGCGGAATAACCGCCTGCAGCCGCACAATCGCCTCGGTGATATCATCAATGTAAGTAAAGTCACGGTGCATTTCACCGTGGTTATATACATCGATGCTCTCCCCCGCCAATATGGCCTTGGTAAACTTGAACAGCGCCATATCCGGACGCCCCCAGGGACCATATACGGTAAAGAAGCGTAGCCCCGTCGTCGGGAGACCGTATAAATGAGCGTAACTGTGTGACATCAGCTCATTGGCTTTTTTGGTTGCCGCATACAGTGACACAGGGTGGTCGACAGAATCTTCGGTAGCAAACGGCAACTTGCGATTGAGGCCATAAACAGAGCTGGAGGAAGCGTAAAGTAAATGCTCGACCTTATTATGACGGCAGCCTTCCAGAACGTTCAAATGACCGATCAGGTTAGCGTCCGCATAAGCCAACGGGTTGACCAGCGAATAACGCACGCCGGCTTGGGCACCCAAATGAATGACTCGTTGGAACTGATGCTCGGCGAACAATGCCGCCATGCCCTCACGATCGGCCAAATCCAGCTTGATGAAGCGGAATCCCGGCTTATCCGCCAGCCTGTCCAGACGGGCCATTTTCAGGCCCACGTCATAATAGTCATTCAGGTTATCGATGCCGATAACCTGATGCCCGGCGGTCAACAAACGCTCTGCAACGTGATAACCAATAAACCCTGCGGCGCCTGTAACCAGGAATTTCATGCCCACTCCTTAAATAACCGGTTTAATCGAGGCACCGCGGCCAATCGCATAGTAGGTAAAGCCGCGATTCGCCAAACGCTCAGGATCGTACAGGTTACGTCCATCGAAGATCACCGGCTGTTTCAACGCACTCTTGATCACATCGAAGTCCGGTGCGCGGAAATTCTGCCATTCGGTGCAGATCACCAGAGCATCGGCGCCATGCAACGCAGCCTCTTTGGTACCCATCAGCTTCAAGTCGTCGCGCTGGCCATAGATGCGCTGAACTTCGTTCATCGCTTCCGGATCGTAGGCCTGGACGGTGGCGCCGGCAGCCCACAGCTGCTCCATCAGCACACGGCTGGACGCTTCACGCATGTCATCGGTATTCGGCTTGAACGCCAGGCCCCACAGTGCGAAGGTTTTGCCCTTCAAATCGCTGCCGAAATAGTCTTTGATAAAGCTGTTCAGCTTGTCTTTTTGTTGGTAGTTGACCTGCTCTACCGCCTGCAACAGCTTCGGTTGGTAACCGATCTGCTCCGCCGTGCGGATCAGCGCCTGGACATCTTTCGGGAAGCAAGAGCCGCCGTAGCCGCAACCCGGGTAGATGAAGTGATAGCCGATGCGTGAGTCGGAACCGATGCCCTGACGCACTTTCTCGATGTCCGCGCCCAACATTTCCGCCAGGTTGGACATTTCGTTCATAAAGCTGATTTTGGTCGCCAGCATGCAGTTGGCGGCATATTTGGTCAGCTCCGCGCTGCGGATATCCATCATGATCATACGATCGTGATTGCGGTTAAACGGCTCGTACAGCTCGCGAATAGGCTCGATCACCTCTTTATTATCGGTACCGATCACGATGCGCTCAGGGCGCATGCAGTCAGCCACCGCAGCGCCTTCCTTCAGGAATTCAGGGTTGGACACCACGTCGAACGGCACGTTGCTGCCGCGTTTTGCCAGCGTTTCCGCCATCACCTGACGCACTTTGTCCGCCGTGCCGACCGGCACGGTAGATTTGTCGATCACCACTTTGCGATCGGTCATGTGCTCGGCGATGGTGCGCGCCACCGCGGTGACATATTTCAGATCGGCGGAACCGTCCTCATCCGGCGGCGTACCGACGGCGATAAACTGGATATTCCCGTGCGCCACGCCCGCTTTGGCATCGGTGGTGAAATGCAGGCGCCCGGCCTCATAGTTTTGCTGCACCAGCGGCGTCAGGCCCGGTTCAAAAATCGGGATATTCCCTTTTTTCAGGTTCTCGACTTTTCGCTCGTCAACATCGATGCACATAACGTCATGGCCAACTTCAGCCAGCACGGCGGCCTGTACCAGCCCCACATAACCAATACCAAAAACTGTTACTTTCATGTGAAAATCCTAGTTTTTCAAATTAAGACGAAAGATCAAATCACTTCTTGTCAGCGGCAACAACCTGCTGCAGCCACTGAGAAAACTCTTTGCCCAGGCTGGCATGACGCATGCCGTACTCCACGAAGGCCTGCATGTAACCCAGTTTGTTACCGCAGTCATGGCTCACGCCTTTCAGGTGATACGCTTCCACCGTTTCCTGCTGCATCAGCATTTCGATGCTGTCAGTCAGCTGAATTTCATCGCCGGCGCCTGGAGGCGTTTTCGCCAACAGCGGCCAAATATCGGCAGACAACACGTAACGACCGACAATCGCCAGGTTGGAAGGGGCTTTATCCGGCGACGGTTTCTCAACCACGCTGACCATCGGCGCGCTTTCGCCCGGTTGCAAATCAACGCCCTTACAGTCGGCTACGCCGTAGTTTCCGACATCCTTATGCGGCACGGGTTCAACCATGATCTGGCTGACGCCGGTGGCTTCGAAGCGCTGCAGCATTTCGTGCAGATTGTCTTTTTTCGGATCGGCGCTGTATTCGTCGAGGATCACATCCGGAAGCACCACCGCGACCGGTTCATCGCCCACCATCGGGTAGGCACACATAATCGCGTGCCCCAGGCCTTTGGCATTACCCTGACGAACCTGCATCACGGTAACGCCTTTCGGGCAGATCGACTGCACTTCGTCCAGCAATTGGCGCTTGACGCGTTTTTCCAGCATCGCTTCGAGTTCGAAACTGGTATCAAAATGGTTTTCGATCGAGTTCTTGGAGGAGTGGGTGACCAGCACAATCTCGTTAATCCCCGCCGCAATGCATTCATTGACGACGTATTGGATCAGAGGTTTATCAACCAGCGGCAGCATTTCTTTCGGAATGGCTTTGGTGGCCGGCAACATCCGCGTACCCAAGCCTGCAACCGGGATCACGGCTTTTCTGACTTTGCGATTTACAGCAGGCATTATTTCCTCTCTTAAAGCTAAAGCGCTCATTTTATGAGCTTGGGCTCGATATAAAAAAACCTTCGGAGTATACCAGCTTATGCGCGCCGAGCATTAACCAGAACACAAATAGAAAACATTTAGGACTATTACCCGTTCGGATAATCCGGAGAATAAATAAACGGTTTAATTACAGATAAGTAAATAGCTTAAGATCGCGCCGATCGCTGCCTGCTATTCAGCGCTGAGCATCAGTCGCAATCGGCCACCGCTGCCCCATACCTGACATTGCCAGGCGGTACAACGCTGGCTGATCTGATTCATGTAGGTAGCCCCCAGCGTCCCCAGCGGCACGCCGTTGCTCAACTGGATTTGATTGTCACCGGTATTGACGTTGGCATGCAGCCCGGCGGAAACCAGAATCAGGTTTTTATTTTCGGCGTGATAATATCCCAACAACAGAGGGAATTGACCGTCTAATTTCCCCTGCCGCAATAATTGATTAACCTGCTTTAACAATGCCGACATTTGCGGCAAACGATGCTGTTGATTAGCCAGATGGTCCTGCAGCAGCCCATTAAATAATGCGCGCAACAGCAATGCCGCCAATACGCCATTATCGCCGGCGCGCGTGACGTCCAGACAATAGAATGCCAGATCCTTTTCTGACAAGGCGGCGATATCCAGCACCAGGCCGGGATTTTCGCCGGTGGTTAACTGCCGATAGTTGATCCGGCAATGCGCAATGGTCTGCTGTACCGGCGGCTGCAGTTGCTTAAGCAGTTTGACGGCTTCGGAAGGATTTTTGCTCAACGCATCCCAGTCCTGAAACAGTTCAACCTCTTCAATCGCCTGGGAGGTGAACATATTGGGGTATAAACACGCCAGCACCGCTTCACGCAGGCGATTGAGATCGGTCAGCGGCTTGAGCAGTACATCCTGCACGCCCAACCGCAGCACCTTGGCGATGTCGGCCATCTTGTCGGTGGCCGAGATCACCAGCACCGGGATCTGCAGCCCCTGCAAACGCAGATGTTCAACAAATTCGATACCGCCCATTTCCGGCATCGCGAGATCGCACAGAATCAGATCCGGCTTGAAGTCATCGACGGCACTCAGCGCCTGTAAACCGTTGGTCGCCTCGCCGGTTTCAGCGCCCAGCGAGGTCAGATAACCGACCAGCACGGAACGAAAAACCTGTTCGTCCTCAACGATCAAGATGCGCTTGTGAGTGAGTGGTAATGCCATCAGCCGAGCCTCGTCCCTTTCCATAGTGTAATAGTGGCTCAAAAAGGTCACTTATGCTCGTCTGAAACAGACCAACTGCGCATTGCCAACCAAGAACCGAGAATTATCTATTTTTTATCAACGGCAACAACCGATCCAGTTGTTTTTCAACCGCCAGCAACCCCGCCTCGATCGCTTCATCGGCGCGGTGGAAATCCAGCGTTGAGATTTGCGGGCAAAAAGGCTGGATCAAGACATCCGGCGGATCGCTCGCCATCCGGTTGCGCTTGAGGCGATTTTCCAGCATTTGAATCGATGTGCTCATAATCTCCATCGCCGTCGGCGCCGTCGCCGGTTTGCGCTTACGCATTCTGCCGACGCGTTCCCGCAGACGCCCGCGCCAGGTAGCCGCAGGCGCATCGTTGGGGCTTTCTTCCTCGATACGTATCGAGAACAGGTCCTGCTGCATCAGGTGCGCGTCATGCTGCAGATCGACCGCGATGACGATATCGGCGCCCATGGCGCGGCAAAGCGACACCGGCACCGGATTGACCACCGCGCCATCCACCAGCCAATAGCCGTCGGCCCATACCGGCGCCAACAGGCCTGGCATGCTGCAGGAAGCGCGTATCGCCTGATGAATATCGCCTTCGGTCAGCCACAGCTCACGCCCGGTGCTGAGATTGGTCGTCACGGCACCGAACTTCAACGCACAATCGGCGATATCATTGATCTTCAGCAGCTGTCCGACAGCGTTAAACACCCGCTCGCCGCGCAACAGGCCGCCGCGCTGCCAGGAAAAATCCATCAGGCGAATCACGTCCCAATAGCTGAACGATCGCACCCACTGCTCCATCGCCGGCAGGCGATGGCTGGCGAACGCGGCGCCCACCAACGCGCCGACAGAGCAGCCGGCAACGATATCGACCTCAATCCCCAGCTTCTTTAACGCATTAATCACGCCGATGTGCGCCCAGCCTTTAGCCGAGCCCGCTCCCAGCGCCAGTCCGATCTTGATTTGCCGCATAGCGCCATCCTCTCGGTAAACGGTGTTCCCTGCTTTCAGGGTAGATTGTCACTGACGAATATTGTTAGGTAACATATGCGCTAAATTCATTTTCAGCCTCGTTTTATCAGGAGTCATTTTGCCCGAATCATGCCCATGCGGCAGCGGACTGGCGTATAACGCGTGCTGCGCCCCTTTTATCAGCGGCAGTCAGCCGGCGCCGACGCCCGGCCAACTGATGCGTTCACGCTTCACCGCCTACGTGAATCATAACGTCGACTATTTGATCGCCACCTGGCACCCCGACTGTGGCGCCGAAGCGTGGCGCAATGCAATCGTCGACAGCTTTAAGAATACCGAGTGGCTGGGCCTGACGATCGTGGAAGAGAAAGCCGGTCATGAGCCGGATGAAGGCTTCGTCGAATTCATCGCCCGTTTCACCGATGGCGAAAGCGGCGAACCGCAGGCGATGCATGAGCGCTCGCGCTTCCTTCGTCGCGATCAACGTTGGTATTATATCGACGGCACCAAACCCCAGCCCGGCCGAAATGCGATGTGTCCCTGTGGCTCAGGGAAAAAATACAAGAAGTGCTGCGGGCGCTAGCCGGCCGGCGCTTCACGTTTACGCCTGCGCAGACAGGCCGTTCAGTATCAGACAGGATCCTCAAACCCATGCCGCACCAAAATGTACAACGGAAAGTGTTACGCACCATCTGCCCGGACGCCAAAGGGCTGATCGCCAAGATCACCAACATCTGTTACAAGCACGAACTCAATATCGTCCAGAACAATGAGTTCGTCGATCACCGCACCGGGCGTTTCTTCATGCGCACCGAGCTGGAAGGCATTTTCAACGACAACACGCTGCTGGCCGATCTGGACAGCGCCCTGCCGGAAGGTTCGCTGCGTGAACTGCACAGCACCGGGCGCCGGCGCATCGTGGTGCTGGTCACCAAAGAGGCGCACTGCCTGGGCGATCTGTTGATGAAAAGCGCCTATGGCGGCCTCGACGTTGAGATCGCCGCCGTAATCGGCAACCACGACACGCTGCAATCGCTGGTGGAGCGTTTCGATATTCCTTTCCATCTGGTGAGCCACGAAGGCTTGACGCGCGAACAGCACGACCGCGAAATGACGGCCAAGATCGATCAATATCAGCCGGATTACGTGGTGCTGGCCAAATATATGCGCGTGCTGACTCCGGCCTTCGTGCAACATTATCCGAATCAGGTAATCAACATTCACCATTCGTTCCTGCCGGCGTTTATCGGCGCGCGGCCTTATCACCAGGCCTACGAGCGCGGGGTAAAAATCATCGGCGCCACCGCCCACTACGTTAACGACAATCTCGACGAAGGCCCGATCATCATGCAGGACGTGATCCACGTCGATCACACCTATTCCGCCGAGGATATGATGCGCGCCGGCCGCGACGTGGAGAAAAATGTGCTCAGCCGCGCCCTGTATCAGGTGCTGGCGCAGCGCGTCTTCGTCTACGGCAACCGCACCGTTATTCTGTAATCGTTCAATAAATCGGTGCATTTCGTTCAGGGATGCACCGCCAAGAATAAAAAAACGGCAAACGATTCATTTTCTGCATTTCAATACTTTACACATCCGCTTCATTTGATATGATGCGCCCCGCTTACCGAGACAGCGCTCTCGCAAGCAAGGCCAGTTAAATAGCCATGTATATGGTGGGGTTCCCGAGCGGCCAAAGGGAGCAGACTGTAAATCTGCCGTCACTGACTTCGAAGGTTCGAATCCTTCCCCCACCACCATCTTTTCTCCGCCAGGAGCGAAGACGCAGTAAAGAAACCGGCCAGGTTTCTTCCGGATGAAACCGGAACAACAATTTGTAAATCCATGAATACCATGGTGGGGTTCCCGAGCGGCCAAAGGGAGCAGACTGTAAATCTGCCGTCACAGACTTCGAAGGTTCGAATCCTTCCCCCACCACCATCTCTTGCAGAAAATCCCCCAACCGAATTACAAGCACATCGCCTCATAATGCTCCGCATTGGGGGAGGATGAGAAGCTTCGACCAAGGTTCGAGTCTCACGCAGTGAGACAACGCGCTTCAGCGCGGCCCGCAGGGTGAGTCGCACAGCGACGAATCATCCTTCCCCCACCACCATCTCTTGCAGAAAATCCCCCAACCGAATTACAAGCACATCGCCTCATAATGCTCCGCATTGGGGGAGGATGAGAAGCTTCGACCAAGGTTCGAGTCTCACGCAGTGAGACAACGCGCTTCAGCGCGGCCCGCAGGGTGAGTCGCACAGCGACGAATCATCCTTCCCCCACCACCATCTCTTACAGAAAATCCCCCAACCGAATTACAAGCACATCGCCTCATAATGCTCCACATTGGGGAAGGATGAGAAGCTTCGACCAAGGTTCGAGTCTCACGCAGTGAGACAACGCGCTTCAGCGCGGCCCGCAGGGTGAGTCGCACCGCGACGAATCATCCTTCCCCCACCACCATCTCTTGCAGAAAATCCCCCAACCGAATTACAAGCACATCGCCTCATAATGCTCCGCATTGGGGGAGGATGAGAAGCTTCGACCAAGGTTCGAGTCTCACGCAGTGAGACAACGCGCTTCAGCGCGGCCCGCAGGGTGAGTCGCACCGCGACGAATCATCCTTCCCCCACCACCATCTCTTGCAGAAAATCCCAAACCCTACTTAAAACACGTTGCATCTAATGTTCTCATATCAATAAATCAAGTTATCTCCCCTTATTAACCGCTTTCATCCAGCCGTTTTGTTCCTCTCTCCCAGCCGTAACTTGAACTCCGGCCGACAATTCGCTATACCACTGGCTTCTTTAGTGCAGTAAGGAACAGGTGGATGCGAAACAATATTTGCGTTTTTTGTGGCGCCAGCGAAGGCGTCAATCCCGCTTATGCCGAGCAGGCTCGTCAACTGGGGCAACTGCTGGCCGCACAGGGGCGCCGTTTAATCTACGGCGGCGGCAAAAAAGGATTGATGGGGATCGTGGCGGACGCGGTGTTGGCCGCAGGCGGTGAAGCGGTCGGCATTATCCCCGAGCGCCTGGTTGAAGCGGAAACGGCGCATCGTGGCCTGACTGAATTGGAAGTGGTGCCAGACATGCATACGCGCAAAGCCCGTATGGCGGCGCTGGCGGACAGTTTTATCGCCCTGCCCGGCGGCATCGGCACGCTGGAAGAGCTGTTTGAAATCTGGACCTGGGGGCAAATCGGCTATCACAACAAGCCGGTCGGCCTGCTGAACGTCAACGGATTCTACCGCCCGCTGAGCCAGTTCCTCGAGCACGTCGCCGATCAGGGCTTTATGCGTCACGACTATCTCGGCACCCTGCACATCAGCGAATCGGCACAGACGCTGCTGCAACAGTTTGACGACTATCAACCTAAAAATTACGACCGCTGGGCGAAATAAACCCGCTGCGCAGTCAGCGGTCCCGCCGCTGTCTGCGTTACATTTCCCGCCAAACTCTGCTACTATCACAGCACATTTTTCTCGTGAAAACGGCACCGCTCATGAAGTTTGTCTCTTTTAATATCAATGGACTGCGCGCGCGTCCGCATCAGCTGGCGGCAATTATCGAACAGCACCAGCCCGACGTGATCGGTCTGCAGGAAACCAAAGTTCACGATGACATGTTCCCATTGGAAGAAGTCAGCCAGCACGGCTATCACGTGTTCTATCACGGGCAAAAAGGCCATTACGGCGTGGCGCTGCTGACCAAAGCGGAGCCCCTGGCCGTGCGCCGCGGTTTCCCAACCGATGAAGAAGACGCGCAGCGTCGCATCATCATGGCCGATCTGGCTACGCCGCAGGGCACGCTGACGGTGATCAACGGCTACTTCCCGCAAGGGGAAAGCCGCGACCACCCGATCAAATTCCCGGCTAAAACACGCTTTTATCAGGATCTGCAAAACTACCTGGAGCAGCAGCTATCGGCGGAATCCCCGGTGCTGATCATGGGCGACATGAATATCAGCCCCAGCGATTACGATATCGGCATCGGCGAAGACAACCGCAAACGCTGGCTGCGCACCGGTAAATGCTCCTTCCTGCCGGAAGAGCGCGAATGGATGGATCGCCTGCTGAACTGGGGCCTGGTCGATACCTACCGCCACGCCAACCCGGGGCGCAACGACGAGTTCTCATGGTTCGACTACCGCTCCAAAGGGTTCGATGACAACCGCGGCCTGCGTATCGATCTGCTGCTGGCCAGCACCCCGCTGGCTTCGCGCTGCATCGCCACCGGCATCGATTACCAAACCCGCAGCATGGAGAAACCTTCCGACCATGCGCCGGTCTGGGCGGAATTTACGCTGTAACCCCATCACCCCGGCGCTCGCCGGGGTTTTACTCTGTGAAGCCAATGAAAATTATCGACGTGGTAGCCGCCATTCTGGAACAAAATGGCCGCATTTTGCTGGCCCAGCGCGGCGCAGGCAGCGATCAGGCCGGTCTGTGGGAGTTTCCCGGCGGCAAGGTTGAAGCCGGCGAAAGCCAGCCAGAGGCGCTGGCGCGCGAGCTGGATGAAGAATTGGGGATTTGCGCCCGTATCGGCAACTATGTGGGCAGCAATCAGTGGCAGCAAGGCGAACGCCTCATCCGGCTGCACGCCTGGCAAGTCGCGGAGTTCTCCGGTGAACTGCAACAGCGCTGCCACTCGGCGCTGGTCTGGGTCACGCCGCAACAGGCGCAGGAATACGCTCTGGCACCCGCTGACGTTCCACTGCTGGCGGAGTATATCGCCGCGCAAGACGATTCACGCTGAACGCGGCGATAGGTTACATCGTCACTTCTTCAATCGCACCCAAATCAAGGGGTTGGTGCCGATGGTGTTAGGCTCACGCACGCACTGTAGCACTTCCCCTTCCACTTTAAGCACCGCACCTTCGGAATAGTTCTGATTCTGGTAGACGCAACAGCGGTTGCAGGGCTGCGCCGGCGGCGGGTTGACGCCGCTTTTTGCCGTGCCCCAAATCTCCGGCGAAACCGGCAACACCACGTCCACATCGCCGCGATTGGCGGCGGCCAGGCCGGAAAACATCAGGGCAGCGGCAGCCAATACCCCAGTGAGTCCACGCTTCATTCACTCTTCTCCTGCGCCTTGCCGGCGCTTTTCCTGCGTTTTTTGCCCCCGCTGGAGGGCGGCGGCGGCAATCCACGAAACGCCATGCTCGCCCGGCTCTGCTTGGCCTGATAAATCAGCTCTTGCAGCGTGCCGACCAACGGCTGCATAAAGTCCTGATAGCGGCAGGATTTCTCGCTGATTTGCGTCAGCGTAGCTTCCCAGTTGGCCGTCATATCAGGACGCGCAGCAAGATCCGGCAGCGAGTGAATCAGCGCGCGCCCGATTTCGCTGGAGTGAATATAGCGTCCCTTCTTGTACAGAAACGCCCGCTTGAACAGCAATTCGATGATCCCCGCTCGCGTCGCTTCCGTTCCTAAACCATCGGTCGCCCGCAGGATTTTCTTTAGCGCTTTATCTTGTACGAACCGCGCGATGCCGGTCATGGCCGACAACAGGCTGGCGTCAGTAAACGGCCGCGGCGGCTGCGTCTGGCGCTCCACCACTTCACCGCGCTCGCACAACAACTCATCATCTTTAGCCACCACCGGCAGCGGGGCACCTTCGTTTTCCTCGTCGCGCTCCTTACTGCCCAGCAGCGTACGCCAGCCGGCTTCCGCCAGGAATCGCGCCTTGGCGATAAATTTGCCGCCGGCGATATCCAGCTCGATCACGCATTTGCGGAATACCGCATCCGGACAGAACTGCATCAGATACTGGCGCGCCACCAGCCCATACACGTTCCGTTCATCCTGCGTCAGATTAATCTTGCCGGCGCGGGCGGTTGGAATGATGGCGTGGTGCGCATCGACCTTTTTATCGTCCCAGCAACGGTTGCGGCGATCGCTGTCGATCACCGGCTGCGGATACAGCTCAGGCTGGTGCACGCTGATGGCGTTCAGCACCGCGTGGCGGCCGGCGAAATGCTCTTCCGGCAGGTAGCGACAGTCGGAACGCGGATAGGTGATCAATTTATGGGTTTCGTACAGCCGCTGGCAAACGTCCAGCACCTGTTGCGCGCTGAGGTTATAACGCCGGGCCGCTTCGATTTGCAGCGTGGAGAGCGAAAACGGCAGCGGCGCAGTATCGGATTCCCGTTTATCGTTATAAGACGTGACCAGCGCCGGCTGGCCTTCGATGCGCTTGACCACATGCTCCGCCAACGGCCGGTGCAGCAAACGCCCCTCTTCGTCCTGATAAGGCTCACAGGACTCACTGGGCTGCCACAGCGCCACGAAGCGTTCTTCTTTCGGCGTGACGATGTGCGCCTTGACCTCAAAGAAGTCTTTTGGCACAAAGTTTTCGATCTCTTCATCACGCCGTACCACCAATCCGAGCACCGGCGTCTGCACCCTGCCTACCGACAGCACGCCGTCGTAACCGGCGTTGCGGCCCAGCAGCGTGTAGGCACGGGTCATATTGATGCCGTACAGCCAGTCGGCGCGCGAACGCGCCAGCGCAGACACGCACAACGGAATGAAATCACGGTTGTCGCGCAGGCGTTCAACCGCGCGCTCCACCGCCTGCGGGTTGAGATCGTTGATCAGACAGCGGCGTACCTTCTGGCGCTTTTCCGCCGTCAAATCCAGGTAGTCCAGCACCTCATCCACCAGCAGTTGCCCTTCGCGATCCGGGTCGCCGGCGTGAACCACTTCATCGGCTTCAAGCAGCAACTTTTTGATGGCGTTGAGCTGTTTGCTGACCGACGGCCGCGGCTGCAACCGCCATTTTTCGGGGATGATCGGCAGATCCGCCAACGACCAGCGCGCATAGCGGCTGTCATAAGCGTCAGGCTGAGCCTGTTCCAACAGGTGGCCGACGCACCAGGTCACCACGTCGTTGTTGCCGCAGGCGATATACCCGTCGCCGCGGCGATGCGGCTTGGGCAAGACGTCGGCAATGGCGCGCGCCAAACTCGGTTTCTCGGCTATGAACAGTCGCATTAATCACCGTTTTTCTGGCTGAACGTCATCAAGAATTCTCTTACTTCTGCATAGTTCCCGCGGAAGACAATCCGCTGGGCTTTCTTTTCCAACTGATAGCAATACATCGGATCGTAGTACTGCTGCAACAGGGGCGCCAACCACTCACGGTGCGCCTCGCCCTGGCCGCTGAGCCGCTGAGCCCGCAGCGCCGCTTCCAGCCGCTGCGTCAGTTGCTGGAAGCGTTCCAGCCCCAGGCGGCGGCGTATGGCGAACAGGCCGTGGTGCAGATAGTCGTCGTACTGTCGCCAGCCCTCTTCCATGCCATAGGCCTGTTCGAACTGTTCGCGCATCCCGTCGATATATTCGGCCTGCAGGCGCGCCAGACGAATATCGAACGGATCGTCGATCACCGCCACCGGCGCCTGCTGCATGCCGTTGAACAACGGCAACGGCAGATTGTTGCTGCCGATGATCCGCCCTTCGTCTTCCAGCACCCAACGGCGGCTGCCACCATGCTGTTTTTTCAGCAATAACACAGCCAGACGATTCTCAAAATCGATCTGTGAGCTTTGCCCCGCCAGCGTTCGGCCAAAAGATGAACCGCGATGGCGCGCCGCGCCTTCCAGATCGACGCCGTCGGCCAGTTCGTTGACCAGCAACGTCTTGCCGCTGCCGGTATTGCCGCCCACCAGGGCCATCGGCAATGCCGCGCTTTGCGCCAACACGCCGAGCAGATAATTGCGCAGCGCCTTATAACCGCCAGTGATACGCGGGTACTCGACGCCGGCCTCATGCAGCCATTGCTGCACCAGCTGCGAGCGCAACCCGCCGCGGAAGCAGTAAATATAGCCTTCGGGTCGCTGCGCACAGGCCGCTAGCCAGGCGGCGGTGCGCTGTTCGCGCAGTTTGCCGTTCACCAGGCTGTGGCCGAGCGCGATCGCCGCTTGCTGACCATGCTGCTTATAGCAGGTGCCCACCGCCTGCCGCTCGCTGTCGACCATCAGTGGCAGGTTCACCGCCTGAGCGAAGGCGCCTTGCTGAAACTCGACCGGCGCGCGCACGTCAATCAGCGGCACGTCCTGCAGAAAAATGCGTTGATAATCGGCGCTGTCCGGCCTGCCTTGCATCTTGGACACTACACAACCTCGATCAGCGGTTTACCTGCCTGTGTGGCATGCAGCTCACCGATAGGATTGAGCGTGATGCCGTGCTGCTCGGCAATCGCCAGCACCTGCGCCTGCGCCTCCGGCAATACCGCCAACAGCAAACCGCCGGAGGTTTGCGGATCGCACAGCAGTTGGCGCTGCAAATCGCTCATCTCGCCCACCAGATGGCCATAGCTGTCGAAGTTACGCCCGGTGCCGCCCGGCACGCAGCCCTCCGCGATATACGCCTCGACGTGCGGCAGCTTCGGCACCCGATCGAACCAGACCGTCGCCTGCAGACCGGAACCCTGGCATACCTCGCTCAAGTGACCCAGCAAGCCAAAGCCGGTGATATCGGTCATCGCCGTGACGCCCGCCACCTCGGCAAAGTCGGCGCCCGGCTTGTTAAGGCGGCACATCACGTCCGTTGCCAGCCCTTGATGCTCAGGGAGCAGCTTGCTTTGCTTCTCGGCTGTCGTCAGCACGCCAATACCCAGCGGCTTGGTCAGATAGAGTTGCGCGCCGGCCTGTGCGGCGCTGTTTTTTTTCACTCGCTCGGTATTGACCACGCCGGTGACCGCCAGGCCGAAGATAGGTTCCGGCGCGTCGATGGAATGGCCGCCGGCCAGCGCGATCCCTGCCTGTTGGCAGGCGAAACGCCCGCCGTCGATCACCTGCTGCGCCACCTCAGGCGGCAGTTTGGCGATTGGCCAGCCGAGAATGGCGATCGCCATGATCGGTTTGCCGCCCATGGCGTAGACGTCGCTGATGGCGTTAGCGGCAGCGATGCGGCCGAAATCGAACGGATCGTCGACGATCGGCATGAAGAAGTCGGTAGTGCTGATGATGCCGACGCCGTTGCCGATGTCATACACCGCCGCGTCGTCGCGGGTTTCATTGCCGACCAACAGACGCGGGTCGACAAATTTTTCCCGCTCGCTGTGCAAGATGGTTTCGAGAACTTTCGGTGAGATTTTGCAGCCGCAGCCAGCGCCATGGCTGTACTGGGTTAAACGGATCGCTGGCGATGTCATAGTCCACTCCCTTCGGTAACGGCACTCAAGATAACATAGGGTAGCGCTTGCCGAGGGGATTGATAAGAGCGCGCCGCGGATAAGCGAGCGGCCTGCTCAGAAACCATGCAATTTTGCGGGGTTTGGCGCATTTTCGCCGCGCCCCGTTGGAAAAAACTTAGAAATAGCTGACGAAAGGCGTGCTGTCTGGCGGCGTCACTTTGGTGGCGGCCTTCAACTGCGGCGTGCCCAGGTAGAGGAAACCGACGATCTCATCCTGCTCGCGGCAGCCGAAGGCTTCGCGCACCAGCGCATGCTCGGTCCAGGCGCCGGTGCGCCAGATGCCGTTAAAACCCTGCGCCAACGCCGCCATCTGCATCGCCTGCACGGCGCAACCGGCGGAAACCACCTGCTCCCAGCGCGGCACCTTGGTTTCTTCAGTGCAATGCGCGATGACGGTGATGATCAGCGGCGCGCGGAACGGCGCCTTGGTGGCTTTTTCAATCGCCGCTTCGTCCAGTTGATCCTGCTTCGCCGCCGCCTGCAGCAGCTGGCTGAAACGCTCCAGGCCCTGATTTTCGATCATCACGAAACGCCATGGCTGCAGCGCGCCGTGATCGGGTGCACGCAGTCCCGCGTTGATGATATTTTGGCGCACTTCCCCCGCCGGCGCCGGTTCCGCCAGGCGCGAAGCCGAGCGGCGATTCAATAAAAGATCCAGAGCATCCATCGTAAACTCCTGATAACAATTTTCATTCCGGCCACGTTAACATAGCTAAACGACGAGTTACAGCCTTGGCGATAGCGTCTGTGTGCCACGATTTAAAGCTGACATTTACCCGGCCGCTCATTAGGATAGCGGAACATTCTCGACTCTTGTTGGAGAGCACATGCGCACATTGTGGCAAATTATTGCCGGCATTTTCCGGTGGACATGGCGTCTGCTGAATTTTATCAGGGAACTGATCCTTAACCTGTTCCTGGTCCTGCTGATCCTGGTTGGGGTTGGCATCTATCTGTCCTTCCAAAGTTCCTCCACCTCGACGGCCCCGGCGCGCGGCGCGCTGCTGGTCGATTTAAGCGGCGTGGTGGTCGATCAGCCTTCGGTAAACAACCGGGTGCGGCAATGGGGCCGTGAACTGTTGGGCGCCTCCAGCAGCCGCCTGCAGGAGAACTCGCTGTTCGACGTAGTCGACAGCATCCGCAAGGCCAAAGACGACAAAAACATTACCGGCATGGTGTTGCAGCTGAATGATTTCGTCGGCGCCGATCAGCCGTCGCTGCGCTATATCGGCAAAGCGCTGCGCGAGTTCCGCGACAGCGGCAAACCGATCTTCGCCATCGGTGACAGCTACAACCAAACGCAATACTACCTGGCCAGCTACGCCAACAAAGTCTTCCTGTCACCGCAGGGCGCGGTCGATCTGCACGGTTTCGCCACCAACAACCTGTACTACAAGTCGTTGCTGGACATGCTCAAGGTCACCACCAATATCTTCCGCGTCGGCACCTATAAATCGGCGGTCGAACCGCTGATCCGCGACGATATGTCCCCGGCGGCGCGCGAAGCGGACAGCCGTTGGATCGGCGGCCTGTGGCAGAACTACCTGGAGACCGTGGCCGCCAACCGCCAACTGACGCCGCAGCAGCTGTTCCCGGGCGCCGCCGGCGTGCTGAGCGGCCTGCAGGCGGCCGGTGGCGACACCGCCCGCTATGCGCTGGACAATAAGCTGGTGGATGAACTGGCGTCGCGCACCGCGATCGAAAATCAGCTGGTCAAGACCTTCGGCTGGGACAAACAGGTGAACGATTTCAACGCCATCAGCATCTATGACTATCAGCCGAAGCCGGACGCCAACCAGGGCGGCAAGATCGCCGTGGTGTTCGCCAACGGCGCCATCATGGACGGCCCGCAGACGCCGGGCAACGTCGGGGGTGACACCACCGCCGCCGAGCTGCGCCAGGCGCGTCTGGATCCGGCCGTCAAGGCCGTGGTGTTCCGCGTCAACAGCCCAGGCGGCAGCGTCAGCGCGTCCGAAGTGATCCGCTCCGAGCTGGCCGCCGTGCGCGCCGCCGGCAAACCGGTGGTGGTGTCGATGGGCGGCATGGCCGCGTCGGGCGGCTACTGGGTCTCGACGCCGGCCGACTATATCATCGCCAGCCCGAGCACCCTGACCGGTTCGATCGGCATTTTCGGCATCATCAATACCTACGAGAAAACCCTGGATACGCTGGGTGTGCACACCGACGGCGTGGCGACCTCGCCGCTGGCCGATATCGCGGTCACCAAGGCGCTGCCGCAGGAGTTCTCGCAGATGATGCAGCTGAACATCGAAAACGGGTATAAGAACTTCCTCGATCTGGTCGCCAAATCACGCAAGATGACCCCGCAGCAGGTTGATCAAATCGCCCAAGGCCACGTCTGGCTCGGCAGCGACGCCAAGGCCAACGGCCTGGTCGATCAACTGGGCGATTTCGACGACGCGGTGAAGAAAGCCGCCGAGCTGGCAAAGCTGCAGCAGTGGCAGCTCGACTGGTTCGTCGATACCCCAAGCCTGAGCGATATGGTGCTCAGCCAGTTCGGCGTTTCCATTCACGCCATGCTGCCGGCCGCGATTCAGGCCATGCTGCCCGCCCCGCTGGCCTCGGTCGCCAACGCGGTGAAAGAACAACCGGGCTTGTTCAATAACCTCAACGATCCGCAAAACCGTTATGCGATCTGTCTCACCTGCGGAGATGTCCGCTAACAAATAATTCTGCAGCCCGGCCACCGCCGGGCTTTTTTTCTGCCGCCATGTCCCTATAATTCAGCCCATCTTATCTTTGTTAAAATCATAACCATGCAAAAGAAATCCATTTACGTCGCCTACACCGGCGGCACCATCGGCATGCAGCGCTCAGATCATGGCTACATCCCGGTTTCCGGCCACCTGCAGCGCCAGCTGGCGCTGATGCCCGAATTCCATCGGCCGGAGATGCCGGATTTCACCATTCATGAATACGCGCCATTGATTGACTCTTCAGACATGACGCCGGAAGACTGGCAGCACATTGCCGACGACATCAAGCAGAACTACGATCGCTACGACGGCTTCGTGATCCTGCATGGCACCGACACCATGGCGTTCACCGCCTCTGCGCTTTCCTTCATGCTGGAAAACCTGGCCAAACCGGTGATCGTTACCGGCTCGCAGATTCCGCTGGCGGAGCTGCGCTCCGATGGCCAAACCAACCTGCTCAACGCGCTGTATCTGGCGGCCAACCATCCGGTGAACGAAGTCAGCCTGTTCTTCAACAACAAGCTGTTCCGCGGCAACCGCACCACCAAAGCGCACGCCGACGGCTTCGACGCCTTCGCCTCCCCGAATTTGCCGCCGCTGCTGGAAGCCGGCATCCACATTCGCCGCCAGCAAGGCATCGACAGCCCGGCCTGCAATGGCGCGTTGCAGGTGCATGACATCACGCCGCAGCCGATCGGCGTGGTCACCATCTATCCGGGCATTTCCGGCGCGGTGGTGCGCAATTTCCTGCTGCAGCCGGTCAAGGCGCTGATCCTGCGCTCCTACGGCGTCGGCAACGCGCCGCAAAAGGCCGAACTGATCGACGAGTTGCGTGCGGCCTCTGAACGCGGCATCGTGGTGGTCAACCTGACGCAGTGCATCTCCGGGCGCGTCAATATGGAAGGCTACGCCACCGGCAACGCGCTGGCGCACGCCGGGGTGATCAGCGGTTTCGACATGACGGTGGAAGCCGCCCTGACCAAGCTGCACTATCTGTTGAGCCAGCCGCTGACGCCGGAACAAATCCGCGCCCTGATGCAGCAAGATCTGCGCGGCGAGCTGAGCATCAACGGTTAACCTACTGAACGCTGGAGCGGCGATGAAAACGGCCCTGTTGTTGATCGATCTGCAGAACGACTTCTGCCTCGGCGGCGCGCTGGCGGTCACGGAGGGTGACGCCGTCATCCCGGTCGCCAATCAGGCGATCGCCGCCTGCCTGGCGCGGGGCGAGCCGGTGGTGGCCAGCCAGGACTGGCATCCCGCCAATCACCGCAGCTTTGCGGTGAACTCCGATGCGCAGGTCGGCCCCCTCGGTGAGCTGGAAGGCCTGCCGCAGGTGTGGTGGCCGGTGCACTGCGTGCAAGGGAGCCACGGCGCCGATTTTCATCCCCAGTTACAGCGGCAACACATCAATGCCGTCTTTCGCAAAGGGCAAGATACGAACATCGACAGCTACAGCGCGTTCTTCGATAACGGCCACCGTGCGCAAACCGAACTCCACGGCTGGCTGCAATCGCAGGGCGTCCAGCGGCTGGCGATCATGGGCCTGGCGACCGACTACTGCGTGAAGTTCAGCGTGCTGGATGCACTGGCTGCCGGCTACCCGACGCAGGTGATCGTCGACGGCTGCCGCGGCGTGAATCTGCAACCGGACGACAGTGAGCGAGCGCTGCAGGACATGGCGCGCGCCGGCGCGCAGCTAGTTACCCTGTCACAGTTTCTCGCCAACTAAATCCGCTCGGGCGCCACCGGCGCCCTCTCTGCGCGGCGGCGAAATTATCGACGCTGCTCACAATACCGCCTTTCTTCTTCCCCAACGGCTTGTGACCGGCAGGCGCTTTTGCTGTTATGACTGCGACGCTTTTGGCGTCAATCGGTTATACGCATCCGGGGCCCGCTGAGCCCGGCTTTATTGTGCCCGCCCCTGGCGGTACGGTCGGCCTTGCCGACCACAAGGAGACTGACATGAAAATAACCCGAAAACTGCTGCCTTTGCTGGCGGCGGTGCAATTGGCTATGGCCGGCGCAAGCACGGCCCAGGCGGCCTATCTCTCCGTCGGCTACTTCAACGGCGGCGGCGACATCACCGCCGGCCCCGGTGGCGACATCGACAAGCTGGACGTGACGCAAATCACCCACCTCAACTATTCGTTCGGCCTGATTTACAACGACGAGAAAGACGAAACCAATGCGGCGCTGAAAGACCCCGCTCGCCGCCACCAGATCTACCTGTCGCCGAAAGTCACGGCCGATTTGCAACGGCTGCCGGTGCTGCGCAAACAGAACCCCGAGCTGAAAGTGCTGTTGTCGGTCGGCGGCTGGGGTGCACGCGGTTTCTCCGGCGCCGCCGCCACCGCGGAAAACCGCGCGATATTCATTCGCTCCGCGCTGCAGGCGATCGCACAGTACCGGCTGGATGGGATCGATCTGGACTGGGAATACCCGGTAAACGGCGCCTGGGGTTTGGTGGAAAGCCAACCGGCAGACCGCGACAACTTCACCCTGCTGCTGAGAGAGCTTCATCAGGCGCTGGGTAAAGGCAAGCTATTAACCATCGCCGTCGGGGCCAACGTCAAAAGCCCGCAGGAATGGGTCGATGTGAAAAGTATTGCCCCTTACCTCAACTACATCAATCTGATGACCTACGATATGGCTTACGGCACTCAGTACTTCAATGCCAACCTGTACGATTCAACGCGTTGGCCAACCGTGGCGGCCGCCGACCGCTACAGCGCCGATTCCGTGGTAAAACATTATCTTGCCGCCGGATTAAAACCGGCGCAGATGAACCTGGGTATCGGTTTCTACGGCCGGGTGCCGAAACGAGCGACCGAGCCGGGCATCGACTGGGACAAGCCGGACGCCGCCAAACATCCGGTGACGCAGCCTTATTTCAGTGCGCGAGAAACCGCTCTGTTCAACGCACTGGGGCTGGATCTCAGCAAAGACACTTATTTTAAATACCACGATATCGTCAACAAATTGCTCAACGATCCGCAGCGGCGTTTCCGCGAGCACTGGGATGACGATGCCAAAGTGCCATACCTGACGCTGCAATCCGCCGAAGGCAAACCGCTGTTCGCTATCTCCTACGAGAACCCGCGTTCGGTGGCCATCAAGGCCGAGTACATCAAAAGCCAGGGATTGGGCGGTGCGATGTTCTGGGAATACGGCGCGGACGATAACAACCGGCTGGCGCAGCAGTTGGCGGAATCGCTGAACATAAAGGGCGAGAAACGGTAAATCGACGGGGCGATGGCGACATCGCCCCGCTTTAGGGGAGGAGCTTTACTGCGGTTTGAGTTTGACCAGCGGCTCGGCAACGAACTGCTGTTTCAGCTCTTGCTTGCTCTTCATCACGATCTGCCCGTCGGTGCCAATGCTCATGTGCTGCGGATCGACGTTGTTCATCGACTGCCACAGCATCACCGCCTGCAGGCTGTTTTCTTTCTGCTCCGGCGTCAGCGCCACACCGTCCGGCCATTTGCCCAGCTCAACCGCCTGTACCAGGCGTTGGTATATCTCGGGCGTCATCGCCGCAATCAGATCTTTCACGTCCATCAGAGCCTTTCTCGCTTACGGATGAATAATTAGCTGAATCGATTTTGTTGGTTGAATTACCACTTAACCGGCCGTTTGGTCGCCATTTTCGCCATCGGTGAAACTCAGCGAGGCGGAGTTGACGCAGTAGCGGTCGCCAGTCGGCTGCGGGCCATCGGGGAAAACGTGCCCCAGGTGCGCGTCGCAGTGGCCGCAGCGGATTTCAACACGATGCATATTATGTGAATTATCATCAAGATAACGGATTGCATCGGCGGAAACCGGCTCATAAAAGCTCGGCCAGCCGCAGCCTGAATCGTATTTGGTTTCGGAATAGAACAGCGGCTGGTTACAGCACAGGCAATGATACACGCCCTCGCGCTTGTTGTGCAGCAATTTGCCGCTGAACGGCGCTTCGGTGCCACGCTGTTGCGTCACATAACGTTGGATTTCATTCAGTTCCGTGACCGGATGACCGGGGGTTGTCTCTTTAGCCATTTGTGCTTATCTCTGAATGTGGATAATGTCAACGAAAACAATGATTAATAATAACAAAAAATTAACACCGCTGCAGGGATTTTTGGCCTAAACTGTAGCCCATAAAGGCCACGTCACGATGATATGTGATAACGATCACACATCTTGCGTATGCTGACTTTATACTTGGCGGCTTGTCCCCATATAACGGATGAGGCCGAGCGCAAATGGACTGTGCAATAAGCGTGCAAAACCACCCCTCCGGTTTGACTTGCCGCAAGTATTGACACGATTCCGCTTGACGCTGGGTAAGGTTTTTGTAATTTTACAACCAACCTTTTATTCACTAACAAATAGCTGGTGGAATATATGACTATCAAAGTAGGTATCAACGGTTTTGGCCGTATCGGTCGCATTGTTTTCCGTGCTGCTCAAGAGCGTTCTGACATCGAGATCGTTGCAATCAACGACCTGTTGGACGCAGAGTACATGGCTTACATGCTGAAGTATGACTCTACTCACGGCCGTTTCAACGGTACGGTAGAAGTTAAAGACGGCCACCTGGTTGTTAACGGCAAAACCATCCGTGTTACCGCAGAGAAAGACCCGGCTAACCTGAAGTGGAACGAAGTGGGCGTTGATGTGGTTGCTGAAGCGACCGGTATCTTCCTGACCGACGAAACCGCACGTAAACACATCACCGCCGGCGCTAAAAAAGTGGTTCTGACTGGCCCATCCAAAGATGCGACCCCAATGTTCGTTCGCGGCGCCAACTTTGACAAATATGCCGGCCAGGACATCGTGTCCAACGCCTCTTGCACCACCAACTGCCTGGCGCCACTGGCTAAAGTCATCAACGACAACTTCGGTATCGTTGAAGGCCTGATGACCACCGTTCACGCCACCACCGCGACTCAGAAAACCGTTGATGGCCCGTCTCACAAAGACTGGCGCGGCGGCCGCGGCGCATCCCAGAACATCATCCCTTCTTCTACCGGCGCAGCGAAAGCGGTTGGCGTGGTTCTGCCAGAGCTGAAAGGCAAACTGACCGGCATGGCGTTCCGCGTACCGACGCCTAACGTGTCCGTTGTTGACCTGACCGTGCGTCTGGAAAAACCGGCTACCTACGAAGAAATCAAGAAAGCCATCAAAGACGCCGCTGAAGGCTCTATGAAAGGCGTTCTGGGCTATGTTGAAGACGACGTGGTTTCCACCGATTTCAACGGCGAAGTGCTGACTTCCGTGTTCGATGCCAAAGCCGGTATCGCACTGAACGACAACTTCGTGAAACTGGTTTCCTGGTACGACAACGAAACCGGCTATTCCAACAAGGTTCTGGATCTGATCGCTCACATCTCCAAGTAATGGCATGATGTTAAGCTGATAATGAGGGCGACATTTTTGTCGCCCTTTTTTTACCCGTCATCTTTCGAGTCACCGCGTTGTTGGCTGCACACGCTCACCCCAGCCACTTACTTCGGTAAGCTCTTGAGGGTTCCTGTGCTTGCCGCCTGGCCGTGACCCGAAAGCTATAGGTTTCTTTGTATCTCCGGCAAACAATAGGTCATGAAATGAACGAGAAAATTTTCACCCTGCCCGTTTCCGAACAGATTTCTCCTTATATCAGCCAGCGGCAACTCGATGAGTTGGGCGTGGTTGTGGTGTCGCACCCGAAAGTGCGCGCGGCGGTCGCGCTGCAAGGCGCGCATTTGCTGGCCTGGCAACCTAGCGGGGAGCAGCCGGTGATTTGGCTCAGCAACAATACGCCTTTCGCCAAAGGCAAGGCCATCCGCGGCGGCGTGCCGATCTGCTGGCCGTGGTTCGGCCCGGTGGCGCAACCCTCCCACGGCTTTGCCCGCAACCAGCCCTGGAGTCTGACGGCGCACGATGAAGATGACAACGGCGTCATCCTGACCTTCACGCTGAAAGACAATGAGCAGACCCGCAAACTGTGGCCGCACGCCTTCACGCTGATTGCTCGCTTCAAGCTGGGTGAAGAGTGCGAAATCGAGCTGGAATCGCACGGCGATTATCAAGCCACGGCGGCGCTGCACAGTTACTTCCAGGTCGGCGACATCGATCGGATCAGCGTGGCGGGTCTGGGCGAGCCTTATATCGACAAGGTGGCAGGCGGCGCAGAGGCGCACCAGACGGGCGAAGTGACCTTCGTCGGCCAAACCGACCGCGTCTATACCCGCCCGGAAGCTTTCAGCCAGATCCGCGATCCGGCGCTCGCTCGCACCATCGAGGTTCACCACCATCATATGAGCGACGTCATCGCCTGGAACCCCGGCGTGGAACTCTCCTGCAGCATGGGGGATATGCCGAACGACGGTTACAAGACCATGGTCTGCATCGAGACAGGGCGCGTCAGCAAACCGCTGGTCGCTGCCGGTGAGCAACCCGCCCGTTTGGGAGTCACCTTCCGCAGCCGTAAGAAGGCCTGAGGAACCGTGCGCGGAAGCGCACCACTGATGTGCAAAAGGGGCGCCATCGCCCCTTTTTGATGCACGCCATGCACGATAACCGTGCAATGCGTGATTAGAAGGTGTAGCTCACACCCGTCATCAACAAACCGGTGTAAGATTTATCCACCATCGGGCTGTCTTTTACTTCATCCGACAACTTCACATAGCGGCCGACGAAGAAGGCGTTCCAGCTTTTGTTGATCTGATAATTGGCGCTCAATTCGAGATACGGGGCCCAGCTATCGCCAGGAGTGTAGCTGTCCAGGCCGCTGCGGCGTGATTCATTGGCGCTGACGCCGTAGTAATATTTGTTCTGGTTCTTGCTGTTCCACATCACGCCCACGCCCGGGACCAGCGTCAGCGCGTCCAGATCAAACTTGTACAGATAAGCGACATCGCCCACCAGCCCGTTGCTGTTGTTCAGCGTGTCGCCGGTGAAAGTGGTACGAAGGGTGCCCCATTCCGCGTTGTGCGAATAGGCCAGGCCGGCCATCAGCGTGCCGCGACGCTTGTCGAGGCGCTTCATGCGATCGTCGTCGCTGTCGCCCGGACGGTAGCCCCATGGCGTGTAGTAACCCATGATGCTCAGCTGGTTTTCTTGATCTTTCCACAGGTAGTAACCGGCGGTCAGAGTACGGAAGTAGAAGTCGTCACCTTCATAGTCGATGACGGGCACCGGATAAACGCGGTCCTGATAACCGCGATACGCGTCCGGACTAACCAGCGCGGCAGCACCGAGTGACCAGGTCCCCGCCTGAGCACTTTGCGCACAAACCATTGCGGAAGCGATAATTGCTAGCGTTTTGAGTTTTGAAATCTTCACTGGTTCTTTTTCCATAAATTACAGGGTTAATAGCCGCGATAGTTTATGTGAAAATTTAGTTGCGTGCCTAATCTTTACAAAGGAAAACGACCAAGATCGAATAACTTATAGCGGAATTATGAATTAATCATGGCGGAACGATGACGTTTTATCCCGCAGGCCGCGCCAGACAAGGCATTTGGCTTCCACGGTAATAACTGAGTCATTGATATGACTTAAAAAAAGCTTTTTCTGCGGCAGGAAATTTTCCGGCAAGCAAACTAAGCTTAAATCAGAAGGTGAATTTATCCTGGGCCCAGTGGCATACAGCGCAACTCGCGATAATAAGCGCACCAAGTTGGCATACGGGTTGCTGTACTCAGGCGTATTCTCATCTTTCGGGAGCCAGAACACTATCACACGCTCTCTTTAACCTGTGCTAATAACGAAAGGACGGGCATCATGAACATATTTGACCACTATCGCCAGCGCTACGAAGCTGCCAAGGACGAAGAGTTCACACTGCAGGAATTTCTTACCATTTGCCGGCAAGATCGCAGTGCCTATGCCAACGCGGCCGAACGTCTGCTGATGGCTATCGGTGAACCTGTGATGGTCGACACTGCGCTAGAATCACGCCTGTCGCGCCTGTTCTCCAACCGCGTGATCGCACGCTATCCGGCCTTCGAAGAATTCTACGGCATGGAAGAGGCCATCGAACAGATCGTCTCTTACCTGAAACACGCCGCGCAGGGCCTGGAAGAGAAGAAACAGATCCTTTACCTGCTGGGCCCGGTGGGCGGCGGCAAGTCCTCGCTGGCAGAACGTCTTAAAGCGTTGATGCAGCGCGTGCCCATCTACACCCTCAGCGCCAACGGCGAACGCAGCCCGGTCAACGACCATCCGCTGTGCCTGTTTAATCCGCAGGAAGATGCCACGATCCTGGAAAAAGAGTTCAACATCCCAAGTCGCTATCTCGGCACCATCATGTCGCCGTGGGCGGCGAAGCGCCTGCATGAGTTCGGCGGCGACATCACCAAGTTTAAAGTCGTGAAAGTGCGCCCTTCCATTCTGGAACAGATCGCCATCGCCAAAACCGAGCCGGGCGATGAGAACAACCAGGACATCTCCGCGCTGGTCGGTAAAGTGGACATCCGTAAATTGGAGAACCACGCGCAGAACGACCCGGACGCCTACGGCTATTCCGGCGCCCTGTGCCGCGCCAACCAGGGGATTATGGAATTCGTCGAGATGTTCAAAGCGCCGATCAAGGTGCTGCATCCGCTGCTGACCGCAACCCAGGAAGGCAACTACAACGGCACCGAAGGCATCTCCGCCCTGCCGTTCAGCGGCATTATTCTGGCGCACTCCAACGAATCCGAGTGGGTGACCTTCCGCAACAACAAGAACAACGAAGCATTCCTCGACCGCGTGTACATCGTCAAGGTGCCTTACTGCCTGCGCGTGTCGGAAGAGATCAAGATTTACGACAAGCTGCTGGACCACAGCGAGCTGACTCACGCGCCCTGCGCGCCGGGCACCCTCGAAACGCTGGCGCGCTTTAGCGTGCTGTCGCGGCTGAAAGAGCCGGAAAACTCGAGCATTTACTCGAAAATGCGCGTGTATGACGGCGAAAGCCTCAAGGATACCGATCCGAAAGCCAAGTCCTATCAAGAGTACCGCGACTACGCCGGGGTTGACGAAGGCATGAACGGCCTCTCCACCCGTTTCGCCTTTAAAATCCTCTCGCGGGTATTCAACTTCGATCACGCCGAGGTGGCGGCCAACCCGGTACACCTGTTCTATGTGCTGGAGCAACAGATCGAGCGCGAACAGTTCCCGCAGGATTTGGCCGAGAAATACCTCGAACATCTGAAAGGCTATCTGATTCCGAAATACGCCGAGTTTATCGGCAAAGAGATCCAGACCGCCTATCTGGAATCCTACTCGGAATACGGACAGAACATTTTTGACCGTTACGTGACCTACGCGGACTTCTGGATCCAGGATCAGGAGTATCGAGACCCCGACACCGGTCAGCTGTTCGACCGCGAGTCTTTGAACGCCGAACTGGAGAAAATTGAAAAACCGGCCGGTATCAGCAACCCGAAAGATTTCCGTAACGAAATCGTGAACTTCGTGCTGCGCGCCCGCGCCAACAACAACGGCCGCAATCCGAACTGGACCAGCTACGAGAAGCTGCGCACCGTGATCGAGAAGAAAATGTTCTCCAATACCGAAGAGCTGTTGCCGGTGATTTCGTTTAACGCCAAAACGTCGACGGACGAGCAGAAAAAACACGACGACTTCGTCGACCGCATGATGGAGAAAGGCTATACCCGCAAGCAGGTGCGCCTGTTGTGTGAATGGTATCTGCGGGTCAGAAAATCCTCATAACGCCTCAGGTAAGCGGCATTATCAGGGCCATGTCCACAGTCATGGACGTTGCAGCGCAGCCCAAGGAGGGGCTAACACATTGCGCTGTCGCGACCGGGACATGAAGAGTTGGCAACGTCGTTTGGGGGAAGTATGGCCTATTTCATTGACCGGCGGCTGAACGGCAAAAACAAGAGCATGGTGAACCGCCAGCGCTTCTTGCGCCGTTACAAGTCGCAAATCAAACAGTCGATTGCCGAAGCCATCAACAAGCGTTCGGTCACCGACGTAGACAGCGGGGAGTCGGTTTCCATCCCCACTGACGATATCAACGAACCGATGTTTCATCAGGGGCGCGGCGGCACACGCCATCGCGTTCACCCTGGCAATGACCACTTCGTGCAGAACGATCGCGTTGAGCGGCCTCAGGGCGGCGCAGGCGGTGGTGGCGGCCAGGGCAACGCCAGCCAGGATGGTGAAGGCCAGGATGAATTCGTCTTCCAAATCTCCAAAGACGAGTACCTCGATCTTTTGTTCGAGGATCTCGCCCTGCCCAATCTGAAAAAGAATCAGTACAAGCAGTTGACCGAGTTCAAAACCCATCGTGCTGGCTATACCGCCAATGGCGTGCCGGCCAACATCAGCGTCGTGCGTTCGCTGCAGAACTCGCTGGCGCGACGTACCGCCATGACCGCCGGTAAAAGACGCGCGTTGCACGAGCTGGAAGATGCGCTGAACCAGTTGGAAAATACCGAGCCGGTGCAATTGCTGGAAGAGGAGCGGCTGCGCAAGGAAATTGCCGAACTGCGCAAGAAAATCGAAAGCGTGCCGTTTATCGATACCTTCGACCTGCGCTACAAAAACTATGAGCGCCGGCCGGAGCCCTCCAGCCAGGCGGTGATGTTCTGCCTGATGGACGTGTCCGGCTCGATGGACCAGGCGACCAAAGACATGGCCAAGCGTTTTTACATTCTGCTCTATTTGTTCCTGAGCCGAACCTACAAAAACGTCGAGGTGGTCTACATTCGCCATCACACCCAGGCGAAAGAGGTGGACGAACAGGAGTTCTTCTATTCGCAGGAAACCGGTGGCACCATCGTTTCCAGCGCGCTGAAGTTAATGAATGACGTAGTCGAAGAGCGTTATGACCCGGCGCAATGGAATATCTATGCCGCGCAAGCGTCGGACGGCGACAACTGGGCCGACGATTCACCGCTGTGTCATGAGCTGTTGGCGAAAAAGATCCTGCCGATGGTGCGTTATTACAGCTACATAGAAATCACTCGCCGCGCTCACCAAACGCTGTGGCGCGAATACGAGGATCTGCAGGCGAAATTCGACAACTTCGCCATGCAGCATATCCGCGAACCGGACGATATCTATCCGGTATTCCGCGAACTGTTCCGTAAGCAGACCGTGTGAATAACGCCGCGTGAATGTCACCACAGCCGGAAAGCGCCGTTTTCCGGCTGTTTCTTTTTCGCATTATATATTTGCAAAACCCATGTTTATTTTTTAAACAATGACAACAACAATAATAAGTCAGATTCCCCAGAACGGTCCTCTCTATTATTTGTTCTTCTGAGGTTATTCCTAAACATCCGCCTCTGCCCCCGCACGGCTTGATAGGAATATTCCCATTCAGTTATCGTTACCCCATCGCTTAAGTCTCTTCCTAAGCGAAATTTGCCTCATTTTATTTTTCTATGGCTTCTCAGCCCGCTGCGGCGGGCATTTACCTGTCAGCAGGTTAGACATCATGATCGACTACACCCTCTATGGCCTCAACAAGCACGATGTTGATGAATACCATAAGCAAATATGTTGCCTGCTCGGCAAAAACGTGCTGCTGGTGTTGACCGCCAACAAGCCGATAACCAAACAGAACCTGCTCGCCAGCCTTATCCAGGAGATAGAAAAGCAGCCCGATGATTATTTTCAGCGGCTGCATCGCGCGGCGATAGAAATGATCGGCGTTAACGGGCGCTAAGGCGATATGCGTAAGGCAGACCTCTACGCCATTATTGCCGCCGCCGTCGTGTTGATGATGCTGTTATAGCGACATCAGCGCCTATCCCTAATTAGCGCCTATTACGCCGGCGCTTTCGTCCGGCGTAATAGGCAGCGAAGGGATAATCTGCCGCAGGATGTCACCTTTTAGTCCGGAGAACCTTCCTGCCCCTGCTTTATTTCAAACCGGCCGCTTCGTCAATCAAACTCGCCACCTCATCGGCATGGGAAACCAGCGAGGCATGGCTGGCATTCAGCACCATCACTTTCTTAGCCTGCAGCCGCTGCGCCATGCGCCGCTGATTCTCCGGCGCTATCATGCGATCGTCGCTGGAAAGTTGATACCATGACGGCTTATGTTTCCAGGCGGGTTCGCCGATGGTGTTGCCAAAGGTATCAGCCAGCGGAGCCTTCTGCGCCACCGCCATCACCAACGCCTCGTCGCCGGTCAGATCCTGGCAAAAGCTTTCGTGAAACTTGTCGGTTTTAATCCACAGATAACCGTCGCTGTCCGGGGCCAGATTCTCGACTGCCGCAGGAGGATGCGCTTGCGTAATACCGCCGGCACTTTCACCGGCATCCGGCGCAAATGCGGCGATGTAGACCAGGCCAACCACGTTAGGCTGGTTGCCCATTTCCGTGATCACGGCACCGCCGTAAGAGTGCCCGACCAACAATACCGGCCCCGCTTGCTGCGCGACCATCTTGCGCGTACGTTCCGCATCCTCAGCCAGCGACGTCAACGGCATTTCCACCGCATGAATCGCCGTATATCCCCTGCGCGACAACTCGATGATGACCTTACTCCAGTGCGCGGCGCCGCCCCAGAATCCGTGTACCAGCACGATAGTTGGTTTTGTGCTCATTGCCGACTCCTTCATCTCATAGGAAAACGCCGCAGGCAGATGAACGGCCCCTTAAGGGGCGGGTCTGGCTGCCTTCGACGCCACGCGGTCCCTATTTTATATAGTCAGACTCATGGCGTTCAGCAATAGCGACGACGAGTTAACGCCCCCGATTTTCCACCGCCGCCACGGCTTATCGAAGCGGCTTACGCCGCAAGGCCGGGAAAAAAAAGGATTAAAACTAGGATTTTTACCCATACCGATCTAAAATTTCGCGCAAAAACAAAGAGAAGTAAATTTGGTCCACCGGGAAAAGGAATGAAGTTGTGAAGGAAATGATCTCCATCGTTTTTATGGCATGTCTGCTGGCGCTGCTGTTTTCGTGGCTGTTCGTCTACGGTCTTAACATTCATTAACCCCGTAACGACAACCATCCCCCTCCCAGGCGGGCAAGCGGCGCATCGCGACTGATGCGCTAAAACCGGCACCTGAAGGGTTCACGTACCGTCAAAACCCGACGCCACCTCACCTTAGACTTGCTGTCCGCAAATACATCATTAGTTTTTATGAGTCATAACCCCACCGCGTTTCCCCCCTTCACCGACTCTTTTACTGCTCAGCGGAGTTCACCCCAGAAGGAAGACTTGCCTGACGCAAAATGTTACCGGTAACTATGCTGTTGATTTCTTTTGGCAATAAACGCAAAGCCGTTAATAACCCTACGTTCTTTATAGAAATAAATTATGCATACTTATGGATAAAGGTTTGAATAAAGGGCCTTTGGTCATTGATTATCCCCGGCCAAGCTCCTAGAATTCGCGCGTAAAAATACAACTGGGATCGGGTTTCATGTCGCCGCTGTGGGTTGCAACGCAATACTGTTATTTTATTGGTCTGTTAGTTTCTATGGTTTTCACCTACCTGGTTAGCCGGGACACCGTCAAAATTCGCTGCATCAGCGCACTGACCATCGGGTTAACCTGGCCGTTGAGCCTGCCGGTGGTGTTGCTGTTTTCGCTGTTCTAACGCCCCAATGTCGCGCGGTGGCTTTTAAACAGTCATGTTAATGAAAAGAGGCTGACCACCGGCGTCATGGTTTTTGGCGTGGGATAAAAAAGTGCCAGCGCAAGGCTGGCATGAAAATTGGAAGCAATGTGAGCAATGTCGTGCCGGATCGGGGGGCACAGAAGGAGACAACCCTTTTCCCCTCACCGGCGAATCAAATGATAATACGTCTCATTATTGAATGTAAAGTCATTTCCCTACGCAACTTTTCCCCTTTGGGAAACTATCCGCCGCGCGGCGATCGCCAGCGCTGATACAATCGCCCCGCCCCCCACACCAGCAGCCAGAGCAAAGCATTCAACCCCAACCACAGCATCAGCAAGTAGAAGAAAGTCTGATAACCGGGTATGCCCCGATCGGCCAAAAACGGGTTGAAGTGAAAAAATTTGACGATCGCGAACGGATTAAGATTGAAACGGTTGAACACGGCCGCTGTCAGCAACGGTGGCAACAGCGTATAAAACGCCAGGCTGAACAGCAGCAGGATTTTTGTGCCCGAAGTGTTTTTATAATCTTTCATATCAATAAATTATATCTATCATCATAGTGCAAAAACCGCCAGGCATTCGTACGCCAATCGACCCCGCGGGCGCTAAAGAGTTCCAGGCCAACGCGGAAATAAAGCCGATCCCGCGTTTAATTGTCATTTAGCGCTCGGGTGATATATACCCTGTGGATTTTAAATTACGATGTCGCCGCGCCGTCTTCAACCACAGCGTTTGCATGGCATCATCAGGAGGCATTAATGAAACCGGACGCACTCTCCCTGCCGCCGAACCCGAAAAAGCTCAAGGTCATCTACGGCTGGTACATTTATGTGGTCTATATCCTGCTGGTTTTCAATATTTATATGGCGGTCTACAACGTCTGCGTTCGGCACCCGATCGAGGCTCCGCTGTTGTCGCTGTTTCACAGCCTGTTTCTCGCGTTGATGCTGCAGCAGGTGCTCAAGAAGAACGTCGTTTTCGCCTGGATCTTGCTGAGCTATTTTATTCTGATGCGCCTGTATTACGCCAATGTGCTGCATGTTGAGTTCACGCTGGTGAGCCGTGGCCTGGTGCTGCTGATTCTGACGCTGCTGCTGACCGGCGCCGTGGCCGTCGGGCAACTGGCCACGCCGCCGCAGCGGCATGACTGGCTGGCGCGGTTGGGCTGGCGGCAATGGGGGGCGCTCACCGCGCTGGCGGCCATCCTGACGCCGCTGATTACCACCGACTATCTGGGATAAACTGGGGCTATTTGGGAATATGAGGTTCGGAAATGTCTACGACACGGCATATTTTGGTGTAGTTACCCGCCTTCTCACAGATCTTGTCCGTGACGAACATGCTAAGGTAGCCCAGCAACAGCAAGTAGCCGGCCATGCACAGAATAAAGATAAGCGTTCTCACCGATAGCGACCAACCTGACAAGAGTATCACGAGCATCATAACCTGAACGAGGCGCTTTAAAAGGATTTCATGTGCGCACCGGCCGCATCGGCACACGTTCTGTAGTAACATTAAGCCACCACGCCCACCACCGGAAACGCCGATGCACCATCTGATGTTAGACATTGAAACCCTGGATATAAAACCCAGCGCCGTCATTCTGGTGGTTGCGGCGGTGTTTTTCGATCCCCGAACCGGGGAACTGGGCGCCGAATTCGAAGCCGCCGTCAGCAGCCAGAAAGACCAACCGGGCCGAACCATCAGCCTTGACACGGTCGCCTGGTGGGCGAAACAGTCCGATGAAGCGCGCAAGCAGGCCTTCGGCGGCACCGAGAGCCTGAAGCGCGTGCTGAGCAGCCTTAGCCGCTTCATCCATATGAACAGCACCGACACGGTGAAAGTCTGGGGCAACGGCAAAGAGTTCGACTGCGCGATCCTCGAACACGCCTTCCAGCAGCTGGAAATGCCCTGCCCGTGGAAATTCTGGGATACCCAGGACGTGCGCACGGTGATCACGTTGGCGGAACTGCACGGCTTTAACCCGAAAAAGGCCCGCCCGTTCGAAGGTATGCCGCATCGGGCGCTGGATGATGCTCGCCACCAGGCCCGTTATGTGGCCGATACCGTCTCGGCGCTCTATTACCGCCAGGGGGCGCAGCGCTGACCCGCTTTGCCCCTTTTCATTTGCCGCCAGAGTCTCTACTCTAGCCCTCTTTGTCACTCGGACGTGCCTTTCCTGTTATGCAAAAGTTTCTGTTTATGCTTCTCAGCCTGGTGCTGCTCGGCCCATTAGGCATCGATCTTTATCTGCCGACTATTCCCGCTATTGCCGTCGGTCTGGGCAGCAGCGAAGCGCTGATCCAATCCACCATATCGCTATTTATTCTGGTGCTTGGCCTCGGCCAGGTCATTGCCGGCCCGCTGGTGGACAACTATGGCCGCAAACCGGTGGCGCTGGCCGGCATTATCCTCTACATGATCGGCGCCGCGATGGCGGCGCTGGCCACCAGCCCGACGATTTTCATCGCTTCGCGTCTGCTGCAAGGGGTGGCGGTTTGCTGCACCGCCGTCGTCGCCTTCAGCGGCGTGCGCGATCGCCTGAATGGCGACGACGCCGCCCGCGCTTTCGGCTTTCTTAACGGCACGCTGAACATCATCCCGGCGCTGGCGCCGCTGCTCGGCGGCCTGCTCGCCGAAGCCTTCGGCTGGCGCGCTCCCTTCTGGTTCCTGGTCGGCTACGCGCTGCTGGTGTTGGCGCTCATCGCGCTGCGCCTGCCGGAAACTCGCCCTGCCGACACCGTGCCGGTCAAGGGGTTGCCGGTGCGTCAATACGCGCGCATCCTCAGCGAACGGCGTTTTCTCTCCTTTGCGGTGGTGAACTCCGGGGCGATGGGCATGGCGCTGACCTACGTTTCTCTGGCACCGAACGTGCTGATGGGCACCGCTGGCCTGACACCGCTGCAATTCTCGCTGGTGTTCGGCGCCAACGGTTTCTGGATCATGCTGGTCAGCTTCTTCGCCAACCGCATCATCCACAAGGTCGGCCGCCCGGTTTGTCTGGCGACCGGCGGCATTTTGATGGGGCTGGGCTGTCTGGGTCTGCTGCTGGGCGTCATGCTGCTGCCCGCGACGGCGCAAGCGCACTGGCTGGCGTATATGCTGCCAGTCGCCAGCGCCTGCGCCGGATTGGCATTCGTAATGGGCCCGGCCACCAGCTACGCGTTGGAACCCTACTCCAATGAGGCCGGCGTCGCGTCCGCGCTGGTCGGTTTCGTGCAGATGGCGGGCGGCGCCGCGCTGGGTCTGGTGGCGATGGCGTTGCCGCTGCAACCCAAGCTGTCGCTGGCGCTGGTGATGCTGGCGGGCTGCCTGCTGGCGCTGCACGCGCGGCGGCTCAGCAAGCAGATTAAAGGGCAGATCAGAAAAGTCGCCTGAGCCCCGGCTCAGGCTTCGGTGGCGACCGGCACTCGCGCCGCTAAAGCCGACAGCAGCTCATAGCCTAACGTCCCTGCCGCCGTGGCCACCTCATCCACCGGCAGACGTTTCCCCCACAGCTCCACTTCGGCGCCCAGTTCGACTTGCGGACAGGGTGTCAGATCCACCGCCAGCATATCCATCGATACCGTTCCCAGGGTGCGCGTCAGCACGCCGTCAACCCATACCGGCGTACCGGTCGGCGCATGACGCGGATAGCCGTCGGCGTAACCGCAGGCCACCACACCGATACGCTGTGCGCCTGCGGCGCTGTAACGGCCACCGTAACCCACACGATCGCCAGACTTCAGCTGCTGAATGCCGATGATTTCACTGCTCAGCGTCATCGCCGGCTGCAGCCCCGTCGCCGCAACGTCATTCCAGCAACCGCTCGGCGAAGCGCCATAGAGAACGATCCCAGGACGGACCCAACTGCCGTGGGTCGAAGGGTGCCACAGCGTGGCGGCCGAGTTGGCCAGGCAGCGCGGCAGCGGTATATCGGTAGCCGCCGCCTCGATGGTAGCCATTTGCCGGGTCACACCTTCAGGGCCGTCGGCGGTGGCGAAGTGGCTCATCAGCGTAAGCTCGGCAATGTTGGCTACCGCCTGCGCCCTGCGCCACACCTCATGCAGCCGCTCGGGTGCGAACCCCAGCCGATTCATGCCACTGTTCACTTTCAGATAGACATTGAGCGGCGCGTTCAGCGTGGCGTCGGCGATCGCCGCCAGCTGCCAGTCGCTGTGCACCGCCGTCGTCAGGCGATAACGGTCGAGCAACGCCAGATCCTGCGGCTGGAAGAAGCCTTCCAACAACAGGATAGGCCCTTGCCAACCCGACTCGCGCAGCAGCACCGCTTCGGCCAGATCCAGCATGGCGAAGCCGTCGGTTTGCGCCATGCTTCGCCAAACGTGTTTGATGCCGTGGCCATAGGCGTTAGCCTTGACCACCGCCCAGACTTTGGCGCCGGGGGCGAAACGGCGCACCACCTGCAAGTTATTTTCAATCGCGCCGAGATGCATCGTGGCGGTTATGGGACGGGGCATCGCTTCTCCTTGGGGCAACGTACGGCGGCCACGCGCGCCTGCACGTGGCCAGGAAAGTCTATGACAGCGTCGACGATTAACGTGCGGGATGCACGTCGTTCAGCGGAACCGCGTGTTGCTGGCGAAACCCGGCGCTGTAACGCGCCACCGCCAGGTCATCGGAAGGGATCGCCGGCGTAATGCCGGACATCAGATCGGACAACAACTGCCCGGAGCCACAGGCCATCGTCCAGCCCAACGTGCCATGTCCGGTATTGAGATACAGGTTCTTCAGCGAGGTGCGGCCGACAATTGGCGTGCCGTCCGGCGTCATCGGCCGCAGGCCGGTCCAGAACGTCGCCTCTTCCACTCGGCCGCCGTTCGGGTAGAGATCGCGCACCACCATTTCCAGCGTTTCGCGCCGTTTTTGCTCCAGCTGCGTATTGAAACCGACGATCTCCGCCATGCCGCCAACGCGAATGCGCTGGTCGAAGCGTGTGATGGCGATTTTATACGTCTCATCCAATACCGTAGAGAACGGCGCCGCCGCTTCGTCGGTGATAGGAATGGTCAACGAATAGCCCTTCAGCGGGTAAACCGGAATGGACACCAGGCCGCGCAGCAGCGCCGTGGAGTACGAGCCGAACGCCACCACATAGCTGTCGGCCTTGAACACTTCCTCGCCGCACTGCACGCCGGCGATCTTGTCGCCCTCCACCAGCAGACGATCGACGCTGCGGTTGAACAGGAAAGTGACGCCCGCCTGCTCTGCCATCTTCGCCAACTGTTGCGTAAACAGCTGGCAATCGCCGGTTTCGTCGTTCGGCAACTGCAGGCCGCCGGTCAGCTTGTGCGCCACCTGCGCCAGCGCCGGCTCGACGCTGCCGAGTTGGCCGGCTTCCAGCAATCTGTAAGGCACGCCGGCATCTTCCAATACTGCAATGTCTTTCGCGGCGTTTTCGAACTGTTGTTGAGTGCGGAACAGCTGCAGCGTGCCGCCCTGGCGACCTTCGTACTGGATGCCGGTTTCCTGACGCAACGCCTTGATACAATCGCGGCTGTATTCCGCCAGACGCACCATGCGGCCTTTGTTGGTCATGTAGTGTTCGGTGTTGCAGTTCTTCAACATCTGCCACATCCAGCTCAGTTGGAAGCTACTGCCGTCGAGGCGGATGGCCAACGGCGCATGGCGCTGGAACATCCACTTGATGGCCTTCAGCGGCACGCCCGGTGCCGCCCAAGGTGCGGCATAACCCGGTGAAATCTGCCCGGCGTTCGCCGCGCTGGTTTCCAGTGCGGGGCCTGGCTGACGATCGATCACCGTCACCTCATGCCCCGCCTTCGCCAAATACCAGGCACTGGCTACGCCCACCACTCCACTACCTAAAATTACCACTCGCATCGCTGACTCCAGCTCAAGGCTTCACAAAGCATAATCTTCTGCTTACAGGAAATTAACTCAGTGAAAAAATCCGTCCAACAACTTCGTCATCAAACGTGACAATATTCACAATTAATTTATCGTCGATGAGTCATGCATTTGCAATAGCCGTCTGCAAATAGCGATAAGATGCGGTTTAGAGGGGATTATGGCGTCATACCGCCACTGAATTGATATCAACGCTATCAATGATAGCACTCAAAAAAGGCGTGATAAGTAACATTGATTTAACAGAATATAAAAATACCAGCCAACAATTAAACAGAACAAAAACCCAATAAAATAAAAAATACCAACATAACAAACAAAGAGAGCCGCCTCCCTCCGCAGCAGAAAAATCGCGCAAAATTTAAGCTGCCGTTAACCTTGCTTTCACTACTGGAATAAAACACCCGAGCCCTTAGCCCGCCCGCTTATGTTGAACGCTGCAGCACGATATGAACGTTAAAGCCAGAAGCAGCGCCTAAAGTTCACACTGTCGCTATTGTGGAGAACGCCTTATGTTCATCGCCATTTACCAGTTTTCAGTCAAACCCGGACACGAACACGCCTTTCGCCAGGCTTGGCTAGCGTTGACCCAAGGCATCTATCTGCAGCGCGGCAGCCTCGGCTCGCGCCTGCATCGGGATATGGGCGGGCAGTTTATCGGCTATGCGCAATGGCCAAGCCGAGTCGCATGGGAAAGCGCCGGTGATATTCAATTGGATGAACGCTACCGGCAAGCCCGGGAACGAATGCGTGCGACCTTGTTGGCAGATAAAACGCTATTTGAAATGGAAGTGACGGACGATTACCTGCAAATCAGACCGTTTGACTGAGCACAAGCCCACACAGGCGGGCTTGTGGTTGCGGGAGCGAGCAGCATCAATGATGCAGCATCTCATCCACGACTTCTTTGGTTTGCAGTTGGAATGGGTAGTAAGTCGGCCAGTTATCCATCTCTTTCAGCAACGCTTCCTGCGACGTGTTGCCCATAAAGATATGGAAATGCGCCGATTTGCGCGGGCCGATAATGTGATCGCTGAACTGCACGAATTTCGGCGCCAGGCTGCCGGCATCCTGGCATTCAAACAGATAACGCACGCCCTTTTTACCGGAAACATACGTCAGGATCTTATGCCCGGCGTACTTATACTGACAGGCGCTGGATTGGTCACCGCGGTGAAATTCCATGACGCCGTTTTCAATGCCGATGGTATCTACATCGGTGGCGTACCCTTTGCGGTAATACGCCTTCACTTCGGCGAAGGTCTTGCGCTTGTCCTGTGCCGCTTTCTTCTTGAACACCGGGTCAAGATCCCCATTGAGCAGATAGGGATACACAGATTGCCACACCCCCTCCCAATCCGCCAGGTTGCGATCTTTGACGTCCTTATCGTCGAATACACCCGCCTCCGCCTTTTTTTCCACCTCCGTCAGCGGCTTGCCGTGTGAATGATGCCCGTGGGCGCACGCCTGCCCGCTGATAAACAACGCGGCCAGCGCCACCGCCAGTTTGCCAAAATGCCTCGCCAAAATGCGCTCCTTGTCCGTTACCACGAAAATTAAAAGTTACAATATAACATAACAATTTTCAATCCTTGTTGTGCAACAGGCATTGTGTTGCGCCCCCCTGCCGCAGGGTTATACTCGAAGAGGGAGTACGGTGCCGCGCCGCCTTCTGCCGGGACGGGCGCCGGATCGACCGCCGTTCGCTCCTTTGCGTACCGGCATTTTTATTTCACTGATTTGCAATGGTTAATTATGACTTGAACTATGCTTGTTACAGGGTCTGCCGTTTGAGCAAGACCCGTGAATAATGAGGGTGCGCTGATGACTACTTCAACACATGAAAAGGTTAAGGATGATAAACGTCTGAGCGATGGACCGGACTGGACGTTCGAACTGCTGCAGGTGTATTTGGAGCAGATCGACCGCGTCGCCAAGCATTACCGACTCGACACTTACCCCCATCAGATCGAGGTGATCACCTCCGAGCAGATGATGGACGCCTATTCGAGCGTCGGCATGCCGATCAACTATACCCATTGGTCCTTCGGCAAGAAGTTCATCGAAACCGAACAGCGCTACAAACAGGGCCAGCAAGGGCTGGCGTATGAAATCGTCATCAACTCCAATCCCTGCATCGCCTACCTGATGGAGGAAAACACCATCACCATGCAGGCGCTGGTGATGGCGCACGCCTGCTATGGCCACAACTCGTTCTTCAAGAATAACTATCTGTTCCGCAGCTGGACCGACGCCAGCTCCATCGTCGATTATCTGCTGTTCGCCCGCCACTACATCAGCCAATGCGAAGAACGCTACGGCGTCGATGAAGTGGAGCGACTGCTGGACTCCTGCCACGCGCTGATGAACTATGGGGTCGACAGGTACAAGCGCCCGCAGAAAATCTCCCTGGTGGAAGAGAAAGCGCGCCAGAAAAGCCGCGAAGAGTATCTGCAAAGCCAGGTGAATACGTTATGGAAGACCTTGCCACGCGTCGAACGTGAAGAGTCGCCGGAGCAGGCGCGCCGGTATCCGAGCGAACCGCAGGAAAATATCCTCTATTTTATCGAAAAGAATGCACCGCTGCTGGAACCCTGGCAGCGTGAGGTGTTGCGCATCGTGCGCAAAGTCAGCCAGTATTTCTACCCGCAAAAGCAGACTCAGGTGATGAACGAGGGTTGGGCCACCTTCTGGCATTACACCATCCTCAACCATCTGTACGACGAGGGCCGAGTGACCGAGCGGTTTATGCTGGAGTTTTTGCACAGCCACACCAACGTGGTGTATCAGCCGCCGTACAACAGCCCGTACTATAACGGCATCAACCCTTATGCGCTGGGCTTCGCCATGTTCCAGGACATCAAGCGCATCTGCCAATCGCCGACCGAAGAAGACCGCTACTGGTTCCCGGACATCGCCGGAAAAGACTGGCTGGAGACATTGCACTTCGCCATGCGCGACTTCAAGGACGAGAGCTTTATCAGCCAGTTCCTGTCACCCAAAGTGATGCGTGATTTCCGGTTGTTCACCGTGCTGGACGACGATCGCAACAACTATCTGGAGATTGCCGCGATCCATAACGAAGCCGGTTACCGGGCGATCCGCCAGGAGCTGTCGGCGCAATACAACCTGAGCAACCATGAGCCGAACATTCAGATCTGGAACGTGGATCTGCGCGGTGACCGCTCGCTGACATTGCGTTACATCCCGCAGGAACGCGCGCCACTGGATAAGAGCCGCCGCGACGTGTTGAAGCACCTGCACCGCCTGTGGGGCTTCGACGTGATCCTCGAGCAGCAAAATGAAGACGGCAGTGTAGAGTTGCTCGATCGCTGCCCGCCGCGGCCTACGCCGCTGTAACCGCCGCAACGACAAAGGGCGCCAAAATGGCGCCCTTTCTTTTTCATTGACTCGCGATTAACGGCGCGCTTCGGTCAGATCGCTCGGCATGGTGCCCTGCATGCTCTGCCAAATCGCCCCGCTGTCCTTACCGTAGTTGCGCACGGTGTCCATCACCTGGTCGTACAGCTTCTCATGGCACAGCGTGGACAGCTTGCTGTAGAAGGTCAGCGCCAGCTTGCGCGCTTCCGGGTTGGAGAAGTAGTAACGGCCCACGCGGGTGTACAACCCTTTCAGACCGTTGAAGATCAGGCCGTAGATCGGATTGCCGGAAGCGAACGCCAGACCGCGGAAGATCTCGTAATCGAGCAGATTGAAAGCGTCCGCCTGATCTTCAACCTCGGCGGCCTTCGCCAACACTTCCTGGGCCTGCTCCGGATGATTGCGCACCGCGGCGCGAATAAAGATCGACGCGATATTGGTGCGCACGGACAGCAGGTTATCGATCAGCTGAGGGACGCTTTTGTGATCGAGACGAGCCACCGTCTCAAGGATATTGAGGCCGGACGTTTCCCAAAAATTGTTCACTTTGGTCGGTTTGCCATGCTGAATGGTCAACCAGCCATCGCGGGCCAGACGTTGCAACACTTCACGTAACGTGGTGCGCGTGACGCCAATCAACTCCGAAAGCTCACGCTCCGCGGGCAAAATAGAGCCAGGGGGGAAGCGATTATTCCAAATACTCTCAATAATGTACTCTTCCGCGAAACCGGCAGGACTCTGCGCCTTTATGACCATGTGTTTGACGTTCCGTTGCGACGATAAAATCAGTAAAAGTAATCAGCTCATCATACCAGATCGTGCTGACATGACATAGCGTGAGCGAAAAACAATAAACGAAAGTGTGCATAACGTGGCAAAAAACGAGCAAAAATACCGGTCGGAGGAATTTTCTCATGGTAAAACAAGCTCAGGTTGCGCACGCCCCCACCGCATTGTTAGGGTACGTGCTACGACTGATTGAAGGATGCATAGAGCACAATGGAAACAACCCTGCGTAGCGCCCTGCTCAAAAATTTTCTGGGGCAATCTCCCGACTGGTACAAACTAACCATTCTCATTTTTCTGGCGATCAACCCTCTGGTGTTCTTTTTCGCCAGCCCGTTTATCGCGGGTTGGCTGCTGGTGGCCGAGTTCATCTTTACCCTCGCAATGGCGCTGAAATGCTACCCGCTGCTGCCGGGCGGCCTGCTGGCGCTCGAGGCCGTGGCCATCGGCATGACCAGCCCGGCGCAGGTTTCGCAGGAAATCGAACATAATCTGGACGTGTTGCTGCTGCTGATCTTTATGGTGGCCGGCATCTACTTTATGAAGCAGCTGCTGCTGTTCGTGTTCACCAAGCTGCTGCTCAACATCCGTTCGAAAACGCTGCTGTCGCTGGCGTTCTGCCTGGCCGCCGCCTTCCTTTCCGCCTTCCTCGACGCGCTGACGGTCGTGGCGGTAGTGATCAGCGTGGCCACCGGCTTCTATTCCATCTATCACAACGTGACGTCAAACCGCCCTGACGGCGACATTGGCGATGACAGCGATTTTACCGGCGAAGAGCGCAAACAGACGCTGGAGCAATTCCGCGCCTTTCTGCGCAGCCTGCTGATGCACGCCGGCGTCGGCACCGCGCTCGGCGGGGTCATGACCATGGTGGGCGAGCCGCAAAACCTGATCATCGCCAAAAACGCGGGCTGGGGTTTTATCGATTTCTTCCTGCGTATGGCGCCGGTAACGCTGCCGGTGTTGGTGTGCGGCCTGCTGGTGTGTTGGCTGGTAGAACGTTTTCACCTGTTTGGCTACGGCGCGCAGCTACCGGAAGCGGTGCGCGACGTGCTGAAAGAGTATGACCGCAAGGCCACTGCGGGCCGTAGCAAACAAGAACGGCTCAAACTGGTGATGCAGGCGCTGATCGGCGTTTGGCTGGTGCTGGCGCTGGCCTTCCACCTGGCTGAAGTGGGGCTGATTGGCCTGTCGGTGATCGTCCTCGCCACCTCCCTGTGCGGCGTGAACGACGAGCACGCCATCGGCAAAGCGTTCCAGGAAGCGCTGCCGTTCACCGCACTGCTGACGGTGTTCTTCACCGTGGTCGCGGTCATCATCGAGCAGCACCTGTTCAGCCCGGTGATCCAGTTTGTGCTGCGCGCCGAGCCCGCCTCTCAGCTTTCGCTGTTCTACCTGTTCAACGGCCTGCTGTCGTCGGTTTCCGACAACGTGTTCGTCGGCACGGTTTACATCAACGAGGCGCGAACCGCGCTGGAAACCGGCGCGATCGGGCTGAAGCAGTTCGAGCTGCTGGCGGTCGCCATCAATACCGGTACCAACCTGCCATCGGTCGCCACCCCTAACGGACAGGCGGCGTTTCTGTTCCTGCTGACGTCGGCATTGGCGCCGCTGGTGCGTTTGTCGTATGGCCGCATGGTATGGATGGCCCTGCCTTATACGGTGGTGCTGACGGTGGTTGGCCTGCTGTGCGTCCAGTTCACCTTGGAACCGGCGACCGAGCTGTTGACGCAGTGGCATTGGCTGACGCTGCCGTCCATCGACGCCGTCGGCCACTGAGACGGCGCCGGCAGGGTGAACCGACTATTTTTACGCTGAATCCGGCCCAGGTGGCTGGCAGCGAAGAGGAATTGGTTTACACTGCCGGTTCAATTGCTTACTGCATGGAAGAATCTAGATATGTTGCAATTCTTTAACCGCTGTTCACAAGGACGCGGCGCCTGGCTGCTGATGGCCCTGACAGCGTTGGTGTTGGAACTGGTCGCGCTCTATTTCCAGCACGTTATGCTGCTGCAGCCGTGCGTGATGTGCATTTACGAGCGTTGCGCGCTGTTCGGCATCCTCGGTGCCTCGCTGGTGGGCGCCATCGCGCCGAAAACTCCGCTGCGCTACGCGGCGATCTTGCTGTGGATCTACAGCGCTTGGGAAGGCGTACAGCTGGCGTGGAAGCACACCATGATCCAGTTGCATCCTTCGCCATTCAATACCTGCGATTTCTTCGTCAGCTTCCCGTCCTGGCTGCCGCTGGACAAATGGCTGCCGGCGGTGTTTCATGCTTCCGGTGACTGCTCCGTGCGTCAATGGCAATTCCTGACGTTGGAAATGCCGCAATGGTTGGTCGGCATCTTCGGTGCCTATCTGTTGGTGGCGCTGATTGTGCTGGTCGCGCAGTTTGTTCGCCCACGCCGCCGCGACCTGTTCGGCCGCTGATCGGCAGACAAACAAAAAACGGCGCCGGAAGGCGCCGTTTTTTTAGGTATTGCTGTCACATTCCGAGATAAAGCCACCTCAGGTATGTGTAAGGAAGTAAACGAGCACGATCAGCGCTCCAGCTACGGCAAACAGGCGGATCATTTTCATTGTTATACTCTCGAACTTGCGGGAGAGCGGCCAAATTACCCAACTTATCGTTTAAAAAGAAGCATCCCGGCACGGCTAAGGGCGTAATTTACATAACATTAAACTTCTGCCATATCGGCGACTAAAAGCGGGCCGCTCTGGCGCATTCCTTTCAGCCTTCGAGCATCAATAAATTACCGTTACTTATGAACGACTGCGCCTTTGTCACATTCAGAGCACAATATTTTGGTGAAGTTTACCCATAAAATCCTTATAGTATCGGCAAAGTGAGTACTACCGATTTCCCTGGTGTTGTTGTGTGTCTTGCCCCTCATCTTTGCAGGGGCTTTTTTCCCCCTTCCCCCCTCACGCAAGCCCTTACCATTCTTAAATAAATTGTTGGAATTTCTCTCTATCCGGCACCAAGCATCAACGCCATTCGCGCACTAAAGATTAAAATCGTTCGCGATGCTTTCCCTATGCTGAATGACGTGTTGACTTTCGCCCTTTCTTCCTGTGAGCCAGGTTTTGGCTGACTACAGCACATCATATGACATCAAGGACACGATACTATGCCGGATACCACATTGCCGCCTTCGTCTCAGCGCCCCTTCCTGCGGCGCATGCTGCTCAAAGCCGGGAAAAAATTCCTGCGCTGGAACGGCGAATTTCAGACTCGCCATTCGCTCATCTCCACCACGCCGCGGATCGGCAATCATGAATTTAATTGGGTGACGGCGCTGGAAGCCCGTTGGCCGGCCATTCGCGAGGAGTTGGATCGGTTGCTGGAACACCCGGAGGATATCCCAGCGTTCCACCAAATATCACCGGATCAGAAACGTATCTCTAAAGGCGATAACTGGAAAACCTTCGGGCTGTTTGTCTACGGGCAACGGGTTGATGAAAACTGCGCCATCTGCCCGCGCACAGCAGAGGCGGTCAGCGAGATCCCCGGCATGCGCACCGCCATGTTTTCGATTCTTAAACCGCACTATCACATCGTGCCTCACAAAGGCCCGACTCGAGCCGTCGTGCGTGCGCATCTGGGATTGATCGTGCCAAAGGATCGGGACAAGCTCTGGATCCGCGTTGACGACCAAATTCTGCACTGGGATGAAGGCAAGGTGATTTTGTTTGATGATTCCTACGAACACGAAGTTCGCAATGATACCGACGAGCTGCGCGCTGTGCTGTTTCTCGATGTCGACCGGCCAATGGACAAAGTGGGTACGGCGGTGAATAAACTGCTGTTCAGCCTGATCAAGGCCAGCCCGTATGTGAAGCAGCCGCTGAAAAATCTGGCTAACTGGCATCGCCGCGACAAAAAAGCGTGAAGCAAGAGTCTCATGCGCGTGAGCTCAATAGCCAAGAGGGCGGGATGTCTTAACACGCCGCCCTCTGGCATTAAAACTCGTGTTGCCGAGCAACATCTGTCAAGGCATCCGCGTTATCTGGCCCAGTCCGGCTTGTTGAGGATATGATCCTGCCAGTCCACCACTTCGCTCTCGCGCACCGCAATATGCCGCACCGTGATGCGCTCGCCGTGCATCGCCGCTTTGGAGCCGCTGATCAGCGGGTGCCAGGGAAACAGCGGCTTGCCTTCGCCGATCAGGCGATAGGCACAGGTCGGCGGCAGCCAATCGAAGGTAGTGAGGTTCTCGCGCGTCAGTTTGATGCAGTCTTCTTCCAGCTCGAAGCGCCGCTCATAGTTACGGCATTGGCAGGATTTGATGTTGAGCTGGTTGCAGGCTACGTTGGTAAAATAAATCTCGTCGGTATCTTCGTCGATCAGCTTATTCAAACAGCATTGCCCGCACCCGTCGCACAGCGATTCCCACTCTTGTTCTGACATTTCCGCCAGCGTTTTCTGTTGCCAAAAAGCGAGTTGTGACATGTTAGCGTCCGGTTTCGGTAAATGGATAAGTCACCTGCGCACAGGTTCGAGGGGGGACTATATAGACATATTAGCGGCAAGATGCAAGCTTTGCCGCCGACGATGCCGGCGGCGAAGAGAGGTCAGATCACCCGGGTGCTGAGCGTTTTGCCGTTCAGGCTGATTTTCAACATGTCGCCGGAGGCCATCGGGCCCACGCCCTGCGGCGTGCCGGTCAGGATGATGTCGCCGGCGCGCAGCGTGAAGAAGCGGCTCATGTAGCTGATAAGCGGCAGGATTGGCGTGATCATGTCGCGCGTATTGCCCTGCTGGCGCAATTGATCGTTGACGGTCAACGACAGCTCGGCGTTTTGCGGATCGCCGAATTCCGCCACCGGGATAAATCCCGACATCGGGCAGGAACCGTCGAAGGCCTTGGCCTTTTCCCACGGCTGGCCGGCCTTTTTAAAGCCCGCTTGCAGATCGCGCAGCGTCAGATCGAGCGCCACGCCATAACCGGCGATCGCCCGCGCAACGCGATCTTCGTTGGCCTGTTTCAACGGTGTGCCGATCAATACAGCCAGCTCCACTTCATGATGCACCGCACCGAACTCTTTGGGGATGGCCACCGGCTGGCGAATATCGCACAACGCCGTTTCCGGTTTGATAAACACCACCGGTTCGACGGACGCCGCGCTGCCCATTTCCTTGATGTGATCGGCGTAGTTGCTGCCGACGCAGACCACCTTGTTCACCGGGAAATCGAGCAGCGAACCCTGCCAGTCTCTATGTTGATACATACCGCTTCTCCCAAACTGTAGAGGCTTGGCGCGCCAAGCCGATTATTGGTGTGCCGGATCAATGCCCGATCGCGTCTGCCATCATACCCACGGCGAGGGCGAAATAGTAAGAGCGATTCCAGTGCATGAGGGTGCGGAAATTATCATAGACCAGGAACGTCCGCCCCTGCAGATCATCCGGCGCGATAATCCAACCGCGCTGCACGGCATGCGGCAACGCACTGCCATCCGCACGGCGCACGCCGCGTTTCTGCCAGTCGTTGACGCTGCGCGCCTGCGCGTCTTTCAGGCCCAGTTCGGTCGGATTGAAGCCGGCGGGCAGTTTGACCTCGCGCCCCCAACCGATGCCGGGCTGCCAGCCCTCTTTGGACAGATAGCTGGCTGTAGACGCGAAAACATCGTCAATGTTGTTCCAGATATCGATGCGCCCGTCGCCGTCGCCATCCGCCGCGTAGCGCAAGAAGGAGCTCGGCATAAACTGGCATTGCCCCATCGCGCCGGCCCAGGAGCCTTTCAGCGGCGTATCGCCGACGTGCCCCTGCTCGACTATCTGCAGCGCCGCCATCAGTTCCTGGCTGAAAAAAGCTTCACGGCGTCCTTCAAACGCCAAGGTCGCCAGCGCAGACACCACGTCTTCCCGCCCCTGAATCTTGCCGTAGGCGCTCTCCATCCCCCACAGCGCGATGATATAACGCCCTGGCACCCGATAGCGCTCGCTGGCCCGCAACCATTGCGCATGGCGCTGCCGATACCGTTCTCGCCCCTGGCGCACCTTGGCGGGCGACATCACCCGCCGCAGGTAATCGTCCAGGGTGATCTTCTGCTCCGGCTGATTGCGATCGGCCTTGATCACTCGATCGACGAAGTGGATTTGCGCAAACGCGCGATCAAGAGTCGCCTGACTGATGCCCTGTTCCCGCGCCCGGCGCTTAAGTTGATCGACATACGCCGGGAACTGCGCCGGATCGCGGCCGCTCGCCGCCAGCGTCGTCTCCTGCGCCGCCTGCGATGCGCCGGGCATCAGCACTCCGCCCAGCGCCAACCAGGCGGCCAATACGGTCTTTCTCGCCGAACGTGTCATCGCGCCTCCCCTGGCCGTGGCGACTGTCTCAGGCCTTATCGCCCGCCAGATGCTGATTAAGCAGGTTTTCAACCGGCGGCGGGAACTGCAGATAATAGCCTTCGTCTTTCAACGCCTGCTTCACCTTTTCGATATCCGCCGAGGCCAATTTCTTGCGCTCATCGAGCGACAGCATCATGGCGAATTGCGGCACGCCGAAACTTTTCATCAGCTCTTCCGGCACACGAGAGAAATCGTCTTTTTTTTCGACATAAAGATAAGTTTGATCGCGTTTCGGGCTTCTATAGATCACACAAAGCATTTTTTTAACTCTATTTAATTGAGGGAGCGTCTTGCCTGGATATAACTCTGACTATAACATGCTTATAGTACATCGGAATATCGCACCCCGAGTGGTATTCCGGGGATTTAAAGTTGCTGAGACTGAGTCAGGATAGATGTCACAATCGCCAATTGAGCTAAAAGGCAGCAGTTTTACCCTATCGGTTGTTCATTTGCATAATTCGCAGCCCGAGGTAATACGCCAGGCGTTACAGGAAAAAGTTGAGCAAGCGCCCGCTTTTCTGAAAAACGCTCCTGTTGTTATCAACGTCGCAACGCTGGAAGGCGATGCGAACTGGAAAGAACTTCAACAGGCTGTCGCGGCGGCAGGTCTGCGCGTTGTGGGTATCAGCGGTTGCAGAGATGAGCGTCAAAAGCGCGCGATAGCCCGCGCAGGGCTGCCGCTGCTGAGCGAAGGCAAAGGCCAGAAAATGGCGGCGCCGGAGCCTGCGCCAGCGCCTGTGGTGGCGGATAACGCCCCCGCCAAAACGCGCATCATCAGTACGCCTGTCCGTTCCGGCCAACAGATTTACGCCCGCAACAGCGATCTTATCGTGACCAGCAGCGTCAGCGCCGGCGCCGAACTGATTGCCGACGGCAATATTCATGTCTACGGCATGATGCGCGGTCGCGCACTGGCAGGCGCGTCAGGCGACACGCAATGTCAGATTTTTTGCACCCACCTGGCGGCTGAGCTAGTCTCTATCGCAGGGCAGTACTGGTTGAGCGACCAAATCCCGTCCGATTACGTCGGGCAGGCCGTACGACTCAGCCTGTTGGATAACGCTTTAACCATACAACCTTTAAATTAAGCCCTTTTGACAAGGAATCCATTTCATGGCACGCATTATTGTTGTTACATCGGGTAAAGGGGGCGTTGGCAAGACCACTTCGAGCGCGGCCATCGCTACCGGCCTGGCCCAGAAAGGCAAGAAAACCGTCGTGATCGATTTCGATATCGGTCTGCGTAATCTTGACCTGATCATGGGCTGCGAACGTCGGGTAGTTTATGATTTCGTGAACGTGATTCAGGGCGATGCCACGCTGAATCAGGCGTTGATCAAAGACAAACGCACTGAAAACCTCTATATCCTGCCGGCTTCGCAGACACGCGACAAAGACGCGTTGACCCGCGAAGGCGTTGAAAAAATCCTCAACGATCTCGGCGAGATGGATTTTGACTTCGTGGTCTGCGACTCACCGGCCGGTATCGAAACCGGTGCGCTGATGGCGCTGTATTTCGCCGACGAAGCTATCATCACCACCAACCCGGAAGTGTCTTCGGTACGCGACTCCGACCGTATCCTGGGCATTCTCTCTTCCAAATCACGCCGCGCCGAGAAAGGCGAATCGCCTATCAAGGAACACCTGCTGCTGACCCGTTATAACCCGGGCCGCGTCAGCCGTGGCGACATGCTGAGCATGGAAGACGTGCTGGAAATCCTGCGCATTCCGCTGGTGGGCGTGATCCCGGAAGACCAGTCCGTGCTGCGCGCTTCCAACCAGGGTGAGCCTGTCATTCTGGATGCCGAGTCAGACGCCGGTAAGGCGTATGACGATACCGTTTGCCGCTTGTTGGGGGAAGAACGCCCATTCCGCTTCATTGAAGAAGAGAAGAAGGGTTTCCTGAAACGCCTTTTTGGGGGATAAACCATGGCCTTATTAGACTTCTTTCTGTCCCGCAAAAAACAGACAGCCAATATAGCCAAGGAACGGCTGCAGATTATCGTCGCAGAGCGTCGCCGCGGGGACAGTGAGCCCCCGTATCTGCCTGATCTGAAACGCGATATTCTGGCGGTTATTTGCAAATACATTCAGATCGATCCTGAAATGCTGCACGTGCAGTTCGAGCAGAAAGGGGACGATATTTCGGTACTTGAACTTAACGTGACATTGCCGGAATCGGAAGAAGCAGCTAAATGATTGCGACGCATTAATTACCCCCTGTATATTTTATGCAGGGGGTAACTGTATGTGCATCCAGTTATTAAGCTTTATCGGTAGCAAAAAAGCGATTTTTCCCTTTGGGACTATTCCCAATTAACTTTGCCGCCGCCTCGTTTAAAGTAAATTCTGGCCAGATTTACCTTCAACGCATTATTTCCTGCCTATATTCACCCGAGCAGAGTTTCCCTACCCTGCCCAGGTGATAATCAGCGATTAATAATCTTTCAGGATGTCCTGCAACGGCGCCATTAATAAATCGCCGCGCCAGCCGCTGATTAATTCAGGGCGACTTTCGCCGTCCTTCAGTTTCCAATGCCAGTTCAGCAATTGGTTAATTTGGCGACGGGATGCCAGCAGCTCGCTGCTCAACCCGCTTTGCTCGCTGACGGTAGCGATCGCCGCCTTGATGTCTTTGAACACCTTCTTGTAGCCCGGCTGATCGATAAGGTTGGCCAACGGCGCCGGTAACTCGGACTCCTCCAGCGCTTCGGCCTCCGCCACCAGCGCCAGCAGCGTTTTGCCGTGATAACGGATCTCCGGCCCGCTCAGCCCCAGAGAATCCAGTTCTCCCAGCGAAGACGGCATATAGCGCGCCACCTGCCACAGGTTCTCCTCACGCACCACGAAGTTCACCGCCAGATCGCGCTCACGCGCCTGGCGCAGCCGCCATTCCGCCAACTTCTGCAAACACCCCAGCTGACGCGGACGCAGCTGCCAGGCATTGCTGATTTCGCGGTAGGCGACTTCCGGCGCCAGCGCCTCGCTACGGCGTTGACACAGCAGCAGGCACTCGTTATTGGCCGCCGCGGTCCAACCGGCCTCTTCGGTCTCCTGCACCAGCTGTTTAGCCATCGGCAGCAGATAGAACACGTCGGCGGCCGCGTACACGCATTGCCTTTCGGTCAGCGGGCGCGCCAGCCAGTCGGTGCGCGACTCGCTCTTGTCCAGCTCAACCTTCATGTACTCCGCCACCAGCGTCGCGAAGCCGCAGGAGAGCGGCCGGCCGGTAAAGGCCGCCAGGATCTGGGTATCGACCATCGGCGTCGGCAGCGTTTTAAAGGCGTTGAGAAACACTTCGAGATCTTCACTGCCGGCATGCAGGAACTTCACCACGGCGGTGTCGGCCAGCAGGTCGACAAACGGCTGCCATTGCTTGATCGGGAGAGGATCGATAAGGGAGAGTTGTTCACCGTCATAGAGCTGGATCAGGCCCAACTGCGGATAGTAGGTGCGCGTTCTGACAAACTCGGTGTCCAGCGCAATCTGGGCATGCTTTCTCGCCTGCTCGCAGACCTGCTGCAATCCGGCATCGGTAGTGATCAACTGATAATTCAAAACATCATTCTCTTGTAGGATTCAAACACAACAACGCCGGCATTCACCGGCGTTGTTGATAGTCAGGCGCGAGAGCGACGCCTAGGCGGCATCGGCCGGCTTCGGCGTTTTTAACTCATCGCGCAGTTCTCGCCGCAAAATCTTGCCGACGTTAGACTTCGGCAGTTCATCGCGGAACTCAACAATTTTAGGCACTTTATACCCGGTCAGGTGCCGACGGCAATGGGTCAACAGCTCTTCCTTGGTCAGCGAGGCGTCTTTCTTCACCACGCAGATCTTCACCGTTTCGCCAGAGGCCTCGCTGGGCACGCCGATCGCCGCACATTCCAGCACTTTCGGATGCTGGCTGACCACATCCTCGATCTCGTTCGGGTAAACGTTGAAACCGGAGACCAGGATCATGTCTTTCTTGCGATCGACGATGCGCACAAACCCCTGCTCGTCCACGGTCACCACATCACCGGTCGCCAACCAGCCGTCTTTCAGCACTTCGTCGGTGGCGTCCGGGCGCTGCCAATAGCCTAACATAACTTGCGGCCCTTTGACCCACAGTTCGCCCGGTTCGCCCGGCGGCACATCGTGGCCATTGTCGTCCACCAACCGAATGTCCGTCGACGGCACCGGCAGACCGATGCTGCCGCTGTAGTGTTTCAGATCGTAAGGGTTACCGGCCACCAGCGGCGCGCACTCCGTCAGGCCATAGCCTTCCAGCAGGTGTTTACCGGTGGTTTTTTCCCACTTCTCGGCCACCGCTTTTTGCACCGACATGCCGCCGCCGACCGAGAAACGCAGCGTAGAGAAATCGAGCTTGTGGAACTCTTCATTGTTCAGCAACGCATTGAACAAGGTATTCACCCCGCTCATGGCGGTGAACGGGTATTTACCCAACTCCTTCACCAGCCCCGGAATATCGCGCGGGTTGGTGATCAGCAAATTGCGCCCACCCAGATCGATAAACAGCAGGCAGTTCACCGTCAGCGCGAAAATGTGATACAGCGGCAACGCCGTCACCACCAGTTCCTGCCCTTCGCGGAACAGCGGCGAATAGGCGGCTTTGGCCTGCTCGAGGTTGGCCTGCATATTGCGGTGCGTCAGCATCGCGCCCTTCGCCACCCCGGTGGTGCCGCCCGTGTATTGCAGGAAGGCCAGATCGGCATTAATGATGTCCGGTTTTACATATTGCAGACGGCGGCCGCGCTGCAGCGCGCTGCGGAATGAAATGGCATCCGGCAGGTTGTATTTGGGCACCAGGCGCTTGACGTATTTAACCACGAAGTTGACCAGCGTGCCTTTGGCGGCCGACAGCTGATCGCCCATGCGCGTCAGGATCACGTGCTTGACCTGAGTGTTGAACACCACTTTTTCCAGCGTATGGGCAAAGTTGGAGACGATGACGATGGCGCTGGCGCCGCTGTCGTTCAACTGGTGTTCCAGCTCTCGCGGGGTATACAACGGGTTGACGTTGACCACCACCATGCCGGCGCGCAGAATTCCGAACAGGGCGATGGGGTATTGCAACAGGTTAGGCATCATCAGCGCGACGCGGTCGCCCTTCTTCAGGCCCAGTTCATTTTGCAGGTAAGCCGCGAAAGCCCGGCTGCGTTCTTCCAGTTTGCGGAAGGTCATCACCTCGCCCATATTGATAAAGGCGGGCTGATCGGCATAGCGCTGCACGGCATGCTCAAACATTTCGATCAACGACGAATAGCGATCGGCATCAATCTCTGCGGGCACATCTGCCGGATACCGTTTTAACCAGACCTTATCCAAGGTATTACTCCTGAAATCATTACTAATTATCATCGCAGCCCTCAAACTCGCAGCCTAACCATAACAATATTTTAACTCAGCAGACCAGTTCGGGTTTTAAACATTATTCAGGTTGCGATGTACGTCACTAATTGTCGGATATTCCTTATCCCAAAAAACAAAAGGGCGGCCTGAGCCGCCCTGTCAAATGTGTTCACATCAAGCGTATGCTACTCGGTTACGATGGTTTGCACCTGTGCCGGGCCAGGGTTATACCAGCCATAGCCTGCGCCCCAACCGGGTCCCCACGGACCTCCGCGCCAGCCCCAGGGGCCCATTGGCGCAGGCGGCATCACCACCTGCTGCACCAGATGCCAGCGTTTGAAACCGGTCACGTTCATCGTCACGAAGCGATACGGCGTCATGCCGATTCGCCCCTCTTTCAGGCCGGTAATGGCGCCGACGACGGTCACCAGCTGGCCTTTGAAATCGACCGGTTCGAGGAAGCCGTTTACCGTGGCCAGCAAGCGGCCGCGCGACGGTTCGCCCAGTATCGGCCGCGCACCGCTGTCGAGCGGCACCGCCGCAATCTCCAGCACCGTGCGCCCTTGTTCGTTGGCGACGTTTACCACGGTGCCGCCGAAACGGGCTTCCGCGCCGGTAAACAGGTTGGGTGCATTTTGTACCGAGGAAAGCTGAGTCACCGGCGAAGGGCTGGAGCCTTTGATCGCATCCGGTACGGTGACGCACCCGGATAAAACCAGCGCGCCGCAGGCGACGGCCAGCAGCGACAGCTTTTTACTTGCAGTGCGGATTAACATGGTCGCAATCTCCTGAAATGGCTGTAACTTTGACCGCGTTTCATCGTTCAAGTTGCAGCCCCTCATCGCCCGGCATCAACATCAGCACAATACGCCGCGATCAGTCGCGGCCCGGCAGTTTTTTCCAGGTGACTTCATTGCGCAGATAGGTCGGCTCGGCGTTTTCCACCGCTACCGCCAGCCCTTCTTGCCAGGCTTGCAGCGCCAGCGGCAGCATGTCTTCCGCCTGCGGCAACAGCATCTGGCCGTCGCGCACGCTCAGCGTGGAACCGTTGACCAGATCGGGGTAGGTTTGCCAGCCGGTGCCGACGTGGGCCCATTCGCCCTGCAGGCGCTGTGCGCGCTCGAACGCCTGCGCCGGCGACAGCACCGCCTCGCCTTCGCTTTCGCTTTCCAACCAACGGCCGTCGGCCTGACGTTCGAACTGCCCCCAGTAGACCTCGCCCATGCGCGCATCGATCGCCGCCAGCACACGCTCCGCGCCGCTGACGCGCCAGGCGCCCTGCGCCATGGTTTGCAGCGTAGAAACGCCGATCATCGGCAGATCGGCGCCCAGCGCCAGGCCCTGAGCGATGCCGATGCCGATGCGCACCCCGGTAAAACTGCCGGGGCCGCGGCCGAAGGCCAGCGCATCGAGCTGGTTGAGCGCCAGGCCGGATTCCGCCAGCACCTGCTGCACCATAGGTAAAATACGTTGCGTATGCTCGCGTGGGCACAGCTCAAACAGGGCGTGGATTTCGCCTTGATTCCAGACGGCGACGGAACAGGCTTCCGTCGCGGTATCGATCGCTAAAATTCGCGTGGACATGCCAACCTCTGGCGGGAATAAAACTGGGTTTTTCATACAGGGCGCACATTGTAGCACAGCCCCGTAAGCCCTTCATCTTTCACGTGGCCGACGTATCAGCGGCCTGCAAGAAGGCGATCGCCTGCTTCAGATCGCGGGTACGCGGCGTAGGCGGCAGGCTATTGAGGAACACCTCGCCATAAGGGCGCATCACCAGACGGTTATCGCAGATCACCAGCACGCCGCGATCGTCGGTATCGCGGATCAAACGGCCCACCCCCTGTTTCAGGGTGATGACCGCATCCGGCAACTGCACGTCATTGAACGGATCGCCGCCGCGCAGGCGACAATCTTCAATGCGCGCCTTCAGCAGCGGATCGTCCGGTGAGGTAAACGGCAGCTTATCGATGATCACGCACGACAGCGCATCGCCACGCACGTCCACCCCTTCCCAGAAGCTGCTGGTCGCCACCAACAGCGCGTTACCGGCGGCGACGAACTGTGCCAACAGCTGCCCTTTGCTGGTTTCCCCTTGCAATAAGACCGGCAGCGTCATCGTGGCGCGGAACTCTTCCGCCAGCTCGCGCATCATCTGGTGCGATGTGCACAAGAAGAAGCAGCGGCCGTTGTTGGCTTCGATTAATGGGCGCAGCATGCGCGCCAGCTGGCGCGCCCCGCCGGGCTGATTCGGCGAAGGCAAAAAGCGCGGCACGCACAGCAACGCCTGTTTGGCATAGTCGAACGGGCTCGGCAACAGCAGCGTTTTGGCCTTGGTCAGCCCCAGCCGTTCGGTGAAGTGACCCAACTGATCGTTGACCGACAGCGTCGCCGAGGTAAAGATCCAGCTGCCCGGCTTCTCGTCCAGCATTTCGCGAAAACGATCGGCCACCGTCAGCGGCGTCAGCGCCAACACGAAGTGGCGCGAATTGCACTCATACCAATAGCTGTAGCCCGGTTCCGTCACCGCCTTGAGGCGTTTGAGACGCGCGCGGTACAGCGTGGCGCGCTCAAAGGCGGCGTCCAGCAGCGCCGAACGCCCCAGCGACAGTTTCATGACGTCATAACACAGCTCCAGCGCGTCATCGAGCAGCAACAACGCGCGCTGCACGTTCGGTTCGCCGAGCACATCCCGCAGGTTGCCGCGAAAACCCGGCTCCCCCAGATTCAGACGGAAATCTTGCGTGCTCAGGCTGAGACGGTCGGCGCTTTTTTGCAGTTGGGCGGCATCGCGCACCTCGGTGCGGTAGGCGATGGTGATGTCCTTCGCCAGATCCAGCAGTTGGCGGCTGGTGAGCTGCTGGCCGAAATACTGGCTGGCGATGTCGGGAATTTGGTGCGCCTCATCGAAAATCATCACCTCGGCTTCCGGGATCAGCTCGGCGAAGCCGCCCTCTTTCACCACCATATCCGCCAGGAACAGGTGATGGTTCACCACCACCACATCCGCATCCATCGCGCGGCGGCGCGCTTTGACCACGAAGCAATCCTGATACAGCGGGCAGTCGCTGCCGAGACAGTTGTCATTGGTGCTGGTCACCAATGGCCAGACGAAGCTGTCTTCCGCCACTTCGCTGCAGGTGCTGATATCACCCTCTTTGGTCTGCGACGACCACTTGCGCAGTTGCACCAGATCGATCAACGTCTGCCCCGCCAGTTCGCCGCCGGCCATCGACTGCTGCTCCAGCCGCTCCAGGCACAGGTAGTTGGAGCGCCCCTTCAGCAGCGCCAGCTTGCCTTTGTACTTCAACGCCTTGGCGACGGTGGGCAGATCGCGCGCATACAGCTGATCCTGCAACGCTTTCGAACCGGTCGAGATGATCACTTTGCGATCGGCGCGCAGCGCCGGCGCCAGATAAGCGAAGGTTTTGCCGGTGCCGGTGCCGGCTTCCACCACCAGCTCCTGCTTGAAATTGATCGCCTCGGTGACGGCTTGCGCCATCTGCCGCTGCGGCTCACGCGGTTTGAATCCCTTGATAGCCTGCGCCAATGCGCCGTCTGTTGCAAAATCGTCTGTCACGCTGTCTCTCTGCCGGTGTCATTCAGCGGTGATTATGCCAAGCCTGCCGCCCGGCTACCACCCACTTTATCGCCGCGCTTTTTCATCACCGGCTGTGCTACCCTTAGCGGGACTATGATATGGAGATAAGCAAATGAATATCGAAAGAATTGATCCCGATCAGCGCTGGTCCGAAGCCGTGGTGCACAACGAAACCGTTTACTACACCAGCGTGCCGGAGAACCTGGATGATGACGCGACCGCGCAGACCGCCAACGCCCTCGCCGCCATCGACGTGCTGCTGGCGCGCGTAGGCTCGGACAAAAGCCGTATTCTGGATGCCACCATTTTCCTGGCCAATACCGCCGACTTCGCCGCGATGAACGCCGCCTGGGACGCCTGGGTCGTTGCCGGCAGCGCGCCGGTGCGCTGCACCGTGCAGGCTCAGCTGATGAATCCGAAGTACAAGGTGGAAATCAAAATCATCGCCGCGCTGTAAGCCACGCGCAGACGAAAAAAAACCGCAGACGGCAACGCCTGCGGTTTTTTATTGTCCGCTATCAGGACAGTTTGAGGATCACCATCCCCGTCAACAGCAGCGCCAGGCCAATCCAGCCTTTGGCGTTCAACCGCTGGCCGAACATGATCCAGCCTGCGGCGATGGTGGCGGCGATGCCGAAACCGCCCCACAACGCGTAAGCGATTGACAGATCGATGCCCTTCACCGCCTGCGCCAGGGCGCTGAACGCACCGAGCACCGACAGCAGCGACAACAATCCCAGCCAAATTTTACGGAAACCGTCCGACATCTTCAGGAAGATGTTGGCGATGATTTCCAGCACGATGGCCAATCCCAGGAACCCAATGTGGTACAACTCAAACTGTTGCATGGTTGTCACCTCGCGGGCTGACCTGTTTTCGCTCTTTGCGGGTACCGGATTTCACCAGCATGATACCGGCGATCAGCGTAGCCAGACCCAGTACCTTCAGCGCCGAAATGGGCTCGTCGAACCACAGCACGCTGAACAGGGTGATGAACAGGATGCCGATGCCTTCCCACAGCGCATAAGCCACGCCCAACGCCACGCGTTTTATCGCTACTGACAGCAACACATAAGACGCGGTGATCATCACGTACATCACGATATGCCCGATCATGCCGCCATTGACGCTGGCGTATTTCATCGACAAGGTGCCGATGATCTCGGTCATGATGGCCAAACCTAAAAAGATCCAATAAATCATAATTTTTCTCCCAAACGGCGAATAACGCGCGCCAAGGCATATTTATCCCGATTTATCTCGTCGAACGGCCGCAGTACGGCGCGCAAGACGCAGAGATCCCTGGGGATAAACTGACCCAAACGCAAAAAGAATGTTTGCCCGGCTGAACGGTAGAGCGAAGGCGTAAGCCCGCTACCAGCACCGGTTAAGGGAGAAAGACGCTATAGTTCGCTGCACCAGTGATGCTCACTGGCAAGGATCGCAGACAGGAAGAGTTGGCACGTAGAGGTTCTGAGGGTAGTTCCGTTAATAGTCATCATAATAGTTCTCTATTATCAGCCGCACACCGTGCGATTTGCCCAATATCCTCATAAAAGTAAAATTTTCAACTGAGATATTTTTACCACAGCCAAAATAAGAAAGCAAACTGCCGTTTTCATAAAAAAGCAGAAAAAAACGGGTTAAAAATAAGAAAGTTAATCACGATAAAAATTAAAAAAGGCCCAACGGAGCGTTGAGCCTTGCGGTATTCGCGGGTGCGCAAATAAGCGCCAACCTCAGGCGCGGTGCGGGTTACAACGCGGCGCCGCTGACGGCGCTGCGCGCCAGTTCTGTGATGCGCGCATAGTCGCCTTTTTCGAGCGCGTCCGCCGGCACCAGCCAGGAACCGCCGATGCAAAGCACGCTTTTCAGCGCCAGATAATCGCGGTAGTTGTTCGGCGTAATGCCGCCGGTCGGGCAAAAACGCACCTGCGGGAACGGGCCGCCGATCGCCTGCAGCGCCTTCACGCCGCCGTTGGCTTCCGCCGGGAAGAATTTGAATTCGCGCAGGCCGTGATCCATGCCCTGCATCAGTTCAGACACGGTGCTGATGCCCGGGATCAGCGGGATGGTTCCCGCCGTCGCCGCCTGCAGCAAGGCTTCGGTCAGCCCCGGGCTGATGGCGAACTGCGCCCCCGCTTCGGTCACCTGCCGCAGTTGCTGCGGGTTGATCACCGTACCGGCGCCGATGATCGCCTCCGGCACCTCTTTGGCGATAGCGCGGATAGACTCCAGCCCGCAGGCGGTGCGCAACGTCACCTCCAATACCCGCACGCCGCCGGCAACCAGCGCTTTCGCCAGCGGCACCGCCTGCTCCAGCTTGTTGATCACGATAACAGGCACCACCGGCCCCGCTGTCAGGATCTGCTCGGCGCTGGTTTTCCAGTTTTTCATCGTTATTTCTCCATTACTCGCGGTTAACAATGGCACGCCCCTGCCACAGGGCTCCGCATGCGCGGACGTCCGGCCGTACCGTAAGTGATGTGGCCCACGCGCAGATCGCAGGCAAAAAAAAGCCGGCAGACAGGCCGCCGGCATTACGTATTATTCGAACTCGTTCCAGGAGCGGCCGTCACGGGTGATCATCGCCACCGAGGCCACCGGCCCCCAGGTGCCCGCCTGATAAGGCTTAGGCGCCTCGTTGTCGGCTTTCCATGCGTCCATGATGGAGTCGACCCACTTCCAGGCTTCTTCCACTTCATCGCGGCGCACGAACAGCGCCTGAATGCCGCGCATGGTCTCCAGCAGCAGGCGCTCGTAGGCGTCCGCCACGTGCTCCTGGTTGAAGGTTTCCGAGAAGCTCAGGTCCAGCTTGGTGGTCTGCAGACGGTGCTTGTGATCCAGCCCCGGCACCTTGTTCAGCACCTGAATTTCGATGCCTTCGTCCGGCTGCAGACGGATGGTCAGCTTGTTCTGCGGCAACTGCTGGTAAGAATCGCTGAACAGGTTCAGCGGCGGGTTTTTGAAGTACACCACCACTTCCGAACATTTGGTCGGCAGACGTTTACCGGTACGCAGGTAGAACGGCACTCCGGCCCACTGCCAGTTGTCGATATCCACGCGGATAGAGACGAAGGTTTCGGTGCTGCTGCTCTTGTTCGCCCCTTCCTCTTCCAGATAACCCGGCACTTTCTTGCCCTGGACGAAGCCGGCGGTGTACTGACCGCGCACGGTGGTTTCCCGGACATTGGTCTGATCGATGCGGCGCAGTGAGCGCAGCACCTTGACCTTCTCGTCGCGGATGCGGTCGGTCGTCAGATCCGCCGGCGGCGACATGGCGATCATGGTCAGGATCTGCAGCAGGTGGTTCTGGATCATGTCGCGCATCTGGCCGGCCTGGTCGAAATAGCCCCAGCGCCCTTCAATGCCCACCTCTTCCGCCACGGTGATCTGCACCGAATCGATGGTGCGGTTATCCCAGTTGGATGCGAACAGCGAGTTGGCAAAACGCAGCGCCAACAGGTTCAGCACCGTCTCTTTGCCGAGGTAGTGGTCGATGCGATAGACCTGGGACTCATTGAAGAACTCCGCCACCTGATCGTTGATCACGCGGGAGGACGCCAGATCGGTGCCCAACGGTTTCTCCATCACCACGCGCGCCGGCTCATGGTTCAGCTTGGCTTCGCCCAGCCCTTTGCAGATGGCGCCAAAGGTGCTTGGCGGCATGGCGAAGTAGTTGATGGTGGTGCGGTGCTTCTGATCCAGCATTTTACCTAATTTGGTAAAGTTCTTGCTGTCGTTGACGTCCAGGTTGCAGAAGTCCAGGCGCGCGCTTAGCGTGGCCCAGAGTTCATCATCCAGTTTTTCCTTCATGAAGGTGCCAAGCGCTTCCTTGACCACTTCGGTATAGGCTTGTTTATCCCACTCCGCGCGGCCGACGCCGATGATCCGCGTATCCGGGTGGATGTGTCCGGCTTTCTCTAACTGGTACAGGGAAGGCAGCAGCTTACGGCGCGCCAAATCACCTTTCGCGCCGAAAATAACCAGGTCACACGCCTGGGCTGTAGAGGTTACCGCCATGTTCATCTCCTCGTTGCAGGATATTTGTAATTTTCTTACATTACTAATGTACTCTGTTTGACTACGGCCAGCAAACCCGGAGCAAAGCAGAAAAAAAGGCCTCAAGATTCCAGTGGAAAGCGCCAATCTACGCCAACGCCCTCACCACGGGCAAAACTGTAATTTTTCGTCTTTTTTGACGCTCTGTTACCATTATGAAAGTTAGACACAGGTCATATTCTGGTGAAAAAACCCTGCATACGCCGTGTCGAGACTGCCAACGGTTACCAGCACGTAGTATATTTTCACTAAACCGGCATTGATTTCTCCTTTGTTTGAAATCGACATACCCTATCGATTCCAGGTTACAGCCGCTCGTTTGGCGTCTGCTTGCACGGCGAACATGGGCGAAATTCGACGCTGTTGCTTGAAAGCCACAGGGATAAAACCATGAGTGACTCTCGTTATATGAATACGCTGGACAAAATCCAGAGCCATCTGGAACGCCTGAGCAAATCTGAAAGGAAAGTCGCCGAGGTGATCCTGGCCTCCCCGCAGACCGCCATTCACTCCAGCATCGCCACGCTGGCGCGCATGGCCGACGTCAGCGAACCTACCGTCAACCGCTTTTGCCGCCGCCTTGATACCAAAGGCTTTCCCGATTTCAAACTGCATCTCGCCCAAAGCCTGGCTAACGGCACGCCCTACGTAAACCGTAACGTTGAGGAAGATGACAGCGTCGATTCCTATACCAGCAAGATCTTCGAATCGGTAATGGCCAGCCTGGATACAGTAAAGGCAAATTTGGATATTGCCGCAATCAATCGTGCGGTTGACCTGCTCACCCAGGCAAAAAAGATCTCTTTCTTCGGGCTGGGCGCCTCCGCGGCGGTGGCGCACGATGCGATGAACAAATTTTTCCGCTTCAACATTCCGGTGGTCTACTTCGATGACATCGTCATGCAGCGCATGAGCTGCATGAACTCCGGCGAAGGCGACGTGGTGGTGCTGATCTCACACACCGGCCGCACCAAGAATCTGGTGGAGATGGCCCACCTGGCGCGGGAGAACGACGCCACGGTGCTGGCTATCACCTCGCGCGACACCCCGCTCGCCCAGGCGGCGACCCTGGCCCTGCTGCTCGACGTGCCCGAAGACACCGACGTTTACATGCCGATGGTGTCGCGGATCGCGCAATTAACGCTCATTGACGTGCTCGCCACCGGATTTACCTTGCGCCGAGGGGCTAAATTCAGAGATAACTTGAAGCGGGTCAAAGAAGCGCTCAAAGAATCGCGCTTTGATAAAGGCGTGGTCATTCCCAACAGTTTTGATTCGTGACCCGACGAAGAAAAAATCGCCGTTCAACAGACATTTGAATGACGGCATCAGAGGCGGTACCCTGTTAACATGCTCATGCGGGTAACCCGGGTGAAATATCAGTGTTGTAAAATTACATTTCACGCCTGGTTTCGTTATCCGACGTTATCGCAACACCAATATTTGCTTCACCAGTCAACGGAGTAATACATGTCCAGACGGCTCAGAAGAACCAAAATCGTTACCACCCTGGGTCCGGCTACAGACCGCGACAATAATCTGGAAAAGATCATTGCCGCCGGCGCCAACGTAGTTCGGCTTAACTTCTCCCACGGCAGCCCGGAAGATCACCAGGCTCGCGCTGACAAAGTGCGCGAAATCGCTGCCAAACTGGGGCGTCACGTCGCTATCCTCGGCGATCTGCAAGGGCCGAAAATTCGCGTTTCCACCTTCAAGGAAGGCAAAATCTTCCTCAACGTGGGCGATAAATTCCTGCTGGACGCCAACCTGTCAAAAGGCGAAGGCGATAAAGAAAAAGTCGGTATCGACTATAAAGGCCTGCCAGCCGACGTGGTGCCGGGCGACGTCCTGCTGCTCGATGACGGCCGCGTTCAGCTGAAAGTGCTCGAAGTTCAGGGCATGAAAGTGTTTACCGAAGTGACCGTCGGCGGCCCGCTGTCCAACAACAAGGGCATCAACAAACTCGGCGGTGGCCTGTCGGCCGAAGCCCTGACCGAAAAAGACAAGGCTGACATCGTGACCGCCGCCAAGATTGGCGTCGACTACCTGGCGGTCTCCTTCCCGCGTACCGGTGAAGATCTGAACTATGCCCGCCGCCTGGCGCGCGATGCGGGCTGCAACGCCAAGATCGTGTCCAAGGTTGAGCGCGCCGAAGCGGTTTGCACCGACGAAGCGATGGACGACATTATTCTGGCCTCCGACGTGGTGATGGTTGCCCGTGGCGACCTGGGCGTCGAAATCGGCGATCCGGAACTGGTCGGCATTCAGAAGAAACTGATCCGCCGCGCCCGCACTCTGAACCGCGCGGTGATCACCGCGACCCAGATGATGGAGTCGATGATCACCAACCCGATGCCGACCCGCGCCGAAGTCATGGACGTGGCGAATGCCGTGCTGGACGGCACCGACGCCGTCATGCTGTCGGCGGAAACCGCCGCTGGCCAATACCCGGCGGAAACCGTGGCGGCGATGGCGCGCGTTTGTCTGGGCGCCGAGAAGATCCCGAGCATCAACGTTTCCAAACACCGCCTGGACGTACAGTTCGACAACATCGAAGAGGCGATAGCCATGTCTTCGATGTATGCCGCCAACCACCTGAAAGGCGTCACCGCGCTGATCGCCATGACCGAATCCGGCCGCACTGCGCTGATGATGTCGCGCATCAGCTCCGGCCTGCCGATCTTCGCCATGTCGCGCCATGAGCACACGCTGAACCTGACTGCGCTGTATCGCGGCGTGACACCGGTGTATTTCGACAGCCACAAAGACGGCGTGATCGCCGCCAATGAAGCGGTCAATCGCCTGCGCGACAAAGGCTTCCTGGTCTCCGGCGATCTGGTGATCGTCACCCAGGGCGACGTGATGGAAACCGTCGGCACCACCAATACCAGCCGTATTCTGCGCGTCGAGTAATCCACACCGCAGACGACATGCCGGCCGGCTCACGTTGGCCGGCATTTTTTTTGCCCCGGTACCGCCATAAACGACGGAGAACACCATGCTCCACCAACGCAATCCCGCAGCGAGCGGTGATGAGCTCGATCTCGATGGCCACGGCCTGACGCAGCTCGACGCGTCACAGTTAGCCGGCCACGCGCTGCGCAAGGTAAGCCTGTATGATAATCAGTTGGCGGCCATCCCCGCCCCCCTCTTCCGGCACCGCAATCTACAGGTGTTGAACATCTCCTGCAATCAGCTCGACCGCCTGCCGCCGGAGATTGGCCAGTTGCAACAGCTTGAGATGTTCGACTTTGGCCACAATCGCGCAAGCGAACTCCCCGAGGAACTGGGGCAGTTGCACCGGTTGAAATACCTCTATCTGAGCGACAACGGCTTTAGCGATCTGCCGCACTCGCTGGCGCAGCTACAGCAGTTGGTTTACCTCAACGCGACCGATAACCAGCTGACCGCCTTGCCGCAGGCAATACCGAGGCTTGCGGCATTGCAGGAGCTGCGTTTATACAACAACCGCATCGGCAATCTGCCCGGCGAAATCGGGCAACTGCGCGCGCTGCGCGAACTGCATATCATGAAAAATGCCCTGACCGCGCTGCCGGCGGAAATGGCACAGCTCGGTGAGCTGGAGATACTCGACGCGGCCAACAACGCCATCGCCGAACTGCCGGAAGCCTTCTGCCGGCTGCCGCGGTTGAGCGAGCTGAACCTGCGTTTCAATCAGCTGACGCGCCTGCCGAAAAATATCGGTGAGCTGACGGCGCTGAGAAGCCTGGATCTGCGCGCCAACCGCCTGAGCGACCTGCCGGAAAGCCTCGGCGAACTGAGCCGGCTGCGCAAGCTGGATCTGCGCTGGAATGATTTCACCCACACGCCTAAAATCGTCGACATCCTGCGGGCTCGCGGCTGTATGGTGCACATCTGAAGTGACGCCGGCCGGGGTGTAGCCCGACCGGCGTTAGCGGTAGAAAGGATTAACGATACAGATCGTCGCGCGAGTAGGGTTCAATCTCCCCTTCCTTGCGCGTCTTCAGCAGTTTGAGGATCCAGGTGTACTGCTCCGGATTCGGGCCCACCAGGTTTTCCACTTCTTCATTCATACGGCGGGCAATCCGTGGGTCATCAGCGTCGGCCAGATCGTCCATCGGCTCGCGAATATAGATATCCAGCATGCTGGTTTTGCCGTCGTACACCGGGAACAACGGCACGATCGCCGCACGGCATACCTTCATCAGCCGTCCGACCGCCGGCAAGGTCGCCTTATAGGTGGCAAAGAAGTCGACAAACTCGCTGTGCTCAGCGCCGTGATCCTGATCGGGCAGATAATAACCCCAATACCCCTGGCGAACTGAACTGATAAACGGTTTGATGCCGTCATTGCGCGCGTGCATGCGGCCGCCGAATTTACGACGCACGGCATTCCACAGGTAGTCGATCAGCTGATTGCGCTGGTTGTGGAACATCGCCGCCATCGGTTGGCCGCGCGCGGCCATCAACATCGCCGGCACATCTACCGCCCAGCCATGAGGCACCAGAAAAATCACGTTGCGCCCTTCCGCCCGGATCTTGTCCAACACCTCTTCACCGTGCCAACGCACGCGCTTGAGCACTTTCTCGGGCTTGGTACAGGCCAATTCCGCCATCAGCACCATCGACTGCGGCGCGCAGGCAAACATCTGGTCGATGATGTGCTCACGGTCGCTTTCCGGCAATTCCGGCAAGCAATACAGCAGGTTGATGCGGGCACGACGGCGCGCGCCTTTCGCCAGCTTGCCGGCCAGTTTGCCGACCGCCCCCAGCACCGGATCGCGCAGACGCGCAGGCACCAGCGAAACGCCGGCCATCAGGCCGGTTCCCAACCACACGCCCCAGTAGCGCGGGTATAAAAAGGCTTTTTGAAACTGCGGGATGAACTCTACGTTCGATTTCTTCTCGTTTTGCATGCACGTGCTCTTCGCTTAGCGATTCGGCTAATCATAATTGCCATCACCGATTTTGCAATTAACAACCGCGAACCGCCCAGATAAAACAGCATCGGCCCGCAATCAGGCCGATGAAATTAACGGCGCCGGAGCGCCGGAAAAAAGGGGGACGTTAATCCAACTGCAGCTGAGGAACCACTTCCTTCACCTGCGCCAGATAATCGCTGCGGTCTTTGCCGCCCAGCCCTTCGGAACGCGGCAGTTTGGCCGTCAGCGGGTTCACCGCCTGTTGGCCGGTCCACAGTTCAAAGTGCAGGTGCGGCCCGGTGGAGCGGCCGGTGTTGCCGGAGAGCGCAATGCGATCGCCGCGTTTCACCTTCTGCCCTGGTTTCACCAGCAGTTTTTTCAGGTGCATATAACGCGTGGTGTACTGGCGGCCGTGGCGGATCGCCACATAGTTGCCCGCTGCGCCGCTGCGCTTGGCGATCACCACTTCACCGTCGCCGACCGCCAGCACCGGCGTGCCGACCGGCATGGCGAAATCGACGCCCTTGTGCGGCGCCACGCGGCCGGTCACCGGGTTCACGCGGCGCGGGTTGAAGTTGGAGGAGATGCGGAACTGCTTCATGGTCGGGAAACGCATGAAGCCGCGCGCCAGGCCAGAGCCCTGGCGATCGTAGAATTTGCCGTCTTCGGCGCGGATCGCATAGTAATCCTTGCCGCCGGTGCGCAGACGCACGCCCAACAGCTGGCTTTGCGATTTCTTACCGTCGAAATGCTCACGCGACATCAGCACGGAGAACTGGTCGCCTTTGCGCAGCTTGCGGAAATCGAGCTGCCACTGCAACGCCTTGATCACCGCATTGATTTCGTTACGGCTCAGCCCGGCGTCGCCGGCGCTGCTGACGAAGCTGCCGTTGACCCGGCCGCTGATCACGTTGTTGCGCCATTCGCCCTGCTGCGCCTCTTTAGACTCTTTGAAGCTATTGCCGACGCGGTCATAGGTGCGGGTTTCGCGGCGCGAAACTTCCCAGGTCAACTGCTGCAGATCGCCCGCATCGTTCACGGTCCACGACAGCTGTTGGCCGATCTTCAGATTACGCAGATCGCGGTTTTGCGAAGCCAGCAAGGTGACATCCGACATATCGATGCCGTACTGCGTCAGAATGCTGCCAAGGGTGTCACCGGTGGAAACCACATATTCATGCACGCCGTCGTCGCCGGCATCTTTCTGATCCAGCTCATCCTGCGGGATTTCGTCATCGGGGGTGGGTTGGTCGGCATCTATCGGTTCACTGGCTTCGGGGAGCAATGACCGCATCTGGCTGGATTCTAACTCGACGCTCTTGGCGATGGGGTTGTGTTCTGGGTGGTAAACAAAAGGCCGCCAAACAGCGACGGCCAATGTGACGACTGTCAGCGACCCCAGCATGACGCGGTGGGGCCGTGGCAGGTTGTTATACGCCAGAGCGATAGTTCGGACTATCTGCTGCACTCGATATTATCCTCATAAGCTTTACTTCAGGCAGCTCACGTACTGGTTTGACAGCTGAGCCAGGAATTTCCCGTAGCTGTCCTTCCCCAGCGCGATGCCGGTGCCCAGCGGGTCCAGCGTTCCGGAACGCACTTTGGTACCCTTGGCGACGGCATTGATTACGGCCGGCCTGAATTGTGGCTCAGCAAAAACGCATACCGCTTTCTGCTCAACCAACTGTGTTCGAATTTGGTGTAGGCGCTGTGCTCCAGGCTGAATTTCGGGATTGACGGTGAAATGGCCCAGCGGACTCAAACCGTAGTGTTTCTCAAAGTAGCCGTAAGCATCATGAAAAACAAAATAACCCTTACCTTGCACAGGCGTAAGCATGTTACCAACATTTTTGTCAGTTTGCGTCAGCAGATTCTCGAACTGGCGCAGGTTTGCGTCTAATTTGTCCTTATTTTGCGGCATAAGTTCCAACAATCTGTCGTGAATCGCGATCGCGGTCACTTTTGCTATCTCCGGCGACAGCCAAACGTGCATATTGTACTCGCCGTGATGATGCCCATGATCGTCATCGGCATGGTTATGCGCTTCGCCTGCATGATCATGATCGTCATCCTCTTCGCCTTTCATCAGCAACGGCTTCACCGCCGGCAGTTCGCTGACAGCCAGCTTTCGGGTCGCCGAGATAGGCACCAGCGCCTTGTTCAGGAACGCTTCCATGTCCGGACCGACCCACAACACCAGATCAGCGGAACGCAAGCGTTGGATATCCGAAGGACGCAACGCAAAATCGTGCGGTGAAGCGCCGTCCGGCAGCAACACTTCGGTCGGCGTCACGCCGTCGGCGATGGCCGAAGCGATAAAGCCTAATGGGCGAATCGAGGTCACCACCGCAGCGGAAGCGCTGCTCAGCGGGCCGGCCATCAACAGTGCGCTGGCCAACAGCGTACGCTGCAGCCATTTATTTTTCTTTGCCATCATCAGTAATCCCATCGTTTTCATCAACAAGGCGTGATATTATAACATTCGCTTCGTTCTGCAACCTGTAATCTCGAGATGTCTACACTGATAACGCTAAAAAATATCTCCGTCGCCTTCGGCAGCCGCAAGGTGCTGTCGAACATTTCCCTCAGCCTGCAACCCGGCCGTATTCTCACGCTGCTTGGCCCGAACGGCGCGGGCAAATCCACGCTGGTGCGCGTGGTGCTGGGATTGGTCAAACCGACCGCCGGCACGCTGGAGCGTGAGCCCGATCTGCGCATCGGCTATGTGCCGCAAAAGCTGCACCTCGACGCCACCCTGCCGCTGACCGTCAGCCGTTTTATGCGTCTTAAACCTGGCGTAAAGAAAGCCGACATTCTGCCGGCGCTCAAGCGCGTGCACGCCGCCCACCTGCTCGACCAGCCAATGCAAAAGCTCTCCGGCGGTGAAAACCAACGCGTGCTGCTGGCGCGAGCGCTGCTGAACAAACCGCAGCTGCTGGTGCTGGACGAACCCACGCAAGGGGTGGACGTCAACGGCCAGCTGGCGCTGTACGATCTGATCGATCAGCTGCGTAAAGAGCTGGGCTGCGCCGTGCTGATGGTGTCGCACGATCTGCATCTGGTGATGGCGAAAACCGACGAGGTACTGTGCCTCAATCAGCACATCTGCTGCTCCGGCGCGCCGGAGGTGGTGTCGATGCATCCTGAATTCATCGCCATGTTCGGCAACCGCGGCGCAGAGCAACTGGCGGTGTATCGCCACCATCACAATCACCGCCACGATCTGCAGGGAAGAATTGTCTTGAAGAAAACCGGGAGCCGCGAAGCATGATTGAACTGTTACTTCCCGGCTGGCTGGCCGGCGTGTTGTTGGCTAGCGCCGCCGGGCCGCTGGGTTCCTTCGTGGTCTGGCGCCGCATGTCCTACTTCGGCGACACCCTGGCGCACGCCTCGCTGCTCGGCGTCGCCTTTGGTCTGCTGCTGGACATCAATCCCTTCTATGCGGTGATCGCCATTACGCTGCTGTTGGCTTTGGCCCTGGTGTGGCTGGAACGTCGCCCGCAGCTCTCGGTGGATACGCTGCTCGGCATTCTGGCCCACAGCGCCCTGTCGCTGGGGCTGGTGGTGGTGGCGTTGATGTCCAACGTGCGGGTCGATCTGATGGCCTACCTGTTCGGCGATCTGCTGTCGGTCACGCTGAGCGACATCGTGATGATCGCCGGCGGCGTCGCCGTGGTGCTGTTGGTGCTGTGGTGGCAATGGCGCGACCTGCTATCGATGACCATCAGCCCGGAGCTGGCGCACGTCGATGGCGTCAATTTGGCGCGGGCGCGCACCGTGTTGATGCTGGTCACCGCGTTGACCATCGGCCTGGCGATGAAATTCGTCGGCGCGCTGATCATCACCTCGCTGCTGATCATCCCTGCAGCCACCGCCCGCCGCTTCGCGCGCACGCCGGAACAGATGGCCGGCGTCGCGGTGCTGCTCGGGATGGTGGCCGTCACCGGCGGCCTGACCTTCTCGGCGTTTTACGATACGCCGGCCGGCCCTTCGGTAGTGCTGAGCGCCGCCGTGCTGTTCACGCTGAGCCTGTTCAAAAAACAGCAGGCTTGATTAAAACCGGGATATGACAAGGGCCGCATCTGCGGCCCTTTCTTATTGGCGGATTAAAAATTTACTCTTCGCGTTCGAGACCAAAGTGCCGGTAGGCATGCTGCGTCGCCAGGCGGCCGCGCGGCGTGCGCTGGATAAAGCCCTGCTGGATCAGGAACGGTTCAATCACGTCTTCGATGGTTTCGCGCTCTTCACCGATCGCCGCCGCCAGGTTGTCCAACCCGACCGGGCCGCCGGTAAACTTGTCGATAATCGCCAGCAGCAGTTTGCGATCCATATAGTCGAAGCCTTCGGCATCGACGTTGAGCATATCAAGCGCCTGCGCCGCCACCGAACCGCTGATCACGCCGTTGGCGCGCACTTCAGCGAAATCACGCACCCGGCGCAACAGGCGGTTGGCGATACGCGGCGTGCCGCGCGCGCGGCGGGCCACTTCATGGGCGCCCTCGTCGGACAGCTCCAACCCCAGGCACCCGGCGCTGCGCGAGACGATGTGCTGCAGATCCGCCACCTGATAAAACTCCAGCCGCTGGACAATGCCGAAGCGATCGCGCAACGGCGAGGTCAGCGAACCGGCACGGGTGGTGGCTCCCACCAACGTGAACGGCGGCAGATCGAGCTTAATCGAACGCGCCGCCGGCCCTTCACCGATCATGATATCTAGCTGATAGTCTTCCATCGCCGGATACAATACTTCTTCCACCACCGGTGACAAACGGTGAATTTCGTCGATGAACAACACGTCGTGCGGTTCGAGGTTGGTCAGCATCGCCGCCAGATCGCCCGCCTTCTCCAGCACCGGGCCGGAAGTGGTGCGCAGATTCACGCCCATTTCGTTGGCCACGATGTTGGCCAGGGTGGTTTTCCCCAGCCCCGGCGGGCCGAAGATCAGCAGGTGGTCGAGCGCGTCGCCGCGCTGCTTGGCCGCCTGGATGAAGATCTCCATCTGCTCGCGTACGTGCGGCTGACCCACGTATTCGGTCAGCAGCTTGGGACGAATGGCGCGATCGAGGACTTCTTCCTCATTGATCGGTTCGGCGGAGATCAGGCGATCGGCTTCAATCATTATCTACCTCTTAGCGGCCTTACAAAGCAGCGCGCAACGCGTCACGGATCAGGGTCTCGCAGTCGGCACCCGGCTTGGCAATTTTGCTGACCATGCGGCTGGCTTCCTGCGGCTTATAGCCCAGCGCTACCAGCGCCGAGACCGCTTCGGCCTCCGCGTCAGCCTCAGGCGCTTTCTCCGCGGCGGACGGCAGGCTGATCTCGCTGCTGCTGTTGAACAGATCGCCGTTCAGCCCTTTGAAGCGGTCTTTCATCTCGACCACCAGGCGCTCGGCGGTTTTCTTGCCTACGCCCGGCAGCTTGACCAGCGCGGTGATCTCTTCGCGCTCCACCGCGCTGACGAACTGCTGCGCGGACATGCCTGATAGGATGGCGAGCGCCAGTTTCGGCCCGACGCCGTTGACCTTGATCAGCTCGCGGAACAGCGCGCGCTCCTGCTTGTCGTTGAAACCGTACAGCAGCTGCGCGTCTTCGCGCACCACGAAGTGGGTAAACACGATGGCCTCTTGCCCCAGTTCCGGCAGCTCGTAAAAGCAGGTCATCGGCATGTGCACTTCATAGCCCACACCGTTCGCCTCCAGTAACACCAGCGGCGGCTGCTTTTCCAGAATATTTCCTCTGAGACGACCTATCATTTACCCTCCTGCAGAATGACCGGGCATGGCGCCCTGCCATGCCGTTGCTGGTAAAGCTTATAACATAAAAAAGGCTGGATGAATATCCAGCCTGAGCAATCATCGCTTCGCGTCAGCGCAAACGCCCGCGCGCCAGGTTAAGCCGCCCTTCGCTCATCCGCAGCACGTTCTGGCTGAGATGGCAATGGGTGATGGCGATGGCCAGGGCGTCGGCGGCGTCCGCCTGCGGGTTGGCCGAGAGTTTGAGCAGCGAACGCACCATGTGCTGCACCTGCGCCTTTTCGGCTGCGCCGGTGCCGACCACGGTTTGTTTGACTTGCCGCGCTGCATATTCGAACACTTCCAGATTCTGATTCACCGCCGCGACAATCGCAACGCCGCGCGCCTGACCGAGCTTGAGCGCCGAATCCGGGTTCTTGGCCATAAATACCTGTTCGATGGCGAAGAAATCGGGCTGAAACTGGGTGATGATCTCGCTGACGCCGGCGTAAATCAGCTTCAGCCGCGTCGGCATGTCGTCCACCACCGTACGGATGCAGCCGCTGGCGATATAGCTCAACTGACGCCCCTGCTGGCGAATAAGGCCATAGCCGGTGACGCGCGAGCCGGGATCGATACCGAGTATGATCGCCATATCTACATCCACCTTGCATGCACGGCGCCGCCGAACGGCGGCGCCCGTTTTACCGGATTACAGCGTCGCCGCCACTTCGTCGGAGATTTCACCGTTATGGTAAACTTCCTGCACGTCGTCGCAGTCTTCCAGCATATCGATCAGGCGCAGCAGCTTAGGCGCGGTTTCCGCGTCCATGTCGGCCTTGGTCGATGGGATCATCGACACTTCCGCCGCTTCAGCTTCGAAGCCCGCCGCGGTCAGCGCGTCTTTCACCGCGCCCAGGCTTTCCCAGGCGGTGAACACGTCGATGGCGCCATCGTCATAGGTCACGATGTCTTCCGCACCGGCTTCCAGCGCCGCTTCCATTACGCTGTCTTCATCCAGGCCCGGTGCGTAAGTGATTACGCCCTTCTTGGTGAACAGGTAGGCAACGGAACCGTCGGTACCCAGGTTGCCGCCGCATTTGGTGAAGGCGTGACGCACTTCCGCCACGGTGCGGTTGCGGTTGTCGCTCAGGCATTCGATCATGACGGCGGTGCCGCCAGGGCCGTAGCCTTCGTAGATGATGGTTTCCATGTTGGTATCATCATCGCCGCCCACGCCGCGCGCGATCGCGCGGTTCATGGTGTCGCGCGTCATGTTGTTCGACAGCGCCTTGTCCATCGCCGCGCGCAGACGCGGGTTGGAATCCGGATCGCCGCCGCCCAGCTTCGCGGCGGTGACCAGCTCACGAATAATCTTGGTGAAAATTTTACCGCGCTTGGCGTCCTGCGCCGCTTTACGGTGCTTTGTGTTGGCCCACTTACTATGACCTGCCATAAAAAATCTCCGAAAAAAACTACTGGACTGAATTGATCACGAACTCTTCAATCGCCTGCTGATTGCTCCACGACTTGGTCAACTTCACGGCCTCGGCCGCCTCAAGCCATTGGTAAGCGTGATGCTCGGTAATTACCGGATCGCGCTCCTCGGGCAACGCCAGACAGAACCAGTGCTCTTTATTGCGCGTGGTTCCCGGCGCATAGCGATGTCGCAAATGGACAAAGAGTTCAAACTCCACGCAGCGCTGGCAATCGAACAACGGCAGGTGCTCTGCTTCGATATCGATGCCCACTTCTTCCATGACCTCACGCCGTGCGGCATGCGGCGGCGACTCATCCTGTTCCAGGCTGCCGGTGACCGACTGCCAGAACTCGGTATCGTCGCGCCGCTGTAACATCAGCACCCGACCACTGGATTTCGCGTAAATCACTACCAGGATAGATTCAGGGCGCTTGTAACTCATCACTCGCTCTCTTGTTCCGCACCGGCTTTCTTTACCACACTGATCGCCAGCTCCTGCAGCGACGCCGGGTTGGCGAAGCTCGGTGCGTCGGTCATCAGACAGGCCGCCGCGGTGGTTTTCGGGAAAGCGATGACGTCGCGGATGTTGTCGGTGCCGGTCAGCAGCATCACCAGACGATCCAGGCCGAAGGCCAGGCCGGCGTGCGGCGGCGTGCCGTACTTCAGCGCGTCCAGCAGGAAGCCGAACTTCTCGCGCTGTTCATGTTCGTCGATGCCCAGAATGCTGAATACCGTCTGCTGCATTTCGCTGCGGTGAATACGCACCGAACCGCCGCCCACTTCGTAACCGTTGATCACCATGTCATAAGCGTTGGCGATAGCGTTGACCGGCGCGGCGGCCAGCTCTTCCGGGCTCATGTCGCGCGGCGAGGTGAACGGGTGGTGCATCGCCGCCAGGCCGCCCTCTTCGTCTTCTTCGAACATCGGGAAGTCGACCACCCACAGCGGCGCCCAGCTGTCGAGTTGGGTCAGCCCCAGATCGCGTCCCAGCTTCAGGCGCAGCGCGCCCATCGCATCGGTGACAATCTTGAAACTGTCTGCGCCGAAGAACAGGATGTCGCCGGTCTGCGCGTCGGTGCGCGCCAGGACAGCTTCCAGCACTTCCGCGCTGAGGAATTTGGCGATCGGGCTCTGCACGCCTTCCATGCCGGCGGCGCGGTCGTTGACCTTCAGCCAGGCCAGGCCTTTGGCGCCGTAGATGTTGACGAAAGCGCCGTACTCATCGATCTGCTTGCGGGTCAGCTGTGCGCCGCCCGGTACGCGGATCGCCGCCACGCGGCCTTTGGCGTCGTTGGCCGGGCCGGAGAACACTTTGAACTCGACGTCCTTGACCAGGTCGGCCACGTCCACCAGCTCCAGCGGGTTACGCAGGTCCGGCTTGTCGGAACCAAAGCGACGCATCGCTTCGGCGAAGGTCATGACCGGGAAATCGCCCAGATCCACGCCCTTCACGTCCAGCCACAGTTCACGCGCCAGTTTCTCCATCACTTCACGCACCTGCTCGGCGGTCATGAAGGAGGTTTCGACGTCGATCTGGGTGAATTCAGGCTGACGATCCGCACGCAGATCTTCATCGCGGAAGCATTTGACGATCTGGTAGTAACGATCGAAGCCGGACATCATCAGCAGCTGTTTAAACAGCTGCGGAGACTGCGGCAGCGCGTAGAATTTGCCCTTGTGCACGCGGCTCGGCACCAGGTAATCGCGGGCGCCTTCCGGCGTCGCCTTGGTCAGCATCGGCGTTTCGATGTCGAGGAAGCCGTGGCTGTCCATGAAGCGACGCACGAAGCTGGTGATTTTGGCGCGAGTCTTCAGACGCTCGGCCATTTCCGGGCGACGCAGATCGAGGTAACGGTATTTCAGGCGCGCTTCTTCGCTGTTGACCTGGTTGGAGTCCAGCGGCAGCGGCTCGGAGCGGTTGATGATCTCAAGCGCGTGGGCAAACACTTCCACTTCGCCGGTGGCCATATCTTTATTGATCTGGCTGTCCGGACGCGCACGCACGGTGCCGACGATCTGGATGCAGAACTCATTGCGCAGGTCGTAGGCCTTGTCGAACGCCACTTTCTGGTCCGGATCGAAGAACACCTGCACGATGCCTTCGCGGTCGCGCATATCAATAAAGATCAGGCCGCCCAGATCGCGACGACGATTGACCCAACCACACAGAGTGACTTCCTGGCCCACGTGGGACAGATTCAACTGCCCGCAATATTCAGTACGCATACGCTATCCTTTTACACAGCCGATGCCGCGCCGGGCTACTGCGCCCCTGTCGCGCGGCTGTTATCTGATAAATTCTACTTGTTACCCGGTTTAAAATCCGTCGCATACCAGCCGGTGCCCTTAAGCTGGAAGCCGGAGGATGAGATCAACTTGGTCAACGCGGGCTGCCCACACGCCGGGCAGTCTGCCAGCGGCGCATCGGAAAATTTTTGCAATTTCTCTAACCGATGGTTGCAAGCACCACATGCATATTCATAAATCGGCATAGGTCGTTGGATTAAAGAGTGTTGAAAAAAGGGAATCATTATAAAGGAAATTCATCCGCCCGATAAGTGCGAACACAGCATTGTTACTGCACTAAATGGCGCGTTTTTGTCCGAATCAACACATCGGTTAACAAATTTCCCATTAACCTGCGACAGTTTTTTCACGTAGCCTGATTCTCCCCCGGTTTTGCGCCGAACGCAGCTCGTCCGACGCGCCGAACAGTTTTTATCCACTTCGCAACGAGATGAAATCCATGCTGAAACTTGACGCCCAAACCACCGCTCTGGTGCTGATCGATTTGCAAAACGGTATTCTGCCCTACGCCGGCGGCCCGCACGGCGCCGACCAGGTGGTGGCGAACGCCGCCCTACTGGCCGCGCGTTTTCGCATGCTGGGCGCGCCGGTGCTGTTGGTGCGCGTCGGTTGGTCAGACTCCTTCGCCGAGGCGCTGAAACAACCGGTGGATAAACCGGCTCCCGCGCCCGCCGGCGGTTTGCCGGCCACTTGGTGGGAGTTCCCCGCGCCGCTGGCGGTCTGCGACAACGATATTTTGATCACCAAGCGCCAATGGGGCGCCTTCTACGGCACCGATCTGGACTTGCAGCTGCGCCGTCGCGGCATCAAATCCGTAGTCTTGGGCGGCATATCCACCAATATCGGCGTGGAGTCCACCGCCCGCGCCGCCTGGGAACACGGCTATGAGCTGGTGATCGCCGAAGACGTCTGCAGCGCGCAGAACGCGGAAATGCACCGTTTCGCGTTCGAACACATCTTCCCGCGTTTGGCGCGGGTGCGCGACACCGGCGAAATTCTTGCCGCGCTCGACCGGTAACGTTAAGTTGTAGCCTGACAAGCCAAGCACAAGTAAAGGAAGACGACGCCGTGATCTACATCGGACTGCCGCAGTGGCAACATGCAGCCTGGAACCGTATCGGGCTGCGTGATTTGGCGGATTACAGCCGCTACTTCAACTGCGTGGAAGGCAACACCACCTTCTACGCGCTGCCGAAACTGGACATCGTGCAGCGCTGGCGCGACATGACCGGCGACGATTTTCGCTTCTGCTTCAAATTCCCGTCGGACATCAGCCACAAGGCCGCCCTGCGCAACTGCGCCGCCGAGCTGCAGGCGTTTTACCACTGTCTGAGCCCGGTGCATCAGCGCATCGGCCAGTTGTGGCTGCAGCTGCCCGCCGCCTTCGGCCCCGATGAGCTGCCGCGCATGTGGCAGTTCTTCGAAAGCCTGCCGCAGGAATTCACCTACGGCGTAGAAGTGCGTCATCCGGCGTTTTTCGCCAAGGGCGAGGAAGAGCGCGCGTTGAATCAGGGGTTGCACCAGCGCGGCATCAATCGGGTGATCCTCGACAGCCGCCCGGTGCATCACGCCGCCCCCAACACCGCTGCCGTACGCGATGCCCAGCAGAAAAAACCGAAGCTGCCGGTACACGCTCTGGTCACCGCCAACCAACCGTTGGTGCGCTTTATCGGCGGTGACCAGTTGGCCGATAACCTGCGCTGGTTCGAAGCCTGGCAGCAAAAACTGCCGCAGTGGCAGCAACAGCATCAGCCCTATCTGTTTATTCATACGCCGGACAACGGCGATTCGCCCCAGCAGGCGCAAAAAATTTGGCAGCAGTTGCGCCTGGCGATCCCTGATTTGCCTGTGCCGCCAGACTGGCCAGAACAAGATGCACTGTTTTGACCTATTAATCTGACCAATAACATCAAATATTTCCCCGCGACAGTGAATACAATGACGGCTATGATGCTGACTGCCAGTTTTGGTTAGGGAACGGAGTTAAAAATGGTAAGCGCGCTTTATGTGGTGCTCGGCGCATTGTTGTTGATCAAACTCTCTTATGACGTAGTCAGATTAAGGATGCAGTACCGCGTAGCCTACGGCGACGGCGGTTTCTACGAATTGCAGACCGCCATACGCGTGCATGGCAACGCCGTTGAATACATTCCTATCGCTGCCGTATTGCTGGTGATCATGGAAATGAACGGCGCGGAAATCTGGATGATTCACCTCTGCGGCCTGATGCTGATGACCGGGCGGCTGGTGCATTACTACGGTTTACGCAACCGTGAGGTTCGCTGGCGCCGTTCCGGCATGGCCGCGACCTATATCTCTTTGTTGTTGATGGTTCTGGCAAATATCTTCTATCTGCCTTGGGATCTGATTTTCAGCCTGCACTGATCCCGTTTTATCATCAGGCGGCCGTGCCGCCTGCTTCCGCTCCGCTTTTTTGCGCTTTTCTGTTAGACTACGCAGCTTCGAATTCTGAACTGATTTGCCGCTATGCCAAACCGCGATACCCTTTTCTCCGCTCCCATCGCCAAATTGGGCGACTGGACCTTCGACGAACGCGTCGCCGAAGTGTTCCCCGACATGATCCAACGCTCGGTTCCCGGCTATTCCAACATCATCTCGATGATCGGCATGCTGGCCGAACGCTTTGTGCAACCCGACAGCCGGGTGTATGACCTGGGCTGCTCGCTGGGCGCAGCGACGCTGTCAATGCGGCGAAATATCAAGGTGCCCGGCTGCACTATCATCGCCGTCGACAATTCGCCGGCGATGGTGGAACGTTGCCGCCGCCATATTGACGCCTTCCGCGCCGACACGCCGGTTGACGTCATCGAAGCCGACATTCGCGACATCGACATCGAGAACGCCTCGATGGTGGTGCTGAACTTTACGCTGCAGTTCCTCGAACCGGCCGATCGCCTGCGCCTGCTGGAGAAAATCTATCGTGGCCTGCGCCCGGGCGGTGCGCTGGTGTTGTCGGAAAAATTCAGCTTTGAAGACGCCGAAGTCGGCGAGCTGCTGTTCAACATGCACCACGATTTCAAACGCGCCAACGGATACAGCGAGCTGGAGATCAGCCAAAAACGCAGCATGCTGGAAAACGTGATGCTGACCGATTCAGTGGAAGCGCACAAGGCGCGTCTGCAACAGGCCGGATTCGAGCATGCTGAGGTGTGGTTCCAGTGCTTCAACTTCGGTTCACTGATCGCCCTGAAAGCGGGGGATGCGCAATGATCGAATTCGGTGATTTCTATCAGCGCATTGCCAAGAGCCCTCTCAGCCACTGGCTGGATACGCTGCCCCCACAGCTGAGCGCCTGGCAACGCGAATCGCTGCACGGCAAATTCAAGCAGTGGTTCAACTCGGTGGAACATTTGCCGACGCTGACCCCCACCCGTCTCGATCTGCTGCACGGCGTGCGCGCTGAGATGGAGCCCGGCCTGTCGCCGGGCCAGCTTGAAGGCGTCGAGAAAATGCTGCGCACCCTGATGCCGTGGCGTAAAGGGCCGTTCTCGCTGTATGGCATCGATATCGATACCGAATGGCATTCCGACTGGAAATGGGATCGCGTGCTGCCGCACATTTCTCCGCTGGCCGGACGCACCATTCTCGATGTCGGCTGCGGCAGCGGCTATCACCTGTGGCGCATGATCGGCGCCGGCGCACATCTCGCCGTAGGCATCGATCCGATGCAACTGTTCCTGTGCCAGTTCGAAGCGGTGCGCAAGCTGTTGGGCGGCGATCAGCGCGCCCACCTGCTGCCGCTCGGCATCGAGCAATTGCCTGATTTGGCGGCGTTCGACACCGTGTTCTCAATGGGGGTGCTGTATCACCGCCGCTCGCCGCTCGATCATCTGTATCAACTGAAAAATCAGCTGGTAGCTGAAGGCGAACTGGTGCTGGAAACGCTGGTGGTGGAAGGTGATCGCCACCAGGTGCTGGTGCCGGGCGATCGTTATGCGCAGATGCGCAACGTGTATTTCATTCCTTCCGCCGAGGCGCTGAAATGCTGGCTGGAGAAGTGCGGTTTCGTCGACGTGAAGATTGCCGATATGTGCGTCACCAGTCTCGAAGAGCAGCGCCGCACCGACTGGATGACCAGCGAATCACTGGCCGAATTCCTCGATCCGAACGATCGCAGTAAAACAATCGAAGGCTATCCGGCGCCCCTGCGCGCCGTGCTGACTGCAAAAAAACCCTAGCGCTCGCTTAATCGGGCCGGCCTGCGCCGGCCCCCAGTTACCCGTTGCTGGCATCGACAATCCGCAGCTCATAGACCATCGTCGCGTTCGGCGGGATCTGCGGCGCATAGCCCGTTTCACCGTACGCCAACGCCGGCGGCACCACCATCGTCAGCGAACCGTGATTTTTCAGATGACCGATCGCCTCGCGGAACAACGGCGGATAGGCGGAGAGCGGCTGAGACATCACCTTTCCACTGCGATCCATATCCTGAATCACGCTGCCGTCGGTTAAGCTCTCTTTCACCACGATGTCTACCCGCGCGTTTTCCGCAATGGTTTCATCACCCGTATAATCGATGCGATACCAGAAGCCGGAAGGCGATTTCTGCGTGCCCTTCTTATTTTTGAACTCGGCAACGAACGCCTCACCCTTGCTGGTCTGCGTCTTCGCCGCCTGGTTTCTGGCGTCACTCACCGCTTTTTCCGACTCCGCCAGCGCGCGGGTCAGCTGCGCATCGCTCAACTGGTAATGGCCGTTGAAGGTATCGATCACGCCGGCCAGCAACATGGTTTTATCGGGTGTGATGCCCCAATTTTTACGCTCAGCCAGCATCGTTTGGATATCGCGCCCCAAGGCGACGCCGGCAGCATAGCTCTGTTGCTCCGGTTTTTTCTTCAGCGTTTTCACTTCCGGCAACCATTTGGCCCGCGATCTCAGCCCGCTCAGTTCGTCTTGCAAAGCTTGCTGAGCCTGATGGGCGGCAGCCAGCTCCGCTGCCGTTTTATCCGCCCGTTGCGTCGCTTCATCCCTCTTCTGCGCTGCCTGCGCGCTTTCCGCCGTCACCGCCGCCAGACGTTGTTCCAGCATTTTGGCCTGCTCGGTTTGCGCTTTGTTTTTTTCCTGCAGTTGCGCCAACTGCCGCTGCAGTTCCTCCGTCGCTTTGGCGGCTTCTATCGCCTGCTTTGCCAACGACGCCTGCAGGCTTTTCTCTTGTTGCTCGGCCTGCCGACGTTGGTCATCACGCTCTTTCTGCAGCTGCGCCAGCCGCTGTTGAAGCTCGCCCACCGCCTTGGCGGCTTCGGCTTTTTGTTGTTCCAGCGCCCTCTTCAGGCTTTTCTCTTGTTGCCCCTCCTGCTGTCGTTGGACGCCCTGTTCTTTCTGCAGCTGCGCCAGCTGCCGCTGCAGTTCATCCGTCAACTTGGCGGCCTCGACCTTTTGTCGTTCCAGCTCAGCGGCGGCCGCTTTTTTGTCCTGCTCATAACGCTGACGCGCTTTATCATTGGCGGTTTGCGCCGCCGCCAGCTTCTCCTCCCAAACCTGCTGCCGAACGTTTTCCGCCTGTTTGGGCAAGGCCGCCAGCCGTTGTTCCAGCAAGGCAATGCGCCGATCTCGCTCCGCGGTTTGTTGCTTTTGCCGCACCAACGCGGCTTGCGCCTCGGCGATCTGCGCCTGAGCCTTGCGCTCCTGCGGCGTCAGGTTCAGCGCCTGTCGCACGCCGCTGGCGAAGTCGCTCAACGCGCTCAGATCGGGAGCCGGTGCCGGTTTATCGGCAACCGTCAGGGATGACGCAACGCGCAGCGCGGTCAGCTCCTGCTGCAGTGATTGAATAGCGGCTTGCTGTTGTTCCAGTCGAGTCTCTTTCTCACGCAGCGCCTTTTGCAACTGCGTCAGTTGCTTTCTCTGCGCAGCCGTTTCACGAAGTTGAACCGGCCGGGACGCCGGCTTTTGGATTTCCCGGGGCGGGGTAACCGCGGCGTCAGCCGCCGGTGCATCCTGTTGCTGGTAGCGCTCGGCAAACTGCAATAATGCAGGCACATCGTCATCCGCCACGGCCAGCGTTGGCGCAAGCGCCAGCGATATCATCAGGCTCAGCAGTGCCTTTCTCGCACGAGGGATCATTGGGCGCGTTCTCCGCGCTCAGCCAGACCGGTCATCATGGCAGAACTGATGTCTGCGCACAGACGGCTGGTGCGATAACGATACAGTGCATCGACGGTTTCCTGCGTGCCCGTATTGATCCGTTGGCGCACGCCGGCATACTGCGCCGCACCGCTCATCAAGGTATCGAACTCGCGTTTGAATTTCTGATATTTCTCGTTATCCATGCCGCGCATGGCATCCAGTTCGCGTTGGCACTGCTGCATGCGCTCGGCCTCACGCTGCCGCTTATCCTGCTCCGCAACTTCTTCTGCGCTGGGCGGCTTACTCAATGTAGAAACGGGCCGCTTGGCGGTCTGGCAGCCGGTCAGGGCCAACGTCAGTAAAAGCGCAGCGGTCCAACAGTGTGCCGTTCGGGTCATTATCATTATCTCCTTGTTAAGTCCGCCGCCAACGCGCTCTGCAGTCGAGCTGACGGCTCTCCTCATTGATGCTGTGATGTTCCGGCCATCAGCCAAGCCGTGTTCGGACATGAAAATGCAGACGCAGTATTGAGAGGCATGGCGCCAATAATTCACTGCATCAATGCATATCAAAAAATCATTTAATATTATGATATTTAAAGGATTTTAATTCACAAACTTATCAGCAGGGCATGACGATCGCAAGAAGAGATGGGGGGTTGGTCGACCGAGATACCGCATTGAAACGGCTAATGGTCTTTACAAAACATAAAAAAAGCCCCGGCAAAACGCCGGGGCCTGGTACTTGCGTGATCGCCGAGGACTCAGTGACACGCAAAGGGGTCTTACGGCCCGGAAACCGGTTTTCAAACGCGGCTAACTGCGTGTTTATGCGCTTTGCGCCAGAGGATCAACCAAGGCCAGCGCGTTTTTCATCGCCTCCACCATTTCGCCATCCACGCAATAATGGCTAAATTCGTCAAACTCGTTATCGGAGCACATGGTGACGCCCGCCTTGCGATAACGCATGGTCGACGGCACCAGATGGCCGGAAGAGCTGTGCAGTTCATGCAGGCCGATATCGACAAACTTATGCAGATTGCTGAGGCGCACGCCGGCACCCGCCATGATCACCGGGCCTTGGCTGGCCTGGCGCAAATCGCGCAGCAACGGCAGGCCAAGTTCGGCGCTCTGCTGCTGGCCGGAGGTCAGAATGCGCGCCACACCCAGCTCGGTCAGTTGCTCCAGCGCCACCATCGGATTCTGACACATATCGAACGCGCGATGGAACGTCACCGCCATGCCTTCGCACAGCCTCATCACTTCGCGCATGCGCGGCAGATCGATGTGCCCTTCGTCGTCCAGCATGCCAACCACCACACCGGGGAACCCCATCTCGCGAATTTGGCGGATGTCTTGTTTGATCACTTCGAAATCCACCGCGCCGTAACAGAAATCGCCACCGCGCGGGCGAACGATCGGATGCACCGGGATCGAAACCCGCTCACGCGCCAGACGCAGCGTGCCATAGCTCGGCGTCAATCCCCCTTCGCTCTGGCTGGCGCACAACTCGATGCGATCGGCGCCCGCCCGTTCGGCCGTCAGCGCACAGTCGACGCTAAAGCAACAAACTTCCAGTTTTATCATTGTCACCCCCAGATAACGGCCAACATACGGCGGCAATTGTTCATTTCTTCATTTCTCACGTAGGCTCATGCATAGGCATAAACCGGCTCAGGGTTATCACTATGGCATTCAATTTTGATCAATGGGTAGACCGCAGTCACAGTGACAGCGTTAAGTGGGATAAATATCGCGGCAGCGACATCATCCCGCTTTGGGTCGCCGACAGCGATTTCACCTCACCGCCGGCGGTGATCGAAGCCTTGCAGCGCCGCGTAGCACACGGCGTATTCGGCTACACCCACCCATCCCCTGATCTTATTGAGGTTTTTACCCGCCGCATGGTAGAGCGCTACGATTGGCACATCAAGCCTGAATGGATCATTTTCCTGCCTGGCCTGGTGTGCGGCCTGAACCTGTGCGTGCGAGCCTGCACCGAAGAACATCAGAGCACGCTGGCCCCCTCGCTCATTTATCCGCCGTTTCGCAAAGCGGCCAAATTCGCCGGGCGTAAACACCTTTCGGTATCGCTAACAGCGGTCAACCAGCGTTGGGGGCTGGATTTTTCCTCGATGCATGATCGGCTCAACGGCAACGAAAAACTCCTGTTGCTGTGCAACCCGCAGAACCCCGGTGGCACCGTGTATCGCCGAGAGGAGCTGTTGCAGCACCACCGGTTCGCTCGCGAACACGATTTAATCGTCTGTTCGGATGAGATTCACTGCGAACTGCTGCTTGAGCCCGGCGCGCGCCATATCCCCTTCGCCACCCTGAATGAAGACGCGGCCCAACGCAGCGTGACGCTGATGTCGCCGTCAAAGACGTTTAATCTCGCCGGGCTCGGCGCCTCGATGGCGATCGTCCCTAATGAGGCGCTGCGACAAAAGCTGAAACGCGCGCGCAGCGGCATCGTGCCGGAGGTCAATCTGCTGGCGCTGGTCGCCGCCCAGGCGGCCTATCAATACGGGCAACCCTGGCTGGACGAGCAGTTGATTTATCTGCGCGCCAATCGCGATCGGGTGACAGAACGCATCAACGCCATGCCGGGATTGAAGTTGTTGCCGATTGAAGCCACCTATTTGGCCTGGATCGACTGCGGCGCGTTGCCGGTGGACAATCCGCATCAGTTCTTCGAGCGCGCGGGCGTTGGATTAAGCGCCGGTTTGGATTTCGGCGATCGGCGCTTTGTGCGGCTTAACTTTGGTTGCCGATGGGCCCTGCTCGATGAAGCGCTCGATCGCATGGCGCGAGCCTGTGCGGCGCTGCCTGGCTAACCTTGTTCGCTGGCGACGATGTCTCGAATGGAATACGGATGAAACTTGATCGTGACCGTTCCGTCGGTGATGGCCAGCGTCGGGTTCGGTAGCCGCTCGCCCTCGCCTTTTGGCGAGCTTTGCTTCAGCTTGATCCCCGGCGCCAACAATGCCTCATCGGCAAGGTGGCTCAACGCCCGAGCGTACAGCGTCTGAGGATCGCCACTGAGCACCAATTCGACGTGTTCCCAGCCTTCGTGCGGATAGCGCTTCTCCCCAGGATACGGCAGCTCGATGCAGTCTATCCGCCACGGCCCTACGGCCAGCGGCTGAGACAAATCGAACAGACAGATAGGCCGCCCGTTGATCATTGATTCGGATAGCAGTGTCCCGCACTGCATCAGCCCCTGGCGCCAACGTTCAGCGGTGGCATTCTGGTGACAGCGCAGGGAGATGTGATCGGCGGTGAACGCGGCCAGATCAAGCCGCAATTTGGCGGCAAATTGATACAGCGCCTGCTCGAAACGCGGCAAATCGAGCGTCAGATCGTCAAGCTCGGCAACGGTCTGCAAGGGAGTGGTCATAGAAACCTCAAAACAACGGAGCGTAAAGTTAAACGCCGTAATTTACACGGTGGCGGCAGCGCTCGCCACCGTGGCGACGTTTTTCGGCGGCGGTTCAGAATGATTTTTGGTTGCGGACGGGGAGAATAAAAACCAGTTTCTTATTAAGATGACAGCTTATTAAAGCAACAGAAAAATAAAAAATAAGATTTTTCGCAAGCCATTATACCTTCTCTTCATGACGTTATGATTTAAGTTATTTTGCACAAAACCCTCTGCACTCCATTGGTCAAGTCGATTGAATAGTCTGGTTTAATCAAACCTGATTCACTTATCGAAGTCACATAAAACCATAAGCACAACCTATTGTAAAAAAAGAAAATAAACCCCATTAATTGATGGGAAGCTAAGGATTATCTTAATTTACCCCCAGACAATTGATTCACCAAGACAACTCCGCTACTTTGGAGGAAATTTAAATTCGAGATGATCATTATGTTATTGCTGACGATATCCTTGGTGTTGATAATTATCGCCGTATACGCCATCTACCGTCATTTCAAATCACGCAGCGTCAACACGCTGGATGCAGGTCGCCGCAATAAAAAACGCTAGCTTCGCAACTCTCCCCTTCGTACATTCTGTTCAGGTCATTCTGCTTTCACCTTCGGCAATCAACGCGCCGCACCCGACAACTGTTTCATCGCAGCGGCCGCGCCAACTGCTGACGGGCTTCGTCAGATCGGTTACAATTACAGGCTGTTTTGTGGCGGTCGCCCATCGCGCCCGCCACCGTTGAATCCCGCAGGGGCTGGCTTCAGCCCCTCGTTCGTCATTAAGGTAACCCGGTGAATATTCAGGTTCTTCTTTCAGATAAAGTCAGCCAGGCGCTGATCGCCGCTGGCGCGCCAGCCGATTGCGAAGCGCAGGTCCGCCCTTCCGCCAAGGCGCAGTTTGGCGATTACCAGGCCAACGGCGTGATGTCAGTCGCCAAAAAGCTGGGCATGCCGCCCCGTCAGCTGGCGGAAAAAGTGGTGCAACTGCTGGATCTCGGCGACGTCGCCGGTAAAGTGGAAATCGCCGGTCCCGGCTTTATCAACATTTTCCTGAACAGCGATTGGGTCGCCCGCCAGGCCGATCAGGTGCTGAACGCACCGAAGCTGGGCATTGCGCCGGTTGAACCGCAAACCATCGTTATCGACTATTCCGCGCCAAACGTGGCGAAAGAGATGCACGTCGGCCACCTGCGCTCCACCATCATCGGCGACGCCGCGGCGCGTACCCAGGAGTTTTTGGGCCATAAAGTGATTCGCGCCAACCATGTCGGCGACTGGGGCACTCAGTTCGGCATGTTGATTGCCTACCTGGAAAAAATGCAGAACGAAAACGCCAGCGATATGGGCCTGTCCGATTTGGAACAGTTCTATCGCGAAGCCAAGAAACACTACGACGAAGACGCCGAGTTCGCCGAGCGCGCGCGCGCTTACGTCGTGAAGCTGCAGGGCGGCGATCAGTACTGCCTGAAAATGTGGCGCAAGCTGGTCGACATCACCATGGCGCAAAACCAGCTGACCTATAACCGCCTGAACGTCACGCTGACCGAAGACGACGTGATGGGCGAAAGCCTGTATAACGCGATGCTGCCGGGCATCGTCGCCGATCTGAAAGCCAAAGGGCTGGCGGTGGAAAGCGAAGGCGCCACCGTGGTGTTCCTCGACGAATACCAGAACAAGGACGGCGACCCGATGGGCGTCATCATCCAGAAAAAGGATGGCGGCTACCTCTACACCACCACCGATATCGCCTGCGCCAAGTATCGCTACGAAACTCTGGGCGCCAACCGCGTTCTGTATTACATCGACTCCCGCCAGCATCAGCACCTGATGCAGGCCTGGACCATCGTGCGCAAGGCCGGTTACGTGCCGGAGTCCGTCTCGCTGGAGCACCACATGTTCGGCATGATGCTGGGCAAAGACGGCAAGCCGTTCAAAACCCGCTCGGGCGGCACGGTGAAGCTCTCCGATCTGCTGGATGAAGCCATCGAACGCGCCGAACAGCTGATCGCCGGCAAAAACCCGGACATGCCGCAAGATGAAATGAAGACCGTGGCCCGCGTGGTCGGCATCGGCGCGGTGAAATACGCCGATCTGTCGAAAAGCCGCACCACCGACTATGTCTTCGACTGGGACAACATGCTGGCCTTCGAGGGCAATACCGCGCCTTATATGCAATACGCCTATACCCGTGTGGCATCGGTATTCAAGCGCGCCGGGATCGACGAAAGCAGCCTGACACTGCCGCTGACGCTGACCGAAGAGCGTGAAATTGCGCTGGCTACCCGCTTGCTGCAGTTCGAAGAGGTGCTCACCACCGTTGCACGTGAAGGCACGCCTCACGTCATGTGCAGCTACCTGTATGATCTGGCCGGCTTGTTCTCCAGCTTCTACGAGCACTGCCAGATCCTGAACGCCGACAGCGAAGAAACCCGTCAGAGCCGCCTGAAGCTGGCGCTGCTGACCTCTAAAACGCTGAAAACCGGCCTGGACACGCTGGGCATCGAAACCGTCGAACGCATGTAAGCCGCACCGCGCGGAAAGTAAAAAGGTCGCCAAGGCGACCTTTTTTTGTTCTTGCATTCGGCTCAGGCGACGCGGCGCGCAAAATCACGCGGGCGGAAGCCCAACCCGGCCAGCACGCCAAAGTAGGCCACCACACCGGCCACCACCACCGCAGCCAAACGCAGCAAACGTTCCAGCATATTGCCCTGATCCCAAGCCGGCATCAGCCACATCACGCCAATCAGCACCGCCGACATCGCCAGCACGGCGATCACCAGCTTAGTGAGGAACAGCGCCCAACCCGGCTGTGGCTGGAAAATCTTCTGCTTGCGCAGCTGCCAATACAGCAGCGAGGCGTTCAGGCAAGCCGCCAAGCCGATCGACAGCGCCAGGCCGGCATGCTTCAGCGGACCAATAAACGCCAGGTTCATCACCTGCGTCATGATCAGCGTGATGATAGCGATCTTGACCGGCGTTTTGATGTCCTGCCGCGAATAGAAGCCCGGCGCCAGCACTTTAACCACGATCAGCCCCATCAGCCCCACCGAGTAAGCCACCAGCGCACGTTGCGTCATCGCCGCGTCAAAGGCGCTGAACTTGCCGTACTGGAACAGCGAGACGGTCAACGGTTTGGCCAAAATGCCCAGCGCGATGGCGCTCGGCAGCGCCAGCAGAAAACACAGGCGCAGCCCCCAATCCATCAGGCGCGAATACTCGTCGTGGTTGCCGCTTGAGAAGCTTTTGGCCAGCGACGGCAGCAGGATGGTGCCTAATGCCACACCCAACACGCCAGAAGGAAATTCCATCAGGCGGTCGGCGTAGTACATCCAGGACACCGAGCCGGATACCAGGAACGATGCGAAGATAGTGTTGATGATCAGCGAGATTTGGCTGACCGACACCCCAAGGATCGCCGGCCCCATCTGACGCATTACCCGCCAGACTCCGGCATCGCCCAATTTGAGGCGCGGCAGCACCAGCATGCCGACCTTGCGCAGGTGCGGCAGCTGGTAGCCCAGTTGCAGCACGCCGCCTACCACCACCGCCCAGGCCAGCGCCAGCACCGGCGGGTGGAAATACGGCGCGGCGAACAGCGCGAAGCCAATCATGCTGACGTTAAGCAGCGTTGGCGCAAAGGCCGGGATCGAGAAGCGGTTCCAGGTATTGAGGATCGCCCCCACCAGCGACGCCAGCGAGATCAACAGAATATAGGGGAATGTGATGCGCAGCAGCGCCGACGTCAGGGCAAACTTGTCGGGCGTATCGGTAAAGCCCGGCGCGGTGAGATAGATAACCCAGGGCGCGGCCAACATCCCCAGTACCGTCACCACCGCCAGCACCAGCGTCAGCAGCCCGGAGACATAGGCGATAAACGTGCGTGTCGCCTCGTCGCCCTGCTGGCTTTTGTATTCGGCCAGGATCGGCACGAAGGCCTGCGAAAACGCGCCTTCGGCAAAGATACGGCGTAACAGATTCGGGAGTTTGAACGCCACGAAGAAGGCGTCCGTTGCCATGCCGGCCCCGAACACCCGCGCGACGATCGCATCGCGGGCAAAGCCCAACACCCGCGAAAACATCGTCATCGAGCTGACGGCAGCCAAGGATTTGAGTAGGTTCATGTGCTTGTCTGATAGGTACCGTAAATATCAACGCCTGCAACAGCAGGCGTCAGTGAAACAATCGGCTCAGTTTACGCATCCGGAAAAGAATAGCTACCGCCATATGTTACATAGAGTTATCCCGTAGCAAACGCTCGACCACCCGCTGGGCAAACAGCGCCTGTTCGCCGCCGGTTTCCGGCGCGCTCTGATTGGCGACGGCATCAAGGAAATGCCGCACCGCACCGTCGAAGCCGCGTTGCACCAGCGTACTTTGCCAGCCCGGCACCGGTTGTTCCAACTCGCCCTGCGCATCTTCACGCAGCCAGTGACGCATATCGGTCAACTGATACAGCGCGCCGTCGGTCACCGCCTGCACGCTTTCGCGCTGGCTGCCGCCGCGGCGATGCATGCTGGTCGTCACCTGCGTTTCGCCGCAGGCGAAGTGGTGCTCGGCGTACAGCATTTCGCCTGCGGCGTTGGCGCGCACGCTGCCGCTCAGCAGTTGCTCGCCTCCGCCCGCCAGCCACAGCGCCGTGTCCACCACGTGCAGGTAATCATCCAACAGGGTAAAACGCAGATCGCGCGGGCCGACGCTGTCCGCCCGATGTTTATCCATGCGAATGGAGGCCGGCTGATTCATTTGCTGCTTGAGCTGCCGGTAAAGCGGTGCGAAACGGCGGTTGAACCCCACCATCAGCGTTTTGCCCCGCCGCTCGGCCAACTCAAGCAACTGCTCGCCCTGCTCCAGCGTCTCCGCCAGCGGTTTATCGACGTAAACGTGCACACCGCGGTTCAGCAGCTCGCCTATTACCGAAAAATGGCTGGCGGTGCTGCTGTGAACAAAGACCGCGTCGCACTGTTCGGCCAGGCTGTCCAACCGAGAGAAACAGGCCATGCGGTAGCTGTCGCACAGCGGCTGCGCTTTTTGCTGATTGGGCGAAAAACCGCCCACCAGAGTCCAATCCGCCGCCTGACCGAGGATTGGCAGGTAAGCCTTCTGCGCGATACTGCCCAATCCCACCACGCCTACACGCAATTTAGTCATTCGCATCCCTCACCAACAGGTGTTGCAACTGCCGTTTCAGTTCCGCCACTTCGCTTTCCAATGCGCTAACCCTGGCGCTCAGTTCGCCGTCGTCCTCGGGTTCGAACGCCGCGGGCGGCGCTTCATCAATCTGGCCGCTGAACAGATGCATGAATCGGCTTTCGCGCTTGCCCGGCTCACGCGCCAGGCGCACCACGAACGGGCCATCTTCTCGCGTGGCCAGCTGTTGCAACACCTGTTCGACTTCGCTGACATCGCTGAACTCGTGCATCCGATTGGTACGGGTGCGCAGCTCGCCGGGCGTTTGCGCGCCGCGCAGCAGTAATGTGGCGATCACCGCCAGTTCGGCGGGCGAAAGTTTCAGTTGGCCGAACTCGGAGTTGCAAAACCGCTGTTCGTACTTCACTACCCGGTTGCCGAACCCGCTGAGGGTGCGCAGGAAATGTTTGCGCAGCAACAGATCGAGGAGCTGCTGCACTTCGCTTTCGCTCAGATCCATCACCGGTTCACGGTTGGTTTTTTGGTTACATGCCAGCGTAATGGCATTCAGCGAAAGCGGGTATTGATCCGGGGTCGTGACCTGTTTTTCCAACAGGCAGCCGATAACCCGAGCCTCTCTGGCGTTCAATTCATATTTCATCGTTTGGCCTCAACGTGGGGGGAGCCACTCTTTATTGGTGTATGCCGTCAAAACGTGGTCTTGCCACTGGCCGTCGATCAGCAGGTAATCCTTGGCGTAACCTTCGCGTTCGAATCCCAGACGCGTCAGCAATGCGCCGCTGCGCTGGTTGTGCGGCATATAGTTGGCCATGATGCGGTGCATGCGCTGTTGGCGCAGCATATAGCGGATGGCGGACTGCAAGGCTTCGAACATCAGCCCCTGTCCCTGCCATTTCTCCCCCAGCGAATAACCGAGGAAACAGGCGTGAAACGAACCGCGCAGCACGTTGCTGAAGTTCGCCACGCCGCGCACTTCCTGCTCTTGCGGATCGAGCAGGATAAAATAGTAGGCGCTGCCCTGCTTTTGCATTTCAGCGATCATGCCCAGACGCGCCTGCCAGCCGGAAGGATAACAGTGGCTTTCGTCGCGCACCGGCTCCCAGGGTTTGAGAAAGGCTCGGTTCTCGGCATAATAATCCGCCAGACGATAGGCGTCCCGTTCATGCACTAAACGGACCACCATCCGGTCGGTAGTAAGACGTACTTTTGGCGATGCAGAGCGGTAGCCGAACATCATTTCCCCCGCAGTCAAAACGGTTCGATAAGAAGTATTTATTGGGAAGTCGCATGGTTAATTATCCGGCGCCGATCTAATGCCATGACTTTATTTAGCCAATAGCGCCTCAGAACCGCACTTCCCTGCATTCAATATAACCGTAGCCCGCCCTCAAGGTAAAATCCCGGTCGCTCAGTAAATCACCGAATACGCGTTTTACGGCGTTTTTCCGCCTATTTTGCAGCGCAAGTAACACCTTGACGATAAAAAAATATTATCTACTCCGCCCCTGTCGCCGTCCGGCAATTGGGTAGAGAATGGTGGGGTTGCCTTCCCCCTCTCTCTTAATTGCTCATGGTGATTCATGTCTCTGGTGTCGCAAGCGCGCAGCTTGGGTAAATATTTTCTGTTGCTCGACAACCTGCTGGTGGTTTTAGGCTTCTTTGTCGTGTTCCCGCTTATTTCGATCCGCTTTGTCGATCAATTAGGATGGGCGGCGCTGATCGTCGGCATCGCGCTGGGTTTGCGCCAGCTGCTGCAACAAGGGCTCGGCATCTTTGGCGGCGCCATCGCCGATCGCTTCGGCGCCAAGCCGATGATCGTCACCGGCATGCTGCTGCGCGCCGCCGGTTTCGCTACCATGGCGATGGCGGATGAGCCTTGGATCCTGTGGTTCTCCTGCGCGCTGTCCGCCCTGGGCGGCACGTTATTCGATCCGCCGCGCACCGCTTTGGTAATCAAGTTGACCCGCCCGCATGAACGCGGCCGTTTTTTCTCGCTGCTGATGATGCAGGACAGCGCGGGTGCGGTGGTCGGCGCGCTGCTCGGCAGTTGGCTGCTGCAGTACGATTTCCACTTTGTCTGCTGGGTGGGAGCGGCGATCTTCGTGCTCGCCGCTGGCTGGAACGCTTGGCTACTGCCGGCTTACCGCATCTCTACCGTGCGTATACCGATGAAGGAAGGCATGCTGCGGGTCGTGCGCGATCGCCGCTTCCTCACCTATGTCCTGACGCTGACCGGTTATTACATGTTGGCGGTACAGGTGATGCTGATGATGCCGATCGTGGTTAACGAAATCGCCGGCTCACCGGCGGCGGTGAAATGGATGTATGCGATTGAAGCGGCGCTGTCGTTGTCGCTGCTCTATCCGCTGGCGCGTTGGGGAGAAAAACACTTCCGGCTTGAGCAGCGCCTGATGGCGGGCCTGTTGCTGATGACGCTCAGCCTGTTGCCGATCGGTCTCGCCACCAGCTTGCAGGGCGTGTTCACGCTGATCTGCTGCTTCTATCTGGGATCGATCATCGCCGAACCGGCGCGCGAGACGCTGAGCGCTTCACTGGCCGATCCACGTGCGCGTGGCAGCTATATGGGCTTCAGCCGCCTTGGTCTGGCGCTGGGTGGCGCGTTAGGTTACACCGGCGGCGGCTGGATGTACGATACCGGACGGACGATGAACATGCCGGAGTTACCCTGGTTGCTGCTTGGAACCGTGGGCTTCGCTACGTTGCTGGCGCTGTACTGGCAGTTCAGCCCGCGGCGCAGTGCATCGATGATGCTGCGCGGCGGTTAACGCCATAGAAATCCGGCCGAATCGGCAACAGCTGCTATCCTGTTAGTAAAAACACCCACAGGAGCCCGTCGGCATGAACGAAGAAGCAAAATTACCGCAACTACTCGAACATATGATACTGAACTTGCGCATGATTTATGCGCGTTCCACCCTGGTGGAAAAGGCCCTGGCCCATATCCTCGCCAGCGACGCCGGCCTGAAAAACGATATTATCAAACAGCTGCAGGTCGTCACCGCCACCAACGAACGTGACAAAATCGACTTGGAAGAAGCTCGCATTCACCTGATCGATGTGCTCAACTCGGTACCGGCCAAGAAATAACGCCCCCTAGCCCGCGCCGGTGCGCGGGCAATATCGCAATAACGCACCATCCAACACACGCACATCAAGACAGCCTCGATAAGCTGTGGTAACTACTGCTGTTAAAACCTGACAACCCGGAGCAAGCATGAAACTGTTCATTTACGATCATTGCCCATTCTGCGTTAAAGCCCGCATGATTTTCGGCCTGAAACGTCTGCCGATTCGCCTGGTCACGTTGCTCAACGACGATGAGACGACCCCGCTCAACCTGATCGGCCAAAAAATGGTGCCTATCCTGGTCAAAGACAACGGCGAAGCGATGCCGGAAAGCCTGGATATCGTACGCTATGTCGATAACCTGGACGGCAAGCCGGTGCTGACCGGCCGCACCAACCCCGCCATTGCCGAGTGGCTGCAGCGGGTCGGCGAGTACAGCGCAAAATTGCTGTTGCCGCGTATTGCGCATGCCGATTTCGAAGAGTTCGCCACCGACAGCGCCCGCCGTTATTTTATCGATAAAAAGCAGGCGTCAATCGGTGATTTCGCCGAGCATCTCGCCAACAGCGCCGATCTGATCGCCCAGCTGGAGGCCGATCTGCAAACCCTGTCACCGCTGATCGTCTCCGCCGAAGCGGTAAACGGCGAGCTGTCCGAAGACGATATCCACCTGTTCCCGCTGCTGCGCTCGTTGTCGATCGTCGCCGGGGTTGCTCTGCCGGACAACGTGGAAACCTACCGCAACCGCATGGCGCAACGCAGCGAAGTGCCGTTGCTGCTGGACATGGAACAATAACGTTTGAATAACCCAAAGGATATGGCGTACTGATGCTGAAAATGGTGCTCGCCACCGCTCGCGATCGGGCGCGGCTGAAGGAAATTACCTCCGTTCTGATTCGTTACGGCCTGCAAGACGTTCTGCGTCTGCTAGGCCTGGGGGCTTTGCTGCGCGGCGCCCGCGCTGAACCCGCCCAATTGGACGCACAAACCCTGCCCGAGCGGCTGCGCGAAGCGCTCGAGGCGCTAGGCCCAACCTTCGTCAAATTCGGCCAGATCCTGGCCACGCGTTCTGACCTGTTGGATCCGGCCTGGACCGACGAACTGGATCGCCTGCACAGCCAGGCGGCGGTGCTGCCATGGGAAACGCTGGCGCCGCAGATCGTTGCCGATCTCGGCGATGATCCCGAGCAACTGTTTGCTGAATTCGATCGCACACCGCTGGCGGCGGCGTCGATGGCGCAAATCTACCGCGCGCGCCTGCACAGCGGCGAACAAGTGGTGGTGAAAGTGCTGCGGCCCGGCCTGGCGAAAACCATTCACGCCGATCTGCGGCTGCTGGCCTCGCTGGCGGAAACCGTAGAGCAGCAGAGTCAGGCGCTGGCGCGCTATCGACCACGGCAGATGGTCAGAGCGCTAGCGACGGCGCTCAATCATGAACTGGATTTGACCCATGAAGGGCATAACTGCGATCGCGTCGCCGGCATGTTCGCGCGTGAACCCGACGTGGTCGTGCCCAAAATCTATTGGCAATGGTCTTCCCCACGTCTGTTAGTGCAGGAGTACTTGCCCGGCACCGCGCCGGAGAACCCCCGGCAGTTGGCGGAAGCGGGCTTTGACGGCCCGCTGCTGGCGCAGCGCGGCGCCCGCGCCTTTATGAGCATGGTGCTGGAGCACCGGCTGTATCACGCCGATCCGCACCCCGGCAACGTGATGGCGCTGAGCGGCGACCGCGTCGGCTTCATCGACTTCGGCATGGTGGGCCAGCTGTCCGAACGGCGGCGCAACCAGCTGCTCCTGCTGCTGCAGGCCATTGCCGATCGTCAGTCCGAAGGCATCGTCAACACGCTGATCGCCTGGTCGGACAGCGAGCCGCTGGATCTGATGGATCTGGAGCTGGCGGCGCAAAACTTTCTCGACAAACAGGCCGCCACCACCCTGACGTTGGGCAAGGCTCTGACCGACCTGCTGATGATGGCGCGTGAACACCAGTTGGCGCTGCCGCCCGATCTGGTGCTGCTGTTCAAGGCGTTAATCACCACCGACGGCGTGCTGCACCGATTGGATCCGGCCTTCGACATCGTCGCCACCCTCAAACCGATGCTGCAACAAACGGTGCTGCAACGCTATGCCCCTGACGCCGTGCGCCAGCGGTTGTTGGCCCTGGGCGGGGAAGCACTCGACGCCGGGGAAGAACTGCCGCAAACCCTGCGGCTGTTGGTGCGCCGCCTAAAACGCGGGCAGCTCAATGCCGATATCAACGTCAGTAATCTCGGCCAGTTGAGCAAGGCGTTGGAACGCGCCGCCGTCACCCTGGCTATCGCCATTGTCACCGCCGCTTTTGCCCTGGGCCTGGCGCCTTATCTGATGCACTCCTCACTGCAGCTGTGGGGCATTCCGCTGTTCCCGCTGTTGGGGGGAGCGGCCTGCCTGGCCGGCGTGATCCTCTTGGCGCTGCGATTGCGGCGCTGACGCTTTCGGCGTTATCCGATAGGTGTCGCCCGCTTTTGCGCGCACTATCCTCTGCACATCGCCGCCTGCCGTTTTCACGCGCAGGCGGAACGTTTATAATGATTAATCAATTATCTGCAGCACTTTTCGCCAGCAGTCGCAATGAGGCATTAATGAAGAAGATCCTGATGGGCGCAGCCGCCCTGCTGTTCGCCGGCGTATTGGCCGGTTGCAATCAACTGACCCAGTACACCCTGAGCGAGCAGGAAGTGAATGATTACCTGCAGAAACATAACGACTACCAGAAGCAGATCGGCGTGCCCGGCCTGCTGGACGCCAACATCGTGCTGACTCAGTTGCAAAGCCAAATCGGCCGCAGCGAACCGGGTAAAGTCACCCTTTCCGGCGACGCCAAGGTCAACATCACGTCGATTCTCGGCCCGCAGACCGCGGATCTGAAGCTGACGCTGAAGGCGCAGCCGGTCTACGACCGGGCGCAGGGCGCCATTTTCCTGAAGGACATGGAGCTGACCGATTACAGCGTGCAGCCGGAAAAAATGCAGACGGTAATGAAAGCGCTGACGCCGTATCTGAACCAGTCGCTGAAATCCTACTTCGACCAAAAGCCGGCTTATGTGCTGAATCCTGACAACAGCAAAACCGAAGCGCTGGCGAAAAAACTGGCGAAAGGGTTGGAAGTGAAACCGGGTGAATTGGTGATCCCATTCAGCGACTGACACCGTCTGAGGACATTAAGCCCGCCGCTCGGCGGGCTTTTTATTGCCGGGAAAGCGTTACTGCGGGGCGCTGTAGGCGATTTCACCGGTGTTGCAGTTGAGCGTCACGTTGTAGGTTTTATCTGCCTTGGTGCCACGCACCGTCAACGGCACCTGCCATATCTGATCCTTGCCGCTGATGGCATCCGGGCTAACCCAGGCGATCGGCGTTGCGGTGCCCAGCAGCTTTTTGTCCGACTCCCAGCGCGTAATGCGGTTCTGCAAGAAGTCGCGCTTAACCTGGGCGGCGATATCCGCCGGTTGCAGACCCGCACACTGGCCTACCTTGGCGGCGCGCTGTTCGTGATCCTGCGCCCACACCGCCGTCGATGCTCCCATCATGGCCAACAAGGCGATAGCCAAACCCGTTTTTTTCATATGTCCTCCCGTTGTGATTAGCGCTATCCGGGCGCCCATCCCTGGCTCACAACAGGGCGTCGGCAAAGGGTTACCGTTTGACGAACTCAATGACAAACAGCGCATCCAGGCCCGGATAGATTTCCTTGATCACCTGCTTCAGTTCGCCGAGCGACATGTTCTCCTGCTGCGCGTGGCGTTCGGTCAGCGCATCCAGGCGCACCGGCGTTACCGACAGCACTTCGATAAAGCAGAAAAATACGCCGTCCTCATTGCGACTGACGCGCAATACCTCGCCCGGTTCGAAGTGCGACTCACTGGCATCCCGAATGGTGATGGTTTTGCGCCCGGCCAGAATGTCTTGCTCAAAGCGGCTGAAGAAAGTTATTTCACGGCTCATTTTAGATCCTTTTTCATCACAACACCGCAACATAAGTCATTATGCCGCCTGCTTTTCTGACGCAGATCCCTCTTTTGGGTTAGAGGCCGCTTTTTTCGCTTTGCTTTCCGCCGGTTTCTTGAGGGTTTCCGCCGGCGATGCGCCGCGCAGAATCAGACCCAGCGCATCTTTATTTTCCGCCAGGAAGAAGCTCAGCCCTTCGCGCTGTTCGTCATCCAGGTTCAGCGGCGCCTGCAGCAGCCACTCCCCAAGGTTGTCCGCCAGATCCAGCATTTTGTCGTAGGCGTCGGCTTCTTTCTTGCTCGCGAAAGTCATTTTTTCCTCACCGTTTCTCACCACCACATATTTAACTTCAACCGCCATGCGTGCGTCCTCAAATACTCAAATCACTGTAATTATGTACAGCATAAATAGATCGTGGCGGGAAGGCAAACCGCCGCCCGCCTTCGGCTTATTTCAGCAGCCGCACCTTGCAGCTTTTGCCTTTGATTTTGCCCTGCTGCAACTGTTGCAGCGCCTTGCGCGCGCTGGCTTTGCGGATCGCGACGTAGGCATGCACCGGGAACATGTCTATCTTGCCCACTTCCGCCGCCGTCAGCCCGGCGTCGCCGGTCAGCGCGCCAAGGATATCGCCGGGACGAATCTTCGCCTTGCGGCCGCCGTCGATGCACAGCGTCACCATTTCCGCCTCCAGCGAGCCGTTGGCCGCCCCGCTCAGCTCGGACACCGGCGACCAGTCGACGCTCATCTGCAGATAGTCTTCAATCGCGTGCGCACGCGCCATTTCCTGCGGCGTGCACAGGCTGATCGCCAGCCCGCTCATGCCGGCGCGGCCGGTGCGGCCGATACGGTGCACATGCACTTCGGGATCGAACGCCAGTTCGTAGTTGACCACCAGCTCCAGCTCTTTAATATCCAGCCCGCGTGCGGCGACGTCGGTCGCCACCAATACCCGGCAACTGCGGTTGGCGAAACGCACCAACACCTGGTCGCGGTCGCGCTGTTCCAGATCGCCATGCAGCGCCAGCGCGCTGATGCCGCGGGCCTCCAGGGCCTCAAGCACCATCTGACAGTCGCGTTTGGTATTGCAGAACACCACGCAAGACGCAGGTTGATGATAGCGAATGGCCGACACCAGCAGCGCTGGGCGCTGATCGCGCGTAGTCTCATAAAAGCGTTGTTCAATGGAGGTCTGCGCTTCGCCATCGTCCACCTCGACGCTTAGCGGCTGGCGTTGAACGCGCGCGCTGATGCGCTCGATGCCTGCCGGGTACGTGGCGGAAAACAGCAACGTCTGACGTTGCGGCGGCGTATAGCTGATCACATCGTCGATGTCGTCGGCGAACCCCATGTCCAGCATGCGATCGGCCTCATCCAGCACCAGCACCTTCAGCTCGTCCAGCTGCAGCGTTTTCTTGCGCAGGTGTTCCTGGATACGGCCCGGCGTCCCCACCACGATGTGCGGCGCATGCACCAGCGAATCGAGCTGCGGCCCCATCGGTTGGCCGCCACACAGCGTCAGAATTTTGATGTTTTGCGTGAAACGCGCCAAGCGACGCAGCTCTTTGCTCACCTGATCGGCCAACTCGCGGGTGGGACAGAGCACCAGCGCCTGTGTGGCAACCTGAGTAACGACGATGTTATTCAGCAAGCCAATGCCAAATGCCGCCGTTTTGCCGCTGCCGGTTTTCGCCTTGGCGCGCACGTCTCGCCCTTGCAAGATAGCGGGCAACGCGGCGGCCTGCACCGGCGTCATTTCGGCGTACCCCAGTTCGTTGAGGTTGGCCAACTGTTCGGCTGGCAGCGGCAGGGAAGAAAAAGAAACTGTGCTCACGGCGATAACTCTTATATGACGAATGGAATGGCGGCGCGCCCGCAGGTTGGCGCCGAATCAGCGGTAAATGATAACAGAGATGGGCGGCGTTACGGGCTGCGGGCATAAAAAAACCCGCCGGCGGCGGGTTTCTTGGCAACGCAGTCGTTAAATCGCAACGACGTTGGCTGCGGCAGGGCCACGTTGGCTGTCCTGGATGGAGAATTCAACCTGCTGGCCTTCAGCCAGGGTCTTGAAACCATCGCTAACGATAGCGGAAAAATGAACGAAAACGTCTTTAGAACCGTCGGCAGGCGTAATGAAGCCGAAGCCTTTGCTTTCGTTGAACCATTTAACGTGACCAGTGATCTTGCTCATTTGTGTTTCCTTTACTTGATAAACCTGCCTTGACGGCACGAGACGCGAAAACCTTGCTATATATAGGCCTTCTTTCGCCGTCGCTTATTAACGCACAATCGCCCAGGCAGGGCAAATATTTCTGCTTGTTATAAAAACAGTAAGTTAGCAACAAACCTGGCGTGGCGGCTGTGAACGCAATCGTTTTCGTATATACTGCCCGCCGATCATCAATCCGCTTACTTTCACCGATCCAGGTACGAAACTATGTTAACGATTGGAACCGCCCTGCGTCCTTCCGCCACCCGCGTCATGTTGCTCGGCTCCGGGGAGCTGGGTAAAGAAGTCGCCATTGAATGCCAGCGCCTCGGTCTGGAAGTGATCGCCGTCGATCGCTATGCCGACGCCCCCGCCATGCATGTGGCGCACCGCAGTCACGTCATCAATATGCTGGACGGTGACGCGCTGAAAGCCGTTATCGAACAAGAGCGGCCGGACTATATCGTTCCCGAAATCGAAGCGATCGCCACCGCCATGCTGGTCGAACTTGAACGTCAGGGCCACCGCGTGGTGCCCTGCGCCGAAGCCACGCGCCTGACCATGAACCGCGAAGGCATCCGCCGTCTGGCGGCGGAAGAACTTGGCCTGCCCACCTCCAGCTACCGCTTTGCCGACAGCGAAGCGACTTTCCGGCAAGCGGTCGAGCACATCGGCTACCCGTGCATCGTCAAACCGGTGATGAGTTCTTCCGGCAAAGGACAAAGCCTGATCCGCACGCCTGAGCAGCTGCAAAGCGCCTGGGATTACGCGCAACAGGGCGGACGCGCCGGCGGCGGCCGGGTGATCGTCGAAGGGTTGGTAAGATTTGATTTTGAAATTACGTTGCTGACCATCAGCGCCGTGGACGGCGTACATTTCTGCGAGCCGATCGGCCATCGTCAGGAAGACGGAGATTATCGCGAATCCTGGCAACCGCAGCGCATGTCAGCTACGGCGTTGAGCCGTGCTCAGGCTATCGCGGAGAAGGTGGTGAAAGCCCTGGGCGGGTTCGGACTGTTCGGCGTGGAGCTGTTCGTCTGCGGCGACGACGTGATCTTCAGCGAAGTGTCTCCGCGGCCGCACGATACCGGCATGGTTACGTTGATCTCACAGGATCTGTCCGAGTTCGCCCTGCACGTTCGCGCGTTTCTCGGGTTGCCGATTGGCGCCATCCGCCAGTTCGGCCCTTCCGCTTCAGCGGTGATCCTGCCGCAGCTCACCAGCAGCGATGTGCGTTTCAGCAGCCTGGAAAATGCGCTGCGCGGGCACAACCAGCTGCGTCTGTTCGGCAAACCGGAGATCGCCGGGCAGCGTCGCCTGGGCGTGGCGCTGGCGACGGCGAGCACGACGGAACTGGCGGTGGAGCAAGCGAAACAAGCCGCCGCCGCCGTGGCGGTCAACGGCTGATACTCACGGGGCCGCATGCGCGGCCCCGATAACGTCAATAGTCTTCGTCTTCTTCAGCATCGTCATCCCGCGACGCCTCCGGTGCGGCCTCATGCTGCTCGTCTTCATCATCGAACAGTACCGCAACCTGAGCGCCCTGATGCTTCTCGCGAATTTCCTGCGCAACGCGAGCAATGGCCTCACCGCTGCTCATGCCCTGCTCCATCAGTTGATGGATGCGATCCGCCGCTTCCTGCTGCTCCGCGTGATTCAGTAATGGCATACCTGCATGCATGTGTCGTTCTCTCCGGCAAAAGGGAGAAGGAGTATACGCGCTAACGCGGCGGATCCCAACGTCTGGTGCCTCAGGCCGGTTGCGAACAGCCGTTATCGTTGCGCCACTGCTTCAGGCGATGCCGCCACAGCATGACATGCCACCCCTGCTTCAGGCCGCGCGCATTGGCGAACATCGCTCTGTCGATGCCGCGCTGATAGAACTCTTCGGTGATCTGACTCTGAGCGGCCGGTTCCGGCTCACGACGAATGCTGTGGCAAATGCCCAGCGCTTCGCGGGTGATTTGCCAATGGAAAGCCGGACGAATGGCGACAGTGCCCGCATAGCGCTGGTTGAGCCGCTCCAGCATTTCGACGATTTTCATATAGTGGCGTTGATACTCCACGTTCGCCTTACCGATGCGGCGACGGTTACTGATCGACTTGTCGTGCACCCGTTGACGGTACAGCGGCGTACTTAAATATTTGACCCGTTTGGCATTAAACATGACTTCCGTCGTCCAGGGAATATCCTGGTGATGTAATCCCGGCTCGAAATAAAGCCGATGCTGGCGAATAAAGTCGAGGCGATATATTGCCAGCCATACAACGTGAATAAACTTTCGCGATTTCAGCGCACGTTCAAACCACTGCACGCCGGTGATAACATCGGTGGTGCGCAAACGCGCCTCAGGAAAAATCAGCTGCAATTCATCTTGGCTGGTAAAATAGCGTTCGCCATTACATTGCATCACGTCTAATTGATGTTGTTCCGCCTGTTCCAGCAGCGTGGAATACATCTCCGGCGCCAGCAAGTCGTCGGCATCGGGAAACGCCACATATTTGCCTTGGGCAACGGCAAGCCCGGCATTACGCGCGTTAGAAACACCGGCATTGGCCTGATCGATCACACGAATATGCGGATGTACCGCCGCGTAACGGTGTGCGATCTCTCCCGAACCGTCAGTGGAACCATCATTGACGATGATCACCTCCAACCGTTGCTCACGCTGGGCCAGCAGCGAGGCCAGGAAAGGCTCCAATAACTCCCCCGCATTGTGCATCGGGACGATCACGCTCAGCATTAACGACATAGTCAGCTCTTCAATGATAATGTAACAAAATAATAATTTTATTTTTCTAAAAGACTCATTCGGTCAGCGTACGCTTGGGATAGGCGTGAAACCTGCAAATTCCCGCGGTGACTAATGGGACCGAACCGGCCTTTCTTTCTCAAACCAGCGCCAGAAAAGCGCTGAGTAATTAAGCCATTAATTCCAAAGGGCGGCGACGTTGGCTAAAATCGGGCATAACAACATCCCTCCCGCCTCTAATAACAAGCAGAAATAATAAATTTATGAAATTAACGAATCTTTTTTTATATTTCTCGGGTATTGCGCCCTCGATAAATAGGCTTCCAGTGCATTTGATGTTAAATTTTTAACATATCGAAGTATAATCAATGGCGCAAAAAATGCCTTATTTCAGGTTTATTGAACTGCCGTTTATGTGAACTGTGCTGCATGTCGCGCATGGCAAAACATGCATGACGTGACCGTCTATGGCACACTAGCCGCCAGATATCGCCGTCCTCACAGCCAGGTTTATTGACGTTCATGAGCGTAACCGCCCCAAACATAAAATCTTTGCCCTACAGCCGCCGTGCCCTGATGACGCTTTTCGCCCCGCTTTCATCGCAACCTTGGGCGATGCTGCTGCATTCGGGCTTCGCCGACCATTCGCATAACCGTTTCGATATCCTGGTCGCACAGCCGCGCGTTACACTCACCACCCACGGTGCCGGCACGACAATTGAAAGTGACAGCGTCACCATTCAGTCGCAGGAAGATCCGTTCTCCCTGCTGCAGCAGCAACTGGCGGCGCAAGGCTGGCAGCCGGCGTTTAATCCGGACCTGCCGTTTCAGGGCGGAGCTCTGGGGCTGTTCGGCTACGATCTCGGGCGCCGGGTGGAAACCCTGCCGCAGTTGGCCGAAGCCGACCTCGCCTTGCCGGATATGGCAGTGGGCATTTATGACTGGGCAGTGATCGCCGACCACCAATTGCAAACCCTGACGCTGCTCAGCTATGGCGATGTCGAGCAGCGCTGGCGCTGGCTCAATAGCCAAACTGCGCCTAAAGAACGCCCTTTCACGCTGCTGAGCGACTGGCGCGCCAATATGAGCCGGCGGCAATACGGCGAGAAGTTCCAACGTATTCAGCACTACCTGCGCAGCGGCGACTGTTACCAAATTAATCTGGCCCAACGGTTCTCCGCCGACTATCTGGGGGATGAATGGCAGGCGTTCTGCCGCCTGAGCGCCTGCAACCGCGCGCCATTCTCGGCCTTCCTGCGCTTGCCGCACAACAGCGTACTGAGCGTCTCTCCCGAGCGCTTCCTGTGGCTGGAGCAGCAACGCATCCAAACCCGCCCGATCAAGGGCACGCTGCCGCGGTTGGCGGACGCGGAACAGGACGCCGCGCAGGCTCGCCGTTTGGCCGATTCACCCAAGGATCGCGCTGAAAATCTGATGATCGTCGATCTGCTGCGCAACGATATCGGCCGCGTCGCCCAACCAGGCAGCGTACGGGTGCCGGAACTGTTCGCCGTGGAGCCATTCCCCGCTGTGCATCACCTGGTGAGCACCATCACCGCGACCCTGCCAAACCATACCTCGGCGGCCGAACTGCTGCGCGCCTGCTTCCCCGGCGGTTCGATCACCGGCGCGCCCAAGGTGCGAGCGATGGAAATCATCGAAGAGCTGGAGCCGCAGCGCCGCAACGCCTATTGCGGCAGCATCGGCTACCTGAGCGCCTGCGGCACCATGGACACCAATATCACCATTCGCACGCTCGTCACCGAAAACGGTCGCATCCACTGCTCCGCCGGCGGCGGCATCGTGGCGGACAGCCAGGAGCAGGCGGAATACCAGGAGACCTTCGACAAGGTTGGCCGCATTTTGCCGCAGCTAGGGGAGTATGCCCTGTCGTGATCCCATCTAACTCACCGGCCTCACTGCGCGCCTTTATCAGCCGCTTTCAACTGCAGCTGCCGCAGGCGACGCAGATTTCGCACAATGTGCGCCCGGCGGCGGTGCTGATCCCGATCGTCTGCCGCGCCGAGCCGACGCTGCTGTTGACCCGCCGTGCCGACTCGCTGCGCAAACATGCCGGTCAAGTGGCCTTTCCCGGCGGAAAAACCGACGCCGAAGACGGATCGGCGATCGTCACGGCGCTGCGAGAAGCGCAGGAAGAAGTGGCGATACCGCCGCAAGCGGTGACTGTCCTCGGCCAAATGGCGCCGCTCGACAGCAGCACCGGATTTCAGGTTACCCCTATCGTCGGCCTCATCCCGCCGGACGTGCAGTTCCACGCCAATGAAGGCGAAGTGGCGGACGTGTTCGAGATGCCCCTGCGGGAAGCGCTGACCCTGTCGCGTTACTATCCGCTGGATATTCATCGCGCCGGCCATACCCACCGCATCTACCTCTCCTGGTATCACAGCCAGTTTATCTGGGGGCTGACCGCCGCCATCATTCGGCGCCTGGCGCAACAGGTCAGTATTTAGCCCGCATTACGTGATCTGACTCGCAATCTGGCACGGTTGCCGGCCTCCGCGGCGGGTAAAGCGATCGATATCACTTCATATGATCGCTTTTTCAACTACCGTTCCGTTTGAATGGTTTTAAAAAAACTGTAAACCCTCTCTTAAACCTTACGAAATACCTGTAAAATACCACCGTCCGAGATAAACCACTGTAGAAACAGGGATTAAGCCGGCGGCGTTCAGCACGGAAAGCTGGCGCGATTACCGTTAATGGAGCTTGGGCGAAAGCGGATACCCCGCACAAGGGTTCGCCCCGGGTAATCAGTAAAAAAAGCGACACCAAGGATTATTTAATTTCATGCGAAAAAGGCAGCTGAACCCGCACGGCCCTTTTACAATATCGCTGTTCCCTGCGCGGTTTTTGACCGCCGCAGCCATAACAATACGTCTCTTTAAGGAGTTTTAGCGTGATTAGCGTTTTCGACATGTTTAAGATCGGCATCGGCCCGTCCAGCTCTCATACGGTTGGACCGATGAAAGCCGGCAAACAGTTTGTCGACGATCTGGTAAATAAAGGCCTGATGCCTTCTATCACGCGTGTTGCCGTAGACGTTTACGGCTCACTCTCATTGACCGGCAAAGGTCACCATACCGATATCGCCATCATTCTCGGACTGGCCGGCAACATGCCGGACACCGTCGATATCGATAGCATTCCGGGTTTTATTCGCGATGTAGAACAACGTCAACGCCTGATGCTGGCCAACGGCCTGCATGAAGTCGATTTCCCTCGCGACGGCGGCATGGTCTTCCGCAGCGACAACCTGCCGCTGCACGAAAACGGCATGCAGATCCACGCCTTCGCCGGCGATAAAGAAGTGTACAGCAAGACCTATTACTCTATCGGCGGCGGTTTCATCGTCGACGAGGAGAATTTCGGCAAGGCCGCCGAGCAAGAACTGCAAATGCCATATCCGTTCAACTCCGCGCGCGAAATGCTCGACCACTGCCGCGAGACCGGCCTGTCGCTGTCCGGCATGGTGATGCAGAACGAACTGGCGCTGCACAGCAAGCAAGAGATCGAGACCTACTTCGGCAACGTGTGGCAAACCATGCGCGCCTGTATCGATCGCGGTCTGAACACCGAAGGCGTACTGCCGGGGCCGCTGCGCGTACCGCGCCGTGCCTCCGCGCTGCGCCGCATGCTGGTGGCGTCGGACAAACTGTCCAGCGATCCGATGAACGTGATCGACTGGGTCAATATGTTCGCGCTGGCGGTTAACGAAGAAAACGCCGCCGGCGGCCGCGTGGTCACTGCGCCGACCAACGGCGCCTGCGGCATCGTGCCTGCGGTGCTGGCTTACTACGATCACTTCATCGAGTCCGTCAGCCCGGATATCTACATCCGCTACTTTATGGCGGCGGGCGCCATCGGCGCGTTGTACAAGATGAACGCCTCCATTTCCGGCGCCGAAGTCGGTTGCCAGGGTGAAGTCGGCGTTGCCTGCTCCATGGCGGCGGCCGGTCTGGCCGAACTGCTGGGCGGCAGCCCTGAGCAGGTCTGCGTGGCGGCGGAGATCGGCATGGAACACAACCTGGGTCTGACCTGTGACCCGGTCGCCGGCCAGGTGCAGGTGCCGTGCATCGAGCGCAACGCCATCGCCTCGGTCAAGGCGATCAACGCCGCCCGCATGGCCCTGCGCCGCACCAGCGAGCCGCGCGTTTCGCTGGATAAGGTGATCGAGACCATGTACGAAACCGGCAAAGACATGAACGCCAAGTACCGCGAAACGTCACGCGGCGGCCTGGCAATCAAGGTGCAATGCGACTGACAGACAACCCCGCCATCCGGCGGGGTTTTTTATGGGTAATCAATTCATTGGCCGCTTTTTGTGACAATGTCACCAGAAAAAATCCTGCATTTCTCTCATCGATCCGGCGGTTAGCCTGCAAATTGACCTTCTGTTTTGCCAAATCGAAATAATTTACTGAGTTACCATCAATCTTGTATAACCTCAGGCTAGAATTAGCCGAGCGCAACTTAAGGATCTATGACCTGACCGTGACTCGGGGCTGGATTACCGAACAAGGATTTACCGGATGTTGATGACCCACCTCGCCGCGTCCCGATATCGTTATTACCGTTGGCTGCTGGCCGGAGCGGTGGGCGCGGCTATTCTGTTGGTATCGCTGTATACCCGTTATTATCAAGAGGTCAAAAGTATCGAGCTGAGCCAACAGACATTGGCCACCCGCACCGTCGGCAAGCTCAACCAGTTGCTGACACCGGCTCAGCTGCAGGCGGAGCGCAGCATGGACATGCTGGACCAGCCCTGCGAGAACGTTTCGTCGACCCTGCGCTTTCGCGCCGCGCAGAATCAGGCGCTACGCGCCATGTTGCTGGTAAAAAACGGCATTATTTACTGCTCCAGCCTGTTTGGTTCCCGTCATTATCAGCTGGCCGCGGTCATGCCTACCTTCGTCAACAGCAACGCCAGGCTGGCGCTGCGCCCCTCGCTGGCGGTGAGCAAAGGCCTGCCCACGCTGGTGATGTGGACGCCATCCCCACGCGATAAAACCAGTGGCGTGCTGCACGTGTTTAATATCGAGCTGTTGTCCAACTTTTTACTCGAGCCGCAGGAGCCTTACGTTCAGCGCGTGGTGCTGAACGTGGCTGACAGCAGCCTGGAATACGGCCGACGCGAAATCCTGAGCCGCGACACCCTGACCAACGATCTGCGCTACACCGCCGGCTCTGCGCTATACCCGTTCTCGATTTCGCTGTTCGGCCCGCAGATCGGCATGCTGGCGCTTTCCGCACTGCCGCGCCATATCCCGCTGGCGCTGCTGATCAGCCTGTTGGCCGCCTATGTGGTCTATCTGCTCACCGCTAATCGTATGAGCCTGTCTTATCACATCGGCCATGCCATCACCCATCGCGAGTTCCGCGTCTATTGCCAGCCCATCATTCATAGCGACACCGGGCGCTGCGCCGGCGTCGAAATGCTGCTGCGCTGGAAAAAAAAGCGTCAAGGGTGGATCTCCCCCGACGTGTTTATTCCGCTGGCCGAGCAGCATGAGCTGATCATTCCGCTGACCCGTTATCTGATGAACACCGTGACGGAAAATCTGCAGCTGTTCCCGCCGCGACCGTCGTTCTACATCAGCATCAACGTCGCCGCCGAACACTTTAAAACGCTCAACATCATCGACGATATCCGCCGGATTTGGCTTCCGGCGCATCCGATGCCGTCACTGATGCTGGAGCTGACCGAGCGCACCGCGCTGTCGGCGATCCAGCATGACCAGATCCGGACGCTGAAAGACATGGGGATCATGCTGGCCATCGACGATTTCGGCACCGGCCACAGCTCGCTGAGCTACCTGAAGAACCTTAGCCCGGACGTGTTAAAGATCGACCGCGGGTTTACCGCGGCCATCGGCACCGACGCGGTCAACGCCACGGTGACCGATACCATCATTACGCTGGCGCAGCGGCTGAAACTGAAGCTGGTGGCTGAGGGGGTAGAAACGGCGGAACAGGCCGACTATCTGCGCTCACGCGAGGTCAATGCCCTGCAGGGGTATTATTTCGCCAAGCCGATGCCGATCCACGTTTTCCCGCTGTGGTTGCAGCAGTACGAATCGCGCGTCAGGAAAGCGGAAGAGCATCCGCCGGAGGCCTGAGCCTCCGGCGGATGGGTTACGAATGCGCCGGTTCGTCTAAGACGGCGCGGGTGACACGCACCAACTCGATGCGATAGTCGGAGACCTCGACAATATCGAAGCGCAGGTGGTTCAGTTCAATGGTGTCCCCCACCACCGGCATCTGGCCGTAGTGGGCTAACAGCAGCCCCGCCAGAGTGGCGTAGTCTGCGGTTGGGCTGACCAGGTCGTCACAGGCCAGCGCCTGTTCCAGCGAGTGCAGGTCGGTCCCGCCCTTGACCAGCCAGCCGTCGCCTTCCGCCACGATGTCCGGCGTTTCATCTTCGTCCGGAAACTCGCCGGCGATCGCTTCCAGCACGTCCAGCGGCGTCACCAGCCCCTGCACCACGCCGAACTCGTTGGTGACCACCACCAGGCGCCCTTTGGCGCGGCGCAGCACCGCCAGCAGCTTGATGACATCCATGGTTTCCGGCACCACGATCGGCGGCGTGCGCGCGGCAAACTCGGCGATATCTTCCCCTTGCTCCAGCGCCACCAGCAGATCCTTGGCGCGTACCACGCCGACGATCTCATCCACAGAGTCGCGACACACCGGGAACAGGCTGTGCGGCGTATCCAGCAACTGTGCGCGCACCTCCTCACGGGAGCGCTCGCAGTCGACCCAGGAGATATCCGTGCGCGGCGTCATCACGCTGCGCAATGAGCGCGAGGCCAGCGTCAGCACGCCGCTGATCATATAACGCTCTTCCGCCGCAAAGGTTTCATCCCGCGGCAAGGCGACCTCATCGTCCGCCTGCTGCGCGCGCTGCTGCCCCATCAGGCGCATGATCGCTTCCGCGGTGCGCTCGCGCATCGGGCGACGCGCCTGATGCTTGATGAAGTTGCGACGCGCGATCTGATTGAACAATTCAATCAGGATCGAGAAGCCGATCGCGGCGTACAGATAGCCTTTAGGAATATGCAAGCCGAAGCCTTCGGCGATCAGGCTCAGACCGATCATCAACAGGAAACTCAGGCACAGCACCACAATGGTCGGGTGCGCGTTGACGAAGTTGGTCAACGGTTTGGACGCCAGCAGCATCACCGCCATCGCGATCACCACCGCCGCCATCATCACCGGCAGATCGTTCACCATGCCTACGGCGGTAATCACCGCATCGAGCGAAAACACCGCGTCCAGGATCACGATTTGCACCACCACCGCCCAGAACTTGGCGTAACCGCGGTTGGCGCCATCCTGGTGCGTCTGCCCTTCCAGCCGTTCATGCAGCTCCATGGTGGCCTTGAACAGCAGGAATACCCCGCCGAACAGCAGGATAAGATCGCGGCCGGAGAAGCTGAAATCGCCGACGCTGAACAGCGGCGTGGTCAGGGTTACCATCCAGGAGATCACCGACAGCAGGCCCAAACGCATCAGCAATGCCAGCGACAGGCCGATGACGCGCGCCTTATCGCGCTGCTTAGGCGGCAGTTTGTCGGCCAAAATGGCGATGAACACCAGGTTGTCGATGCCCAACACGATTTCCAGCACCACCAGCGTAAGCAACCCCGCCCAAATAGAGGGGTCCATTAAAAATTCCATATCAGACTCCAGAGAAAAGTGGGAATGAGCGCACGCCGCTCAAACGTGACGATGCCGCCGCTGCATGGGCGCAGTCGACAATAGCAAAGTGACGGGATGGGATTACCGGGAGATGGCCGAAGGGCCGAACAGCATATGCAACGCCAGCAGGTGGCGGGTGAAACCTGGAAAAACAGTTACTTCGGTGACAGTCCATAGGGAGGGCTGAGGCCCTTCACTCCTTAGTGATGAAAGAGGAAATTACTGTATCAGGATTTTTCTGGGGGACAAAGCGGCTTTTTCAACGGCGGTTTAGGGTGACGCCACGCCATATCGTCTGCGACAGCTAAGATTTCTCCGAGCATTCAATAGCGGAGCAGCGTCACAAAAAATATTTTTTCACTCACTAAAATAAATCTCGCGTTCGTGAAGTATCACGCACAGGCATTTGAAACTGCGTGAGAAATGTTAGGCGTGCGTTTCTTTTTTTCTACCATAATGTATCTGAACCGCGGAAGTGACTGCCAAGACGGCGCGGAGAAACGACACAAACCGCGTCTGGAGTTCAACGAGGAGGTAGCGAGTGGCAATAGCTATTATCATCGGCACACACGGGGCTGCAGCGGAACAACTGCTGAAAACGGCGGAGATGCTATTGGGCGAGCAGGACAACGTCGCCTTTATAGACTTCGTTCCCGGTGAGAATGCCGAAACGTTAATCGTCAAGTACAACGAGAAAATCAGTGGATTGGATACCAGCGGCGGCGTGCTGTTCCTGGTGGATACCTGGGGCGGCAGCCCGTTCAACGCCGCCAGCCGCATTGCGGTCGACAAAGAAAACTATGAGGTCGTCACCGGGGTCAACATCCCGATGCTGGTGGAAACCTTCATGGCGCGGGACGACAACCCCGCTTTCGATGAACTGGTGGCGCTGGCGTTGGAAACCGGCCGAGAAGGCGTGAAAGCGCTGAAAAAACCGCAGGAAGAACCCGCAAAACCCGCAGCGCCCGTCGCCAAAGCCGCTGCCCCTCAGGCGCCGTTGGGGCCGAACGACCACATGAAAATCGGCCTGGCGCGCATCGATGATCGCTTAATCCACGGCCAGGTCGCTACCCGCTGGACCAAAGAGACCAACGTCAGCCGTATTATCGTCGTCAGCGATGAAGTCGCCGCCGACCATGTGCGCAAAACCCTGCTGACTCAGGTTGCCCCGCCGGGCGTCACTGCCCACGTGGTGGACGTGGCGAAGGCTATCCGCGTCTGGAACAACCCCAAATACGCCAACGACCGCGTGATGCTGTTGTTTACCAATCCGACCGACGTCTGGCGTCTGGTGGAGGGCGGCGTGGATATTCAATCCGTCAATATCGGCGGCATGGCGTTCCGCCAGGGGAAAACCCAGGTGAACAACGCCGTTTCCGTCGATGAAAAAGATATCGAAGCGTTTAAGAAACTGAACGATCGCGGTATCGAGCTGGAGGTGCGTAAGGTCTCGTCCGACAGCCGGCTAAAAATGATGGACCTGATTAACAAACTCAATTAGTGGCGCCAGCCGCTGATTATTTTACTCAGAGCTTTTTTGGTCATAGGAGAAGTGCAATGGAGATCACCACTCTTCAGATTGTGCTGATATTTATCGTTGCCTGTATCGCCGGGATGGGTTCCGTCCTCGACGAGTTCCAGTTCCACCGTCCGCTGGTCGCCTGTACCCTGATCGGCTTCATTCTCGGCGATATGAAAACCGGCATCATCATCGGCGGTACGCTGGAAATGATCGCGCTCGGCTGGATGAACATCGGCGCGGCGGTCGCGCCGGATGCCGCCCTGGCGTCCATCATCTCGACCATCCTGGTCATTGCCGGTGGGCAAAGCGTCGGCGCCGGTATCGCCCTGGCCATTCCGCTGGCGGCGGCCGGCCAGGTGTTAACCATCATCGTGCGAACCCTCACCGTGGCCTTCCAGCACGCAGCGGACAGCGCGGCGGAGCGCGGCAGCCTGCGCGCCATTAGCTGGATCCATGTCGGTGCCCTGCTGCTGCAGGCGATGCGTATCGCCATCCCGGCGGTCATCGTCGCCATCTCGGTGGGCACCGCCGGAGTGCACGCCCTGCTCAACTCGATCCCGGAAGTGGTCACCAGCGGCCTGAACATCGCCGGCGGCATGATCGTGGTGGTCGGTTACGCAATGGTGATTAACATGATGCGCGCCGGCTACCTGATGCCGTTCTTCTATCTCGGTTTCGTTACCGCCGCCTTCACCAACTTCAACCTGGTGGCGCTCGGCGTCATCGGCGTGGTGATGGCCGTGCTGTATATCCAGCTCAGCCCGAAATACAACAAGTCTCAGGTTGTCCAGGCCGGCCCGGCTAACGCGAACGATCTCGATAACGAACTCGACTAGGAATAGGTGAGAGAAATGGTTGATACAACTGCTCAAAAGAAACTCACGCCGGCCGATATTCGCGGCGTATTCCTGCGTTCGAACCTGTTCCAGGGTTCATGGAACTTCGAACGCATGCAGGCGCTGGGTTTTTGTTTCTCGATGGTGCCGGTGATCCGTCGCCTGTATCCGGAAAACAATGACGATCGCAAACAGGCGATCAAGCGTCACCTGGAGTTCTTCAACACCCACCCTTACGTGGCGGCGCCGGTGCTCGGCGTGACCATGGCGATGGAAGAACAACGCGCCAACGGCGCGCCGATCGACGACGCCGCAATCAACGGCATCAAGGTCGGTTTGATGGGGCCTCTAGCGGGCGTCGGTGATCCGATCTTCTGGGGCACCGTGCGGCCGGTATTCGCCGCGCTTGGGGCGGGCATCGCCATGAGCGGCAGCCTGCTTGGACCGATCCTGTTCTTCGTGCTGTTCAACCTGGTGCGCCTGCTGACCCGCTACTACGGCGTGGCCTACGGTTACCGCAAAGGGGTCGATATCGTCAACGACATGGGCGGCGGCTTCCTGCAGAAACTGACGGAAGGAGCGTCCATTCTCGGCCTGTTTGTCATGGGGGCGCTGGTCAACAAGTGGACGCACGTGAATATCCCGCTGGTGGTGTCCAAGATAACCGACCAGACCGGGCATACCAACGTCACCACGGTGCAGACCATCCTCGACCAGCTGATGCCGGGCCTGGTGCCGTTGCTGCTGACCTTCGCCTGTATGTGGCTGCTGCGCAAGAAAGTCAACGCGCTGTGGATCATTATCGGCTTCTTCGTCATTGGCATCTTTGGCTATTGGATTGGCCTGCTGGGCCTGTAATCGTTCGAAACGGCCGGGGGGCAACCCCCGGCTTTTTTATGTGTGGAGCAAGAGATGTCACTGACCGACGCCGTACTGATGCTGTTTATCGCCCTGCTGTTGCTGTATTCGCTGTATGACGAATTCGGCATGGATCTGCTGAAAGGCAAAACGCGGCTCAAAGTGCCGCTCAAACGCCGTAACCGCCTCGACAGCCTGATTTTCGTCGGCCTGATCGCCATTCTGATTTACCGCAATGTCACCGACAACGGCGCGGTATTAACCACCTATCTGCTTATTTCTTTGGCGCTGCTCGCTATCTATGTTTCTTATATTCGCGCGCCCAAGATGGTGTTTAAAGCGCACGGATTTTTCTTCGCCAATGTGTTTGTCGAATATAACCGCATTAAAGCCATGAATTTATCGGAGGACGGCATTCTGGCCGTCGACCTGGAACAGCGCCGGCTGTTGGTTCAGGTGACGCACTTGGACGACCTGGAGAAGATTTACCACTTTTTCATTGATAATCAATAAGTAAAGAAAAACTCATTTTACTTTCGCTCAAACCTTGCGCTGCTTGTGGATAATTAATCGGCAGCGCCATTTCCTTTCTGACTATTATTTCCGCAACATTGTTACCCGCGTCTACATTATATTCCCACATGAACTCAGATTAATGAAAACGAGTCTCAATTAAGAACAAAAATCACGCCAGAATAAAGTTGTCGGCACCGGAAATAATATGGTATGGTTGCGCCGTCATTGGGGAGTAGCCGGTTTCTGGAGAATAAAAACCAGAAACGCCCGTATCAACATACTCGTTTCGCCGTATGAAACGTGGTGCGGGCAGCCAGGTAAGGTTGGCGAGACCATAGACACGTAACTCCGTCGTTTGGTTGGGGGTGGGTTACGTGTATATGGAGCCACCCGGCCGAGGCTATTTCACATGAACCTTTCAGCAACGCTTATTCTCGCTTTCGGCATGTCCATGGATGCTTTCGCCGCTTCGATCGGCAAAGGTGCCAGTCTGCATCAACCGCGCTTTCGCGAAGCGATCCGCACCGGCCTGATCTTCGGCGTGGTCGAAGCGATCACCCCGCTCATCGGTTGGGCTATCGGCCTGTTCGCCAGCCAATACATCATGGAATGGGATCACTGGGTCGCCTTCTCGCTGCTGTTTATTCTCGGCATGCGCATGATCGTCGAAGGGGTGCGCAACAGGCCCGACGAAGAAGAGAAGGTCAAACGTCATGGTTTCTGGTTGCTGGTGGCCACCGCCATCGCCACCAGCCTCGACGCCATGGCGATCGGCGTCGGTCTGGCCTTCCTGCAGGTGAACATCGTGCACACCGCGATGGCCATCGGCTGCGCCACCATGATCATGGCGACCCTGGGCATGATGATCGGCCGCTTTATCGGCCCGCTGCTGGGCAAACGCGCCGAAATCCTCGGCGGCGTGGTGTTGATCGGTATCGGCGTCAACATCCTGCTGGAGCACCTCGGCTACCTGGCCTGAGGCGACCGAACTGCAAAAAAACCTGCCGCGGCAGGTTTTTTTGTTTCTGAGTTCAAGGCCCCTTAAGCGCGACGTCGGTACAACGCCAGCACGAAATCCGTCTCGCACACAAACTCGCCGCCCTCGGCCAACCGCTGTTGCACCTCCGGCGTAGCGCGCCAGGCGAACGGCGTCATCTGCAGCAGATTGGCGGCCTGCGCGCCCGGTAGGGTCATCGTATAGGCCAGCGCCTCTTTGCGCTCGCAGTCGAATCCGTCGAACTGTTCATCCTGTTCGGCATGCAGCTGCACCTGCTGGTACACCTGCTCTTTCAGCTGGTACAGATGACGCGGGCCCGGCGACACCGTCAGCACCACGCCGCCCGGCTTCACTACTCGCGCCAGCTCCTCCGCCTTGCAGGGTGCATAAATGCGCAAGACCGCATCCAGCGCCCCGTCGGCGAACGGCAAACGGTGACTGGAGGCAACGCAGAACGAGACCGCCGGATAACGTTTAGCGGCATAGCGGATCGCCACCTTGGCGACATCCAGCCCATAGACCGCCATAGTGCGCTCCTGCGCCAGCCTGGCGGCCACGGCGGCGGTGTAATACCCTTCCCCACAGCCGATGTCCAATAACGTGCCTGCATCGGCCGCCAGCGCCAAATCCAGCCACTCGGCCACCTGCGCTTGCAACGGCTGATAATATCCACCGTCGAGAAACGCGCGCCGCGCCTGCATCATTTCCGCGCTGTCTCCCGGCTGCTTCGAGCGTTTGTGCTGCACCGGCAGCAGATTCACGTAGCCTTCTTTGGCTTGATCGAACTGATGATTGCCGTCACAACGCCAGTGTTGTGATGAAAAATACAGCGGTTGATGACACAGAGGGCATTGATAAGACATGAATGGGCTTCCAGAAAGACAGGGCGCGGCTAGTCTAAAGAAGGCGTCGGCTTGATGCAAGGCGCATCCCCGCTCGCTTTCGCCGCCAACAACACCTGGCCAAGCGGGGAAAAAGCTGGCTACACTGAGAGTCTGTTTTCTCACGCAGGTGAACATAACTTATGAGCGATCGTTCCGCGCTGCTCGATGCGGTGCCCCATATTCAGCACGGCTTCGGCAGCAAACTCGCGCTGCTGCCCGGGCACCTGCTGCCCTACAGCGCCACGCTGCCGGAAAAAAAACAGGTGCACGGCACCCGCATCGTCGACGTGCTGCAGCCGGCGCAGGCGTGCGGCGAGGCCGATGGTTTCTACACTCGCCAGCCCGGCATTCTGCTCAGCGTACTGACGGCGGATTGCCTGCCGGTGCTGTTCAGCCGCCGTGACGGCGGCGCCATCGCAGCGGTTCACGCCGGCTGGCGCGGACTGCTTGACGGCATTCTGGAACAGATGGCAGCGCGCATTCGCCAGGACGGCGACACCGCCGATTGGGTCGTCTCCATCGGCCCTGCCGCCGGCCCGTGCTGCTACGAAGTCGATGAAGCGCTGGTGGAGAGTTTTAAACAGCGCCTGCCGCTGCCCGCCACGCTGATCAGCCCGCATTACCGGCATCTGGATCTGGCCGCAATTGCCGAATACAAGCTGGCGGCGCTCGGCTTCGCCGCCGTTGACCGCGCCGGCAGTTGCACCATCTGCACGCCGGACGTCGACCCGCAGCGGCCGCAGCGCTTCAAATACACCAGCTATCGCCGCAACAGCCACCGGCGCGCGCAGGATCCGACGCATCCGGGGATCAAAGGCCGCAACCAGTACGCCGGCATCATCATCGCCGCCGGATGACGGAAACGAAAAAGCCCGCGCGAAGGCGGGCTTTTTGTACAGCTGACGCTGATTAGATAGCAGTAACGTTTACTGCAGATGGGCCTTTCTGGCCATCTTGGATTTCGAACTCAACGTTCTGGCCTTCAGCCAGGGTTTTGAAGCCGTTACCCTGGATTGCAGAGAAGTGTACGAACACGTCTTTGCTGCCGTCAGCCGGGGTGATGAAACCGAAACCTTTAGACTCGTTGAACCACTTAACTTGACCTTTGATCTTTGCCATCTTGAGTATTTCCTTTGGATTGTTTAAACCGCCCGAGGGCGTTACATAGACAAACTAGAGTCGTTACTGCTTGAGGCACTAAGATAAGGATCGGCAGAGAAGCGGTATTCAACGCTAACGTCTTTACTCAGAACTTCTTTACTGAAAATGCCACACATATACAGAACTGTACCTCGTTTTACCCAGATGCGTTATCACATACTCTGTATGCGATGGCAAGCCATTTTTAATCACTGAACGACATGTCGCACATATTTGAAACGGTCGAGCGCCACATTTGCTTAAATAGGCCAAAAGATGTTGAAGCATCGGCTATTTTCTGCTTGCCAAAATCACTGCGCCAGACCCCGCATTCTGCTGGAGTTTTAACAAAACTTTCATCGTATTGACGCCTTTCCGTCTCATCATTTCCGCTTTTTGGCCGCTTATAGCGTTAAAAAATTTGAATCTTTATGGAATTTGATATGCAACATCTGAATATCGATGAACGGGGGCCAATTTATTCATCGCTCCTCCGACCATTTACCGCCGGAAAGCCCATTCATCATCGGCTTTCAGCCCTGCCGCCAAACGGCGCGCGGGTCGGCGGCGACGTCTCCGCCCTGCGCAACGGATGCATAAGCATGCAAAGCGCCGGCACATATCCCGCTTGCCTGTGGTTCCATCATAAATAATCCGAAGGTCATTATCCCCAATAGCCGGAATAATCTTATGAATAGCAAAAGTGTGGCGTTGAATTAAATCCTGAAGATCGGGTGGTTATTTGAATCACCACCCGATCTTATCAATTTTGCTAATTACTGCCGCGCTTTCAAACCGTTGCTCTTATTCTTTCCTCTGTACCGCAGGGCGAAGAGACAACGCTTGCTGAGCATCCTGCAACGCGATGCGCTCGCCAATCTTCAGCGGGAGGAATTGATGCTGCTCCAACCCCGCCTCGCTCAGGGCCAGGTTCAACTGCTGCGGCGGTTCGTCCAGCGATTCATCCGCCAGTTCGAATACCCCCCAATGGATGGGAATGGCGCGCGGCTGATTCAGCTCGCGATACAGCGCCACCGACTGCTGCGGATCCATATGCTGCTCCTGCATAAACCAGCGCGGCGCATAGGCGCCAATCGGCAGCGCAGCCACGTCGAACGGCCCCAGCCGTTGACCGATCTCCGCCAGCCGTTCCGAATAACCGCTGTCGCCGGAAAAATAAAACCGCAGCGCCGGATGGTGGATCACCCACCCGCACCACAGCGAGCGATTGCGATCCCACAGCGTGCGCATGCTCCAGTGCCGCGCCGGCGTGGCGTAGACCGTCAGCTCGCCCAACGGCAGACTCTGCCACCAGTCCAGCTCATGCGCCTTCAGCCGATAACGGCGGAACCAGCGCTTCAAGCCAAGCGGCACGATGAACTCGGCCTGAGGGAAACGCCGCGCCAATTGCCGCACCGTGCGCCTGTCAAGGTGGTCATAATGGTTATGGGAGATCAGCACCGCATCCACCGCCGGCAGCTGCTCCACCGTCAGCGGCGGCGGCGTTCTGCGCTTCGGGCCGTAAAAGCTCAGTGGCGATGCGCGTTCGGACAACACCGGATCGATCAGGATATAACGCCCGCTCAACCGCAGCAGCATCGAGGCATGCCCCAACCACCAAACGCAGTCGTCGCTGCCGCTGAGATCGGCAGGTTGCCACCAGCGTTCGGTAAATTGTGCGTAGCCCTGCTGCGGCGGTCTGGGCAGCCCCTGCCGCTTGCGTTCATCTTGCCAACGCTGAAGATCGCCCTCCTGACGCCGCGAAGGTTCCAGGTTGCGAAATCCCTCCGGCGTATGATGCGCCTTGGCCGCGTCGTAATAACGGTTGATTCTTTTCATCCTGCCTTTTCTCCCGACCACTGCGCCCTGCGCGGGCATGACTTTCAGTGTAACAAACCCGATGAAGCTCGCACTTTGTCAGCCGTGCGCTGCATCTCGGGACCTTTTGCCGTATGCTGTTGTCTCACTCCGATGGAAAGCCAGGGCCGCCAAGAGCCCGTTAAGACTCTCTTAAGATCTTTGTGATTGACTTGTAGGGCATACAGAAAAGGAGAAGTTATGAGTCGTTCTACATCCCGCAAATCAGGCTCAAGCCTGGGGCGCCGTATTCGCAGCGCGCTGCTGGCGCAGAAGCAATACTGGAAAATGTATTTCGCCATGAAGTTCCGCCGGCTGCGCGTGCCTGCACCGTTGGTGCTGCTGGGCGGTTCGCTGCTTGGATTCTTCATGTTGACTCTGCTGATGCTCAGCGTAGTCGCCATCGACGTGATCAGCACTCTGCTGCTGCTGTGCCGGAAACTGCTGGGGCGGGGTCACGGTGAGGGCCGCGCCTTTATGCCGCGCGGCTAACGAGAAAAGGAGCGGAGGCGTGCCATACGCCTCCGCAGCACACGGATTAACGCTTGCCGCCTTTGCGGCGCGTCAGCATAAACCCGCACCACAGCACCGCAACCCACACCGGCATCAGCAACACCGAAATGCGGATCCCTTCGCTGAAATACATGATCACCAGAATCAGGCCGAGGAACGCCAGACACAGGTAGTTGCCGAACGGATACCACAGCGCCTTAAAGCTGGGAATGACGCCCTGGCGGTTCTTGGCGGCGCGGAATTTCAGGTGCGCCAGGCAGATCATCACCCAGTTGATCACCAACGTTGAAACCACCAGCGCCATCAGCAGCTCAAACGCCTTGCCGGGCATCAGGTAGTTGATCAGCACGCCGATCGAAGTAATCAACGCCGACAGCGCGATGGACAGCACCGGCACGCCGCGTTTATTCACGCGCGTCAGCGCCTTCGGCGCATTGCCCTGGCTGGCCAGCCCGAACAGCATGCGGCTGTTGGCATAAACGCCGCTGTTGTAGACCGACAGCGCGGCGGTCAATACCACTACGTTGAGCACCGTTGCCACCAGATTGCTGTTCAGCGCGTGGAAGATCAGCACGAACGGGCTGCCGCCCTCCACCACTTGCCCCCACGGATAGAGCGACAGCAGCACAGTCAGCGAGCCGATATAGAAGATCAGGATGCGGTACACCACCTGATTGGTGGCTTTGGGAATGCTGCGACGCGGATCGGCGGCTTCCGCCGCGGTGATGCCGACCATTTCCAAGCCGCCAAACGAGAACATGATCACCGCCATCGCCATCACCAGCCCCGAGAAGCCGTGCGGCATAAAGCCGCCCTGCTGCCACAGGTTGGTGATGCTGGCCTGCGGCCCGCCGTTACCGCTGGCCAACAGCCAGGCGCCGAAGACGATCATGCCGACAATCGCCACCACCTTGATGATGGCGAACCAGAACTCGGTTTCGCCGTACAGGCGCACGTTCACCAGGTTAATCAGATTGATCAGCACGAAAAACAGCGCGGCGGAGGCCCAGGTGGGGATTTCCGGCCACCAGTACTGAATGTAGATGCCGACGGCGGTCAATTCCGCCATGCCGACCAGAATGAACATTGCCCAGTAGTTCCAGCCGGAAAGGAAGCCGGCGAAATCGCCCCAGTATTTATAGGCAAAGTGACTGAAAGAGCCGGCGACCGGCTCCTCCACCACCATTTCGCCCAGCTGGCGCATGATCAAAAATGCGATAAAACCGCCGATGGCGTAGCCCAGCAGCACGGCGGGGCCGGCCATTTTAATCGTTTGCGCAATGCCGAGAAATAAACCGGTACCAATGGCGCCCCCGAGGGCAATAAGCTGTATGTGTCTGTTTTTTAAACCGCGTTTTAGCGGAGTATCCTGATGCTGACCGCCCATCTTATCCTCATATGGCGTATACCCTTGCCGCTATCGGCCAAGATTTCACCAATCAATAAATGTATCTGCGGGCGGCTTTTTAACACTTAACCCCGTGAGCATCAAGGAGAAGCGCCCCGAGACGGCAGGCCGGAGCGCGATTTTTTTACCGCGAGAAAGCGGATAACGGCAGCGTTCAGCCAGGCATACCGCACAGTTTGGTCAGATTGCGCGCGCCGATCATCAGCGTGGCGACATAAGATTGGCTACGCGTGACCACTTCCACCGCCACGCGATCGTTTTGATATTTTATCAGGTAGGTCGAGGGCCAGCCCTGACGGCGCTGGCCGAAGCTTTCGGCATGACGATCGATCGCCGCATGGGCAATCACCAGATGAGACAAGTTTTTATCACCTTTGATAATGCGCTTCATAAACAGCCTCCGCCAACGACAGCTCTGTTATTAGAAAAAGGAGAAACTCTTACCAATCACCGGTATTGTTCGACTCAGTTAACCTGTCGGCTCATCAGGAAGCAGATCATCGCCGCGCGCAGCGGGCTGGCGCTGTCCGCCTGCCATTCACCGCCCTGAGTGCTCATGCGCGCCTGCCACTGCGGGCTGTCGCTTTGGTTGTCGGGGTTCAGACTGATTTTGTTGGCGCAAATGATCGGCCAGGCATCGGAGGGATTCTTGCAGTAATCTTTACCTTTCACACCACCGTAGGGATACCACTTGTCCGGGTTCTCTCCGGTCAGCAGCGCAATGCTGCGGTTCACTTCGGCATCGCTTTCTTCGTACCATTTAATCATCGGCTTCATCCATCTTTCGTAAGGTTCGCGCTACATTACGATGTCTGTACGACAGTTTTATGACAGCGCCGCCGGTTTTCACATTATCTCTACTAATGCTTTGTCCCCTTTATCTTTCCTTAGCGCCTGCGTAAACTTTTCTCCCTGTTCAGCGCCCAGAGAACGCATGCATGTTGACCGGCCTTAACCATCTGACGCTCGCCGTCAGCAATCTCGATCGCAGCTTCGATTTTTATCGTCATCTGTTGGGATTTATCCCGCACGCCCGCTGGCAAGGCGGCGCCTATCTTTCGTTAGGGCCGTTGTGGCTATGCCTGTCGCTGGATGAAACGCGCATGCAACAACGCGAGCGCGATTATACCCATTACGCCTTCAGCGTCGCGCCTGAACACATTGAGCAGGTCAGCGAGCGGTTGCGCCAGGCCGGCGTCGAAGAGTGGAAAAGCAATCGCAGCGAAGGCGAATCACTCTATTTTCTCGATCCCGATGGGCATCAATTGGAGATCCATGCCGGCGATTTGGCCAGCCGCCTGGCGGCATGCCGGGAAAAGCCGTATCAGGGCATGGTGTTTTACTGAGGCGCCCCGGCGACGCAGCCGTCGGCCGGGGCATCATGCTCAACGTTCGGGGATGAAACCTTTGAAATCCAGCGCGGGGTTGAGATCGTCGTCAGCAGCGGCGCCGTCTGCGCCGGCGCGGTGCGCCATACGCTTCAACAGCGCCGTTTGCTGACGTTGTTGCTCGGCAATCTCCTGCAGCAGGCGAATCTGCTCGTTGGCGCGCACGCTGGCGCGGTTCACCAGGAACCAGACCCACAGCCCGGCCAGCAACGCCACGGCGGCGAGGGCCAGCGACAACAGGCCGTTCTGGCCAAAACCTAAATCGTACATGGACAACCCTATCTACTGCGAAATTCAGGCCGCCATCTTAACACTCGCGGCGGCCGTGCGAACATCCCTGCCAAAAATTGCTTACCAGGGCACGAAGCGGGTCACCGAACAGATGCCCAACGCAAAATTTCCACCATCGTCGCAATAGCTGTCCAGCGCCAGCAGGTAGAAAAACAGGCAGGCAGCGACGGCCGTCATTATCACGAGGATTTTTTTTCGCAACAAATTTAGCAGCCTCATTGTTATCTTGGTAATCTATCGCGCATGTTATCACAGCGAAGTTAAACGAAGTTTAACTTTCCGTTTAGATTTCTGGCTATCGCCCGGTTTTCAGACTGTTACCCTTGCCCTCGCATAGGCGCCGTGGCTAGATGAACCCTCAGGGATAACGAGGAAATACGATGAGCAAATTGATTAAGTGGGTATTGGTGTTGGCGGTCATTTACGGCGGCTTTTTGATCTCGGGCTACGGCGTGCTGATCGGCAGCAACAAAAACGTTGGCGGGTTGGGATTGCAGTGCAAATACCTGACGGCGCGCAACGTGGCGATCGCCCAGTACGTGAATGGCGACAACGGTTTCATCGGCGTATCCGACTGCCCGCTGTTCAAGAAAATCGAAACGGTGGTGGATTAACCGCCACCGCCCGACGCCGCCGCTCTGCGGCGGCCCCGCCTCAGTTGCGGGTAAACTTCATCTCGATCAGCGCAATCGCCTTGTCAATCGCTCGGCGGGTCACCGGATCGGCGCCGGCAGGATGCGTGGAGAAATCGATGCTTTTGAGCTGACCCGCCATCTTGTCGCGCACTTCGGTCGGCGCAATCACGTCGATAACGTCCAGAATCTGTTTGATGACCAGTTGGCAAGCGACCAGATCGGAAGCCAGTTCCTGCTCGTTGCTCAGCATGTCAGACATAATAAATTTCCTTCTTGATTCAAACGCCGCACAGAATAGCATGGCGTCCGCGCCATTGCCCGCTCTCCCCGTCTTTTTCCCCATTCTGCGCACCGGCGGGCAAAAGCCCGCGGCGGATTGGCCTATACTTGCTGCATGGCGGTGGTAAAAACCACCCGCAAGCCACAACCAACAGGAGAAAGTTATGGCGAATCACAATGTGAAATCCTGGGCGACAGTGCGTGAAACTTCGGTGGAAATCGCCGAAGCCATTTTTGAGCTGGCAGGGAACGATGAAGTGTTGGCGCAGAAAATCTGGGAAGAAGGCAGTGATGAGGCGCTGGAGAAGGCCTTTGCCAAAACCACCGCCGACCAGCTTTATTGGGGAGAGGAAACCGTCGAGCGGAAAAACGTTTGAGCGGTTACGCAACAAAAAGCCCGGGTTTCTGACCCAGGCTTTCCCGATTAGCGCTCGCCCCGCTCAGCGGCGTGCATGTCTCTTGCTCTCACGGTTCTTCACCTCCCACACCTTCCGCATTTTTCATGCTCATCACCGGCGTCGCCATAAAAGCGCCGACGCCCACGATTACAACCAGAGTAATAATCACTGTCATTAACATGCGATCACCCCATCAACGTTGAGTTGTTACGGCTGACTCTGTTTTGGCGGTTCTTGCTGCGGCTTTCTTTGCGTCCCCCACCGCGGCGGCGACAGTCCCAGATTAGCCGTTTTTCCTTTCGGCTGACAAGCGGCGGTCAAACGGTTTTTCCGAATAATTGCCCCCCGTCACGGGCGGCATTTTTGTCCACGGCGGCAAGTTGTGTATACTTCACCGCTATGTAGGTCTCACACTGACGCACTGATGATACAAGAACACCACCTCTCGTTGGTCTGCGCCCTCAGCAAATGGGTCGAAACTCACCTCGGACGAGTGATCCATCTCGAAGAGCTGGCCGAGTACTCCGGCTACTCGCTGTGGCACATGCAGAAGCTGTTCAAAGAAGCGACAGGGATTTCGCTCGGTAAATACATTCGCGAACGCCGTCTGGCCGGCGCGGTCTATCAACTGCGCAGCAGTGAAGCGTCGATCTTCGACATCGCCCTGGACTTTGGCTTCGGTTCTCAGTCCCACTTCACCTACATGTTCAGAAAGCGTTTTAATATCACACCCTATGATTTCCGCCAGGATTTGAGCGTTGATCTGCACATCGATCCGCCGCTGCACGTCATTCACCAAAAATCCGCCTGAAGCCCGCCGCAAATCGGCGGGTTAACGCGCCCCCCAGACCGCCAGCATCGCGATCGCGGCCGGCAGCGCCTGCACCCACAGAATTTTGCGGCTGGCGCTCAACCCGCCGAACACCCCGGCCGCCAGCACACACCCGAGAAAGAACAGCTGCAGTGCCATATCCTCACGCCAGTAGCTCCATGCCAACCCCAAGGCCAGAAAGCCGTTGTACAGCCCCTGATTGGCGGCTAACACCCGCGTGGCTGCGGCGAACTCCGCCGTTGTGCCGAATGCGCGCCTGCCGAGTGGCGTACGCCACAGGAACATTTCCAGCATCAGGATATAAAGATGGAGCGCTGCGATGAGCAGCAGCAAAATATCGGCAAAGAACTTCATGGTGGTTCCAGTCGTTTATTGAAGATGTCATCAATTATAAACTCCTTCGCTCACCACCCCATCGGCGGAGATAAAAAAACCCGCCGAAGCGGGTTTATGCAGGAGTCATTTTTTGAGGTTAGTTTAATACGGCGACCAACAATGCCGCGACAGAGACCCAAAACAGCGCCGTGGCAACCACGACATGGGACAATCTTGCACGATAAAGTACCTGGCTCATAATGACCTCACTGACATCTGACTAACGGGAGACAACCTGACTTCCTGAGGATTATCCTAAACTTCTTCTCACTGTCGTTATATGCGCCAGATCACTTTTCCGCCGAGAACCCTTATATTGTCGTAAAGCTGGAGCCGCGATCACATTAATTACGCCTTATTAGAGCGAAATAAGCCGAATAATCGCGGCGATTATATCCTAACGCTATCAAACATCGTCCCAAGGCAGGCGTGGTGCGGTCATGCGCTCACCAGAATAACCGCTAACCGTCGGGAAACGCGGCGCGCCTTGTTCCCAATCATGCTGAGCCCGAGTAATTTCAGCCTTGGTATGGCCAACGAAATTCCACCAGATAAGGATCTCTTCGTTTAATGGCGCCCCACCGATGAGTAATCCCCGGCTCCCCTTCTGTGCATTTAACCCAATAGAGTTATTCTTCATGCCCAAATAGGCGAATTCATCAGGTGAAAAGATTTCACCATTAAGTTCAAATGCACCAATAAGGGGCAAAAAGCCGATTTCATAATCATCGCGCAACGGCAATTCGATTCTTGCCGCTTCTTCCCATTCCAGATCAATGGCGATTAATGGCGAAAGAGTAAACACCGGTGAACGATAAGCGCCAAATTCCCCGACCAACAAACGATGATTCACGCCGTTATTCTGCCATTGCGGCAAGTCAGGATAATGATCGAAGCGTGGCGCCATGTCGGCATGTTCGGCCGGCAGCGCGATCCATAATTGCGCAGCATGCAACCGCCGCTGCTCGCCCACCGACTGTTCCGTATGCGCAATGCCGTGCCCCGCGGTCATCAGGTTAACCTGCCCCGGGCGAATCACCTGCTCACTGCCGAGGCTGTCTCGGTGCAGCACCTCACCCTCTATCATCCAGGTGAACGTTTGCAGCCCGCTGTGCGGATGCGGCCCCACATCCATGCCGGGCGAAGTGCCGTTGAATACCGTCGGCCCGGCGTGATCGAGAAAACACCAGGCGCCGACGGTGCGCCGCTCCCGGGTTGGCAACGCGCGGTTGATCGGAATGCCCCCCACTTCGGCGTTACGCACGGCAATACGTTGTATCTGGCGCACGCCGTCAACGACGGGGCACTCGCGTGAAGGTGAAGAGAGCGTAGGACGTGGCTGACTCATCGCAAAGACCTCCTGAATGGCGCCGATTCGCCAAGGGTAACCGCCCAAGCTTAACACAGGACAGCTCCCCCGCAGAGCGACGACGTGCAGGCACGTCCGCGCGGTTCAGGGTGCTTTGATATAGCAGCTCTTGATGTCTATATCGTCATGCGCGTGCCTGAGATCGGAGAAATAGGTCACGCCAAAGAGAATTGATACCACCAGCAGCACGGACACCAACAGGCCAATGATCGCCAGCAGTTTGGTTTCATCATGGAGATTAGGCTCCATTTTATCTCCCCTAGTTAATCGCGTCAGGTCACCCACAGCGTGACCGCCAGCGTAAAGATAATCAGTGAGCAGGACGCCACCGCCAACACGACGATCGCAAATTGCGCATCACCCAAGGTTTCTCGATAATTTTTATCCGTTGAGGCGTTACGCTGTTGTTTCACTAAATCGGTTTTCACTCGTTCAACTGCTGCATTGCTGTTTGACGGGGCAAAACATCCCCTCAGAATAAGGCGCCAACGTCGCTGACTTGGTCGCTCCGGCCTCAACCGGGGGATGACGCTATCAATTTTCCCCATCAGGGTCAACACCGCGCCTGCCGGCGAGCGAGCAGGTACACAGGGGAGATGTAACTGGAATGGAGATCGCAGGGAAATAAGAGACGCCTATTGCAGAGGACAAAAAAAAGCCCGGTACGTAACCGGGCCTGGGTAGACCGATGCGTTATTGCGGGATACGCAACACCTGCCCCGGATAAATCTTGTCCGGGCTCGACAGCATCGGCTTGTTGGCTTCGAAAATCTTGTTGTACAGATTGGCGTTGCCGTACATCTCTTTAGAGATCGCGCTCAGCGTATCGCCCTTCTTCACGGTATAGAAGCGGCTCTCGGCGTCGGATTGCGCTACCGCCACCTTGTCTTCCACGCCGCTGATCCCCGCCACGTTGCCGATAGCCACCAGGATCTTCTCTTTTAACTCCTGGCTGACGGCGTCGCCGGTCACTACGGCTTTACCATCGACCACCTGCACATCAACTTTGTCGGTGCCCGGCAGGCCGCTCTTATCGAGATGTTCCTTGAGTTTGGCGCTTTGATCTTCGGCGGAGGCATTGCCGGTGACTGTATCCCACAGTTTTTCGCCCGCTTCTTTGACGAAGTTAAACAAGCCCATATTCACTCCTTTTGATGGTTGCAGTAATGCGTTTAAGTAAGGCTTGTTAAGCTTAGCATCGACAAAAGGATATGCCATCCGCTTACGGCGTCAGAAATGGGTAGAGTATTCCGAAAGTGTCGTCAGCGGCGTTTCCATGGCGATTAATCGCGCAATGATGCTGAAAAATCGCGCTTTTCTACCTACACTGTTGCAGACAAGGTAACTCGACGAAGGAGGCGTGCAACGATGTACGCATTGGTGATGTTTGTCTGTTATCTGGATGGCGGCTGCAGTGAAATGGTGGTCGATATATTGCACGACGAGCCGCAATGCCTGGTCGCGATGAAGGAACAGAACTTGCGACACGCCGGCTGTTATCCCATGGAAGAGTTTATCGACGGCTTCTGGTTGCCAGCCAGCGAATATTCCGATTTTTAACCTCCTCCCCGCGCGATGCTGAGGAATTTCTGATTTCATCGGAAACTTCGTCTTCCTCCGAGGCATAAGGCCGCTGTTTTGCTAAATTGCGGCTCCCGAAGAAGAGAGAGACAGAGAAAGGTCATGCCAGTATCGGCTCATTCCAACGAGCAATATGAAACTCTGCTGCGCGACGTCAGCCTGGCGTTAGGCGACGCAGTGTTGCAGTTAATCAAAAACCATAAAAAGGTATCCGGCGGCAATATTCTTTCACAGCTGGTGACCGAAATAGAGCGGGAGCAGGATCAGCAACGTTTCGCCGCGCTGCGTTCCGCCATTGAGCTGGTCGGGTTGGCGCCAAAAGGCTGAGTTCCCGATAAAACAAAGGCAGGGCTTGCGCCCTGCCTGATTACCAATCCCGACACAGGATGAAGGTAATGAAATTGCAGAATTAGAAACGATACGTCAGGCTGACGGCAACGATATCATCGTTGGCCAGTTTCAGTTTGTTATCGTCGCTCAGCTGGTTGATTTGATAATCGACGTAGGTGTACATATTTTTGTTGAAGTAGTAAGTCGCCCCCACTTCCACGTATTTCACCAGGTCGGCATCACCGATCCCTTCGATATCCTTGCCTTTGGACTGCACGTAAGCCACGGAAGGACGCAGGCCGTTCTCAAATTGATACTGAGCCACCACTTCGAAGTTTTGCGTTTTATTGGCGAAGCCGGAAGTGCCGTTGACGCTGATCGGCGTCATGTTACGGGTTTCGGCATACATCGCGGCCAGGTAAACCTGGTTGGCGTCGTATTTCACCGCGGTGGTCCAGGCGGTAGCGCTGTCACCCTTGCCATACTGCAGCTCTTTTTGCTTGCTGGTGCGGTTGGAATCAGAGAACGCCGCCGCTACGCCGATGCCGCTGCCGCCGATGTCCTGATAGTCCAGAGACAGGCCGTAACCGTCGCCGTTTTGCTTGGTCACGCTGCGGCCGTCACCGTCGTTTTTACCCTGATACTGCACCGCCAGGTTCAGGCCTTCCACCAAACCGAAGAAATCACGGTTGCGGTAGGTGGCCAAACCGTTGGAACGGGCGGTCATAAAGTTATCGGTATAGCTGTAGGAGTCGCCGCCGAACTCCGGCAGCATGTCGGTGTAAGCCTCGGCGTCATACACCACGCCGTAGTTACGGCCGTAGTCGAAAGAACCGTAGTTGCCGAATTTCAGCCCCGCGAAGCCCAGACGCGTTTTGGTGCCGGCGGTGCCCTGCGCTTCGTCGTGATTGGCCTGGACGTTGTATTCCCACTGGCCGTAGCCGGTCAACTGTTCATTGATTTGCGTTTCGCCTTTGAAGCCCAGGCGAACATAGGTCATATCACCGTCGTTGGACTTACTGTCGCTGAAATAATGCTTGGCGTTAACGCGGCCGTACAGGTCGAGTTTATTGCCATCCTTATTGTAGATTTCAGCCGCGTTGGCAAAGGAGGTGATCGCCCCGAGGGCGACAGCTAAGGCTAATACACTGCGTTTCATCATTTATTTTCCTAGATATTATAATTAGAACCCTGCCCGTCACGCCCAATTTATAATTTGGGCTGTGATTTTATCTTTTGGTATTTTATGAGCTCCCCTAATGCCGGGGTGATGTGACATTAGCATCATGAATCAAAACTTAAAATCAAAAAGTTCATGAAACAACGAGGAGAAAGCATGTTTATGTGTAACCAAATATTACAAAAAAGAAATCACTCAACCCATTGAATATAAGAATTTTTTATCACATAAGTTATAACCAAAACGGTGCAATGCACCATCATAGTGCAATTCAGTTTCGTTTTGCGTGCTTTCTGCGCGATTCAAAAGTAACAATAAAATTAGCATGGTTATTAAAAACGTTACTTATTTCACATTTTTATCTTAACAAATTCATCAGGCAATTAAGGCTTTCAGATAACGACCTGACACTGCCTTCTATTCATTCGCATAAAGACACGGATTCGTGACGAATAAAACTCGCCTTACGGGAATAAAAATAGCGGGAAATAGCAGATTAAAATAATGAAAGGAATAACGGCGGCGCGCTGACGGCGCCACCGTGGATAAATCAATACAGCGTAGAGCGGGAAACTTCGCTCAACAACATGCCGGCACGCAGGCCCAACGCCACGCTGGGGTTAGGGAACAGTATCCACGCCCCCTCCTGGCCGACGCGATAGTCCTCCTGCGGCTGCTCGCACAGCAACATGCCCGGTTCCAGCTCGGTGAAGTTGGCCGTGTCATCGTCCAGATGCAGTTTGAAATCTTCGCTGTGCTTGATCAACGAGTGCATCACACGGAAAACCCGAATCTCGGCGCCCGCACGCGCCGGCAGCGCCCCTTCGCTGACCGCCGCCCGCAGAGCGCGATCGATGGCGGCGAACTGCTGCAGATCGTTGCTGCCGAACGGCCGCGCCTTGCCCAGCTCGAGCGTACAGCTCGCCGCATTGAGATGTTCGCTGGAGTAATGGCTAAACGTCCCGCCCGGCGCACTGTGTACCACCAACGCATCCAGATCGGCGGCATCCAGCAGCTTCAACATCGGCTCACTGTACGGGCGTTTCTGAAAGGGCAGAATGCCGAAACGCGGCAAACGCGATTCGCGGATGGCGGTGTGCAAATCGTAATGGAAACGCGCCGCCTGCTCCCCATCGAAAAAGGCGGCGAGCGCACGCTCCAACTGTTGCGCGCGCACGGTTTCGCCGCTGGCGGCGAAGTTGCGGTAGCGGCCGCCGAACATGCGGTTCATATCGCTGTGCAGATAACGCTTGCCGGCCCGCATCGCCGCCGGGTTGCCCAGCACCACCAACAGTCGCGCCGTCAGCGGCAACCGGCCGGCAAGGAGATCGCCGACCAGTTGATTGAGCAGTTCAATCGGCGCGGTTTCATTGCCGTGCACGCCCGCCGACATCACCATCGCCTGGCGGTAAGGCTGTCGCGGCGTAAGCTCCAGCACCCCTTCCCCCTGCCAGCGCCACCGCAGCTGCGGTGTTTCACCTTGCCATTCGACGGGTTCGTTCCCTTCCAGCGTCAGGGGCAGTAGATCGATCATGCTGCCTCCCTTAGCGTTGGAACGGATAAATGGCGCCGAGACCGAGGATCGACGTCAACGCATCCAACGCCTCGCGCCCTTCGCGCAGCAGCAGCGGATCGGCCAGGTCATCCTGCGTCAGGCGGTCGCGGTAATGACGATCGACCCACTCGTTCAATGTTGCGAACAGCCGATCGTTCATCATCACGCGCGGATTGACCGCTCTCAGCTCTTGTTCGTTGAGCGCCACCCGCAACCGCAGGCAGGCAGGGCCGCCGCCGTTGCGCATGCTTTCACGCAGGTCGAACACGCGGATTTCATCGATCGGGCCGCCGCTGCCGACCATATCGTTGAGGTAACGCCACACGCCGGCGTGCTGACGCGACTCCTCCGGCACGACGATCATCATCTTGCCGTTCGGTTTGGTAAGAATTTGGCTGTTGAACAGATAGGTCGCCACCGCGTCCGCTACCGAGACGCGCTCTGTCGGCACTTCGATCGCCACCAGCTCGCTGTCCAGCGTCACCATCTTGCGGCGCACTTCATCCAGCGCCTGTTGCTGGCGGTAAAACGCCTGCTGATGATGGAACAGCACGTTCTGGTTGCTGACCGCAATCACGTCGTTATGGAACACGCCCTGATCGATCACCGCCGGGTTTTGCTGCACGAAGACCGTATGCTGTTCATCCAATTGGTGCAGGCGAGCGATCGCCTCGCCGGCTTCGCGCGTCTGGCGCGCCGGATAACGCGCCGGCGCCGTTTCGCCGCCGAATTCCTGACGACCATAGACGAACACCTGCACGCTGCGCTTGGCGTAATCACCGCCCAAACGGTTATGGTTGGCCGCCCCTTCGTCGCCGAACAACGCCACCTGCGGCAGCGCCTCGTGGTGGGCGAAATGCCGATCGTCGCTGAACATCGCCCGCAATACGGCGGTGGTGGTCTCCGCTTCGATGGCGCGGTGGAATTTGTTGTTCAGGTTGGCGGCGGTGAAGTGCACCTTGCCGTCGGCGCTGTCCGCCGAAGGCGACACGGTGGCCGCATTGGCGGTCCACATGCACGACGCCGAGCTGAGCGCCGACAGCAGGCGCGGCGACTGACGCATCGCCTGCGCCAGCACCGCCTCATCGCTGCCGCTGAAACCCAGGCGACGCAGCATCGGCAAATGCGGCCGCTCCTGCGGCGGCAAGACCCCTTGCTGGAAACCGAGATCGGCCAGCGCCTTCATTTTCAGCAAACCTTGTTTCGCCGCCAGCTTCGGGTTCGATACGCTGTTTTGATGCAGCGTTGACGCCTCGTTGCCGAACGACAGCCCGGCATAGTGGTGCGTCGGCCCCACCAAACCGTCGAAATTGACTTCATATCCTGACATGTTTATCCCCTGGGGATAGCGTGCGGCAGCGCCATCGCGCCGCCGCAGACGATTAACGGAACGACAAGCCCGGCGAGAGCGTGGCCGGCAGCGACAGGCTTTCGCTTTCCAGCGAAGCCATCGGCCAGGCGCAATAGTCCGCCGCATAGAAGGCGCTTGGGCGATGGTTGCCGGAGGCCCCCACGCCACCGAACGGTGCAGCGCTGGACGCCCCGGTCAGCGGCTTGTTCCAGTTGACGATGCCGGCGCGCGCTTCCAGCAACAGCCGCTCGAACAGCTCGCGCTGCGGCGATACCAGCCCCACCGACAGGCCGTAGCGTGTCCGGTTGGCGAGCTGCAGCGCCTCGTCAAAATCGCGATAACGCACGATGGTGGTCAACGGCCCGAAATACTCTTCGTCCGGTACGCCGGCCACGCCGGTCAGATCGACGATGCCCGGGCTGAGCAGCGAACTGCCCGGCTCCAGCAGACGCATGCTCAGCAGCGATTTGCCGCCCAGCGCCAGCAAACGTTGCTGCGCTTTCAGCATGTTTTCCGCCGCGGCCGCCGACACCACCCCGCCCATGAACGGCTGCGGTTCGGCATCCCAACGGCCGACGCGCAGTTCGCCCGCCACCTGAACCAAACGCGCGATAAAAGCGTCGCCTTCCGCCCCTTGCTTCACCAGAATCCGACGCGAACAGGTGCAGCGTTGGCCGGCGGAGATAAACGCCGACTGGATAGCCAGGTTGACCGCCGCGTCGCGATCCTCGAAGCCGTCGACGATCAGCGCATTGTTGCCGCCCATCTCCAGCGCCAGGATCTTCTCCGGCTGCCCCGCCAATTGGCGATGCAGGTGATAGCCGGTGCCGGCGCTGCCGGTGAACAGCAGACCGTCGATATCCGCACTGGCCGCCAACGCTTCGCCGGTTTCGCGGCCGCCTTGCACCAGATTGATCACCCCGTCCGGCAGACCGGCCCGCAGCCACAGTTTCAGGGTCTCCTCGGCGGTCAACGGCGTCAGCTCGCTCGGTTTGAATACCACGCAGTTACCGGCCAACAGCGCCGGCACGATATGGCCGTTCGGCAGATGGCCGGGAAAATTGTAAGGCCCAAACACCGCCAGCACGCCGTGCGGACGGTGGCGCAGCACCGAAGCGCCGTCGGCCATCGCCGTCTGGCTAAAACCGGTGCGCGTCTGATAGGCCTGCAGCGAAATGCCCACTTTGCCGATCATCGCCTGAATTTCAGTCAGCGTTTCCCAACGCGGCTTGCCTGTCTCGCGGCTGATGGTTTCCGCCAGCGACTGCTTGTGTTCTTCCAGCAAGGCGGCGAAGCGTTTCACCAGCTGTTCGCGCTGCTCGAACGGCGTGCGCGCCCAAGCGGGGAACGCGGCGCGCGCGGCTTCGCAGGCGGCGGCGACGTCGTCGGCGTCGGCGGCGTTAGCGCGCCACAGCGGCTGGTTGCCGACCGGATCGGCCTTGCCGAACTCGGCGCCGCGGCCCTGCCGCCAGACGCCGTTAATCAACAGAGCAGGATAGGACATCATGCTTTCTCCTGTGCAATAAGGGGGAGCACCCGCACCGGGCTGCCCTGTTCGACGCCCAGCGCCGCAGCGGTGGCGGCGTTGATATGCAGGCGGTCGTCATACAGATCGGCATTGACCAACAGTGCGCGGTAATTCTGATAGTTGTCGTTGGCCACCAGATGCACCGGCGCATCGGCGCGCATCGGCGTGTCATCCAGCACCACTTTCACCAGGCGGCTCTGCTTGACCGCGCGGATATGGTCGATCTCCGCTTCCAGCGTCGGACCGCCGTCGAAGATATCGACGTAGCCCTGATAGCTCAGGCCTTCCGCCTCCAGCAACCGGCGCGCCGGCAGGGTTTGCGGGTGCACTTCGCCAATCACTTTCTGCGCATCTTCGGCCAGAAAATCGACATACAACGGGTGTTTCGGCATCAGCTCGGCGATAAACGCCTTTTGCCCGGTGCCGCTCAGGTAGTCCGCCTTGGCGAACTCGATGGAGAAGAAACGGTGGCCGACGCTCTCCCAGAACGGCGACCGGCCGTTTTCATCGGAGAAACCGCGCATCTCGGCGATCAGACGGCGGGAGAAGCGTTCACGGAACGCGGCGATAAACAGGAAACGCACCTTCGACAGCAGTTTGCCGTTCTCGCCGTGGCGATAATCCGGATCGAGGAACAGCGTGCACAGTTCCGAATGCCCGGTATGGTCGTTGCTGAGGAACAGCGTCGGCACCGATTTATAGACGTTCAGCTGTTTGGAAGCGTGCACCTGCGTGCCGACGCGGAAGCTGTACCAGGGTTCCGACAGGCCGACGGCCACTTCGATCGCGCAGACCCCCACCGCCTGCCGGCGCTCGCTGTCTTCCAACACGAACAAATAACACTGGTCACTTTGCGGAAGTTCGCCTTGCCAGGTTTTTAACGCCCGCTCAATGCGTGCCGACAAGGTATCTTCATTCTGCGGCAGTGAAGTGAGACCGATGCCGGATTTACCGGCAAGCGTCAGTAAATCCGCCAGATCGCGACGCTCTATAGGGCGAATAATCATCATAATGCGAACCTCTTCTGAATCAGGCTGCGCCGGTGAAGGCGCAGCCCGCTGATTAGCTGCAAATGCGCGCCACGGCGCGCGCGAATCGCGCCAGCCCCTCTTTCACATCCTGCTCAGGGATGATCAGCGACGGCGTGAAACGCACCACGTCCGGGCCGGCGATCAGCGCGATAACGCCTTCTTCGTTGGCCAGTTGGGTGATCTGCTTCGCTTTGCCGGCATAATCTTTCTTCAATTGGCAGCCGATCAGCAAACCGCCCCCGCGGATCTCGGCGAAGATCGGGTACTGGCGGTTGATGTCGTTCAACCCGTCGATGAACCACTGGTGACGTTGCTTGACGCCTTCCAGCACTTCCGGCGTGTTGATGATGGAGAACACTTCCCCCGCCACCGCCGTCGCCAGCGGGTTGCCGCCGTAGGTGGTGCCGTGGGTGCCGACGCCCAGCGTTTTCGCCAGCGCATCGGTGGTCAGCATCGCGCCGATCGGGAAGCCGCCGCCCAGCGCTTTGGCGGTCGTCAGCACGTCCGGCACCACGCCGTACTGCATGTAGGCATACAGGTGGCCGGTGCGTCCGACGCCGGTCTGCACTTCGTCGAAGATCAGCAGCGCGTTATGACGATCGCACAGTTCACGCAGCCCCTGCAGGAAACTGGCCTCCGCCGGCAGCACGCCGCCCTCGCCCTGGATCGGCTCGACGATCACCGCGCAGGTGCGATCGTTGATAAGCTCGGCCGCTGCGGCCAGATCGTTATACGGCGTATGGGTGATGCCGCCCGGCAGCGGCGCAAAATCCTGCGAATATTTCGGCTGGCCGCCGGCGGAAACGGTGAACAGCGTACGGCCATGGAACGCGTTGTTGAACGCCACAATCTGATCTTTACCGGCGCCGTACTGGTCGTGCGCATGCTTGCGCGCCAGTTTCAGCGCCGCTTCGTTGGCTTCTGCACCCGAATTACAGAAAAACACCTTGTCGGCGAACGTGGCGTCGATCAGTTTTTTGGCCAGACGCAGTACCGGTTCGTTGGTATAACCATTGCCCAGATGCCACAGTTTGCCCGCCTGCTCCACCAGCGCCGCCTTGACCGCCGGGTGCGCATGGCCCAACGCGTTAACCGCGATGCCGCCGGCGAAATCGATGTAAGACTTACCCTGCTGATCCCACACCTGCGATCCTTCGCCACGCACCAGAATAAAATCGGCAGGGGCATAAACCGGGACCATCCAGTCATCGAAAGACTGGCGGGTAACTGCGATTGGCTGTTCCATAGTGACCTCATAATCTCAGCAAAGGCTGAATTTTGACTGTAAGGGCCGCTCAAGCCCGATTAGACCGCCACAATGCAAAAAAACCGTTGTTCAAAACCGACTTTCGCGGCGGAGAAAATGCTGTCCCTCACCGCTGATTTAGAAACAAATATGTTACATAAAATCGGTTTTTCACTATTTATGGCGTATATCCGGTCCCTGAGCGGGGAGTAAATGTTAACGAGCAGTTAAAATACATGTCGTTTGATAAAGAGTGTAGAGCAGCTATCGTGCCAAAACGGGATTTTTGCCGGATTTTGCTATTTTTTACGTTAAAACAACGGCTTATAATGAATATTTATTCATTTTCTATGCATTGGTAATGCATAAATTAAAAAATAAGGCCTAAAATCATCATTGCGTGCGAAATCCTATTCAATTACGAAAAACTTCAGGATTTCTGATCGGGCTCGCAAAAATAATTTCACCCAATTTGCTCGCTATCACACTTTTTGCCCCCATCGGGTGCGGCGGCGCGCCAGCATGGTGCAACGCGGCAGCGACGCCACCCGCTATACTCGCGCAAAAGGAGCCGCGTTGACCGCGGTTCCTGCTTTGTACGCCAGCGACTACACTGTGATCCTGACCGCCCCTTCTCTTCTGCGCACAAGGAGCCACCATGCCCAAGAAAACCGTCGATCTCAGCCAGCCGCACGCCCAACACGACATCCGCGCGTTTCTCGACGCGCTGAATGCCGCCGGCGGTAAACCCATGGAGCAGATGAAGCCCAAAGAGGCGCGCAGGGTTTTGGAGGACGCGCAACGCAGCGTCGAGGTGCCGCTGCGCGAGGTGGAAATCAGCGAGAAAACCATCCACGTTGAGGGCCAGGATATTCTGCTGCATCTGGTGCGACCGGCCAGGGTCAAGGAGGCGTTGCCGGTATTCATGTTCTTTCACGGCGGCGGCTGGGTGCTGGGCGATTTTCCCACCCATGAACGGCTGGTGCGCGATCTGGTTTACAGCTCCGGCGCGGCGGCGGTGTTCGTCAACTACCCCCGTTCCCCGGAAGCGCATTACCCACAGGCGATCAATCTGGCCTATGCCGCCACGGAATGGGTGGCCGAGTACGGCGAAAAAATCAACGTCGATGGGTCACGGCTGGCGGTGGTCGGCAACAGCGTCGGCGGCAATATGGCGGCGGTGGTCAGCCTGATGGCCAAAGAGAAAGGCATACCGGCGCTGCGTTGCCAGATCCTGCTGTGGCCCGTCACGCACGCCCATTTTGATACCGATTCCTATCATCAGTTCGCCGAAGGCCATTTCCTGACCCGCAACATGATGAAGTGGTTTTGGGACAGCTATGCGCCCGATAAGGCGCAGCGCAAAAACATCTACGCCTCGCCGCTCAACGCCACGTCGGAACAGCTGCGGGGCTTGCCGCCGGCGCTGGTGCAAACCGCCGAGCTGGACGTGTTGCGCGATGAAGGGGAAGCTTACGCGCGTCTGCTTGACGCCGCCGGCGTCGAGGTTACCGCCACCCGCTACAACGGCCTGATCCACGATTACGGCCTGTTGAATCCGCTCGCCCACGTCCCGGCGGTGCATTCGGCGATCCACCAGGCCGGGCGCGCGTTGAAGCACTATCTGTCCTGACGCTAGCCAACCACGTGGCAAGCCACCTGATGGCCGGGAGCCACGCTGCGCAGATGCGGCGCCTGTTCACGGCATTGCGCCGTGGCCAGCGGGCAGCGGGGATGGAAACGGCAACCGCGCGGCGGGTTGGCGGGGTTCGGCGGCTCGCCGCCGGCCGCCCACGCCGGCGAACGTTGCGCATCCAACGTCGGCACCGCCGCCAACAAGGCCTGCGTGTAGGGATGCAGCGGCTGGCGAAACAGCGAATCGCGGTCGGCGCTCTCGACGATCTGCCCCAGATACATCACCGCCACGTCCTGGCACAGATGCTCCACCACGCCGAGATCGTGCGAAATAAACAGCAGCGTCACCCCCTGCCGTTCCTGCAAATCGGAAAACAGATTGATGATCTGCGCCTGGATCGACACGTCGAGCGCCGATATCGGTTCATCGGCGACGATAAATTCCGGTTGCAGGATCAGCGCGCGCGCGATGCCGATGCGCTGCCGCTGGCCGCCGGAAAACTCATGTGGAAACCGCCCGTAATGCTGCGGCGACAGCCCGCAGATCGCCAGGGTATCGAGCACCCGTTCGCGCAGTTCCGCCTTGCTTGCCAGGCCGTGCTGCAACAGCGCTTCGCCGATGGCGTCGCCCACGCGCAGACGCGGGTTCAGCGAGCTGTACGGATCCTGAAACACCAGCTGCATTTTCGGCCGCAGGGCGCGCAGCGCGTCTTTGTTGAGGCTATCCAGCGCCTGCCCTTTGAACAGCACCTCGCCGGCGGTTTTATCGTGCAGGCCGAGCAGCGTGCGGCCGACGGTGGTTTTGCCGCTGCCGGACTCGCCCACCAGCCCGAAAACGCGCCCCTTGCGGATGCTGAAGCTGACATCATCCACCGCCTTCAGTTGGCCGGTGGTGCGCCCGAACAGCCCGTCGCGCAGCGGAAAATATTTCTTTAACCCCTTTACCTCCACCAAAGGTTCAGTCGACATACGGATGCCCTCCGGCATTGAGAAAACAGGCGGACTGACGCTGACGGGAGCCGTACAGCGGCGGAATGCCGTCGCGGCAGCGAGCGGAGGCCTGCGCGCAGCGCTCGGCGAAAGCGCAATGCTCCGGCAGCCGCGCCAGATCCGGCACCTGACCGGGAATGGAGTACAAGCGGCGTCGCCGCTGCCCCGGCACCGGCCGCGAGGCGATCAGCCCCTGCGTATAGGGATGCCTCGGCTCGTCCAGCACTTCCCGGGTCGTTCCCTGCTCGACGACGCGCCCGGCGTACATCACCGCCAGCCGATCGGCCATCTGGGCGATCACCCCGAGATCGTGGGTGATCAAGATCATCGCCATGTTGTGTCGCCGGCTCTGCTCGCGCAGCAACGCCAGGATCTGCGCCTGCACCGTAACGTCGAGCGCCGTAGTCGGTTCGTCGGCGATCAACAGCGCCGGGCGGCACCCGATCGCCATAGCGATCATCACGCGCTGCAGCATGCCGCCGGAAAGCTGATGCGGGTAGCAGCGCATCAGCGCCTCCGCGCGCGCCAACCCCACTTCCGTCAAGAGTTGAATCGCCTGACGCCAGGCCGCTTTCGGCGACAGAAGCAAGTGCCTGATCAGCGGCTCCACCAGCTGTTCGCCGAGGGTCAACACCGGATTCAGCGCGCTCATCGGCTCTTGAAAGATCATCGCCAGCCGGTTGCCGCGCAGATCCGCCATCTTGGATGCCCGCAGCGACAGCAGGTTTTGCCCTTCAAAGCGAATCTCACCGCCGTCTATCTGCGCCAGCGGCTGCGGCAACAGCCCCATCAGCGCCATGGCGGTCACGCTTTTGCCGCAGCCCGATTCACCGACGATCCCCAGCGTTTGCCCGGCCTGCAGTTCCAGGCTGACCTGTTGCACCGCCCGCACCGGCCCCTGCTCGCCCTGAAACGACACCGACAGCCGGTCGAACGCCACCAGCGGTTGACTCATCGTTTTACCCCGCTCATTTTCGGATCGAGCGCGTCCCGCAGGCCGTCGCCCAAGATATTGATCGCCACCACGGTGACGAAGATCGCCAGCCCCGGCGGCATCCACAGCCAAGGGCGGCGCTGAAAGTCGATCAGGCTGTTGGCGGCGTCCATCATGTTGCCCCACGACGGCGTCGGCGGCACCACGCCCAGCCCAAGGTAGCTCAACGCCGACTCGCTGAGGATGGCGTTGGCCACCGCCATGGTGGCGACCACCACCAAAATCGGCACGGTATTGGGCAACAGATGGCCGAAGAGGCGCCGCCGGGTGGAGAGCCCCAGCACTTCGGTGGCCAACATGAAATCCCGCTCGCGCAGCGACAGGATCTGGCCGCGCACCAGCCGCGCCAGTGACGGCCAGCCCAGCAGGCTCAGCATGATCATCACCATGTAGATGCGGTAGTCCGGCGACACATCGAGTTCGGTCAGCATCGCGCCCATGATGATCAACAGCGGCAGGCCGGGAATGGTCATCAGCAGATCGGCGAAGCGCATGATCAGCCGATCCGCCACGCCACCCAGATAACCGGAAAGCGCCCCCAGCACGTAGCCCAGCGTCACCGACAGCAGCATCGACACCAGGCCGATGGTCAGCGATATCCGCCCCGCCAGCAGCAGCCGGGTGCAGATATCGCGGCCGAGAAAGTCGGTGCCCAACCAGTGCGCGCCGCTGGGCGCCTGATTGATATTCAGCACATCGCCGGCATCGTCGCGCCACGGCGACAACGACGGCCCAATCAGGCACAGCAACGCCAACAGCACCAGCAACGCCAGCGAAATCATCGCCGGCCGGTGGCGGCGCAGCCGTCGCCAGGCCTGCGCCGCGGGCGGTGGCGACAGTTGCGCCAGCGCCGGCAGTTGCGCCTGGCGCCAGCGGCGACGGCGGCCGAAAAACAACGTAGCCAACATCGTGTTACCTCAAGCGAATGCGTGGATCGGCGTAGGCGTACAGAATGTCCGCCAGCAGATTGCCGAGAATGGTCAAGGCGGCCAGAAACAGCGTGAACCCCATCAATACCGGGTAATCACGCGCCGCCAGCGAATCGATATGGATATGTCCGGCGCCCGGCCAGTTGAAGATTTTTTCGGTGATCAGCGCGCCGGAGAACAATCCCGGCAGCTCGAACCCCAGCAGGGTGATGATCGGCAACAGCGCATTGCGCAGCGCGTGTTTGAGGATCACCGTTTTCTCCCTGAGCCCTTTGGCGCGCGCGGTGCGAATATAGTCCATGCGGATCACCTCCAGCATGCTGGCGCGGAAATAGCGCGTCAGGCTGCCGGCCTGCAGCATCACCAGCGCCAGCACCGGCAACAGCAGGTGCGCCGCCACCTCCAGCGCCCAGGCCAGCCCGCTCGCCTCGCTGCCGGTGCGCAGCATGCCGCCCGCCGGCAGCCAGTGCAGATCGACGGCGAACCATTTGATCAGCAACAGGCACAGGAAGAACGTCGGAAACGACATGGCGGCGAACACCGCCACGGTGATCAGATGATCGAACAGTGAATAGGGTTTCATCGCCGAGATCACCCCCACCGCCAGCGCGATGCCCCAATACAACACCATCGCCACCGCCGCCAGCAGGAACGAGTTCCAGATGTATTGGTTCAGCAGCGTGCTGACCGGGATCTGGTACTGCAGTGAAAAGCCGAGGTCGCCCTGCAGCAGCCGGCCAAGCCAGTGCAGATAGCGGCTGAACAACGGCTGATCCAGCCCGTACAGCGCCCGCAGCTCGGCGGCGCGTTGCGCGGTCAGGTTGATGTTGCCGTCGATAAAGTCGCCGGGCGCCAGGGCGAAAATGCAAAAAATCAGCAAGGAAGCCAACAACAGCATCGGGATAGTCTGCAACAGACGGCGCAAGATAAAGTTTCTCATCGCGGGTTCCATCGCCGCCGCCCGGAATGGCGCGGCGGCGTCAGGGCGTTACGGCGCCGGTTTGACGTTCGGCAGGCTGCCGACCAATCCGTTATAGATATCCGGTTTAAAGCCGGTGACGCGCGCGCTGCTGGCGCTCAAAATCTCGCGGTTGCCGAGCAGGATCACCGGCGGATCGTCCGACAGCGCCTGATACAACTGGTGGTACAGCGGCTTGCGCTGGGCGATATCCAGCGTGGCGTTGGCCCTGGCGATCAGCGCATCCACCTGTGGGTTATGGTAGCCGGTCTCGCTCTCGCGGCTGATGAAATCGCGCACGCCGTCGTGCGGATCGTTCAGCGTACTGGTGCTGAGGGACGCCAGGTCGTAATTGCCCGCCTTGCGCTGCGCCAGCAGCGCGTTGAAATCCAATACCTGCGGTTTCAGCACCACACCGAGCCGGCGGTAGTTATCCTTGGCGATCGGCACCAGCGCGTCGTTGATCAGCTTTTTGGTCACCAGCAGCGTCAGCTCCAGCTTTTTACCGTCTTTCTGCCGGATGCCGTCAGCGCCCACCTGCCAGCCAGCCTCGTCCAACAGCTTTTTGGCCTTATCGAGATCGTAAGCGTAAGGATTGATGCCGTTGGCGTCGTAAGCCCAGGAAATCGGCGAAATCGGCTGGTTGGCGACCTTGCCATACCCTTGGTACACCACGGCGATCAATTTTTGCCGATCCAGGCCGTAAATCAGCGCCTGACGCACCCGCTTGTCCTGCAGCGCCGGGCGTCTGAGGTTGAAATCAACGCGGCTGTAATCGCTTGAGCTGTAAAGGTTGATATTGGCGAAGCCGAGCAGCTTGAGCTGTTCGATATCGTCCGGCTTGGCGGTAAAGGCGTCGTAGTCGGTCTCACCGGTCTGGAACAGCTGGAAGTTGGTGGCCGGGTTGGTGACGCGGTAGATAAAGCGCGCCATCGGCGGCGGGCCGAGGTAGAAGTTCGGGTTGGCGTGGAAGCGGATCTCCTGCCCCGGCACGTACTTGTCGTAAATATAGGGGCCGTTGCCGAGCGGCTTGCCGTTGAAAGCGCGCACGCTGTCGAGCTTGCCGCGCTGATAGTCTTTGCCGTAGTAAGCCCGCGACAATACCGGCCCGCCAATCAGTTGCAACGTGGTCGCGCCCGGTTGGGTGGTGACGATCTGAATGGTGCGATCGTCGATCACCTTCAGCCCGCTGATGCCGGCGGCGGTACCGTTTTTATACTCGGCGCCGCCCTGGATGTGCGCCGGCGTGATATCGGTGTCGCCGTCATAGGCCGGATCGTGCAGCAGCGTCAGGGTAAAGGCGATATCGTCGGCTTTCAGCGGCGAGCCGTCGCTGTAGACCAGATTCGGCCGCAGCTTGATGGTATAGGTCAGATTATCGGGGCTGACCTGCCAGGATTCCGCCAGGCGCCCTTCCGGCTTGCCCTGGCTGTCCAGGCCGATCAGGCGGCTGAAGATCACGTCGGTCACGTTCTCGTCCCAGCCGTTGGTGAACAGATACGGGTTGAAAATCCCCTGCGGTTCCGAGATGCCCGCCACCACGGTGTCTTTGCGCAGCTTGGCGGCGGCCGGCACCCGGCTGACGTCGCTGGCCGGCGTGATGCCTTCGGCCAGCGTTTCCGCCTGCGCGCCGGCGCTCAATCCCAGCGCGCAGATCAACGCCAGCGGCGTCAACCGATAACGCAACAGTTTGTTTAGCTTGTTTTTTATTCTACTCACCCACTGCCCCTCGTCTACCCGTTGATAAAAATGTGACAAAATTTATCGCAGAGTAATGGGCGGCTGGAGGGCTGTCTAACAACGAAACCGGCATTCCATTGCCGAAAAAAGCATTATGAATTTTTCTGGGGCGAAGCGGCGGGAAAAATGCGGTTCAGCCGGCCGCCGCCAGCCCCCGGATAAGTTTGGCTAAGGTTTTTATCGCCTCTTCAAAGCGGTCATTCCATTCAAAAGAGGCGTTGAGACGGAAGCAGTGGTTGAAATGGTCGCCGGTGGTGAACATGCGCCCCGGCGCGATGCTGATGCCCCGGGAAAGGGCCCGCCGGTACAGCTCCATCGACGACAGCGCCGGATCGAGCTCCAGCCACAGGAAGTAACCGCCGTCGGGCTGGCTGACCTTCACCGTCGGCGGGAAATGGTGGGCGATCGCCTGACGCATCGCGCTTTGGCGCTGGGCCAGCAGGCGGCGCAACCGCCGCAGGTGGGTGTCGTAGCCGCCGTGCAGCAGATAATCCGCCAGCGCCATCTGGGTCGGCACGCTGGTGGAAACGGTGCTCATCAGCTGCAAACGCTGGATCTGCTGCGCATAACGCCCCGCCGCCACCCAGCCGACGCGAAAGCCCGGCGCCAGGCATTTGGAAAACGACGAACAGTGCAGAATTTGGCCGCCGCTGTCGAGCGCCTTGGCCGGCAACGGCCGTTCGGCGCTGAAGTACAGCTCGCCGTAGACATCGTCTTCGATCAGCGAGATCTGCCGTTCGCGCAGCAGCGCCACCAGACGCTGTTTGTTAGCTTCCGGCAGGGTGGCGCCCTGCGGGTTCTGGAAGTGGGTCATCAACCAGCAGGCTTTGATCGGATACTGTTCCACCGCCTGCTGCAGCGCGTCCAGATCGATGCCGTCCTGCGGATGGGTGGCGATCGCCACCGCCTTCAACCGCAGCCGTTCCAGCGCCTGCAACGCGCCGTAAAACGCCGGCGACTCGATCGCCACATAGTCGCCCGGTTGGGTCACCGCCTGCAGGCTGAGGCTGAGCGACTCCATCGCCCCGGCGGTGATGACAATTTCGTCCGGCGCAACCTGCATGCCGCTCAGCGCATAACGTTGGGCAATGTGCCGCCGCAGCGCGTCGTTGCCCGGCGGCAGGTTGGCCAGCGAACTGTGCGGCGTGAACTTGCGCGCTACGCTGCTCAGCGCCCGCGCCAGCTTCGGCTGGGCGAACAGCGTGGCGTCGGGAAACGCCGAACCGAAAGGCACGATGTCCGGATCCTTGCAGGCCTGCAGCACGTCGAAAATAAAGGCGTTAATGTCCACCTGCTCGCTCAGCAGCAGTTTCTCGCCGCGCGAAGGCTGAGGCAGCGGCTGCGGACGCGCCGCCACATAGTAGCCCGACTGCGGCCGGGCGACGATCCACCCCTGGCTCTCCAGCAGTTGATAAGACTGCACCACCGTCATCAGGCTCAATCCGGCGCGTTTGCCGCTCTCGCGCAGCGAAGGCAGCTTGTCGCCCGCCCGCCACACCCGGTTCTGGATCTGTTCTCTAATCTGCTGCGCAAGCTGCTCGTATCGGGTCATAACCATTAACTGTTATATGAAAAAGTAAAATAACTGTCACTATTATAGTCACTGTACTTCGTGATTAACTTAACGCCAAGCTTTTCACATAAAAATGACAGCTATACTCAAGAGGTTAATTTATGTTCAACCCTAGGAGGCGCCATGCTGGGTCTTGATGCACTGGAACTCGCCAGAATACAGTTCGCCTTCACCGTGTCTTTCCATATCATTTTCCCCGCCATCACCATCGGTTTAGCCAGCTATCTGGCGGTGCTGGAAGGATTATGGTTGAAAACGCACAATGAAGCCTACCGTGAGCTTTACCATTTCTGGTCAAAGATTTTCGCCGTTAACTTCGGCATGGGCGTGGTGTCCGGGCTGGTGATGGCCTATCAGTTCGGCACCAACTGGAGCTTCTTCTCCGAGTTTGCCGGCAGCATTACTGGGCCGCTGCTGACTTATGAAGTGCTGACCGCCTTCTTCCTCGAAGCCGGTTTCCTCGGCGTGATGTTGTTCGGCTGGAACCGCGTCGGCCCAGGGCTGCACTTCTTCGCCACCTGCATGGTCGCGCTCGGCACACTGATCTCCACCTTCTGGATCCTGGCCTCCAACAGCTGGATGCAGACGCCGCAGGGGCATGAAATCATCAATGGCCAGGTGGTGCCGGTCGACTGGCTGAAGGTGATCTTCAACCCGTCCTTCCCGTACCGCCTGTTGCACATGTCCACCGCCGCCTTCCTCTCCTCGGCGTTCTTCGTCGGCGCCTCTGCCGCCTGGCATCTGCTGCGCGGCCGCGATACCCCGGCGATGCGCAAAATGCTGTCGATGGCGATGTGGATGGCGCTGATCGTCGCGCCGGTGCAGGCGATGATCGGCGATGCGCACGGCCTGAATACGCTGAAACATCAGCCGGCGAAGATCGCCGCCATCGAAGGCCACTGGGAAAACCCGCCGGGCGAAGCCACGCCGCTGATCCTGGTCGGTTGGCCGGACATGCAGCGTGAAGAGACCCGCTTCAAGCTGGAGGTGCCCTACCTCGGCAGCCTGATCCTGACGCACAGCCTGACCGAGCAGGTGCCGGCGCTCAAATCCTTCCCGCCGGAGGACCGCCCCAACTCCACCGTGGTGTTCTGGTCGTTCCGCATCATGGTCGGGCTGGGCATGCTGATGATTCTGGCCGGGGTGTGGAGCCTGTGGCTGCGCTGGCGCGGCGGGCTGTATCAGTCGCGCCCGTTCCTGTACTTCATTCTGTGGATGGGTCCATCCGGACTGCTGGCGCTGCTGGCGGGCTGGTTCACCACCGAGATAGGCCGCCAGCCGTGGGTGGTGTATGGCCTGCTGCGCACCAAGGATGCGGTCTCCGCGCACGGCGATCTGCACATGAGCATCAGCCTGCTGGCGTTCATTATCGTCTACTGCTCGGTGTTCGGCGTGGGGTATTCCTACATGATGCGCCTGATCCGCAAAGGGCCGCAGCCGCATGAACACCAAGAAGACAATACCGAGGGCCGCCCGGCGCGTCCGCTGTCCGCGGTCAACGACACTCTGGACGACAGGAGCTGAACATGGGTATCGATCTTCCGCTGATTTGGTTTGTCATCATCGTGTTCAGCACCATGATGTATGTGGTGATGGACGGTTTCGACCTGGGCATCGGCATCCTGTTTCCGTGGGTGAAAGAGAGCGGCGACCGCGATCTGATGATGAACACCGTCGCCCCGGTGTGGGACGGCAATGAGACCTGGCTGGTGCTGGGCGGCGCGGCGCTGTTCGGCGCCTTCCCGCTGGCCTATTCGGTGATCCTCGACGCGCTGGCGATCCCGCTGACGCTGATGCTGATCGGGCTGATTTTCCGCGGCGTGGCCTTCGAGTTTCGCTTCAAGGCGACGCCTGAGAAGCGCCATATCTGGGACAAGGCGTTTATCTGGGGCTCACTGTTCGCCACCTTCAGCCAGGGTGTGGTGGTAGGCGCCGTGATCAACGGCTTCCCGGTCGAAGGCCGCACCTACGCCGGCGGCGCGCTGGACTGGCTGACGCCGTTCGCGCTGTTCTGCGGGCTGGGGCTGGTGGTGACCTACGCCCTGCTCGGTTGCACCTGGCTGGTGATGAAAACCGCCGGTGATCTGCAGGCGCGCATGTATCACCTGGCGACGCCGCTGCTGGCGATCCTGTTGCTGGTGCTGGCTGCGGTCAGTGTCTGGACGCCGATCGCCCATCCGGAAATCGCCGCCCGCTGGTTTACGCTGCCGAACCTGTTCTGGCTGCTGCCGGTGCCGCTGCTGGTGCTGCTCAGCGCCTGGGGCATTCACCGCGGGGTGAAACGCGGCGCGCACTACTCGCCGTTCATGCTGACGCTGCTGCTGGTGTTCCTCGGCCTGAGCGGGCTTGGCATCAGCATCTGGCCGCACCTGATCCCGCCGGCCATCAGCCTGTGGGACGCCGCCGCGCCGCCGCAGAGCCTCGGTTTTATGCTGGTGGGCGCGCTGTTCATCATCCCGATCATTCTGGTCTACACCTTCTGGAGCTACTACGTGTTCCGCGGCAAGATCAGCCATGAACACGGCTATCACTGAGGAGGGAGGACGCTATGCAAGATAAAACGGCGGCAACCGCTCCGGCGCCCTGGTGGAAACGCATCGGTTGGCTGGTGATCATCTGGAGCGCCAGCGTGCTGGGGCTGTTCGTGGTCGCCTCGCTGTTCCGCCTGCTGATGACCGCGGCGGGCATGAAGTCGCATTGACGCGGCGCCTTATCTGGACGCGCTGTTGGGAAAGTAAAAAGAGACCACCAGCGTGACCAGCGGCAAGGCGCCGATCTTGACCAGTTCGAACACTTGACCGAGCGCTTCGTTTTTGTCCCAATAGGCGTGGGCGGCGAATACGCCCACGCTGACGGCGAATATCCCGCACAGTACCTGGCGTGCCAGGCGCAGTCGCTCCATTTCGTCGAAGACCAAGACCTGCTCCAGATAAACCTGGCTGGCCTCATCGCGCAGATTACGGCTTTCGATGTTCATGGGAAGATCTCCACGACCCGCCCCACCGCTTCAAGCTGTTCACCATTCTCCCGTACAATGCCAAGAGAAGTACCATCCTGTTTCATCCAGTACTTATCGGCAATGGCGATCAGTGCAAACGCCATTTTAATTACCTCGGTTTTTTCCATCCCGTGACGCCGGGCAATATCGTTCAGATCATCATCAATTTTATTCGATAACCGAATCGGCAAGCTGCGCATACTCCACCTCCTGTGGTCGTTGATTCACCGAGGGAAAGTCTACTGGAACGCCAAATATCGTTCAATTAGTGAACTGCGTAACGCCTCGCACAATCCGCATGCAACGCTATTGCGGCTTGCGCCCCATCGCGCTGAGGAAACGTTGCTGCAGGCGCAGCAGCTCCTCCAGTTCCAGCAGGCGGTAGTCGATGCCGAAACGCGGCGCCACCTCGCCGATGATGCGGCTCAGCGCCGGGTAATGGCGGTGGCTCCAGTGCGGAAACAGATGATGCGTCAAATGCAGGTTCGCTCCGCCGAGCCAGTATCCCAGCCAGCGCGGCCGGGTCAGCCAGTCGAAGGTGGTGGCGAACACGTGGTGATACCAGCCGTGCGGCATCGCGCCCTGCGTCGGCGCCTGATAAAAGTTGGCCTTGGCCCAGTGGGTGCCGATGATCAACATCACGAACAGCAAGGAAGAAAGCATCTGGCTCAGCAAGTAGACCAGCAGAATTTGCCCGATGCCGATAGCCGGCGGCAGCAGCCAGAACGGGATCGCCAGCGCCAGCATCAGGTGCGCCGCCTTACCCGCCAGAAACGCGCACCAGCCGCGCGCGCCCTGCTGCGCCATGCGCGCCGCCACGCGGGTGCGGCCCGCCCTGTCCAGCCAATCGAACAGCCAGATGTAGTACGGGAACGTCAGCGCCGCCACCAGCGGCCAATAGTAACGCTGCGCGCGCATAAAGGGCCGCCAGCGCTGGAACGGCGTTTGCCGCAGCACGCCATTGGCGTCGATGTCGGGATCGTAATGTTCGATGTTGTTATGGGCATGATGGAACAGCACGTGCCGCACGCGCCAGCAGTCGGGATCCAGCCCCAGCGGCACGCTCACCAGGGCGTTCAGCCCGCGGTTGGCCCAGGGCCGACGGAAAAACGCGTTGTGCGAGGCGTCGTGCACCACGTTCACCGTCAGGAACATGCCGATAAAGATAAAACCGAAATAGCAGGCGAAAAATGCCCAGCCGTTCTGCTGCTGCAGGCCCAGCCCGTAACACAGGCCACACAGCGCCAGCAGCAGCGCCACCTTCGCCAACATGCCGCCGTCGGCGAAACGGTGATCGCCGTTGGCCGCCAGATAGTGCTGGGCGGCCTGCATCAGCGCGCGGTGCAACCCGCTGTCGTCGCGCCGATAGGCTAACGGACGCAGCGGTTTCACGGCTGCCCCATCCGGCGCAAAAAGCGCTGTTGTTGCGCCAGCAATTCACGATAGCCGATGCAGCGATACGCCATGCCGTGCCGCTGCGCCACCTCCGCCAGCGCCGCGGCCAACGCCGGGTAGTGGCGGTGATTCCAGCCGGGGAACAGGTGATGCGTCAGGTGATAGTTCAGCCCGCCGGTCAGGTGCTCCAGCCAGTGCGGCTCGGGTTGCCAGTCGCAGGCGGTGGCGAAATTGTGCCGGTACCAGCCTTGCGGCATGCTGTCACCCGTCGGCGCCGGGTAAAACTCGGCCTGCGCCCAGTGGGTGCCCAACAGCAGGAACACCACCAGCAGCGAGGCGCACATCTGGCCGACCGCATAGGCCAGCAACACCCAGCCCCAACCGATGCCGTGCTGGTGGCCCACGATCAGCGGCACCACCAGCACCAGCGCCACATGAAGCAACTTGCTCAGCACGAACAACGCCCAACCGCCGCGTCCCGCCAGCACGCGTTTTTCCCGCAGCGGCGTTTTATCGAGCCGATCGGACCAATCGAAAATCCACGCGATGTAAGGCAAGGAGAGCGCGGCGATCAGCGGCCAGTACAGATGCTGATAGCGCATATGCGGTCGCCAGCGCTGGAACGGCGTCTGGCGGAAAAAGCCATTCTCTTCGGTGTCCAGATCGTAGTGTTCGACGTTGGCGTAGACGTGGTGGTAATCCACGTGCCGCGTGCGCCAATAGTCCGGATCGACGCCCAGCGGCAGCGTCACCAGTCGCCCCACCAGGCGATTCGCCCAGGGCGCGCGCAAGAAGGCGTTATGCGAAGCATCGTGGTTGACGTTGACGTTGAGCAGCATGCCCATGGCCACGAACAGGAAATAGCAGAGGAAAAACGCCCAGGGCTGATGCTGCAGCAGGCTCAGCGCGTAAAACCCGGCACACAGCGCCAGCAACAGCGCAGCCTTGGCCAATCGCGCGGCATCGGCATAGCGATGATCGCCCGCCAGGCAGGCGTGCGCCGCGCGCTTGAGATCGCGGTGGAATGCCTGTTCGCCATCGGCGGGAAAACGCAGCGGCGGCAATGTTTCAGCCATGCGGTTCCTCCACGGCGGCCGGTGCGGCCCCCCGTCCCCAGCCCAGCGCGACGCACAGGGCATGCAACGCCACGGCGGCCATGGCGATATGCCAATAACGCTGCGGCCAGCCGAGGTAGCCGATAAACAGCAGCGGCATGCCCAACGCGACCAGCAACCAGACGGCGCTCGCCCAAGATCGCCCTTCCGTCATGCCGCCCAGCGCCACCGAGCCCAACGCCAGCAGCACCAGCAGCGCCATTTGCGGCCAGCTGATGTCGCCGTAGCCGTAACCGTATTGGTAGACGTAACCGACCACCAGCGAGAACAGCAGCATGGCGCCGCTGAATACGCTGAGCGCCGAACGGCGGTCGCGTGGCCGGCCCGGCGCCGGGCGCCATGCCATACGGAAATAGCGCAGGAACGGCAGATTGCTCGCCCAGAACGGGTTGGCGGATGGCCTGTCGCCGCTGACGCCGTAGCTGAACGGCGTGGTCGGCAATGCCGGGCAGAAGGTGCCGAACAGCTTGTCCCAGAAGATAAAGCTGCCGCCGAAATTCTTATTGGAATAGGCCATGTCCTTGACGTGATGCACTCGGTGATGCGCCGGCGTGACCAGGACTTTCTCCAGCACGCCAAGCTTCGGCGTCAGCGCGTTATGATTGAACAGCTGAATGCTGTAGTGAAAAATCGAGACCGCGACGAACACCGGCAATGGCACGCCCGCCAGCGCCAGCAGCAAAAAGAACGGGATCGACGTCAGTGACGAATACCAGGAGTTGCGCACCCCCAGCGACAGATTGAAATGCTCGCCCTGATGGTGCACCACATGCACCGCCCACAGCAGGCGGAAACGATGATGCAGACGGTGCAGCCAGTAGAAACCGAAGTCCCACGCCAGCAAAGCAAACAGCCACATCAACAGCGGCGGCCAGGCGTCCAGCAGCCCCAGGCTGAAATGCGCGGCCACGTAGCCGTAGCAGGTGATCTCCAGCCCGCGGAACAGCCACAGCATGATATGGCCGGAGTTCAGGTTGAACACCAGATCGTGCCAGTTGACCGGCTCGCGACGCCCCCACTGCAGCGCCACCGCCTCGGCCACCACGATGAACAGCATGAACACTATCGGCAATGCCAGATCGCTCATCCCACTTCTCCTTTAACCGCGCGCCGGCGCAGGGTGTTCATGCGCAGGGCCAGCCAGCCGGCGAACAGCGCCAGCAGCGCGCCGCCGGCCAAATCGACAAACAAATGCCGGCGCAGTTGCAGAATCGAGAACGCGATCGCCACGCCCCACAGCATCCACAGCGCCGTGCGCACTTTGCGCTCGCCGTCGCTCAGCGCCCACACCGCCAGCACCGTCAGCGCCATATGCAGCGAAGGCAGGCAGTTCTGCGGCGAGTCCACCTGGGTTAACGCCGCCAGCAGTTGCGCGCTGATCCCGACGCCATCGTTCTGCGGATAAGCCATGGTGGTCGGCCACAGCAGATAAACCGCCCCGGCGCCCAGCGCGGTGAGCTGCATCGCCCGCGTCAGCCATGTGACCCGCTGCAGCGGCGCCAGCAGATAGCCCGCCGGAACGATGAGGAAGAAAGAGAGATAGAGCCAGATGGCCGTGGGGCTGAACGGGATCGCCCGGTCAAGCGCCGACGGCGGCAGCAAGGTTCCCGCTCCCTGCAAGCGATCGGTCAGGCTATACACCACCCCGACCGTGCCCCAGCCGAGCAACATGTGTCCTAGTCTGAACAGCGTATTTTTCATGTTTCCTCCGCCTGGCGAACGATGCGCCGCCGCTTGCGATCGAACTGCGGCAGTACCGTCTGCGCCGTCAGCCGCCATTCGAGGCGCTCAGTGGCGATGCCCTGGCGAGCGAACAGCGCGATCAGCTGCGCCTGACAATGCGCCAACGCCGCCGGGCTGCAATCGGCAATCAATTCCAACCGCCGTTCGCCGCGCTGGATCAGGCGGTAATCGCTGGTCAGCGGCAGCGCATTGGCGATCGTTCGGCTGCAGGCATCGGCGAACACCGCCTGCGGTTGCCGCTGCGCATCGGGCAGCATCAGCTGATCGTCGCGCCGCCCCTCGATACGTGCGATCGCCCGCGTCGGTTGCCCGCACGGGCAGGGTTCCTTGCGCAGCACCAGTACATCGTCCAGCCGATAACGCACGATCGGCTGCGTGCTGCGGGTAAAGTCGGTGATCAACGGCGTAAAACGCCGTTCGTCGATCCACTGCGGTTCGATATGCAAAAACTCTTCGTTCAGATGCAGCGTACCGTGCGCGCAGGTCGCGGCAAGAAATCCTTCGGTGGCCTGATACACTTCGCCGACCGCCGGAAATACCTGCAGCAGCAGGCGGCGGTCCTGCTCTTCCAACACCTCGGCCACCGAGATCGCTTTTTTGACCGGCAATTTCACCTGCCCGGCCAGCACCGCCAGCGCCAAGGCGCGCAGCACCTGCGCCGGGGCCACGATGATGCTGGGCGCCTGCCGTTCCAATGCGGGCAAATGCTCGCTGAACGGCGCAAGCAGATCGTAAAACGCCAGGCTCAGCCAACGGTTGTTCACGCTGTGATAGAGATTATTGTCCGCCCGCAGAAACAGCGCAACGCGCTCGCCGGCCAACAGCCCGTCCGGCAGCATTTTCGCCAGCATGCCGCCGGCCCACACCTGCTGCTCGCGCGGGCTGACGACAAACACGCCGCGCTGCCCGGAGGTACCGGACGACAATCCGACGCTGTAGCGCCCGATCTTCGGCGTGAAATCGCGATCCGCCTCGCTGCGCTGCGCGCAGGCCAGCACCGCATCGCGCTGCAGCCCGGCGGTGTTCATCCGGTCGAACTGCGCCATCATCAGCGCCTTGTCCATCTGCGGCCATTCGGCGAACGGCCGGCGGCTGAAACGCTGAAAATAGGGGCTCTTGCTCAGCACCCGGCGGGCAAAGCTCTCAAGCTGCCGGGCCTGATGCGCCTCCAGCGCCGCACGATCGCCAAAGCGCAGGCGCCGGGCGCGGAAATAGTGCCAAAGGGTCATGAAAGGGATCACAGATCCCCCTCGTGGCACAGCAAAATGTTGACCTGCCCGCCCGCCCACAGCTGGTTGAGCCGCTCCAGCGTGCGGGTGTACGCCGCCGCATCGTCCATCACCAGATTGGCCAGGCGCGAAGGCCCGCGCAGCGTCTGGTAACTCTGCGGCGACCAAGCCGCGTCGCTGGCCAGCAGCGTCCAGCCGGCGTCGGTGAGAATAAAGGCGCCGATATGGCCGGCCGCATGCCCCGGCAGCGGTACCAACACGATCTGCCCTTCGCTGCCCGGCAGCGCGTAACCGCGATCGAACGGCGCCAGCAGCGCGGGCAACGCCACCGAGGGAAAAGCCTCCATAAACTGCAGGCGGCTCTCGAAATCCGCCGGGATCAGGCCGGGAATAAAGGCGCGCTTCAGCGCCGCGAAACCGCGCAATCCACGGGTTTGCCGCCAGCCTTCGCCGGAGCAAATAAAGTCGAGTTGGCTGAAATCCTGCAGCCCGGCGATGTGGTCCGCGTGAAAATGCGAGACGATCAGCGACTGAATATCGCCCTCGGCGTAACCGGCTTCGCGCAGTTGGTGCGCCAGCGACTCGGCGGGATCGAAATAGACCGGCGTCATGCGGCGATAAAGGCTGAACACCCCCGACTGCGTGTGCTGCTGAAAATAACGCGCGTAGCCGGTATCCCACAACCAGCGGCGCTCCCCCACCTCCAGCAGATAGGCGCGCGCCGGGAATTTGCATACCCGGAACCCGGCGCCGCGCAGCGCCATGCAGCCGATATGCGTGCAATAGCCCACTTCAAAAACGGTGACCTTAGCCATGCTGTCCGCCTCCTTGCCGCCGCAGCCACTCGCCGGTCAGACGAATGCCCTCTTCCATCGAATAACGCGGCCGATAGCCCAACTCTTCGATCGCACGAGTCTGGTTCAGCGTCATGTCAAAATGCACCGCCGCCACGCTGTAGCGCGTCAGCAGCGGTTCCTTGCCGCTCAGCGTCGCCCACAGCTCCATGCCGCCGGCCAGCGTATGCAGCAGCGGATAGGGCACGGCCTGCAGCCGGTAACTCAGCCCCAGCTCCTGACGCAGCAGCGCATCCAGCATCTCCGCCAGCCGCTGCGGTTGGTGGTTGGTGATGTTGTACACGGCGCCGGACGGCAATCCGCGCTGCCGACTGGCCAGATCCATCGCGTGCACCACGTTGGGGGCAAAGGTCAGATCCAGCAGCGCTTGTCCGCCGCCGGGCAATCGCAATACGCCGCGATCGCGTTCAAGCTGCTGCAACAGCCGCGGCACGATCACCCGATCGTGCGGGCCAAACAGGCCGCGTGGCCGCAGCATAATGTAGGTGGTTTGCGGATAGATCTTCGCCTGCGCCAACAGGCGTTGTTCGGCGGCGTGCTTGCTGGCGGCATAGTGATTGGCGAAGCGCCGGGCGCGGTAACCCTCGTCAAGATCGTAATGCGGCTGAAAATCGAAGTAGATTGCCGGCGTGGAGATATGCACGAAGCGCCGCACGCCGCAGCGCCCCGCCGCCTCCGCCAGCTTCTCCGTCGCCGCGGCGTTGATGCGGTGAAACTCCGCTTTGCCGCCCCAGGGGGAAGACTTGGCCGCGCAGTGCCACACCCACTCGCAGTCGGTCACCAACTGCCGGCACTGCTGCGGCGTCGCCTGCGCCAGATCGAGCGCACAAAACTCGGCGCCCAGCTGACGCAACGCTTCGCCGGCCCGTTCATCGCGGCCGGTGGCGCGCACCTGATGTCCGGCTTCCAGCAGCCACTGCGCCGCGTTGCGCCCCAGCCCGCTGGTCGCCCCGGTGACCAGCACCCTCATGGCAGCAACACCATGCCGGCCAACGCCAGCCCCGCGGCGGTGCCGATCAGCATCACCGGCTGGCCGGGGTTGAAGCGCCCGGTGGTCACGGCGGCATGCAGCGCCGTCGGGATGGACGCCGCCACCTGGTTGCCGTGGTGGCGGTAGATATCTACCAGCGCCTCGCTCGAAACGTGCAGCCGCTTGCGCATGTGTTCGAGCGACAAATGGCTGGCCTGATGCGGCACCACGGTGGCGATCTGCGCCAGGGTCAAGCCGCTGGCGCTCAGCAGCCGATCGAGGTAGCCCTCTATCAGCGCCGACGCCTGACGGAACAGCGGCTTGCCCTGCATATGAAACAGGAAGTCTTGCTCGCACATGCCGGCGCGCGGGTTGCGGCGCGTGCCGCCGGCGCGGATCTCGCAAAGTTCGCTGCCGCCGGGGTAGGTTTCCACCAGGCTGGCGAGGATGCCGCTGGCGCCGTCGCCGCGCTCTACGATAGCGCAGGCGGCGCCGTCGCCGAAGATCAGCGACGACTCTTCATGCTGCCAGTCGATGCCGCGTGAAGCGAGATCCGCTGAGACGATGGCAATACGCCGATACGTTCCGGCGTTCAGCAGCCCCGCCGCCACCTGCAGCGCAGAGATAAAGCTGACGCAGCTGCTGTTGATGTCGAAGCCTGGCGTGCCCGCCGCCAGCCCCGCCACCTTGAGAATATGCGCGGCGGTGCACGGCAATGCCTGCACCGAAATCGCCGAGGCGGAGATCAGCAGATCGATCGAGTCTGCCGGAATGGCGCGGCGAGCCAGCGCATCTTGCAGCGCAGCGGCGGCGAGCTCGGCCTGGCTGGCGTCGTCGGCGGCGTGATAGCGGTAAACGATGCCCGAGCGTTTTTCAACGTAACCGGCCGGTTTCCCCAAGCGAGCGTCGAGCGTAGAGGAGGCCACGCGGTTGGGCGGCAATGCGGCCCCGGTGGCGATGATTTTCAGAGGCAACAGCTCGGGTGAGCGACATTGTGTGGTCATTATTGTTATTGATTAACCTGACTATCCATAAAGCGATTCTCCCGCACGGCACTAAGGCCACGCGGATCATCCCCGGTTTTTATGTCCCAAAATGCCTTTCATCAAGGCGGTATCTCTTGTTATCGACTACCACGGGCCGACGTCCGTCGGCGGAAGCATAAGCGTAACATAACTGAGATAGTGAGTTTACGACAAGGCGGCGAGAATGGGCAGACGGCGGGGGAATTATCGGAATAGCGCCGCCGCTGGCGATCGGCGGCGGCGGGGTCAGGCTCAGCGGCGGTTGCGCACCAGCTGATAACGGCGGGTCAGGTACTCTACCGGCGCGCTCCAGATATGCACCAGGCGGCAGAACGGGAACAGCACGAACAGCGTCATCCCCAGCACCATGTGCAGTTTGAAGATCAGCGCCACCCCTGCCAGGTGCGCAGAGGCGCCGGCGTGGAAGGTCACTACCGCCTGCGCCCAGGCCACCAGCTTCATCATTTCGCTGCCGTCCATATGCTGGGCGGAGAACGGAATGGTCAGCAGCCCCAGACACACCTGCACCACCAACAACGTCAGGATCATGATGTCGGCGAAGCTGCTGGTGGCGCGTACCCGCGGGTTGGTCAACCGGCGCTTCAGCAACAGCGCGCCGCCGATCAGCGTCATCAGGCCACAGGCGCCGCCGGCGATCATCGCCAGCTTCTGCTTCACGTCGATCGGCAGGAAGGCCTCATACATCCAGTGCGGCGTCAGCATGCCGAGGAAGTGGCCCGCGAAGATGCCGATAATGCCAATGTGGAACAGGTTGGACGCCAGCCGCATGCCCTTTTTATCCAGCATCTGGCTGGAGCCGGCGCGCCAGCTGTACTGCCCGTAGTCGTAACGCAGCCAGCTGCCGATCAGGAACACCGCGCCGGCCAGATAAGGGTAGATATCGAAGAAGAACTGATTCAAAAATTGCATGATTAGCGTCCTTTGGTTCCGGTTAACGCATCCGTCAGGTCCAGATACTGTGGCGCCACCGCGCCGGCGAAGCGCCGCTGGTGCGCCGTCTGCTGGGCGGAGGCGCAGCCTTGTTCGCCGAGAAACTTGATCTGCTCCTCTTCCCACACCGCATCCAGCGCCTGCGGCGTATCGTCGCGCGCCTCTTGCGCCACCTGCATCTCCAGCGCCTGGGCCTGCACCTCGCTGCCGGACAGCGCCAGCAGCAGATCAAACAGCACCGCGTACGGGCTTTCGCGCTGCTGCAGACGCGCGCCCAGCAGCGCCAGGATCGGCGCGATGTCCCGCAGCCCTTCCCGCGCCTGCGCCGCGCTGCGGCTGGCCAAATACTCCAGGTACAGCGGCAGGAAGTCCGGCAGCTCACGGCTGTCGATCTCCAGCCCGGCGGCGCGGTACTGCGCCATCAGGTCAACCATCGCCTGGCCGCGATCGCGCGACTCGCCGTGCACATGCTCAAACAGCAGCAGCGAGGTGGCGCGGCCGCGATCGAACAGTTCGCAATAGTCAGCCTGCGCGTCCAGCAACGGGCGCGCGCACAGGCGGCGGATAAACAGAATCAGCTGCGCGCTGTGGTGCAGATCCAGCTCGCTGGCCGGCTCCAGCGCTTCGATCAGCGCCTGCTGATGGTCAAACAGCGCCTGCTCCGGGTAATCCAGCAGGCGGGCGATCACTTTCAGGCTGATCATGAGGCATCCTCCGGCCGCGCGGTTTTCGCGGTCACGTCGATGGCATCGATACGGCGGCTGTTGAACAGATTGAACTTGCCATCGCTGCCGTGGCAGCCGTCGCCGAAGCTGAAGCCGCACCCCTTGCTTTCCGGGAAGGCTTCGCGCGCCAGCTCGCGGTGGCTCGACGGCACCACGAAGCGATCTTCATAGTTGGCGATCGCCAGGTAGCGATACATCTCCTGCGCCTGCGCTTCACTCAGACCGACCTGCTCCAGCGCGCTGGTGTCCACCACGCCGTCGACGGTTTCCGCCCGCTTGTAGTGGCGCATCGCCAGCATGCGTTTCAGCGCCAGCAGCACCGGCTCGGTATCGCCGGCGGTCAACAGGTTCGCCAGATACTGCACCGGGATGCGCAGGCTCTCGACGTCCGGCAATACGCCGCTGTGCGCCAGCTCGCCGGCGTCGGCGGCCGATTGAATCGGTGACAACGGCGGCACGTACCACACCATCGGCAACGTGCGGTATTCCGGGTGCAGCGGCAGCGCCAGCTTCCAGTCCATCGCCATTTTGTACACCGGCGACTGCTGAGCGGCTTCAATGACGCCCTGCGGCACGCCGTCCGCCAGCGCCTGAGCAATCACCTTCGGATCATGCGGATCGAGGAAAATATCGAGCTGACTCTGGTACAGATCCTTGTCGTTCTCCACCGCCGCCGCCTGCTCGATGCGATCGGCGTCGTACAGCAGCACGCCGAGATAGCGGATGCGGCCCACGCAGGTCTCCGAACAAACCGTCGGCTGGCCGGCTTCGATACGCGGATAACAGAAGATGCACTTCTCGGACTTGCCGCTTTTCCAGTTGAAATAGATTTTCTTGTACGGGCAGCCAGTCAGGCACATGCGCCAGCCGCGGCACTTGTCCTGGTCGATCAGCACGATGCCGTCTTCGCCGCGCTTGTAGATCGCCCCGCTCGGGCAGGTGGCGACGCAGGCCGGGTTGAGGCAGTGTTCGCACAGGCGCGGCAGATACATCATGAAGGTGTTTTCGAACTGGCCGTACATCGCCTTCTGCAGGTTGTCGAAGTTCTTGTCCTGCGAACGTTTTTCGAACTCCCCGCCGAGGATCTCTTCCCAGTTCGGGCCGCTTTCGATCTTGTTCATGCGCTGCCCGGTGATCAGCGAGCGCGGGCGCGCCACCGGCTGGTGCTTGCCCTGTTTGGCGGTGTGCAGATGCTGGTAGTCGTAATCGAACGGCTCGTAGTAGTCGTCCAGCGCCGGCACGTCCGGGTTGGCGAAGATTTTCGACAATACGCCGACGCGGCTGCCCATGCGCGGCTCCAGCTTGCCGTTGATTTTACGGATCCAGCCGCCCTTCCATTTTTCCTGATCTTCCCAGGCGTGCGGATACCCGACGCCGGGCTTGCTTTCCACGTTATTGAACCAGGCGTACTCCATACCCTCGCGGCTGGTCCAGACGTTTTTGCAGGTGACCGAACAGGTGTGGCAACCGATGCACTTGTCCAGATTCAGCACCATGCCGACTTGCGAACGAATTTTCATTTGCTGTTCTCCTGCTGACTGCCCTGCGCGTAGTCGTTGCCTTCGTCGTCCAACCAATCAATGCGGTTCATCTTGCGCACCACCACGAACTCGTCGCGGTTGGAACCGACGGTGCCGTAGTAGTTGAAGCCGTAGGCCAACTGCGCATAGCCGCCGATCATGTGGGTCGGCTTCGGACAGGCGCGAGTCACCGAGTTGTGGATGCCGCCGCGTTGGCGAGTGATCTCCGAGCCCGGCAGATTCACAATGCGCTCCTGTGCGTGGTACATCATGGTCATGCCGGCCGGGATACGCTGGCTCACCACCGCGCGCGCCGTCAGCGCGCCGTTGGCGTTGAAGGCCTCGATCCAGTCGTTGTCCGCAATGCCCAGATCTTTGGCGTCGTCTTCGCTCAGCCAGACGATCGGGCCGCCGCGCGACAGCGTCAGCATCAGCAGGTTGTCGCTGTAGGTGGAGTGAATGCCCCACTTCTGGTGCGGCGTCAGGAAGTTCAGCGCCTTCTCCTTGTTGCCGTTCGGCTTGCTGTTCAGCAGCGGCTGCGCGGCGCGGGTGTCGATCGGCGGCCGGTATACCAGCAGGCTTTCACCGAAGGCGCGCATCCACTCATGGTCCTGATACAGCTGTTGACGGCCGCTGAGGGTGCGCCACGGGATCAGCTCGTGCACGTTGGTGTAGCAGGCGTTATAGGAAACGTGTTCGTCCTCCAGACCGGACCAGGTCGGGCTGGAGATGATTTTGCGCGGCTGCGCCTGAATGTCGCGGAAGCGAATTTTCTCGTCTTCCTTGTTCAGCGCCAGATGCCGGTGATCGCGGCCGGTGACGTTGCTCAGGGCTTCCCAGGCTTTCACCGCCACCTGGCCGTTGGTTTCCGGCGCCAGCGACAGGATCACTTCCGCCGCGTCTATCGCGCTCTCGATCTTCGGCCGCCCCGCCGCCGGGCCGTCGGCCTTGACGTAGTTAAGCTGCTTGAGGAAGTCGACCTCGGTTTGGGTGTTCCAACTGATGCCCTTGCCGCCGTTGCCCAGTTTGTCCAGCAGCGGCCCCAGTGAGGTAAAGCGCTCGTAGGTGGCCGGGTAATCACGCTCCACCGCGATGATGTGCGGCGCGGTTTTACCGGGGATCAGATCGCACTCGCCCTTCTTCCAGTCCTGTACGCCGTAAGGCTGCGCCAGCTCGGCGGCGGAGTCGTGCTGGATAGGCAGGGTCACCACGTCGGTTTCCTGGCCCAGATGGCCGACGCACACCTCGGAGAAGGCCTTGGCGATGCCCTTGTAGATTTCCCAGTCGCTCTTCGAGTCCCAGGCCGGATCGACCGCCGCCGACAGCGGATGAATGAACGGGTGCATATCGGAGGTGTTCATGTCGTCTTTTTCGTACCAGGTGGCGGTCGGCAGCACCACGTCGGAGTACAGGCAGGTGCTCGACATGCGGAAATCGAGCGTCACCACCAGATCCAGCTTGCCTTCGCCGCCCTGCTCGCGCCATTCCACTTCCTGCGGCATCACGCCGCCCTGCTGGCCGAGATCTTTCCCCTGGATGCCATTTTCGGTGCCCAACAGGTATTTGAGCATGTACTCATGACCCTTGCCGGAGGAGCCCAGCAGGTTGGATCGCCAGACGAACAGGTTACGCGGGAAGTTCTGCGGATTGTCCGGCTGCTCGGCGGCGAAGCCCAGCGAGCCGTTCTTCAGGCTGTCGACGGTAAATTCGACCGGCGATTGGCCGGCCGCGCGTGCCTGCTCCGCCAGGCGCAGCGGGTTAGCGCCCAGCTGCGGCGCAGACGGCAGCCAGCCCATGCGTTCGGCGCGCACGTTAAAGTCGATCAGGCTGCCGCCGAAGCGCGACTTGTCCGCCAGCGGCGACAGCAGCTCGTCGGTGCCGACGGTTTCATAGCGCCATTGACTGGAATGGTTGTAGAAGAACGAGGTGCTGTTCATGTGGCGCGGCGGGCGCTGCCAGTCGAGGCCGAACGCCAGCGGCAGCCAGCCGGTTTGCGGCCGCAGTTTTTCCTGGCCGACGTAGTGCGCCCAGCCGCCGCCGCTCTGGCCGACGCAACCGCAGAAGATCAGCATATTGATCAGGCCGCGGTAGGTCATGTCCATGTGATACCAGTGGTTGACGCCGGCGCCGACGATGATCATCGAACGGCCGTGGGTCTTCTCGGCGTTTTCCGCGAACTCGCGGGCAATGCGGATGATGTTGTGGCGCGATACGCCGGTGATCTGCTCGGCCCAGGCCGGGCTGTAAGCCTTGACCTCGTCATAGTCGGCTGCGCAGTTGGCGTCGCCCAACCCGCGTTCCAGGCCGTAATTGGCCAGCGTCAGATCGTACACGCTGGTCACCAGCGCTTCGCTGCCGTCCGCCAGCCGCAGGTGTTTCACCGGCAGCTTGTGCAGCAGGATCTCGTCCAGCGCCACGCTGTTGAAATGCTCGCTGTCGGCGCCGCCGAAGTACGGGAAACCCACCTCGGCGACGTCGTCATGCATGCCCAACAGGCTGAGCTGCAGCTCGACTTCCTGTTGCGCCTTGCCTTCACGCTGTTCCAGGTTCCACTTGCCCTTCTCGCCCCAGCGGAAACCGATGGAGCCCTGCGGCGCCACCAGATCGCCGCTGCGGCTGTCGATAGCGACGGTTTTCCACTCGGGGTTGTTTTCCTGGCCCAATCCGTCCACCAGATCGGCGGCGCGCAGCAGGCGGCCGGCGGCGTAGTGGCCGCCTTCACGCGGCTCCAGCAGCACCAGCATCGGCATGTCGGTATAACGGCGCACATAGTCGCGGAAGTAGCCGACTTCGCGATCGAGATGGAACTCTTTCAGCATCACGTGACCCATCGCCAGCGCCATCGCGCTGTCGGTGCCCTGCTTCGGATTCAACCAGTGGTCGCACAGCTTGGCGACTTCGGCATAGTCCGGCGTCACCGCCACGGTTTTGGTGCCCTTGTAACGCACTTCGGTAAAGAAGTGGGCGTCCGGGGTGCGCGTCTGCGGTACGTTGGAGCCCCAGGCGATAATGTAGGAGGAGTTGTACCAGTCGGCGGATTCCGGCACGTCGGTCTGCTCGCCCCAGGTCATCGGCGAGGCCGGCGGCAGATCGCAATACCAGTCGTAGAAGCTCAGGCAGGCGCCGCCGATCAGCGACAGGTAGCGGGCGCCGGCGGCGTAGGACACCATCGACATCGCCGGGATCGGCGAGAAGCCGATAATGCGGTCAGGGCCGAAGGTTTTAGCGGTATAGACGTTGGCGGCGGCGATCAGTTCATTGACCTCTTGCCAGCTGGAGCGGACGAAACCGCCGCGGCCGCGCGCCACCTTGTAACTTTTGGCTTTTTCCGCATCGCCGACGATAGAGCCCCAGGCCGTGACCGGATCGCTGTGCTGCGCTTTCGCTTCGCGCCACAGTTTGAGCAGACGCTTGCGCATCAGCGGGTATTTCAGCCGGTTGGCGCTGTACAGGTACCAGGAGTAACTGGCGCCGCGCGGGCAGCCGCGCGGTTCATGGTTGGGCAGATCGGGACGGGTGCGCGGATAGTCGGTTTGCTGGGTTTCCCAGGTCACCAGACCATTCTTCACGTAGATTTTCCAACTGCAGGAACCGGTGCAGTTCACGCCGTGGGTGGAACGCACCACTTTGTCGTGCTGCCAACGGCTGCGGTAGCCGTCTTCCCAGTCGCGGTTAGTGTTCAAGGTCTGGCCGTGCTCGCCAGAAAAAGGCTCCGCCAACTGCTTGAAATAGCGGAAACGGTCTAAAAATTTGCTCATCCGGAATGCTCCTGAAGGCTCTTGTCGTTATAAGAAGACATGCTCAATCTGCCGCCAGCCTACTGACGGCCAACCGGCGGCAAATTGATTGCGATCAAGAGAAAGCGGGAGGCGACGCGCGCGTCGGGGGTGAAATACCACCAAAGTATAGGTGCGATAAATTAGGTTAATTAATTGAATTAAAATGAATAAAGGAGAATATCAAGATGAAGGCGGACAGCTGGGAGGCAAGGCGGGGTATTTGGGGGTAGGACGCGGGAGAAACCTCCCGCGTGATGCTGACTCGTCGCTTTCAGCGTTGAAGCCACAGCGTCGCGGTACCCACGGCGGGCAACGTCAGCTTGACCTCCGTGCCCTCTCCCTGCTGCCGCCAACCCGCCGGAAGGCGCAAGCGGGTGCTTCCCTCTCGATAGTAAGGATTGGCTACCAGCAGCAAGGCGCGATCGCCCAGAATAAACATCCGCGCCGGCATTTGCGGGTCGCTTCCCGCCAGCGGCGTCGATTTTCCCGTCAGCAGATAAGGGGTGAAGGCGGCGATTTGCTGCGACACGGCAGCCACGCCACGCCAGGTGGCGTCAAACTCCCGTTGGTCGAAGCGGCCGGTTTTACGCTTATAAAACAGATCGGTATAAGAATAAAACAACAGCCCCTTGGCGCCGCCGATCAGCGCCTGCCAGGCCTGATTGCGAATTTCCGCCTCTGACGGCGGATGTGGCTTGCGGCGGGCGTCATAAGCGGCGTGATCCATGATTTGCATCACCACCCAGGCCCCGCGTGCCTGGCGGGCGGCCTGCACCGTCAGTTCGGTATAACGCGTCGTGCGCGTCAGATCGCGATCGTTCCCCACAGGGTAAGGGTCGGTCGCCAAAATGTCGCTGCTGTTAAAGTAGGCGTCCAACTCCCCGGTTTTGTTCAACACCTGGAAGGTGGGATGATCGCCGTCAAGCCGCTTTATTTGCAGGTTTTTTTCCTCGATCTTATCGAGATATTCCGGCCCCAGTTCATCGTTGATGTACCAGGCGAGCAGGTTGGGCTGAGAGCGCAAGCGCTGCACGTACCAGGCCGTCATCGCCGCGTAGTCGCCACCGCGCGCGGCCGGCGCGAAGCGGCTGCCGCGGTACTGATCTTTGACGGAGTAAATAACCAGCAGCCCGCGCTTGCCTGCGTTGCGGAAAAAGGCGTAAGGATCTTTCTTTTCCCCATAATCATAATTCAGCACCGTGTTGAATCCCGCCGAGGCGATGCGCGCCAAATGCTCATCGGTAGCCACGTTGGCGTAAATGCCCAACGGAAAAAGCCGTTGACCATCGCGCAGGGTAAAGCCTTCGCTGTCGATCGCGACTTTGGCCGCAGGCTGCCCGACGCGAAAAGACAGCTCGCTGCCCTGTGCCGGCTGGGATTGCTGACCGGTGACCTGCTGACGCAGGCGGTATTCCCCCTGTGCCAGGCCGGCCGGCGGTTGGTATTCGATACGGCGCTGCCCTTCAACCTGATAACGGTCGCGGCTACGGTGAACAACCTGCCCCTCGGCATTGAGCAATTCGCTGTCGACCTGCAAATGCTGCGGCTGCGCAGTGACGACCAACGTGTCGACCTTTCCCTGCGCCGACGCGCCGAGCTGATACAACGCCGGCATAGACGCGCGAGCACACGCATAGGCGTCGTCAAACCAGGCGGTACCGGTGCTCCCCTTACGCAGATAAACGCCAAAAGTGATTCGCGCGGCCTGCGGCGGCACGGTATAGCTGGCGTTCACCTGCCGCCAGCCGCTGTCGCCGGTCACCCCAGCCGGATAACTGCCTTCCAGAAAGCGCCCCTGCGCATCAAAGCTCTGCAGATAAACCCCAGCCCCGCCGTCGCGGCTTTGCCCGCGCACGCCGCGGGTCTTGAGCCAGACGCCGAAATCTATCGTCTGTCCGGGCTCAACCTGCAGCGCCTGGTTGAAGGTACGGTATCGCGCTATATCTGCATTGTCATAACGCAGACTCCCCCTGCCACTGTGCGTATCGCCGTCGGCCTGCGCGCCCTGCGCTCGCCAGCCGCTGAGCCCCTGCTCAAAGCCGGGGTTGGTCAACAGATTGGGTTGGCAGTTCTGCGCCAGAGTCGCTGCGCCCCACAAGGCGCAACAGCCCAGAGCCGCCCGCTGATACATCCCCCTTATGGTCATTTCCTTTTCACCACGGCATTGAACAGATAGGTGGCGAACAAATAGCAGGATTTCTGGTAAGACAGCCCCAAATGCTGACGGTAAATCCGCCATTGCCAGTCCGCAGCGCGGATTTTGTTGCCCGACAGCGAATGGGTAGACAATCGGTAACAGGCCAGCGGTTCGGGAATGCAGTAGGCCAGGCCGTTACGCGCCTTCTGCAGCACCGCCAGCCACATCAAGTAGTCCTCATGCCCCACTTTTTGCTGATATACCTTACCGATGCGCTTCTGGTTATAGATGCCGGTGAGATTGCCGATCCAGTTGCTTTTCAACATGTCCTGATAGCCGATAAGCTCATCCGCACCACGGGTGTTTTTGATCAATTTCAGGTCGTCTTCGAAGGTGTAATAATGGGAACACACCACGTCATAGCGGCGGGTTTGCAAAATGCTCGCCTGGCGCGACAGCTTGTTGGGGAGCCATACGTCATCACTGTCGCAGAAGGCGATATAGTCCCCGCTCGCCGCCTCAATGCCGATGTTGCGCGTTTCCGCCACGCCCTGGTTATGCTCATTGCGTATATAGGTGAGGCGATCGTGGATAAACGGCCGCACCACCTCGGCGGTGTTGTCGGTGGACGCATCATCGATCACATACAGGTGATAGTCGGTAAATTGCTGATTCAGCACGCCAAGGATCGATTCTTTGATAGAGTTTGCCGCGTTGTAGGCGGGCATTATCACGGATATCTTTTCCATTCTGTCCTCACTCAATGAGCTGTTGCCACTGGGGATAAATACGTTCGGGAGAAAAACGGCGAGACTTATCTAGCGCGGCGACAGAAAAGCGATCGCGCAGGTCCGGGTCGCGCATCAGTTCGAGCACGCCTTCGCTGAAGGCGGCGGCATCGTCATCGGGCACCAGATAGCCGTTGACGCCGTTGTCTATCAGCTCGGCCGGGCCGGTCTTGCAATCGTAGGCCACCAACGGCAGGCCGAAACTCATGGCTTCGATCAGCACCATCGGCAACCCCTCATAGCGCGACGTCATCAAATACAGACTGGCCTGGCGATAATAGGCCGCCACGTCGGCGGTGGCCGGCAGCAGGCTCACCTGCCGCTCCAGCCCGGCGCCTTTAATCTGCCGCCGCAGTGCGTCACGCTCAGGGCCGTCGCCAATAATCAACAGCCGCCAATCCGGCATTTGCGCCGCCACCCCGCGCCACAGCGCGATCAGACGATCGAAGCCTTTCTGATTGCTCAACCGCCCCACCGCCAGCGCCACCTTTTCCTGCAGCGCCGGCGTCGGCGCCTGTGCGCCGAACGGCGAAACGTTCTCGATCACCCGGCATTTCCCGGCGCCCACCCAGCGAGCGATGGCGTCGCGATCTTGCCGCGTCAGGAAAATCACGCGATCGCCCAACCGGTAAACCAACAACTTCAGCCATTTAAATACGCGCGGATACTGGTGAAAGCTGACGTGCTCGCTCAATAACAGCCGGCTGCGGGCACAGAACAAACGTAGAAAAGGCGTCATCACCACCGACAGTTTTCCCATGGAAACGGTAATGATCGCGTCCGCGCGTTCACGCCGCAGTGCGAACGCCAGCCGCCATGGCCAGAACAGCGAATCGCCGCCGCCACAGCGTAGCCGGACGTGGCTCGCCAGCGGAAAGAAGCTCCGCTCGCCACACAGCGAAAACACCGCCACCTCGTAATTCGGCAGACGCGCCAGCGCATTGGCCAAACCGCTGGCGACCCGTTCAGTGCCGCCCTTGCCCGCCATATTTTCGATGACGATGATTACCTTGCGTGCTTGCATATCATCTCCTGAATCCCTGGCGCACATTGCGCAACAGCCGGCCGCCAACCGAGAACAACCCCAGCCGCGTCAGACAATCGCCATACCATTTAATCATCTTGAACTTGCCGCTCAGGCTGTGCCGCACGATGCGCGACGAGTAATAATTGAACGCCTGGGCGTTTTCCGAATACAGCGAGGCCAGCAGGTGCTTGCAGGCGAATCCGCTGATATGGCGATCGCTGGGGCTGAGGAAGGTATTGATAAAGCGGTCGCTGGCCTCCAGATTAAGCTTCGCCGTCATGCGTCCGTAACGCCCCACGTCGAGAAACACCCCGCCACCGGCGTCATACGCCACTTGCGCGCCCAAATTGGTGGCGTTGACCAGAAAGCCCCAATCCTGATGCTTGTTGAGAAACTCGGGAAATAAAAAGCGGCGATCGCTTTTTTTACGCATGCTGATGGTGGATGACCGAATATCGCCCATTTCCAGAAAAAGAAAATCCTCGCCGGAAGAACCGGATTTGTAGTGAAAGTTGAAGTCGCGTACCGAATCGCCGCTCACCTCTGCATAATTACCGAAGATAATATCAATATGGCGATCTTCATGCTTCTTCATGCGGCGAATAATATAGTTGGTAGTAAAGTAATCATCCGAATCGAGAAAAAACACGATCTCCGATTGCGCTAAATTGGCGCCCAGGTTGCGCGATACCGCCGCATTGCTCTTCTGTTTTTTCTCATGTAGCATCACGTTGCTATTAGTCGCCGCCATCTGGCGAATATATTTGATATCATCCTCGTCAGAGCAATCATCAACCAAAATCACCTGATAGTCGAACCCTTGGCAAGCGCTGAAAATCCGCTTCAGAGTTTTAGGCAGGTAACGCGCACTATTATAAATAGGGATCACGATCGAGAAATCCATTTCTTAACCCTCCAACTTAGAATTTATCATTTCTTTTCCACGGCAAAGCAGCAATAACGACACGTTAAATACCGGGACCAAAAAATAGGTTTCCGTAAAAGTTGTCAGCAGAAAAACAACCACCACCCAGCGCATGAATCGACTCAGCCTGCGCATATTACCCAACAGGTGAAAATAACAAAAAAGCATGACAACAGAGGCGATCCCACCAGCCGAATAAAACATGGCGATGAAGAAGAAATCGACCGGCTTATAGGGTTCGATATTCATGCCGAACAGCGGATTGGGTAGCCCCACCGCCTGAAACATCTGCCAGGAGAACCAGATGCGCCCGGTCAACGCTTGGTTCAACAGCGCATCCAATGCCGGATTGCTCCCCCAGCGTATAACGCTGGCGAACTGGAAGCCTACGATGGCCAACGTCAGCGCAATGCAGACTTTTCTATTGGGGGTAAAACGCAACAGCGGCGCCAGCCAAAACAGCAACAACATCAACAGTGCCAACATAAAACAGGTGCGGGAATAGGAATACATCAGCACCGGGATAATTAACGCCGACACCGCCAGTGAGGCGATATTTTTCATTCCACGCGTTAATTTCGCATGGTCGATCAGGCACAGCAGCATGGCGAACAAGGCAAAAGAATAATACGCCAAGGTATTCGGGTTATCGAAACCCAGCGTTAATCTGTTGCCATAGCGCTCATCAAGGTAAACAAATCCATTGGTGTAAAAGGTATAAGGGATAACCATCAACAGCCCGGCAACCACAAAAGCGATAGCGAACATTTCAGCGCCGCGCACCATCTCGATGCGGCGGAATAAAATTATCACCGCAGAGCTGAATACCGCGCCAAAAAGGTAATCGCCATGTCCGGTGGCGATATTAACCAGAAACAGCAGAACCAAAAAACCCGCAACCGCTTTTTCCGCCATCGTAGCGATGAAAAATGCATAGCCGACATAGAGCAACATCAGGGCATTGAGCCCCATCACGGTTTTATTAATCAGCTCGCTGTTGAACGATCCCGAGGTCAGGAAAGTTTTCACGAAAAAGATCAACAGGAAGGTCAATATGATTGATTGATTGACCAAATCCCGCGACTGATTATAACCAACATTGGCATGCATGTGAAAATTGGAGGCGACTCTCTGCATAAGCGTTTACTCAGTAAAATAACTGCCCCATTCCTGCTCGATGTTTTCCGGCTTAAGCTTGCTTAATCCCGCACCAGGCGTAAACGTCAATTCACCGAAATAGACCTTCTCACCGACCTGGTAGAAATCCACGCGGACATAAGAGAACTGCTGCGCAACCTGGCGAGCCAAACGCGTCATTTCTTCCAGCCGCGTAGGTCGCGGCATCGGTTCGTCGGCATTCGGCAAGTTGATGCGGATTTCGGTGCGGTTCCAGTCGAGATCAAAAATATCGCGCCGATGGGTGCCGAAACGCTGGTAATCCACCTGGATAAACATGCGAATTTCATGGTTGTCGTTGAAACAATGAAATTTGATATCGTTCGGCACCTGCTCACCATCCAGCAACATGCGTTCCACCATGATGCAGGGTTCGATGTCCAGATAATGCTTTTCGCGACTCTGCTCGTAAAAGTTGCTGCGCATCCACGAACTGCTGAGATCGTACAATTCCGCGTAGCTAACCTGTTGCTTGTCGAACACCAACCGGTTATAGCCGCTGCCATGGTTGGCCTTCAGCACGAAGGCGTCTGGCAACTGCCTGAACGTGTCGTAGCTGAGTTCAGTGCCATGCGCATACAGCTCCACCAGATACTCTTCGCCCCACAGGCCGGCAATAAATTCGCGGACCTTGTATTTGTCCGACAAGGTGGTGTAGATGCTGCGCGGATAAATTTTGCGGCGCATGATCTTTTCGCTGAAGCCGGTCGGTTTTGACAGGTGCGGCAATTTTTTGAAATAGAGCGCGTATTTAACCTGATGGTGCCAGGCATCGGGCAGGCGCTTGGAAATGCTTTTAACCAGGGTGTTTAACATGCTCTCTCCTTAATTTGCTGACAAGACGCGGCAGGCAGTAAAAACAGGTCAGCTGCAGTCGGGTAATTTTCCCGCCACGGAATAAACTGTTCAGAACGAAGAACGAAATGAATTCCGCCAGTAGCGTAGACACCGCAGCGCCGGTCAGGCCGTAACGCGGGATCAGCAGCAGATTCATCGCCACGTTCAGCAGAGCCACCAACGGCATCTTGATGGCGATAAAGCGATAACCGGCGAACAGCACGATGCTGCGATACGAAACCGTCCCCATCACTGAGAACAGCGAGGTCAGCGTACAAATAGCCAGGATGTCGGCAGCCGGTTGAAAAGCGGCGCCATACAGCAGCGCAATAGCCGGGTGGGCGAACCACCACAGACCCAGCAGCACCGGCAACGACAGGCCCAATACCACCAGATAAAGCACCCGGATGCGGTACTCCTGCTCCAACGGGTCGCGACAGTTGGCAATACCCGGCATCAACGAGGTGATCAGCGCCATCGGCACAAAAACCCACCCCTGGCTGAGGGTGGTCGCGGCGCTGAACCAGCCCACCGCCTGCTCGCCGACCAGATTGCCCAGCATGATTTGATCGATGCGGGTATAAATCACTATCGCCAGACTGGAGATGGCCAACGGCAGGCCCACTTTCAGCAAATAACGGCCATAGCGCCCGGCCTGGCGCGGCGTAACCCGCGGCGAGGCCGCAGCTTCCCCACGAAATAGCCAGAGGCGCACCAGATAAGGTACGGCGCTGCTGAGGATGTAGGGTACCGCGAACCACACCAGCGGCAGCGCGGCGCTCACCAGCGCCAGCCGCAGTCCGATCGACAACAGCAGCGCCAGGTTGTTGATCAGCGTATTGCGTTTCGACTGCAGGCGGGCATCGTAATAAATTTTGTACACGTCCTGAATCGAGAAATAGGCGCTGATAAGCAGCAATAGCGTCATCAATTGACCGGCTGGCGGCTGGCTGAAATAGCTCCATATCAGCATCGGCAGCGCCACCACCAGGAACAGCCGGCGGCGCAAACGCATCGAAGCCAACATCAGGCGAATGCCGCTCGGCGGGCGGCGGGCGACGCGGTTGAAAATGATGCTGTCGGCGCCCAGCTGCACCAGCGGCACCACGATGGCGATCGTCGCCAACAGATAGTTGAGAGCGCCAAACTGGGCGGGCCCCAGATAGCGCGCAACGTAAATGGAGACGAAGATGCCGGACAAACTGAGCGAAACGCGTTCCAGCATCAGCCACAGGGCATTGGTGATAATGGCCTTCACCCGCTTATTCCTCTGCCTGCCGCTGATCTTCCCGATGGCTTGGATAGGCGAAGTTGTAATAGCTCATGTCGGTCGCCGCCCTTTTCACGATGCCGTTGAGGATTACGCCTCTGATCGCCACGCCATTCTGTTCGAAACGGCGCATGCTGGTTTCGATCTGCTTGACGGTGTTCACCTCAAAACGCACCACCAACAGTGACGTACCGGCGTGATTGCCGACGATGGCCGCGTCCGTCACCGCCAGAATCGGCGGCGTATCGATCAGCACCAGATCGTAGTTTTGCCCGGCCCAGCGCAGGAAATCGGCGAAACGGCGATGCATCAGCAGCTCGGACGGGTTCGGCGGCACCTGACCACGTGGCACGAAGTCCAGATTGGCGATGGCGGTTTTCCGCACCGCCTGTTCCGTCATCACTTTGCCCACCAGCATGTCGGACAGCCCTTGATGAGCGTCGTCCGATAACCAACGATGCAAAAATCCTTTACGCATATCCGCATCGATCAACAGCACCCGCTGCCCGGCCTGCGCCACCACCACCGCCAGGTTGGTGCTGGTAAAACTCTTGCCGCTTTCCGGACTGGCACCGGAGACCATCAAAATGTTGTTTTTGGCCTCCAGCATGGCGAAATGCAGGCTGGTGCGCAGGCTGCGAATGGCCTCCACCGACAGATCCGCCGGCTCGACCACCGCCAGGATCGGCAGGCGACGACCGCCGGATTTGGGCAACAGCAGGCGTTGTTCGCGATTGCGTTTCGCCTGCCATGGCGACAGCGGCACGGTGGCGTAGACGTTGATGCCTCGCTTCTCCAGCGTATCGATATCATTGATGCCGCGATGGAAGGCCGTGCGCAGCAGCACCACGGCCGCGGTGCCCGCAGCGCCCAGTATCAACGCCAACAACACGATTAGCATCTTTTGCGGCTGAATCGGTCGGATAGCGGTTTCCGCCTCGTCGACGATGCGAATATTGCCCACCGTGCCGGCCTTGCTGATGCTCAGCTCCTGCTGTTTGTTCATCAGTTGCATGTAAACCTGCTGATCCACCTGCACGTCGCGGGTGAGACGCAGGATCTCCTGCTGCATTTTCGGCAGCGTCTGTACCTGTTTGCCGAGCCGCGCCTTTTCCGCCTCCAGCGTGGCGCGCTTTTCCATCAGCGCCCGGTAAGCCGGGTGCACGCGGGTATAAAGCTTGGAAATCTCCGCCTCCTTGAAGGTCAGCTCGTTGAGCTGGGCTTCGAGCTGCACCTGAGTGTCCAGCACCGACTTGGCTTCCAGCGACAGATCCACCGAATCGTTTTGCTGGCGGAACTGGTTGAGCTGGTTTTCGGCGTTGTTCAACGAGGTTTGCGTTTGCGGCAGCTGCTCCTGCAGGAAGGCCAGCATTCTCTGCGCCTCTTCCGTTTTGCGATCCACGTTCTGCTGCAGGTAGTTATCGGTGATGTTCTTCAGCACCGCCTCGGCACGCTGCGGATCTTCACTCGGCAGCGTAAACGTCATGATGCCGCTGTCCTTGCCGCTCGGCACTACGCCCAGGTATTTACGCAGATCGTCCACCGCTTCTTGACGCGCGACTTTAACCACGGTGAAACTGGTGCCCGGCGCCGCATCCAGCGCCGAAACGGTCATGCTCCACTCGCCCTGCGCCACCGGTTGCCCAACCACGCCGCTGAACAATTTGGCGCCGTCATGGCTCAGCTCGTAATGTTGCCCATCGCGCACCGTCAGCGTCAGCGCTTCGCCCTGCATGTCCGCCGGCGTTGTCAGCGTACCGATGTCCAATACCGGCGTCTTTTCACCGCTCAGTCGGGCAAAACCTTTACCGAATACCGGGAAATAGTCCGGTTCGACGCGCACCGTCAGGCCGAGGGCATCCACCGTTTTGCCGAGCACGTAGCGCGACTTGACCAGCGTCACCTCATCCTGCGTCGTCGAATTTTGCCCCAGCGAACTGTCCAGCGTTTCACGCAGCAGCGAATCGCCGGACAGCTGATTCTCCACCTGCACCACCGCCGTGGCCTGATACACCGGGGTAGCCAACAGGGCGTAGGCGACGCCCAGCGCACCGGCCACGCCGGTCACGACGGCGATCCGCCAGCGGTTATCCCACAGCGGCCCTACCAGACGCTCCCACTCCAGCTTTTCATCTTGTTCGGCCACCATCACGGACAGCGCATTGTTTTTCATCTTCTGTTCCTTATTCACCCTGCGGAGTTACCAGTTGCGCACGCGCAAGGTAGCCTCGCTGAGATCGTTAAAACTGCTGATGGTCGGCACCAGCTGGCTGATCAAACGGTTCCAGCGCGCGATAGGCGCCGCGGTGACGTACACGACGTCGTAAGGGTGCAGCTGAAATTCAGCGCCCATCGCCAGCGCGCTGGCGTCGGAGAGATCGAACTGATACAGCGTCGCCAGCCGCTGCGGGGGGTTGCCGCCGCTCGGCCGGATCACGAACACCCCGGTCGCATCCGCCACCGTCTGGCTGATCCCTTCGGAAGATCCGAGGGCTTCGGTCAGGGTCATGCCGCTGCGATCCATCTTCAGCGTCGCTTGCTTGCCCACCTCGCCCATCACGAACACTTTCAAGTTGTCATTGCGCGGAATGTAGAGGATGTCGCCCGGCTGCAGCAGCGCGTTCTGGCTGATGTCGCCACGCTGCATCAGCGCCTGCAGCGAGATGGCCCGCTCTTTGCCCTGATGCGTCAGCACCACGTTGCGCCAGTCGGCATTGTCCGTCAGGCCGCCGGCGGCGTTGATCGCATCCAGAATGGTCAGCGGTACGTTGGTGATCGCCTGCTGACCGGAGGTTTTCACCTCACCGGTCACATAAGCCTTCTGCGAGCGGAACGCGGCGATGCTGACATCCACCTGCGGGCTTTCCACATACTGCGCCAGACGGCCGGCGATCAGGCTGCGCACTTCGGTGACGGTTTTACCCACCACCGCCACGCGCCCGATATAGGGGTAAAAGATCGTGCCATCCGCATGCACCCAGTTACCGGTGTCGCTGGCGCTGCGATATTGCCCGGCCGGCGTGGTCAACTCGGGGTGATCCCAGACGGTGACGTTCAACACGTCGCCGACGCCGATACGGTATTGGTAGCTCTGCAACCGCTGGTCCAGCGCCGGATTCGGCTGGGCGACCGGTTCAACGCGCCGCATTTTCTGCAGCAGCATCGGTGACATGCGGTAGACCTGTACCTGGCTGTTCAAATCGAAATCGTCGTCTTGTTGCACGACGATGGCTTTTCCGCTGGTCGGTAAATGTGAGCCGGGAACCACCGTACAACCGCTCAATAACGCGGAGGTGAAGGCCAACGGCATCAAAAGAGGCAAATGAAAATTCATGGAAGTACCGTGATAAACGGGCTGCTGCCGCAGCCCGTGAGAGGATTAACGCCCGACGGTTGGATTATCGCTGAGCATCGTCGCCTGACGCGGTTCGCGCAACATGGCGAAATAACCGCAAAAACAGAACAGAAACGCCACCAGCATCAGGCTTTCCTGCAGTTGCAACACTTCACTGCAAATGCCGATGCAGGCCAGCGTCACCGCCAGCATGGTGCTCATCGCCAGTGCCTGACGCGCATTGAGTCCGCGACGCATCAGAATATGGTGCAAATGATCGCGGCCCGCTTTGAAGGGGCTTTGGCGGCGCAACAGGCGGCGCACCATCACGGTCACCATGTCCATCAGCGGAATGGCGATCAGCCACAGCGCGGTGACCGGGCGCATTACCGCCTGCTGCCCCTGCGTCGCCAGCAATACCAGCCACAGCACGCTGAAGCCGATTACCATGCTGCCGGCGTCTCCCATAAAGATTTTGTTACGCGCGCCGAACAGGCTCAGGTTGAACAGCAGATAAGCCGCCAGCACGACGATCACGCCCAGGCACCACAGCGCCAGATCTCCCCGGCCACCCAGTCCGAACACGATGGCCAGCGCAACGAAGGTCACGCAGGACAAGGCGCCCAGTTGCCCGTCGATGCCATCCACCATGTTGTAGGCGTTGATCGCCCCCCATACCGCCAGCGGCGTGAGCAGCAACGCGCCATAACCGAGCATCACTTCCTGATGGCCCCAGGCATGGCCCAATGAGGAAAGCTGCATCCCTGCCGCCAGCATCATCGCCAGCGCGATCCCTCCCTGCACCATGACGCGCGGCGCCACGGGCAGATCAAAGCGGTCATCCAGCACGCCCAACACCACCAGCGCCGTAATGCACAGCAGATAGACGGTGCTGTCGGGCAGCCAGGCGGGTTGCCACAGCGCCATCAGCATCAGCGTCAGGTACACGGCGATGCCGCCGACCAACGGAATATGTCCCAGATGTTGCTTGCGCGCATTGGGCTTATCCACTAATCCCACCGTCAAGGCGACCCGGCGGGCAATAAGGATCCACGCGACCGCCAGCACAAATATCACGCTCAGTTGATATAACATCGTTCCTCCAGCGAATAAGCACGCTACCGCCCTTGAGTTACAGCTCCCAATGCGCTATTAACAAAAACAAAATTGATCCTGCCAGGATATAAGTCAGCATGAATTAATCCTGAAAAATACAGATTTATCCGCTTGTCGGCGGAAATAAGTAAATAACGTCAGCGTGCGGTTAAGTTATCTATCAGAAAACTCATGTTTAATGGTTCTTTCGATTGCCGAATCAAGTTCAACAGGCGCCACGAAATTATTTTGCACATTACTTTTAAACTGCGTTCTGGCGCAGAATTTCTGTACTCTGACGCGGCTTATTGGGAATTTCTTTCGACTTATTTTACTCACAACATCCAATGCGGTTGCGCCGCATATGCCTACGGCATAAGGAATGCGAATTGTCTTATTTTTTCTCCCCAATGAAGAGGAAATGACGTCGACCAATTGATTCATCGTAAAGTCCGGTTTATCGACGTAGTTGCTGACCTGATAACTTGACTGTTGATCCAGCGCATGTTCCAGCCGCGCGGCAATATTTTCAACGTAGGCCATCGACTTCATATTATTGCCGCTGCCAATCATCACGAAACGTCCGCTGGCGATCTGACGGAACAGGTTATACACGTTGCCGCGGTTGCCTTCGCCGAATACCACCGTTGGACGGATGATAGTCAACCGATTTTCCACATCGGCCTTGCGCCAGGCTTCATAAACGTATTCCGCCTCGAGCTTGGACTTGCCGTAATGGTTGAAAGGCTCGAAACTTCCTTCTTCGCCGGTTTCCTGTTTAACGAAGCCGTAAACAGCGACGGAGGAGGTGAAAATGATTTGGCGGATATTCAGAGCGGAGGCGGTCATGCAGACATGCCGCGCGCCTTCGACATTGACCTGATAATAGAGCGAAATGGGATCGACGTTGTCCTGATGTTCCGCCGCCAGATTAATGATGGCGTCGCAGCCCGTCAGCGGTTCTTGCAAAGTCTGAGGTTGCGTCACATCGCCATACTGATAGAGCGCGGGAAAATGTGCGCTGGGTTGCTTATCCACGATGACCAACGTCAGATCATCGCGCGCACTGAGACGTTTCGCCAGGCGTGTTCCGATAAAACCGGAACCCCCGATAATAGCTACTTTACGCTTATCCATAATTTGTCACTCAGCAGGTTCTCATTATTCCTGTCGCCCCATTGGGACAGGACGCTAATACGCGTTAGGTAATGAGTTCCAGACTGGACAAATCGAACCTGGCTTTCAAATAACAAATAATGAAATAAAAGATTTCATCAAATGTAAAATTATCGCTAAAGATAAAACCTCATTCAGCGCTAATTTTTAACATCGTAAGCAACTTGATATTGCAAGGTTTTATTCGGCAATATGAGATTAATCCGACCTTTACCGGGCGTCGAAGAGGTCTCATATTTTACCGGCAATTTAAGCTGCCCTTGCTTAGGATCGACACATTCGATGGTGGCTTGATCCATGTTCTCTCCCTGGTAAAGGCAGAGCAGAGTTTGCGGGCTGTTGGTATGGGGATTATTCAGCGTCAGCGTCAACACCACGCGCGTGTTGTTCTGAATATCATTGATCACCGGGGGGCGGGTTTGGTTGCCGAGCACATATGAAAAATGTGAAATAACCAGCAAAGAGGCGAATACCGTCAGGTATTTCACTACACGGCTGGCGGGTATGCTGAAAAAGCGACGCACCGCCGCCGACTTTTTTTCACGCACCGGTTCTTTGGATGACTCCACCGTTGCAACAGGCGCAGCAACCAGCGTCGATTTATGCGGCTTATCTATTTTTTCATCGTTTGTTTCAGACGACTCACTTTCACTTTCAGAAAGTTCCGCTTGAATATCAACACCAATATCTTCACCGCCATTTAATATATCATCATCAGCGTAGTCTTCATCCTCGGATATAAAGTGAAAAGCCGCTTGATTTTCCACCTTGTAACCCAAGCGAGGAATGGTTCTGATAAGCGTGTGTTCCGTGTCGCTAATCTTTTGGCGAATAGATTTAATTGTTTGATTTATCGTTGAATCTGAGCAATAGGTTCCTTTCCAGATATTTTCTATAATTTCCGTTCGGGTAACCAGTTCTGGTGATCTGGCGACAAGCAGCGAAAGAATTTGATACTCCTTCCAACGCAGACGAAATTTCTCCCCGGCAGGAGTCAGAACATCGAGATTCCTAATCTTTATTCTTTTATCAAGATTCACTTTTAATTTCCTTAGCGTGCCTGTCCTGCACACTTTGTATAGAAATATCAAAAAATGTTCAAGAAATTAAATGTAAACTCAACAGGTTGCATTCATCGGATATTGGCCTTTATAAAAATTTTCTGATTTCATTTTTTACATTAGGCCATATTAAGGATGTTCCGTTTATCCAAATGACTCTTTTTCCCTGCTGGCAACATGGATTTCTTTCATGGTCACCGTAAAATTCAAATGAACACCTCATTGATTTAAAAAGGAAAAACTAACCATGTTGTTCGATTGTTAATCGAATGAAATTGTGAAATTTCATTCCTATCCGTGAATTCATTGTGTTTTCCCACCTAATCTGATTGTCAGATAGACTACAAAAAGCCGAAAAAAACAGAATGAGAGTTATCTGATTTAACCCCGTCACACATTCCACTCGGCGTGTGCAGCATCTAAGACAAAACCCTATTACTGATTTTATAACAATCGCACTAATTATGCCTTCCTCTCCCGGAAATTTCATTTAATCTGCGAAAAGACATTAACGCCTTAATGTAAGAATACTCTCAATAAAACGAAAAAAACGTGCAAATAATATAATCCGTTTTGGCGAAAATATTCCCACATTGAGAGATAGTGCTATAAAAAAAGAAAAAAACGGCAAGCGAAGATGAGAATTTTACCTAAAGGCAGAAAATTTCACTGAGGAGGCGAGGTGAGATGACTCGGAATGAGAGAAATATCCCTCCCCTGTCGGGAGGGATTGAGAAAGCGGTTTGATACTCAGGCCTTTTTCTTGCGGCCATACACCGCCCAGGTGATGACCACACACAAGATATAGAACACCAGGAATACTTTCATTGCCCCCGCCGGCGAACCGGTCAGCGCCAGCGAGGTGCCGAATGCCTGGGGAATAAAGAAACCGCCTGCGGCGCCGATCGCCGAGATAAAGCCCAATGCGGCGGCGGAGTCCGTCACCGCTTCACGCTGTGCGCTCTCGTCACTGCCGCCGGCCGCTTTCACGCGATCGACAGTGATTTTACGGAAAATGACGGCGATCATTTGGAAAGTCGATCCGCTGCCCAGCCCCGCCGTGAGGAACAACACCATAAAGATGCCGTAGAAGGCGATAAACGAACCGCCCTCGCCCGCTGCCGGCAAGGTCAGGAACAACAGCGCGGCGAACACGGCCATCACCACAAAGTTGATCAACGTCACCCGCACGCCGCCGAAACGGTCAGACAGCGCGCCGCCGACCGGCCGTGCCAGCGCACCGAGGAACGGCCCGAAGAAAGCGTAATGCAGGATCACGACCTCCGGAAATTGCGTCTTCGACAGCATGGCGAAACCGGCGGAGAAACCGATGAAAGAACCGAAGGTCGCGAGGTACAGCAAACTCAGCATCCACAAATGCCCACGTTTGAGCACTGGCAGTTGCTGGCGCAGCGATGCCTTGGCCGCCGCCAGATCGTTCATGCCGAACCAGGCCGCCAAGGTGGCGACCAGCAGGAACGGTACCCAGATCCAGGCGGCATTTTCCAGCCACAGCTGTCCCCCTTCTGCCTGATCTTGCGCCGTGCCGCCAAACAGACCAAACAGGCTGAAAGAGATCGCCAACGGCGCGACCAGTTGCATGACGCTGACGCCCAGATTCCCCAACCCGCCGTTGAGACCCAACGCGCCACCCTGACGCGCTTTCGGGAAGAAGAAGCTGATATTGGCCATGCTGGAGGCAAAGTTGGCGCCCGCAAAACCGCACAGCAGGGAAATGATGACGAATACACTGTACGGCGTGCTGCTGTCCTGCACCGCGAATCCCAGCCACAGGCACGGCACCAGCAGGAAGCAGGTGCTGATAGCGGTCCAGCGACGGCCGCCAAACAGCGGGATCACGAAGGAATACGGCACGCGTAAAATAGCGCCCGAGACCGACGGCAGCGCTGTCAACAGGAACAATTGGTCAGTGGAAAAGTTGAAGCCAACCTTGTTCAGGTTGACCGCCACGGCGCTGAACAGCATCCAGACGCAGAAGGCCAGCAGCAGACAGGGGATGGAAATCCACAGGTTGCGGGTGGCGATGCGATGGCCACGCTGCAGCCAAAAGGCGCTGTCTTCAGGATGCCAATCCTGAATCAGCGCACCGGTTTTCTTTGATGAAGGCGTTGCAAGTTGCGACATAAAAACCTCAGACACGGGGGATTATTCCGACACCCTAGGGGGCGGTCCCGGCGGCAAAGTTGATGTATATCAACCCGAATGCAAGTAGTTGGCGGCACAAATAGCGCCTTCATCCCCTTAGGGGTACGTTCTGGATAAAAATTAAATCATTTATAATCAATAAATTAGAATGAATCACTTCGTCATCCTCACCGCTTCTCCGCCCCCCTGGAAACTAATGGGTACTTCATTCGAGGTATGGGGTTATGCTCAGGGATAATCAAAAATACGGCTGAATCGTTACTTGTTTACCCCGTCGCCGCCTTCGCCCCTGAGCTTCAGCGGCGCCAAATGCCAGGAACCCGCGCTTATGAAACGCCTGTTGGCCCCGCTTTCGATCGTGAATCAGGTCGCCCTGCTGATGTTGCTGTCGGGCATTCTGGGCGTGGCCGGCATGGGGATTTCCGCCTGGATGTCGCAAAGCATTCAGGGCAACGCGCATGCCATCAACAAGGCCGGCTCGCTGCGTATGCAAAGCTACCGTCTGCTGGCGCAGGTGCCGCTGGATGAACGGCATGAAGCGTTGATCCGCGAACTGGAGCGCGACGAAAACAGCCCCGACCTGCAGCGTTCGGTGGAACAGGAAGGGTTGACGCAACCTTTCGACGCCTTGCGCGACTACTGGCAACAGACCCTGCAACCTCGCCTGCGCAGCGCGCAGCGCCCGGCCGACGCCGCGCCGCAGGTGGCGCACTTCGTGCAGCTGTTGGATAAGCTGGTGTCGGATATCGACAGGCAAACCGAGCGCCGCCTGCTGATGGTGACGCTGGTGCAGGCCGGCTTTATCGCGCTGACCCTGCTGCTGCTGATCGGCACCACCTGCTACCTGCGCCGTCGGTTGCTGCATCCGTGGCGACAGCTGGTGGAAATGGCGTTGGCGGTGGGCCGCGGCGACTTTAGCCGCCGCTTCGCGCAGCGCGGCCATCAGGATGAAATGGCGTCGCTCGGCGGCGCGTTGAACACCATGTCCGACGAACTGTCGGCCACCTACAGCGGGCTGGAGCAGCGCGTGGCCGAGAAGACCGCGGACCTGCAGCAAAAAAATCAGATGCTGAGTTTTCTCTATCGCGCCAGCCGCCTGCTGCACGCCAGCGAGCCGCTGTGCAGCCGCCTGACGCCGCTGCTCAACCAACTGCAAATCCTGACGCCGCTGCGCGCCATTCAGGTGCGGCTGTATGAAAACGACAGCCGGGAGCCGCTGCTGCAGCTGAGCGGCAACCAGCCGTTGCGGCCGGAGCATTGCCATAATCCGGTGTGCAGCGCCTGCCTGCACGACAGCGACCGCCAGCATCCCGACAGCCCGTCGCTGAGCTGGAGCCTGAGCGACAAGCTTGGCGACTACGGCGTGATCGTGGCGCAACATGCGCCGCAACAGCCGCTGAACGATGAGCACCGCCAGCTGGTCAACACTCTGGTGGAGCAACTGACCAGCGTGCTGGCCATCGAACGTCAGGTAGACCACCAGCAGCAGCTGATGTTGATGGAAGAACGGGCGGCGATCGCCCGCGAGCTGCACGACTCCATCGCCCAATCGCTCTCCTGCCTGAAAATGCAGATCGCCTGCCTGCAGATGCAGGGCGAAACGCTCTCGCCCGCCAGCCAGGCGCTGGTGCAGCAGATGCGCGAAGAGCTGAACGGCGCCTATCGCCAGCTGCGCGAGCTGCTGACCACCTTCCGCCTGCAGCTGACCGAACCGGGCCTGCTGGCGGCGCTGCAATCGACGGTAGCGGAGTTCAATCCCAAACTGGGCCTGAACATCAGCCTCGATTACCAACTGGGGCCGCGCACGGTGCCCGCCTATCAGGCCATTCATCTGCTGCAGATCGCCCGCGAGGCGCTCAGTAACATCCTTAAGCATGCCGCAGCCAGCGAGGTGAGCATTCAGGTCATCAACAAACGGGGCGAAGTGACCCTGAGCGTATGCGACAACGGACGCGGCCTGCCGGCCGAAACATCCCGCCCCGACCATTACGGCTTGATCATCATGCGCGATCGCGCCAAGAGCCTGCACGGCCGTTGCGACATTTTACCGCGCAGCGGCGGCGGCACCGAGGTGCGGGTCAGCTTCACGCCGGATAACCACGCCATCGACTAACGGAGACACCATGACGACAGAAACCGCCGCCACAATCTTACTGATCGACGACCACCCGATGCTGCGCAACGGCGTAAAACAGCTGATTGGCATGGACGCTCGCCTGCAGGTCATCGCCGAAGCCAGCAACGGAGAACAAGGGGTCACGCTGGCGGAGCAGCACGATCCGGATCTGATCTTGCTCGACCTCAACATGCCCGGCATCAACGGGCTGGAAACGCTGGATCGCCTGCGCCAGACCGACCTGTCGGGGCGCGTTGTGGTGTTCAGCGTATCCAACCATGAAGACGACGTCGTCAGCGCGCTCAAACGCGGCGCCGACGGCTATCTGTTGAAAGACATGGAGCCGGAGGATCTGCTGAAGGCGCTGCATCAGGCGGCGGCCGGGCAGATGGTGCTCAGCGAAACGCTGACGCCGATCCTCGCCGCCAGCCTGCGGGAAAACCGCCCCAGCGCCGATCGCGATATTCAGCAATTGACGCCGCGCGAACGGGATATCCTGAAGCTGATCGCCCAGGGGCTACCGAACAAGCTGATCGCCCGCCGCCTGACCATCACCGAAAGCACCGTCAAGGTGCACGTCAAACACCTGCTGAAAAAGATGAAGCTCAAATCCCGCGTCGAGGCCGCCGTGTGGGTGCTGCAGGGTAAAAACGGTTAATCGCCGCCGTACAGCGGCCCGGTTTGCGCCGGGATCGGCGGCGGCGTCAGGGTTTTGATCGGCGGCAGGCCCGCGTCATCACCGGCGGTCGCCGTCAGCGGCGGCGCCACTTTCAGCTCTATCCAGTTGGAGGTCACGCGCTGCTGTTTATCGTCCTCCAGCGTGACCGATAGCCGGTAGCTGTTGGCGGCGCCCGGCGCGTCGTCCCACGGCGGCACGATCGCCGTCCAGCCCTGCGGATCGTTGGCGTTGTGCGGCGGCGTCAGGCTCAGCGCCTGCGTATCCCCCTGCCAACTGACGTGAGCGATGCCGTTCAGCGCCTTGATTTCCAACACCAGCGGCACGGTTTCCCCCGCCTGCAGGCTCCACGGCGGCGTGGCCAGGAACACCTGCAGCGTTTTGCGCTGGCGGAACTCCAGCACCGGCACGTTCTTGCGTTCGATAGGATCGTAGCGGCTGCCGCGCAGCGACTTGGCCTGCGCCACATACTCCGGCGAAATCTGCTTCACCAACGGCACCCCGAGCCGATAGCTCAGCGCCAGCTCGATCTGATCCTGGCTCTGCCCGCCCGCGCCAATCTTATGCAGCGCCTTCATCGTCACCAGCGGCACCGGGGTGTAATTGAGCCCCAGCTGCATCGCGCGCGGATCGTTTTGTTTTTTGCCGCTGCCGAACAGATCGACATTATCGCCGAGATACTGTTCATAGCTGAGCGAACCGCCGATCTGGCGATAAAACGGCAGATAGCCTTGCGTCGTGATGTCGTAACCGCGCGCCGGGCGGCTGAAAAACACGCCATCGCCAGGCTGTTGCGCCAGCGCCGACAGCGGGTAGTAATAGTTGGTGGAGAAACGCAGGTAGTCTCCCCAGGCCTCCGCGCCGACGCTGCCGCGATTGCGCTGCCGGGCGAAATCGCTGTCGAGCGCCGTGTTGTACCCCAGCAGCCAGTCACCGGCGATCCAGCGCTGCCCCAGCGCGAAATTACCGAGCGCCCCGGCGCTTTGCTGCAACCAGCCGATCTGGCTATAGGTCAGCAATCCGTCGACGTCGTACAGCGGGCTGAATAACTGCCCGTTGCTGCCGGTAAAGTCCCCCTCACCGGTCATCTTCAGCGATAACCGGGCGGTGCCCAGCGGCGACAACAGCGCCTGCGCCTGCTGTTGCAGCGCGCCGGTCGCCTGGCCCAGCAGATAATCCTCGGCGCGGCTGCGCATCTGCTGACGGGAAACGTTATTCAGATCTTTTTCGCCGAACTGCTTGGCCATCTCGGCCCACTGCTTCTCGCGCGCGGCGTCATCGGGCGCGCCGCCCAGTTCGGGCAAATTCGCGACCGGATCTGCGGCGGCCGGTTCGGAAGAGACAACGCTCGCCGGCGCCGGCGGGGATTCGGCGCAGGCGGGCGCCGCGCCGGCCAGCCACACCAGCGTCCCGCTCAGCCACACCGTCTGGCGGCTGTGCCAGAGTCGTTTTTTGGTTTTGATGAGTCCCGCCTGAATTTCGTCTTTCATGGCACCGTTGGCCACCCTCCCTCCTGGAGCATGCCAACCCACTGCTTTGCTGTCGCCTTTCCCGCGGCAGATCTGGATACCCTACGCCCCATCAAGGCCGGGGCGCCTCTCCCTTAAAGCCTAACGGCTTGACGAACAGAAACAATAGGATAAACCCCAATCGCTCCCCAGTGACGCCGTCACTTACGCCATTTACCGATCCATTCCGGCCGCCAGGTGAATTCACACTATTTCAGCGCCGATTTTGCCGATAAACAACGCAACACCCCACTGCTGCGCGCCTCCGCGCATGACATTGCATCACTCTGCAATACGTGAAGTGGCGATGCGTACGACTGCGCACTCCTCACCACTCACCGCATTTCACCCCGATGAAATACGCATTTTGCCGTTATTTTAAACATCTATTTCACGACTGACGGAGTCTCGATGTTTCTTTCCTTACTGTGGCCCGCGCTGTTTTTCACCGCGCTGCTGTCGGCAGGTATGGTCGCCTTCGCGCTCATCACCCGGTTGGAGCGAACGGTGGCCGTGCGCGCCAGCCCACCGAGATTGCGCCGCCGCAGCCTGCTGCTGACGGCCTTCGGTTTGGCGTTGACGGCGCTGCCCTTCGACCTGCCGGCAGCGCACCGGCTGTGGTTGCCGCCGGCCGCGGCGCTGCTGATCGCCCTGGCCTGGCTAGACGGGCGCCACCGGTGGCTGCCGGACCGGTTGACCCAGCCGCTGCTGTGGGGCGGGATGCTGTGCAATCTTGACGCTCGCTGGGCGACGCTGAGCGACGCGGTTATCGGCGCCGCCGCCGGCTACGGGGGGTTGTGGCTGCTCAACGCGCTTTATCGACAAGTGCGGCGGCGTGACGGCATCGGCCAGGGTGATTTCAAACTGCTGGCGGCGCTGGGCGCCTGGCTCGGTTGGACGATGCTGCCGCTGTTGGTCTGTCTGGCGGCCATGTTCGGGTTAGGCATGGCATTGACCCGCGGCCGACGCAACCGCCGCGCCTGGCGAACGCGGCAACCTTTCGGCATCGCCTTGGCGGCCGCCGGCTGGCTGTTGCTCTTGATGGACGCCGGCCAGAACGCGCCGGCGTTATTCGGTTAGTTCTTCAGTGTCTCGATCAGCCGATTGAGCAATCCGGCCACTTCCGCCGTGCTGGCTGTTGTCGGATTGGCCAGTGGCTGGATCACCGCGAGCCTGGTCGTGGATAACACCTCATCGCTGCGGATTTCCAACGCATCGGAGGGGGGCGTGCTCAATGAAACGCCGTCCGGCCGCCAGTAACTGCCGCGCGTAGTCTGCACCTGATAACTGCCAAAGCCGAAATCTTTCTCGACGCGGTAATATATTTCGCAGCTCAACGGCCCGGTGCGCCGCAACATAAAGGCGCCTTTCGCGCTATAGCTGCCTTTATTGACGACAAAGGCGGTCGCCTGCGAAGACAGATCGAACGTGATATATAAATCGCACGCCAGCACCTTGGTGCTTACGCCCTGTTGAAGAGTAATGCGCGTTGTAGGTTGCCGATCCGGCGCGGTCAGGGTGCCTAAAAAAGTCCACGATTGCTGTTTCGAGATATTGCGCGGCAAATGGTTGCTGGTGGCGGAAGGGGCAATTCCCCGCTCGCCCAGACTGTACATCGCTTCGACCCCGCTTAAAAACGACGTCACATCGACGGTGCTTTTGCCGGCCACCGGGACGCCGCCGTTGTATACGTTACTGAAGGTTACCTCGGTATTGTTGCTGCAGGCGGCGATCGCCGCCGGGAAAGGCGTCTTAGAACCGCTGTAAAGAGTCAACTGACCGATATCCCAACGAGATTCGTTGATGAATCGGCACAACACGCCCCCACTCTCCACATTCTGCGCGTCCTGGATATTGATATTGCCTATCGTGCCCTGGGCAAAGTTGGTGGACAACACGCTGACATTGGCGGCGCGCTGCGTATTGCGGTTCTCGCAACCCAACGAATTGATCGTGCCGTTAAAATCTTTGAAAGAGTAGATATCGCCGATGCAGTCATCCGCAGCCAACGAGCCGATAGTAGAGTAAAACCCTGAAATTCTGAACGCAGTCCCCTTGGCGCGAGCGGCGTAGAGGCCGTCTATAAAATTGGTGGTGCCGGACTTGTCCATCCACAGCACCCCATCGCCCGGGCGATTGGCGTTTGCCTCCATCTGCACGTTCACCAGCCAGTTAATGAACATGTCGCCCGAGACAAACAGCGAATAACCGCCGACCTTGGTGTAGATGTCGCGAATATCAAACTTCGTCATGTTGCGATCGCTGAACCACACGCCGTGGGTGTCATCTACGCCGGTATCATCCCGCAGCGTCAAGCCGTGCAGCGTCAGATTGGCGAAGCCTTTCACTACGATCACCGCTTTCTTCGTTTCGCCCTGTTCGTTGGTGTAACTGCTGTCCGCAGTCTTGACAATTTTGGTCGCCCGCCCCAATCCGACCACCCGCAAACCGATGCCGCCGTAGATGTCCGTTGTCGTCTGAATGAGTACGTGTCCGGCGACCGTATACACCCGCTTCCCCAGGGACAGCGTACCGCCGGCTTGCAGCGCCGCCGCCGCCGCTTTGTTGATCGCCGGCCCCCAGTTGCTTCCGTCGCTGTCCTGATAAAACTGTTCCGGCGTAACAACCTCACCGGTGGCGAGCAAGCTTGCTGCGCGCGCTCCTGAAACGTTTTCGTTATTGTCCATAATATCTCCTGACGTGATGTGTCCGCATCATTGCGGACGACCGCGGTGAAAGGCGTAAACAACGCCGCCTTTCAGTGCCAATCTATCACCGTCATATGAGCGCGTTATGAAATTTCATTTTATTTCACCCTGACACAACATCTCGCGATTCGAGGTGGCAACAGCAAGCGATTTCACTCGCTGTTGGCCTTTGGTGCGACAGAAAGCTCGGCCAGGCGCGCGGCGTTGCCGCTACTTGCTGACCCGATCCAGATACAGCATGCTGTTGGCGATATCCAGCCGGGCACCTTCGACGTTGTCCCGCAATGCCACCAGCGTTTGCCCCTGCAGCGCCACCACATAGGGCGAGCTGGCCTGCAATTCCCGTTGCAACGTGACGTAACGTGCGCTGCGCGCGGCGCTGTTCCCCTCCGCAGCCGCGGCGCGCGTTTCCGCGCTGATGGCGGGAATGCCCCACTGGGTGCGCCAGGCCAGGGTTTTCGGCCCACCGGGCACGTTATAGGCAAAGGCGCTGGCGTTGGTGTTCGGATCCAGGTAGTCGGCGCCCCAGTAGGTGAAGATCGCCTGAAAATCGCGGCCGCGCATCTTGCCCCACAGATCGCTTTCTACCACCGGATGGATATCCAACCGCAGCCCGGCCTGCGCAAAACTGGCCTGCAGCGCCTGCGCGATGTCGGTATACGGCGGTTGGTTGATGACGATAAGATCGATGCGCGTACCTTCAGCGATGCCGGCATCGCGCAGGATCTGTTTGGCTTTGTCCACGTCGAGCTTAAACGGCCGATCGTCGAGTGCCCCGTCCAATCCCTGTGGCAAGAAGGCCTGATGCACGCGATATTGCCCTTTCAGCAGTTGCTCGGCGATGCTCTGATAATCGACCAGCCAGCGCGCCGCCTGCCACAACGCCGGATTGCCCAGCGCCGGATTGTCTTTGCTGCCGGTGTTGAAACCGAGGTAATAGATCCGGGGCGCATCGGCCTGCTCGATGCGCACGCCAGACGCGTTGCGCAGTGAGTCGAACTGGTCGGCGCCCAGATCGTAGGCCACGTCGGCATCCCCTTTCAGCAACAGCAAACGGCGGGTGCCGGCGTCGCTGACGTTCTTGAACAATACCGTTTTCAACCTTGCCGGCGACGGGGCGTACTCATTGCGGCCAAACAGCAGCGCTTCATGCGGCACATAGTTATTCACCCGATACGGGCCGCCGCCGGCGGAATGGCTGCGCAGCCAGGCGTTACCGTAGTCCCCCTGCTGCGCGTGCTCGTTCAACAGCTTTTCATCCACGATCGAAGCCACATTCGCCGTCAGCAGCCGCAGCGCCAATTCGCTGCCGATGTTGGCGGGCCAACTGAGTTGCACCTGGTTATCTCCCACCTTCTTCAACTGCTGCTCAACGTTATCCGGCGTCCAGCCAAACTCGCCGAGAATAAACGACGGCGCCTTGTTCAGCTTCACCGCGCGAACCAGCGAAAAAATCACATCTTCTGGCCGCAGCGGATTGCCGGAAGCGAAACGCTGCTGCGGTTTCAGGGTAAAGGTCAGGCTGCGGCCATCGGCGCCCGCTTGCCAACTGCCTGCGGCGTCCGGCGCCAGCTTTTGCGGCGCGGCGCGATCCGGCGCCACCAGGCGCTGATAGAGGTTGACCAGATTGGCCGAGCTGACGGTTTCAAAGCTCTCCGCCGGATCGAGGCTGATAATGCCCTCCAACGAACTGACCACCACCAAGGTATCCTGCGGGGTGGCAGCCTGCGCACCGAAAGCGGCCGCCAGCGCGCCATACAATAAGGTTGGGATTAACCGTTTCATCGATACACTCTCCATAATCACGCGGTTGCGTTGTTTTTCGAGTGTAGGGGGTAAGAATTAACAGAAGAACGACGATAAATTGCTTTATTTATTACCAAGATGGATATGCCCGCCGCATTGACGGGCATTGGGTCAAACGATGATGCGGCCGTGCGCCATTGCCACCGAACGATCGCACATGTGGTCAATCACGTCCGCATCGTGGCTGACCAGCACCATAGTCAGATCGCCCGCCTGTTTCAGCTCGTTGAGCAGATTGAGGATCTCCGCCTGCACCGACATGTCCAACGCCGAAGTCGGTTCATCCAGCAGCAGCAGCTTCGGCCGCAACAGCAAGGCGCGCACGATCGCCACGCGCTGCCGCTGGCCGCCCGACAGCTGATGCGGGTAGCGATCCAGCAGGCGCGGATCCAACCCCACCTGGCGAAAGCCCGCGCTGATCTTGCGTTCGATGTCGCTTTCCTGCATCAATTTGAGCGGTTCCGACAGCGTACGCAACAGCCGGTGCTTGGGGTGTAGCGAAGCATAGGGATCCTGAAACACCATCTGCACCTCGCGCCGCAGCTCGCCGGTAAATGCCTGCCCCGGTTGCAGCCGCCGCCCCAGCAGCTCAAAACCGCCCTGCCAGCTGCCATTCAGCCCGGCCAGCACCCACAGCAACGAGGACTTGCCGCAGCCGGAAGGCCCCACCAGCCCGAAACACTCACCCGGTTCGATGTGCAGGTTAACCTCATGCACCACGGTGCGCAGCTCGTAGCCCTGGCGGTGACTGACGCTCAGGTTCTCCAGTGCAATTACGCTCATTTCAACGTCTCCAACAGCGCGCGGTCCAGCACCGGCAGCGGTTTGCCGCGCGTCTCGCGGCTCGGCCGGCACGCCCACAGCGTGCGAGTATAAGGATGCGTGGCCTGCGCCAGCTCTGCTGCCGGCAGTTGATCCAACAGCTCGCCTTTGTACATCACCAGCACCCGCTCGCAGTGGTGCGCCACCTGCTGCAAATCGTGGCTGATCAGGATCAGCCCCATGTTGCGTTGCGCCACCAGATTGTCTATCAGTTGCAGCACCTGATCGCGCATCTGGTGATCCAGCGCCGAAGTCGGTTCATCGGCAATCAACAGTTGCGGATCGTTGATCAACGCAATGGCCAGCATCACCCGCTGCCCCATGCCGCCGGAGAGCTGATGCGGATAACGGCCGCACAGCGCCGCCGGATCGGGCAATCCCACCGCCGCCAGCATCTCCAGCACTTTTTCACGCCGCTCGGCGCGGCTCAGCTTGGCATGCAACACCAACGGTTCCTCCACTTGACGACCGATCGGCTGATTGGGATTCAACGCATACTTGGGATCTTGCATCACCATCGCCACCCGGTCGCCGCGCAGGCGGCTCCACTGGCGCTCGCTCAGGCGCGTCAAGTCGTCGTCGCCCAGCGTCAGGCGCTGCGCCTGCAGCTGCAACGGCGGCGGCAATAGCCCCATCAGCGCGCGCGCGGTCAACGATTTGCCGGAGCCGGACTCGCCGACCAGCGCCAGCCGCTCCCGCCCCATGCTGAACGAGATATTCTTCACCAGCGCCGCCGGCTGCGGCCCCGGCACGCCGATCGCCAGCCGTTCAACGGTCAATAACGTGTTATCAGTGCCCATGACGAGGATCCATTTTGTCGCGCAGGCCATCGCCCAGCAGGTTAAACGCCAGGCTGGCGAACAGGATCGCCCCGCCTGGTGCGGCGGCGACCCACCATTGGTCGAAAATCACTTTACTGCCTTCGGCCACCATCGACCCCCATTCGGCGGTCGGCGGCGCGACGCCCATGCCGAGGAACCCCAGACCGGCGGCGGACAGGATGATGCCGCCCAGGCTCAGCGCCGCACGCACCACCGCGCTCGGCAAGCATAAAGGCAAAATGTGGCCGACCATCAGCCGCAACCCGTTGATGCCCTGCATGCGCGCCGCCGCCAGGTAGTCACTGCGGCGCAGCGCCAGGGTTTCGGCCCGCGCCTGGCGGGCAAAGGCCGGCCAGCTGGTCAATGCCAGCGCCAGCGCGCCGTTCATCAGCCCCGGTCCCATGACCGCCACGAATGCCAGCGCGATCACCAGACTCGGCAGCGACAGGAAAATGTCGGTCAGACGCATCAAAATGCGCTCGACCCAGCCGCCGAGGTAACCGGCGCAAATGCCGACCAGCAGGCCGATGGGAATGGTCAACACCAGAATCAGCGACACCAGGATCAGCGTCGGCCGCGCGCCGTAAATCACGCGGGAGAGCAAATCGCGGCCAAAGCCGTCGGTGCCCAGCCAATGTGCAGCCGAAGGCGGCAGTAACCGCAGCTCGATATGCTGCAGATTGGGATCGAAAGGCGCCAGCCACGGAGCCAGCAGCGCGGTGACGATCAGGATCGCCACCAGCGCCGCGCCCAGCGTCAGCGTGGTCAGACGTCGACCGCGGCGGTAACCGACGGCCGGCTCGCTTTGCGGTTCGTGTTCAGAGAGATATTGGCTCATCGGGTTCGCGGATCCACTAAATAGGTCAAGGCGTCGGCCAGCGCATTCAACAGCACGAAACAGGTGCCGATCAGCAGCGTGGCGCCGAGGATCGCCGGCGTGTCGGCGGCAAACAGCGCCGAGGTCAGGTAACGCCCGACGCCGGGCCAGGCGAACACCGTTTCGGTCAATACCGCGCCCTCCAGCAGGCTGGCGTAGGAGAGAGACAGTACGGTGATCAGCGTGCCCAACACGTTGGGGAACACATGGCGCAGCAGAATGCGCAGGCGGCCGGCGCCCTTGGAACGCGCCAGCGTCACGTATTCCTTGTTGCACTCTTCCAGCATCGCCGCCCGCAGCAGCCGGGTGATGCCCGCCATCGACAGCAGCGCCAACGCCACCACCGGCAGCCACAGGTGGCCGATGGCGTTGTAGAACATTTCACGATCGCCGGACAGCCAGCTGTCGATCAACACGAAACCGCTGCGCGGCTCCATGCTGTACAAGTAAATGTCGTCCAGCCGCCCCGGCCCCGCCGACCAATGCAGCGTGGCGTAGAACAGCAACAGCCCGAGCAGGCTCAGCCAGAAAATCGGCACCGAATAACCGATCAACGACAGCAGACGCGCCGCGTTATCCAGCCAGCTGCCCGGTTTGAGCACCGCCAGAAACGCCAGCGTAATGCCGCCGAGGGCGCCGAGGATAATGGCGCAGGTGGCCAGCTCCACCGTCGCCGGGAAGGTGCGCAACAGATCGCTCAACACCGGCTGCGCGGTAATACGCGAAATGCCCAAATCGCCGTGCGCCAGGTGCACCAGGTAACGCCAAAATTGCACCGGCAGCGGCTGATCCAACCCCAGCTCGTGCCGCACCTGCGCATAGGTGGCTTCGCTGGCGTGATCGCCCGCCACCTGCAGCGCCGGATCGATCGGCGCCAGGTGCGACAGCATGAAGGTGAACAGCAGCAGGCCAAGCAACGTCAGCGCCAGAGACAGCACGCCGCCGAGCAGCCGCCCGCCCCAGCGCCAATACCGCCGGGCCGCCCCGGCGCCGGCGGACAGGTCAGCGGCCATTACTTGCTGACCTTGCTGTAGAACACCATGTCAGGGTTGATGCCCTGCACATAGCCCTTGAGGTTGTCACGCACCGCAATCAGGCTGCGCGCCTGCAGGCCGATGACAAACGGCGAGCTTTGCTGCACCTGTTTTTGCAGTTGCTGGTAGTCTGCCACCCGTTTGGCGGTGTCATTTTCCGCGGTGGCGGCCAGCGTCAGCTTGCTCAGCGCCGGGATCTGCCAGTTGGCGCGCCAGGCCAGCGTCTTGCTGCCGTCTTCCGGGTTGTAGGCGAAGGCGGCGGCGTTGGTGTTAGGGTCGAAGTAATCCGGCCCCCAGGAGGTCAGCGTCGCATCGTAGTTAAGCGCTTTCACCTTGGTGGAGACCTGCGAACTGATGCCCGGCACCAGTTCGACCTTCACGCCGCCCTGGGCAAAACTGGCCTGCAGCGCCTGGGCGATATCCAGATACGGCGGCTGGTTGTTGACGTCCAGGCGGAAACTGACGTTGCTCAGCCCCGCTTTGGCCAGTATTTCTTTGGCTTTCTGCGGATTGAAGCTGTACGGCTGATCCTTGAGCGCGCCCAGATAACCGTCCGGCAGGAATGCCTGATGGCTCTGGAATTGCCCTTTCAGCAGATCGTCAGCGATGCCTTGGTAATCGAACAGCCAGCGCGCCGCCTCCCAGAACGCCGGATTGCCGAGCGCCGGCGACGCCTTGGCGTTGAACTGCAGGAAATAAAGCGAGGCGTAAGGAATGGCCAACGGTTTGACGCCCGGCTTGCCCTTCAGGGCCGCCATCTGGTCCGCCCCCAGGTTGCGGGCGATATCGGCATCGCCCTGCTCGATCAGCAAACGGCGCGCCGCCGGATCGGGCACGTTTTTGATCAGGATGGTTTTCAGCGTCGGCGCCCCTTCCGGCGAGCCGGGATTGGCGTCCAGCACCACCACTTCGTGCGGCACATAGGTGCGGATTTTGTAAGGGCCGCTGCCGGCGGAGTGGCTGTTCAACCATTGGTGCCCCAGATCGTCGCCCTGCTGGTGCGCCAGCGCCTCTTTGGCGTCGACGATCGAGGATACCGGCGCCGACAGCAGGCTGAGCACGAAAGCCGGGCTGACGTTCTCACTCCAGCTGATTTTTACCGTGTGCTCGTCCACCTTGCTCAGGTGTTGCTCCACGTTCTTCGCGTTCCAGCCCAGCTGCGTCAGGATAAACGACGGTTCGAGATTGAGTTTAACCACCCGTGAAAGCGAGAAGATCACGTCTTCCGGCCGCAGCGGATTGCCGCTGGCGAACGTGGCGTCCGGGCGCAGGCTGAAAGTCAGGCTGCGGTCGTCGGCGCCGGCCTGCCAGCTGCTGGCCAGGGTTGGTTTAAGATCGATGGGATTGTGCGGATCTGACTGGATCAGACGTTGATACAGGCTGTTGAACGACTGCACCGTGGTTAACTCAAATCCCTGGGCCGGGTCAAAGCTGACCACGTCATCGATAGATTGCGCGATCACCAGCGTGTTGGCCGGCGTCGCCGCCTGTGCGTTTACGCTGGCCGCCACGGCCAAAAACAGCAAAGAAGGAACGAGCGCTTTCATCTGAAACTCTCCAAGCGGATGGAATTTATAATAATTTTGCGAGTGTATGCGAGCACGATCGGCAGCTGAAGGTACTTAAATCACTATAGATATTCTTTTTATGTATATAGATGGGATTTTGATTATTAGGCAGGCGATGCAGCATGTGCGGCAGGCATTGCCTGCCGCTATCGATTAAATCTGGTAGTCAATCACCGCATCCAGCTGCGACGAGAAGACCTTGTCTTTGATTTCGGTCAGCGACAACGTCGGGTTGCACAGCTGAATAAAGCGCCAGGCATAGTTGCGCTGCAGCTGGCTGCGTTTCAGGCCCAGCCAGACCGTATTGGGTTCAAACAAATGCTCGGCGTTGAGGCTGACCAACCCGCGATCGCGCTCTTTTTCATACGACATGTCCGCCAGCACGCCCACGCCCAACCCCAGCTCGACATAGGTTTTAATCACGTCGGAATCTTGCGCGCTGAGCGCGATGTCCGGCGTCAGGCCCGCCGATTTGAACGCCGCATCCAGCTTCGCGCGGCCGGTAATGCCCTGGCGGTAGGTGATCAGCGGCAAGGTGCTGAGCATCTCCAGCGTCACCTGCGGCTGCCGCGTCAACTCGTGCCCTTCCGGCACCAGAATGGTGTGATGCCAGCGGTAGTAAGGGAACGCCGCCAGCGACTCGTCGCTCATCAGCCGTTCGCTGGCAATGCCGATATCGGCTTCACCGGCGGCCAGCATCGAGACGATCTCCTCCGGGCTGCCCTGATTGAGCACCACCCGCACCCGTGGGTAAAGCGCGCGAAACTCTTTGATCACCCCCGGCAGGCTATAGCGCGCCTGGGTGTGCGTCGTCGCGATATGCAGCTGCCCCGAATCGTTGCTGCTGAAGACATCCGCCAGGCGACGGATGTTGTTCGCGTCGTTAAGAATGCGCTCCGCCACCACCAGCAGCTCTTTGCCGGGCTCGGTCATGCCCAGCAGCCGTTTGCCGCGGCGAATGAATATTTCGATGCCCAGCTCTTCTTCCAACTCGCGAATATGTCGGCTAACGCCGGACTGCGAAGTAAATAAGGTATTGGCGACCTCGGTCAGGTTGTAGTTGCAGCGCGCCGATTCGCGAATAATTTTTAATTGTTGAAAGTTCATCCCCGTCTCCCTGTTTCTTGCAGTAGCGTCTGCCATATTGATACGGAGTCCTGCGGGGCTGAACAAATAAGAAATAACCTTTACTTATGCAATTTAATACTAAGTGAATTATTTATCGTGGCTCTCGGGGGATGAGGACGGGGGAAAATGATGAATGGCTTTAAAAATAAAGAGATAAATAACCACACAAATAAAGCGACTTAAGTCATCATGCAGAATAAAGTTATTAAATAGAGGCATTAGATATAAAAAAGGGCCCAGCATGCTGAGCCCCTCACCGTTCGCATTCCCGCCGCAGCCTCAGGCGGTGGCCTCGCTGCCGATGCCGCCGGTGCGGTTTTGCTGCAACCATTGCTGTACATAGCGCACCAGATCGCCGATGCAATCATCCTGCATGCCGTGGTGCTTCAGCTCGTTATCCAGCGCAAACAGGTATTGCGCGTTGGTGCCCAGCGGGCCGCTGGCGCTGGCGATCAATGGCGCGATCACCTGGTGGCTGGTGTCTGCTTCAAACAGCGGGTGCTGCGCGTTCATCACGAACACCAGCGCCGTGACGGTCTCTCCGCCATCCAACTGCAGTTCACACCAGGTCGGCACGTAGCAATCGGTCACCATTTCGCGCTTCCAAAGCAGCTCCAGCTCTTCTCGCAGCTTGCCTTCCGGCAGACGAAACGCCAATCCGGTGGTCTGGCCGCCCTCTTTCAGCGCCAGCATGCGCCCCGGCTGATGCAGCGTGCCGCGCCCGGCGGTCAAACGCATGCAGAACGCCCGATGCCAGCCCTGCAGCATGGCGGGCCGCACTTCTTCAGATTCGAAAACCGGATTCCACATCAGCGAACCGTAACCGAATACCCATACCGGGCTGTGATCCGGCCGGCGCGATAGCGTGCATTCCAACGAGGCTGCGCGCTGTTCAGGCGTCAGCAACAGCGACTCCTCAATAGCGCCAAAGGCGGTTTTGCAATCCGCTTTTTGCAGAAAATCTCGCGTTAACACTGTTACAACCTCCCGGGAATACGATTTCTCGTCCTCCCTCGCCACTACTGAACCTTTGCAATTTTATTTTTTGGTGCGGAATTTTATTAATTCAATAACCGCGCCGATTAATAATGACCATATTCTTTTCCCGCCGCGCAATCAAGTTGCAAAGCGGCGTTAACGTGGAAAAGTATTTGTACTGAGCAGCAACAATATTAATTGCCGAGGTCAGCATAACGTCTGCGCGATTCTTACCGGGGCATAGAGGCGTTACTTTTTATGCCAGCGTTCGTCGTCGCCCTTGCGATAGCTTTGCTTGACCGCCGCCCAGGCCACTTTATGCGCCGTCTCCTCCCGGCTGTCGTCACCGCGCCGATCGTCGGGATCCCGGTATTGTTGCCAGGCGCTGTTAAACGCTTCTTTATAGATCGCCTGCGCATGTTCCGGCAGCACATGCTTCACATTGTCCGGCAAGTCGTTCGTGTCTTGGTATGGCATCACATCCTCCCGTGCGTATTGCGTGAACCTTAAGCCTAGCCCACACGCGGTTACGCCTCAATGAGCAAACAATTCTCATTATCAAACGGCATGGTATACTCACCGCCAAACGACCTATAAGGAGATCCCCGTGACTACCGAATCCCCTCGCTCACGCGCCCCCTACCTGATCGCCGTCAGCGCCGTACAGGACATTACGCCGCACCTGCGCCGCATCACCTTTACCGCGCCCGATCTGCGCTACTACCCGGCCAACGCCGCCGCCGCGCACATCAAGGTCTTTTTGCCGCTCGCCGGCCAAACGCAGCCGGATCTGCCGACGCTGACCGAAAACGGCCCGCGCTGGGCTGCCGATGCCGTGCGCCCGATCGTGCGCACCTATTCCATTCGCGCCGTGCGCCCGGAACAGGCGGAAGTGGACATCGAATTCGCCATTCACGATCACCAGGGACCGGCGGTCGACTTCGCGCGCCAGGCGAAAATCGGCGATAAAATCGGCATCAGCAATCCAGGCGGCCCCAAACCGATGCTGCCGGCCGCCGACTTCTACTGCCTGGCGGGCGATCCTTCTTCGCTGCCGGCGTTGGCCGCGCTGCTGGAAAACCTGCCGCCGCACGGCGCCGGGCGCGCTTTCGTCCGCGTCGATAGCACTGCCGACGTGATTGACCTGAAAAAGCCTGCCGGCGTTGAGGTGAATTGGGTCGTCGGCGGCACAGAGAAAACCGACGAATTGGTCGCTCGGTTCCGCGCGCAGTCCGTGCCGCAGGGTGAAGCGCATTTCTGGCTCGCCGGTGAAGATCGCCTGGTAGTAGAGTTGCGCCGTTACCTACGGCGCGAACGTCAATGCGATCGTAATCGTCTTTATGCCGTGCCTTACTGGCGTGAGGGGCTAAATGAAGAGGGTTACCACAATAAACGGCATGAAATCATGGATAATATTGACGACTGACCGTCTCATTCTCCTTGATTAACCGAGCAGTAAACAAGTAAACACGACTTTTCTCAAATCTAACGTTAAAAATTAGCGTTATTGCGTAAAAGTAAGTAAATAAAACCGCACCCCGTGCGGTTTTTTTGTTACCCTGATCACATAAAGCAAGCAATTGCTTTCTCAGATAAAAACAACATCACACCGGCGCCGCGGGTGTATCCTAATATAAAATACCTACTGGAAACGCAGAGTTGCCGCATCACGGCGACCGGCGCTGACGGGCTACGCTGTTTGAGAAGGAGTGCCACCCTCATGAAGTCGCAACACGATCCTGGCCGATCCACCAAGTCTCGCCACACCGAATACTCGCTGATCTTCCCCATCGCCGCGCTGGTGGTGTTGAATTTATGGGGCAGCACCGCTAACTTTCCGCTGATTGTCGGCATCAATATTCTCGCGCTGGTGGGGATCCTCAGCAGCGCCTTCAGCGTGGTGCGCCACGCCGACGTGCTGGCCCACCGATTGGGCGAACCCTACGGCTCGCTGATCCTCAGCCTGTCGGTGGTGATCCTCGAAGTCAGCCTGATCTCGGCGTTGATGGCCACCGGCGACGCCGCGCCGGCGCTGATGCGCGACACGCTGTACTCCATCATCATGATCGTTTCCGCCGGCCTGGTCGGCTTCGCGCTGCTGCTCGGCGGGCGCAAGTTCGCCACCCAGTACGTCAACCTGGGCGGCATCAAACAGTACCTGATGGCGATTTTCCCGCTGGCGGTGATCGTGCTGGTGTTCCCGAGCGCGCTGCCAGGCGGCAACTTCAGCACCGGGCAAGCACTGCTGGTGGCGTTGATCTCCGCCGCCATGTATGGCGTGTTCCTGGTGATCCAGACCAAAACCCACCAGAGCCTGTTCGTGTACGAGCATGAAGACGACGATGGCGACCCGCACCACGGCAAGCCTTCTTCGCACAGCAGCGCCTGGCACGCCGCCTGGCTCATCGTGCACCTGATCGCGGTTATCGCCGTCACCAAGTTCAATGCCAATCCGCTGGAAGGCCTGCTGACCAAGATGAATGCGCCGGCGCAGTTCACCGGCTTCCTGGTGGCGCTGCTGATCCTGTCGCCGGAAGGCCTGGGCGCGCTGCGCGCCGTGTTGAACAACCAGGTGCAACGCGCCATGAACCTGTTCTTCGGTTCGGTGCTGGCGACCATCTCCCTGACCGTGCCGGCGGTCACCATCATCGCTACCCTGACCGGGCAGACGCTGATCTTCGGCCTGCAAACGCCGCATATCGTGGTGATGCTGACGGTGTTGCTGCTGTGCCAGCTGTCGTTCTCGACCGGCCGCACCAACGTGCTGAACGGCACCGCTCACCTGGCGCTGTTCGCCGCCTACATGATGACGATCTTCGCCTGATCAAAAAGGGGCGCACTCTGTGCGCCCCTGCCTGCGTTATACCGAGAAGAATATCGCCGCGGCGATCCCCCCGAACAAAATCCACTTGATGATGTAATAGCCGGTGCGGTTCCAGGCCTTCAGGCGTTTCCCCACCCGGCGTATCGCATAGATGTATTTGAACATCTTGTTGACGCCGCCGGTGCGATCGCCCTCTTCATTCGGCGCGGTGGCGGCGCTCATCAGATTGCGCCCCAGCCAGTGGTTAACCGCCTGCGCCCAGCGGTAGCGCATCGGCCGTTCGATGTCGCAGAACAGGATCAGACGATTCTGCCCGCTCTGATTTTCCGCGTAGTGCAGATAGGTTTCATCGAACATCACGCCTTCACCGTCGCGCCAGCTGTAGCGTTCGCCGTCCACCTCAATGAAGCAGCGGTCATCGTTGGGGGTAATCAGCCCCAGGTGATAACGCAGCGAACCGGCGTAAGGGTCGCGGTGGCGCGGCAACCGGCTGCCATCCGGCAGTTCGGCGAACATCGCCGCCTTGACCGAAGGCAGGCTGCGCAGCAGTTCCGTGGTCTGCGGGCACAGGGTCATGGCGGAGGGATGGCTGTCTTCATACCATTTCAGATAAAAGCGTTTCCAACCGGTCTTGAAAAACGAGTTGAAGCCGGCGTCGTTGAATTGATCGGACGCTTTGATCTGCTGGATCTCCATCAGCTTCTGTCCTTCGTCGCGGATGGTTTCCCAGTTCTCCCGCAGTACCGCCAGCTCAGGAAACTGCTCCGGCTTCAGGTACGGCGTGGTCGGCACACGGGAAAACAGATACATGAAGACGTTCAGCGGTGCGGTAAAGGTGGAATGGTCAGACAGCTGACGCCACACGTTGTAGCGCACCCGCCCGCGGTAATGCACATAGACGACGCATAAAATAAGCAAAAGCAGAATGATGTATTTCATGTTTGAATCGCATCAAGGAACCCACACGCTATGCGCCGCGCGGCGCACACCCCAGATAATGTCCTTTTGGCGGCACAGGCAAATTGCGCGCCAATCTGGAACCCATTAATCATTAACGCTAACTCAACGAAAATCTATACAGAAAACCACAATAATTTACACAAAGGTTAAACGAGAGGGGAAATTGCGGAGATAAAAAAGGCCGCCGAAGCGGCCTTTCCATTAGCGGATAGGTTAACTGTAAGCGTTGAGCGTGCGCTGGCACAGAGCGGAACGCACGCAGTCCTGTTTTTCAAAGCGGATAACGCCGATCATCTCGTCCTCTTCGAAGCGTTCCAGGGCATCGCTGAGGCCGGATTTCACGCCGCGCGGCAGGTCACACTGGGTCACGTCGCCGTTAACGATAACCGTCACGTTTTCCCCCAGGCGGGTCAGGAACATTTTCATCTGGCTGGCGGTCACGTTCTGGGCTTCATCCAGGATAACGACCGCATTTTCGAAGGTGCGCCCGCGCATGTAAGCGAACGGCGCAATCTCTACCTTGCCGATTTCCGGGCGCAGGCAGTACTGCATAAAGGAAGATCCTAAACGGCGCACCAGAATGTCATACACCGGGCGGAAATAAGGCGCGAACTTCTCGGAGATATCCCCCGGCAAGAAACCGAGGTCTTCATCCGCCTGCAAAACAGGACGGGTAACGATAATCCGATCCACCTCTTTATGGATCAGCGCCTCCGCCGCCTTGGCGGCGCTGATAAATGTTTTGCCGCAGCCGGCTTCGCCAGTGGCGAAGATCAGCTGCTTATTCTCTATGGCTGATAAGTAATGACCCTGAGCTTCGGTTCTAGCCTCGATGGGTGAGCTATCGCGCTTGTCTCGCGCCATGCCGATAGACTCGACTCCCCCCATTTGCACCAGCGAGGTCACAGACTCTTCTTCCAGCTGGCGATGACTACGAGCGTCACGACGAATAACGCGTTTCGCTTCACGACGTGCTTTGATCACTGCTTTCTGTCTACCCATAGTGGCACCTTACAGTTTGTTTCACCTACCGCAACGGCCAGGCCGCGCGATTATGTTTCACACACGTATTAGGTTTTGGCCTCCTCCGAGCCAATAAGAGCCAAGGGACAAAGTGAATCGACGGCAACGCTTAAGCGCCGTGTCTTCACGGGACAACGCGGACTGCATCAATAAACGTGGAGTAAAAAGCGATGAGATTCGGTAGCGATAAGAGTGCGGAGTTGCCGGTAAAAGAGAGTCGGAGAGAGAACCCTCGTTACAACGAGAAATCAGGGGAGATGTGTTATTTTTTCTTTCCAGCCCAACCAAGGACTTTACCATTAGCGATCCCCGCAGTGATATTTACAGCTTCAAGCTGTGCACCGTGTGAAAACTACCGCCAGATGATTACAGTATAATGACATTCAATCCCACGGCGTTACTAAAATGTAAAAAAATTTAATATTTTTTGTTTTCAGTTAACGCTAAAACACTATATCACGCCCAAGACGTCATTCCATAGAAAATTATAATCAATAAATATCAATGCATTACAATTAAAACCCGCGAATGACACTTTAGTTTCCCGATTAAATTTTGCGCAATCAAAAACAGCATGACTGCGTGTTTTTTAATCTGCCGGCAAAGCATTGAATTGCGTTTCATCGTTCACTGCCCCCTGCAGCGGGTAAGACAAACGTAAAACGAGGCGGAAGATCCCGCCTCGTCATTCCTGCTTCAGGCCTTGAGCAGGCCGCTGGCCAGATAATCGCCGCCCTCTTTCACGCCCGGCAACACGAAGAAATACCCGCCGCCAATCGGCTTGATGTATTCCTCCAGCGCTTCGCCGTTCAGCCTTTTTTGCACCGTCAGGAAGCCTTTCTCCAGATCGGCCTGATAGCAGACGAACAGCAGCCCCATTTCCAGCTGCCCGGCATTGGAGACGCCAAGGGAATAACTGTAGCCGCGCCGCAGCATCAGGTTGCTTTGGCTTTCCGGCGTGCGAGGGTTAGCCAGCCGGATGTGCGCATCCATCGGGATCACCTTGCCGTCGGGATCGTTCGCGTAGTCCGGCTCGTCATGTTCATGCTGCATGCCCAGCGGCGCCCCGCTGTGCTTCTCGCGGCCGAAGATGGTTTCCTGCTCCTGCAGCGGCGTGCGATCCCAAAACTCGACGCGAAAACGAATAATGCGCGCCGCCTGATAGCTGCCGCCGGCCGTCCACGCCGGCTCGCCGACGTTGTCGCCGACCCACACCACCTTATCCATCAGCGGTTTGTCGTCGGTTTTCGGGTTGGCGGTGCCGTCTTTGAAACCCAACAGGTTGATCGGCGTCTCTTTGCCTTTGCTGCGCGCCGCGTGCGCGGAGATGAACCCCTCCCGCTTCCAGCGCACGCTGAGCAGATCCGGCGAATGCTTAATGATGTCGCGCAGCGCGTGAATCACCGTTTCGTTGGTGTTGGCGCAGATCTGCAGCAGCAGGTCGCCGTGGCAAAGCGCGGCGTCCAACGCATCGTTGGGGAAGCGGGTCATTTTCTGCAACCGCAGCGGTTTTTGCGCCTGCAGACCAAAGCGTTCATCAAACAGCGATGCGCCGACCGACACGGTGATGGTCAGGTTGTCCGGGTAAATCTCCGGCCCCATGATGCCGGAATCGAGCGGCGGCAGCTTGGCGTCCACCTCCGGCGCCTTGCCACCGTGAGTCAGGAAGGCGATGCGATCGGTCAGCAGCCGGAACAGGCGCTCCAGCCCCGCTTTGTCGGTCGCCAGCACATCGAACGCCACCAGCATCATCGCCGCCTGTTGCGGCGTCAGCACCCCAGCCTGATGGCGGCCATAAAACGGCTGTTTCTGCCAGCGCTCATCCTGCGGCGTCGCCAACGGCTCCGCCGCGTTGCCCGCCGCCTGCGCCAGGCGGCTGCCGCCCAGCGCCAGCGCGCCCAGCCCCAGCCCTTGCAGCAAACGGCGTCGCGAAGGCGATGCCGCCCCCTGCGATTGCGGATGCGGCCCGTTATGCGGGCCTGCCTTGTTGCTCATAACCGTATGCCTCAGTCCAGACCCAATACGCCGCGCAGCTGGGAAAGATCTTCCGCCAGCGTGGTGATCGGCCCTTTCAACGCATTGCGATCGGCATCGGTCAGCTTCTCATAGGACTCATAACCCTCTTTGGTTTGGTACTTCGCCAAAATGGTGTCCACGGTTTTGAAGTTGGCGTCGATCTTGTCCAGCAGCGGCTTATTGGCCTTAACCAGCAGCGGGCGCAGCAGATTGACTATCTTTTGCGCGCCGTCGACGTTGGCCTGGAAGTCCCACAAATCGGTGCGGCTGTAACGGTCTTCTTCACCGCTGATCTTGCTGGCCGCCACTTCTTCGATCAGCCCGGCTGCGCCGCCCACCACCTTGCTCGGCGGGAAGGTCAGTTCACTCACGCGTTTTTGCAGCTCAACGGTGTCGTGATACAGACGATCGGCATATTTGCCCATGTCTTTGGTCGAGTTGTCGGCAAACAGCGCCTTCTCCAGACGGTGGAAGCCGGTGAAGTTCGGGTCCGCCGCTTTCTTCTCGTAGTCGTCTTCGCGGGCGTCGATGCTGCCGTCCAGATCGGAGAACAGCTCGGCGATCGGCTCGATGCGCTCATAGTGCTGGCGGGTCGGCGCATACAGCTTGCGCGCCTGCTCCACGTTGCCGGCCTTCACCGCGTCGGTAAACAGCTTGGTCTGTTTCACCAACCCATCGACTTCTTTGGTGACGTAAACCTTGTATTCGGCGATCGGGCCAACCAAGTCCAGCGCGTTCGGCTTGCCGTCGGTGGCGCCGTTGGCCGCTGCGGTGACGATCAGTTTGCCTTTCGGATTGCTCAGCAGCCCGCAGGTCATGTCATATTCGCCCGCTTCCAGCGTGGCGGTCATTTTCTGGGTAAAGCCCGGCGCGATGTTCTCGCGCTCTTCCACCACCATCACCCCTTTCAGGATTTCCCATTCGACGTTTTTCTGGCTGGTGTTGTGCACCACAAACTGCGTCTTGCCGGCCGGGACCGTCAGCTGCATCGGTTCGCACTGCTTGTCGTTAACCGTAACCTTGACCTGCGGCACGTCCGCGGCCAAGGCGTCGAGGCTCAGCGCAAACGCCGGGATAGCCAGTAATGCTGCGTGCAACGCCTTGCGGCGAAATAACGGAGTAGACATACGAGATTCCCTATTAAACATTAATGATTGATTTTACGTTGCGCCGGGGCCGCTGCCGGCTCCGCGCGCTGCGGCAGGAAAAAGAAAATCAGCGCCGGGATCAGATACAGGAAGTAGACCGCCACTTCGCTGACCGTCGGCGCTTCCTGGTAACCGAGAATGCCTTCCAGCAGGGTGCCGAACAGCGAATGGGTCGACAGGGTGCTGCTGAAATCGAAGGCGATGTCCTGGAAGTGGTTCCATAGACCGGCTTCGTGGAAGGCGCGGATCGCCCCGGCGGCCAAGCCGGCGGCGACGAACAGAATGAACAGGCTGGTCCATTTGAAGAATTTGGCCAGGTGCAGCTTCACCCCGCCCCAGTAAATCATCATGCCCAGCACGATGGCGGCCACCAGGCCGAGCACCGCGCCGATCGGCGCCGCGGCGCCCACGTCTTGCTGAAACGCCGCCAGCAGGAAGAACACCGACTCCAGCCCTTCGCGCGCCACGGCGAAGAACACCATCGCCACCAGCGCCCATCCCTGCCCTTTACCGGCGCTGAGCGCCTGATCGATAGCCCCTTCCAGATGCACCTTGACCGATTTGGACACCTTACGCATCCAGAACACCATATAGGTGAGGATCAGCACCGCCACCACCGCCACGATGCCTTCGAACAGCTCCTGCTGCTTCTGCGGGAACTCGCCGGTGGTTTCATTGATGAAGATGCCGAGCGCCAGACACAGCGCCGCAGCGACAATTACGCCGATCCACACCGCGCCCAGCCATTGGCTGCGCTGCGTGCGCTTCAGGTAGCTGGCGATCAGGCTGACGATCAGCGCGGCCTCCAGCCCCTCACGGAACATGATAAGAAAGGGAACGAACATAACTAATCACCCCTGAAAAGACCGCGGCGGCAGAGCAAACCGGCTCGAAATGAGCCGCGGCGAGTATGTAAAGAAACGTAAAATACAACGAGAGTGATTATCATTCTGGCAAAAAGAAATACAAGAGGCGCAAGCGTGATTTTTTCTAATCAAATGTCGCCAGGTGTTACAGCTGAATGACGGGCAAACAGGCAAAAAGAAGGGGCGCTCTGCGCGCCCCTTGCCGACTGACATCGAACGGCGTTATACCGTTTTGTATTCGGCTTCCGCCTGATCGAAACGTTCGGTCATGGTTGAGGATGGCTGGCGGCCCATCAGGCTCACCACCACGATAGCCAGGCAACCCAGGATGAAGCCAGGGATGATTTCGTACAGGCCCAACCATTCGTACTGTTTCCAGACGATCACCGTCACCGCACCGACCAGCATACCGGCCAACGCGCCGTTGCGGGTCATGCGCGACCACATTACCGAGATCAGCACAACCGGGCCGAAGGCGGCGCCGAAACCGGCCCAGGCATAGCTCACCAGGCCCAGTACGCGGTTCTCCGGGTTGGCCGCCAAGGCGATGGCGATCAACGCCACCACCAGCACCATCACGCGGCCGACCCACACCAGCTCACGCTGGCTGGCGCCCTTGCGCAGGAACGCCTTGTACAGGTCTTCGGTGATCGCGCTGGAGCACACCAGCAGTTGGCAGCTCAGGGTGCTCATGACCGCCGCCAGAATCGCCGACAGCAGCACGCCCGCCACCCATGGGTTGAACAGCAACATCGCCAGTTCGATGAACACGCGTTCGCCGTTCTGCGACACGTTGCCGGCCTGATCCGGGTTATTGGCGAAGTAAGCGATGCCGAAGAAACCGACGGCGATGGTCCCGGCCAGACACAGGATCATCCAGGTCATGCTGATGCGGCGCGCGCTGCGGATGGTGCGGTGAGAATCAGCCGCCATGAAGCGCGCCAGGATGTGCGGCTGGCCGAAGTAGCCCAGGCCCCAACCCAGCAGCGACAGGATGGCGACGAAGTTCAGCCCCTTCAGCATATCGAGGTTGGCCGGGTTCTTCGCCTGGATCACCAGCATCGACGTATCGATGCCGCCGACGGCGAAGATCACGATCACCGGCGTCAGGATCAGCGCGAAAATCATCAGGCTGGCCTGTACGGTGTCGGTCCAGCTCACCGCCAGGAAACCGCCGATAAAGGTATACAGGATGGTCGCCGCGGCGCCGGCCCACAGGGCGGTTTCGTAGCTCATGCCGAAGGTGCTTTCGAACAGGCGCGCGCCGGCCACGATGCCGGAGGCGCAGTAAATGGTGAAGAACACCAGAATGACGATGGCCGAGATCACCCGCAGCAGCTTGCTGTTGTCTTCAAAACGGCTGGTGAAATAGTCCGGCAGCGTCAGGGCGTTATTGTTGGCTTCGGTATGCACGCGCAGCCTTCCTGCCACCAGCTTCCAGTTCAGGTAAGCGCCAATGGTCAGGCCGATGGCGATCCAGCTTTCAGAGATGCCGGAGAGGAAGATGGCGCCCGGAAGGCCCATCAGCAACCAGCCGCTCATGTCGGAAGCGCCGGCGGACAGCGCGGTCACCACGCTGCCCAAACTGCGGCCGCCGAGAATATAGTCATCAAAGTTATTGGTTGCCCGGTAGGCAAGCAGGCCGATCAGCACCATCCCGAAAATGTACACCAGGAAGGTCACCAGCATAGGTGTGCTCATTGTCATTTAATTCTCCACTTTCATTATTATTCGCGTTTCGCTCCGGCCATGCCGGCGCCGGTAAACCCACGCGCAATGCATTTCACTGGCCGCCGCGCCGGAACGTGGCGCAGCCTGCTAGCAAGTGCAGGTAAAATAGTTTCTGCCCGTAATTGTTGACCGTCGGTTATCCTAGATGAGCCTTTCATCAACCAACAAGATATTTAACAACAAAGTTACACAAAGTTTACCCTGCGTCACATTTACCGGGCTCAAAGGTTGCACTCACGACAAGCAAAATGAGTTGCACCTTGCTATTACCCTTATATACCGCAAGGTAAAGCGCTTGCGGCATCATAAACTCCGCCGCATTCGCTCAATAACGCAACATTCATGCCAACTGCCCGTGTTAAAAAATCGATGAAACTCACACTTCGCTCATCAGCCTGATTTAACAAGGTTGCACAAAGTTGCAACATGCAGGATATTGTCTGCATTCTTAACCCACACATCTCACGAACCTATCCCAACAGGCTTTCCGGCCTGCTGTTTGTCTAGCCTGATGGGATAGGTTCTAAACACAGGAGTTGGACAGGCATGGGCACTACCACAATGGGCGTGAAACTCGACGAGGCAACACGCGACCGGATCAAGAGCGCCGCGCAGCGCATCGATCGCACGCCGCACTGGCTCATCAAGCAGGCCATCTTTAATTACCTCGAGCGTCTCGAGAGCGGTACCGATATTCCTGAAATTCCAGCGCTGGCCGCAGCGGGCCAGCCTGAAGCGGACGACATTATGCCGCAAGCGCAGGAAGAGTCACACCAGCCATTCCTCGATTTCGCCGAACAAATTCTGCCTCAGTCGGTGACCCGCGCCGCCATCACCGCCGCCTATCGCCGCCCAGAGACCGAAGCGGTGCCGATGTTGCTCGAACAGGCGCGATTACCCGCCGATCTTGCGCAGGCCACTCACAAAATGGCCTATGGCATCGCCGAGAAATTGCGTAACCAAAAAAGTGCAAACGGCCGCGCCGGCATGGTGCAAGGCCTGCTGCAAGAGTTCTCCCTCTCCTCGCAGGAAGGCGTGGCGCTGATGTGCCTGGCGGAAGCGCTGCTGCGCATTCCGGACAAACCGACCCGCGATGCCCTGATCCGCGACAAGATCAGCAACGGCAACTGGCATTCGCACCTGGGGCGCAGCCCGTCGCTGTTCGTCAACGCCGCGACCTGGGGTCTGCTGTTTACCGGCAAGCTGGTGTCCACGCATAACGAAGCCAATCTGTCCCGTTCGCTGAACCGCATTATCAGCAAGAGCGGCGAACCGCTGATCCGCAAAGGCGTGGACATGGCGATGCGCCTGATGGGCGAGCAGTTCGTGACCGGCGAAACCATCGCCGAAGCGCTGGCCAACGCGCGCAAGCTGGAAGAAAAAGGTTTCCGCTATTCCTACGACATGCTGGGCGAAGCCGCCCTGACCGAAGCCGACGCGCAGGCCTACCTGGTTTCCTACCAGCAGGCGATCCACGCCATCGGCAAAGCCTCCAACGGCCGCGGCATCTATGAAGGCCCCGGCATCTCCATCAAGCTGTCCGCCCTGCACCCGCGCTACAGCCGCGCGCAGTACGAACGCGTGATGGAAGAGCTTTATCCGCGCCTGCTGTCGCTGACCCTGCAAGCACGTCAGTATGATATCGGCATCAACATCGACGCCGAAGAGGCCGACCGCCTGGAAATCTCGCTCGATCTGCTGGAGAAGCTGTGCTTCGAGCCGCAGTTGGCCGGCTGGAACGGCATCGGCTTCGTGATCCAGGCCTATCAGAAACGTTGCCCGTTCGCCATCGACGCGGTGATCGACATGGCGCAACGCAGCCGCCGCCGCCTGATGATCCGTCTGGTGAAAGGCGCCTACTGGGACAGCGAAATCAAACGCGCCCAGATGGACGGCCTGGAAGGTTATCCGGTTTACACCCGCAAGGTGTACACCGACGTTTCCTACCTGGCCTGCGCCCGCAAACTGCTGTCGGTGCCGAACCTGATCTATCCGCAGTTCGCGACCCACAACGCCCATACCCTGAGCGCCATCTATCACCTGGCCGGCAACAACTACTACCCTGGCCAGTATGAATTCCAGTGCCTGCACGGCATGGGTGAGCCGTTGTACGAACAGGTGGTGGGTAAAGTGGCCGACGGCAAACTGAACCGCCCTTGCCGCATCTACGCACCGGTCGGCACCCATGAAACGCTGCTGGCTTACCTGGTGCGCCGCCTGCTGGAAAACGGCGCCAACACCTCGTTCGTCAACCGCATCGCCGACGCCACCCTGCCGCTCGACGAACTGGTGGCCGATCCGGTCAGCGCCGTGGAAGCGCTGGCGGCCAACGAAGGCCAGATTGGCCTGCCGCATCCGCGCATCCCGCTGCCGCGCGAGCTGTACGGCGAGAAACGCGTTAACTCCAGCGGTCTGGATCTGTCCAACGAACAGCGTCTGGCCTCGCTCTCCAGCGCCCTGCTCACCAGCGCCAGCCATCCGTGGCGCGCGGAACCGATTATCGACGCCGAATTGGATCAGGGCGTGGAGCAGCCGGTGATCAACCCGGCCGAGCCGGGCGATGTGGTCGGCTACGTGCGTGAAGCCACCGAAGGCGAAGTCAGCCGCGCGCTCGACGCCGCCGCGGCCGCCGGCCCAATTTGGTTCGCTACGCCACCGACGGAACGCGCCGCGATCCTCGAACGCGCCGCCGAACTGATGGAAAGCCAGCTGCAAAGCCTGCTGGGCATTCTGGTGCGTGAAGCGGGTAAAACCTTCAACAACGCCATCGCCGAAGTGCGTGAAGCGGTCGACTTCCTGCACTACTACGCCGGCCAGGTGCGCGACGACTTCGCCAACGACAGCCACCGCCCGCTGGGCCCGGTGGTCTGCATCAGCCCGTGGAACTTCCCGCTGGCGATCTTCACCGGCCAAATCGCCGCCGCGCTGGCGGCGGGCAACAGCGTGCTGGCCAAACCGGCCGAGCAAACGCCGCTGGTGGCCGCGCAGGCGGTGCGCATCCTGCTGGAGGCCGGCATTCCGCAAGGCGTGCTGCAGTTGCTGCCGGGCCAGGGTGAAACCGTCGGCTCGACGCTGGTCAACGACGCCCGCGTCCGCGGCGTGATGTTCACCGGCTCCACCGACGTCGCCGGCATTCTGCAGCGCAGCATCGCCGGTCGTCTCGATCCGCAAGGCCGGCCGACGCCGCTGATCGCCGAAACCGGCGGCCTGAACGCCATGATCGTCGACTCTTCCGCCCTGACCGAACAGGTGGTGACCGATGTGGTGGCTTCCGCCTTCGACAGCGCCGGGCAGCGTTGCTCCGCGCTGCGTATCCTGTGCATTCAGGAAGACGTGGCCGAGCACACGCTGCAAATGCTGCGCGGCGCGATGGCCGAATGCCGCATGGGCAACCCGGAGCGCCTTTCCACCGACGTGGGCCCGGTGATCGACGCCGAAGCCAAAACCGGCATCGAACGCCACATCCAGGCAATGCGCGCCAAAGGCCGCAAGGTGTACCAGGCCGCCAAAGGCAGCGCGCAGGATGAAAAAGAGTGGGCGCGCGGCACCTTCATCAAGCCGACGCTGATCGAGCTCGACAGCTTCGACGAGCTGCAGAAAGAGATCTTCGGGCCGGTGCTGCACGTGGTGCGCTTCCAGCGCAACAATCTGGACGCGCTGGTCGATCAGATCAACGCCGCCGGTTACGGCCTGACGCTGGGCATTCACACCCGTATCGATGAAACCATCGCCCGGGTGACCGAACGCGCCAAGGTCGGCAACCTGTACGTCAACCGCAACATGGTCGGCGCAGTGGTCGGCGTGCAGCCGTTCGGCGGCGAAGGCCTGTCGGGCACCGGCCCGAAAGCCGGCGGCCCGCTGTACCTGTACCGTCTGCTGGCCAACCGTCCGGACGACGCGCTGCAACGTACGCTGCACCGCCAGGACGAAGAGCGCCCGATGGAAGCCACCGCGCGGCCGCAGCTGCTGGGCGCGTTGCAATCGCTGGAGAAGTGGGCGGTCACCAGCCAGCACGGCGAACTGGCGGCATTGGCGCAACGTTATGCGGAACTGGGCCAGGGCGGCACCGTACGTCCGCTGCCGGGCCCGACCGGCGAGCGCAACACCTATGCCCTGCTGCCGCGTGAACGCGTGCTGTGCCTGGCGGATAACGAAACCGACGCGCTGATCCAGCTGGCCGCCGTGCTGGCGGTTGGTAGCTGCGCGCTGTGGCCGGAAGCGGAACTGCAACGCAATCTGTTCCGCCGCTTGCCGAACGATGTGCAGGCGCGCATCGCCTTCAGCAAAGACTGGCAGCAGGACAAGGTCGAGTTCGACGCCGCCATCTACCACGGCGATGCCGACCAGTTGCGCACCCTGTGCGAGCAGATCGCGCAGCGCGGCGGCGCCATCGTCTCGGTGCAGGGCTTCGCCCACGGTGAAACCAACATTCTGTTGGAACGCCTGCTGATCGAACGTTCGCTGAGCGTCAACACCGCCGCCGCCGGCGGTAACGCCAGCCTGATGACCATCGGTTAACGCATCCTCAAGGCTGCACGCGTTGCAGCCTGATGGGCTTACCGCTACGCAAACCCTGCACGAGTGCAGGGTTTTTTATTGTCCGCAGGCCGACCTGCCGTTAGCGCCTTATTATCCTTACAGGGTGGGGCGTCGCTCATGGACGATAACATCATAGACGGATTACTCTGCTTGAAAGCCGCGTCAGAGCGCTACGAGACGCATTGACTTTCGGGTTCGGTAATATCCGGGATACGGCAGCCGCAGCGGATTTCTCGCCGCCGCCGCGCGCAATGAATTGTTGAAAGCACAGTGAATGCGGTCGGGGGAAACGCCCCCGACGCCTTATTGATTCCGGAACTTATCGAGGAATTGCTGGGTACGCTGATGCTGCGGATTGGCGAACAGCGCTTTGGCCGGACCCTGTTCGACGATGCGGCCGTGATCCATAAAGATAACCCGATCGGCCACGTCGCGAGCGAAGCTCATCTCATGGGTGACGATCACCATGGTGCGTTTCTCTTCCGCCAGTGAACGCATGGTATTGAGCACTTCCCCCACCAGCTCGGGATCGAGCGCCGACGTCGGCTCATCGAACAAAATCACCTCCGGCTGCATCGCCAGCGCGCGCGCGATCGCCACCCGCTGCTGCTGCCCGCCGGACAGCCGACGCGGATAAGCCGCCTCTTTGCCGCTCAGCCCCACCTTGGCCAGCAACGCACGAGCGCGCTGTTCGGCGCTGGCTTTCGCCTCGCCTTTAACGATAACCGGCCCTTCGATGATGTTTTCCAGCACCGAACGGTGCGGAAACAGGTTGAAGTTCTGGAACACGAAACCGACCTGCTGGCGCAGCGCGCGCACCTGATTTTTCTGTTTGCTCAGCGGCTTGCTGCCGTCGATCAGGATATCGCCGACGCGAATGGTGCCGGAATCCGGCTCCTCCAGCAGGTTGATGCAGCGCAACAAGGTGGTTTTCCCGGAACCGCTCGGGCCGATGATCGCCACCACTTCACCGGCGTCCACCGCCAGATCGATCCCATGCAGCACCGTCTGACCTTTGAACTGCTTGGTCAATTGCTTAACTTCAATGGCACTCATGCGTTACTCCTGATCCTGGCGATTAACGTGGGCTTCCAGACGGTTTTGCAGTGCGGAAAGCAGGGTCGCCATCACCCAGTAAATCAGCGATGCCGCCAGGTACATGGTGAACACTTCCAGCGTGCGCGAGGTGATGAGCTGCGCCTGGCGGAACAGTTCCGGCACCTGAATGGTGGCGGCCAGCGAGGTGTCCTTCACCAGGCCGATAAAACTGTTGCCCAGCGGCGGCAAGGCGGTGCGCGCCGCCTGCGGCAGGATCACCCGGCGCAGGGTTTGCCAACGGGTCATGCCGATGCTGGCGGCGGCTTCCCACTGCCCTTTGTCGATCGACGAAATCGCCGCGCGCAGCGTTTCTGAGGTGTAGGCGGCGGTATTGAGCGACAGGCCAATCAGCGCCGCCGGGAAGGGATCGAATTCAACGCCGAACTGCGGCAGACCGTAGTAGATCATAAACAGCTGGGCGATCAACGGCGTGCCGCGGAACAGCGACACGTAAATGCGCGACAGCCACGACAGCGGCCACAGCGGCGAAAGGCGCATCAGCGCCAACAGAAAACCGAGCAACAAGCCTAGCGCCATACCGCCCAGGCTCAGCTGCAGCGTCAGTATGGCGCCCTTCAATAAAAATGGCGCTGAATCCAGCGCCAGTTGAATACTTTCGTGCATTATTTAGTTACGTCCGCGCCAAACCATTTTTCGGAGATCTTCGCCAGCGTGCCGTCTTTTTGCATCTCGGCGATCGCCTGGTCAATCGCGGCCAGCAGCTCTGGGTTATTTTTGCGCAGCGCCACACCGGACTCCTGGCGGGAGAATGCCGGGCCGGCCACCGCCAGCGTATCGCCGGTTTTCTTCACCAGATCCAACGCCGCCAGGCGATCCACCAGAATGGCGTTGATGCGGCCAACGCGCAGATCCTGATACTTGGTCGGATCGTCGTCGTAGGTGCGCACGTCTACGCCCTGCACGTTCTCGCGCAGCCATTGCTCATAGTTGGTGCCCAGGCCAACGCCGACCTTCTTGCCCTTCAGGTCTTCCGGCTTGGTAATGGTGCCTTCGTTGCCCTTTTTCACCAGCGCCTGAATACCGGAAACGGTGTAAGGGGTGGAGAAGTCATATTTCTTCTTGCGCTCATCGGAGAGCGTCACCTGGTTGATAACCACGTCGATACGTTTCGAGTCCAACGACGCCAGCATGCCGTCCCACTTGGTCGGGTTCAGCTTGGCTTTCACGCCCAGATGTTCCGCCAGCGCGTTGGCGAAATCCACTTCAAAACCGGTCAACTTGCCGTCTTCACCCTGGAAGCTGAACGGCGGATAGGTGCCTTCCAGCCCGACGATCAGCGTGCCGCGCTGTTTCACCTGCTGCAGCAGATTGTCGGCGGCGTAGGTTTGAGTCGTCAAACCGGCGGCCAACGCAACGCCCACCACGCCCAACAACCATTGGCGACGAACTTTTGCAAACATCATAAACACCCCTGTATGTTGTTTATCTTTTTTGATATCAGCACTTTAACAGTGCAACCGCCCGCATAAAGGAATATAACCTTATAAATATAGTTCAAAATGGAATAACAAGCGGTATTTACACCTGCGGATGGTAGGCGAACAGCGCCGGCGCACCGCCGGTGTGAACGAACAGGATGGGCCCTTCGTCGCGGAAACGCCGCTGGGCAATGCCGTCGATCAAACCGGCCATCGCTTTGCCGGTGTATACCGGATCCAGCAACACGCCCTCCTGCTGCGCCAGCAGCTGCACCGCCGCCATGCCCTCTTCGTTCGGCATGCCGTACTGCGGCGCGAAATAATCGTCCCACAGCGCTATCGGTGCCAGTTCGTCGATATTCAGCGAACAGGCCAGGGCTTTCTGGATCTGCTCCACCTTCGGCAGTTGATCGATCACGGTGCGCGAGACCGTCACGCCAATCAGCTCGGTTTCAGGCAGCAGCTGTTGCAGCCCCACCGCCAGCCCAGCGTGAGTGCCGGCGCTGCCGGACGCCACCACCACCGAACTGAACGCCACGTTGCTGCGCCGGCTCTGTTCGGCGATTTCCAATGCGCACTGCACGTATCCCAGCGCGCCCAGGGCATTGGAGCCGCCCACCGGCACCACGTAAGGCCGGAAGCCCTGCGCCTCGAGGCGCGTCGCCAGTTCCGCCAGTTGCTGCTGCGGATCGTGCAGCGCTTCGCACATCACCACCTCGGCGTTGAACAGGCCGAGCAACAGGCGGTTGCCGTTGGTCAGGTAGTTTTCCGCACGGGTATCGATGGGGTTTTCCAGCAGCGCGACGCAGTGCAGGCCCAGTTTCGCCGCCACCGCCGCCGTCTGGCGCACGTGGTTGGATTGAATGGCGCCGGCGGTGACCAGCGTATCGGCGCCTTGTCGCAGCGCGTCGGCGGCCAGAAACTCGAGCTTTCTCAGCTTGTTGCCGCCCATGGCCATAGGAGTGACATCGTCACGTTTAAGGTAGATTTCGCGGCCGAGGTAATCGGAGAGACGGGACAGTTTTTCCAGCGGTGTGGCGGTGCCAACCAGATCCAGACGCGGAAATTGCGCCAGTTGTTGTTGCAGGTTCACTACTTCCCCCCAGGGAATCGAATATCAACATCTGATAACCGATAGATTTAGCAGATGTGAACTGAATAATCATCCTTTATCACGGGGGGATACGGCAGACCCCGGCCCAGCGGCCGGGGAAAGTCTCAGTAGCTGCGCTGCCAGGCGAGATACTGATCGTACTTGCGCAGCGCAATGCGGTAGTTGTTGTGCGCCGCGGTAGGCAGATCGTCGATGATGCGCTGATGACTGGCGCTGTTGGCGAATTTGTCCGCCGGGTAATTCCGCGCCACCAGCATTTCGTCCAGACGGCGCAACCGCACCACATACTCGCGAATGGTGCTGTGGCTCATCTCGGTCTGTTCGAACAGATACTGCTTGAACGCCATAATGTCGAAATAACTCGGGTGGCTGTTGCAGGAAATCTCGCTGCAAAAGCGGCACAGCGCGGTCAGCTCGTGCTGCACGTTTTGCCAGACCGCATCGTCGATCGGCTGATCCATGCGCGCGATGGCTTCTTTATTGATTATCTTGCCGCGAAACACCAGCGCCATGCGGTCCAACAGTTTGCCGCACTGGGAGCAATGGGTCTGGCTGTGCTTGTAATCTTTCAGGTAACGGCTAAGCGGCCGTTTCTTCAACAGTATTCCTGGCATAAGGGGCAGTCCGATTGTCGCATGAGTCATCGAGTTGGGGGCGGCGCTCCGCCGTCAGGTATCGTTCGCCAGCCGCGCACGCAGCCGTTTGATCGCCTGACTGTGCAGTTGGCTGACGCGGGATTCCCCGACGTCCAGCACGGCGCCGATCTCTTTGAGATTCAACTCTTCCTGGTAATACAGCGTCAGCACCATTTTTTCGCGCTCCGGCAACGCCTCGATGGCATCGATCACCCGCTGGCGCAGGCTGCCTTCCAACAGGTGATGCAGCGGGTTGGCCTCCTCATGCCCATCCAGCATCGGTTCCGCGCTCTCGCCATGCTCCTCGCGCCATTCGTCGTAGGAGAAAAGCTGGCTGTTATTGGTGTCCAACAGAATTTGACGGTACTCATCCAGCGAGATGTTCAGCGTCTGCGCCACTTCCGTTTCGCTCGCCGGGCGGCCGTAACGCTGTTCCAGTTGCCGCATCACCTGCGCGACTTCGCGCGCGTGGCGCCGCACGCTGCGCGGCACCCAGTCGCGGCTGCGCAACTCGTCGAGCATCGCGCCGCGAATGCGCTGCACCGCATAGGTGGTAAAGGCGGTTCCCTGTAGGGCGTCATAACGCTCAACGGCGTTTAATAGCCCGATTCCCCCGGCCTGCAGCAGGTCGTCAAGCTCCACGCTGGCGGGCAGCCTGACCTGCAGGCGCAACGCCTCGTGGCGCACTAACGGCACGTAGCGCAACCAGAGAGAATTTTTGTCCATCACGCCTTCGGCGGTATACAGATCGCTCACTATGTCTTAAACCTGCGGATAAGAGAGTCAGCGCTATTATGCGTAGGGGGCGAAATGCCAATCGGCAGAACAGTCGCACAAAACAGGCTTTATTTGCGCCATGTAATAACCGCGCGGGGCGCGAGCATAAAAAAACCCCGCCGAAGCGGGGTTTCTTTGCGACAGTTAATCGGGAGAGACGATTAACGCAGCAGGGACAGAACGTTCTGAGTAGACTGGTTAGCCTGTGCCAGAACAGAGGTGCCAGCCTGTTGCAGGATGTTGGCACGGCTCATGTTGGACACTTCGGTCGCGTAGTCAGCATCCTGGATACGGGACTGAGAAGCGGACAGGTTGTTCACGGTGCTGTTCAGGTTGTTGATAACAGAATCGAAACGGTTCTGTACCGCACCCAGGGAAGAACGCAGGCCGTCAACCTGTGCCAGCGCTTTGTCCAGGGTATCCAGTGGGTTTTTGATGGTAACATCGGCGCCTGCAGTTACTTTGCCGTCATCAGCAATAGTAGCGGCTTTGTAAGTTTTGGTGCCGTCAGCAGCGGTAGTCTGCACATAGTTAACTGCGTTGCCGTCTTTGTCTTTACCAGAAACCAGCGCTTCGCCTTTGGTTGCATCCAAGCCAGATGCTGCTGCGTTATAAGCCACATCTTTAGTAGCGCCCTTCACCATAGTGCCGTCGGTAACAGCAGCACCCACTGAAGGACCTTTGTCAGTCACGTTGAAAGTGTCCAGACCCAGTTGCTTGGAGTCGATTTTTTTCAGGTCGATATCGATGGTTTCGCCGTCGTTAGCACCAACCTGGATAGTCAGTTTCTGATCGCTGCTCAGCACTTTCACGCCGTTGAAGTCAGTCTGCTCGGAGATACGGTTGATTTCAGACAGACGCTGAGTGATTTCGTCCTGGATGGATTTCAGGTCGCTGGTGGAGTTGGAACCGTTCTGCGCCTGTACGGTCAGACGACGGATGTTCTGCAGGTTGTCGTTAACTTCGTTCAGTGCGCCTTCAGTGGTCTGCGCCAGAGAGATACCGTCGTTGGCGTTGCGGGAAGCCTGAGTCAGGCCTTTGATGTTAGCGGTGAAACGGTTGGAGATCGCCTGACCCGCAGCATCGTCTTTCGCGCTGTTGATACGCAGACCGGAAGACAGACGCTCAATCGCAGTGCCCAGAGAAGACTGAGATTTGTTCAGGTTGTTCTGCGCCATCAGAGACAGGCTGTTAGTGTTGATTACTTGTGCCATTGTTTGCTTTCCTTACGAGTCAGTTGCGTTCTTCGCAACACGGTTAAAAGGTTCGGGCTTGTTTGCCCACGGCGTCAACCACCGTCCCCTCAGGTATCGGCCCTCCCCTAACAACCTTTAGCAATTTTTTAAAATTTTTTGCGCCCGCTGCAATGGCGGAAATAACGCGGTTTTTCCCTCCTCTATTGCGCCATCGTTTTTTTGTTTTTTTCGGTAAACTTTTTCACCACTGGGCCGATAACGCGTAAAGCGAATAAAGTCATCATCAAGGAGAATTACTCATGGCAACGATCAGTTCATTAGGTCTCGGCTCAGGGCTCGACCTCAATGGCTTGCTGGATAAGCTGACCAAAGCGGAACAACAGCGTCTGACCCCTTACACCACCAAGCAATCCAGCTACAACGCCCAGCTGACCGGTTACGGCACGTTGAAAGGCGCGCTGGAAAAATTCGACAATCTCAGCAAAGAGATGGCGAAAGAAGATTTCTTCAAGGCCACCACCGCCACCGAACACGACGCCTTCAAGATCACCACCAACGCCAAGGCGGTACCGGGCAACTACGTGGTGGAAGTGAAAAACCTGGCGCAGGCGCAAACGCTGACCACGCAGGCGAAAGTCAGCGATCAAGGCGCTAAATTAGGCGCTGAAGGCGTCACCGACCGTTCCCTGACCATCACCGCCGGCAACCCGCCGAAAGAAACCAAAATCCCGCTCAGCGACGATCAAACCTCGCTGGTTGAGCTGCGTGACGCCATCAACGGCGCCAAAGCCGGCGTCACCGCCAGCATCATGCGCGTTGGCGACAACGATTATCAATTGGCGGTCAGTTCCTCCACCACCGGCGAAAACAACAAGATTTCCCTCCAAGTCGACAATGACGACAAACTGGGCGATATCCTGAACTACAACGCCACGCGCGGCACCTCCACCGCCATGAAGCAGACGGTCGCGCCGCAGGATGCGGAGCTGATGGTGAACGGCACGGCCATCAAACGCAGCACCAACTCGATCAGCGATGCCCTGCAGGGCGTCACCATCGATCTGAAAACCAAAACCAAAACCGATGAACCGCAACACCTGGTGATCAGCACCAACACCGCCGGCACCACCGACAAGATCAAAGAGTGGGTCGACAGCTATAACTCGCTGCTGGACACCTTCAACTCGCTGTCCAAGTTCACCCCGGTGAAAACCGGCGAAGCGCCAAACCCAACCAACGGCCCGCTGCTGGGCGACAACACCCTGCGCGGCGTTCAGTCGTCGATCAAAAGCGCGCTGAGCGCCGCCCAAGACAACCCGGAGTTGAAAGGCCTGGGCAACCTCGGCATTTCCACCAACACCAAAACCGGCAAGTTGGAAATCGACAGCGCCAAGCTGAAGAAAGCGATGGATGAGAAGCCGGATCAAGTCAGCAACTTCTTCGTCGGTAACGGCAAAGACACCGGCATGGCCACCGAGATCCACAACGAGATCCAGAGCTACATCAAATCCGGCGGCATCATCGAAAACTCGACCAAAAGCATCAACACCAACCTCGATCGCCTGAACAGCCAGATCACGACGGTCACCGCCAGCATTCAGAACACCATCGATCGTTATAAACAACAGTTCGTTCAGCTGGATACCATGATGTCGAAAATGAACGGCACCAGTAACTATTTGGCTCAACAGTTCAAGTAACCCTTTAACAAGGTAAAGAAAACAGCATGTATAACCGTAGCGGCACTCAGGCCTATGCACAGGTCAGTCTGGAAAGCGGCGCCATGAGCGCCAGCCCGCACCAGTTAATCGTGATGTTGTTCGACGGGGCGCTCAGCGCCCTGCTTCGCGCACGCATCCTGATGAACCAGGGCGATATCGCCGGCAAAGGCATGGCGCTGTCCAAAGCCATCAATATCATCGACAACGGCCTGAAAAGCGGCCTCGACCTTCAACAGGGCGGCGAGATCGCCGAAAATCTGGCGGCATTGTACGACTACATGAAGCGTCGGCTGATGCAGGCCAACTTGCACAACGACGAAGCGGCGATCGCCGAAGTGGTTAAACTGCTGGAAAACATCGCCGACGCCTGGCGCCAGATTGGCCCCAACTACCAACCTTCGCAGGACGCCGTGTAATGGAACGTCAACAGCAGCTGTTAGCCGCTTATCAACAAATTTACAGCCTGAGCAGCCAGATGATCGCGCTGGCGCAAACCGGGCGCTGGGAGGAGCTCGTCGAGCTCGAATTCGCTTACGTGACGGCGGTGGAAAAAACCGCCGCCTTTACCGGGCAAGCCGGCCCGTCCATGGCGCTGCAGGAGATGTTGCGCAATAAGCTGCAACAGATCCTCGACAACGAAACCGAACTCAAACGTCTGTTACAGCAGCGTATGGATGAGCTGAAAATGTTGATCGAACAGTCCACGCGCCAGAACGTGGTCAACAATGCCTACGGCCAGTTTCATGATCGTGCGCTGTTGCTGGGGGAACCACAGGTCCGATAAGATCGACAATACTGACGAAAATGGATTAAATAGCACTATGCGCTATTACTCTCGGGTTACGTTAGGATATTAATCTATGGCATTTGAATTATTCAGCTTATGGGTAATTGGTAAAATGCGCGCTTCGAGCCTGGCTCTCACTTTAATGGATAAACATCATCCCGACACGGACGTTTTCTGTTCAGCAGGAAATTGATTTTTGATAGATAAAACTCGCCGCTGTGTTTCACGGCCCATGGAAAAATGTTGCTCCAGCGCGGATCAAAGCGTAAAGATATTCCCAGATAATGGCTGCGAAATGAATATCGATGGAACGTACAATTAATCTCTGTCCTGGAATTGGCGCCTCAGCGCACATCATTCAGTATACTGAATTATTATTCCCTTCAGTCTATTTTGAGCAACCACATCTGTATCTGATACAACAAGGCCATAAGCGCGTACGCTGGCAACAACACGAAGTGGTCGCTCATCCCGGCGAGCTGTTGATTATCGATGGCGGGCAAACGGTGGACATTATTAACGGCCCGTCCGAAGACGGCGTATTCAGTTGCCAACTGCTGACCTGCGATCCCCTGTTGCTCACCGTCCAACCTCCGGCCGAGGAAACGCCGGCGCCGATGCCGTTCGATGCCGTCCTGGCGCTGCGCAACCTGCCCTGCGCTCTAAAGCACAGCTTTGAAACCACCGGCCTGGCGCTGACGCTGCGGCAACGCTTTCCTACCATCATCGTGCGGCACAAAATGCTGGAAATTCTGTTGTGGCTGGCCCAATTCGGCATTCGCTTTATTCACAACGAAGCCAAGGATCTGACGCAGCGCGTGCGCCGCTGCCTGGCGACCGATCCGCACAGCATTTGGACGGCGGCCAAAGTCGCGGAGAGCCTGTCGATGAGTGAAGTGATGTTGCGCCGCAAACTGTCGATGGAAAACACCGCGTTGCGCAACCTGATGATTGACGTGCGCATGAGTAGCGCGCTGGCCCTGCTGCAGTCGACCGACTGGCCGATCTCCGCCATCGCGCAACATGTGGGTTATGAAAGCGCCTCGCGTTTCGCCGAACGTTTTCGCAAACGCTTCGGTTTCGCCCCTACCGCCATTCGCGGTCATCAGAGAATAATGGAACCTGCCTTTGAACAGCATTACGGTTCCGGCTAATCAATGGCGGCAAACACGGCAATTTAGCCCGGATAAACGATGGCATCGCAATGATGTGGGCGTGCCGAGCAACCTATCTTGACGTATCCGCCAGCGACCGCTGGCACCTTTTCCTGGTTGTTCTCTTCTTGCCGCTGGCTATTTATCCCGCACAACCCACTGCTCGGTTCTCCACCAAAGCATTAAGTATTTTCCTATTTTGACCGACGCCTAAAATTTGCTTGCTATACTGCTTTTCTATCTGACTGTCTAAAGCGAGAACGTAAAAATGCGACAAAGGAACAACGTTAAAGCCAAGCTTAAGCAAGCTGGTGAAAAGCTGGTGCTTGCCAGCTGTCTCTTGTTGCTGCTTTATTACGCATTGCAATGGTCGTTGCTCCTCGGTGATTTTTAATTAATTTTATTTATTTATTTTATTACTGAATTAATTGCACCGGTGGCCTGTTTCCTGCTGCCACGGCAAATTCCGAGGGCCAATCGTCACTATCCCAAGCGCAAAACCCGCGCGACTTGATTAGCTCGTTAATTATAAGAATGACATATACTTGCAGTCTAATTCTATAACCCCCTGAATATACTACCCTTGCAGCTAGACCGTCCCACCTTCTTATTGTATGATAGCGCGCGGAAATACGCTGGTTTTTATAACTACTTTAATCTGAAGCCAGACGATGCCATATAGGATAAGTAACTTAGGGAATATAATGTGAATATATTAAGTTTTGTTTGGCTGGCTCTTGCTTTCGCCACTTTTTTCCTACACCACAGAACCATTTTCGCCCTGTTGATTCTTGCATCCATCTTTCAATCAAGCGCTATTATTAACACAGGGAGTAATAGCCTACCTATATTTTACTTTATCGAACTGGTTTTAATAACCCGGTTTTTTTTCACTTCAAAAAACAGCACATCCGTCTGGAACTTAAAACACCGGGTATTACTGCAATCGCTGGTAATAATTGTTCTTTTTTGGTTCTTCACCTATGCGTTAACCCACCTATTTGAAGGAGTAAGAGTTTATTCACCGGCTTATAGCTTTGAAAATAATTACGCCAAAAAAGGTATCTCGCTTGTGTGGGGCAATAACAACATCAAGCAACTGATTCTAATCACGCTGAACCTGATAACGCTGTATGTCATTTACGTCAAGCGGCGTGAAATCACGCCTGAATACGCACTGAAAACCATCATTTTCACGACGCTGGTTTTCTCCGCTTACTGTCTGATTTGGCTCCTTGCCAGGCCGCTGGCGAATGCGATTCAGATTTTGATGTATAACAGCATGCATAACGCCAATGCCATTTTTGAATCCAGACTGAGCGGTACCTTCGGTGAACCGTCATTCGCCGGTATCTTTATCGGCGCAACCATCGTGCCTCTTTTGGTTGCCAAGGGGTTGCGACTGAAGCTAGTGGCTCTATTGATGGTGCTGCTCTTGGTTAAAAACGGCTCTACATCGGGCTATTTTACCCTGCTTACGTCGCTGTGCGGCACATTCATTTTCAGTACGCGTTTTAGCCTGATACAAAAAGCTCTATTTTCTCTGGCTTTGGTCATCGTATCAAAGCTCACATTCATCTTTTTCCTGGAGAAAATAACCGATTACGCGGATAAAAAAGCGCAAACGATCTCTCACCTCGTGCGCTCCGCCTCCAACTACAATGCCCTTGAAATTATGTATAATACCTTTGGCTTGGGCGTCGGTATCGGTAGCGCAAGAATATCTTCTCTGCCTCTGTCCCTACTTGCTAACTTCGGAATATTGGGGACGATACTGTTAGTCGGTTTTATCGTATCCAAGCTTATTCGTTCGCAATATAACGTCGCCGGCAACGAAGCCCATTCCATGCTTAAATTTATGCTTTTCTCCGCATTTTTGGGCTCCTGCGCCGCCAACCCCGATTACTCTTACGGGTTCATTTGGGTTCTTATTTTCAGTTGCCTGTTGACAGGGAAAACACAGCCGTCACTGCCACGATCAACGCAACAGCGCGCGCTCTGACATCGGCAAGCGTCCCTTGGACCGCTTGCCACCACATACACGCTCAGGCCGACGCGAACCGCGTCAGCCTGCCAGGCAGCTCCGCCACCAGTTTGTCTACCGCCAGCCGCACCTTGAGCGGCTGGTAAGGCATATAGGGCCACACGACGTTCACCGGGAAACTGAGGCTGGACTCACCGCGCATGATCTCCACCAACGTCCCCGCCATCAAGCGCTCGCGCACCAGCCACTCCGGCAGCCAGGCAATACCGGCGCCGGCGGACACCGCATCGACGATCCCCTGCATGTCATCCATCATCATCTTGGCCGGTGGCCTGAAAGGCCGCAGCTCGCCGTTTTCGCCGCGAAGCTGCCAGGGCAGCACGGCGCCGGCGTGCAGATACCCCACCGCCTGATGTCGGCTTAACGCCTCTACCGTTCTCGGCTCGCCGCAGCGCTGCAGATAATCGGGCGAGGCGCACAGCAGCATGCCGTGTTCGCCCAAGCGCCGGGCAACCAGGCTGCCGCTGTCCGCCAGCTCGCCAATGCGAACCGCCAGATCGAACCCCTCGTCGATCAGATCGATCCTGCGGTCGCTGAATGAAATTTCCAGCGTCAGCAAGGGATGTTCATTCGCCAGCGCCGTCAACACGGGCGCAATGCACAAATGGCCGAACAGCACCGGCACCGAGACTCTGAGCCGGCCGCTGACCTGCATCTTGCCGCTGTCGAGCTGGTTTTCCGCCGCCTGAACGTTTGCCAACGCCTGCCGGCAGTGCTCATAGTACAGCGCCCCTTCATCCGTCAGGCTCAGGCTGCGCGTGGTGCGCATAAACAACATCACGCCAAGCCGAGCCTCGAGACGCGATACGATTTTGCTGACCGCAGAGCGCGTCAAATGCAGTTTCTCTGCGGCGGCGGCGAAACTGCCGCCTTCCGCCACGGCGACAAACGCCGGCAGTGCGCTGAGATCGCTTTTCATCTTAATGCATCCAAATTGGAATCAATTTAGTGAAAACCTATCACCACTGGTGAACATCAAGCAATGATAACCTGCAGTCATTCCGAATCCCCGGTGAAAACCACAGATGACCGTCAGAGGACAACAGCATGAAAAAAATACTGGTACTCAAATCCAGCATTATGGGAAATGACTCGCAGACCAATAACCTGATTGACCGCTATCTGGCGGCGCGTAAGGCGAAAGGACACGAAGATCGGATCGTCGAACACGATCTGACGGCGTTGGATCTGCCGGTATTGGACGGCGAGCTGTTCGGTGCGCTGCGCGGCGCGGAAAACATCAGCCCACGCGCCAAAGCGGCGGTGGCGCTCTCCGACCGGCTGATTGCCGAACTGAAAGAGAGCGATCTGCTGCTGCTCGGCGCGCCAATGTACAACCTCAACGTCCCGACCCAGCTGAAAAACTGGTTCGATCTGGTGGCCCGCGCCCGGATGACCTTCAACTATACCGCCACCTACCCGGTGGGGCTGGTGGAAGGCGTCAATGCGCTGGTATTCAGTTCACGCGGCGGCATGCACGCCGGGCATCCGACCGATGCCGTAACGCCCTACCTGCGTTCGGTGCTGGGGTTGATGGGGATCGGCGACGTGCAATTTATCTATGCCGAAGGGCTGGATATGAGACCGCACGGCCTCGCGCAGGGGCTGGCGAATGCCCACCAGCGGATCGTGGAGTTAGTGGGCTGACGCAAAAATATCAATAGGATGAAAGGCAGTCCATTGCCTAATTTATTTTCCTAAGCGCCATCAATGCGTATTTGTATATTCCCACCGGCGCTGCTTGAAAGTGTTAAGCGGCCGCCAGTGGGCCACGTAAGATTTAAAACATCATCACCACCTTGATAGTAAACATCTTTAACGACAGTGACAGGTTCACTATCTTTCAATTTATATAATGTAAATATCGCAACCGTGGTGTCAGTTTTTAAATAAACTCTGGCTACTCCACTTGTTTTCCCCCACACTGAACGTTGAAGCATCGTAGGCGTGTTCGCTTGAAGCAACATCGTTGTTGCCATACTACCCACCTGTGACTTTAATAAAGGCGGCTCTCTCAATTCAGACGAGTAGTTAAATACCGGTGAAGGTATCAACGACACACTATGCATCCGCAATGCGCCGCCCGATATCGATGGCGCTGCACAGCAGATATCCCAAATAGAATAAAGAGGGGTGCTTTCAATGGTAATACGCGCCACATAATAGCCACCTTCAATCGTCCACGGGATTTTCTTCTCTATTTTTGTCGCCTCAGTATAGTTATCATCGGTTGCCGTCACCCGGATACCCGGAGAATCGCCGATAGCAGTTGCATAAGCCATAACGGTCATCGTACCGGTCTGGTTGACATCAAAGGTCCTATTTAATAATCCGGAATAATAGGACATCGCAGTATTACTGCTTGTCACCTCTTGCGCAACAACCTTAACACCGTTACCGGAAATATTAAAACCCACAGGCATCCCGTTATTCTGGTCAACAGTCAGCAAGCGGGAATTGGGAATATAATTACCATAGGTTCTTTCAAGATTAATCCGCCGACTTCCGATGGTAATGTCACCATTCATCATATTGCTTTTTAATGGGTTATTTAATTCTAATGTTCCCTTTGATGGCAAAATCGCTGAGTTCAGAATCAAGCTGCAACCCGCAGGGTCAGCAAAGTAAAAGAAGGTGTCAGTGCTTTCCCCCAGTAAGGGAGAACCCAGTTGGAATTTCCATCCATTGAGATAATATTGCGCTATCTGTGTTTGGGTCGAGTTACTTAGCGTCATCATGCCCTTTAAGCGTGCATAGTCATGAATGAATGTTCCGCCAAAGAAGTCCACAATTCTTGCACCAGAAGCATTCGAATTCACGAGAGTGCCACATTTATCAAAAAGAAAATTGCTACCTGACAGGGTCATTAGCCGCGTGGTCCCTTTTTGATCATTGTTGAACACAACTCCTTTACCAAAACCATGAATATTGCTCAGCATCATGCCGTCATGCTCTGAAAAATCAAACATAATGCTTGTTTCCAGCTTAGCCGCTGCGGTGATAGTACTAAAATTAGGCCGAACAACATTCGGATTGCAATGAATATTATCAAAAACCCCTACATCGGCGCACTTCTCCACATGAAAATCGATGCCATAAGCAAAACCATAAATGTTTTGGCAGAACGGCGCCTCACCTTGCTGCGAGAAAAAATTCCAGGCACCAGCATATAGAATGTTAGTAACTGAACATGAACGCCCTACGGTGTGAAAAGTATAACCATACTGAATAAACATTGCCGGATCGGTGATATTCTTTGGCTGTTCATCGTAATAGATCACGAAGCCATCAAATGAAGGACTGATTGTACATTCGAATAGATTAGTTCCTGGTTCCCCCTGTGTTGCTGGCTTTGTACGCACTAACAACACCGAAGGTTCAGCTTTAGGATTAAAACCAGCTGTCATTATGCTTTGATTTCGCCCAGTTCGATAACCTCTGACGGTGACCCCAACAGGCACTTTTAACGAAACATCGCCGGTAATAAGAAAGGTTCCATCGATCCAGACGGTTTTATGCTGCGTTGTCGCCGCATAATCCAATGCCTGCTGAAATATTTCACGACAATCGGTATTGCCCGTAGGATCGGCTCCGAATCGCGATAGCGTCACGCCAAGTTGCGCATGCACATTGGTATAGCCATTATTAATGCTGCCTAATTGCGAAGTTACATCAGTATCATTAATTACGGTGGCAGCGGCACTTAAATTATTCATAAACACCTCGGTGTAGATTCAGAAGAATGGAAATAACGAGCGCAGACTACGGCAGCGTGCCGTATTATGAACGTATCAAGAATTCTCAGAGTCACAGAGTTATAACCGCTGTTTCAGGTACTACAGGACCGCTGCCAAACGGGGAAATCCGCTATTGACCGAATAATGGGTGTTTACGATAAAAATGGGGAGCGCTATATCGCTATATACAGAGAGGTGTAAGCACAGATAAGAAAGGGTTAAAGCCATAAAGCGGCCTACCACCTCCCAGGCAGGCCGCTTTCAGCAGGTGAAACCACGCTGATGTCGCGTAGTATCACACCGGCATATTCATAATATCCTGGTAGGCCGCCACCAGCTTGTTGCGCACCTGCACGCCCAGCTGCAAAGACACCGACGATTTCTGCAGATCGACCATCACATCGTTCAGGCTGATGCCTGGCGCGCCCAGCTCGAAATCCTGCGCCTGCTTGCGCGCCGTTTGCTGGGTCTCGCTGATCTTGCCGAGCGCCGCGGTCAGTTCGCTGGCGAAGCTGACGCCCTGCGGCGCCGCATTCTGCCCCATCTTGCCGGCCTGAACCGCCATGGTCTGCATCTGCTGCAGCACCCCTTCAATGCCCTGAATCGCCATCTGGTCCTCAATCATCTCGTCTCGCCGGGTGACGTTTTCACCCTGCACTTCTCCAATGATGCACACCCTAGCACAGCGTTTTCGGACCTAAAGCGGTTAATTAACTGCAAAAAACCCGGCTTATCGGGCAATCGGAATTGTCTGATAAGGCGAATAATGGCCTGCCCAGAAATGGGAGCGCCGCTATTTAGAAGATATGTGTATCAGGGAGTCTGTTTTGTCACACAACGCTAACCATACCGTTCATCAGCCTGGCAGGGAGCTGCTCAGCGGCCCGTACGGGATCGTGAGCGCCATTGAAGGACGAGACCTAAAATGAGTGCTTCGATAACCGCCGGCGAAAGCCGCGACAACGGCCTGCAGGCCATCTGGAACCGTCTGCGCGCCAACCCGAAAATTCCGTTGCTGGTCGCCGCTTCCGCCGCGATCGCGATCGTCGTCGCGCTGCTGTTGTGGGTGAAAAGCCCCGACTACCGCGTGCTGTACAGCAATCTGAACGACCGCGACGGCGGCGCCATCGTCACCCAACTGACGCAGATGAACATCCCTTACCGCTTTGCCGAGAATGGCGCGGCGCTGCTGATCCCGGCGGAAAAGGTGCATGAAACCCGTCTGCGTCTGGCGCAGCAAGGGCTGCCGAAAGGCGGCGCCGTCGGCTTCGAACTGCTGGACCAGGAAAAATTCGGCATCAGCCAGTTCAGCGAGCAGATTAACTATCAGCGCGCCCTCGAGGGCGAGCTGTCGCGCACCATCGAATCGCTGGGGCCGGTGCAAAACGCCCGCGTTCACCTGGCGCTGCCTAAACCTTCGCTGTTCGTGCGCGAACAGAAATCCCCTTCCGCCTCGGTAACGCTCACCCTGCAACCCGGCCGTGCGCTGGACGACGGCCAGATCAACGCCATCGTTTATATGGTGTCGAGCAGCGTCGCCGGCCTGCCGCCGGGCAACGTGACCGTGGTCGATCAGGCCGGCCGCCTGCTGACCCAGTCCGACGGCACCGGGCGCGATCTCAACGCTTCGCAGCTGAAATACGCCAACGAAGTGGAAAACGGCTTCCAGCGCCGCATCGAAGCGATCCTCGCTCCGGTGGTCGGCAGCGCCAACGTGCGTGCGCAGGTCACAGCACAGATCGACTTCGCCACGCGCGAGCAAACCGATGAACAATACCAGCCGAACCAGCAGCCGGACAAAGCCGCTATCCGCTCCCAGCAAACCAGCCTGAGCGAACAGATCGGCGGGCCGCAGGTGGGTGGCGTGCCAGGCGCGCTGTCCAACCAACCGAGCGCGCCGGCCACCGCGCCGATTGAAACCGCCAAGCCCGCGGCAGGCAACAATGCCAACGCCACCGCGCAAAACGCCGCAACCACCCGCAGCGCGGCGGCCAGCGGCGTGCCGCAAAATACCCGACGCGACGCGACCACCAACTACGAGCTCGATCGCACCATCCGCCATACCCAGCACAAAGCCGGCACCGTGCAGCGTCTGTCGGTCGCCGTGGTGGTCAACTACCTGGGCACCGGTAAAGACGGCAAACCGCAGCCGATGGGCAAAGAGCAGTTGGCGCAGATCGAAGCGCTGGTGCGTGAAGCGATGGGCTACTCCAGCAGCCGTGGCGATACCCTGAACGTGGTCAATACGCCGTTTACCGACACTCAGGTGACCGGTGGCGAACTGCCGTTCTGGCAAAGCCAGTCGTTTATCGATCGCCTGATCGACGCGGGCCGCTATCTGCTGGTGCTGCTGGTGGCCTGGCTGCTGTGGCGCAAACTGGTGCGGCCGCAGCTGCAACAGCGCCAGGCTGCGCAACAGGCCGCCATCGCCGCCGCCAACGCCCCTGCCGCCAAAGCGGTCGACAGCAACAAACCGAGCAACGAGGAGCTGGCGCAGCGTCGCAAATCGCAGCAGCGCGTCAGCGCAGAAGTCCAGAGCCAGCGGATCCGCGATCTGGCTGACAAAGACCCGCGCGTGGTCGCTCTGGTAATCCGCCAATGGATGAGTAACGAGATATGAGCCTGACCGGAACCGACAAAAGCGCCATCTTGCTGATGACGCTGGGTGAAGATCGCGCGGCGGAGGTGTTCAAACACCTCTCCTCGCGCGAAGTACAGCTGCTGAGCGGCACCATGGCCGGCATGAGCCAGGTTTCACACAAACAGCTCGGCGAAATACTGACCGAGTTTGAAGACGACGCCGAGCAATACGCGGCGCTGAGCGTCAACGCCAGCGACTACCTGCGCTCGGTGCTGGTCAAGGCGCTGGGCGAAGAGCGCGCCGCCAGCCTGCTGGAAGACATTCTCGAATCGCGCGAGACCACCACCGGCATGGAAACGCTCAACTTTATGGAGCCGCAGAGCGCCGCCGATCTGATCCGCGACGAACACCCGCAGATCATCGCCACTATTTTGGTGCACCTCAAACGCGGCCAGGCGGCGGACATCCTGGCCCTGTTCGACGAGCGCCTGCGCAACGACGTGATGCTGCGTATCGCCACCTTCGGCGGCGTGCAGCCGGCGGCGTTGGCAGAGCTGACCGAAGTGCTGAACAACCTGCTCGACGGCCAGAACCTCAAGCGCAGCAAAATGGGCGGGGTGCGCACCGCCGCCGAGATCATCAACCTGATGAAAACCCAGCAGGAAGAAGCGGTCATCGACGCGATGCGCGAATACGACGGCGAGCTGGCGCAGAAGATCATCGACGAGATGTTCCTGTTCGAAAACCTGGTGGAAGTCGACGATCGCAGCATCCAGCGCCTGCTGCAGGAAGTGGAAGGCGAGTCGCTGCTGATCGCGTTGAAAGGCGCCGAACAGCCGCTGCGCGAGAAGTTCCTCAAGAACATGTCGCAACGCGCCGCCGACATCCTGCGCGACGATCTGGCCAACCGTGGGCCGGTGCGCATGTCGCAGGTGGAGAACGAGCAGAAAGCCATCCTGTTGGTGGTAAGACGCCTGGCGGAAACCGGCGAAATGATCATCGGCGGCGGCGAGGACACCTATGTCTGATCGCATTAACACCCTGCCCTGGCAGCCCTGGTCGCTCAACGATTTGGGCGAACAGAAACCGGCGTTCGAACTGCCGCCGCTGCCGGATCTCGAACAAAGCGATCCGTCGCCGGACGCGCAGGCCGAATTGCAGCAGCAGTTGGCGACGCTGCGGCTGCAGGCCGAGCAACAGGGCCAGCAGTTGGGCTATGCCGACGGCCAGCAAAAAGGCTATGAAGCCGGTTTTCAGTCCGGTCTGGAAGAAGGCCGTCAGCAAGGGCTGTTGGAAGCGCAGCAGCAGCAACAGCCGCTGACCGCCCACTGGCAGCAGTTGGTTACTGAATTCCAGCACACGCTGGACGCGCTCGACAGCGTGATCGCTTCGCGGCTGATGCAACTGGCATTGACCGCCGCCAAACAGGTGCTGGGCCAGCCGCCGGTGTGCGACGGCACCGCCCTGCTCGCGCAGATCCAACAGCTGATTCAACAGGAGCCGATGTTCAACGGCAAGCCGCAGCTGCGGGTCCACCCGGACGACTATCCACGCGTCGAGCAGCAGTTGGGGGTTACCCTCAGCCTGCACGGCTGGCGCCTGTTGGCGGACGGCGAACTGCATCCGGGCGGCTGCAAGGTCAGCGCCGAGGAAGGCGATCTTGACGCCAGCCTGGCGACGCGCTGGCATGAACTGTGCCGCCTGGCGGCACCGGGAGAAGTCTGATGACCGCGCGTCTCGGCCGCTGGCTGAGTTCTCTGGATACGCTGGAAAAACGCATCGCCCGCGCGCCGACGGTGCGCCGCTACGGTCGCCTGACCCGCGCCACCGGGTTGGTGCTGGAGGCTACCGGCCTGCAGCTGCCGCTCGGGGCGACCTGCCTCATCGAACGGCACGACGCCGGTGAGGTGCAGGAAGTGGAAAGCGAAGTGGTCGGCTTCAACGGCCAACGGCTGTTCCTGATGCCGCTGGAAGAAGTCGAAGGCATCGTGCCGGGCGCGCGGGTTTACGCCCGCATCGCGCCGGAAGGCCAAAGCGCCGGCAAACAGCTGCCGCTCGGCCCGGCGCTGCTGGGGCGCGTGCTGGACGGCAGCGCCAAACCGCTCGACGGCCTGCCTTCGCCGGAAACCGGTTACCGCGCGCCGCTGATCACCGCGCCGTTCAACCCCTTGCAGCGCACGCCGATCGAGCAGGTGCTGGACGTGGGGGTGCGCACCATCAACGGTCTGCTGACCGTCGGTCGCGGCCAGCGCATGGGCCTGTTCGCCGGCTCCGGCGTCGGCAAGAGCGTGTTGCTCGGCATGATGGCCCGTTATACCCAGGCGGATGTGATCGTCGTTGGCCTGATCGGCGAGCGCGGCCGCGAGGTCAAAGACTTTATCGAGAACATTCTCGGCGCCGAAGGCCGGGCGCGCTCGGTGGTGATCGCTGCGCCGGCGGACGTGTCGCCGCTGCTGCGCATGCAGGGGGCGGCCTACGCCACCCGCATCGCCGAAGATTTCCGCGATCGCGGGCAGCACGTGTTGCTGATCATGGACTCCCTTACCCGCTACGCCATGGCGCAGCGTGAGATCGCCCTGGCCATCGGCGAACCGCCGGCGACCAAAGGCTATCCGCCCTCGGTCTTCGCCAAGCTGCCTGCGCTGGTGGAACGCGCGGGCAACGGCATCAGCGGCGGCGGCTCCATCACCGCCTTCTACACCGTGTTGACCGAAGGGGACGATCAGCAAGATCCGATCGCCGACTCGGCGCGCGCCATCCTCGACGGCCACGTGGTGCTGTCGCGGCGGCTGGCGGAGGCCGGCCACTACCCGGCGATCGACATCGAAGCGTCAATCAGCCGCGCCATGACATCGCTGATCGACGAAGAGCATTACCGCCGGGTACGCACCTTCAAGCAGATGCTGGCCAGCTATCAGCGCAACCGCGATCTGATCAGCGTCGGCGCCTACGCGGCGGGCAGCGATCCGTTGCTGGACAAAGCGATGACGCTGTACCCGCAGATGGAAGCGTACCTGCAACAGGGCATCTTTGAACGCAGCGGCTACGATGAAGCCTGTCAACAGCTGCAGCAGTTGATTGTTTAACGTCACCAGAGGCGCACAGCGATGAAATCACAATCCCCCCTGATTACCCTGCGCGATCTGGCGCAGGATGCGGTGGAACAGGCCGCGCAACAGCTTGGCCAGGTGCGGCAGGCGCAGCAGGCGGCGGAGCAACAGCTGTCGATGCTGCTCAACTATCAGGACGAATATCGCCAGAAGCTGAATCATACGCTTTGCGACGGCATGGACAGCTCTCGCTGGCAAAACTACCAGCAGTTTATCGGCACGCTGGAACAGGCCATCGACCAGCACCGCCAGCAGCTGCTGCAGTGGGGGCAGAAAGTGGATCATGCGGTGAAGCAATGGCAAGACAAACAACAGCGGCTGAATGCTTTCGAGACTCTGCATACCCGCGCCATAAATGCGGAGCAGCAGCAGGAGAATAAACGGGATCAAAAACTGATGGATGAGTTCGCTCAACGCAGTGCACAAAGGAATATCAACCCATGAATCTGAACGCCCTGCCCGGCCTGGCCTTACCCGGCGATGCCGGCGGTCTGGCCGAACTGACGTCGGCGCTGGATGAGAGCCAGCTGTCATCCGCTTTCGCCCAACTGCTCGGCGCACGTTTTGCGCCCGCCGCCGACGGCAAACAGCCGCCGGTCGCGCTGAGCGCGGACGATGAACGCGCCCCGGCCCTGAGCCGCAATCAGCTCAATCAACTGCTGGCCACCTTCGGCGAGCGCGGCGGCCTGCTGCCGGGTCTGGCAACCCCAGCCGACGCGCTTTCACCTGAAGGCGCCGAGAGCGAGACGCTCGTGGCCGGCGATAAACCGGCGCAGCCGCCGATCGCCGCCGCCAAAGAGCTGGATGCCGCGACGCTGCAGGCGCTGTATGCCATGCTGCCGGCCGCGATCGTCGCCCAGCCTCAGCCAGCCGATGGCCAACGGCCGCTGCCGGTGGAAAACGCTGACGATGCGGCCGCGCTGCAGACCGGCAATGGCCTGCTGAACATTGCGGCGGCCGGTGATAACACCGCCGCGCGTTCATCGGCATCCCCTGCTCCGACAGGAACAGGCACGAAAACGCCTGCAGCCGATGGCGATAATGCCACGGCGGCGCTCCCGCAATCGACCAGCGGCGAGCGCGCAAGTGCCGCACAGCCGCTGCCGGCGGGCGATACCCAGCAGCAGCCGACGCTCAATCACGCCGTCGCCCTGGCCGCCGCCAGCCCAACGCAAACGGCCGCCCCGGCCGGCTCACTGGTGACGGCGCCGCCTACGCCGCAGTTAAACGCGCAGTTGGGTAGCCCGGAATGGCAGCAGGCGTTGAACCAACAGGTGCTGATGTTCCATCGCAACGGCCAGCAAAGCGCCGAGCTGCGTCTGCATCCGCAGGAGCTGGGCGCCTTGCAGATCACGTTGAAACTGGACGATCAGCAGGCGCAACTGCACATCGCCTCCGCTCACGGCCAGGTGCGCGCGGCGGTGGAAGCGGCGATGCCGCAGCTGCGCCACGCGCTGGCGGAGAGCGGCATCAACCTGGGGCAGAGCAGCGTGGGCGGCGAGTCCACGCCACAATGGCAACAGGCGCAGCAGCAGGCCTCCAACAGCCAGGGGCGTTCCAGCTATGCGGAACACCCTGGCGATGAGGCTGCGGCCGCCGATGGCGTCAGCGCGCCGATGGCGCTGCAGCGCATGGCCAGCGCGGTCAACGGCGTCGATATTTTCGCCTGAGCCGCCGCAAACGCCCAAGCTGGCACCCATTTGCGCGTCTATTCAGGCTATTGCACGCCGCGATAGACGCGATAATACCTTTACATGTCATGCGTGCGGCTTTGCCGCGCGCCATGCCCGCCGCCTCGCCGGCCGCGGGTGGAACAACAGGAATTAGATTTGGCTATGTCTCAGAACACCCTTCCGGCAGCACCGAAACGCTCCCTTCTGGTCATCCTGCTGGTGTTGATCAGCGTCGTCGCCTGTGGCGCCGCGGGCTACAGCTGGTGGCTGCTGCAACAGCATAAAAACGGCGCCGAACCGGCCGCCGCCAAACAGCAACCGCCGGCCGCGCCGGTGTTCATGCCGCTCGACACCTTTACCGTCAACCTGGTGACGCCGGACAACAACCCGGATCGCGTGCTGTACATCGGCCTCACGCTGCGTCTGCCGGACGAAAGTACCCGCCGTCAGCTGAACGATTTTCTGCCGGAAGTGCGCAGCCGCTTGCTGATGCTGCTCTCCCGCCAGGAAGCGAGCCAGTTGGCCAATGAACAAGGGAAGCAACAGCTGGTGGCGCAGATTAAGGACGTGCTCAGCCCGCCGCTGGTTAAGGGACAACCGAAGCAGGTGGTCAGCGACGTGCTGTTCACCGCCTTCATACTGCGGTAATCACTATGGGCGATAGCATTCTTTCACAGGCAGAGATCGACGCCTTGCTCAACGGCGACAGCGCGGGTGATGAACCCGAGGCGGTGGTCGGCAAAGAGAGCGAGGTCAAGCCTTACGATCCGAACACCCAGCGCCGCGTGGTGCGCGAGCGTCTGCACGCGCTGGAAATCATCAACGAACGTTTTGCCCGGCAGTTCCGCATGGGGTTGTTCAACCTGCTGCGCCGCAGCCCGGACATTACCGTCGGCCCGATCAAAATCCAGCCGTATCACGAGTTCGCCCGCAACCTGCCGGTGCCGACCAACCTGAACCTGGTGCATCTGAATCCGCTGCGCGGCACTGCTCTGTTCGTGTTCGCGCCGAGTCTGGTGTTCATCGCCGTCGACAACCTGTTCGGCGGCGACGGCCGCTTCCCGACCAAGGTCGAAGGCCGCGAATTCACTCCGACCGAACAGCGGGTGATCAAACGCATGCTGCGCCTGGCGCTGGACGCCTATGGCGACGCCTGGAGCGCCATCTACAAAATCGATGTGGAATACGTGCGCGCCGAAATGCAGGTGAAGTTCACCAACATCACCACCTCGCCGAACGACATCGTGGTCACCACGCCGTTCCAAGTGGAGATCGGCGCGCTGACCGGCGAGTTCAACATCTGCATTCCGTTCGCGATGATCGAACCGCTGCGCGAGCTGTTGACCAACCCGCCGCTGGAAAACTCGCGGCAGGAAGACAGCCACTGGCGCGAAACCCTGGTGAAGCAGGTGCAGCATTCCGAACTGGAACTGATCGCCAACTTCGTCGATATCCCGATGCGGCTGTCGAAAGTCCTGAAGCTGCAACCGGGCGATGTATTACCGATAGACAAGCCGGAACGCCTGATCGCCCATGTGGACGGCGTACCGGTTCTGACCAGCCAATACGGCACGTTGAACGGGCAATACGCCCTGCGTGTTGAACATTTGATTAACCCTATTTTGAATGCTCTGAGTGAGGAACAGCCCAATGAGTGATCCTAAGCAACCGTCTGGCGAAGGAAAGGAATCCGTAGACGATCTGTGGGCTGATGCGTTTAACGAGCAGCAGTCTTCAGAGAAATCCGGCGCGAGCACCGAAGGGGTGTTCAAGTCGCTGGAAGCTCAGGATGCGCTCGGCAGCCTGCAGGATATCGACCTGATCCTGGATATTCCGGTCAAGCTGACCGTGGAACTGGGGCGCACCAAGATGACCATCAAAGAGCTGCTACGCCTGTCGCAAGGCTCGGTGGTGGCGCTGGACGGCCTGGCCGGCGAACCGCTGGATATCCTGATCAACGGTTACCTGATCGCGCAAGGTGAAGTGGTGGTGGTGGCCGACAAGTTCGGCGTGCGCATCACCGACATCATCACCCCCTCCGAACGCATGCGTCGACTGAGCCGCTGATGACCGCCGCGGCGCCCGTTACCGTCCAAAGCACCCCCCCCCCCGCCGCGCCGGCCTTGCCGGCCGGTTCGGTGTTGATGCAGGTCAGCAGCGCGCTCGGCGGCATTCTGCTGCTGATCCTGCTGGCCGGTTGGCTGTTCCGTCGGCTGGGTTTCGCCCCGCAGGCGCGCAACAACAAACTGCTCAACCTGCGCGCCAGTTGCCAGGTCGGGCAGCGTGAACGCGTGGTGGTGGTGGAAGTCGACGACACCTTGCTGGTATTGGGCGTCACCGCCCAGCAGATCACCCCGCTGCACACCCTGCCCGCCCCGCCGAAAGACGAGGGCGCGGCCGACGCGGCGACACCGGCGGACTTCCGTCAACTGATGCAAAAAGTTATGAAACGCCCGGAAAAATCGGCATGACCTCGACTCTTCATACCCTCGTCCGCCGCCCGGCGGTTTGGCTCCCCGCCGCCCTGCTGCTGATCAGCCCGGCGGCTTTTGCACAACTGCCGGGGCTGATCAGCCAACCGCTGGCCAATGGCGGCCAAAGCTGGTCGCTGCCGGTGCAGACGCTGGTGCTGTTGACTTCACTGACCTTCCTGCCGGCCATGCTGCTGATGATGACCAGCTTCACCCGCATCATCATCGTGCTCGGCCTGCTGCGCAACGCGCTGGGCACGCCTTCGGCGCCGCCGAACCAGGTGATGCTGGGGCTGGCGCTGTTCCTGACCTTCTTCATCATGTCGCCGGTGTTCGACAAGGTTTATCAGGACGCCTATCTGCCGTTCAGCCAGGACAAGATCGGGCTGGAGGTCGCACTGGATAAAGGCGCGCAGCCGCTGCGCGAATTCATGCTGCGGCAAACGCGCGAAACCGATCTCGCGCTGTACGCCAGACTGGCCAATCAGCCGCCGCTGGCCGGCCCGGAAGCGGTGCCGATGCGCATCCTGCTGCCCGCCTACGTCACCAGTGAACTGAAAACCGCCTTCCAGATCGGCTTTACGGTGTTTATTCCGTTCTTGATCATCGACCTGGTGGTCGCCAGCGTGCTGATGGCGCTGGGGATGATGATGGTGCCGCCGGCCACTATCTCGCTGCCGTTCAAGCTGATGCTGTTCGTGCTGGTCGATGGCTGGCAGCTGCTGCTCGGCTCGCTGGCGCAGAGCTTCTATTCGTAACCCCTGACCGGAGAACGCGAGATGACACCTGAATCGGTTATGGCGCTCGGCACCGAGGCGATGAAAGTCGCGCTGGCGCTGGCCGCCCCGCTGCTGCTGGCGGCGCTGATCAGCGGCCTGGTCGTCAGCCTGCTGCAGGCCGCCACCCAGATCAACGAAATGACGCTGTCGTTCATCCCTAAAATTCTGGCGGTGGTGGCCACCATCATCATCGCCGGCCCCTGGATGTTGAACCTGCTGCTGGACTACATGCGCACCCTGTTCAGCAACCTGCCAACCCTGATCGGCTGACCGTGCTCGCCTTCGACAGCGCCCAGCTCACCGTCTGGCTCAGCCACTACTTTTGGCCGCTGCTGCGCATTCTGGCGCTGATAAGCACCGCGCCGATATTCAGCGAAAAGCAAATCAGCAAAAAGGTCAAAATCGGCCTTGGCGGGCTGATCGTCATCCTGATTGCGCCGACGCTGCCCGCCAGCAATATCCCGATCTTCTCCGCCGCCGGCCTGTGGCTGGCGATCCAACAGATTCTGATCGGCGTGGCGCTGGGATTGACCATGCAGTTCGCCTTCGCGGCGGTGCGCCTGGCGGGCGAAGTGATCGGCATGCAGATGGGCCTGTCGTTCGCCACCTTCTTCGATCCCAGCGGCGGCCCGAACATGCCGGTGCTGGCGCGCCTGCTCAACCTGCTGGCGATGCTGCTGTTCCTCAGCTTTGACGGCCATCTGTGGCTGATTTCGCTGCTGGCGGACAGTTTCCACACCCTGCCTGTCCAAACGCAGCCGCTGAACGGAAACGGCTTCCTGGTGCTGACTCAGGTCGGCTCGCTGATCTTCATCAACGGCATGATGCTGGCGCTGCCGCTGATCTGCCTGCTGCTGACGCTCAACATGGCGCTCGGCCTGCTCAACCGCATGACGCCGCAGCTGTCGGTCTTCGTGATCGGCTTCCCGGTCACCATGACCTTCGGCATCATGACGCTGGGCATGATGATGCCGATGCTGGCGCCGTTCTGCGAACACCTGTTCGGCGAAGTGTTCGATCGATTGGCGGCGGTGATCGGCGGCATGACCTTCTGAATCCGGCGGCCCCTTCCTTCCCCCTCTTCCGCCTAAGACAAAATGGCAATAAAAACGCTTTCTTGGGACAAAAGCCTGAGAAACGGCTTTTATCCGGATTAAGGTTCAAATGTCTCCGGCGGCTTGAATAAATAAAACCCCGACCTAGAATAGACCCGGCAACAGAAATATCGCTTGTACCACGCTAGCCATCAGCGGCGATAAAAACGTTGACTCCCAAGTGAAAATAAAAAATAACGCAGTCACGCAGGGTTAAATGCGCGACAGATAACTTACACCCTGAATAAATGCGTCCGGCACCCGCCGGCTGCAGGGCGCAGCATCGACCTTTGCTAACCACAGGAGCGAATTCATGATTAAAGCGAAAAGCAACCGAAAAGCACGCCGGTTATTCGGTTTGACCCACTGGAAAAGCAACAAGTTTAGAGTTTCGTTTACCGAGACGGCCGACGGCGGAAAATGGAAAGTGGAGAAGAAAAAGAAATAGCAGCGCTATTTATCGTCAGGGAAATAATATCTATCGCGATTTTTCCGCCACTGATTTCAATCATGCCGTTACGCATTAAACAGGGGTGACAATCTTATTATTACTTTCCTGATGAAAAAAAGGCGCGTCACTCAGTCAGTAGTGGGAGAACGAGTGACGCGCCAAACGAGTGCGCCCGGTTTCAAGAAGCCTCCCTCCCCGCGGGGCGGAGAAGGCATTTTCTAAGCGCACTAAAGGGAAACCCGTCGCGGTCAGGCAACGGGGTATTGCTCTTAACGATTCATCTGGAACAGCGACATGCCCTGCATATCGCTGAAGGTTTTATACGACGCCTGCAGCGCCGCCTGCTGCATGAAATAAGACGAGATAGACTCGGCCAGGTCGGCATCCGTCAACGCGCTCATCTGGATCTGGTTGGTCATGTCACGCTCTTTACCGATGCTGTCCAGCTGATCCATCTCCTGCAGCTGGCTGCCCAGCTCGGCGCGCACGCTCAGCACGTTGTTGTAGGAGTTGTCCAGGCCGCGGTTGGCTTTCGCCAGCGCATCGTTCACCTGCTGCTTGGTGGCCTCGTCGGCGCCCTGCAGCGGGGTTTTCAGCGCGTTCAGCGCGATATCGATGCTCTCGAATACGTTGCTGACCGGCGCGCTGCCGTCCGGCTCGGGCTTAGGGTTGCTGGTCAACGACATGAACACCGCGTTGCCGGTATGGCCGATGGTCATGGTGCGGTTGGCGTCCACTTTCTGCTGAACCGTCTTGTCGCCGCCCTGATAGCTGACGGTGCCGCCGTTATCGACGAACGGCGCCTTGTCGTTCACATACCCGCCGAACATATAGCGGCCGTTGCCGTCGGTGCTGTTGGCCTGATTCAGCAGCTGATCTTTCAGCCCCTGCAGCTGGGTGGCCAGCGACTGGCGATCGTTATCGCTTTCGGTGCCGCCGGCGTTGACGATCAGCGCCTTCATGTCCGCGATGGTGGAGGTCGCGCCGGCCAATACCGTTTCTTCCATCGACACGTTCTGACGAGCGAAGGTGCGCGCCAGCGTGTACTGGCTGTTTTCCGCCTGCGATTGCGACAACATCACCGCGCGCGACGCCGCCAGCGGATCGTCGGACGGGTTGATCACCCGCTTGCCCGAAGAAAGCTGCTCGGCCGCCTTCATGAACAGCGACTGGTTGCCCGTGATGCCGTTCATGTTCTGTTGGTACATCATGCTGGTGCTCATGCGCATGCTGTGGGTTCCTTACTCTGAGCGACCGGCGCCGTTATCGGCGCCGATTAACAATGAAATCAACGAATATTCAGCAGCGCGTCGAACAGCGAGCTGGCGGTCTGAATCACCTGCGCGTTGGCCATGTAGTACTGCTGGAAACGCAGCAGCTCGCCATACTCTTCGTCAAGGTTGACGCCGGACATCGACTGCTGTTGCGCGCCCAGTTGCGTGACGATCTTGGCCTGCGACGTGGCGATGGCCTTGGCGGCAGCGGTCTGGTTGCCGACGCCGCTGACGATGCCGGCGTAAGCGCCGCTCAGGGTCGCCTTGCCGTCCACCAGGTTTTTGGTCTGCAGATCCAGCAGCTTCTTGGCGTTTTCGTTATCGCCGCGCCCGCTGTCGTCTTTACCGGCGGCGGCGATCTTGGACGAATCGGTGATGGCCACTTTCAGGTTGCCCGCCACGTCGCTGACCGGCTTCACGGTGAAGCTGTCTTTGGCTTGCGCATTGCCGTCGATGCTCACTTCCAACCCGTCGAAGTTCAGCGTCGGTTTGCCGTCGGCGCTGGTGCCCGGCGTCGCGTTGACTTTCACGTTGTCCGGCAGGCGGCTGACCTGCCAGTTGCTGCCGTCGAACTCGACGCGATAATCGTTGGCTTTCACCTTGCCGGTATCGGTATAAGCGACCGACAGCGACGCGTCGCCGGTGTTGCGGGTGTTATCCACCACCCGGCCGCCGCTGAAGCTGAAGAAGTCGCCGCCCGCATCGCCGTTCAGATCGAAGCCGGCGCGATGCTGTTGGTTAAAGCTGTCCGCCATCGCCAGCGCCAACTGGCCCAGTTGATTGCGCACGCCGTCCAGCGTTTCGCTGCGGAATTTCAGCACGCCGCTCAGCGTGCCGCTGGTGATCTGGCCTTCCGGCACTTCGCTGGCGCCGTTGCCGCGGTTATAGCCGATGGTCAGACGGGAAGGATCGCTGCTGGAAGGCACGGCTTCCACCTGATAGGTGTTGCTGCCCTGCACCAGCGTCAAGCCGTTGGCGAAGGAGACGGTATAGGCGTCGCCGTCCTGCTGCGTGACCTGTACGCCCACCAGCTGGTTCAATTCTGTGACCAGCTGATCGCGCTGATCCAGCAACGCATTCGGCTCGCCGGCGGCGCTGCCGCGCAAACGGGTGATCTCGTCGTTCAGCTTGGCGATCTGTTGGCCGTAGCTGTTGATCTGCTGCGCCGTATCGCTGATCTGCTGATTAACGCCGTTATCCATATCGCGCAGGAATTTATCGGTGTTGTTGAACTGGTTCACCAGGCCGTTAGCCTTGCCCAGCACCGTCTGGCGCGCGGCGTCGTCACCGGCGTTGCTCACCAGGTTCTGCAGGTTGGTGAAGAAGTCCTGCATGTTGGTCGACAGCGGGTTGGTCTTGCTCGCCAACAGGTTGTCGATCTGTGAAATCTTCTCGTAATAGGCGTTTTGCGCCCCGAACGCGCTTTGTGCGCCGCGCAGCTGGTTGGTGATGAACTGGTTGTATTCGCGGTTGACGCTGGTGACGGTCACGCCGTTGCCGATAAAGCCGCTCATGGTGGCCATGCCGCCATTCTGCGCCAGGATCGCGGTCTGGCGGTTGTAGCCCGCCACGTTGTAGTTGGAGATGTTGTTGCTGACGGTACTGAGCGCCACCTGAGCCGCATTCAGCCCGCTCATCGCGGTATTGATTAAGCTATTGGACATCGGAATTCCTTATGCTGCGGCGCCGGTGGCCCACAGGGTTCTTAATTGAGCTGCTGAGCCTGTTCGCTCAGCCTGTTTCGGTTATCGGCAAAAATGAGAAGAACTTGAGGAAAAAAAGCGGCAATGCGGTCAGCATCCAGCGAGCCTCCATTGCCGCCTACCCCCTAAATAATTGGCGCCGCTGCAGCGTCAAGAATGACGGGGGATTTAGAACAAATCGTTCAGATCGTGGGTATAGGCTTTCACCGCCTGCTCCCCCGCGTTCTTCATCTGCTGAATCACGCTGACCAGTTTGCTGGCGTACTGCGGGTCGGTGGCGTACCCGGCGCGTTGCAGCGCATGCGCCGCCTGCTCCGGGCTGCGCGCAGCGGCCACATCGGCGTAGCGCGGGTTGTTGGTCAACAGCTTGACGTAATCGGCGATCGCTTCCACATAGGAACCGTAGACGCGGAACTTCGCCTTCACCTTCTTCGCCGCACCCTGTTCGAACTCGGTGGTGGTGATCTCCGTCACCGGTCCGCTCCAGCTGCCGCCGGCCTTGATGCCGAACAGGTTGTAGCTCGGCGTGCCGTCTGATGTCGGGATTTCGCGCTGCCCCCAACCGGACTCCAGCGCCGCCTGCGCGACGATCAGCTGATGCGGAATGCCGCTCTGCTGGCTGGCGACCTTCGCCGGTATCGACAGGCGAGCGACGAAGTTGCCGTTGTTGAGCGACAGCGGCGCGGCGGCCGGCGGGGCCTTCGGCATCGCCCGGCGCACCATTTGCTCCAGCGCCTGGTTCGGCAGCGTTTGCAGCACCTCGTTGTCCAGCGCCATCGGCGACAGGCCCGCCGTTTCGCTCGGCACCGCGTTGGCGTTGCTCATCTGCTTGACCATCATGTCGGCCAGCCCCAGCCCTTTTTGCGACATCTGCTGGGCGATTTGCTGGTCGTACATCGAGGTATACAGCCGCGTTTGGTCGCTGCTCAACACCCCGTCCTGCGGCAAGGCGGAACGCATGCTTTTCAGCATCATCTGCACGAACATGCCTTCTACCTGCTGCGCCACCTGCTCGAGGTTGCCCTGCGGGTCGGCTGCCGCGTCGCGCTTCAGGCCGTTCAGCGCCTGGGCGTCATAGGCCGCGCCCGACATCGCCATCAGATCGCCGGCCATCAGATGATTTCCAGCTTGGCGCGCAGGCAGCCGGCGCTTTGCATCGCCTGCAAGATCGACATCAGATCGATCGGCGTGGCGCCCAGCGCGTTCAGCGCCCGGATCACGTTGTTCAGGTTGGCGCTGGCGTTCACTTTCTGCAGCGATCCGCCCTGCTGTTGCACCGAGATCTGGGTGTTAGGCGTCACCACCGTCTGGCCGCCGCCGAACGGCGTCGTCGGTTGGCTGACGGTGTTCTGCCGATCGACCACCACCGACAGGTTGCCCTGGGCGACGGCGCAAGAATCGAGGATCACATCGCGGTTCATCACCACCGACCCGGTGCGCGAGTTGATGATCACTTTGGCGTCCATCGCCCCGACGTTGACGGTGATGTTTTGAATCTCCGCCAGGAAGCGCACCTGAGAGCTATTGCCCTGCGGCACCAGCACCTGGATCGTGCGGGCGTCGAGCGGCGTCGCGGTGCCGCCGCCGCGTTGGCGGTTGATGGCGTCGCTGATCTGCTGCGCCAGCGTGAAATCCTCGTCGTTCAGCTGAAGGTTGAGAACGCCGCCGCTGCCGAAGGTGGTCGGCAGCTCGCGCTCGATGGTGGCGCCGTTGCTGATGCGCCCGCCCGCCAGCTGGTTGACCTGCACGCTGCTGCCGCCGGCCGCCGCGCCCGCGCCGCCGACCAGCACGTTGCCCTGCGCCAGCGCATAGACCTGATTATCCACGCCTTTGAGCGGCGTCATCAGCAAAGTGCCGCCGCGCAGGCTCTTGGCGTTGCCCATCGAAGAAACCACCACGTCGATATTCTGCCCGGCGCGTGAGAACGGCGGCAGTTTGGCGGTCACCATCACCGCCGCCACGTTTTTCAGCTGCATGTTGGTGCCCGGCGGCACGGTGATGCCCAGCTGCGACAGCATGTTGCTCAAGCTTTGGGTGGTGAACGGCGTCTGCATGGTCTGGTCGCCGGAGCCGTCCAGCCCCACCACCAGGCCGTAGCCGATCAGGGCGTTGTCTCGCACGCCCTGCACCGTCACCAGATCGCGGATGCGCTCCGCCGCCGCCGGCAAGCACACCAGCCCGACGCACAGCGCGATAAACCATTTTTTCAGCATCAGTCAATCCTTAGAACGGTGAAACATTTAAGAAGAAGCGCTGCAGCCAGCCCATGGTCTGCGCTTCGTTGATATAGCCATTGCCGACGTATTCGATACGCGCGTCCGCCACCTGCGTCGAGGTCACCGAGTTGTTGCCGCTGATGGTGCGCGGGTTGACGACGCCGGAGAAGCGGATGAATTCGGTGCCCTGGTTGATGGCGATCTGCTTTTCCCCCACCACGTGCAGGTTGCCGTTGGCCAGCACCTGGTTGACCGTCACCGTGATGGTGCCGTTGAAGGTGTTGTTGGCGTTGGCGCCGCCCTTGCCGCCGAAGGTGCTGTCGCCGGAAATGTCCATATCGGCGCGCGCATTGCCCAACAGGCCGTCGAGATAACGCGGCGAGGTGGCGACGCCGAACTTGCTGGCGCCGTTGCGGCTGGCGTTGGCGGAGGAGCTTTTGCTGGCGCTGACGTTTTCCTGCAGCACGATGGTCAGGGTGTCGCCGACGTTGCGCGGCCGGCGGTCTTCGAACAGCGGCTGATAGCCGTAGTTCATCGGCTGCACCGTCTGGAAGATCGAGCCGTTCGGCATCGGCGCGCTGGCCGGCGCGGGTTGCGCCGTGGTCGCGCCGTCCACCAGCGGTTTGTGCGGAATATAAGCGCAGCCGCTCAGCGTCAGCATCACCATTCCCGCCAGCCAGCGTTGTCCCTGCCGCGGCAGGATTGCCATCGAATATGTGGTTACCACGGGTATCGCCTTTGTTTCACGAAAGAGAATGACGGGCGCGGCATGCCGGGCCCGTCAAGGACAGATTACAGTTGCGTCAGCTTTTGCAGCATCTGATCGGAGGTCGATACCGCTTTGCTGTTGATCTCATAAGCGCGCTGAGTCTGGATCATGTTGACCAGCTCTTCCGCCACGTTGACGTTGGAGGTTTCCACGTAGCCCTGATACAGCAGACCGGCGCCGTTCAGCCCCGGCGTGCTCTCGTTCGGCGCGCCCGAGCTTTCGGTTTCCTGATACAGATTCTCGCCCACGCTCTCCAGACCGCTGTCGTTGACAAAGGTCGTCAGCGTCAGTTGGCCCACCTGCTGGGCGGTGGTTTGCCCTTGCTGGGTGACGCTGACGATGCCGTCGCGGCCGACGGTGATGGACAGCGCGTTCGCCGGAATGGTGATCGCCGGCTGCACCTGGAAACCGCTGGAGGTGACCAACTGGCCGTTCTGATCGATCTGGAACGACCCGTCGCGGGTGTAGGCCTGGGTGCCATCCGGCAGCATCACCTGGAAGAAACCCTGCCCCTTGATGGCGACGTCTTTGCTGTTGTTGGTCTGCGACAGGTTGCCCTGGCTGTGCAGCCGCTCGGTCGCCACCGGACGCACGCCGGTGCCGATCTGCAGACCGGAAGGCAGCGTAGTCTGCTCGGAGGACTGCGCGCCCGGCTGACGCATGGTCTGGTACAGCAGATCTTCAAATACCGCACGCTGGCGCTTGAAGCCGTTGGTGCTGACGTTCGCCAGGTTGTTGGCGATCACGTCCATGTTGGTCTGCTGCGCGTCCAGACCGGTTTTGGCAATCCATAAGGATGGAATCATCGGTTATTTCCTTGCTGCTTAGCTCACTGAGAGCAGTGAGTTGGCACGCTGTTCGTTTTCATCCACGCTGTGGATGACCTTCATTTGCATTTCAAAACGGCGGGCGTTGGCGATCATGTCGACCATGGTCTCCATCGGCTTGACGTTGCTGCCTTCCAGCACCCCGGGCATTACCCGCACCTGCGGATCGTTTTGCAACTGATTGCCGCGCTGCTGTTGGGTTTCCGGCGTCAGGCGGAACAGCCCGTCGTCACCGCGCATCACTTCGCGTGCATCGGCCTTCACCAGCTTCAGGCGGCCGATCTGCGCGATGGTGTTCGGCGGATCGCCGGCGTTCAGCGCCGAAATGGTGCCGTCGGCCGCGATGGTGATCTCCGCCGACGGCGGCACCTCGATTGGGCCGCCGTCGCCCATCACCGGCATCCCCTGCACCGTCAACTGCCCGGTGGAGGAAATCTGAATGTTGCCGTTGCGGGTATAGGCCTCACCGCCGCCCGGCAGACTCACCGCCAGGAAACCGTCCTGCTGCAGCGCCACGTCCAGCGGGCGCGCCGTGTAGTTCAGCGCCCCCTGGCTCATGTCGGCGCCCGGCGTCGACGCGGTTACCAATGTGCGTGTCGCCAGGCTCGGCCCGTCGACCGGCACCGCGCGCAATGCGGCGAGCTGGGCGCGAAAGCCCGGCGTCGACGCATTGGCCAGGTTGTTGGCGGTAATGGACTGCTGTTCCAGCGTTTGGCGCGCCGCGCCCATCGCGGTATAAATCGCGTGATCCATAACTCGGCCCTATCAGCGCAGGCTAACCAGCGTCTGCAGGATGGAGTCCTGCGTCTTGATGGTCTGGGCGTTGGACTGGTAGTTACGCTGTGCGACGATCATGTTCACCAGCTCCTGGCTCAGATCGACGTTGGAAGACTCCAGCGCGCCGCTGGTCAGCTTACCGAAGCCGCCGCCGCCCGACAGACCGACGCGCGGCTGACCGGACGCGCCGGTTTCCTGCCACACGTTATCGCCCTGCGACGCCAGCCCTTCCGGGTTGGAGAAGTTGGCCATGACGATCTGGCCCAGCACTTGAGTCTGCTGGTTGGAATAGATACCCACCACTGTGCCGTCGTTGTTGATCTGGAAGTTGGTGTATTCACCGGCGGCATAGCCGTCCTGCGCCACTTTGCTCACCGAGTCGCTGCCCACGTTCTGCTGCATGCTGCCGGCGAAGCTCAGGGTGAAGTTTTGCGCCGGCGCGCCGTCTTTGGCGGCCATCGGGATCACCATGCTGAACTCGCCCGGCGCGCCGTTGGTGCTGGTGGTTTTGACCAGGTTGCCGCTGGTGCTGAACTCCATGGTGCCGGCATCCACCGGAGCCGCGCTGCCGTCCTGGGTGTAGACCTGCCACTTGTTGTCTTCGGTCTTCACGAAGTAGGCGTTGATGTTGTGCGCGTTGCCCAGCGAGTCGTAGGCGGTGATGGTGTTGACGTAGTTGTAGCTGTCCTGTTTGGTCGGATCGAAGGTCTTGTTCTCCGGCACTTTATGGGTGGACTTCAGGTTGGCCACCATCTCGCCGGAGGTGGACGCCTTGGCGTTCATCATGCCTTCAGGAATGCTCAGCGGCACCGGGTTGGCGCCCTGCTGGATGGTCGGCGGAGAGCCGGCCGCCGGGTAGCCGGTCAGCTGCAGGCCCTGCATGTTGGTCAGGTTGCGGTTCTCGTCCAGCTTGAACTGGCCGTTGCGGGTATAGAAGATGCCGCCATCTTTATCCTGCATGCGGAAAAAGCCGTTGCCGTTGATGGCCACATCCAGCGCGCGGCTGGTGCCGGTGGTGGTGCCGCCCTTGAAGTTCTGGGTGATGCCGGACACTTTGACGCCCAGCCCGACCTGCGAACCGGCGAACATGTCGGCGAAGGAGACGCTGCCGGATTTGAAGCCCGCAGTCGCGGAGTTGGCGATGTTGTTACCGATCACGTCCAGGTTGGTTGCTGCCGCGTTCAAGCCGCTGACTGCCTGAGAAAAGGCCATGTTATTCTCCGAATAGTGGTCAGGCTATCGTCCGATTGAGCCTGATGCTTGGGGTTATAAGATCTGTCGCACGTCTTCCAGGGTGGCGTTGCCCGCCAGACCGAGATCCAGCTTGGCGCCGTTGCCGTCGCGGATCACGCCGTTCACCAGCCCGAAGTGCAGGCTGCGCGCCACCAGTTGCTCGCCGTTGCCTTTGGCGTTAATCGCCACTTTGTAGGCGCCGTCGGGCGCGGTGGAGCCGTCATCCAGCGAGCCGTCCCAGGTGAAGGCGTGCACGCCGGCGGTCAGGCCGCCGATTTCAATGGTGCGCACCACCTGCCCGCTGGCGTTGGTGATGGTGGCGGTCACCTGATCGGCGGCGCGCTCCAGTTCCACGCCGAACGGCGTGGTGCTGACCTTGCCATCCTTGCTGCCGACCAGAATGTTGTTGCCTGGCACCATCACGCCATGACCGATCAGCGCGGTGGCTTGCAGCGACTGGTTGCTGTTGATCTGGCCGGAGATCGACCCCAGCGTGGTGTTAAGCTTTTCGATACCCTGAACGGTGTTGATCTGCGCCAGCTGCGACGTCAGCTCGTTGTTCTGCATCGGATTGGTCGGATCCTGGTTTTTCAACTGCGCCACTAGCAGCGTCAGGAAGCTGTTGTGCAGATCCTGGCTGTTGGTATTTTTGCTGTTGTTACCGATGACGGTGTTATCCAACGACTCGTTGGTGGTTGCGGCAATAGCCATGGGAAGCTCCGGTTACTGACCCAGCGTCAGGGTCTTCATCATCATCGACTTGGTGGTGTTGAGCACCTCGACGTTGGCCTGGTAGCTGCGGGAAGCGGAGATGGTGTTGACCATTTCCCCTACCACGTCGACATTCGGCATGCGCACATACCCCTTGGCGTCCGCCAGCGGGTTGCCCGGCTGATACACCAGACGCTCGGGCGCCGGATCGTCCACCACTTGGGCGACGCGCACGCCGCCGGTCGGTTGCCCCGGCGCCGCCGCGACCTGGAACACCACCTGCTTGGCGCGGTAAGGTTCGCCGTCCGGGCCGGTCACGCTGTCGGCATTGGCCATGTTGCTGGCGCTGACGTTCATGCGCTGGGATTGCGCCGATAACGCCGAGCCGGAGATATCAAAAATATTCAGTAAAGACATGCGCCTTATCCTTGTTGCAGCACGGACATCATCCCTTTGATCTGCCCATTGAGCAGCGTCAGGTCGGTCTGATATTTCAGGCTGTTATCGGCAAAGTTGGTGCGTTCGCGATCCATGTCCACCGTGTTGCCGTCCATCGACGGCTGGTCCGGCACTCGGAACAGCAGATCGAGCTGTGGCGGCTGCAGGGTCTGCGCCGGGATGTGGCGCGCCGCCGTCAGGTTGAGCGCCATGCCGTTGCCGCTGACGCGCCCCTGCTCCAGCACCTTGTTCAATTGGCTGGCGAAATCGATATCCCGCGCCTGATAACCCGGCGTGTCTGCGTTGGCGATGTTGGCGGCCAGAATTTCCTGCCGCTGGGCGCGCAAGTTCAGCGCCTCTTGGCCAAAGCGCAGAGCCGCGTCCAGTTTGTCGAGCATGCTCCCTCCGCGAGGTTAGAATTTGGAGTCGACAGCATAAACGCCCCCTGCGCCACCCTATCGCGGGAATAAACGCAAAATGGGGCGCTATTTATCTGCTTAGCCTGCGCGCGCTGCGGGTACACTTACGCGTATCCCGATGAAGCTTGAGAAGATGACGATGAAAGGTAAAATGCTGCTGCTTATCGGCCTGCTGTGCAGTCTGAACGCGCGCGCCGACGATCTGGCGACGCAAATCGAAAGCTTCATCCAGGGCAAGTTCAGCGGTGAACCGGTACAGGTAAAAGTGCGGGTGCGCACGCCGCCGAACCAATGGCCCGCTTGCGAACTGCCGCAGCTGTCGCTGCCACCCAACGCGCGGATCGGCGGCAACGTCAGCATTTCGGCGCGCTGTGGGCAGGAGCGGCGTTTTATCCAGACGCAGGTGCAGGTGTTCGGCCGCTATCTCGTTTCGGCGCGCGGCATCAGCGCCGGCAGCCGGTTGACGGCGGCGGATCTGGCGTTGAAAGCAGGCCGGCTCGATACCCTGCCGCCGCGCGCGCTGACCGAAGCGGGCAAAGCGGTGGGCGCCGTCAGCCTGCGCAACATCAGCCCCGGTCAGCCGCTGACCCTCGCCATGCTGCGCCGCGCCTGGATTATCAAGGCAGGGCAACCGGTGCAGGTCAACGCACAGGGCGAAGGATTCAGCATCAGCGGTGCGGGCAAGGCGATGAACAACGCCGCCGCCGAAGACAGCGTGCGGGTGCGCATGGCCTCCGGGCAGATCGTCAGCGGCGTGGTCGGGGACGACGGCGCGATCCGCATTACGTTATAAAAAAGTAAAGGTTCCGCAAACCTTGCCGATAAGACAAATCAAGCAGCATTTTATTGGCCACCAGGGCCGCAAAACTTTCATTGCAGCGTCGTCGCCCGCGAGCGGTCACGGCGTAAACGGAGATGGACCATGAGTATCGATCGCACCCAGCGGTTACAGCCGGTTTCCACTGTGCAACCGCGAGAAACCCCGGCCGACAACCCGCTCCAATCGCGCAAGGCCGCCGTGGCGGAAACCGCCGTCAGCGGCACGCAGGTCAAACTGAGCGAGGCGCAGGCGCGCCTGATGCAGCCGGGCACCCAGGATATCGATATGGGTCGGGTCGAGGCCATCAAGCAGGCGATCCGCAACGGCGAACTGAAGATGGACGCCGGCAAAATCGCCGATGCGCTGCTGCAAGACGCGCAGAGCGATGTTCAATGGATCGCCGGACGCGACTGACAGCGAGCGGCGAGTAGCGGTAAAGGATAAGTCATTACTATGGAAAACCTGGCACAACTGCTGGACAAACTGTTGGAAACGCTGCAGGCGCTCAACGGCGTGCTGGAGGAAGAGCACGACTTGCTGTGTTCCGGCCAGTTGCCGGGCGTGGCCTTGCAGCGCGTCACCGATGCCAAAAGCCAACTGCTGGCGACAGTCGCTTACCTCGAGCAACAGCGCCTGGGGCAAGAAAAAACCTGCGGGCAACGCGCCCCCTATGCCAGCCAAGCGCCCCTGGCCGATCGTTGGCAGCGCGTTCAGTTGCTGAGCCAAACGCTGCGCGAAAAGAACCAGCACAACGGTCTGCTGCTCAATCAGCAGATCGACCATAACGCGCAGGCGCTGGCCATCCTCAGCAAAAACAACAAATCGCTGTATGGCCCAGATGGCCAGTCGCACGCCGGCAGCCTGCTCGGCAGAAAAATCGGCGTCTGACCTGACTCATTTCGCCCGGTGAGCCTATCACCGGGCGCGCGTTAACCGGCTTCTGCGCATCCCCTCGCATTTTCTCCCTATCACTCTTTGAATTCACTTAAGACTTTGCGCCAGGCTGCGCATGGCGTGAATTTGGCTGTTTCTTTCCCTTTGGCCGCTTGTCACCCTGTGGTTATTTTTAAACCACTTGAAATATACCCTTAACGGGTATAGATTCGCAGGGAGAGCGAATGGTCGACATTTATCTCACCAAAACCTTTCAGGGTTTTGCCGCACGCGAGCGCATCAGTGATGCCACGATAGTGAAAGCGGCGCGAGAGATGCAACATCAGCTGTACGACGCCAATCTTGGCGGTTGCGTATACAAAAAGCGCATCGCTCGGGCTGGTGCGGGCAAACGTGGCGGCTATCGGGTACTGATCGTTTTTCGCGATGAAGAACGCCTGTTTTTTATGCGCGGCTTTGCCAAAAGTGAGAGAGAAAACATCAGTACGGATGAGTTACAGGGATTGAAACATCTGGCTGCGCTGTATCTGGATTATTCGCCATTCAGACTCTACCAGCTGGTCAACAACAGGGAGTTACGGAGGCTAAGCGATGAGTAAAATTCTTGCCGAGATCCACCAGGAAGTTCAGGGGCTGCACCGCGCCGGTTTCGTCGACGACGTGACCATGCGCACCTTCGACATGCTGTGCCTGCGGCCGGTGAAGCAGTTCGGGCCGGCCGAGATCCGCGCGCTGCGCGAACGGGAAAACGTCAGTCAGCCGGTATTTGCGCTGTATCTCAACGTCAGCAAAAAAGCGGTGCAGAAATGGGAGCGCGGCGAAGCGCAACCGAACTCCGCCGCGATGAAACTGCTGACGCTGGTGGAACGCAACGGCCTGCAAATTCTGGCCTGATGTTACTGATAATTGACGATCACCTGATTGCCAATCACCCGCAGCGGCGGGTTCAACCCGCCTTGCGACTGCACGTAATAGATAAAGCGCAATTCCGCATTGGCCGGCTCGCCCTGCAGACCGTCACTGCTGCCGCTGCCGCCGCCCAGTGGAATGCAGCGGTTCACCGTACACAGCTGCGCCTGCAGCCCCACTGGCTCCGGCCCCAGCAAACGGTAGCGCCAGCTAACGCGGGTGATGCGCGCATGGGCATCCGGCAGCGCGTTCGGCGGCCGCAAAGCGGCGGATTCATCACGCATGCCGCCCTGTTCCAGCGTCACGCCCGCCCCTTCGGCCACCCAGGAGCCGGACACCGCATAGGCGGCGAGCGGCGCCAGCAAACAAAATACGAACAAACAGCGTTTCATCAGGCGGCTCCAATGGTCGAGGTCATGCGAATCTGGCGATCGTCGTTAATCTCCAGGTTGGACAGCACCACGAGCTGCGGCAGGCTGCGACGCAGGAAGCGCGCCAGTAAAGGACGCAGCGCATGGTTAACCAACAGCACCGGCGGCGCGCTGAGCATCTCTTGCCGCTGCAGCGCCTGGCGCGCCTGATCCAGCAAGCGATCGGCCAGCCCCGGCTCCAGGCCGCCGCCGCCCTGCAACGCCTGCAACAACAAGCGCTCCAGCTGGGTATCCAGCCCGATAACCTGAATCTCGCCGTTGCCCGGGAACCACTGCTGCGTGATCGCCCGGCCCAGCGCCACCCGCACCACGGTCGTCAGCTCATAAGGATCGCTCTGCGCCGGGGCATGTTCCGCCAGCGTTTCGACGATGGTGCGCATATCGCGGATAGAGACGCGTTCGGCCAGCAGGTTTTGCAGCACCTTGTGCAACGTCGTCAGCGACACCACGCCCGGCACGAAGTCTTCGGTCAGTTTAGGCATCTCCTGCGACACGCGATCCAGCAACTGCTGGGTCTCCTGGCGGCCGAACAGCTCGCTGGCGAACTGGCCGATCAGGTGATTGAGGTGTGTCGCCACCACGGTGCTGGCCTCCACCACGGTAAAGCCCTGGATCTGCGCCTGCTCGCGCAAGGCGCTGTCGATCCACACCGCCTCGAGCCCAAAGGCCGGATCGACGGTTTTGTCTCCCGCCAGCTCCCCAACGGCATTGCCGGGGTTGATCGCCAGCCAACGGCCCGGCTGCGCTTCACCGCTGCCGATCTCGACGCCTTTCATCAGGATGCGATAGCTGGCTGGCGGCAGTTCCAGGTTGTCGCGAATGTGCACCACCGGCGGCAGATACCCCATGTCCTGGGCAAATTTCTTGCGGATCCCGCGGATACGCCCCAGCAGCTCGCCGTTCTGTTGAAAGTCGACCATCGGAATCAACCGGTAGCCCACTTCCATCCCCAGCGGATCTTCCAACTGCACGTCGGCCCAGCTGGCCTCGGCGGCCTGCGGATTCTCCGGCATCACCGGATCTTCCACCGTTTTCGGCGCCTGTTGTTCACGGCCGCGCAGCCACCAGGCGAGGCCCAGCAGAGCCGCGGTAAACAGCAGGAACACCAGGTTCGGCATGCCCGGCACCAGGCCCAGCAGGCCCAGCACCCCGGCGCTCAGCAGCATCACGCGCGGATTGTTGAACAGCTGGCCCACCATCTGCTCACCGACATCCTGATCGGTCGCGACGCGGGTGACGATAACGCCGGCGGCGGTGGAGATCACCAACGCCGGGATCTGCGCCACCAGGCCGTCACCGATGGTCAGCAGCGTATAGCTTTCCGCCGCCGCCCCCAGTTCCATGCCGTGTTGCACGACGCCGACCAACAGGCCGCCAACCACGTTCAGCACCATGATCATCAGGCCGGCGATGGCGTCGCCGCGCACGAATTTACTGGCGCCGTCCATCGAGCCGTAGAAGTCGGCCTCCTGGGTCACTTCGGCGCGGCGTTTCTTCGCTTCGTCTTCACCGATCAGGCCGGCGTTCAGATCGGCGTCGATCGCCATCTGTTTACCCGGCATGCCGTCCAGGACGAAACGCGCGCCCACTTCGGCGATACGCCCCGCCCCCTTGGTGATCACCATGAAGTTGATTAACACCAGGATGATGAACACCACGATGCCGATGGCGAAGTTGCCGCCCACCAGGAAGTGGCCGAAGGCTTCCACCACGCGGCCGGCGGCGGCGGAACCGGTATGCCCCTCCAGCAAGATGATGCGCGTCGACGCGACGTTGAGCGACAAACGCAGCAACGTGGAGAACAGCAGGATGGTCGGGAAAGCGGCGAATTCGAGCGTGCGCTGGGTGAACATCGCCACCAGCAGCACCATGATCGACAGCGCAATGTTGAAGGTAAACAGCAGGTCGAGGATAAACGCCGGCAACGGCAACACCATCATCGACAGAATCAGCAGGATCAGCACCGGGCCGGCCAGAACCTGCCACTGCGTATCTTTAAAATTGCCCGGCAAACGAAGCAGGGAGGCCAAATTAGCCATCAGAGTCACTCTCTCTTGCAAAATCCAGTGCTTCCGGCACCGGTAAACGTTCAGGTTTTTTCGGGATCAGGCCGCCCTCGCGCCGCCAGCGGCGCAGTTGGTATACCCAGGCCAACACTTCGGCGACCGCGGCATACAGGGTGGCCGGAATATGCTGGCCGATCTCGCTGTGCCGATACAGCGCACGCGCCAGCGGCGGCGCTTCCAGCATCGGGATGCGGTGCTCCGCACCGAGCTCGCGAATGCGCAAGGCGATTTCGCCGGCCCCCTTGGCCAGCACCTTCGGCGCACTCATTTTTTTGTCGTTGTACTGCAACGCGACGGCGTAGTGCGTCGGGTTGGTGACGATCACGTCCGCCTTGGGCACGTCGGCCATCATGCGGCGCCGGGCGATCGCCCGCTGCTGCTGACGAATGCGCCCCTTGACGTGCGGGTCCCCTTCCTGGTCTTTGAATTCGTCGCGAATATCCTGCTTGGTCATCTTCAGCTTTTTGAAGTGGCTCCACAGCTGATAGAACACGTCAAACGCCACCATCGGCGTCAGCCCCAGCACCACCAGAAAACCGCAGAACAGGATCATCTGCAGCGCATTGCCCAGCGCATCGAGCGGCTGCTGAGTCATCAGATGCAGCATCGCCGCCCAGTTGTGCCACAGATAAAGACCGGTGACCCAACCGACCAACGTCGCTTTCAGGATCCCTTTCAGCAGCTCGGCCAACACCTGGCTGGAAAAGATGCGCTTCAACCCGGACAGCGGGTTCAGCCGCTTCATATCGAACTTGATCGACTTGCCGCTGAACAGAATGCCCCCCAACAGCATTGGCGCGGCGAGCGCTACCAGCACCAATCCCGCCATGATCGGCAGCAGCGCCAGCACAGCCTGTCGCAACAGCATGCCGAGCTGGCGAAGCATCTGCTTGTCGTTACTGACCATGCCGTGGTCAAAGTTCAGACCTTGCGTGAGCATCGCCGCCAGCTGTTGCGCCATGTTACTGCCGGACATCAGGATAATCGCCAGGCCGGAGAGCAGCATCAGCACCGAGGTCAGCTCGCGGGAGCGCGGGATCTGGCCGTCTTCACGCGCCTTCTCCAGCCTGTGGGGCGTGGGGGCCTCGCTTTTTTCCAGATCGCTGTCTTCAGCCACGAAACGCCGTTCCTGTATCGGGAGGGTAAAGAATGGCGGTCAGCATGCCAAAAAATTGGCGATGTCATTGGCGGAACAACGGGGAAAAAGACGGGTTATTTAGGGGATGAGACGAAAACTGCGTGGCTTGTTGTCGGGGCGCGCCGTCGCGCGCCCCGAAAAGCCTCAGAAACCGAGGCTGTCGAGCAGATCGTCGACCTGCGCCTGGTTGGCGATCACGCCGACGCCGTTCTGGTCGAGCTGCGGGCCGTTCAGCAGGCTGTCGTTCGGCCGTTTTTCCTTCACCGGCTGCTCCGGCATGTTTTCCATCAGCACCATCAGCAGCTGCTTTTCGATCTCCTGCACCACGTCCATCATGCGCTTGATCACCTGACCGGTCAGATCCTGGAAGTCCTGCGCCATCATGATTTCCAGCAACTGGGCGTTGGTAAAGGCCGTATGGCCCGGCACCTGATCCAGATACTGACGCGTGTCGTTGACCAGAGAACGCGCGTCGTCCAGTTCGATGGGATTGGCGAACCACTCGTCCCAGCGCCCTTTCAACGCGTTGGCGCCGGATTCCAGCTCCGCCTGGCGCGGTTGCGCCGCCTCCACGCAGTTCAACGCCCGTTCCGCCGCCTGCGCCGTCATGGTTACGACATAGTCAAGACGGTCGCGCGCATCCGGGATCGCCTCTGCCGCCTGGGCGATCGCCTGATCGAGCCCCAGTTCGCGCATGCTGTCGCGCAGCATTCGGGTCAGTTGGCCGATGCGGGAGATGATCTCTCCCGCGGTCGCTGCATCGCTGGCAGGCATTGGAATGTCTCTCATCGCCCTCTCCTTACATGCCCAATTTTTCAAAAATCTTGTTGAGCTTTTCTTCCAGCGTCGCCGCCGTAAATGGTTTCACTACATAACCGCTGGCGCCGGCCTGCGCCGCCGCGATGATATTTTCTTTCTTGGCTTCCGCCGTCACCATCAGTACCGGCATCGCGGCCAGCGCGCTGTCGGCGCGGATGGTTTGCAACAGCTCGAGTCCGTCCATGTTCGGCATGTTCCAATCGGACACCACGAAGTCGAAACCGCCGGCGCGCAGCTTGTTCAGCGCATCCGCGCCGTCTTCAGCCTCTTCGACATTGTTGAAGCCCAACTCTTTGAGCAGATTTCTGACGATGCGGCGCATGGTGGAGAAGTCGTCCACAACCAGAAATCTGAGGTTTTTGTCTGCCATTGTTACTCCTGAAATAGTTAACCGTTTAATGATGCAACACCGCAGGCCGCCGCGCGGCGAACCTGGGTCATATCGCCGCCGGGTAGGCCCTGCGGACTAAAATCAAATGCGCAATGCCTGGCCGCCGGCGATCTGCGCCAGCATGCGCTGGCTCATTCTGTCCAGCTCGACCACTTCGCTGACGCCGCCGCTGGCGATCGCCTCGCGCGGCATGCCGAACACCACGCAGCTCGCCTCGTTCTGCGCCAAGGTATAGGCCCCGGCGCGGTGCATCTCCAGCATCCCCGCCGCCCCGTCGTTGCCCATGCCGGTGAGGATCACCCCCACCGCATTGCGGCCGGCGTATTGCGCCACCGAGCGGAACAGCACGTCGACCGACGGGCGATGGCGGTTGACCGCCGGGCCGTCATGCAGATTCACCTGATAGTTGGCGCCGCTGCGCGTCAGCTCCAGGTGGCGATCCCCCGGTGCGATGTAGGCGTGGCCCGGCAGCACGCGCTCGCCGTCCTCCGCTTCTTTCACCGTGATCTGGCACAGCTTGTTCAGCCGCTCGGCGAACGAACGGGTGAATCCCGGCGGCATGTGTTGAGTGATCAGCAGCGCCGGGCTGGTGGCCGGCAGCGGCTGCAGCACCTGGCGAATCGCTTCGGTGCCGCCGGTGGAAGCGCCGATGGCGATCAGTTTTTCACTGCTCAACAGCGGCGCATGGCTGAGGATCGCCGGCGCCGGGCTGCTGGAGCGCTGCGGCAGGCGCGCTCTGGCGGCGGTGCGGATCTTCTCGGCAATCAGCTCGCTGTAGGCCAACATGCCCTCGCGAATGCCGAGCTGCGGTTTGGTGACGAAGTCCACCGCGCCCAGCTCCAGCGCGCGCAGCGTGATTTCCGAGCCTTTGCCGGTCAGCGAAGAGACCATCACCACCGGCATCGGCCGCAGGCGCATCAGCTTCTCGAGGAAATCCAGCCCGTCCATGCGCGGCATCTCGACGTCCAGCGTCAGCACCTGAGGATTAAATTTTTTGATCAGATCGCGCGCCACCAGCGGATCCGGCGCGGTCGCCACCATTTCCATGTCGGCATGGCCGTTCACGATTTCCGTCATCAGCTGGCGCATCAGTGCCGAATCGTCTACGCATAACACTCTGATTTTACTCATTACCTCTCCTTGGTCAGCCCATACACGGTCTGCCCACGCAAGTAGAAATCCCGGCTGATCTGGCTGAAATTCTCGGAGTGGCCGGCGAACATCAGCCCCCCCGGCTTAAGCAAGGGAACGAAGCGGCGCAGGATGCGCTCCTGCGTCGCCTTATCGAAATAGATCATGACGTTGCGGCAAAAAATGGCGTCGAATTGCCCCGGCAGCGCCCACTCCGGCGCCAGCAGATTCAGCGGCTGAAAGTTCACTCGCGCCGCCAACTCCGGCCGCACGCGCACCAACCCCTGATGCGGCCCGGTGCCGCGCAGAAAATAGCGCTGCATTTGGGTCGGCGTCAGGGTGCGCAGATCTTCCTGGCGGTAAACGCCCGCCTCCGCTTTTTCCAGCACCTGCGTATCGATGTCGCTGGCCCAGACCTGGCAACTGCCGGCCCGCTGACCCAATGCATCGCTCAGCGTGATGGCGATCGAATACGGCTCTTCACCGGTCGAGGCCGCGGTGCTCCAGACGCTGTAGCCGTTCGGCCGCGAGCGCGCATGTTCCGCCAGGATCGGGAAGTGATGCGCCTCGCGGAAAAAGGCCGTCAGGTTGGTGGTCAGCGCGTTGATGAACGCCTGCCATTCCGCGCTGTTCGGATCGCTTTCCAGCAGCGCCAGGTAGTCGCCGAAATCGTGCAATCCCAACAGCCGCAGCCGGCGCACCAGGCGGTTGTAAACCATCTCGCGCTTATGCTCCGCCAGCACGATGCCGGCGCGTTGATAAATCAACTGGCTGATACGGCGAAAATGCACGTCCGACAGCGGCAGACGCTGCACCATTTGCGTCAACATCGACGCTGTATCCCGGTTAGAAGTTGACGGCGCCTGTTTCATGCCGCCTCACCGGAGAAAAACGTGCTGCTTATGCGGTTTAACAATCTTGGGCTTCCTTTACCACGGGTGAAACTGCGTTGCTGCTGTTACCTGACGCGACGACGTTATCGTCCGCCAGACGGAATACCGCGACCGCGTCGGCCAGGGTAATGGCCTGCTCTTCCAGCGCGGTGGCGGCAGAAGCGGATTCTTCCACCAGCGCGGCGTTCTGCTGGGTGACCTGATCCATCTGGGTCACCGCCTGCGTCACCTGCTCGATGCCGCGGCTCTGTTCATCCGATGCCGAGGCGATCTCGCCCATGATGTCGGTTACGCGCGTCACCGAACGCACGATGTCCTGCATGGTGGCGCCGGAATTTTCCACCAGCACCGAGCCGTGTTTGACGCGGCTGACCGATTCGTCGATCAGCACCTTGATCTCTTTCGCCGCCTGCGCGCTGCGGCTCGCCAGGTTGCGCACCTCGCCGGCGACCACGGCGAAACCCCGCCCCTGTTCGCCGGCGCGCGCCGCTTCCACCGCCGCATTGAGCGCCAGAATGTTGGTCTGGAAGGCGATGCCGTCGATCACGCTGGTGATGGCGCCGATTTTCTGCGAACTGTTGGCGATATCGTGCATGGTGGTGACCACGTCCCCGGCCAGTTCGCCGCCCTTGGCCGCGGTGGCCGAAGCGTCGCGCGCCAGCTGAGAGGCCTGCCGCGCATTGTCGGCGTTCTGCTTCACCGTCGCGGTCAGCTGTTCCATGCTGGCGGCGGTTTCTTCCAGCGAAGCGGCCTGCTGCTCGGTACGGGAAGAGAGATCGTTATTGCCTTCGGCGATCTCCTGCAGGCCGATCAGAATCGACTCCGCACCGTCGCGCACCGCGCCGACGGTGCCGATCAGCGACTGCTGCGTGCGTTGCAGGCTGGCGAACAACATGCTGATTTCATTGCGGCCATACACTTGAATCGGCGTCGCCAAATCGCCGGCGGCGATGCGTTCAAAGTGGCTGCGGATTTGGTTCAGCGGCTGTACCAACATGGTGCGCAACCACCACATGGCGCTGCCGGTCACCACGATCAGCATCAAGACCGCCCCCGCCAGCATCAGGCCCGCCAGCGTGAAGGAGAATTGGTTGGCGTCTCGAGCCTCGCTGATGTCGCCGTTGACCAACTGCAAATACTGCACGAAGTCAGCCTCAAACAGGTCCTGGGTTTTCTGCGTCGGCTGATCCATAAACGCCTGCAGCTCGCCCTTTTCCAGGAAACCGATCAGTTCACGCAGCGCGCCGCGCAGCCGCTCGTAGCTGGCCTTGGTGGTGGCCGTCTGCTGGTTCTGCTGTTCACTGCTGCGTTCAACCGCCATGAACTGATTGAAATAGAGGTCGGCCTTCTGCAGCGAACTGCGGGCGCTGCTCATCAATTCGTTCACCTGCTCCTGCGGCAGTTTCAGCGCCGCGCGGGTGCCGGCGCGGTTCAGCGTATTGCGGGCCTGCAACAGCGACACCCAGCTCAGGCTGAGCGAATCGCGCTGCTGGCTGCCGAGGGTGATGATGTCGAGGTTGTGGTTATCGGAGCGAAACGCGGAATACGACAGGCCGCTGCTGGCCAACTGCAGAACGCAGAAGGTCATCAACAACAGGAACAAGCTGGTAGAGATACGGATTCGGTTAAACACTGTGAACCTCCTTGCAGCCGGCCGGCGACCGGCCTACGTAGGGAAAAGGGCCTCTGCGAGAGAGGCCCGATACCGGTCAGAACGTTTCCCAGTTATCCTGCAGATCGCTGGCGTTCATTTTCTTATGATTGATTACCGGTGTTACCGGCGCCTTGCTGGTGACAGGCGCCTTAAACTCTTCCTGGCCTTCCGACCTCAAGCGGAATACCGCTACCGACTGGGTCAGCATGCTGGCCTGTTCTTCCAGCGCCGCCGCCGCCGAGGCGGATTCTTCCACCAACGAGGCGTTCTGCTGGGTGACGCGGTCCATTTCCGCTACCGCCTGGCCAACCTGATCGATGCCGCGGCTCTGCTCGTCCGAAGCCGAGGCGATTTCGCCCATGATGTCGGTCACGCGGGTGACGGCGTTGACGATGTCGCCCATGGTTTCCCCGGCGCTTTCCACCAGCACGGAGCCCATATCGACGCGGCTGACCGAGTCTTCGATCAGGCCTTTGATCTCTTTCGCCGCCTGTGCGCTGCGCTGCGCCAGGTTGCGCACTTCACCGGCCACCACCGCGAAGCCGCGGCCCTGTTCGCCGGCGCGCGCCGCTTCCACTGCGGCGTTCAACGCCAGGATGTTGGTCTGGAAGGCGATGCCGTCGATCACGCCGGTAATATCGGCGATCTTCTGCGAACTGCCGGCGATGTCGTGCATGGTCTGCACCACGTTGGCCACCACCTTGCCGCCTTTCTGCGCGGTTTCGGAGGCGCTCAGCGCCAGCTGTGAAGCCTGACGGGCGTTTTCGGCGTTCTGTTTCACCGTCGCGGTCAGCTGTTCCATGCTGGCGGCGGTCTCTTCCAGCGACGCGGCCTGCTGCTCGGTGCGGGAGGAGAGATCGTTGTTGCCCGCGGCGATTTCTGACGCGCCGCTGTAGATGGCGTCCGCGCCCTGACGCACGCCGCTGACGGTTTCGATCAGTTCGCTTTGCATGTGTTTCAGGCTGGCCGCCAGCACGCCCATTTCGTTGCGGCTGTTGACGACGATCTGCTGAGTCAGGTCGCCGGCGGCGATCTGTTTGATGTGGTCGATCATGCGGTTCAGCGGGCGCACCAGGATGTGATGGATACCGGTCCAGACCAGTACGATCACCGCCAGCACCACCACCAGCACCACGATCAGCGTCCAAATGGCCGAGTTGTAGGAGCTGTTGCTGCCGTCGACCGCGATTTGGTACAGCTTGCCGTTTTGCTCCAGATAAACGTTGTAGCTCTGCTCAAAGTTGTCCTGGTAACTCTGCGTAGGCTGATCGAAGAAAGCGTTGATTTTGCCTTCGCCCAGCAGTTGGATCAGCTCGGAGAGCGCGCCGTACAGCACATCGTACTGCTGCTTGAGGCGTTCCGCCGACTGAGGATCCTGGCGCGGGTCCTGAGGAATTTTCTCGTACGCGGCGTAGTGTCTTTCCGCTTCACCCAGCTCTTCCTTCGCTTTGGCCAGCAGTTCATCAATGGTGGCGCCGCTGCCGATCTTGTTGGTATCCATCATGTAGCGAATACCGGCGCGGTTCAGGGAGTTACGCGCCTGCAGCAGGTCAACGCGGCTTTCACTCAGCTGCAGCTGCTGCTGGCGGATCGTTTGCAGGACGGTAAAGTTTTCCTTATCGCTTTTCAGCGAGGAGAAAAACAGTCCGCCCGAAATCAACTGCAAGGCGCCAAACAGCACCAACACCAGCAACAGGCTGGTGACCACCTTCATACGATTTAACATGATTTCCCTTGTTGAAGCCCGCGCAGACAGGCTCTGATGACGTTGAATGTGAGAGTTATCGGCGCCGTGCGGCAAAACTTTATGCGGGAAAGTAACTATTTTTAGTGGGGGTTCCGGGCGCGGCTGAGGCCATCGCGACAGATCAGGGAAAGTGAAGGTTAAAGGGGGCGGCGCCCCGCCCCTTGAGTCTGAAATCAGACGCTTTTCGCCACGCTGTCGACCAGCGACATCTCTTCGCTGCTCAGCAGCTTTTCGATATCCACCAGGATCAGCATGCGCTCGCCCAGCGAACCGAGGCCGGTGAGATATTCGGTCGCCAGCGTCACCGCGAACTCCGGCGCCGGACGGATCTGATCGGCGGTGAGCGACAGCACGTCGGAGACGCCGTCAACCACGATGCCCACCACGCGCTGGCCAAAGTTCAACACGATCACCACGGTGTTCTCATCGTAGGAAACACTCTGCTGCGAAAACTTCACCCGCAGATCGATGATGGGAACAATCACGCCGCGCAGGTTGGTGACGCCCTTGATGAACGCCGGGGTGTTGGCGATGCGGGTCACCTGATCGTAGCCGCGAATTTCCTGCACCTTGAGGATATCGATGCCATACTCCTCGTTGCCCAGGGTAAAAATCAGAAACTCTTGCCCTACCGTTTCGCCAGCCAATTTGCTGACGGCTGCCAATCCTGCCATATCATTCACCTTTTAAATCAATAAACTCATTATTATGCGGCGGCGTCCGTCAGACGCTTTTCACGGTTCAAGGTTTGCAACGCCGAGACATCGACGATCAAGGCCACGCTGCCGTCGCCCAGAATGGTCGCGGCGGAGATGCCCGGCACTTTGCGGTAGTTGCTTTCCAGGTTCTTCACCACCACCTGATGCTGGCCAATCAGTTGATCTACCAGCAACGCATAGCGGCGGCCGGCGCTTTGCAGGATCACCACGATGCCCTGCGTGGCGTCGGTTTTGGCGCCGTCCACTTCGAATACCCGATACAGCTCCACCAGCGGCAGGTATTCGCCGCGCACCTGCAGCACGCGTTCACCCCCGGCCAACGGATGCAGATCTTCCGCCTGCGGCTGCAGCGATTCCATCACCGCGTTCAGCGGCAGGATAAAGACTTCGTCGTTCACCTTGACCGACATGCCGTCGAGGATCGCCAGCGTCAGCGGCAACAGGATGCGGATGGTGGTGCCTTTACCGGCCTGCGAACGGATCTCGACGTGGCCCCCCATCTCCTGAATATTCCTTTTCACCACGTCCATGCCGACGCCGCGGCCGGAAACGTCGGTCACCTGTTCGGCGGTAGAGAAGCCCGGCGCAAAGATCAGCATGCCGACCTCTTCGTCGCTCATGCTGTCGCTGACCGCCAGCCCTTGCGAAGCCGCCTTGGCGAGAATTTTTTCGCGGTTCAGGCCGGCGCCGTCGTCGATGACTTCAATACAAATGTTGCCGCCCTGGTGTTCGGCCGACAGCACCAGATTGCCCACCGCCGACTTGCCGGCGGCGATGCGGGTGGCCGGCTCTTCGATGCCGTGATCGAGGCTGTTGCGCACCAGGTGCGTCAACGGATCGATAATGCGTTCGATCAGGCTCTTGTCCAGTTCGGTGGAACTGCCTTGCAGCGTCAACTCCACCTGCTTGTTCAGCTTGCCGGCCAGATCGCGCACCAGGCGCGGATAGCGGCTGAAGACGTATTCCATCGGCATCATGCGGATCGACATCACCGACTCCTGCAGATCGCGCGCGTTACGCTCCAGCTGGCTCATGCTGTTCAGCAGATCGCCGTGGTTCACCGGATCGAGCGTGCCGGAGCGTTGCGCCAGCATCGACTGGGTGATCACCAGCTCGCCCACCAGGTTGATCAGCTGATCCACCTTTTCCACCGCCACGCGAATGCTGGTGGACTCGCTCGCCTTGGCGCGCGCTTTTGGCGCTTCGGCCGCTGCGGCGGCCGGTTTGGCGGCAGGCGGCGCGGCGTTCGCGACCGCCGCAGGCGCAGGCTCCGGCACGTCGACCGCTTCCGGTAAGCTCGCTTCTGCGATGGCCGGTTCGCTCTGGGGCGGCGTCGAGAAGCTGATTTGTTCCGGTTCCAGCACGAAGCACAACACGGCGCTGATGTCGTCTTCGCTGGCGGAGGTGAGCAACGTCACGTCCAGACTGTGTTCCGTTTGATGCGGATCTTTAACCTCGCCGAGGTTGCCCAGCTCTTCCAACATCAAGGGGATTTCACTGGCTTTCAGCCCGTTCAGGCTGATGCGCATGCCGCCCTCGATCGCCGCCGGCGCGGCCGATGGCTTAACGACAGGCTGCTGAACGGCCGGTTGAGCCGCAGGCGCCTCCTGCTGCTGTTGCGCTTCCAACGCCAGCTGGCGCAGCGCCTGACAAATGTATTCAAAGCTTTCAGCGTCAGGCTGTTGCGAGGTTTTATAGGCGTCCAGTTGCTCCTGCATAATGTCTTTGGTTTCCAGAAACAGGTTGATAATCTCGGTGCTCAGGCTCATTTCCTGGCGTCTTGCACCGTCCAGCAGGTTCTCCAGCAGGTGGGTGGTTTCCTGCAGCACCGAAAAACCAAAGGTCGCCGCGCCGCCCTTGATCGAATGCGCCGCGCGGAAGATGGCGTTCAACGGCTCGATATCGGGGGCCAGCGGATCCAGCTCCAGCAGGTGTTGCTCCATGTCGGCCAGCAACTCGTCTGCCTCATCAAAGAAGGTCTGATAAAAATCGCTAATGTCCATGCTCACGGGGTCACCTCTGGCTGTGAGTCGCGGTTAGTCGGTGCGGGTGCGGAAGCCGGTTGTTCCGGCGCCTGATCGGCCGGTGCTATTGCCGGGGATGCCTGCGGTGGAGCGCTTGGCGTTGGCGCCACCGGTTCCGGGGCTGTCGCCGAGGGTTCCGGCGTTTGGCTGGCCGGTGCGGTCGCCGACGGCGCCAGCTGCTTCAGACTGTCCGGTTGGGCGATATCCAGCGCGTTGCTTTCGGCATTTTCGTGCTCGATGCCCTCTTGCGTTTGCTTGTTCAGCACCAACACGGTGATGCGTCGGTTAATCGCGTCATCGGCGCCATGCTGTTTCAGGCTCATGGTGGCCGCCATGCCCACCACCCGCAGCACCTTGCCTTCCGCCAGGCCGCCGGCGATCAGCTCGCGTCGGGAGGCGTTGGCGCGATCGGCCGACAGTTCCCAGTTGCTGTAGCCGCGCTCGCCGGTAGCGTAAGGGATATCATCGGTGTGACCGGACAGGCTGATCTTGTTCGGCAAGTCGTTGAGGATCGGCGCTATCGCCCGCAGAATATCGCGCATATAGCTCTCGACCTGCGCGCTGCCGGTTTTGAACATCGGCCGGTTTTGGCTATCGATAATCTGAATGCGCAACCCCTCGTCCATCATGTTGATCAGCAGATGCGGGCGCAGCGCCTTCAGGCGCGGATCGGACTCAATCAACTCATCCAGCTTTTCGCGCAGCTTGTTCAGGCGCAGCTCTTCGGCGCGCGCGTCCGGCGAATCGACCTGTTTTCTCACCAGGCCGTGCTGCTGCGTGGGATCGTCGCCGCCGCCCGGGATTGGGCTGCTCTCGGAGCTGCTCTTGTCGCCGCTGGTCAGGGCGACCTTGAGCGGCGTACGGAAATATTCGGCGATTTGCGTCAGCTCCTGCGGGCTGGCGATCGCCAGCAGCCACATCACCAGGAAGAACGCCATCATCGCCGTCATAAAGTCGGCATAAGCGATCTTCCAGGAGCCGCCATGATGAGCGGCATGATGCGATTTGCGCTTTCTGACCAGAACGACCGGATGATTCTGTTTCATGCTTCTTCTTCTTCCGTCGCCTGCTGCGCCGGCGCTTTCACGCGGCGCACGTGTTCTTCCAGCTCAACGAAAGAAGGACGTTCGGTGGTATACAGCGTTTTGCGGCCAAACTCGACTGCGATCTGCGGCGCGTAACCGTTCAGACTCGACAAAAGCGTGACCTTGATGCATTGCATCATCTTGACGTTTTCGGCGCTCTTCTGGCGCAGCAACGTCGCCAGCGGCGAGATGAAGCCGTAGGCCAACAAAATGCCGAGGAAAGTACCGACCATGGCGTTAGCGATCAGCGCGCCCAGTTCAGCGGCCGGACGGTCAGCCGAAGCCAGGGCGTGCACCACCCCCATCACCGCCGCGACGATGCCGAACGCCGGCAAGGAGTCGCCCACCATCGCCAGACTGCCGGCGGGCACTTCGCTTTCCTGCTCGTAGGTTTCGATCTCTTCGTCCATCAGCGCTTCGATCTCGAACGCATTCATATTGCCGCTCACCATCAGCCGTAAATAGTCGGTAATGAACTCCACCAGGGTGTTATCGGCAAGGATGCGCGGATAATTAGAGAAAATTTCACTTTCTTGCGGATTATCGATATCGAACTCGAGCGACAGCATGCCCTGCTGACGCGATTTGGCCAGCAGACGGAACAGCAACGCCATCAGATCCATATACAGATCTTTGTTGTATTTGGAACGGCGCATCAGGCGCGGCAGGGCGCGCAGCGTGGCTTTGATCGCTTTGCCGTTGTTGCCGACGATGAAAGCGCCGACCCCCGCCCCGCCGATAATCAGAAACTCCGCCGGCTGATATAGCGCACCGAGATGACCGCCCACGATCAGGTAGCCGCCAAACACCGCGCCCAATACCACGAGATAACCCAAAATAACTAGCACACGCATTCCTTAAATTAACAATGTGGATGGAAGGTGGGGCAAACGCGCCCTGGCGCGACAGACCAGGCTGCATGTCTGGGGGCGGCATGCCGCCCCTGCGTATCACACGTCGGTATTCATTGCCGAGAGCCGGCAATGTGGCGGCTCAAATGGCGCGTTTGACCTGCTCGTCCAGCAGTTGAGGAATAATATCGGCCAGTTGCGGCGAAAGTTTACGTCTTTTTACGGCGCGGGATGGGGGTTGGCATAAACTGCAGATGAAACCATTCAGCGGCTGGTGCGCGTGGGTGATAAATGCGCCGCCGCAGCAGCTGCAGGCGGAAAGCTGCAACATGCCGCTATCGACGAAGCGCACCAGCGTCCAGGCACGGGTCAGCGCCAGCAACGGCGCCTCGCCGGCCTGCTGCGGACACTGCTCGAGATAGAGGCGATAGGCTTTGATCACCGCCTCCACTCCGCTGCACTGCCCGCTTTTCATCAAAAACAGGTAAGCGTTGTAAAACATCGACGAGTGAATATTTTGTTCCCAGGTCATAAACCAGTCGGTTGAGAACGGTAACATTCCTTTTGGCGGCGGGCTGCCGCGTAACTCCTTGTAAAGTTTAATCAAGCGCCCGCGGCTAAGCTGGGTTTCACTCTCCAGCATCTGCAATCGGGCTCCCAGCGAAATCAGCTCCATGGCGAGCTGAATGTCCTTGGCTTCTTGAACGATACTTTTCTCAACCATCATCAGGCTCTTTTCTTCGTCGGGCTAGCGTCTTTACTCGATAGCTCTTGCAGTAAATGGCTTGATAGCAAAATGCCGGTATGGATTTGTTGCAGATCGTCGACGCGCGACTCTTTGGTCAGGCGTTCGATGGTCTGGCTTTCGTTAAAGCGGAAGTGGCAAACCAGCTGGTTGGTCTCGGCCAGTTTAACCATTTGCGGCAAAGTCAGCTGCGCCAGCGCATCGGCCATGGTTTCATCAATACCCAGGCGAAACATTGCGGACGCTTTTTCATCGTTGATCAAACGCTGTGCTAAAAGTAAATATGACAGATTGATGTCATAAATATGCTTAAGTAATTCAGACGTACCCATATTCCCCATCCCGACAGACTATGTTTAAAAACATACGCTGGGTGATAAATTTTATCGCCCGTGACTTGGGTTGTTTCCCAAAGTTGGCAAATTAATCTCTCAAAAACGACTGCTATAATTTTCGACAATCGCTAAATTCGACCACTGTTCAGTATTTGCTACGAGCGTAAACCAACGTGTATGGATGTACAGCATTCTGCTTCGATAGTGTTTAGTCACCATGAAACTATTTTTACAAATTTAATAAGATTATTCCTAAAGCAGCGCAACTCTACCCCCGAACCATTAGCACACACAATGTAAGTGAGAGGCAATTTTAAATACAATGTGACATAGATCACAAAAATAAAAAATAATTGAGCCAAATACACCCAAATACGTTCATTTATTGACCGCCAATTTGCTCACAAAACAGCCATAGGTAAAAAAACGTCTTAAAAACAATGTTTATCCGCCAAAAAATTATCTTTTTTAGATCAATTCGAACAAAAGCATCACCAAACCAAAATAACAGAACAAAAATCTGCATATAGGCAACAAACTCAGTATAAATAACCATTTGAGTTACTAAAAAATATCCAAGCTGAAAAATAACCAATGTAAACTATAAGGTTATTAGCTATCGGATTTGACTTAAGCCCTCCGCCTGAGGCTGTTCTAATTTTCAACATCAGGTGATTATGGCTTATCAATGATTCGCAGGCGTAGTGAACAAGCTAACAGACGTAACGATATGTTTCCGTATTAGCACGATGCAAGAATGCTTTTTTTTAGTTAAATTTCCCCAAAACGTTATATCGGCGGCAATTCATAAAACTTTAATGCTTTTTATTTCTTTTTCTGACGCCGAGATAATTCCCCCCTCACCCCAGAGATTATTTACATGGCTTTGGCTTTCATCACTTCATTGTCATAAAATAAAACGCAGTTTTGTTTTACTATTGATATTTCGTCATCGAAAAAACGGTTTTTCAACGCAAGCAGCGGCGACAAACACCGCCCAATGCCGCGACGGCGCCACGGCCGGGTGAAAAAATCACCGCAAAAGAGGCCCGGCACGGCACCGCGCGCTGGTGCACAGCACGAATGACGACGCGTCGGCCGTCAACCGCCCTGAGACTTTCCCTATTTCTCCATTAATCAGCAGGCTGAGATTGCTGACGGCGCACTGGCATATTATGATTTATCAAAGCGCCGCTACGGGCGGCGTGACATCATTACCCAGTGCAATTTATCTAATCGAAATGATTTTTGTCAGGTCGTACATCGCTGCCTCGACGGCGTCGCCGTGAGTCGCCATGTGTTATTCACCCGGCTTTAACTATTAACAGGCTATATTTTAATCATGACCGATACGCTCGAATATCTGCTGACATTTCGTAAATGCTCCTCTTTGGACAGCCTGGAGAAGGTGTACGACAAACTGAACTACTCCATTGAAAACGATACGGAAATGAGCAATATGTACCGTGCCGCCGACCACCGTCGCGCCGAGTTGGTTGCCGGTAAATTGTTCGATCTGGGCAAGGTGCCGAAAACGCTGTGGGCACAGGTGCTTTAATTCAGTGAAATTACGTGCGGCAACGGTTTTATCTTTTATTGCTATATAACCGGGGCAAATTCAGCTTTTATTGCCGCGCGTGATATGAAACACATTTATTAGGCTCACCAGGTTCTACCCTTTATCCGACGCAGTGCTTCCACCAAGGCCGCCGATGCGGCAGCCTGAAACACGATGGATACAACAAGGAGTCGGATATGGGGTATCAAAACGTTCTGGTCACCGTCGCCGTTGCCCCTGACAGCCACCGCCTGGTGGAAAAGGCCGTCTCCATCGTTCGCCCTTACGGCGGCAGCATCACCCTGTTAAGCACCCTCGCCAATCCGGAAATGTACAATAATTTCGCCGGACCGATGCTGGGCGATTTGCGCTCGCTGATGGAAGAGGAAACCCGGCTGTTTATGGAAGAACTGCGCCAACGCGCCGGCTACCCTATCGCCGATACGCTGATCGTGCATGGCGAGCTGGGTGACAGCCTGGCATTCGCCAGCCGCCGTCAGCCGTTTGACCTGCTGCTCTGCGGCAATCACCGAGACAGCATGATGAACAAAGTCTCCTGTTCCGCCGCCCGCTTTATCAATATCAGTCATATCGACGTGCTGATCGTTCCGCTCTGAGCTAAGCACATTCGGTCACGTCCCCTTAGCGCCCCTGGACTAGGCTTAACGGACCTTGTTTGCCGCAACACAAAGGAGCTTTCGATGTCCCCTTCTCAACAGAACCGCCGCTTCCTGCTGGCCTCGCGTCCGCACGGCGAACCGACGGCGGCGAACTTCCGTCTCGAAACCGTCCCCGCACCGCAACCCGGTGCCGGCCAACTGCTGCTGCGCACCGTCTATCTGTCGTTGGATCCTTATATGCGCGGACGCATGAGCGATGCCCCCTCCTATGCGCCGCCGGTGGAGATCGGTCAGGTGATGGTGGGCGGTACGGTATCGCGCGTGGCGTCCTCACAGCATCCCGATTTCAACGTCGGCGATTGGGTATTGGGCTATGACGGTTGGCAGGATTACGCGCTGTCCGACGGCAGCGGCCTGCGCAACCTCGGCCCGCATTTGCCGCACCCTTCCCGCCTGCTGGGCGTGCTCGGCATGCCGGGATTTACCGCATACATGGGGCTGCTCGACATCGGCCAACCGCAGGCGGGTGAAACGCTGGTGGTCGCCGCCGCCAGCGGCGCGGTCGGTTCAGTGGTCGGCCAAATCGGCAAACTGAAAGGCTGCCGCGTCGTCGGCGTTGCCGGCGGTGCGGAAAAATGCCGCTATGTGGTGGAAGAGTTGGGTTTCGACGCCTGTATCGATCACCGCGCCCCAGACTTTGCCGAACAGTTGGCCGCTGCCTGCCCACAGGGTATCGACATCTATTACGAGAATGTCGGCGGCGCCGTATTCGACGCCGTACTGCCGCTGTTGAACACCAAAGCGCGCATTCCGGTATGCGGCATTATCGCCCATTACAATGCCACCGGATTACCCGCGGGGCCGGACCGCTTGCCGCTGCTGGAGGGACTGATCCTGCGCAAACGCATCCGCATGCAGGGCTTTATCATCTTCGATGACTACGGCGCACGCTTTGACGAGTTCTTGCAACAAATGAGCAGTTGGGTCGAACAGGGGAAAATCAAGTTCCGCGAAGACATCGTCGACGGGCTGGAGCAGGCGCCGCAGGCGTTTATCGGCCTGCTGCAGGGCAAAAATTTCGGCAAACTGGTGATCCGCGTCGCCGACGAATAACCCGCGGCAGGGCGTGGTACGCCACGCCCTGCTTTTAATGTACGGCGCCATCGCCGAATCGCACATCTTCCTCTACCGTCAGCGTCACCTGCACGACAGTGCGCACCGCTTCCACCATCGTCGCCAGCGCCATGCTCGGCTTGCCCGGGTGCGCTGCCGCCAGTTCATGGCTGTACGGAATATGCACGAACCCGCCCCTGGCCCGCGAATGCTGCGTCTCCAGATAGTGACGCAGCCCATAAAAAATATGGTTGCAGTTGTAGGTGCCTGCCGTATAAGAGACCGCCGCGGGGATCCCCTGCCGGCGCAGTTGCTGCACCGCGGCCTTGACGGGCAGCGTACTGAAATAGCCCACCGGCCCGCCGGCCACCACCGGCACGTCAATCGGCTGTTTACCGGCATTGTCGGGAATGCGGGCATCGATCAGATTGATGGCCACCCGTTCCAGGGATATCTCGGCCCGGCCGCCGGCCAGCCCCAGACAAATCACCGCCAGCGGCTGCAATGCCTCAATCGCCGCGATCAACTGCTGATTGGCCACGCCCAATACGCAGGGCAGCTCGAGCACCACGATCTCCGCGCCGGCGATACGCTCTCCGGCCAATGCCTGCGCGACCTGCCAGGAAGGGTTCACCGCGTCCCCCTCGAACGGCTCAATGCCCGTGATTAACACTTTGTTCATCATTTCCCCTGATTGAAGGCTAAATTCGTGTGCTACCAGCCTAGGGAACGCTGTAAGATTCTGGAAATGGATTATCTGTATATAGAGTATTCATAAAATGAATTTAGCCAACGTCGATCTCAACTTGCTGGTGGTGTTTGAGGCGTTGTATCAGACGCGCAACGTCACCGCCGCAGGCCGGCGTCTTAACCGCGCGCAACCTTCCGTCAGCAATGCATTGGCGCGGCTGCGCATTCTTCTGAACGATCCGCTGTTTATTCGCAGCGGCGGCGCCATGGCGCCCACGCCGCGCGCCCACCAGCTGATGCCGCAAATACAGCGGGTGCTTGAACAGATCCATCTGGCGTTGGCGCCCCCTGCCCGTTTCGACCCGGCCACCGCCGGGCAGCGGCGTTTTACGCTGGCGGCCGGCGACTATGCCGATATCTTGCTGCTGCCCGCCATCATCAGCCGTTTGCGCCAGGCGGCACCCGGCATCGATATTCGCGTTTCGCGTCTGGATCGCCGCAATATTTACCGGCAGCTGGATCGCGGGGAGGTGGATATCGCGCTGGGAGGGCATCTTTCCGGGGCAGAAAGCCACTATGTACGCACGTTGTTTGAAGAGCATCTGGTGTGTATCGCCAGCCGTTCACACCCGCAATTGGCGGATGGCCGCTGGGATCTGGCCCGCTACCTCAGCCTGCCGCACGGGCTGTACGCGCCGGCTGACGACGGCTCCGCCAGAGGCTTGGTCGACCGCCGCCTGGCGGAAATCGGCGGCCAACGGCGCGTTGCCGTGACCTTTTCACACATTGCCGCTCTGCCGGCCGTGGTCGCCGACAGCGATCTGATCGCCACGCTGGCCGCCAGCGCGGCCCGGCATTTTTCCGATCCGCAACGCGTACGCATTCTCCCGCTGCCTGACGAGTTGGCCATCGCGCCTTTCCCCATTGAGCTGATCGCCGGCCGGCAGGCGCAACGCGACCCGGCTTTAATCTGGCTCTGCGAGCTGATCGGTCAACTCCCCTTCGCCTCCTCTCCACGCTAACGGCGGCATTCGCTGCATTCGCTGCATTTTCAACCGTTCAAACGCATATTCCCAGGCCCGTCGGCGGGCCCTGGGACGCCTACCAAATAGGAATCATCCGAATTAACATTCGCCAAATTTATATATTTGATCATCTTTAACTGGCAAATGGTAAGGATAAAAAACAGTCAGTGACTTTTTTTACGTAAAAAAAGAGTTGTTTTATAAGCACGTTGACTTATGTGTTACACATTTATTTTTTGGTATTACCAATTACCCAATAATTTGAGATAAAAAATGATCTACCCGCATCCATATGTTTTAAATGATAAAAAACAAGATCGTGAGCAAGTTAACGAATTGAGCATTGATCCACAAGGCTATTTTGCAAATGCAGTGCTCTATTGTAGACTGCACAAATCGTGCCTTTGTGTAAACTTTGTTAAATCTTTCGTCAGTTCCTGTCTCCATTCGTGACAGATACGCCATCGGGATCGCGCGTCAATTCTCGTGCGGTAGCTATGCCTAAACCGAGGAATAGTATGGATCGTCTTATCATTGCGCACACGCCTTTGCCCGCCCATCAGCTGTTGTTCAGAAGCCTTTCCGGTGAGGAAAAACTGGCCGGCCTGTTCGAATTCGACGTCGAGCTGCTCAGCCCCGACAATCGGCTCGATCTGAAAGCGCTGCTGGGACAAAAAATCACGCTGGAGCTGCGGGGCAATCCGTTGGCGCCGCGTTATCTCAACGGCAATATCACGCGCATGACCCTCTCTGGACGAGAAGCCGGCGGCAACCGTTACTATATCTACCGCGCCGTGCTGCGCCCCACGCTGTGGTATCTGACGCAAAACCGCGATTTTCGCATCTACCAGGAAAAGACCGTTCCCGACATCCTGACTCAGGTGCTGGGGCAGTATCAGGTGAAAATCGATAACCGCCTGAGTTACGACTACCGCATCTGGGGGTACTGCGTGCAGTACCAGGAGAGCGATTTCGATTTCATCAGCCGTCTGATGGAACACGAAGGCATCTATTACTATTTCACGCACCAGCAAGACGGCCATACGCTGGTGCTGGCTGACGCGCCGGCGGCGCATCAGGAACTCGCCGGCTACGCCAGCATTCCCTATCAGCTCGCGGAAGGCGGCCTGGTGGAAAACAAAGACAGCATCAATAGCTGGAGCGTTTCTGACGCCATCACGCCCAGCCTGTATAGCCTGGATGACTACGATTTTCGCAAGCCGCGCGCGCGGTTGCTGGAAGCCCGGCAAAATCCCGCCTCGTTCGCGCAGGACAAAGCCGAGGTGTTCGACTGGCCCGGCCGTTATACCGATCACGCCCATGGCCAGTTTTACGTCAAGGTTCGCCAACAGGAGTTCGAAGCGCAGCATGAGCAGATGAGCGGCGAAGGCAATTCGCAGGGCATTGCGCCCGGCTACCGTTTTCAACTGACCCAGGCGCCGCGTATAGAAGACAACCGCGCCTACCTGGTGGTCAGCGCGCATTACTTCATGCAGGAAAACAGCTACGCCAGCAACGATAACGACGTCGGCGAGCAGCGAACCGAATTTCAGGTCGTTCCGGCGGACATCAATTGGCGCCCGGCGCGCACCACGCCTTGGCCGAAAACCCATGGCCCGCAAACTGCCGAAGTGGTGGGCCCGGAAGGCGAAAGCATCTGGACCGATAAATATGGCCGGGTGAAACTCAAGTTCCGTTGGGATCGCCACGGCAGCGGCAACGAAACCAGCTCCTGCTGGGTGCGCGTCTCCAGCGCCTGGGCCGGCTGGAAATACGGCGGGATCCAGATCCCGCGCGTCGGTGAAGAAGTGGTGGTCGACTTTATCAACGGCGATCCGGATCGCCCTATCATCACCGGCCGCGTTTACAACGAAGACAGCATGCCGCCGTGGGATCTGCCCGGCGACGCCACCAAAATGGGCTTTATGAGCCGCAGTAAAGGCGGCGGCGCCGACAATGCCAGCTTCCTGTTCCTGGAAGATGCGCCCGGCAACGAATCTTTCGACATGCACGCCGAACGCAACATGAACATGACGGTGGAAAACGACAAGAACGTCAATATTGACGGCAGTCGCACCACCATCATCGGTCGCCAGCAGGACGACACCGTCACCGGCGACGCCACGTTCCTGTACAAAGCGAAACGCACCACGACGGTCAATGGGCTGGAAACCGCCAACCTGAACGCTCATCAGACGGTGAACATCAAAGGCGGCCGCGACCTGACGATTATCGACGGCGGCGATAAAATCGACATCACCGGCAATCAGTCCTTCAAGCTCGACGGCGCGCAGACGCAAAACATTACGCAAACCCAGCATGTCACGGTCAAAGGCAACCAGACCCTCGACATTACCGAGGGGCAACAAACCAGCACCATCAAACAAGGGCAAACGGTCAACATCACTTCCGGCGGGCAGCACACCACCATCTCCGCAGGCGGGCAGGAATTGACGATTAAAGGCGGCGGCCAAACCGCCACCGTAACCGGGAATGTCACCGAGACCTACAAAAACGATCAGAGCACAACGATCACCGGCACGCTGACCATCAAAGCGAAAACGATCAATATCACCAGCAGCGACGGCGTATCGGTGCAAACACCGAGCTGGAAAGACAACTGCCACGGCTTGAAATGGGTGGCGACCGGGGCCAACTTCGCCTTTTACGGTTCAAATCTTGCGTTGACAGGGGCCAGCCTGAAACACACGATGCTCGATATTTCGCACAACCCGCTGTCGATCAGCAAAACCAATTTCAAGCTCAGTAATGATCCCATGACGTTCACACAGCTTGGCGCGCTGGTGACCAACGGTGCCTTACGATTGAGCACCAAGGCGCTGGCGATCTTCTTGTAAAGGGACACCCATGTCGAAGGCCAAAAATGTTTTCACCGTTATCGGTTTGATTTTATTGGCTCCCATTCTCAGCCTGGTGGGCTTTTTCAAATTCATCACGGTCGATATCTGGGGTTATTTCAAACATATCGGTTCTTCCCTCAGCGTGATGGAGAACGGTATTTCCGCCTCAGGGCAAATCGTCAGCATTCGCCAGACCAACCTGTGGGACGGGAATCGGCCGGTCTGCGAAGTCGAAGTCAAGTACATCGCCCAAGACGGGAAAAACCGTACGGCCGTGGCGAAAGGCCCGATCAGCGTCGTGGATCTGCCGCGTTATCAGCCGGGCCATTTCATCGCGATAAAGTACGATCCGAAGAATCCCAAAAAAGCGGTGATCGAAGAGCTTTCCCGGCTTTGAGCGAAAAGCATCCCTTCAATCACGCGATCCGAAACGGCTTATCGTTCATCAGTTCGCGAAATCACCTTGCATAAGGAAGTGTCACGATGGGCACGTTCATTGCCTTTTCGACGCAGGACAGCCTCTGGGGACAAATCCTGTTTACCTTCTTTGGCATCCTGGTTGGCTGCGTATTGCTCGCTGCGATCGGCAAAACCTTCTTGTCGGCCAACCGAGCGGCCACGTTGCCTTTGCGGCTGCTGATCTTTGTCGCGCTGATGCTGGCGCTCCTGAAATACAACCAGCAGGTGATGTCTGCGGTGAATGCCCCCGCAGAACTGATCGGATTGCTGATTTTTCCCGGCTTTTTGATGAGTTACCTGGGTGCGGCGCCCACCGGCCGCCTGGCGCTGGCGATAGAGCTGCCCTGTTTTGCGGCGCTCGCCGCGCTGCTGATCCTGGGCACCGCCGACGTCGGCTTCTTTGCGCCCTATCACCTGGAGAGCGCCAGCCAATTGATCGCCAAGGCGATCGCCGCGGCGTTGTCCGTGGCGGCCGTGCTGCTGGCTCGTGGAATAAGCGGAAAGGACAACGCACTGTCCTCTTGATCATCCATTTCGAAGCGGGGCGCTCCCCGCATTGGCGATCGGCTCTGAACGCCGCATCGTTTTCTTCATCTGTTGTGACATAGCCTGATATCTATTAAACCGAAAAACGGATTGTTTTTGAGCAAGCAGCCTGGCTGCCGGCTGATATCCACAGGAAGCTTTACACACACAATGAAAGTCGTAAAACCTCTGCGCCTCAGCGCGCTTCATCGACCCTTCTCTTGGCAAGGGCAAAACCATCTGGGCGTTTCCGTTTTGGCCTTGGCCGACATGGGGGCAGCCCCGCGCCTGCGTCCCGAACCGGAGTTGTGGCAGTTGGCCGCCGACGAACTCACGTTGAGCGGCGGCGTGCTCGATTTGGCTATCCCAAAAGCCTGCGCGGAGTTTCTCGCCACCGGCAACGCCTACACCCATCATCAACAAGACAAAACCGCTTGCGCCGTGAAGATCCAGCTTGATTCGCTGGAAAAAACGCTGGTGGTTTTCGGCGATCGCCATTGGATCAACGATCGCCCCTCTACTCCCCTCCCTTTTGCAGAGATGCGTCTGGACTGGCGCCGGGCTTACGGCGGCGCACAGTTCGCCGATAATCCGCACGGCATCGGCGCCACCCCAGAAACATTTCCGCAAGGCCGCATCCATCGCCTACCCAATGTTGAACCCCTGCAGGGACGCCTTGCGTCTTCTCGGCAAAGCGCGCAACCGGCAAGCTTTGACGCGTTGGATATCACTTGGCCGCGCCGCTTCTCCCGCATCGGCAAAAACTACGACGCCGACTGGTTGAAAAACGGCTTTCCCGGCTTCGCCAACGATATCGACTGGCGCCTGTTCAACATGGCGGAAAGCGATCAGCAGTTTCCTCAACGCGACAGCTTGCCGCCCCGGGCCGCCTATCGGATTTGGAACATGCACCCTTCAGAACCGGTGCAGCAAGGGCATTTGCCGCCGTGGCGCGCGCGCTGCTTCATCAACCGGCTGCGCGGCGGCGAAACGCATTTCGAAGAGATCGCGATGCGCCACACCACCGTCTGGTTCTTCCCACATCGGGAACAGATGCTGCTGATTTATCAGGGCAGCACACGCATCAATGAAGACGATGCCGCCGACGTGATGCAGCTGATGCCGGCCCTGGAAACCGAAGGCGAGCCCCGCTCCGCCGCGCATTATCGGCAGGTGTTGGCCCAGCGGCTGGATAAAGAACGGGGTGCTCTGCACGCTTTTCGTGAACAAGAGTTGCTGCCGGAGGCGTGCATCGGCGCCTGGCTGGATACGGAAACGCCGACGCAGCAAAGCCCGATGGCGGAAAATATCGCCGCCTACGAGCACCAGCAACGCGAAGAGCATCGCCAGCGTCTGCTGCGCGAGGGGCAAGACATCGATGAACTTTTCCCGCGCCCGTCGCAAGAGGCGCCGCCGAAGCTTGACCAGCTCGCCGAATTCGTCGAGCGTCTGGAAAACCAGGCCGAGGCGCAGTATCAGGACATGCTCAAGCTGACGCAAGCCGAGGGCATCGATCCGCTCAACCCCGGTGGGGATCACGTGCCGCCATCCGGTGCGGAAAGCTACCAGCAGCAACGCGATCTGCTGTTCCAGGAGGCGCGCCGCCATCCCGACGCGTTTAGCGCTAAACAGCGTGGGGAAAGCGAGCGCGCGCTGCATCAAATGTATTTAATGTCGGCGCAGGCGCAAAGCCCTGCACTGCGTTTGCGTGGCGATCTGGCGCAAATCATTCGCCAACGCGTCGCCGCCGCCATGCTGCGCGATAAGGATCTCAGCGGTCTTGATCTCACCGGCGCCGATCTGTCCGGCATGGATCTCTGCCAGGCTAACTTGCGCGGCGCTTTGCTGGAAAACGCCGATCTGCGCCAAACCCAATTGGTGGGTTGCGATCTTCGCGAGGCGATGTTGGCGCGCGCCGATCTCAGCGGCGCCGTCTTACAGCAGGCCGATTTGAGCCACGCCTCCTTGGCCCTGGCGAAATGCGAAGCGACGGATTTCGGCGGCGCGCGGTTGCACGAAACCAACATTCAGCAAACGTTGTTTCAACGCTGCGATTTCACGATGGCGTCGTTACGCGACTTGCTGGGATACGAAACCCTGCTCGGGCAGTGTGACTTCAACCGCGCCACGCTGGCCAACATTACGCTGATGGAGCTGCAACTGGAGCAGCTGACATTCAGCCACGCCCGGCTCGACAAAGTCAGCTTCGTCAAATGCCGGCTGCTGGCGGTGAACTTCGATCGGGCGCGGCTAGAGAGCTGCGCCTGGGTTGATACCGAGACGCAAAGCCTCAGCTTCCGCGCCGCACGCCTCACCGCCTGCGCCTTCGCGGCCAAGACGCTGTTGCCGCAGGCGGATTTCAGCGACGCGACGCTGAACCAGTGCAATTTGCGCCAGATGCCGTTGCAGCGGGCGAATTTCAACCGCGCGCGCCTCGACAACTGCGACCTGTCGGAAGCCCGGCTGAACGAGGCCGATTTCCGTCAGGCCAACGGCAGCGGCAGCCTGTTCATTCGCTGCGATCTGTCCCAGGCCAACCTGCGCGACGCCAATTTCATCGCGGCGATCCTGCAAAAATGCGTGCTGTCAGGCGCCGACCTGCAGGGCGCCAATCTGTTCCGGGCCGATTTGTCGCAGTCGCAAGTGGATCAGGCGACACGGCTCGACGGTGCCTATACCGCCAGGGTGAAAACATTGCCTCGCCATAACGGGAAGGAAGTATGACGTCAAAACCTGAGCAGATACGCCAGCGCGTGAAACGCGGCGAGCTGATTGCCGGTGAGGATTTGCACGGCCTGTCATTCGCCGGTATGGATTTGGCCGGCGGCATGTTCAACGAACTGAACCTGAACGGCGTGAACTTCTCCGATTGCGATCTGCGCGACAGCGTCTTCAGCGATTGCCGGCTCGAACACGCTCAATTTGCGCGGGCGAACCTGAAGCAAACGGCCTTCAATCAGTGCGTCATGGCGGGCGGCCGCTTCAGCGAGAGCCATATCGAACTGACGATGTTCAACGACTGCCGGCTCGAACAGAGCGACTTCAGCCGGCTGTCGCTCAACCAAAGCCACTGGATGTCATGCCAATTGGCCGGCGCGAATTTTTCCGCCACTCAGCACGATCGCACCACCTTTTACGAAAGCCCGCTCGACGGTGCAGATTTAAGCCATACGAGGCTGTCACTTGTCACATTCTTTCGATTAAATCTCTGTGAAACAAGGCTTGAAGGGGTTTATTTCGACCGCGTCACGTTTTTCGAATGTGACCACCGCGGCAAAAGTTACGCCGGGCAGCGCCTCATCGCCTGCCAGTTTACCGATAACCAACTGGACGACGTCGATTTCAGCCAGGCGACGTTGCGCCAGAGCAATTTCAAGGGCGCTTCGCTGCGGCGCGCCAACCTGACGGGTGTGCAAGCGCAGCAGTCACTGTGGCTGGAGGCCAATCTGACCCACGCGCAGTGCCGCAGCGGGCAGTTCGATCAGGCGATCTTCAGCGAAGCGACGCTGGACGCCGCCAACTTTAGCCAGGCGCGCCTGTATCAATGCGTGTTCCAGCGCAGCCGCGCGGCGCGCTGTGATTTCAGCGACAGCGACCTGACCTACGCCGACTTCTGTTACGCCGACATCGGCGCCGCCGATTTCCGGCGCGCGCGTTTTATGCGCACCCGCATGCACCGCGCCCACCAGCAGCAAACACGCTGGGGCGATCGCAGCGGGATCCTCGAGAGCGACGAAGAGCTGTACGCCGCTGAAACCTGGAGCGCACAGCGCCAGAGCCGAATCTGAATGCATTGACCACTTCACGAGGGGATCACCATGAGCGTTGCCAACTCAACTCGCGCCGTCAACATCGCACCGCCCCAGCAGGCCGCCGGCCAGATCGTCAATCTGTTGCCGGACGGCAGCCTGGTGGTGGAGTGCGAAGGCCGCGGCTGGCATTGCCGCCGGGCGGCGAGCTGCCTGCTGACGCCGGCCCTCGGCGATAACGTGCTGGTGGCCGGCAGCGGCCACCAGCTGTGGGCGATCGCCGTCCTCGAACGTGCGGAACCGCAAAACGCGGCGCGGCTCTGCGTCGAAGGCGATCTGCAGATTGAAACGCCGAACGGTTCGCTGTCGCTGCACGGCGCGCAGGCGCTGAACCTGAGCGGCGACGCCATGACGCTGCAGGCGAACAGCGGCGACTGCCACGTCGACAAGATGAAATACAGCGGCGAAGAGCTGTCGGCCTTCGTCAGCCTCAGCCGCCTGGTCGGCAAACGCTGCGAGTCGCTGTGGCATTCAGTCAGCCAGATCAGCCATTCGCTGTTCCGCAAAGTGCGCCAAACCGAGCACGTGCGCGCCGGGCAGCTGGATTACCAGGCGGAAGATTACGCCCGCATTCATGCCCGCAACACGCTGATTACCTCGAAAGACATCACCAAGCTGGATTCGGAACAAATCCACGTCGGATAACCTGCGGAGGCCTTTTATGTTTGCCAACAGCCAAATGATCGGCGTGGACCTGGCGTTTCCCGACGTCTGTCTGACGCCAAGCCCGGCGCCGGTGCCCGTGCCCTACCCGGATATCGCCCTCGCGCCGACCGCCATCCCGAACGCATTCAATATTCTGTTCGTCGGCACCCCGGCGCACAACATGGCGACGGTGACACCGCTGACCAACGGCGACAACCCCGGCGTGGCCACCGGGGTCGCTTCCGGGACGGTGATGGGGCCGTCCCGCCACCTGACCGGCGCCTTTACCGTGCTGCTCAAAGGCACCCCGGCCACCCGGCTGACCAGCCTCAGCCTGCAGAATTCCACCAACGCGCTCGGCATGCGCATCGTGCCGAGCCAATTAAAAGTGTTGCTGCTTGCGCCCTGATGACGGCGCCTTATTACACAGCCATTCAATCAAGAAGAAGAGGACATTGTGAAAACACGGATTACCCTGACGCTGCTGACCGCCCTGACGCTTGCCGGTTGCTCTACCCCGCCGCCACCGCCGCCGGCGCTCAATAACGACGCCATCGTCAGCAGTGAAGTCAATGGCGTCACGCTAAAGCACCGCGCCGCGGTGAGCGCGCCGAAACAGTTCAAACCGATCGGTGAGGAATACCGCAGTCTGTACGCCGCCAGCATCATGAGCAGCCCCGATTATACCGGCACCGCCGTCGGCAGCCTGGACAACGCCGCCGCGTTCTACGCGCTGGGCGAAGTGGAAAACAATTGGCTGGCGATCTCCGCCATCCGCGGCGGCGATCTGGTGGGTTATATCCAGGCCAACGCCGGCGTGCCGGAAGCGCGCTACAAATCGACGCTGCGCAAAGATCTGCCGCGCCGTGCGCGCGCCGCCAAACAGGACTGCGTCAAAGTCGGCGGCGACAGCAAGGCGTGTAAAAATGCCGGCTCAGCCACCTGGATCCTCCAGTAGTCAGTACGCCTGCGGGCGACGAGATTCCCATGATGACGACCCCTATCGCTTCCCGCTGGTGCGGGATGCTGTTTCTGCTGCTGGGCGCGTTGGCGCTCGGCGGCTGCATGTCTTCCGCCAAAAGCGTGCCGTCGCGCTACAGCCTGGTGTTCGATGCCGATCGCCAGGTCAACGCCGCCGCCGGCGCGCAACCGGCGCCGATAAAAATTCGCGTGCTGCTGCTGCGTTCGGATGCGGAATTCATGGATGCCGACTTCTTCAGTCTGCAAAACGACGCCAAAAGCGTGCTCGGCAATAGCCTGCTGGACAGCGATCAGTTCTTCCTGACGCCGGGCCAGACCGGCAAGACGCTCGGCGGGCAAAGCGCGTTGGACGCACGTTACATCGGCGTAATCGCCGAGTATCAAAACCTGGACGGCAAGACCTGGCGCATTTCGCTGCCGCTGCCGGAGCCCACCGAAACCAATTTCTACAAGGTATGGCAATTCTCGCCGGATGAGCTGGAAGCGCATATCGTCGCGGGCGTGAATGGCCTGCGTCCCGTAAAAAAGGTCGACTGACCTACCGCTGCGCTGAAGCGAAGTAACTATAGGTGTGATGATGAAAGATGCTCATAAGGTTGTCTGGACTGAGGGGATGTTTTTGCGCCCTCACCATTTCCAGCAGGCGGAAAACTATCTCGAAGGCTATATGCGCAACTGGGGTCAGGCCCACAGCGGCTGTTTCTGGGGGTTCCTCACCCTGGATCTGGACCAAACGCTGCTGCGCCAGGGCAAGATTGCGCTCAACGCCGCCAGCGGCATCATGCCGGACGGCACGCCGTTTCGCTTTGCCGGCGCCCAGCAGGCGCCCGCGCCGCTGAGCATCGCCGAAAACAAGACCGGTGAAAACGTGGTGCTGGCCCTGCCGACTTACCGCGCAGGGCGTGAAGACGTGATCTTTCAGGAAAGCCCGGAGGCGCTGGCGCGCTATCTGGCTTACGAGAACGAAGTCGACGATCTTAATGCCGTCTCGGTGGGCAGCGCGGCGCTGCAATTTGGCCGCCTGCGCCTGCGGCTGATGCTGGAGAGTGAACTCAACGCCGAATGGACGGCGCTCGGCGTTACCCGCGTGCTGGAAAAGCGCGGCGACAACAGCCTGCGTCTCGATACCGCACAGATCCCGCCGATGCTGAACTGCCAGGGCAACCCGGTACTGAAGACCTTCATCAACGATCTGCAGGGCCTGCTGCAACAGCGCAGCCAGCAGATGAGCCAGCGCCTGCTGCAGCCGGGGCGCGGCGGCAGTTCCGAAATGGTCGATTTCATGCTGCTGCAGCTGATCAACCGCCATCTCGGCCAGGTGAGTCACGCCTATCACCTCGACCATCTGCACCCGGAGCGCCTGTTCGCCGATTGGCTGCAGTTCGCCACCGAGCTCGCCAGCTTCTCGGCGCAGCGCACCCCGGAAGGCCGCCTGCCGGTGTACGACCACGACAACCTGGCGCTGTGCTTCGGCAAGCTGATGCTGTTGCTGCGTCAAGGATTGTCGGTGGTGCTGGAAGACAACGCCATTCAGCTGACCCTGGTCGAACGATCCCACGGGCTGAACGTCGCCACCGTGCAGGACGCCAAAATGATGCGCGACTTCGGCTTCGTGTTGGCGGTGCGCGCCGACGTTGCCGCCGAGGTGTTGCTGACCCACTTCCCGGCGCAGATGAAGATCGCCCCGGTCACGCGCATCCGCGATCTGGTGCAGCTGCAGCTGCCGGGCATCGGCCTGCGCACCATGCCCGCCGCACCGCGTCAGATCCCCTATCACGCCGGCTACACCTATTTCGAGCTGGAAAAAGGCGGCGACCTGTGGAAACAGATGGAAAAATCCAGCGCCTTCGCCCTGCACCTGGCCGGCGAGTTCCCGGGGCTGGACATGGAATTTTGGGCGATTCGCAGCCATACGGACCGGTAACCTATGACTCAGGAAAATAGCATGGCGCCGGCGGCCAATCCGCTGGTGGACGCCGCCAACCCGCTGCTGAACGCCATTTCGCAGATCCGCCAGTCGGCTACGCACGCCAACCCGGCGCAGCTGCGCCAACAGCTGATCGACGAAATGCGCCGCTTCGAGATCCGCGGCCAACGCGCCAATCTGCCGTACGAAGTGATCATCGGCGCGCGTTATTGCCTGTGCACCGCGCTGGATGAAGCGGCGGCGCTGACCCCGTGGGGCAGCAACAGCGTGTGGTCCGGCAGCGGGCTGCTGGTGACCTTCCATAACGAAACCTGGGGCGGCGAAAAGTTTTTCCAGCTGCTGGCCAAGCTGTCGCAGAGCCCGCGTGAGCACATCAACCTGCTGGAGCTGATCAATTATTGCCTGCTGCTGGGCTTTGAAGGCCGCTATCGGGTCATGGAAAACGGCCGTTCTCAGCTGGAAACCATGAAACAGCGTCTGCTGCAGCTGATCCGGACGGTGCGCGGCGGCTACGCCCCTCCCCTGTCGCCTCATGCGCTGGATCTGCCGGTACAGCAAAAACTGTGGCGCCCGCTGGTGCCGCTGTGGGCCTGCGTGGCGCTGACCGGCTTCCTGGCTTCGCTGCTGTTTATCGCCCTCAACTGGCGGCTGGGCGACAACACCAGCCCGGTGCTGGCGGCGATTTATCAAACCAACCTGCCGCAGGTGGCGATCGGTAATCCGGCGCCGGCCGCGCCGCCGACGCTGAGCCTGAAAAGTTTCCTGCGCAAGGAGATCGCCGAAGGATTGGTGGTGGTGCGCGACGAAGCGCAGCAAAGCGTGGTGATCCTCAAAGGCGACGGGCTGTTCGACTCCGCCGCCACCACGGTACGCGCCAACTATATCCCGGTCATCGATCGCATCGCCGCCGCCATGAACGGCGTCAGCGGCAAAATCCTGGTCACCGGCTACAGCGACAACGTGCCGATCCGCAGCGCCCGCTTCGCCTCCAACTGGGAGCTGTCGCTGGCGCGCGCCGAAGCGGTCAGCGCCCGCTTGCAAAAACACCTCGCCAACCCGCAGCGGGTCAAGGCCGAGGGCCGCGGCGAGAGCAACCCCGTCGCGCCGAACGATAACAAAGTGAACCGCGCGTTGAACCGCCGGGTAGAAATTACGCTGTTGGTCGCCCCGGAAAACACCCAGGCGGAAATCAACGGCTTGCCGCAAGGAACCGGAAAGTAATGCTCAGTACGTTATTCTCCATCATCACCAGCCGCCTGCTGTGGGGCTTTGTCGGCATTACCGCGCTGGCGTTCATCATCTGGATGATCGGCCCGCTGGTGGCCATCGGCGACTATCGCCCGCTGGAGCCGGAACTCAACCGCCAGATCGCCATTGGCGTCATCTACCTGATCTGGTTCCTGTGCCGCCTGATCCCGCGCCTCTACAGCGCCTGGTTCAACAGCCGCCTGCTGAGCAACCTGCGCGCCGCCGAAACGGTGCCGGCGGAAGACGGCAAGCCCGAGGTTAAACAAGACGATCAGCTGGCGCAGCGCTTCGACGAAGCGGCGCAGCTGCTGAAAAAGGCGCGCTTCGCACCGGGCCAGGGCGACGGCAAACACCGCTGGATGACCCGCTTTAGCCGCCAATACCTCTACCAGCTGCCGTGGTATGTGATCATCGGCGCGCCCGGCGCCGGCAAAACCACCGCGCTGGTCAATTCCGGCCTGCACTTCCCGCTGGCGGATCGCTTCGGCAAATCCGCGCTGCGCGGCGTGGGCGGCACCCGCAACTGCGACTGGTGGTTTACCAACGACGCCGTGCTGCTCGACACCGCCGGCCGCTACACCACCCAGGAAAGCCAGCGCGAAGAAGACGCCGGCGAATGGCAACGCTTCGTCGCGCTGCTGAAAAAATATCGCACCCGCCAGCCAATCAACGGCGTGATGGTCACCATCAGCGTCGCCGATCTGCTGAGCGACAGCGCCGAAGCGCACGCCGCCCAGGCCAGCGCGCTGCGCAAACGCCTGATCGAACTGCATGAACAGCTGGGCATTCACTTCCCGGTCTATGTGCTGGTGACCAAAACCGACCTGCTCAACGGCTTTATGGCCTATTTCGGCAGCTTCGACAAAGCGCAGCGCGACCAGATCTGGGGGTTCACCTTCCCTTACGAGCGCTCGCGGCAGCCGGACTTCAACCTGAACGCCGCCTTCGAACAGCACTACGCCCTGTTGCAACAGCGGTTGGACGCGGCGCTGCCGGATACGCTGCTGATGGAACACGACGCGCGCCAGCGCGCCGAAAGCTACCTGTTCCCGCAGGAATTCGCCGCGCTGCGCCCGCTGCTGAGCCACTATCTGGATCAGGTGTTCGCCACCTCCAGTTTTGAAACCCGCTTTACCCCGCGCGGCATCTATTTCACCAGCGGCACCCAGGAAGGCCTGCCGTTCGACCGAGTGATGGGCGAGCTGAACCGCTACCTGCAGCTGCCAACGGCAAACTCAGGGGCGCAGGCCAACACCGCCTGGGACAGCGTGGGCCAAGAAACGCCAATCCCGGCGGCCAAGGGCCAGAGCTTCTTCCTGAAAGAGACGCTGGAATCGGTGGTCTTCCAGGAGTCCGGGCTGGCGGGCAGCAACCGCTGGTGGGAATACCGCAACCGCGCCCTGCACTGGGCGGGTTACATCGCGCTGGCGGTGGTCCTGGCGGTGCTGGCGATGCTCTGGTTCACCAGCTATGGCAATAACAAGGCCTATCTGGCGGAAGTGGCCGCCAAGGTGCCCGGCGTCGAGCGCCAGGGACAAAACCTGACGCAGGTGGGCAATGGCGACATGTTCTCGCTGCTGCCGTTCCTCAACAGCCTGCTGCACCTGCCGGACAGCCAGAACTTTTCGCTGGACGATCCGCCGTTCACCTACCGCATGGGGCTGTTCCGCGGCGATCAGGTCGGTGACGCCGGCAATGCCCTGTACCAAAAAGCGCTGAAAGAGCTGCTGCTGCCGCAGGTGGCGCAACAGATCGCCACCACGCTGCGCAACGATAACCACGGCGACGCGGACTTCAGCTATGAAGCATTGAAGGCCTACCAGATGCTGTATCTGCCGAAGCAGTACGACGGCAAATTCCTGCGCGCCTGGGTGATGCTCAACCTGCAGCGCAACCTGCCGCAGGGCAGCACCCAAAAACAGCTGCAACAGATCGAATGGCACCTGAGCCAACTGCTGGATGCGCAGATCCAGGCCTCGCCCTACGCCAAAGACGAACAGCTGGTGGCGCAGGCGCAGGCCGCCATCAACCGGGCGCCGCTGTCGCAGCGCGTCTATGGCCGCCTCAAGCGCCTGCTGCTGAAACAGACCGACATCAAGCCGGTCAGCCTGGTCGATTTGGCCGGCCCGCAAACCGAGCTGGCGTTCAGCCGCAAAAGCGGCAAACCGGTCACCGACGGCGTGCCGGGCCTGTTCACCTCACAAGGGTACTGGAAAGCGTTCAACGACAACATCGACCCGGTGACCGACACCCTGCGCAAGGAAGACGTCTGGGTGTTGAACAGCCAGACGCCGGAGCAGAAGAGCGCCGATTTGACCAAGACCATCCGCCAGCTGTACATGCAGGACTTCATCAGCGCCTGGGATGAGCTGCTGGGGGATATCCAACTGGCCAACATCGGCAACCTGACTCAGCGCATCAGCAGCGCGCGCCTGTTGTCCGGCAATCCGTCGCCGATGCGCAACCTGCTGGTCAACGTCAGCAAAAACGTCACCCTGCGCGACGAGAAAAGCGACGCCGACTCCCGCTCGCTGCTGGCCAAAACCGAAGACAGGCTGAACCAAAACGCCAACCGCACGCTGGAGGCGCTGTTCACCAACCGGCCGGCCAACGCCGACGGCGACGTGTCGGCCCAGCCAGAACAGCTGGTGATGGCGCACTTCGCGCCGCTGCTGGAGCTGGCGCAAAGCCAGGGCGAAGGCAATAAGGCGATCCCTTTCGACAGCGTGCTGAAGCAGGTCGATGAGCTGTACAGCTATCTGACGGCGGTTCAGGGCGCGGCCAACAGCGGCATGTCGGCGCCGCCGAGCGACATCATCCCGCGCCTGCAGGCCGAGTCCGGCCGCTTGCCGGTGCCGTTCAAACAGATGCTGCTGTCGCTGGCGATCGGCGCCAGCAGCGACACCCAGCGCAAAGAGATGGAGAACGTGAAAAAACGCATCAGCTTCGAGGTCGGCAGCTTCTGCCGCCAGGCGATCGCCGGGCGTTATCCGCTGGTGGCCCGGGCGCGCCAGGAAGTGACGCCGGACGATCTGGCGCGCATGTTCGCACCGAACAGCGGGCTGATGGACAGCTTCTTCCGCGACAACCTGCAGGGCAAGGTCGACACCACCCGCGCCAACTGGCGTTTCACCCCCGGCGTGGACGGCAAGACGCTGCCCGGCGGCGAAGGCATCCTGCGCTCGTTCCAGCAGGCGCAGCGCATCCGCGACGCCTTTTTCGCCAACGGCACCGCGACGCCCTCTTACCGCGTGACCGTGCGGCCGGTGCGGATGGATAACGACATCCTCAACCTGACGCTGGATATCGACGGGCAGCTGTTCAAATACAGCCACGGCCCACAGGTGCCGCTGGTGGTCAGTTGGCCGGGCACCCGCAATACCAACCAGGTGCATCTGCAGCTGGCGCTGGCCAACGGCACCACGGCCAGTCTGGTGACCAGCGGGCCGTGGGCGCTGAACCGTCTGGTGGACATGGCGCAATCGTCGGGCACCGCCGGCCTCGGCCGCCAGGCGACCTTCAATCTCGACGGCCACCGCGTCACGCTGGAGTTTACGCCCAACAGCATCCGCAATCCGTTCCAACTGCCGGCCTTCTCGTGCCCGTAGCCCCGAAAGGACATGACCATGAGCACTGATTCAAGCGCCCCGACGAGCATTGGCTGGTACGGCAAACTCCCCTCCGCCGGCGATTTCCTGCAACGCCGCTTGCCCGATCCGGTGGTCAACAACTGGGCCCACTGGTTCCATAACGGGCTGGTGAATTTGCAGCGCGATGCGCAAGGGCCTAACGATCACCCATTCAGCAACGCGCCGGTGTGGAACTTCGTGATCCCCGCCACGCTCGGCAGCCAGTACGTGCAGATGGGCTGCCTGTTGCCGGCGCGCGACCGCGTCGGGCGGCGCTACCCGATCTGCGCGCTGCGCCTGTTCAGCCAGCAGGATTGGCGATCGCAACAGTTGAACATGGCGGCGAGTTGGTACCAACAGCTCGGTCATACCCTGCTGAACGGCGTGCGCAACGGTTTCTCCGCCGAGCAAATTGACCGCGCGTTGCAGGCGATCCCGGCGCTGCCCAGCCCGCCGGCGGAAGCGGATTCCGAAATATTGTCGATTATCGGTTTCCAGCATCCGGACGTGCCGGGCCTCGGCTGGCAACAGGCCGCCGACTGCTTCGATCCGGCGCAGTACACCAGCTTCTGGTGGACCAATCAGGCAGACGGACACCCGCTCTACACCCACGTGCACAGCGGCAACCTCACCGTGCAGCTGTTTTCACTGCTGTTCGAGCCCAACGGCTGGGCGCGCCCCGGCCGCGGCGGCCAGTACCCGCAAATGTTTGATTAACATCGTTCGTTGAAGGAAATTTTATGGCTATCGATACCGATACCCTGCTGGCCCCGGTTGACGCGGACAATCCCTGCGGCGACAACCTGGAATACGACGCCGACTTTCTGGCGATGGAACAAGCCGCCACCGGCAAGGCCGAACAACAGTTCGGCAGCACCATCATTCCGGAAGAAGCGCCGGACTGGGTGCAGGTCGAGCGCCTCGCGACCTCGCTGCTGACGCGCACCAAAGACCTGCGCGTCATGCTGTATCTCACCCGCGCCTGGACCCAGCTGCGCGGGTTGCCGGGCTACGCCGACGGGCTGACGCTGATCCATCAGTCGATGACCCGTTACTGGGACACCCTGCAGCCGCCGCTGGAGTTCGATGGGGAAGCCGACCCGCTGTTTCGCATCAACGCGCTGGCCGACCTTGGCGACAAGGCCGCGCTGGCCGCCAGCGTGCGCGCCGCCCCGCTGCTGAAAAGCGCCGCCGGAGAAATCTCGCTGCGCGATGCCGGCGCCCTGCTCGACGGCAGCAAGCAGGAGTGCCCCAACTTTCCCGGCGGCCGCGCGCGGCTGCAGGATGAACTGGCGCAGCAGGATCGCCCCGAGGGCGCCTTAGTGACGCGCATCGCCAACACCCTGAGCGCCATCCGCAGCGAAGTGACCCGCCATCTGGGGGAAAGCGCGCTGCCGGAAATGAGCGCGCTGACCAAGGTGTTTTCTCTGGTGGCGCTCGCCGGCCAGAGCGAGGTGCCCGCCGCCGCCGAAGCGGACGCGACGCCTGAAACGGCGGCCATGCAGCAACCGGCCTCCGTACAGAGCGCCACTGCCCCGCTCAACTGGCGCAGCGCGCAGATCCAGTCGCGCGACGATGCCCAGTTGATGCTGGATAAGGTGAAAAATTATTTCCGTCTTCATGAGCCGAGCCACCCGGCGCCGCTGATGATCGATCGGGTCCAGCGGTTGATTACGCTGGACTTTATGCAAATCGTCCGCGATTTGGCGCCCGATGGGCTTAACCAACTGGAGACCATTCTCGGTCGCCCCGACAACGAGGAGAACAGCTAGCCGCCGACCTTTGTTCTCTTGACGCATCCGATACCGTCTGCCCCTGCGCAGACCCGAATCAGAACCTGACTCTCCCAGCCGGACGAGGCGCGTTCCCAATCGCCATTAGATGGAGTAAATCATGTCAAACTCGAAATCCCGCAGCGGGCAGAAATTCATCGCCCGCAACCGCGCGCCGCGCGTACAGATTGAATACGATGTCGAAATTTATGGCGCAGAGCGCAAAATCCAGCTGCCGTTCGTGATGGGCGTGATGGCGGATCTGGTGGGGAAAGCGGTCGATCCGCAAGCCAGCGTGGAAGAACGCAAATTCATGGAAATCGACGTCGACAACTTCGACGAGCGTATGAAGTCGCTGAAACCGCGCGTCGCTTACCAGGTTGACAACACCCTGACCGGCGAAGGCAAGCTGAACATCGATCTGACCTTCGAAAGCATGGAAGACTTCTCCCCCGCCGCTATCGCCCGCAAGGTCGACGCGCTGGACAATCTGCTGGACGCCCGCACCCAGCTTTCCAACCTGCTGTCCTACATGGACGGCAAGAACGGCGCCGAAGAGCTGATCTCCAAGATCCTGCAAAACCCGGCGCTGCTGCAATCCCTGACCGACGCGCCGAAGCCGGCGGTTAACGATGACAACAACGAGCGTGAGGATTAATCGATGAGCAACTCGCCTCAGCAACAGAATGCGTTGCAAACCACCGAGACTTTTTCCAGCGATGAATTCAGCGCGCTGTTGAACAAAGAGTTCCGGCCAAAGACCGACCAGGCCAAAGAAGCCGTCGAGAACGCGGTGAAAACCCTGGCGCAGCAGGCGCTGGAAAATACCGTCACCGTTTCTTCCGACGCCTACCGCACCATCCAGGCGCTGATCGCGGAAATCGACGAAAAGCTGTCGCAGCAGATCAACCAGATCATTCACCACGACGATTTCCAGAAGCTGGAAGGCGCGTGGCACGGCCTGCACTACCTGGTCAACAACTCTGAAACCGACGAGATGCTGAAGATCCGCTTCATGAGCATTTCCAAGCAGGAGCTGGGCCGCACGCTGAAGCGCTATAAAGGTGTGGGCTGGGATCAGAGCCCGATCTTCAAGAAAGTCTACGAAGAAGAGTATGGCCAGTTCGGCGGCGAACCGTTCGGCTGCCTGGTGGGCGACTACTACTTCGATCACAGCCCGCAGGACGTGGAGCTGCTGGGCGAAATGGCCAAGATCGGCGCCGCCTCGCACTGCCCGTTCATCGCCGGCACCGCGCCAAGCGTGATGCAGATGGAGTCCTGGCAGGAGCTCTCCAACCCGCGCGATCTGACCAAGATTTTCCAGAACACCGAGTACGCCGCCTGGCGCAGCCTGCGTGAGTCGGAAGACGCGCGCTACCTGGGGCTGGTGATGCCGCGCTTCCTAGCGCGCCTGCCGTACGGCATCCGCACCAACCCGGTGGACGAGTTTGACTTCGAAGAAGACACCGACGGCGCGACCCACGGCAACTACACCTGGACCAACGCCGCCTACGCCATGGCCGCCAACATCAACCGTTCGTTCAAAGAGTTCGGCTGGTGCACCGCCATTCGCGGGGTGGAGTCCGGCGGTGCGGTGGAAAACCTGCCGTGCCACACCTTCCCGAGCGACGACGGCGGCGTGGACATGAAGTGCCCGACCGAGATCGCCATCAGCGACCGCCGCGAAGCCGAGCTGGCCAAAAACGGCTTTATGCCGCTGGTGCACCGCAAAAACTCCGACTTCGCCGCCTTTATCGGCGCGCAGTCGCTGCAGAAGCCGGCGGAATACTACGACGCCGACGCCTCCGCCAACGCCCAGCTTTCCGCGCGCCTGCCGTATCTGTTCGCCTGCTGCCGCTTCGCGCATTACCTGAAGTGCATCGTGCGCGACAAAATTGGTTCCTTCCGCGAGCGCGACGACATGGAGCGCTGGCTGAACGACTGGATCATGAACTACGTGGACGGCGATCCGGCCAACTCCTCGCAGGAAACCAAGTCGCGCAAACCGCTGGCCGCGGCGGAAGTGCAGGTGGAAGAGATCGAAGACAACCCAGGCTATTACAGCGCCAAGTTCTTCCTGCGCCCGCACTACCAGCTGGAAGGTCTGACCGTCTCCCTGCGCCTGGTGTCGAAGCTGCCTTCGCTGAAACAAAACGACGCGTCCTGATGGGCTGAAGTCAGGCCGCGGTAGTGCGGCCTGGCTGATACATCAACCTCATCGTCAGCCTATCGCAGAAAACCCGGATCGCACGTGGAATCAAGATAACGCGAAATAATTGAGCATTGAGCCATTAGCACTTAATAGTGGCTCGGTAACCCGTACCGATAGTTTTCGGTATTTAAGAAGGTGCATGGCACAAGGATATAAATTGGTAATGCATTACCACACTTGCAATTCCTGCTGCTATTACCTGAGTTTTTCAACGTAACGTTAATACTACTGTTAACCCTTAATAAAGAGTGAAGAAACTATGGCTATTGATATGTTCCTGAAAGTTGAAGGTGCCAGCGGCGAATCTAAAGATTCGAATCACAAAGGCTGGACCGACATTACTTCTTTCTCCTGGGGCGCTTCTCAACCGGGCAATATGGGCGTTGGCGGCGGCGGCGGCGCCGGTAAAGTGTGCTTCAACGATCTGCACGTCAACGCGCTGGTCGACAAGTCAACCCCGGCGCTGCTGAAGCACTGCTCCAGCGGTAAGCACCTGACCAAGGTTGAGTTGTCTGTCTGCAAGGCGGGCGGTACTCAGGTTGAGTACGTTAAAATCACCCTGGACGACGTGCTGGTCACCGCCGTGCAGTACACTGGTGCAGGCGGCGAAGACACCGTGGGCGTCACCTACTCCTTCCAGGCGGCGAAAGTGAAACAGCAGTACTGGGAGCAGAGCGATAAAGGCGGCAAAGGCGCCGAAAGCAGCGCAGGTTGGAACATCAAGGAAAACCGCGAAGCTTAATCTGCATGCCCCCCGGTTACGGCCGGGGGGATTAATATAGGGAAATAACAATGAATAATAATCGCCCCATTTTTTCAGCAGCATGGGCTGCAAGCACTAAAATATATAACGCGCAATATTCAGCTCAAAATGTTGCCAAGATTATCGGCGGGCGTGTCGCCATGAATATTGCGCCCAATGGAAAGTGGGAAAACACCTGCGCTGTGCGTATGAGCTACATCTTGAATAAATCTGGCTTCCCCATTCCTTATGTAAAAGATCAGACCGTATCAGGCGCCGATCGTCAATGGTATTTTTTTAGAGTTAAAGATCTTATCGCTTATCTGACAAAGATCTGGGGCAAACCCGACCTTCGAGTCAAATTCCCTCCTCCAGGTGGTGGTGAATTAGCCGGAAAGAAAGGGATCATACTGTTTGAAATTGCAGGTTGGAGCGATGCTGGAGGACATGCTACGCTTTGGAATGGGAACGGCGATTGTTATGATCATTGTTATTTCAATGAACCAGAAGCTCGCTATACAACAAATTACGCTAACTTTTGGGTATTGAGATGAAAAAAATCCTTATCTCTTTTCTTTGTATATATGCTACTTGTGCTATAGCACAGAAAAACCAAGAAGAACCCATTGAAAAGTGGCCACCGCAAGCGGCGTACCGAAACTATTTGCAAAACTACAAGGATATTGCTCTGACCTACTGCATTTCCGTCGCTTATAAGACATCACCAGAGGCTAGCAAAGATGCAATTGCCTCATCGAATGGTATCGATGCTTGGTCATACTATGCAATTCGTGATGAAGAATCCCCTATCATCAAGCTGACAAAGCAGTATTTGCAAAAGAATTACAATGCTAAGGATGGGAAAAGCCGCTTAGATTTAATGAAGTGCATGGATATGTACCATAGTGAAGAGCTTGATAAACTTGCGAAAGATTATGTACAGCGCCCTAATGATAATTGGGTGAAAGACAATCCGGACAGAGTAAATGAAAATCCTCCTCGGAAATAATCAGTGAAAAAAATCTCACTGACTGTGGCCATCGCCGCAACGTTGAACGTCAATGCAGCGACAGAAATTGACTATTCCCCTGCCGAGTACCTCAAAAACTACGCGCTTAGCGTTTGTATCGCCGAGGGGTACTCAGCAAAAAAGTCAAAAACGATGCCGCCGCCGCTCGAGGTTACATGGAGTTCGGCGATTATTCTCTGAAAGCGCACACAGCCGTCAGGGCGCTGGCAAAAGAATTTCTGGCAAAGCACTATGACAGCATGTCTGGGGAGCCGATGACGATGGCAAAGTGCATCGATCTTGTACATAGCCAAGCGCTGCAAGCCATCATCAAGAAATACCATGGAAAAGACGATAATTGATATCCGGGGTTATTAAACGAGGGATTTTCTTAAAGGTGATCTTGGATGAGAAAACACAATAACTTTCTGGTGTTTCTACTGCTCGCAAGTCAGATGGCCTTTGCTGAAACCTCTGTTGACTCTCTACCGCAAGAAACATTGTATAAAAATTGGTTAATCAGTCGTTGTTTGGGAAAGTTTACAGATTCAGAAAACACTAGGAAAGACGCGTTTAGAAGCGCCAGCGCTTATCTGGAATTTAGCAAGCTGCCCCTTTCCGCGTTTGAAGAGGGTGAGATGCTGGTGGAGAGTTATTTAACACAAGAGCGTCAAGCGGCTACCACTGATAGTTATCATACGCTTGAATGCCTCGCTTTATCCCAATCAAAAGACGCTCATAAAATCTTCATCAAGAATAAAGCAATTCACGCAGCGAAAGAAAACAATAAACCTTAGCCACAAAATCACTTTACGGCTTGCCAAAATACCCGCCAATTTTGGCAAGCCAAAGATCGAATCATTAATTATTGCACTACCTCCTAATCAGCAGGAATGCCTTATGCGATTTTCCATTGTAAAAAATAAAAGCGGCCAGGTTCCGCCGCAGAGCAGTTGCGATTTTCTGCCGCCGGGCGGCACCATCGGCCGCAGTGTGGACAACAACCTGGTGCTGCCGGACGAAGAGCGCGCCATTTCCCGCCTGCAGGCGATTGTGCATATTTCCGCTGACGGCGAATGCCGCATCACCAACCGCGGCAACGTTACCCGCGTGCTACTGAACGACATTCCGCTGGAACGTGGCCGCCAGGTTGAACTGCAGGATGGCGACGTGCTCGGCATCGACGATTACCAGATTGAAGTCAGCGCGCTGCACCAGCACGCCGCGCCACAGGCTCAACCGGTGGCCAAGGCTGTTGCCGCTGCTGCGGCCCCTGCTGCCACCGCCAAAGAAAAATCCGCCGCGCCAATCCCCAACGAAATCTGGGACAGCCTGGTGGAAGAATTTACGCCGAATGCGCCGGCCGCCGTCACGCCGCCGCCGGCCGCCAATCCAGACAGCCATCCGCTGTTGGACACCCCCGCTCGCGAGCTGAACCCGGCCGATCCGCTGACGCAGCTGGCGGGCGAGGTCGATCTGCGCCAGCTGCAACAGCAACAAACCGATCCGGCGGCGCTGTTCAACACCGACACCACTTTTGAACGCGAACACATTCTGGCCGATACCACCCCCAGCGCGCTGCTGGCGGAGCAGGCTGCGCCGCCGCGTCCGGCAACTCCGGCCCGGAATGCGCAGCAACCGGAGCAGGAGTTGGATCCGCTGGCGCTGTTCGGCGGTTCATCCGCGCCCGCTTCGCCAGAGACGTTAAACAGCAACGATCCGCTGGGTCTGCTGATGGGCGGCGCCGTGCCACTGGCCCAGCCGGAGGAACCGCCCGCGCCGCCGTCGCCGCCACCGATGGCCGCACAACCACAAGCGCCGCGCCCGCAGCCGACGCCGCCACCCGTGCAGACGCCTGAGCCACAGCCCCAACCTGCACCGCAGTTCAGCCCGCAGGAGCCGCCTGCGCAACCTCCGCGCCCGCGCCAGGGCAACCGCCTGGGCATCGATCCGGTCGCCTACCAGTCCGCTCAGCGGCAGCACGCCGCCGCGCCGAGTGGCGACGCATTGGAGGGGCCGTTGCTGGCGGCGCTGCTGCAAGGCATCGGTCTCGACGATCTGCAACCGCAGCCGCACTTTGACGAACAACAGATCCGCCTGGCCGGTCGCCTGCTGAGCCTGTTCTCGCAAGGCACCGTCGCCCTACTCTCATCCCGCTCGATCCTCAAGCGCGGCGTGAAGGCCGAGATGACCATGATCCTCGACGAAGCCAACAACCCGTTCAAGCTGCTGCCTTCGGGAAAAACGGTGCTGATGCAGATGTTCGGCAGCCAGATGCCGGGCTTTATGCCGCCGGAGCAAGCGGTGCGCGACGCGCTGATCGACCTGCAGGCGCACCAGCTTGGGATGATCGCCGGTATTCGCGCCATCATCGCCGCCATGCTGCAGTCGTTCAACCCGGAGCGCCTCGAAGAGGAAGCGCGCAAGGAAGGCGTGGCGCCGCGCCTGTCGCTGCCCGCCAACCGCAAGGCTGCGCTGTGGGACTACTTCGTGAAGAACTATCAGCAAACCTCCGGCGAGATCGAGGACGATTTCCACACCCTGTTTGGCGAAGCCTTCCTGCACGCCTATGACGTTGAAGTGAATCAATACAAAGACTCACAGACCAAACCGGACGCGTAATGAATATCACCATAGCCTCTACTTCCAACCAGGGCGGCCGCGCCTCCAACCAGGATCAGACCGGCGAGGTGCTCGGCAACCGCGCCGCCTGCTTCGTGGTGTGCGACGGCATCGCCGGTTTTCCGGGCGGCGATATCGCCGCCAAACTGGCGCGCGACACCATTTTGCAAAACTTTGACGGCGAAAAGCACCTGAACGCCCAGAGCATTCGTCAGCACATCACGCGCGCCAACGCCGCCATCCACCAGCAGCAGCGGCAGTCGGACGAATACAGCAAGATGGGCACCACGCTGGTCAGTCTGTTTATCGATCGCGATTACCAGCTGGCCTACTGGGCGCACGCCGGCGACAGCCGCCTGTACCTGTTCCGCCGCGGCTACCTGCATGCCGTCACCACCGACCACAGCCTGATCCAACAGATGCAGGACGCCGGCTATCAGACCAACGGCATCAACAGCAACCTGCTGTATTTCGCGCTGGGGCTCAACGAAGAGCGCGACGCCACCTACAGCGACGTGCTGCAGCTGGAGGACGGCGACGTTTTCCTGCTGTGCACCGACGGCTTCTGGCACAGCTTCAGCCAGGCCGAACTGGAACAGTCGCTGCATATGGTCAACTCCCCCAGCGAGTGGATCGCCCTGATGCAGCAGGCATGGAAGAAAAACAATAACAGCGATAACTACAGCGCTATCGCCGTCTGGATTGGCTCACCGCAGGAAACCACCCTGCTGCATTCGCTGGCGGATGCGGAGCGGTTTCTGAGCCGCGACTGAGCAGCGCACATTCACAGCAAGGTTCACTATGAAATATTGGATGCCAGGGCTCGTCGCCCTGATGGCGGTACCGACCGCGCAGGCGATGAACTATCGCCTGGTTTACTCCCCCAGCCAGAAGCTGGAAGTGTTTATCGATGACGTCAAAAACAGCAATCCGGCAAGCTGGTGCGGCAAAAGCATCCCGCTGCGTATCGTCTCGGCGCAAAGCCAGGATCCGGCGGTGCTGAACGACTTTCTGCCGCGCGTCGGCAATCTGTTGGAAAAGCAGTGTCCGAAAGCCGGCCACCTGCCCTGGACGCTGACCGACAAGCGCGGAGAGAAACTGGCCAGCGGCGAAGCCGCCAAAGCGCGCGGCTGGAAACCGGTGGTCAAACAAGAGGCCTCCGAGCCGCCGGAAACTCCACCGCAACCGGCGATCCCTGCGGCGGTGGCCGTGACGTCTCCGCAGGCGGACAGCGCGCCGGCTCAGCGTTTCAGCCTGCCGCAGGGCTGCCACTTCCGCACCTACTGGAGTGACGAGACCAACGGCGGCGCGCTGTTCATTCCCGCCGGCGCTGCGCTGCGCTGCGGCGAGGACGGCTGGCTGCAGGGCCGCGGCGCGGTCACGTTGCAACAAGGCGGCCAAACCCTCTCGCCGACGTTGTGGTTCCTGCAAGGTTACCCGCTGGCGCAGGTTAACGGCGGCGATCGCGCGCTGACCGTCGTCAGCGCCAACGCCCAACGGCTGGTTCTGGGCGGCAACCCGCAGGCGCCGGGCAGCTTCCTGCTGCTGAGCTTCGAACCGAAGCTGCACGCCTGGGCGTTCAACGGTGAAGCGATCGTTGAAATGCCGCGCGTCGACGCCGCCGATGAGAACAAGATCAACCAGCGCGTGCAGCAGGCGCAAACCGCCTGGCAGCCTCTGCTGAGCGCCCCCGCCCCGCTGACTTTCAAGCTGGTGGAAAAGCTGGCCACAGACCGCGTTGATCCCGCCAGCGGCAGCTACCTGTCGGTTAACGGCGCCCCTCACTGATTATAAGGAAAGCCTGTGAAATCATTAGCAAGCATGCTGCAAGGCCAGTCGATCGGCGCGGCCATCACCACCGTCGAAAACGATATCAAGGCGAAACCGGCGGATGCCGACCTGCGCGCCGCGCTGGTGCAACTGCTGTGCCTGAGCGGCAACTGGACGCGCGCCAACGCGCAGCTGAAATCCTGGCAGGCGCTGAAACCGATCGCCCAACCGACCACGCTGCTGCTGATGCAGTCAGTCAACGCCGAGCTGCAACGCCAGGCGGTGTTTGCCGGCACGGCCGCGCCGGCGCTGCTGCGGCAGGATCAGCCTTGGCTGAAACTGATGGTGCAGGCGCTGCATCAGGATGCGCAAGGGGCGGCCGAACAGGCCCAGGCGCTGCGCGATGAAGCGCTGGAGGCCGCCCCGGCCGGCGCCGGGCAGTTAACGCTGGCCGAAGGCGACCAAGAACGGCAGCTGCGTTTCGACTGGCTGACCGACGGTGACGGCCGCCTCGGGCCGGTATGCGAACTGGCGCTGAACGGCGTTTACTACTGGCTGCCGTTTGCCGACATCGCCGCGATCCAGTTCCAGGCGCCGCAGAGCGCCATCGACCTGGTGTGGAGCCATGCGCTGGTGCGCCTGACCGATGGCCGCGAACAGGTGTGCCAACTGCCCGCCCGTTATCCGCTGGCAGAAGGCAGCGACGACGCGCTGCTGCTCGGCAAGCGCACCGAATGGCAACCGCTGGGCGACGGCACCCACTATGCGGGGCTGGGCCTGAAAACCTGGCTCAGCGAAAGCGATGAATTCCCACTGCACAGCCTGCGGCAGCTGAGCTTCGACGCGAGCGCCTGACCATGAACGATAAGCGCCCACCCCACTACGACGGCAGCGATCTACGCCACCAGGGCTATCGCTATCGTCAGGACAGCGAACGCCTGACCTCGCGCGACAAAATGCAGCCGGTGCTGCTCGATATGCTGACCGACGACGAACCGCAGAAAAAGCAGGAGGCGCAGGCGCGCAACCTGGTGTCGCACAGCGAGCTGCGCCGCCGGGTATTGCGCGATCTACAGTGGCTGTTCAACTGCGTCAACAGCGAATCCAATCTGGATCTCGGCGATTTTCCGCAGGTGCGGTGCTCCACCCTGAATTACGGCATCGCCTCGCTGGCGGGCAAGCGCATGTCGGACATCGAATGGCTCGACATTCAGCGCGCGCTGACCGAATCCATTCTGCATTTCGAGCCGCGCATTTTGCCCGAGGGGCTCCAGGTGCGCTGCATCTCGGATACCGGCTCGCTGGAGCTGCACAACGTGCTGTCGATCGAAATCAAGGGCCGCCTGTGGTGCGTGCCCTATCCGCTGGAGTTTCTGTTCCGTACCGACGTGGATCTGGAAAATGGCCACTTCGATCTGAAAGACATAGGGTAAGGCGATGGACAGTAAACTGTTAGATTATTACAACCGCGAGCTGGCCTATCTGCGTGAGATGGGCGCCGAGTTCGCCGAACAGTACCCGAAGGTTGCGGGCCGCCTCGGCATGCGCGGCATCGACGTGGCGGACCCTTATATCGAGCGCCTGATGGAAGGCTTTGCCTTCCTCACCTCGCGCGTGCAGCTGAAAATGGACGCCGAGTTCCCGCGCTTTTCTCAGCGCTTGCTGGAGATCATCTACCCCAACTACCTGTCACCGACGCCGTCGATGGCGATCGCCGAGCTGCAGCCGGACAGCAGCAAAGGCGACATCAGCAACGGCTTCGTGGTGCCGCGCGGTACCATGATGGACAGCCAGACGCTGAAGAAAAGCGGCATCACCTGCAGTTACACCACGGCGCATGACGTCACGCTGCAGCCGGTGCGCATCGCCGGCGTCGAGCTGGGCGGCATTCCGGCCGATATCCCGCTGGCCTCGCTGGGGCTGCAGCACAGCGGCTGCGTCAGCGCGCTGCGCATTCGTCTTGAGTGCTACGAAAGCGTGACGCTCAACAATCTGCAGCTGGATCAATTGATGTTTTACCTGGCCGGGCCGGACATGCAGGCGCAGCAGCTGCTGGAGTTGCTGATGCAGCACAGCGTCGGGCTTGTCTGCCAAACGGTGGAGGCTCAGCCGCAGCGGCGGGCGCTGGCGTTGGACGGGCTGCGACAGGAGGGCTTCGCTGCCGATCAGGCGCTGCTGCCCAACGATCTGCGCAACTTCGAAGGCTACCGGCTGCTGCAGGAGTATTTCGCCTTCCCGGCGCGCTTCCAGTTCTTCAGCGTCAACGGCCTGCGTCCGCTGCTGCAGAGCGTGCGCGAAGGGAAAAAGGGGCTGCGCCAGTTCGAGATCGTGGTGCTGCTGGATCGACACGACGCCGCGCTGGAACGGGTGGTCGACGCCGCCCATTTGGCGCTGCACTGCACGCCGGTGATCAACCTGTTTCCGAAGGTCGCCGAACGCATCGCGATCAACGAAAAAAACCACGAATACCATCTGGTGGTCGACAATATCCGGCCGCTGGATTACGAAGTGTTTTCAGTGCAGCGGCTCGGCGGCAGCGCCAGCGAAAAACGCTACGAGCAAGAGTTTCGGCCGTTTTACAGCACCCTGAGCGCGGACGACGGCAACTATGGCGCCTACTTCTCGCTGCGGCGCGAACAGCGCACGCTGTCGGAGCACGCCCGCCGCTACGGCACCCGCACCGGCTACGCCGGTTCGGAAGTGTTCGTGTCGCTGGTGGACGAGCGGCAATCGCCGTGGCACAGCGATCTGAAATACCTCACCGCCGACGTGCTGTGCACCAGCCGCGACCTGCCATTGATGTTGCTGCAGCAGGATCAGGGCAACTTCGTGATGCCCGATTCGATCCCGATCAAGCAGGTCTCACTGCGCAAAGGCCCCACCCCGCCACGCCCGGCGCTGGCCGAAGGGATGATCACCTGGCGGTTGATCAGTCAGCTGCAGCTGAATTACCTCAGCATGATGGACGGCGATCCGGAACAGGGCGCCGCCAGCCTGCGCCAGCTGCTGGGGCTGTACGGCAACCTGAGCGAGCCGGCGATCGCCAAACAGATCCAGGGCGTGCGCCACTGCAACCTGCGGCCGGTCTATCGGCGAGTGCCTGAACCCGGCCCCATCGTATTCGCGCGCGGCATCGCCATCGATCTGACGGTCGATGAGCAGGCGTTCTCCGGCAACAGCCCTTACCTGCTCGGCAGCGTGCTGGAGCGCCTGTTCTCGCGCCTGGTGGCGATGAACACCTTCACCGAGATGACGCTCTCCAGCCAGCAGCGCGGCGAGATCGCCCACTGGCAGGCGCGCATGGGCAAAAGGACGCTGATATGAGCGCGGAGATGATCGCCACCGAACTGGCGCCGCCGCAGATCAACGCGCTGTATCGCCTGCCGGACGACTTCTGGCCGCGGCTGCGCAGCGCGCCTTACAAGCACGATCTGTTTCAGCTGCTGCGCCGCATCGACGCCCAGGGCGGCCAGCCCTACCTGCTGGGGCGCGCGCCGCTGCCGCGCCACGAGATGCTGCGCCTAGGCCAGGAGCCGTCGCTGTCGTTCGCGCCCTCCACGCTGGCGCAGGTGACGCCGCGCGCCAACGGCCCGCTGCACGACGTTTCGATCTTCAGTTTCGGCCTGTTCGGCCCCAACGGGCCGCTGCCGCTGCACCTGACCGAATACGTGCGCGAACGGGTATACCACCATCAGGACACCACCCTGCTGGCGTTCACCAACCTGTTCCATCACCGCCTGACGCTGCTGTTTTATCGCGCCTGGGCCGACGCACAGCCGACGGTATCGCTGGATCGCCCGGACAACCGGCGCTTCGACGAGTACCTGTCGAGCCTGATCGGCATCGGCCAGCCGGCGCAGCAGGAGCGCGACAGCATCAACGCCCACGCCAAGCATTTTATGGCCGGTCATCTGATTCGCCACAGCCGCGATCCGGAAGGCCTGAGCAAAATTTTGCAACAGTATTTCAAGGTGCCGGTGCGCATCGTCGAAAACGTGCCGCACTGGCTGCGGGTGGAGCCGCGCGAGCAGGCGCGGCTCAAGGCCGGGCGCGGTGCGCCGCGGCTCGGCGAGTCGGCCTTTCTCGGCATCGCGGTGCGCGATATTCAGCACAAATTCCGCATCGAGCTGGGGCCGATGCCGCAGCAGGACTATGACCGTTTCTTGCCGGGCGCAGACCTGTGCCGGCAACTGCGCGACTGGGTGCGCCAATATCTGGGCATCGAGTTCGTCTGGGAAGTGCGCCTGATCCTGGCGAAGGAACAGGCGCACGGCACCCAGCTCGGCGGCGCGCAGCGATTGGGCCTGAGCAGTTGGCTGGCCAACCATCGGCGACAGCGCGATCTCGACGATCTGATCTTCAGCCCTGAACCGCTGGAAAATCCGTTCTGACCCTATTTCGGCCGACGCCCCGCGGCGTCAGGCCACCCTGAGACCTGAGGAAAACCATGTCTGAAATCAGCCGCTCGGTATTATTTGGCAAACTGGATAGCCTGTTATTCACCTCTCTGGAAAGTGCGACGGCGTTTTGCAAGCTGCGCGGTAACCCCTACGTCGAATTGGCGCACTGGCTGCATCAGCTGATGCAATCGCCGGACGGCGATCTGCAGCAGATCGTTCGCCACTTCGCGTTGGACGAGGCGCAGCTGGCGCGCGACATCGTCGAGGCGCTCGATCGCCTGCCGCGCGGCGCCAGCGCCATCTCCGATCTGTCCGAGCACATCGACAGCGCGGTAGAGCGTGCCTGGGTCTATGGCTCATTGAAATTCGGCGCGTCGCGCATCCGCGGCGGCCACCTGCTGCTCGGCATTCTGAAAACCTACAGCCTGCGCCATCTGCTGAAGGCCATTTCCCCGCAGTTCGAGCGCATCAACGCCGATCTGTTGATGGAGCAGTTCGCCGCCATTACCGCTCACTCGGCGGAAAACGCCCAGGATGCGCCGGCGGAAAGCCGCGCCGAGAACGCCTCCGGCGCGGCGCGCAGCGGTGAAAGCGTGCTGGCGCAGTATGCCCAGGATCTGACCGCCAGAGCGCGCGACGGCGAGATCGACCCGGTGGCCGGCCGCGATGAGGAGATCCGGCAAATCATTGATATCCTGATGCGCCGCCGCCAGAACAACCCGCTGCTGACCGGCGAGGCCGGCGTCGGCAAAACCGCGGTGGTGGAAGGCCTGGCGCTGCGCATCGTGGCCGGCGACGTGCCGCCGCAGCTGCGCGACGTGAAGCTGTGCCTGCTGGACATCGGCATGCTGCAGGCCGGCGCCGGCGTTAAGGGCGAGTTTGAAAAACGGCTGCAGGCGGTGATCGACGAAGTGCAGTCCAGCCCGACGCCAATCATCCTATTTATCGACGAAATTCACACCCTGATCGGCGCCGGCGGCGCCCAGGGCACCGGCGACGCGGCCAACCTGCTGAAACCGGCGCTGGCGCGCGGCCAACTGCGCACCATTGGCGCCACCACCTGGTCGGAATACAAGAAATACATCGAGAAAGACCCGGCGCTCACCCGCCGTTTCCAGGTGGTGCAGGTACACGAACCGAGCGAAGACAAAGCGCTGTTGATGCTGCGCAGCACCGTCAGCCCGCTGGAGCAACACCACCGCGTGCTGCTGCTGGATGAAGCGGTGGACGCCGCGGTGCGGCTGTCCCATCGCTATATTCCAGCCCGCCAGTTGCCGGACAAGGCGGTAGCGCTGCTGGATACCGCCTGTGCGCGCGTGGCGGTCAGCCAACACGCCGAGCCCGCCCAGGTCGAAGACTGCCGCCATCGCATCGATGCGCTGCAGATCGAATTGGATATCGCCCGCCGCGAAGCCAAGGTCGGCATTGGCGATCCCCTGCGCCCGCAGGAGATTGAAACCCAGCTGACCGCGCTGCGCCAGGAGTTGGAACAGTTGACCGACCGCTGGCAGCAGGAGCTGGCGCTGATCCAAGAGATCATCACGCTGCGCGCGCAGTTGCACCAGCAGGAAGCGGAGCCTGCCGGCGAAGAAACGGAGGCAGCCCCTGACGCCGACGCGCTGCGCACCCAGCTGGGCGAACTGCAGCAGCAGCTGAGCGCGCTGCAGGGCGAAGCGCCGCTGATCTTCGCCGCCGTCGACGCCAACATCGTGGCGGCGGTGGTGGCCGACTGGACCGGCATCCCGCTGGGCCGCATGGTGAAAAACGAGATTGAAGCGGTGCTGCAGCTCTCCGACACCCTGAATCAGCGCGTCATCGGCCAACGCCATGCGCTGGATCTGATCGCCCGTCGGGTGCGCACTTCGCGGGCGCGGCTGGACGATCCGAACAAGCCGGTCGGGGTGTTCCTGCTGGCCGGGCCATCCGGCGTCGGCAAGACCGAAACCGCGCTGGCGCTGGCGGAAACCCTGTACGGCGGCGAGCAGAACGTCATCACCATCAACATGAGCGAATTCCAGGAGTCGCACACCGTTTCGACGCTGAAAGGCGCGCCCCCCGGCTATGTCGGCTACGGCGAAGGCGGCGTGCTGACCGAGGCGGTGCGCCGCCGTCCATACAGCGTGGTGCTGTTGGACGAGATCGAGAAGGCGCACCCGGACGTGCATGAAATCTTCTTCCAGGTGTTCGACAAGGGCTGGATGGAGGACGGCGAAGGCCGCCATATCGATTTCCGCAACACCATCATCATCCTGACCTCCAACGTCGGCACCGATCTGATCGCCGGGCTGTGCAGCGATCCGGAGCTGCTGCCGGAGCCGGAGGCGCTGAGCGGCGCGCTGCGCCAGCCGCTGCTGTCGGTGTTTCCGGCCGCCTTGCTCGGCCGTCTGCTGGTGGTGCCGTATTACCCGCTGACCGACGCCACGCTGGGCAACATCGTGCGCCTGCAGCTGGGCCGCATCCAGCGTCGCCTGGCGGAGAATCACGACATCGTCTGCACCTTCGACGACGCGGTCATCCAGCAGATCGTCAGCCGCTGCACCGAAGTGGAGTCCGGCGGCCGCATGGTCGACGCCATCCTGACCAACACCCTGCTGCCGCAGATCAGCCACACCCTGCTGACCGGCAGCGCCAACGACCAGCGCTATCGCCGGCTGCACATCGCGCTGCAGAACCACGAATTCATTTGTCAATTTCAGGCATAACGCCGCGGCCGCCGAGACGGCGGCCCTTTGAATACAGAGAGTCATCACTATGTCGGGAACCGGGATAACCAAACCGAATTCGAACAGCCTGCCGAGCGGCTATCGATTCAACGAATTCGAGATCCAGGAAGCGATCGGCGAAGGCGGCTTCGGCATCGTCTACCGCGCCTACGATCACCAACTGGAACGCACCATCGCCATCAAGGAGTACATGCCGACCTCGCTGGCGAAACGCAACGACGATCTCAGCATCGGGCTGCGCGGCGAGCGCTTCGGCAAAACCTTCCAGGCCGGGCTGAACAGCTTTATTCAGGAGGCGCGTCTGCTGGCGCGCTTCTCGCATCCCGGCCTGCTGCACGTGTTGCGCTTCTGGGAAGAGAACGGCACTGCCTACATGGGCACCCAGTTTTACAGCGGCACCACGCTGAAAAACCTGCAGGCGCAGCAGCCGGAGAAAATCGACGAGGCGTGGATCCGGCGGCTGCTGCCGCCGCTGTTCAGCGCCATCAACACCATCCATCAGGAAGGCTATCTGCACCGCGACATTTCGCTGGATAACATCCAGATCCAGGAGAGCCAGCTGCCGGTACTGCTGGACTTTGGATCGGCGCGCAAAGAGATCGGCAACCTGTCGGACGAAACGGAGATCATGCTCAAACCGGGCTTCGCGCCGATCGAGCAGTACACCGAGAACAGCGACGGCGAACAGGGGCCGTGGACCGATATCTATGCGCTGGGCGCCGTGCTGCACACGCTGATCGTCGGTTCGCCGCCGCCGGTCAGCGTGGTGCGCAGCATCGAAGACAGCTACCAGCCGCTGGCCGAGCGCCGCCCCGCCGGCTACTCGCCGGAGCTGTTGCGCACCGTCGATCGCGCGCTGGCGCTGAAGCCGGAAGACCGCCCGCAGACCATCGATGAAATGGCCGAGCTGTTGCATCTGCCGATCGCCGATGAAAACGAAATCATCAGCACCCCGGCCGCCGCGCCGGAGAACTTGTTGGTCGCCGCCAACCCGGCCGCCGCTGCGGCCGCCGCCGGCGCCGTTACCGCGCGCGGCACCCAATTCTCGCGCCCGATGATGGCCGGCGCAGGCGTCGCGGCGCTGCTGGTGATCGGCGCCGTCGCCTGGCTGAGCGGCGGCAAGGACGACGCCCAGGCCGTCGCCCAAAACACCGTGGCGTCACCGGCGCAGAAAACCCTGACGGAGCAGCCGAGCGCGCCGCAAGGCGCGCAGCCTGCCGCGGCGGAACCTGAAAAAGCGGCGCCGCCACCGCAGCCGGTGGCGCTGGTGTACTTCAAACTGCAACCGGGTGAGCAGGTCAGCCTCGACGGCAAGCCGCAGCAGGTCACTGCGGGCGAAAATGGCTTTGCCAGCCTGAACCTGGCGCCGGGCCGTTATCAGTTGGAGATCCGCCACAACGATCGGCTGCGCCGCCAACAGCTCAGCATCGACACCGCCGGAACCTGGCTGGTCAACCCGGCCACCGCCGGTTAATCCCGTTCTGAAACGCCGCCGCGGCGGGGTTTTCCCTATTTCATGAGACTGGCGCACCACTGCCCATCCTCATTGGCCGCACGGCAAAGCCGCTGCAACGCCGGAGTATGCAGGGCATGACGTCAATCACAGAGGACGTTCTCATGTTGGATCGCATTATTGCGCACACGCCGCTGGGCCAGGAGCAACTGCTGTTCCGCTCGCTGGACGGCATCGAAGCGCTTTCCACTCCTTTCGACTTCTCTATTGAATTGCTGAGCACCGACGCGCGGCTCGATCGCAAAGCGCTGCTCGGCCAACCGCTGACGCTGGAGATCCCGACCCAGGGCTTTCTCAGCGCCCCGCGCTACCTGAACGGCAAGATCACCGCCATCGCCGTCAGCAGCGAAGAGATCGGCGGCACGCGCTACGCGGTGTATAACCTGCACGTGCAGCCGGATCTGTGGCCGATGACCAAAGACCGCAACTTCCGCATCTTCCAGGAACAGACGGTGCCGCAGATCGTCAAGACCCTGCTGGCGGAGCACAACGTGCAGCTGGAAGATCAGCTGACCGGCGACTATCGCCTGTGGGGCTACTGCGTGCAGTACAACGAAAGCAGCTTCAACTTCATCAGCCGCCTGATGGAGCAGGAGGGCATCTATTACTATTTCAAACACGAGATGGGCAAACACACGCTGGTGCTCGGGGATGCGCCCCACCACCACCAGCCCTATCCCGGCTACGAGATGATCCCCTACCACCTGACGCCGTCCGGCGGCAGCACCAGCGAGGAAGGCATCAGCCAGTGGACGTTGTCCGATCGCGTCACGCCGGGCATCTACAGCCTGGACGACTACGATTTTCGCAAACCAAACGCCTGGCTGTTCCAGGCGCGGCAAAATCCGGTTTCGCCGACGCCGGGGCAGATCGACGTTTACGACTGGCCAGGCCGCTACACCGAGCATCAGCAGGGGGAGTTCTACGCACGCGTGCGCCAGGAGGCCTGGCAGGCCGAGCATCAGCAGATCCGGGGCACCGCCACCGCGTTGGGCATCGCTCCCGGCAGCACCTTTACGTTGTATAACGCCCCGCACGCCGACGACAACCGCGAGTACCTGACGCTGCAGGCCAACTACCATCTGAAAGAGAACCGCTACGCCAGCGGCGACGATCAGAGCAGTGAACACCGCATTGACTTCACCGTGCTGCCGGCGGACGTGCCCTGGCACCCGCCGCAGCAGGCCAGCTGGCCGAAAACCCACGGGCCGCAGACCGCCCGGGTGGTCGGTCCGGCCGGCGAATCGATCTGGACCGATAAATACGGCCGCATCAAGGTGAAATTCCACTGGGATCGCTTCGGGCCGAAAGACGACGGCAGCTCCTGCTGGGTGCGTGTCTCCAGCGCCTGGGCCGGCCAGGGCTACGGCGGCGTGCAGATCCCGCGCGTCAACGACGAAGTGGTGGTGGACTTTATCAACGGCGATCCGGATCGGCCGATCGTCACCGGGCGCGTCTATAACGAAGCCAGCATGCCGCCGTGGGCGCTGCCGGCCGCCGCCACCCAGATGGGCTTTATGAGCCGCACCAAGGACGGCACCGCCGACAACGCCAACGCCCTGCGTTTCGAAGACAAGGCCGGCGCCGAACAGGTGTGGATCCAGGCGGAACGCAACATGGACACCCAGGTGAAAAACGATGAAAGCCACACCATCGCTAACGACCACACGCATCTGGTGGGCGGTAACCAGATCAAACGGGTGGTGCTCAATCAGGCGACCGGCGTCAAAGGCGAATCCTCCGCGCTGACCGGCAAAACGCGCAGCGACGCCGTAGTCAACGCCTTTACCCTCGGCTCCGGCGAATCGCTGCGGCTGGAGTGCGGCGAAAGCGTGATCGAGCTACTGGCGAACGGCCAAATCAACATCACCGGCACCAGCTTCAATATCACGGTGAAAGAGGACGGGGAGATCAACACCGGCGGCCAGCTGGATCTCAACCAGCCTGGCGGCGCCGCGCGCACCGCCGCACCGGGTGGCGGCCATCAGGCGGCAATCCAGAGCGCCGTCGATCAGCTGTTCCCGAAATCCTGATGCCGACGCGGCCCTGCGCCGCGTCCTTTCCCCCTGATTACTTGCAAGGACATCCATGGATTACCTTTTCCAGGAAGGCTATTTCACCCTACCCGCCATCGCCTGGCAGGACTGCACGGTCAATATTCTCAAAAACCCGCAAACCGGCGCCTCGCTGGTCATCACCCGCGGCATCATTCCACAAGGTGCCACGCTGGAGGACGAATTCGAGAAGCAGTGGCAAGCACTGCTGCCACAGATCAGCGATTTGCAACAGTCGCCGCGCCGGCGCATCAGCGCCGGGCCGCAGGGCCATCTCAAGGCGATTGAAGTCACCAGTCGCTTTATCCGCGCCGGACACCACCATCATCAGCATCAGTTGACGGTGCAGCCGGACGAGAGCCAGACGTTACTGATCGTCACCTATGCCGCCATGCGCCCCTTCACCCCCGAGGATGACGCTCACTGGCAGCAGGTGAAAGCGTCGCTGGTCTTGACCGAACACAGTGAACGATAGCCATGGCTGAGATCTGGGCAGCAAGAAAGGATGACGAACTGATCCACACCAGCGCGTTGGCGGACATCGCCAGCGCCGTCGCGGAAGTCGCGGTATATGCGGTAGCGACCGCCGCCGTGTCCGCAGCAGCAGCCGCCGCAGCGCCGGCATTGGCAGGGGTGGCGGTGCTCGGCGCAGCGGCGACGGCGGCCTCCGGCTGCGTCGGCGCCGGGCTAATCGTCGGTTTTGCCACCAGCCTGACCGGCGTCGGAGAACATATCAGCAACGGCTGCGACGCCGTGGCCAACTGGCTCTTCCCGCCTTCCGTCTCCGGCGTCATTCTCACGGGCTCCCCCAACGTCTTCACCAACGCCAAACCGGCGGCACGCGCCGCCGGTCGCTTACTCACGCCCGCAGAGATCAAAGCGTTACCGGCGCCACAGCCGCCGCAAAGCTTCTGGGATTATGGCGCCGAGCTGCTGGCCGCCGGCGGTAATATCCTCTCGCAGCTATGGCAGCCCGGTGTCGCCGGCCCCAGCCAGCCCAGCCAACCGCTGGAAGAAGATAAAATCAGCTGCGACAAACACCCGCTTCCGCAATACCTGGCGGAAGGCTCCCGTAAAGTATTTATCAACGGCCAACCGGCCGTACGCAGCAATGACCGTTCAACCTGCGAGGCGAAAGTCTCGACCGACGTCTCCAAAAATGTGCAGATCGGCGGCGGCACGGCGGTGGTACGCGACATCAAGAGCGGCAAGCTGCCGGGTATCGGTTTGGCGCTGACCGTGCTGCCGCTGCTGCTCGGTAATCCGGCCAAGCTGGTTAAGAACCTGCCTTGCATGATCGGCGGCGGTCTGGCGGCGGCGGGCGTTAACGCCCTCGGCGAAGCGATCCACGCCGCCTTTAACCCGGTGCATGCCGCCACCGGCGCCAAGGTATTGAACGGCGAAGAAGATCTGGACCTGTTGCTGCCGGCGCGCTTTCCGCTGGTCTGGCAGCGCAATTACAACAGCCGCAATGGCTATCAGGGACTGTTTGGCCACGGCTGGCGCACGCCTTTTGAAATTTGGGTCGATCTTAACGACCGGGACGGCGTCGTTGAGTGTTGCCTGCATGATGAAACCGGTCGTGAGCTACGCTTCCCGCTGCCTGAGGTGAACCAGCCGAGCTTCAGCGCCGGTGAAGGGCTGATGTTCCGCCGCGGTGAAGAGGGACAGCTGCTGATCGCCGACACCGACGGCAGCGTCTGGCGCCTGTTCGTGCCGCTGCCGCAGAACCCTTCCCGCCTGCGGCTAGTGTCGTTGAGCGATGAGTACGATAACGCGCTGCTGCTGAACTACGACGAACGACAGCGCCTGAGCAGTATCACCGATAGCGCCGGCGCCATGACATTGCGGCTGGAATACGGCGATCCGCGCTTCGACGATCGCGTCACCGCCTTGCGGCATAACGACGAAGCACGCGTACGCTACCGTTATGACGACGGCGGCGATCTGCATCAGGTGATCGACGCCGGCGGCTTGGTCACGCGTGAATTTCACTATAACGCCCAACATCTGTTGACCCGCCACCAACAGGCCGGTGGGCCCAGCTTCGAGTATCGCTGGGCGATGTTCGACGACTGGCGCGTGGTGGAACACCGCGACAGCGCCGGCGGCGGCTGCACAATCGACTACGATTTGGCCACCGGGTTAACGACGGTCACCGAGTATGACGGCTTGCGGCACCAGCACCGCTGGAACGCCCAACGGCTGATCGTCGAATATACCGACGAGCGTGGTGAGGTCTGGCATTATCAATGGAATGACGAAGACATGCTGATCGCCACGCGCGATCCGCTCGGCCACGGCTGGCATTTCCGCTACGATGAAGCCGGCAATCTGGTCGAGGAAGAGGATCCGCTCGGCCATATTCGCCTCACCGGTTGGCTACCGCAGCGCGCGCTGCCGATCAGCGTCAAGGAGCCCAACGGCGCCACACAGCATTTCTACTACGACGAGCGCCATGCCTTGATTGCCGAGATCGATGCGCTCGGCCATACCCAGCGCTACCTGCGCGATGGCTATGGCCAGGTGGTGCAAGCCGTCGACGCCAACGGCGGCATCAGCCATTTCGCTTATGATGAGCACGGGCAATTATTGCGCGCCCGCGATTGCTCCGGCAAACAAACCCTCTACAAATATACGGCTCAAGGCTGGCTCAGCGAGGTAACCGACGCCGCCGGCGAACGCGTTCATTACCGCTACGATGCCGCCGGTCGCCTGACACAGCTGCAGCGCGCCGAGGGCTGGCAAGAGACGCTGAGCTGGAACGCGCAGGGCCAGTTGGATCGCTATCAGGGGGCCAATGGGCGCCTGACGCATTATCGCTATGACGCAGCCGGCCGCCTGCTGGCCACGCGCAATCCGCTCGATGGCGAGGTGGTGCGCCACTACGACGCCCGCGGCAGATTAACGGCGCTGCGCAACGAGAATGCCGAAAGCTACCTGTTCCATTGGACGGCCTGCAACTTGTTGCAGGAAGAAATCGGATTGGACGGCGTCAGCACCCGTTATCGTTACGACGAATGCCGCCGGGTCGTCGAGCGCCGCTTCGCCGCCAATACCTCCGCCTCCTTCTCGCACTATTTCAGCCATGACGCCGCCGGCCAACTGGTGAGCAAACAAACGCCCGATGGAGAAACCCGCTACCGCTACAGCCCGATCGGCCAACTGCTGCATGCCGCCAGTGACCGCGGCAACGCATGGCATGACGAGCCGACAACGGCTCAGAGCGAGGTCAGTTTTGACTATGACTTGCTGGGGCGGGTAACCCGTGAACAAGGTGCCAACGGTACGCTGCGCTATGATTACGATCCGATGGGTAACCGCACGCAAACCACATTGCCCGACGGACGCGCGCTGCGCGCGCTGTACTATGGCAGCGGCCACCTGCTGCAGCTGGCGCTGGACGATATCACCCTCAGCGAGTTCGAACGCGACAATCTGCACCGCGAGCTGAGCCGTACGCAGGGTCGCCTGACCAGCCGAGTGCATTATGACCGGCTGGGGCGCAAAGACCGGCGGGAGATCTTCAATGACAACCGCCAGCGCCCGGCGCCGGCCAGCAGCTCGCGCCAATGGACCTACGACTATCAAAACAACCTGACGCGCGAAGAACACAACGCCAACCCGTTCTCCTACCAGCGTTATCAGTACGATGCCTCCGGTCGATTGCTGAACCGGGACGGCACGCTGCCGGATACCGAGCGCTACCGGTACGATCCGGCATCCAACCTGCTGGATGAGGGGCAATTCCGCCAGCGGCACAACCGCGTACTGCATTATCAGGGCGTTGATTATCGGTACGATGTCTTTGGCCGCACGGTGGAAAAACGCAAAGGCCACTACCGTTGGCAATATCTCTACGACGCCGATCATCGCCTCTGCGAGGTGGTGCGCTACAGCCAGCATCGCAGCGAAGCACAGCAGCATGTGCAGTTCCACTATGATCCGCTCGGGCGGCGCACGCAAAAGCGGGTGTGGCAGCAAAGTCAGGATCTGCGCCAACCGGCCGGCAAATGCCAAACCACCACGTTTTTGTGGGAAGGTTTCCGGCTGCTGCAGGAAACTCGCGACGGCATGCCCCTCACCTATGTCTATGCCGATCAGGGCAGCTATGAACCTTTGGCGCGCATCGACGGCCACGCGCCGGCCCAAGTATTTTACTTCCACACGGCGCCGAACGGCGAACCGGAAAGCCTGACCGACAGCGACGGAACGCTGCGCTGGCAGAGCCACAGCAGCGCCTGGGGCCGCATAAAGTATGAGGAAAATCAGCAAGATCTGGATTACTCCCAAAACCTGCGCCTGCAGGGTCAATACCTGGATCGGGAAACGGGATTGCACTACAATTTGTTCCGCTATTACGATCCGGATATCGGCAGATTTACCCAGCACGATCCGATAGGTTTGGCCGGCGGGATCAACCTGTACCAATACGCGCCGAACTCGCTGGGTTGGGTGGATCCGTTGGGGTTGAGTTGCGGCAATTCCTGGAATAATTTTCAATCGAAGTCGAAAGGTGTTTTTGCATCCAGAAGCCAGGCATCTAAAGCTTATAATCTGTGGAAAAAACAAGATTGGGCGGCCTTAGAAAAATTCATGGGGCATGGCTCATGGCCTCCCAATAGAGGTTTTGTACAAGCAACGCCTACTACTCTTATGCCTGGAGCAAAAATTGATAGATACGGTGGCTGGACAAATAATGGCGTATTCAACGACCGAGGTACCTTTGTCTCTCCTGCTGGAGCCTCTTTTGGCAGCCGGGCATTACCGTTAGATACACTGGAAAAACCGTATCGAGTATATGAGGTGGTTAAACCAATCCAAGCAGATATGGGGCCTGCTATACCGTGGTTTAACCAAGCTGGTGGAGGAACACAATTTGAACTGTCCAAATCCATCAGTCAACTTCTTGCAGAAGGCCGAATCCGGCCAATTTGAGGAATTATGAGCGAAAAATACGTTAGCGTGAAGAAAGATAAGCAACTGTTTGATGGTAACGAAGAGCAGTTTCACTTATTTAAAAAAGAAGTATCCATCCCTAACTCTAACGAAAAAGTACTTTATGATAACAGCTCTGCGATACCCATATGGGATATAGATGAAAACATCAGGAAGGCGATCGCAGAAAAAATAAGCGGAATAAAAGTCATAGAGTACCCATATGACCCAATACCTTCATATAAAAATGAAAATCTGGATATCTATGTTCAACCAGTAGAGTCGGACATGCACAAAAAAAGAATAACAATAATCACGGCGACGGGTGAATCACAACCAGCAAGATATAAGATAAAGTTGCTGGGTTTCATTTTTCACTAGCATTCTATTAAGTTCGCTTACTGCAAACAATAGATTTTATAAAAAACCTTAAACATACATTCTATGATATAGACATGGAATAATTATTCTTATGACTTTTCCTCTTTTAAATGAGTCTTTAAATACCCCATCAAAAGGCTCCCAAAGAGCCTTTTGATACGCTACCGCGCCGTTAGCCCCTTCACCACTTCTTCACCGTCTGGTAAATATCGAGGTCGAAATAGCCGTCGGCTTCGCAGTCGTTGAGATAGTGTTCGTAGCTCACCCCCTCAATCGGCTGGTAGCCGCTGGCCGGCAGCAGCTTCTGATAGAACTCGCCCCACACCCGCTCGAAATCGCCATCGCTGATGCGCACGTGGTAGACCGCGTACTGCCCGGCGGGCAGCGTCTGCACGGTAACGCCCTCGCTGCCCGCCGGCAGCGCGAAATCGTCCGCCACGCTCATCACCACGTCGGCGCGCAGCTTTTCCGGCGCCACTTCCGCCGGATCGTCCCAATACAGCACCAGCCATTTGCCAAACGGCACGCCGTGGCGCTGCCGCCATGCCAGCAGTTGCTGCGAGCCCTGCGGGATCGTCTGCGGATACGGCCCCACGACTCTGACACCCACTACCCTCTCCGCCGCCTTATCGATAATCCTCACGCTCATCGCCCTTATCCTCTTTCGTTATCTCAGGCGCCGATTTCGGTGCGCACATCCAGCAGCTCGGGGAAAAAGGTCAGATCCAACGCCTTTTTCAGGAAGCTGACGCCGCTGGAACCGCCGGTGCCCGACTTAAAGCCGATGATCCGCTCCACCGTTTTCATATGGCGGAAACGCCACAGGTGAAAACTCTCTTCGATATCCACCAGCTTCTCCGCCATTTCATAGGCTTCCCAGTAGGTCTGCGGGTTGTCGTAGATCACTTTAAACGCCGGCAGCAGATCCGGGTTGCGCTGGTAGGGCTGCGTCCAGTCGCGCTTGAGGCACTCCTGCGGGATCGGCAGGCCGTGGCGCGCCAGGTACAGCAAGTATTCGTCGTACAGGCTCGGCGCTTCGAGGATCGCCTTCAGCGCGGCGTGCTTTTCCGCGTCGTTGCTGAACACCGCCAGCATCGCCGCATTCTTGTTGCCGAGCAGGAACTCGATCGACCGGTATTGGTGCGACTGGAAGCCCGATGAGCTGCCCAGCACGTCGCGAAACTCGACGTACTCCGACGGCGTCAGCGTTTCCAGCACCGCCCACTGCTCGAACAGCAGCCGCTGGATCTGTTTGACGCGCGCGAGGATTTTGAAACAGTGGCTGAGTTTGTCCTGCTGCACCAGCCGCAACGCCGCCTGCAGCTCGTGCAGCATCAGCTTCATCCACAGTTCGGAGGTTTGGTGCTGTATCACGAACAGCATTTCGTCATGATGCGGCGGGTTGGAGAGCGGGTGCTGGCAGTCCAGCAGCGAGTCCAGGCACAGGTAGTCGCCATAGCTCATGCGTTTGGAAAAATCGGTGACAATCGCGCTTTCTAAGTCCCGTTTGTTCATCTGTGATCTCCGTTGCGCCCAGCGCCCCATCGGCCTGGAACGTGCCGCAAAGAGAAAACAATAGTACAGAACCCGCCGCCCCGAAGGACGATAAACGAGAGGTGCTTCGCAGATCTCACTCATCTGCGTTAACACATGCCCCCTGCCCCTTTGTTGTTTAGTAAACAACACGGCTGCCGCCTGACGACTCTCACAAATGCGCAATCCCATGCGCGCGGCGCCCCGGTTGCGGCTTGCCTGCGGCCGGCTTCCCTTATAGATTGCAGGCTAACGGCAGGCAGCAAGGTATCGGCAAATGGCAAATATTCGTGATGTGGCGCGGTTGGCCGGCGTGTCCATCAGCAGCGTGTCGAACCTGCTGAACAATCGCAGCCACCAGATGAGCGCGCAGACCCGTGAGCGCATCGAACGGGCGATGGAAACCCTGGGATACCGGCCGGCCCGAGCGGCGGCGCCCGCGCCGCAGGCGAAGATCATCGGCCTGCTGCTGCCGTCGATCGTCAACCCGAGCTTTTCGGCGCTGGCGCATGCGGTCGACGGCGCGGCGCGGGCTCACCGTTACCGCGTCTTGCTCGGCAACGCCTACCGCCAGGAACAGGAAGAAGCCGCGTTTATCGACGATATGTTCCTGCACGGCGTGCGCGGCATCATCGTGGCGGCGAGCGACATTCGCCAGACTCATTTTGTTCGGGCCGCCGAGCGAGGCATGAAGATTGTCAGCTACGACAGCCCGTTCGCCGAGCCGATGGCCACCGATACCCGGTTGTTCGACAGCGTGTCGATGGACAATATCGCCGCCGGGCGCCTGGCCGCGCAGCACCTGCTCGAGCGCGGCTGCCGACACATCGTGTTCGCCACCGAAGCGACGCTGACCGTCGGGCGCAGCCACAAGATCGACGGTTTTCTGAGCGCGCTGGGGCACAGTCTAAGCGAACGCCAACGGGTGATCGAAGGCAAAGCCACCAGCGCCTACGGCGACACGGAAATGTTCGAATTGGGGCTGACGCTGGCGCCGCGCGTTCTCGCGTTGGCGCCGCGCCCGGACGGCATCGTGGCGATTAACGATGCGTTGGGCATCGGCCTGATGGTGGGCCTGCGCGCCGCCGGCGTCCAGGTGCCCGCAGACATCTCGGTGATCGGCATCGACAATATCGCGCTGGCCGGCCTGGCCGAACCGGGGTTGACGTCGATTGGCCCGCCGCTGGCGGAGATGGCGCAGCTGATGGTCGAACGCCTGATCGGCCGCATCAACAATGATTCGAAACCGCCCGGCGAGTTTCTCTTTCCGCCGACGGTCATCAGCCGGCGCTCGGTCAAAGCCGCCGGTTAATACGGTAAAAACGACTTTCCCAGACGATGCGCAGTCGGCATCGTCCGGATCGCCACAGCTAAAAGCAGAAAAAATAGAATCGTCGCAATAAATAAACGGCGCGACGCTTTTATGCACGCAACGTTGTTATTCAGCTCTCCGCTCATGACTTTGGGCCGGGACGCTATTATTCCGATTAACCACATGGGAAAAACCATGATGAAAAAAACAATGCCAAAGGATATTGAACGCAGCGCCATCAGGAAATTGACGCTGCATATTGTGCCCCTCATGATATTGTTGTATTTCCTGGCCTTTCTCGACCGCAACAATATGGCCTACGCCGCCAAAGCGCTGGAAGATAATCTGGGATTGACCGCCTCGGCTTTCGGCTTCGCCTCCGGAATTTTCTTTATCGGCTATTTCCTGTTTGAAATACCCAGCAACGCCGGCACCATTAAATTTGGCCCGCGCATCTGGTTCGCCAGAATATTAATTTCCTGGGGCATCTTCGCGACCCTGCTCGGTTTTGTGCGCACGCCGCTGGAGCTGTATATTTGCCGTTTTATGCTGGGCGTGTGCGAAGCCGGTTTCTTTCCCTCGGTGGTGTATTACTTCACGGTCTTCTTCCCGGAAAAGTACCGCACTAAAATTCTCGGCATGTTTATCATCGTCCAGCCGCTGTCCAACGCCGTCGGCTCGCCGATTTCCGGCTTTATTCTCAATATTCAGCATGACTGGTTCGGATTCGCCCCCTGGCAGTTGCTGTTCATCCTCGAAGGGTTGCCGCCGATCGTCATCGGCCTGCTGATCCCGTTCCTGATCAAGAACTCGCCCAAAGATGTCGGCTATCTGAACGTGGAGGAAAAGGCCTGGCTGATGAGCAACGCCGGCCGCTCCAAATCCGGCTCTAAAATCACGCTGGCCGACTTCCTGAAAGGGATTAAAAACAAGAAATACCTGCTCTACGCGCTGCTCAACTTCGGCATGGTGTGCGCCATTTACGGCTTCGGCACCTGGCTGCCGTCGATCATCAGCGCCCTCTCCGGCGGCGATATCTTCCGCGTCAGCCTGCTGGCGCTCATTCCCTACGGCCTGGCTGCGCTGTTGGTGTATCCGTGGAGCCTGTGGGCCAGCAAAACCAAAAAACTCGGCGTGTTTGCCGGCCTCAGCATGGTGGTCGCCGCCATCGGCCTGATGGGGGCGGTGACGTTTTTTAAATACGACCCGCTCGTCGCGCTGTCGTTCCTGTGCATCGCCGCCATCGGCATCTACACCGCCGTGCCGCCGTTTTTATCCATGCCCGCCAATATCTCCACCGGCGCGGCCGCGGCCGCCGGGCTGGCGGTGGTCAGCTGCATCGGCAATATCGGCGGTTTCGTCGCCCCCTATGCGGTGGGCGTGCTGAACGATCTGACCGGCAGCAGCGCGCCGGGGCTGTTTTTCCTGGCCTCGTGCCTGCTGGCCACCGGGCTGATCTGCATTTTCTACTGCGCCAAACAGCGTGAAGGCGTCATCAATTCTTAACGAACCAATAAGGAGTCAATCATGGGCGATCTTGCGGGCAAAAAGGTCTTTATCACCGGGGCGGAACAGGGCATCGGCCGCGCCACCGCGGAGCGGCTGATCAAGGCCGGTTGCGACATCTATTTTCACTACCACAGCGACGAAAGCGGTCCCAAAGCGCTGGTGGCGCTGGCCCATTCATTGGGGCAAAAGGCCGCTTACGGCTACGCCGATCTCATCGATACCGACGAAACGCAGCGCTGCGTCTCGGCCGGCGCCGAGTTTCTCGGCGGCATCGATATCCTGATCAATAACGTCGGCGGCATCGTCGGGCGCAAATGGCTGGGCGAGATCGACCGCGCCTTCTGGCAAACCGTGATCGACGTGAACATGACCACCATGCTGAACGTCACCCAGAGCGCGCTGCCGCATCTGAAAGCGGCGCCGGACGGCGCCAGCATCGTTAACCTGGCCTCACAGGCGGGCCGCGCCGGCGGGCACTCCGGCTCGCTGGTCTATTCCGCCACCAAGGGCGCAGTACTCACCTGGACGCGCTCGCTGGCGGCGGAGCTGGGCGAGCACGGCATCCGGGTGAATGCGGTCGCGCCCGGCCTGATCCTCGGCACCCGTTTCCACAATCGCCACACTACCCAGGCATCGGCGGAGGAAACCGTTCGCGCCATCCCGCTGGGCCGCGCTGGCGCACCGGACGACGTGGCGCGCGCCATCGCCTTCCTGGCGGCGGAATACGACGGCTTCATCTCCGGCGCGACTCTCGACATCAACGGCGGCATCTACCGCATGTAATTCAGCTGCGGGCGGCGCGCTTGCCGCCCGCCCATTCAGGAATCGCTTTATGATCAAATCCGCCATCACTCACCCGCCGCTGCTTGCCGCGCTGGCGCAATGCGGGCATAAAACCCAGGTGTTGATCGCCGACGGCAACTACGCCTGCGTGACCCACGCGCCGAAAGACGCCACCGTGGTCTATCTGAACCTGGCGCCCGGCACGCTCGCCGCCCCGCCGATCCTGGAAAAAATGCTGGCCTGCATCAACGTGGAAAGCGCGGCGCTGATGGCCTGCCCGCCGGACTTCACCAACACCATCGAAGCCGAATACCGGCAGCTGCTGCCAGAGCATTGCCCGATAGAATACCTGCCGCGCGAGGCATTTTACGCCGCGGTCAAATCGGATCGGACGCTGCTGGTGATCGCCTCCGGCGAACAACGCCGTTTCGCCAACCTGCTGCTGACGGTGGCGCCGGTGGTGTGAAAGAGGTAGAGGGTGTGAGGGGTAAAATGAGGGGGCCAGCCCCCTCATGCCGTTACAGGTCAACGACCCACTTCTCCAGCTCCCCCGCACGTTCCGCATCGATATAGCTGGTGGCCCAGCCAAACAGGTAAGCGAAGGCGAAAATGCCCACCGTCGACGACACCAGCGTCGGCGCGAAAAACGCGGCGATAGCGGAAAGCGTATACCCTGCGCCGATCGACAACCCGAGCGCTTCGAGCTGGTTGCGGAACGCTTTCCAGTTGCCGGTAGAGAAACCTTCAATCGCGGCGTTTACCAGATCCACGCCCTTGATCGCCCAGTCCACCCCGGTGAAGACCTTGCCCAATACCCGCGCATTGCGGGCATACTGTTCCGCATCGATCATTTTCAGCCAGGCGACAATCGCCGCTTTGTCCTGCGCCTTGAGCTTTTTGTTCAGGCCCTTCGTCAATTGCTCGTAGGTTTTCTCCGCATCTTGCACGTTGCGGATATATTTTCCTTGAATTCCCGCCTCCAAATCCTTGGCGAGTTTGGCGTATTTCGCGCCGATCTTTTCCGCGATATCTTTATTGATGCCTGCGGCCAGGCTGACGCCATCCTTGATGGCTTTTAATTCCGCATTTTGATATTCGACGAATTCCTTAACGATCGTTTTTACCGAGCCGGGCGATTTTACCGGCTTGCCGTTGGCATATTTCACCTCCATGGCATTCAGGTTATCCCCTCTCACCACGGCGATAAACGCGGGCCGGTTCTTATTGGCCTTATAGTAGAGATTGTAGGTCGCCACTCCGTCTTGCTTTTCCACCTTCAAATGATGAAAACCGTAGTAACTCCCGGTCGTGCGGGTCGTCGAGAATTCGCCGGTTTTGCCGTTGCCATGCCAGCCGCTGACGGGCCGATCGCGATGCGAGTCTGTCACGAAACTGCCTAACGAAGAGGCGCCGATCTGCCCGGCATTCAGGCCATTGTTGCCGCCTTTGCCAGGGGGTGAGGGCTTGCGCGCATGGCCGGTTTCGATATCCCCGATCGCCACTGTCACCCCCTTGGCGTTGACCCCCATCACCAGCCCCCCCAGGCCAATGTGCTTCGCCTGATCGGCCGTCAAACCGGTGGCGGAAAGGCTCAGCGTGCCGGATGGGCTGACGCTTTCAATATGCAATTTCGCATCCGGGTTAATTCTGCGCGCCGCCTTAATCACCGCCTCCAGTTTCATGCGCAGCGCCGGATCGTTTTGGATCGCCGCTATCTGTTGCTGTTCCGGGCTGTTGCCAACGCCGGCGCCGCCGCGATCGCGATCGCCGGAATGGCCTTTATCGCCGCCCCCCGGCTCAGGGCCCGTACCGCGTTCAGAACTCCAGTTAGTTCCATCTCCTTTACCACCATAATTAAATCCAGGCATATGCTTTCATCCTTATTTCGTTTTATTTTTAAGATGCCGATATTCTCGTTTAACGCGGATTGACACGCGCATTATCCCTATCGGCAAACCGTTTTTAGCTGCCCGTCATTTATAAAAAACCGCAGAAATAAGGACAACGGATGGCGGCTGTCTGGTCGGTGAAACAAATAGGATCGCGTCTGCATAACCTGAATATATCGCCGCGGGTCACGCCTGGATGGCTGCGACCTGTTCAGAAGTCATTGGCACACGCCGTGAATTGCAATTACAATCATCGCACTTGCAACTTAAAGGGAATGCTCCGCATGTCGCCTCAACGTATAACAATGCCTGCCGCCTCCGCCAGGACCAGAACTCTGGCCGAAGCCTGTATCCGCAAGATGGCCTCCGTCAGCCAGAACGCCGGCGCGTCGCTTCCCTCTTCCACCGCCTGGACGGCGGAAGCCTTGAGCGAACTCAACGCCAGCGGCGACATCTGGCTTATCGACGGCAGAAGGCGCGCCGAGCCGCCGAGTTCCCGCTACGCCACCGCCTGGCCGCTCTGGTTTGGCCATCAATCAGAGCGTTATGAGAAGCCGTTGTTTTACTGCGTCAACACGCCCTCGGTGGACATGCTCCGCGGGCTTGAGCCGGAAACCAATCGCAAGGGGATTTTCATCAGCGATGCAGATACCGGCAGTGCCGATTTGCCGAAAGGCGTTCAGGCCTGGTTCCCGCTTCAGCTCACGGCCATGCCGGGCTGGTTGCCTTTCGATCCGGCCAATGCAAGAGAAACCGGCGCGATACTCCATCACGCCCTGCGCGCGCTCTATCTGGAGGGAACGAGGAAGATGGTGTATCTCGCGACCAACGCAGACAATGGCCCCCTCTCTTCAGGGGAGCCGTTTGTCGCAGAACAGGCGTTCAAGGGGATGTATCGTGTCGCGGCGGCGGCGGACTCGCCGTTGCAGGTTCGCCTGTGCGGCGCCGGCCGTGCGCTCGCCCGCGTTCAGCAGGCGGCTGAGGTGTTGAAAAATTGGGGTATCGCGGCCGAAATCTGGAGCTGCCCCAGCTACACGCGGTTGGCGCAGGACGCCGAACTCGCCGACATGCAGCGCCAGGACAGCGGCGGCGAATGCCATCTGAAAACGTGTCTGGGCGCCGGGAATGCCCCCGTCGTCGCCGTCACCGACTATTCGCATCTGCTCGCCAACCAGCTCAAGCGGTTCATTCCCGCACGCTTTGCCGCGGTGGGCTCAGATTCACGGGTGCGCGGCGAAATCCACTACCCGCAGGCGGAATGGATTGCGCTCTGCGCCCTCAAACTGCTGGCCGACGAGCAGAAAATCCCTTCGACGCTGATCGCCGATGCGCTGCGCGTTCTGCACATCACGCCCGATGCCTGATCATTCTCTGGCCAGCTGCATCGCATTGTTCAACGCGTCGGAGAAGCGTGCGATCTCTTCTTCGCTGAACTGGTTGAGAAAGTGGGTGTTGACCACCGAACGGTAGATCTCCCACATCTTTTTCCGCAGGGCCTTGCCTTCCTCGGTGATAGTCGCGAAGGAGGCCCGGCGATCGTCATCCGATCGAAAACGCGTGACCAGCCGCTCTTTTTCCAGGCGATCCATCAGGCGGGTCAGGTTGTAACGCTCAATCACCAACACGTCCGCCAGCTCATGCATGCGGCGTGTGCCGTTTTCCCCGCTTTCCAATCCCCATAACACGTCATACCAGGCGTAAACCGGCAGCCCCGCCTCCGACAACTTCGCCTCTATCTTTCTGATCATCGCCCGATGCGCGCGCACAAAGGAGAACCACAGGTCGGGTTGTTTATCTGTCATGTCATTTTTCTCGTCAAAACCGGTGAGTTGCAATTGCAATTGTAAAGGGATAGAGTGGCTTTCGCCATTGTTGCATTTGCAATTCTTGCGCTTGCAACTCACTAAATCCCTGTATCGCTCAGCGCCTTATCAGGTAAGTACATTTGGAGCCTTTATGAACCAACCCGCGGTAAAAGCAGATCTTGACCCACAGGAGACGGCTGAATGGCTTGAGGCATTTGAAGGTGTCACTGACATCGACGGCCGTGAACGCGCGCATTTTTTGTTGGAAAGAATGGCCGAAGCCGATCAGCGAAAACACGGTGATTTCTTCAGCCTGGTCACCACGCCCTACGTGAATACGATCCCGGCCTATAAGCAACCGACGTATCCCGGCGATCTGGCCGCTGAAGCGCGCATCAATGCGTTTATTCGCTGGAACGCCATGGCGATGGTGCTGCGCGCCGGCAAACATTCCAACGTCGGCGGGCATATCGCCACCTATCAGTCGGCCGCGGTGCTTTACGATGTGGGATTCACGCACTTTTTCCGCGGACGCACCGATGAGTTTGCCGGCGACATGGTGTATATCCAGGGCCACTCCGCCCCCGGCATTTATGGCCGCGCCTATCTCGAAGGCCGCATCGACGAGGAACTGCTCGACAACTTTCGCCGCGAATCCACACGCCGCGGCCTCTCCTCCTACCCGCACCCGCGGCTGATGCCGGATTTCTGGCAATATCCCACCGTTTCGATGGGGCTGGGGCCGCTGACCGCCGCCTACCAGGCGCGCTACATGCGCTATCTGGAATACCGCGAACTGAAACCGCACCAGGGAAGAAAGGTGTGGGCGTTTCTCGGCGACGGCGAGATGGATCAGCCGGAATCACTGGCGGCGATTGCGCTGGGCGGGCGAGAAAAACTCGATAACCTGATCTTCGTCGTGAACTGCAACCTGCAACGGCTGGATGGCCCCGTGCGCGGCAACGGCAAGATTATTCAGGAGCTGGAAGGCACCTTCAAAGCCGCCGGCTGGCAGGTGATCAAGGTAATTTGGGGCAGCGGCTGGGACAAACTGCTGCAAAAAGACCGCTCCGGATTGCTGATGCAGCGCATGATGGAGTGCGTCGACGGCGATTACCAAACCTTCAAGTCGCAAAGCGGCGCCTATGTGCGGGAGCATTTCTTCGGCAAGTACCCGGAATTGCTCGAGCTGGTCGCCGACCTGAGCGACGATGAGATCTGGGCGCTGCACCGCGGCGGCCACGATCCGCAAAAGGTGTACGCCGCCTACCATCAGGCGGTGCATACCACGGGCAGACCGACGGTGGTGCTGGCCAAAACCGTCAAAGGGTTTGGCATGGGGGAAGCCGGTGAAGGGCAGAACATCAACCACCAGCTGAAAAAAATGAGCCAGGATGCGGTGAAAGCCTTCCGCGACCGTTTAGGGCTGACCATCTCCGACGCCCAACTGGCAGAGATCCCTTACCTGAAGCCCGAACCCGACAGCGCGGCGGCGAAGTACATCACCGCGACGCGCACCGCGCTGGGCGGCTACATCCCTGCCCGCTTCGGCCAATCCACTCCGCTGGCGATACCGGAACTATCGCGCTTCGACGGCCTCCTGAAAGGCAGCGGCGAACGCAACATGTCGACCACCATGGCTTTCGTCAATATCCTCGGCGTGCTGCTCAAAGACGCCAACATCGGCAAACTGATCGTGCCCATCGTGCCGGACGAGTCGCGCACGTTCGGCATGGAAGGCCTGTTCCGCCAGATTGGCATCCATTCCTGGCACGGCCAGCTGTATACCCCGCAAGACGCCGGGCAGCTCAGCTACTACAAAGAGGCCAAAGACGGCCAGATTTTGCAGGAAGGCATCAACGAATCCGGCGCAATATCGACCTGGATCGCCGCCGGCACCGCCTACAGCAACCACGATGTCGCGACGATCCCGTTCTATATCTTCTACTCCATGTTCGGGCTGCAGCGGGTGGGCGATCTCGCCTGGGCGGCGGCCGACGCGCGCACCAAGGGTTTCCTGCTCGGCGCCACCTCCGGCAGAACCACCCTGATGGGCGAAGGCTTGCAGCATGACGACGGCCACAGCCACGTGCTGTCTTCGGTGATCCCCAGCTGCGTCTCCTACGATCCGACCTATGCCTATGAACTCGCGGTGATCGTCCAGAGCGGCATGCGCAGAATGTTCGTTGAACAAGAGGATATTTACTACTACATCACCTTGCTCAACGAGGGCTACCCGCAGCCGTCGATGCCGGCGGGCGTGGAGGACGGGATTATCCAGGGCGCCTATTTGCTCAAACGGAACGAAGCGGCAAACCAAGAGAGCCCGCGCGCTCAACTGGTCGCCAGCGGCGCCATCATGCGCGAGGCGCTGGCGGCGGCGGAGCTGTTGGCGGCGGACTTTGGCGTCGCCAGCGATATCTGGAGCGCCACCAGCCTGAGCGAGCTGCGCCGCAACGGCATGGCGGCCGAACGCTGGAACCTGCTGCATCCGGAAGATCCGCCGAAAGTTCCTTATATTCAGAGCCTGCTGGCGGCGCATCCCGGCCCGGTGGTGGTGGTAACGGACTATATGAAGATCGTCGGCGATCAGATCAAACCGTTCTTGCCCGACCGCGCCTTTATCGCCTTGGGCACCGACGGCTTTGGTCGCTCGGACACCCGCGAGGCGCTGCGTGAGTTCTTCGAGGTCAACCGCCATTTCATCGCGCTCGCCGCGTTGAAGCTGCTGGCTGACGAAGGCCGTATCGCCCGCAGCGAGGTCAACCGCGCCATGGTACTGTATGGCATCGCCCCCGATAAGCCGGATCCGGCGACGGTGAAGTAACACTCGGCCTACCCACGCCGCCGGTTGTCACCCGCGGCGTTTTTCTTCCTTCGGTTCAGCGGTGCGCGGCGCCCGCTCCCCCAGCCGCGCCACCGGGATATCCGCCAGCCGGGTGGTGTAGGCCGGCGACAGCATGTCGCGCTTCATTTGCCACGGCTTGACGATCCCCTGCCCGGCGAACCATACGCGCCCGCGCCCTTCCTGATTCAGGCGATCGAGAGTCGCCATCAGCCGTTCGCTGTTGCGGCGCGGCGGGCAGTCGTCGAACAGGTCGATCTGCGCCATGGCGGCGGCGCTGAAATCCCCCAGCACCACGCCGCCCTTCAGGTAACGCCGCCCTTCCTGCCAGATGCTCTCCAGCGCGCGCACCGCCATGGCGATGATGTCGCGGCTGTCGTTGCTCGGCGTTTGCAGCCGGGCGGTGCCCATATTGCTGTAATACCCTTCGCCCGCCGAATGCGGGCTGGTTTTGATAAACACCGAGACGTTGCGGCAGTAGCGCTTTTCCTGCCGCAGCTTTTCGGCGGCGCGTTCGGCGTAGCTGCAGATCGCCTCGCGCATGTGCGGATAATGCGTCAACCGCTGGCCGAACGAACGGGAACAAATGATCTGCTCTTTCGCCGCCGCCTCATCTTCCCACTGCAGGCACGATTCGCCGCGCAGCTCGCGTATCGTGCGCTCCAGCACTACGCTGAAGGTTTTACGCGCCAGCCGGGTATCGCAGTCCGCCAGCTGTAGCGCGGTGTGAATACCCATCGCCTGCAGCTGGCGAGTCAGGCGGCGCCCCACGCCCCACACCTCTTCCACCGGAAGCAGCGCCAGCAGTTTACGCTGGCGCACCGGATCGGATAAATCCACCACGCCGCCGGTGCCTCGCCATTTCTTGGCAGCGAAGTTGGCCAGCTTGGCCAGCGTTTTGCTCGGCGCAATGCCGACCCCGACCGTCAAATGCAGCTCGCGCCGGATGCGATCGCGCACCCGCTGGCCGAACGGCTCCAGCGCCTCGCAGTGGGCCACACCGTCCAGCCGCAGAAAGGCTTCGTCCAGCGAATAAATCTCCACCGCCGGCGCCATTTCCTCCAGCGTGTCCATCACCCGGCGGGACATATCGGCGTACAGCGCGTAGTTGGAGGAGAACACCGCAACGTTGCGACGGCGCATCTCCTCTTTGATTTTGAAATAAGGCGCGCCCATCGGCACGCCCAACGCCTTCGCCTCGGCGCTGCGGGCAATCACGCAGCCGTCGTTGTTGGACAGCACGATCACCGGCCGCCCCCGCAGGTCGGGCCGAAAGATGGTCTCGCAGGAAGCGTAGAAGCTGTTGACGTCTACCAGGGCGAACATGGTTACAGCGCCGCGTAGACGATAAAGGTCACCACGCCGAAGATCTCCAGCTGCGCTTCGTCGTCGAACACGATCGGCGCGTAGGCGGGGTTCATCGGCAACAGCCGCACGTCGGGGTGACGCTGCAGTTTTTTGACGGTGAATTCGCCATCCACCGCGGCGATCACGATATTGCCATGCTCCGGCGTCAGGGCGCTGTCGACAATCAGCAGATCGCCATCCCGGATATTGCCGTCGATCATCGACTCGCCGCTGGCGCGCACGAAATAGGTGGCGTTGGGGTGCCGCACCAACAGCTTGCCGATGTCCAGCCGGCCTTCGACATAGTCCTGCGCCGGGGAAGGAAAGCCGCAGGCCACGCGATCGGCAAACAGCGGTAACGTTAGGGGTTCACCTGGTGAAAAAGCATACAACCTTGAATTGCTCAGCATAATCATAACCAAACTGTATATTTATACAGTTAAGCATAAACAAAACGCGAACGCGTGCAACCCCCAATCCCCCTGCGGATCGCGCTTTCCCGCGTAATATAATAATTTTCTGAGCGATTTTTCCTGCAGCTTTTGGCGTTCTTCACGTGTGTTTGCACACATGATATCCACCAAAACTGTGGATAATGCGGCACTCAGACCGTTGGCGTATCGATGGGCAGGATGAGTGAGGGATTGTCATTGCGAACGGCGCCGACGGCGGGCGATACCGGTTGCCAGACGAAATCCTCTGCCTGCAGGCTGTACACGTCAGCATGCATTTGACCAGAGGGCGGGACTAAGCGGGTGTCGAGCCAGTCGCGCGCGGCCGTCGGTCTCTGCTGCGTACAGCGCCGCAAAGAACAGCGGCAGGCCTTGCCTCAGCAAGAGCCCACGGGAGGAACGGCGGACGGCCTTACAAAATGACGCCAATAAAATTGCGACTGGCAATGGCATCAATGGGACGGCCAGAGACGAAAGTCAGTACGTTATGCCAGGAGCTTGGGATAACCCGACAAACGCTGTACCGCCACATTTCCCCTGATGGTCCACTGCGAGCTGACGGTATAAAGCTGCTCAACCGGGGATAATTTTAGCGGACGGAAAAATCTGGGGTTCCGGCGTAGAACCCCGAATAAGGAATAATCCTTAATTCATCTCCGGATTATTAATTCCATCTAAAACCTCTCGGCAATATTCTTTTTTATAGGCTTCATCATTACTTAATGACTTAACCAAAAAATCAGCATTTTTCCAACCATTATCCCAATGCGTATCGAATCCTGACTGTTCATACTTTAATGTTCTAGTTAATGAGTCTTTTATTTGTTTTTTATATTTATCAATTTTCTCATTGGTTGCCCCACAAACATCATGTGCAACACGAGCATTTGAGCCAGAAAAACCTATTGCTGAAATTGCCATCGCTTCATTTGATTTGTCGAAATCATTCGCATATGCCACAGCATTAGATAAAGCGAATATGACAAGAGCAGGTATGATTTTTTTGTATGAAATCATCTTTCACCTCTAACTCATTGATTGTTCATGGGGTCAGTTTGGATATCGAAAATTATTGTACATTAAGGCTGCTTTTTAATCAGTCTCAACTTCTTTATAGAAGGCCTGAATGCGACAAACTTGGGAAGTACTGTAGCCTGTCGCGTCTGCTGTTTCTCGGATGCTCAGTTTCTTAATCTGTCGGTAGTACAGGACTTTCTGATGTCGTTCCTGATCTGCCTGCTTTCCCCGGTATCTACCTATGCGCCCGTTCAATTCCCTGCTTTTGCCGTTGGCGGCGACTCAACCAGTCCTTATGTGACATCGCGGCCATCAGGTCGATTAGCATGTTATTGATGGCGGTTATTACTGCACGGGTGATCGGGTCCGCCTGTGAAGGATCTTTCTCTGACAGCGCCTGCCATGAGGTAGGGACATCCAGGCTGACAATCCGTAACTCATGCTGCTCAATCTGCTTTTTCAACGTCATCCAGTCACTGTTGCTGAGACGGGTCAGGCGGTCTATCTGCTCAACCAGCAAAATATCAGTTACCGTTTGGGGGCGGCATACTTCCGCATCAGTCTCCAGCATAGCGCCGATGAGGACAGGCTCCAACCCCAGCGTCTATTCCTTTGCCCGGATACGGCCGTCATTCACCTGGATCTGCACCGGCAGTCCGGCATCATACGCGGCCTGATACCCGCCGGCGACCTGCAGCGCGTCACCTTCCAGCTTTATGAACGTTCCGTCCGCGCGCCACAGAAGCTGGCAGGGGGCGCGCAGGTTCGGCCAGCACAATCAGCATCCGTCTCTACAGCGGCGACGGCCGGCGGACGTTAACCGTTGCCACGATGTCACTCCTCTCTCTTATAGATGAGGACATGCAGGCGCAGCCGGTCGGCATCAACACGTTCATCCATTATTGTGCCCGGATAGCCCTGCAGCGCCAGACCGTACCAGAAACTCAGAATGACAGAAGCCTTACCCAACTCTAGGGTGTAACCCATCCCGCCCTGGTTCAGATTGCATTTTTTAATCGCATCTTCTGCTTCCCGGATCAGCTGCGCATAGCTGAGTGAAAAATTCAGTGCCTGATCCATCCTGCTCGCTCCATCTCACCGCTGGCGCGCACGAATAAGTGGCATTAGGATGCCGCACCAGCAGTTTGCCGATATCCAGCCGGCTCTCGACATAGTCCTGCGCCGGGGAGGGAAAACCGCAGGCCACGCGATCGGCAAACAGCGGTAACGTCAGGGGCTCACCTGGTGAAAAAGCATACAACCTTGAATTGCTCAGCATAATCATAACCAAACTGTATATTTATACAGCAAGGCATAAACAAAACGCGAACGCGTGCAACCCCCTATCCCCCTGCGGATCGCGCTTTGTCGCGTAATATAATAATTTTCTGAGCGATTTTTTTTTACGCCTGCTAAGTGTTTCACTGCCCCTTGCACACACGTTATCCACCAAAACTGTGGATAACCTGCAGGGCGTGATTCCCTACGCGAGCGGGATCAGAATCCTGTATAATCCCCACACCTGCTAATAAGAATTCATCCTCGTCGGCGCCTCGTCACCGACGGTCACGAGAACGTTATGAACAAGCACCTACTCTTCGCAGAAACCGACGATATCAAACAGGAATGCCTGTCGCGCCACGCGGTCTGGCAGCGCACCGATCTGGCTCAGGCGCAGCAGGATTGGCTGGCGGAAGAAGTGCCGGTCGCCCTGGTGTACAACGGCATTTCCCACGTGGTGATGATGGCGACGCCAAAAGATCTGGCGGCCTTCGCCATCGGTTTTTCGCTGTCCGAAGGCATCATCGCCTCCCCCGACGACATCTACGACATCCGCCAGCAACCGGCCTGCAACGGCATTGAAGTGCATGTGGAACTCTCGAGCCGCCGCTTTATGCAGCTGAAAGAGAAGCGCCGCAGCCTGGCCGGCCGCACCGGCTGCGGCGTCTGCGGGGTGGAACAGCTGCAGGAGGTTGCTCAACCCATCGCGCCGCTGCCTTTCACGCAACGTTTCGATTTGGCGCTGCTCGACCAGGCGTTGGCGCAGCTGCAGGACGTGCAAACGGTGGGTAAACTGACCGGCTGCACCCACGCGGCGGCCTGGATCCAGCCGGACGGCGCGCTCAGCGGCGGATGTGAAGACGTCGGCCGCCACGTGGCGCTCGATAAGCTGCTGGGCTACCGCAGCCAACAGGCGTGGCTGCAGGGTGCGGCGCTCGTGTCGAGCCGCGCCAGCTATGAAATGGTGCAAAAATCCGCCATGTGCGGCGTCGAGATCCTGTTCGCCGTTTCCGCCGCCACCCGCCTGGCGGTGGAGGTGGCCGAGCGCAGCAACCTGACGCTGGTGGGCTTCAGCAAGCCGGGGCGCGCCACCGTCTATACGCACCCGCAGCGGCTCTGGCAATCGACAACGGCGGCCTAACGCCGCCGGATAAGAATCGACTATTCTCAATAGCAGGACACCAGGAAGCATCCACGTCATGATAATTCGCCCGCACCAGAACTGGTTTTTTCGCCTGTTCGCCTGGCACGGTTCCGTGCTGTCAAAGATCACCTTTCGTCTGTCGCTGAACGTGCTGATGTCGATAGTGGCGGTGATCAGCTACCAATGGTACGAACAGCTCGGCGTGCATTTAACCATCGCGCCGTTCAGCCTGCTGGGCATCGCCATCGCGATTTTTCTCGGCTTTCGCAATAATGCCGGCTACAGCCGCTTTGTCGAAGCGCGCAACCTGTGGGGCTCGTTGCTGATTACCGAGCGATCCCTGCTGCGACAGATCAAAAGCCTGCTGCCGGACGAACCGGCGGTGCAGCAAAAGGTCGCCAAGCTGCTGATCGCCTTCAGCTGGAGCCTGAAGCATCAACTGCGCGCCACCGATCCCACCGCCGATCTGTACCACAATCTCAGCAGCAAAGAGCTGGCCGAGGTGATCGCCAGCCCGATGCCGACCAACCGCATCCTGCTGATGCTGGGCCAGGAGATCGGCAAGCTGCGCCGACAGGGGCTGCTGAGCGACATCACTTTCGAGCTGCTCGACAACAAGCTGAGCGAACTGTCCCACGCCCTCGGCGGCTGCGAACGGCTCGCCAGCACGCCGGTGCCGTTCGCCTATACCCTGATCCTGCAGCGCACCGTTTACCTGTTCTGCAGCCTGTTGCCTTTTGCCCTGGTGACCGACCTGCATTACATGACACCGTTTGTTTCGGTGTTCATTTCCTATACCTTCTTATCCTGGGACTCACTGGCCGAAGAGCTGGAGGATCCGTTTGGCGTGTCGGCCAACCATCTGCCGTTAAACGCCATCTGCAACACCATCGAGCGCAACCTGCTGGAAATGAATGACCAAAGCCCGCTGCCGCCGCCGATGAAACCCGACGAGCACTTTAATTTGATCTGAGCTATTTCACCCGAACACACTGGAGCCGAATGCAATGAATGCAAATACCCCCCTGCCGCAAGCCGTATTCACGCCGGTGACGCGCCATGCCATCTTTATCGTCGCCACCCTGTCGCCCGTTCCCGCCCATCTGGCGGCGGTGCGCGCCTGGTGCGGCGACATCGCCGCCGTGGTGCGTTCGGTCGGCAAACGCGCGCCGGCGGGCAACCTCACCTGCGTCTGCGGCTTCGGCTCCGAGGCCTGGGATACGCTGTTCGGCGCACCGCGCCCTCGCCAGCTGCATCCGTTCAGCCCGATCGGCAGCGGGGAACGCGTCGCCGTCGCCACGCCTGGCGACATCCTGCTGCATATCCGCGCCGATGAAATGGATCTGTGTTTTGAACTGGCCTCTCAGTTGACCGCCAAGCTCGGCGACGCCGTGACGGTGATCGAGGAGGTGCACGGCTTCCGTTACTTCGATCAGCGCGCCATGATCGGCTTCGTCGACGGCACGGAGAACCCGGAAGGGCACGAAGCCTTCGACTACACGGTGATCGGCGACGAAGACGCGGCGTTCAGCGGCGGCAGCTATGTGCTGGTGCAGAAATACCTGCACGACATGCAGGGCTGGAATTCGCTCAGCGTGGAAACGCAGGAGAAGATCATCGGCCGCCATAAGCAGTCCAACATCGAGCTGGATGAAGCGGTCAAACCGTCGTCGTCGCACAGTTCGCTGACCACCATCACCGACGAGCAAGGCAACGAGGTGAAAATTCTGCGCGACAACATGCCGTTCGGCCGCCCCGGCCTGCGCGAGTTCGGCACCTACTTTATCGGCTATGCGCGCTCCCCGCAGCCGATCGAGCAGATGCTGGAAAACATGTTTATCGGCCGCCCGGCCGGCAACTACGATCGGCTGCTCGATTTTAGCCGCGCGGTGACCGGCACCCTGTTCTTCGTGCCTTCCGCCCCGCTGCTGGAAGCGCTGGCCGATCGCAGCGGCGCCGAACTGCACTGATTGCCCGAAATGCGGGGCCGCAGCGATCAGCCTTAGGTTATCCTGCGGCCCTGCGCATCGATCACCGGCTCGCCGTCTTCTTTGCTGAAGGCGCCGCGCTGCGGATCCGGCAGAATCTCCAACACCGCCTCCGACGGACGGCATAGGCGCGTGCCAAGCGGCGTCACCACGATGGGGCGATTGATCAGGATCGGCTGTTGCACCATGAAGTCGATCAGTTGTTCGTCGCTCCAGGCGCTGTCGTCCAGCTGCAGCTCGGCGTAAGGCTCGACGTTTTTTCGCAACAACGCGCGCGGCGGCATGTTCATGTCGGCCAGCAACGCAATCAACCGTTCGCGGCTGGGAGGCGTTTCCAGATACAGAATCACCTCCGGCTCAACGCCGCTGTTGCGGATCAGCGCCAACGTATTGCGCGACGTGCCGCAGGCCGGGTTGTGATAAATATTGATACTGCTCATGACGGTTTCTCCGGTTAGGATAAAACGGACAGCCGCAGCGCCAGCGCTGCCAGGGTGACGAACAGAATTGGCAGCGTCATCACCAGTCCTGCGCGGAAATAATAGCCCCAGGTAATGACGATGTTTTTCCTTGCCAACACATGCAGCCACAGCAACGTGGCCAGGCTGCCGATCGGGGTGATTTTAGGGCCGAGATCGCTGCCGATGACGTTAGCGTAAATCATCGCCTGCCTGATGACGCCTTCCGCGCCGCTGCCGTCGATCGACAGCGCCCCCACCAGCACCGTCGGCATGTTATTCATGACGGAAGAGAGAAACGCACTCAGGAAGCCGGTGCCGAGCGTCGCCGCCCACAGCCCCTGCCGCGCCAGCGCATCCAGCACGCCGGACAGCAGATCGGTCAAGCCGGCATTGCGCAGCCCATAGACCACCAGATACATGCCCAGCGAGAAAATCACGATCTGCCAGGGCGCCCCGCGCAGCACTTTACCGGTATCGATCGCTCGCCCGCGTTTCGCAACCGCCAGCAGCACCAGCGCGCCGCTGGCGGCGACCAAACTCACCGGCACGCCGAGCGGTTCCAGGGCGAAAAAGCCAATCAGCAACAGCGCCAATACCGCCCAACCGGCTCGAAACGTCGCGCGATCGCGAATCGCTTCCCGCGGCGCCGGTAAACGCGTCAGCGCATAGCCCGGCGGAATATCCTTGCGGAAGAACAGATGCAACATCACCAGCGTCGCCGCCACGGCGACGAGGTTGACCGGCACCATCACCGCCGCATACTCCGTAAAGCCCAAGTGAAAGAAATCCGCCGAAACGATATTCACCAGGTTGGACACCACCAGCGGCAGGCTGGCGGTATCGGCGATAAAGCCCGCCGCCATGACGAAAGCCAGCACCGCAGCAGGACGAAAACCGAGCGCCGACAGCATGGCGATCACGATCGGCGTGAGGATTAACGCGGCGCCATCATTGGCGAACAGCGCCGCCACAGCCGCGCCCAACAGGAGCATATAGGTAAACAGCCAGCGGCCCCTGCCGTTGCCCCAGCGCGCGACGTGCAAGGCGGCCCAGGCGAAAAAGCCGCTTTCATCCAGCAACAGGCTGATGATGATGACGGCGATAAAGGTCGCAGTCGCATTCCAGACTATCTGCCATACCACGGGGATGTCGCCGACGTGCACCACGCCGCTCAATAATGCCAATCCCGCCCCGATCGACGCACTCCAGCCAATACCCAGCCCTTTCGGTTGCCAGATGACCAAGATCAACGTCAGAATAAAGATCGCCCCTGCCACTATCATCGCTGCCCTTCCGCCCTTTTAAGTTTACATATTCGATTTTTCATATGTGTTTGCGTAAATTTTTTACCGTTACGGACAACCTTTCGCCACGCGTTGCGCTAACTCCGACATCTGTTCTGGCCGGCACTGATAAGCCTGCTCAATAATCGCCGCCGCCCAGGCCGGCATATGCGGCGACAGGCGATAATGTATCCATTTACCATCGCGCCGATCGAGCAGCAGCCCGCTTTCACGCAGCATCGCCAGATGCCTTGAAATCTTGGGTTGCGGCAGCGCCAGTGCGCCCGACAACTCGCACACGCACAGTTCACCGGCGTGGCGCAACAGCAGCACCAAGGTCAGGCGCGTCTCGTCAGACAGGTTTTTAAACAGTTTCAGCGGCGTCAATGACGGCATGTCACACTCCCGTTAACCTTTCTCTTCATCACAGCTCGCTCGTGAAGATACCAGCTTCACATTCGAAAAAACAAATATAAAATGCAAAACGTTGCCCTCCTCACCGAGACATATACTTATCTTTATGCCGCTCTTGCAGGAAGGAGGTACCATGCCGCTCACATTCAAACGTTCGGAAAGGCTCTCCATCGGCACCGAAATAGAGTTACAGCTGGTCGATGCCGAGCACTACGATCTTACGGATCGAGCCGATCGGGTGGTCAGCGCGGTCGGCGACCGCCGGCGCGTCAAGCATGAGCTCACCAAATCGATGGTGGAGCTGAACAGCTCGGTGCACCGCGATCTCGATGAGCTGCACACCGAGCTGCGCACCCTGACCCATACCGTCCGGCGCTGCGCGCAGCGCCTGGGCTGTGACGTCTGCGGCGGTGGCCGCCACCTGAGCAACGACTGGCGCAAGCAGGTCATCAGCGACAACGCGCGCTACAGGCAGCTGGCCAGCCGTTTTGGCTATCTCTCCAAGCTGGCCTGCGTGTTCGGCCAACACATTCACCTCGGCGTCAACGACGGGGACGAGGCGATGTACCTGTGCCATGCGCTGACGCCCTACTTTCCGCAGCTGATCGCGCTCAGCGCCTCGTCGCCGCTGTATCAGGGCGTCGACACGCGCTTTGCCAGTTCCCGCTTCAGCGCTCAGAACTCCTTCCCCAACTACGGATGCCTGGAACACATCTACAGCTGGCATGAATTCAACGCCTACTACGAACGGTTGAATGCCGCCGGCGTGATTGAAAGCGTCAAGGATATTTACTGGGATGCGCGGCCAAAACCGGAGCTGGGCACGGTGGAGATCCGCATCTGCGATACGCCGCTGCGGATCTCCCACGCCGTGCTGCTGGTCGGTTACTGCCGCCTGCTGGCCGATTTTCTGTTGCAGCGCCGTTCGCCGATCGCGCCGGAATACGATGCCTTCACCAATTACAACAAGATCAACGCCTATCGCAGCGGCTTTGCCGCCGAATACGTCGATCCCGCGACGCTGCGCCGCAGCAGCCTGACCGCCCACATCCTGCACACTCTCGAAGCGCTGAGCGGTTTTGCCGAGCGACGGGAGGATCGTGCCCTGCTGCAGGCCGTCGAGCGCCATGTCCGCCAGGGCATCAGCGATTCGGAGCATATCCGCCAGATGTTGCACAACGGCCTGCCGCAAGCTCAGGTGATCAAGCGCCTGTGCGATGAGCTGTTGCAGCCTGCAAGTTAAGTTTCGGCTATCGATTCCATACGCCAAAGCCGCTGTTCATTATGTGCTCTTTCGCTACAATCGTGAGCACTGACATTCACCGTATCGAGGACACCATGTACAACTTCTCCCGCTATCAGGCAAAAGAACTGGCGCTGGCTTACATGAGCGGCAAAAAACACGATCTGTCGCCGCAGGAATTTTTGCAGCAGCTGAAAAGCAGCGAGCGATCGTTTGAGCATCTGCTGAAACACGGCAGCGAAATGCCGCGTGACGTGCTGGTTAAAAGCTTCTGAACAGCCGGTTGCCGGCCATTTTCCCTCTACGCCGCCGGTGGCGAGCCTGACAGGCCCGCGCATTCCCGGCCGTTCATTCCCCGTTCCTCATCCTGCCTCGTTTCGTCCCCACAGGCGAAAACCCCATAAATTCGCACCCAGAGGCGAATTATTGACATATTCGTATCCAGGTGCGAATTTATAGTTATCTCTCCACAAACAATGGAACGCGCCATGCCGACGCCAATCAGCGTAATCAGCGGCGATCTGGTCGATTCCCGCCGATCAGACACCGTCAACTACCTCAATGGGCTGCATAACCTGCTCGATCGACTGCGGCGTGACGGGCGGCTGCATCAGGTGGAAATCTTTCGCGGCGATGCCTTCCAGGCGCAGGCCGCCCCAGAGGACGGGCTGTTGCTGGCGGTGTACATTCGCCTCGCGCTGCGAGCGATGGGCGCCGCGCACTGGGATGCGCGCATCGCCGTCGGGCTGGGCAGCCAACGGCCCGACGCCGCCGGTTACGGCAGCGCCTTTATCAACTCCGGCAGCGCGCTGGACGCCATGGCAAAAAATTGCCGGCTGGCTCTGAAAACCGACAACGATCGGACAAACGCCATTGTCAGCGATCTGCTGCCGATGTTAGATCATGTGATTGGCCGCCTGTCACAGGCCGAAGCGCGCATCGTTCAGGCGAGAATGTTCGCCGACAGCGGCGCCGCCGTGGCGGACCAGCTGCAAAAAGCCGCCTCCACGGTCTCCGCCGCGCTGAAACGCGCGGCCTACGAGGAAATCATGCGGTTTATTCACGCCATTAACAGGATCGTCTGACCATGGATCTGACCTATGCGCCTTTGCTGGCCTGGCTGTTGCTCGTCCATCTGCTGGCGGATTTTCCGCTGCAGCCGCTGAGTTGGGTGGAAGATAAAATTCGGCATCGCGCGCGTTCGCGTTTTCTGGTGTTGCACGCGTTGCTGCACGGGGTGCTGGCCGCCTGGGCGGTGGCCGGTTTCGGCCTGCTGCATGGCGGGCTTTCTTCACTGCAGGTGCTGGCCAGCCTGCTGGTCATCGCCGTCAGCCACTACCTGATCGATTTGCTGAAAGTCACCGCGATGAACCGCCTGAGCCCGGCCCGCAGTTTCCTGCTCGATCAGGGATTGCATCTGGCGGTGATCGCCTTGCTGTGGCTGGGGCTAACGCCGAACGCCGGTGAACTGCTCGCCGCGCTGGGGCGGCAGCTGGGGCGTTGGCAAACCGGGCTGGTGCTGGTGGCCTACAGCCTGATTTATCTGCCGATGAGCCTGCTGATCGGGCAACTGCTGGCGCACTGGACGCCGCAAATGCCGCCTTCGGCCAAGGCCGACAACGACTCGCTGCTGCGCGCGGGCAAACAGATTGGCTATCTGGAGAGAACGCTGATCCTGACCTTTGTGCTGCTGGGGCAAATCCCGGCGATCGGCTTTTTGCTGGCGGCCAAATCTATCTTCCGTTTCGGCGATCTGCGCCAGAGCGACGATAAGATGCGTACCGAGTATGTGCTGCTCGGCACGTTGTTTTCCTTCACGCTGACCATCATGCTCGGCCTGCTGGTCAACAAACTGCTGTAGCGGTGCAGGGGCGAAGAATTTCGCCCCTGGAGCGAACGCCGAGGCGGCTTACAGCCACTCGCCGAAGCGGCGGATATAGAAACGCTTCATCAACTGGGCGACCACGCAGTAGCTGACCAGCGTAGCGGCCAACCACGGGAAGTATTCCCACGGCAGCGGCTGCAGGCCAACCAGGGCGCCGAGCGGCGAGAACGGAATGTAGATGCCGAGCGCCATCACCAACCCGGTGGTCAGCAACACCGGCAGCGCCGCGGTGCTCTGAATGAACGGGATCTTCTGGGTGCGCAGCATATGCACCACCAGCGTTTGCGACAGCAGCCCCTCAATGAACCAGCCGGACTGGAACAGCGCCTGGTGTTCTACGCTGTTGGCGGCGAAGACGTACCACATCAGCGCATAGGTCGTAATATCGAAGATCGACGAGGTCGGCCCAATCCACAGCATAAAGCGCCCGATGTTTTTGGAATCCCACTTGCGCGGCTTGCGCAGGAACTCTTTGTCCATCTTGTCCCACGGCAGCGACAGCTGGGAAATGTCGTACATCAGGTTTTGAATCAACAGGTGGATCGCCAGCATCGGCAGGAACGGGATGAAAGCGCTCGCCACCAGCACCGAGAACACGTTGCCGAAGTTGGAGCTGGCGGTCATGTTCAGGTACTTGATGATATTGCCGAAGGTTTCGCGCCCTTTGATCACCCCCTCTTCCAGCACCATCAGGTTCTTTTCCAACAGGATGATGTCCGCCGATTCCTTGGCGATGTCGGTGCCGGTGTCGACCGAGATGCCGACGTCGGCGTCGCGCAGCGCCGGCGCATCGTTGATGCCGTCGCCGAGGAAGCCGACGGTATGGCCGTTGCTCTGCAACATTTTCAGCACCCGCGATTTCTGCAGCGGCGTCAGCTTGGTGAAGACCGTACGCTGTTCCACTTCGCGCGCCAGCTCTTCGTCATCCATCTGTTCAATCTGCAGCCCGGAGAGCGGCTCGCCCGGCTCCAGGCCGACATCGCGGCAAATCTTACAGGTGATCACCGGGTTGTCGCCGGTCAGCACCTTCACCGTCACACCGTTTTCCTGCAGCGCGGCGATCGCCTGCTGCGCGCTCTCCTTCGGCGGGTCAAGGAAAGTCAGCAGCCCTTGCACCACCATGTCGCGCTCGTCGGCCACGCTCAACGGTTCGGCCGGGCGCTTCGCATCCAGTTCGCGCGTCGCCAGCACCAGCACGCGGAAACCGTCTTCGTTATACTCGCGAGCCAACGCCTGCAGCGCCGCACGGCGCGCGTCGTCCAGTTCCAGCGTTTTGTCGCCTTCGCGCACGTGGGTGGCGATCTCAAGCATCTCCTCTACCGCGCCCTTACAGATCAGCTGCTGCTTGCCATTTTCGTCCGCCACCACGATCGACAAACGGCGGCGCACGAAATCGAACGGCAGCTCATCCACCTTGCTGAAACGCCCCAGGGCTTCAATCCCCGGTTTGCCGCGGCCAAAGCGGATCACCGCCTGATCCATCAGGTTCTTCATGCCGCTCTGATGGAAGCTGTTCAGCCAGGCCAGGTGCAGCACCTCGTTATCTCTGGCGCCAGTGACGTCGATGTGGTGCTCGAGAATGATGCGATCCTGGGTCAGCGTGCCGGTCTTGTCGGTGCAGAGCACGTCCATGGCGCCGAAGTTCTGAATGGCGTTCAGGCGCTTCACCACCACCTTGCGGCGCGACATGGCGATCGCCCCTTTCGCCAGGTTGGAGCTGACGATCATCGGCAACATTTCCGGCGTCAGACCGACCGCCACCGCCAGTGCGAACAGCGCCGCCTCGCTCCAGTCGCCTTTGGTGAAACCGTTGATCAGCAACACCACCGGCACCATCACCAGCATGAAGCGAATCAGCAGCCAGCTGACGCTGTTCACCCCGCGATCGAACGCGGTTTGCGCCCGCGAACCGACGATCGACTTGGCCAGCGAGCCGAAGTAAGTGCGCCCGCCGGTCGCCACCACCACCGCCGTGGCGGTGCCGCTGGCGACGTTGGTGCCCATCAGGCAGATATTGGACAGCTCAAGCAGCGCGTTCTCGCTGGATACTTCCCCTTCGCTCGACTTCTGCGCCACGTTGCCCATGGCATCGTATTTCTCGATTGGGATCGCTTCGCCGGTCAAAATCGCCTGGCTGATGAACAGATCGCGCGAGGCGATAAGACGCACGTCGGCCGGCACCATGTCACCGGCGGAGAGCTGAATGATATCCCCCGGCACCAGTTCACGGATCGGCACTTCCAGCGTCAGCGGATGCGCGCTGTAGCTGCTGCGGCGCAGCACCGTGGCGGTGGTGCGCACCATCGACTTCAACGCTTCCGCCGCTTTGTTGGTGCGGTATTCCTGCCAAAAACGCAGCAGCCCGCTCAGCGTGACCATGGTCAGAATGATAATGACGCCGGTGAGTTCAGTTTCTTCACCGTTCTGGCGCGGCAGCCAATAATCGGTAAAGAAACTGATCGCAGCCAGCACCATCAGTACGAAGATAAACGGGTTGTTGAAGGCCTTGATCAGCTGAATCAAGGCATGCGGTGCCTTGTCGTGGGCGACCTGGTTGGCGCCGAACTGCTCCAGCCGCTCATCGGCGTCGTCCTGGGTCAAGCCGTTGCGGTTGCACTTCAGGTTCGCCAGCGTTTGGGCGATGCTGTTGGTCGCCTCTTGCGCAATGGCGTAGGCCGCCGCATCTTTATCACGGCGACGCATTCTTTCATTAATCTGAGTCATAACGCTATTCTCTTATTTTCGTTCTACGCACAGGGATATCCCGCCCGATAAACAGGTGGCTCTGCGCAGAGTGGAATTTTTAATTAGCGTGACTAAATGGCGGAATTACCCTGTCAGCCACGCAAGAATCATTTCCCTTCCGGGGTCATCGTCCATAACGCCTCCTTAATGCCCCACGTTATTCAAGGTGTTCATGAATAAAACCGAACATATAATCAAGTTAATCAATATTTATATTATTATTCAGACCGGTAATTCGGACGCGACGCGCCAGCGAACGGCACTCACGCTTTTTTCCAGACTGACGCGGCAAACAATACCTTCGATTTCTTTTTGCGCAGCCGGGGTGGCGGTAATTTCCGCGCACACTTCCAATTGCCCCGGACTGGAAATATCGGCGCTGCGCAAGGATTGCAGCCGCAAGGCGACGCCGTTCAGCGCCTGCAAGATCAGGGTGCGCACCAGAATTTCGTCCTGCTCGCCGCAGGTCACCTGAATGCGGTAGCACAGTTCCAGATCGGTCGCCTGCTGATGCGGCTGCAGATTGATGCGCTGCGCGGCTTCGCGCAGCAGGATATTGGCACACAGGATCACCAGCGTAGCGACCACCGCATCCCAATGCTGGCCCAGGCCGCACAGGACGCCAATCCCCGCCGAACACCACAGCGTGGCGGCGGTGTTGAGGCCGCGAATGTTCAGCCCTTCACGCATGATAACGCCGGCGCCGAGGAAACCGATACCGGATACGATCTGCGCGGCCACCCGGCCGGCGCTGGCCGGATCGGTGGACATGGCGCTGAGAATAAAGACCGCCGCACCGGTCGCCACCAGCGCATTGGTGCGCAGGCCGGCCATGCGCTGGCGCCACTGGCGCTCAGCGCCAATGACCGCGCCCAGGCACATCGCCAGCAATAAATTTAAAACGAAAGGAGTCATCGCCATGACTGTCCCCTTAATAACCGCAGGAGATAAAATCATGTGCTGTTTAGCACACGCGAAAGCGCGCTGAAAATAAATCAGCGAATCAGCGTGTCGTGCCTGGAGGGAAAAGGCTGTGGCTGCAAAATACCATAATAACGTCCAACTCGATTCACCTGAAACCGTCAGGCATCAGGAAACGTTTATTACTCGGGTATGCACAGCTCAGAAATAACTGGAGAGGGGTGCTGCCCGCCGATAACGGCAAGCAACAAATCAGAAGAGAATTGGTCAGCTTGCCTTATTTGTTTTATTACAACTACAACTGTCCAATTGGGTTTCTCCACCGAAATTTTGGCTGAGTATAGTGACGTCGGATAATGAAGTAAAGGCTAATTTATTAAACGAAAAATAAACTGGAATACGGCGATGATATTTCGATGTCACAAATAGAAGATGGCGACATTGGGCGCCGACGCCGCCTTCCGGCCGCTGCATCAGGCCCTATGGGACAAAGCGCTGACCGCCAATTTCAGCGCGCAGCCTTTCGCCGGCATCGCGGCCCACAGCCTGCGCGCCACACTGGCCGACGGCCGCACGTTCGACGTTGCGCCTTAGCAAGGTCGCCGGCGGTGGGCTACGCTAGGCTATATTTCCGACGACCCGCAAGGAGTGGCCGATGACGCCTCTGATCCACACTCTGCTCGACGAAATTTGGCAAAGCCTGGGGCAGCGCCCCGCCCCCGCCGACCGGCTAACCGTAAGCGGCACCGGCGCATTGCCTTCGGCGTTTCCCGTGACCGAATTGGCTACCGCCGCCTGGGGCGCCGCCGGTTTGGCCTGCGCCGAGTTGCTTCGCCGCGAGGCGGCCGACGCGCCGCAGGTCTGGATCGATCAACGCCTGGCCTCGCTCTGGTTCGGCTGGACGCTGCGTCCGCTGGGGTGGACGCTGCCTGCGGCCTGGGATGCACTGGCCGGCGACTATGCGACGGCGGATGGCTGGATACGCCTGCATACCAATGCGCCGCACCATCGGCGAGCGGTGGAGCAGGTGCTGGGTTCGGCATCGGATAAAGGCACGCTGGCGGAACGCGTGCTGGGCTGGAAAAAAAGCGAGCTGGAGGAAGCGGTGATCGAGGCCGGCGGCTGCGCGGCCCAAATGCGCTCGGCGGCCGCGTGGCGACAACATATTCAGGGCAAAAGCGTGGCGCTCGAACCGCTGATCCACGCCTCGCTGCAGCCGGAAGCGCCACCGCCGTGCTGGGCGCTACCCGTCGCCCGGCCGCTGCACGGCGTGCGGGTGCTGGACCTGACGCGCATTCTCGCCGGGCCGATCGCCACGCGTTTTCTTGCCGGTTTGGGCGCCGACGTGCTGCGCATCGATCCCTACGGTTGGGATGAGCCCGGCGTTGAACATGAAGTCATGCTGGGCAAACGCAGCGCGCGCCTCAACCTGACCAATGCGCACGATCGCCATACGTTTGAACATCTGCTGAGAAACACCGACGTGATCGTGCACGGCTACCGTGCCGGTGCGCTGGAGAAGTTGGGCTATGGCGCGGAGGAAAGACGCGCGCTGGCGCCGGGCCTGATAGACGTCTGCCTGAATGCCTACGGCTGGAGCGGGCCGTGGCGCACCCGGCGCGGTTTCGACAGCCTGGTACAGATGAGCTGCGGGTTGGCGGAGGCGGGCATGGTTTGGCGCAGCGCCAGTTTGCCGGTGCCGTTGCCGGTACAGGCGCTGGATCACGCCACCGGCTATTTGATGGCGGCGGCGGTGCTGACCGGTATGGCGCAGCGCCTGAGCCGCGGCACCGGCTACCACGCGCGGCTGTCGCTGGCGCGCACGGCTCAGTTGCTGCTGGCGCATCCCTGTTCGGCAGACTACCGGCCGGAACCGCTGGCACCGGCCGGAACCGCCGACGAGAACCCGGAAACGGAATTGACTTACTGGGGGGCCGCGCAACGCCTGCGCGCCCCGTTAAGCCTGCAGGGCACGGCGCTGCAATGGGCGCTGCCGGCGACTACGCTCGGCACCTCGCAACCGGAATGGCTACGCCGCTAAATCGCCGCCAACTGTTGCTGCAGCCACTGCAGCAAGCGGGTGACCGCCGGCGTCAACCCGGCGGTCTGCGGCCACACCAGATAAACGTCGTCATCGCTCAGACGACGGGGCGCGGCCAACGCCACCAGTCTCCCCGCGTCGAGAGCATCCTGGACCAGCAGCTTTTTCGCCAACGCGATGCCAAACCCTTGCTCCGCCGCGCGAATCAACAATCCGGCATCGTTGAACAACGCCTGTTGCCGCCCGCATAACGGCCGCCCCTGCGCGTTGAACCAGTCGCGCCAGGGACTGACGTCGTGCTCGAGCAACGGAATATCGCCACCGTTCTCGAACGCCGCCCCCCATTCTCGCGCCATATCCGGCGAAGCGACAGGCAGCACGTCACCCGACGCGATACGCTGCGCCTGCAGCCCCGCCCATTGACCGCTGCCGATGCGGATCGCCGCATCGAACCCTCGCTGCGACAGATCCTGCAGCGCCAGCGACGCATCGATATCCAGCGCAATATCGGCGCAGGCCTCATGAAAAGCAGGCAGACGCGGCAACAGCCAATAATGGGCAAAAGACGGCAACACGCTGATGCGCAGCGTCTGGCTTGTCGCCGCACGCCGGGCGCGGGCGACGCCCTGCTGCAGCGCCTGCAGCGCCGGTTCCACCGCCGCCAGCATCTCTTTCCCGGCCGCATTCAGGCGCACGCCGCGCCCGCGCCGTTCAAACAGCGGATAGCCGACCGCCTGCTCCAGCAGCTGAATTTGCTGGCTGACCGCACCGTGCGTCAAATGCACCTGTTCCGCCGTAGCGCGCAAATTTTCCAACCTGGCGGCGATCGCAAAGGTCGGCAAAACATGCAGGGGAATGCGTTCATTCATCATTGGTTAACCAGGCTATCCAAAGAGGTTATTTTTCATCGATTTTGACCGGCAGGCAAATGTTCTATGTTTACCCCATCATCCCTGACGCTTTCGGAGCCACCATGCACCCACGTTTACAACAGGATCTCGCGCAGTTTCCGCAGATCCTCGACCACACCCGCCAGTTGGCGGAAGATTTTCTGACCGGGCTGCAGCAACGCTCGGTCTGCCCGCCGCTCGAGCATCAGCAGCTGCAACCGGGCGACGATCGACTAGATGAAAACGGCGAAGGCGCCCTGGCGGCGCTGGAGCGCTTTTGGCAACGTTATCAGGCCGGCATTTCCGCCAGCGCCGGCCCGCGTTATTTCGGCTTCGTCACCGGCGGCGGCACCCCGGCGGCGGTCGCAGCGGACTGGCTGGTTAGCGTGACAGACCAAAATAGCTTGCTCAGCCATGATACCATCGCAGCCACGATCGAGCTGGCGGCCGTGACGCAGTTGAAATCCCTGCTGGGCCTGCCGGAAACGTTCAGCGGCAGCCTGGTCAGCGGCGCGACCATGGCCAATTTCACCGGGCTGGCCATTGGCCGGCAGTGGCTGGGACAACAGCACGGCATGGATATCGCCCAACAGGGCCTGGCGGCGCTGGGTTCCATCCGGGTATTGTCGGCCAATCCACATTCCAGCAGCGTGAAGGCGCTCAGCATGCTCGGTATCGGCCGCGAGGCGCTGACGACCGTCGCCAGCCTGCCGGAGTCTGAAGCCATGGATATGGAAGCACTGGAACGGCAGCTCGCCGCCGGCGCCGGCCAGCCAACGTTGGTACTGGCCAGCGCCGGTACGATCAACACCGTCGCTTTCGACGACCTGCCGCGTCTGCTGGCGCTGCGGGAGCGTTATCCGTTTTGGCTGCATGTCGATGCGGCATTTGGCGGCGTGGCGGCCTGCTCGCCGCTCTACGCTCCAAGACTTGAGGGCTGGCAGCATGCCGATTCCATCACTGTCGACGCGCACAAATGGCTGAACGTGCCTTATGACAGCGCGATCCAATTTACCCGCCATTTGGATCTGCAAATGCAGGTATTTCAGAACCATTCGGCCTACCTGGAAGCACCGACATTGCGGCCAGACAACTATCTGCATCTGACGCCGGAAAATTCGCGCCGCTTCCGCGCCCTGCCGCTTTGGCTGACGCTGAAAGCCTATGGCCGCAGCGGCATACGGGATATCGTCGAGCGCAACGTCCGATTGGCGCAGGCGCTGGGGGCGGCGCTGGCAGCCGATGACGGTTTCCAGCTGCTGGCGCCGGTGAATTTGAACGTGGTGTGCTTCGCACTCAGCCATCCACTGGGCGACAGCGAGGCGGCGCGCGATCGCTTTCTCGAGCGCCTGAGCCGGCACGGCGTGGTGCGCTGCACCCCTACGCGCTATAACGGTCAGCCGGGGATCCGCGCCGCGCTGGTCAACTGGATGACGGAGGAACAGGACATCCGGCTGGCGTTGGACTCGCTGCGCCATTGCCTGGCGGAAACGGCCTAGCGCGCGCGGCGTATTACCCGAGTTGGAAGGCCTGCAAACGCCGTTCTTGCCGCCCGTCATCGCCGATGTTATCCGGCGACAGCCAGGCGGCAAACGCCGCGCGCCGCGCCGGCCATTCCCCGTCGACGATCGACAGCCAGTCGGTGTCGCGCGTGCGTCCTTTGACGACGACGGCCTGGCGGAACGTGCCTTCATAGCGGAAACCCAAGCGCTCGGCGGCCTGGCGTGAAGGCAGATTGAGGCTATCGCATTTCCATTCGCAGCGCCGGTAGCCAAGATCGTCGAACAGATGCCGCAGCATCAGGAAAATCGCCTCGCTGCCCAGCGCGCTGCGCTTCATCAGCGGCGACCAGTTGATGGTGCCCAGTTCGGCCACGCCGTTGGCAGAATCGATGCGCAAAAAAGCGCAGCTTCCCACCGCGCACCCGTTTGACTGATCGATCACTACCATCGTGTTTCTGTCAGCGCTGGACGCCTGAGCCTGAAGATAACGCTGGAAATCTGCGCGCGACTGCGGCCGTTCCCAAAACAGATAAGTCCAGTCGCGATCGTCCTCGGCGGATTGATAAGCCTGATAAAGCGCCTCCCCCCAGCGCGCGAGGTTAAGCGGTTCGAGGCGGCAAAACCGCCCTTGCAACGGCGAGTGCCCGGGCATGCCTGCCGGCTGCCAATGAGGGAGGGCTTCGCCTATCGGCTGCCCATACTGATTCCGTCTCACCGCGACATCCTGTTTTTGAAAGGTGGAGAGGCAAGTTAAAACCAACGCGAGCCAGAGACAACTCCGACCTGCCATTCCTCCCCTGCGGATCGAGCCGCAGGATGATAGTTTAGAGAAATCACTGAATCACCGTTAAACATTCACGAAAACTATTTCATGTAAAATAAATATCCAGATAACTCATTGTAAAACGGTGATTTATAGCAACAAATAAGCTACACATTCCGGCCATAATGTTAACTTTCGTTTGCCGTTATGATAAAAAAAGAAGTGCTAATCATTAGCATGGAAAGCAGAAAAATACCATAACTTAATGATTTTTAAATAAAAAAACGAAAAAACACCAGAGGGAGCGTTTTTTGTCCACTCAAAAAATGCGCTGAAAGACGTCAAAAAAACGACACATGAATTTTTTTTAAGACTTTTCCTAGCAAACTAAAATTTTGTTTCGTGACATGATGAACAGATTCGCGGCAAGCAATGCAGACAGGCACGGGCGCCAAGCGCAGATCAGGCTCAACATGCCGAAGCTGGACGAGCAGCAGATCGCTCTGACTTAAGCCAAACTTATAGATTCATGCAATTAATAAGTTTAGTATGAAAATATCATTGAGTGACGCCGTGTTTATTGATAGAACACTCGCTACACTGAATTATTGCTCCATTTTGCCTTTCGGCTTTTTAGGCTTTTTCTCATATTACCGCAGTAAAACGGATTTAAGTGGGGGTGCGATATGCCAACGATTATCATGGATTCATGTAGCTATACCAGATTGGGGTTAACCGACTATCTGACTTCGCATGGCGTGAAGAAGCGCCATATTAATGCCATCGAGGACATTGACAGCCTGCATGAAAAATGCAGCAAGTTGAATCCGAGCCTGGTGTTTATTAACGAGGACTGCTTCATCCACGAAGCAAACGCCACCGAGCGAATAAAACGGGTCATTTCACTGCACCCGGATACGTTATTCTTCATCTTCATGGCCATTACCAACGTACATTTCGACGATTATTTATATGTTCGCAAGAACGTCATCATATCGTCAAAATCCATCAAGCCAGAGACTATGAATCAGCTACTTAGTCACTATCTCGAGAGAACGTCTCTGCGTACGGAGAAATCCTCTCTGGATCAAACGCCGGTAACGCTGAGCCAGACTGAATCAAACATGTTACGCATGTGGATGTCCGGTCAAGGCACCATCCAGATATCAGACCAGATGCAAATAAAGGCCAAAACGGTCTCTTCCCACAAGGGAAACATCAAGCGGAAAATAAAAACGCACAACAAGCAGATCATTTATCACGTTGTTCGTTTGACCGATACATTGACCAGTGGAATATTCGTCAATAGCCGCTGAACCACAGAGAACGCCCCCGCTCTGTTTTACCAGCCGTTAAATACCCGGTGATAATGTCATCTGGATAGCCGCCGCTGGAACCACAAAAAAATACCTGCTGCGTTATCCCCCGCTAGCGCAACGGGTATTTTTTTGCCGTCGATAAAAAAAATCTTACCGCAATGAAATAATCTCAAAATGGACAATTTCATTAGCAAATTAATGAGATTAGCCTAAGTTACTGCCCGTGCTCGCGACAGGGCTCCACAAACGTGCCGTCACGGCTGTCGATTTCATTAAAAAACCAGACGCCCGCCGGGTAGTCGTCAAGAGAAACCAGATACATGGTGCCTTCGTTGAACACCTCTACGGCCAGAATGACGCCTTCACGCCGCGGGCCGCCGTCTGTTTTTACCGTCACTCGATCGTTAACCTGCATACCCTTCTCCATTATTTGCGATTGCCGTCAGTGTATTACAAAACCGGAGGTGATGGACACCGCTCCAGCCCTGCCGGCCTCTGCTATCAGCGTAGCAGCCGCCTGGATTTTCACTTTCTTAACGGTTTGGCCGCAGAATCTTAAGCCGGTCTCGCGTAGCCTGTCTTCAGGCGTTTCCCCCCCAGAGAAGCGCTCGCAAATGAAGAAGTAACAAGGAACTTTTGCCCGCAGACTTGCGGGCTTTTTTTTGCGCACCGCTGAATTGCAGGCATAAAAAAACCCGCCGCGGCGGGTTTTTCTCAATCAGCGCCAGGCGCCAATTAGATAGCGGTAACGTTAGCCGCAGATGGACCTTTCGCACCGTTCTCGATAGAGAACTGTACGTTCTGGCCTTCAGCCAGGGTCTTGAAGCCTTGATCCTGGATAGCAGAGAAGTGTACGAATACGTCTTTGCTGCCGTCTGCTGGGGTGATGAAACCAAAACCTTTAGCTTCGTTGAACCACTTCACTTGACCTTTGATCATGTTAGACATGTCTAATTTCCTTCAATAATAAATGTAAGCCGCCATGGGCGAGGTAGCCGGTCATCAGTTACTTATGGAGGCACTGGAAAGGAAATTCGTCAGAGAAGGGCTATCCGGGATAACGCTTTAAATTTGAACTACTTTACTCAAAATGTCGTGCATAAATAGGTCTGTACCACAGGCCGACATCATTAACTCATGAGCGAGCGGCAATAGCAACCTTTTTCGCCGCAATGGGGCGCTAATCTCGGCTAAACGCACAGGAATTGACCCTGTCTGCCGATAGGGCCGCCGCCTGACTCGCCCGTAACGCCCAAGGCAAATGATAGTAATTCTCGTTCTGCTGTTTTATAGTTGCCTGACGAAATCATTCAGGGAGATTCACCATGCCGAGATGGCTTACATTACCGGCTGTCAGTACCGCCGCCCTGCTAGCCTTTGCCGCTTACAGCGCTCCGCAGAGTGCACTGGAGCTCAATTATCAAGCCCCCGACCCCAGCATGGCTCCCGCGCCCAAGCCGCCTGCCCCCTCTGAGCCGGCCCCCAAAACGGGAAAACCGCCGATCGCCTGGACAGAGGCGAGAGATAAAAGCGGTTTTCGCGTCGATATTGAGTGCGATCATCCTGGCTGCAGCAAACCGCGCGCCAAACCTTATCCCGCGTATGAAGGCCCGGTGAAGAAAACCGATCGCCGCCGCCAGTCTGATCCTTATTCCACCAATCAGGATCCCGATTACAACATTCAGTTGGGCTATGAGTGGTAGTGGCGCTTTCGGAGTAATGCCTATATCAGCCTCCTTTGCCGCTGCATAGAATATGCCTCAGTTCACCACTCCTCCTGGTGTTGAACACAACAAGCTGTGTTGCAAATCTTTATGCGCCTCCCTATAGGCGCTTTTTTTTGGGGCCTATCCCTCAAAGCGTCTTCCGATTACAGATTGCTCTCATTGCCCCACAAAGTGATGAATGTCACAAATACGCCTCCTTGCCATTCTTATTCGGAGGTAACGTTCATGGCCACAGGATCCCTTGCCCTCCTGGCCGTCTTGGCCGGCATTGCGGGCTTCGCCCTCTACAAGCATTTAAAATCTCAGAAAAAAAGCACACTCGTCCGCCCGCACGATCGGTAACCGACAACGCGCTTTCACCGCGAAGGCCCGGCACATCGCACGCCGCGCCTTCGCGGGCTGTCATGCTTTCATCACAAAATTGTCACATTATGGCCATATGATGATTCGCGTTTATCCGCTCTGGCTTAACACCAAGGATTTCGCCCATGACCATAATTAAAGCTGCAAACCATCAGGAAGCAGAAAAACTCATCCGCGCCGGCACCGCCAAGAAAATCGAACTGGCCTACGATATCGGCAGCGACGACTTCTTCCAGCTTGCCAGCCTGTGGTGCGATAAAGGCGCCAAAATCTCCAAAGGAAAAGAACACTTCATCGTCTCGTTGAAAGGGTTCCGCATCCCGCCTAACGATTAATGCCCTGCCGCCCATCGCGGCGGCTTCGCCCCTTCCTCGCAAAACCGCTCTATTCAACCACGCGCGCCTCATTCGATTTCGCTAAGCTAACAGCAGACTTTATTGCGGACGTTTCGCCTGATAATCACGTCCGCCACGATGAGGAGAGTAACCATGTCAACAAATGCAGCGCTGCCCGACACGATGAAAGCGATTGAAATCAGCCAACCGGGCGCTCCCGACGTTCTGGTCGTTACCGAACGCCCGGTGCCCGTTCCGCAAGCGGGCGAACTGCTGGTGAAAATCGCCGCCGCCGGCGTTAACCGCCCCGACGTGCTGCAGCGCCAGGGGAACTATGCCCCGCCGCCCGGCGCCTCGGATATCCCCGGCCTGGAAATTGCCGGCGAAGTGGTGGCCATCGGTGAAGGCGTGACCCACTTCGCGCTCGGCGATCGGGTTTGCGCCCTTATCGCCGGCGGTGGCTATGCGGAATACTGCACCGTGCATGAAAGCAATGCGTTGCCGGTGCCGGCGGGGCTGAGCCTGACCGAGGCCGCCGCGCTGCCGGAAACCTTCTTCACCGTCTGGGTCAACGTGTTCCAGCGCGGTCATCTCAAAGCCGGCGAAACCGTGTTGATCCATGGCGGCACCTCCGGCATCGGCACGGTCGCCACCATGCTGGCGAAGGCCTTCTGCGCCCAGGTGATCACCACCGTCGGCTCCGAAGAGAAACGTCAGGCCAGCCTGGCGCTGGGCGCCGACGTGGCGATTAATTACCGCAGCGAAGACTTTGTCGCACGCACCAAAGACGCCACCAACGGTAAAGGCGCCGACGTCATCGTCGACCTGATCGCCGGCGATTATGTCGCCAAAAACTATCAGGCCGCAGCGATGGAAGGCCGCATCGTGCAAATCGGCACGCAAAACGGCGTGGTGAAAGAGCTCAATCTGATGCCGCTGCTGCTGAAACGCCTGACCCATACCGGGTCGACGTTACGTTCGCGCAGCGTGGCGGACAAAGCGCAGATTGCCGCCGATCTGCGCGAAAAGGTTTGGCCGCTGCTGGAGCGCGGCGTGCTGAAACCGCAAATTTTTAAAACCTTCCCGCTTGAGCAGGCCGCGGCCGCGCATACGCTGATGGAGTCCAGCGAGCACATCGGCAAGATCATGCTGACGTTCTGAGCCTATTCCCCGCGGCCGGTGCTGCGGGGAAACCGATGCCGCACTCAGGGAATGATGCCGCGGCGGCGGAACTCATCGAACAGCGAGAAAAACATGGCTTCGGTTTCGACAAACTGGTGGAAACCGAAGCGCCGCGCCTTGCTGCCATCCGCGAACATGTCATAGTCCCAGGAAAAGACGAAATCGGCGAAACGCCAGCCGGCCACCGCGCGATAGTCCGGTTCGGCCAATTGGTGCCGCTGCGCCAACTCCCGCCACAGCGACGCTTTGTCCGCCATCATGCTCTCCAGCGGCATCGGCAGCGGCGGCGCACATTCCAGCCCAAAGTAAGCGGCGATTTTCGGCCACATCTCGCTCCAGCGAAACAGATCGCCGTTGTTGATATTAAACGCCTGATTGGCCGCCGCCGGCTCGGTCGCCGCCCACAGCGTGGCGCGCGCCAACAGCCCGGCGTCGGTCATTTCCAGCAGGCTGTGGTAAGCGCCCGGTTTACCCGGGAAGCGCAACGGCAGCCCGAGCGCTTTGCTGATCGAGGCGTAAACCGCGATGCTTAACGCCAGATTCATCGGATTGCCGAGGGAGAAGCCCCCCACCACGCTTGGACGGATGGCGCTCCAACGCCAGCGCTTGCCGGCCTGCCGCTGCGCCAGATACTGCTGCTGCGCCACGTTAAACTCCGGCGGCATATGCCCGGCGTCGCTTTCGCGCGCCGGCGTTTTAAACGGCCCCAAATGCGCGCCATACACCTTATAGCCCTGCATCAGGCTGATATGTTCCAACGCCGGCGCGACCGGCTCCAGTTCCTCGACGACGTGTTGCAGCATCTGCAGGTTCGGCGCCACCAGCCCCGCCCAGTCCGGCGCATCCTGATAGGCGGCATAGAAAACGTGGCTAATCGCGCTCAGCGGCCGCAGCGCGTCGCGCGTCGCCGCCGCATCCAGCAGATCAACCTGAAGGTGGCGCACCCCCGGCGCCGGTTGCCCACCCCGCCGCGAGACCCCCACCACTTGCCAGTCCTGTCCGGCCAGTTCCTCAATCAATCGGCGCCCAATCACGCCATTGGCGCCGATCACCAATGCCTGCCGCTTTGCATTCATCTTGTCACTCCTCGGGTTATCGATGCCCTGAGTGTCATTGATTAGTAATGCTTGCGGTAGAAGAGACTTTCCACTAACACTTATAAGAAAAATCTAGAGGCAAGATCGACATGGATAAGCTGAACGCCATGAAAACCTTTATGCGGGTGGCGGAGCTGGGCAGCCTGTCGGCCGCCGCTCGCGATCTGCGTTTGACGCAGCCGGCGGTCAGTCAGCAAATCGCCGGCCTGGAGCAGCAACTCGGGGCCCAACTGCTGTTTCGCAGCACCCGGGCGGTCACCCTGACCGATGCCGGCAGCAGTTATTATCAGCGCCTCAAACCGATTCTGGCGGCGGTCGACGAAGCGGAAGAAGCGCTGCGCGGCCAGCGCCACCAGTTACAGGGCAATCTGCGCATTCATGCCCCGACCGGGTTCGGGCAGTTGCACGTCACGCCGCTGGCCATCGCTTTCCAGCAACGTCATCCGAGCCTCGCCATCGAGCTGCTGCTGGACGATCGTCGCGCCGACGTGATCGGCGAAGGCATCGACGTAGCGCTGCGTTTCGGTGAACTGCATGCGCCCGGCATGGTGGCGAAACGTTTGGGCGAGCTGCAACGCCTGCTGGTGGCGTCACCGGCCTATCTGGACAAACATGGCACGCCCCGTTCGCCGGCGGAGCTGGCTAAACATGCGCACATTCGTTACAGCGGTTTGAACGACGGCGATACGCTCACTCTGTTCGGGCCGCACGGCCCCGAGATGGTTGCAGTGCGGCCCACGTTCCGCGCCAACAATACGCTATCGCTGCTGGCCGCCATTGAGGCTGGAGCCGGTATCGGCGGCGCCCAACGACCGTTAATCGCCGAGCAGCTGGCGACGGGGGCGCTGGTGCCCGTTTTGCCGGAATACCGCTACCCGCCCATGGCGCTGCACGCGGTCTATCCCGCCTTACGTTTTATTCCGGAGAAAGTGCGCGCCTGGGTGGCGCATCTGCAGCAGGCGTTGACGGCGATCGAGGGAATTAGCGGAGTGAAGGCTCCCGGCCAGGCGCCGGGAGCCTAATCATTATTTGAACAGTTTACCGACCATATCGCCCAGCTCGTTGCTGTCTTGCTGAACTTCACCGTTTGGTGAGGCGGCATCCGCGACCGTTGGCAAGAACTGCGCAATGGTGCTGGACGCCTGTGCCGGATCGATGCCCAGCTTTTCAGCCAGTTGGTTGATGGCGTCGCTACCCAACGCCTGCTGCACATGGTCGCCGGTAATCGACTGATTTTCGCCATTGCCGAGCCAGGAACCGACGATATCGCCGAACTGCCCCTGACGGAACTTGTCCAAAATGGCCTGCAGGCCGCCTTGTTGCTCGACCCACTGCATAATGGCGATGTAGTCGATACCTTTACCACCGTTGGCGCCGCCGCCCAGAATGTTACCCAATACGCTATCGAACAGACCCATGATATTCCCCTTTCAGCGGGTACGGCCCGCGCCGCACCGCCGGATTGATTTCACGAAAAAGGGCCGCCGCGGCGACCCTGTTGAGCAACGGCTGCTTAGCCTTTGATCTTCCTGTAGACAAAAAGCACCACCAGAGCACCGATTACCGCCACCACAAAGCTGCCCAGGTTAAAACCGTCAACGCGGCCCATACCGAAGAAGGTGCTGATATAGCCGCCGACGACGGCGCCCACGATCCCCAATATAACGGTCACAATAAAGCCGCCGCCGTCTTTGCCCGGCATAATCCACTTGGCCAGGATACCGGCGATTAAACCAAAAATGATCCAGGAAATGATGCCCATCTTTACTCTCCCTATTACCTTTTGCCTAACAGAAATCCTATTACCAGGCCCACGACGGCGCCGGCGCCTATCCCCGCCCAAGGGTTATCCTTAAGGCAGGCACATGATTGCTCGAGCGCTGCTTTTACACCGCTGCTCACTTCGCAGGCGGTGGTTTTCACGTAGTCGCTCGGTTGCTCAACACCGTTTAGATCGTCATTTTCATATGACATGTCAAACCCTTACAGACCAACTCTCTGAGAATTTCGTCACATGTTTCGCGCCAGGCGCCGTCCGCTCCGCGATCTTGCTCTGGGCAATCTGCCCGCTGCCGCTCAATGCGGAGGCGTCCGGCGGCAAACGCACAACTTCACACTATGACTATAGTAAAAAATCAGCGGTTTACCCATTTCCGTCCGTCTGAATTTCACCATACAAAAAACGATCTGATTTCATCCCACTGTCATCTTGCAAGGCTAAACTTTAAACACATCCTCCTGGAGGAAACGCCAATGTTCAATGCCCCTGTAGTCCTGATCCTCGCGCTACTGTACGCACTGGCCGCCGCTTGGGACGGTTCCGCGGCGTTACTGTTTCATTGAGGTTACATAGCCGTTGTCACTTTTGCGATGTGCTTAATTGTGTCTTTATTTTTCAATTTCGCCAGCCGGTTGAAATAGCGGAAAATATCCCCTCCTCCCTCGGTAAAAATCCTATTTCGCTTCGTTTTTCGCCTGCGTTTAAATAAAGCGTAAAAAAAGCATTAATGGAAAATCCTGTTTAGCACAAAATATTCTATCATCTTCCTTATGGAAATTTGGGTTAAGGTCCCATTGGGAAAGAAAAGGAATAACAGGAAAAATGCTTTCTAACCAACGCTTTGAGCGCGAATTATTGCGCCCTCGTTATTGGTTGTTGTGGATAGGACTGGGAATACTCTATCTCTTGGTATTACTGCCCTACCCGCTCATTTATCGGCTCGGACACGGCCTTGGCAGAATAGCCATGCGCCTAATGAAACGCCGGGTAAAAATAGCGCGCCGCAATTTAGAACTCTGCTTCCCCGCGATGCCCGCTGCCGAGCGCGAGGCGCTGATCGTCAAAAATTTTGAGTCCGTCGGCATGGGGCTGTTCGAAGTCGGCATGGCCTGGTTCTGGCCCGACTGGCGCATCGCCCGCTGGTTCAAGGTGAGCGGCATGGAAAACATGCGGTTGGCGCGTCAGGACGGCAAAGGCGTTCTGCTGATCGGTCTGCATTTCCTGACGCTGGAACTGGGCGCGCGCATTTTCGGCATGCAAAACCCCGGCATCGGCGTGCACCGCCCGCACAACAACAAGCTGATGGAATGGGTACAGACCCGCGGCCGGCTGCGCTCAAATAAATTCATGATCGATCGTAAAGATATCAAAGGCATGATCCGCAACCTAAAACAGGGCGAAATCCTGTGGTACGCGCCGGATCACGATTATGGGCCGCAAAGTAGCGTATTCACACCGTTCTTCGCCGTGGACAATGCCGCCACGACCACCGGCACCTTTATCCTGGCGCGCATGGGGCGGCCGTCGATCGTGCCTTTCGTGCCGCGCCGCCTGCCAAACGCTCAGGGCTATGAGCTGATCGTGCAGCCGCCGTTGACGGGCTTCCCGCTGGATGATGAAACGCGCGCGGCGGCCATGATGAACCGCGTGGTGGAAGAACAGGTGCTGCTGGCGCCCGATCAATACATGTGGTTGCACCGCCGCTTTAAAACCCGCCCACCCGGCGAGCCGTCGCTGTATTAACCGCGTTCGCGCCTTTGCCCGTCCTACCGGCGGCGAAGGCGCTCACCTCGCACGAGCATTCTACGTCAGGGGGACTACACTAATAAGTCACCGACGGCAATTATTGCCGCCAGCAATCATTTCTTCCCGCCCGAGGGCCGGTCGTTGCCTGTCGGGCCACAACCGAGGTCAATGTCATGCTGGTACAACCCTATTTGTTCTTCAGCGGCAACTGTGAGCAAGCGATTAACTTCTATGTACAGCAGTTGAATGCCAAAATTGAAATGGTCATGCGCTTCAAAGACATGCCCGAAGAAGCCCGCCAAGGCGGGCCGGAGGACGTCAATCCTGAAGCGATCATGCATGCGCGCCTGCTGATCGGCGACGGCGTACTGATGGCCTCCGACGGCTGTCCGCAAGATGACAGCGGCGGTGCTTCCCACAAAGGTTTCTCGCTGTCGCTGAACCCCAGCGATGCGGAACAAGGACGCAAACTGTTCGACAATCTGGCGCAGGGCGGCCAGGTGACGATGCCTTACCAAGCCACCTTCTGGGCCAAAGGTTTTGGCATGCTGACCGACAAATTCGGCGTCAACTGGATGATCAACGTCGAATAACCCCGCATGGCGCCGCTAGCTGTAGCGGTGCCAGTCATACGCCGCTTTGGCGAACAGCACGAACAGCAGCGCCAACAGCGCCAATCCCAACCGCCAATAGGGCGACCGGCGGCGGCGCCAGGCGAAGTACATCATCACCGCCAGCGTTCCCAGCGTAAGGGGGTAATACACCGCCAGCGTCAGTAAAGCGATAATGATGTAATCAGACATTGCTCTTTCACTCCGAGGTGCTCACACCGCCGCTGATGCGGGCTGCGATCGACCTTTCGCCTTATCGCCTCGTTAAAGGCTAGAGGTCTGGCGCATTTATGCATAAAATATAAGATTGCTCTTAACTCAAACTGAATAGTAATCACACAACAAGGGTGACATGACTCAGCAGCAACCCATACAGGATGCCGTGCCGGCGCGCAGCGTTAAAAGCTCCCCATTATTATTTCAGGCCGGCGTGTTTGTCATCATCGTTGCCGCCACGCTGATCCTCTTTAACAGCTGGCAAATCTGGAACGCACACCAGCGCGATCTGCGCAGCGCCGAGCATGAATCCGCCAACCTCGCCCGCTCGCTGGCGCAGCATGCCGACGATACTTTCATGCAGGTGGACGGCAATCTGCTCGATCTGACCGAACGTCTCCAGAACGACGGATTGGGGCCCTCGCAATTGACCCGGCTGCAGCGGGTGATGCAAACGCAGGTCGGCAACCTGCCGCAGCTGCATGGGCTGTTTCTCTACGATGCGCGCGGCCGCTGGCTGGCGACCTCTTCGGGCAAATTCATCAAGAACGCCAACAACGCCGATCGCGATTACTTCATATACCATCAAAACCGCGACGACGGCGGCCTGTACATCGGCAAGGTGATCCGCAGCCGCACCACCGGCGATCTGATCATTCCCGTTTCGCGGCGTTTCAACAACCCGGACGGCAGCTTTGGCGGCGTGGTGCTGGCGACGCTGTACATCGATTATTTCCGCCAGTTTTACGACAGCTTCGCCCTCAACACCGACGCCTCACTGAACCTGCTGCTGGCGGACGGCACCATCCTTTACCGCCGCCCTTACTCGGCGGCGTCGATCGGTAAAAACATCGCCAAGGGCGTGCTGTTCAGCGAAATTTTGCCGCATTCGGAATTCGGTAACGCCACCATCACCTCGCTGTACGATAAAGTAGAGCGCATCTACGGCTATTCGCGGGTCAACCGCTTTCCGCTGGTGATCGCCGCCGGGCTGTCGAAACGCGACGCGCTGGCGGACTGGCGCACCGACGCCGGGCTATTCGCCGCCGGCGGCCTCTCGCTGCTGGTGATCCTGTTGGCGATGGGCATGGTTCTGCTGCGGCAAATCAAGCACAGCATGCAAACCGAAGCTGAGCTGATGCGTACCCGCGATCAGTTGACCAGCATCAACCAGATGCTCGAAGAGCTGGCGCTGCTGGACGGCCTGACCGGGCTGGCCAACCGCCGCCAGTTTGATATCGCGCTGAAGAACGAGCTGGCGCGGGCTTCGCGCAACTACCGCAGCGTGGCGCTGCTGATGCTGGATATCGACTATTTCAAACAGTACAACGACAGCTATGGCCACGTCGCCGGTGACCAATGCCTGCAGCAGATCGGCCAAACGCTCAAAGGGTTGGCGTGCCGCAGCAACGACGTTCTGGCGCGTTACGGCGGCGAAGAGATGGGGATTATCCTGCCGGATACCGACGTCCAGGGCGCACTGATTTTCGCCGAACGCGTCATCAACGCGGTGCGCGATCTGAAAATTCCGCATCAGGGTAATCCGCACGGCATCGTCACCATCAGCATCGGTATCTGCGCCAAAGTGCCGCATATGTATAACGATACGCCGATCAGCTTTATCAATGAGGCGGACAGTGCGTTGTATCAGGCCAAGAAAAAAGGCAAAAACTGCATTTACGGCGCTTAATCATTAATCGGGCCACCAAAATTTGGCGGCCCGATTTATTACTAACCCAAATGAAATAATTCCCCTCCGCAACATTATTTCCCCGGTTTACCCTGCGCTCTGGATAAAATAACGCCAATAATAAGCGCAATATTTATTTCTATTAAAATTCAATGAGATAAAAAACTCGCCATTCCGCAGACAATTCGTGCCATTTTTGATTATTCGTGCCTACACGTAGCTCCGTTTAGCCCTCGTTTACTTTTCATTGGTATTGCCGGTGATACTCTTATCAGGACTATTCTCTATATCAGGAAGCCATCGCACGCTTCGGCGCACTGCGCCCTGCTGATACATCCATAATAGAACCCACAAATTTCACGTTGCAATTGGGCGGCCTGTTGACGCCGCTCCAGCCAGCCACGGCGCAAGCCAGTGCAGCCAACCACGCGGCAACCTGAAAGCGGGAATAAAGCGATATAGATTTGCGAGGAGATCTCATGCCTACTGGCGATATTATGCGTGAACAGGCCGTCCTGACGCTGCCGTTGCGACAATGGGCGGCAGCGGAAGCATCCAGCGCGGTCAGCGAACTGGAACAGGGCAAGGTGCTGTTTCTGCCCGAGCTGGCCTTCACTCTATCTGAGCAGGAAATGCCGCTGCTGGATCCGACGTTGGTCGATCCGAAACGCAAAAACATCAGCTATCAACCGCTGTCCGGCAAACTGAGCGGCGTCGCCGTCGCGGAACGCCGGCAACAGGTTCAGCAACTGCTGGAGCGCTATTATCAATCTTGCCGCCAGCTGATCGCCGGGCTGTTGCCCGAGTATCAGGAGGCGCTGCACCACCCCACCGGCAGCCTGCGTTTGCACCCGGTTTCCGCCTGGCGGGCGACCAGTTCCTGGCGCAAAGACGACAGCCGCCTGCACGTTGACGCTTTCCCGTCGCGCCCGAACTATGGCGAACGCATTCTGCGCATTTTCACCAACATCAACCCGCACGGCGAGCGTCGCCAATGGCGCGTCGGCGAGCCGTTTCCTGAACTTGCGCAACGCTTTATGCCGCGCCTCGCGCGCTATTCCGCCTTCAGCAGCTGGCTGCAGCACCAGGTGCGCATCACCAAAACCCGGCGCAGCCATTATGACCACCTGATGCTGCAGTTGCATGACGCCATGAAGGCCGACGGTGATTATCAGCAACGGGGTCCGCAGCTGGCGCTGGAATTCCCGCCGGGCAGCAGCTGGATTTGCTTCTCGGATCAAACGCCGCACGCCGCGATGGGCGGCCAGTTTATGTTGGAACAGACCTTCCTGTTGCCGGTGAACAAGATGCAGGATCCGCAGCGTTCGCCGCTGAAAGTGTTGGAACAGCTGCGCGGGCAGCCGCTGATCTGAATGACTCGCCGCCGCCGGGATGCCGGCGGCGGCGAAACGCGCATTATGCCTCGAAGTCCCCTTGCTGGCGCGCCACCAGCGTCAGGATGCTGTACAGCGCCACCGGTTGCTGCTCCTGATTCAACACCTGAACATCCCACACCACCACGCCGTGCGGCCGATCTTCGGCGGTTTTTTGCGGCTTGCGGATTTTCTTTTTGCAGGTCAGCCGCACCTGAATGGTGTCGCCGATCTTCACCGGTTCGATAAAGCGCAGATTCTCCATGCCATAGTTGGCGATCACCGGCCCGACGGCGGCGTCGACAAACAGCCCAGCCGCGGCGGACACCACAAAGTAACCGTGCGCCACCCGCTCGCCGAACAGCGAATCGGCAGCGCCGATCTTGTCCATGTGCGCGTAAAAGTGGTCGCCGCTCAGGCAGGCGAAGTTGACGATATCCGCTTCGGTCACGGTGCGGCGCGCGGTCAACAGGCTGTCGCCCAGCTGCAGCTGCTCGAAGTATTTCCGGAACGGGTGCACCGGGTGTTCGGCGACCGGCGCGCCGCGCACCCATTCGCCGCCGATGGCCGCCAGCATCGCCGGGCTGCCCTGGATCGCCGTACGCTGCATATAGTGCTTCACCGCGCGCAGTCCACCCAGCTCTTCACCGCCGCCGGCGCGCCCCGGGCCGCCGTGCACCAGCATCGGCAGCGGCGAACCGTGGCCGGTGGACTCCGCCGCCGCCTGTTCATCCAAAATCAACATGCGGCCATGGGCGCACGCCGCCGCGCGAATGAATCGCTTGGCCAATGCCGGATCGGCGGTCACCAGCGATCCCGCCAGGCTGCCCTGCCCCAGCAACGCCAACGCGATCGCCTGCTCGGTATCCGCATACGGCATCAGCGTCGCCACCGGGCCGAAGGCCTCAGTGCCGTGCACCGCCTGATGGGTGAACGGATCGGCGCAATACAGCAGGGTCGGCGGATAAAACGCCCCGCCGCGCGCGCCGTCGCCCATGACTTCCAGCTTATCCAGCGACGCGCCGCACAGCGGTTCGCAGCCGTTGCGCAGCAGGAACTCCACCTTGCTTTGCACATCATCACGCTGCTCGTGGCTGACCAGCGCCCCCATGCGCACCTGCTCCAACTGCGGGTCGCCCACCGTCACTCCCGCCAGACGCTGCAACAAGGCCTGACGTACCGCCGCCACCTGCGCCGCCGGCACGATGATGCGGCGGATCGCGGTGCATTTCTGCCCCGCCTTGGCAGTCATTTCACGGCACACTTCTTTGATAAACAGCGCAAATTCCGGCATCTCCGGCGTCACGTCTTCCGCCAGCACGCAGCAGTTGAGCGAATCCGCCTCCATGGTGAACGCGATCGATTTTTCCAACAGGCGCGGATGCGCCCGCAGCCGCTGCCCGGTCTGCGCCGAGCCGGTAAAGGTCACCGCATCCTGGTAATCCAGGTGCGCAAACATGTCGCCGACGCCGCCGCATACCAACTGCAGCGCCCCTTCCGGCACCAGCCCGCTGTCGACGATCAGCCTGACCATCGCCTGCGTCAGTTGCGCGGTGGCGGTGGCCGGCTTGATGATGGCCGGCATGCCCGCCAGCCAGGTCGGCGCCAGTTTTTCCAGCATGCCCCAGCAAGGGAAGTTGAAGGCGTTGATATGCAGCGCCACGCCGGGGCGCGAGGTCAATACGTGGCGGGCGGCGAACTGCGCCTGCTTCGACAGCGGGATCAGCTCATCTTCCGGCCACAGCGTATCATCCGGCAGATCGCGGCCGGCCATGCCGGCATAGGCGAACAGCGTGGCGATGCCGCCTTCGATATCGACCCAGCCGTCGCCGCGCGTCGCGCCGGTTTGATAGGAAATCTGATACAGCGCCTCTTTATGCGCCAGCAGGTGTTTCGCCACCGCTTTCAGCATCTGGGCGCGCTGCTGGAATGTCATGTGCGCCAGCGCCGGGCCGCCGTGGCTGCGCGCATAGCTCAGGCTCGCCGCTAACGGCAGGCCGTCGGAGCAGACCTGGTACAACGCTTCGCCGGTCACGGCGTGACGGATCTCGCGCGCCTCTCCCTGCCCGTACACCCAGGCGCCAGAAAGATAACTGTGTAACTGCTGCATGTGCCCTCCGGAATTCATAAATTTTCACCATACAGCTTAATTACGTATCACATAAATGCCAGTCGACGCCAAACTCAATTTTAACAAAAAGAGAACAAGAAGCGCTTTCAAGCCGATTTTCCGGCGTTAATACGGAGTCATTGCTTTTATTTATTAAATAAAATCAAAAAATTAACACAAACACTTGTGAGTGAGCTCGCAAAACCACATAAATCTCGTTTGATCTTTTTGTTATCAGTTTGTAGCCTTATGGTTAGTTAAAGTGATTCACATTTTTATATTTAATGTGAAAAATACGAATCACCAAGAGGCAAGCATGACAACTGACGCACAGTATCAGCAGCATTTCGACGACAAGATCGCGGCGGATATCGCCATTGAGGCCAAAGACTGGATGCCGGACGCCTATCGTCAGAACCTGATTCGGCAAATCGGCCAACACGCCCACTCGGAAGTCATCGGCATGCTGCCGGAAGCCAACTGGCTGACGCGCGCCCCCACGCTGCGCCGCAAGGCGGTGCTGCTGGCCAAAGTGCAGGATGAGGCCGGCCACGGTCTGTACCTCTACAGCGCCGCCGAGACCCTCGGCTGTTCGCGCCAGGACATCTACCAAAAGATGCTCGACGGCAAGATGAAGTACTCCTCTATCTTCAATTACCCCACGCTCAACTGGGCGGATATCGGCGTGATCGGCTGGCTGGTCGACGGCGCCGCCATCGTCAACCAGGTGGCGCTGTGCCGCGCGTCCTACGGCCCCTATGCGCGGGCGATGGTGAAGATCTGCAAAGAGGAAAGCTTCCACCAGCGCCAGGGCTATGAGGCGGTAATGGCGATGGCCAACGGCAGCGACACGCAGCGCGCCATGCTGCAGGACGCCATCGATCGCTTCTGGTGGCCGGTGCTGATGATGTTCGGCCCGAGCGACGCCGACTCCCCCCACAGCGCCCAGAGCATGGCGTGGAAGATCAAACGCCACAGCAACGATGAGCTGCGGCAGAAGTTCGTCGACAACACCGTACCGCAGCTGGAAGCGCTGGGCATGACGGCGCCGGATCCGGATCTGCACTGGGATGCCGCCGCCGGCCACTATCGCTTCGGCGAGATCGACTGGAGCGAGCTGCATGAGGTGATCAAAGGGCGTGGCCAATGCAACCACGAACGCCTGCAGGCCAAACGCCGCGCCTGGGAAGACGGCGCTTGGGTGCGTGACGGCGCCATGGCCCACGCCGCGAAAAACGCCGCTTCCGCCGCATAGCCAACATAAGGAACCGAGATCATGAGCCACGTTGAATGGCCGCTGTATGAAGTGTTTATCCGCAGCAAACAAGGGCTGGCGCATCGCCACGTCGGCAGCCTGCACGCCGCCGACGACCAAATGGCGCTGGAAAACGCCCGCGACGCCTACACGCGCCGTAATGAAGGCTGCTCGATTTGGGTGGTGCAATCCCGCCATCTGATCGCCTCGCAGCCGGAAGACCGCGGCGCCTTCTTCGATCCGTCCGAAGACAAGATCTACCGTCATCCGACGTTTTACACCATTCCCGACGGCATCAAGAACATGTAGAGGCGACCATGACGGTTAACGATCCGCGCATCAGCTATTTGCTCCGCCAGGGCGACACGCCTTTGATCCTCGCCCAGCGTCTGTGCGCCTGGTGCGGCCACTCGCCCGAGCTGGAAATCGATCTGGCGTTGGCCAACATCGGACTCGATCTGCTCGGCCAGGCGCGCAACTTCCTGAGCTACGCCGCCGAACTGGCCGGGCCGCCCTGCAGCGAAGACAGCCTGGCCTTCGGCCGCGACGAACGCCAGTTTCATAACCTGTTGCTGGCGGAACAGCCGAACGGCGGTTTCAACGACACGTTGGTGCGCCAGTTCCTGCTCGACGTCTACCACGTGCAGCTGCATCAGGCGTTGAGCCGCAGCGGCGATGCGCAGATCGCCGCCATCGCCGCCAAGTCATTGAAGGAGGCCGATTACCACCTGCGCTTCAGCCGCGGCTGGATGATCCGCCTCGGCGACGGCAACGACATCAGCCACCGCAAGATCCAGCAGTCGCTGGATAACCTGTGGCGCTTCACCGCCGAGCTGTTCCACGCCGACGCGCTGGAGCTTGAGCTGGCGGAACAGGGCATCGCCGTCGATCCGCGCCAGCTGCAGGCTCCCTGGCAAGCGCAGGTGGAGGAGACGCTGCGCCAGGCGACGTTGACGCTGCCCGCCGAGCAGGCGTTCCGGCACGGCGGCAAACAAGGCCGACACAGTGAACACCTCGGCCCGCTGCTGGCGGAGATGCAGTTCCTGCAACGCGCCTATCCAAACGGCCAATGGTAGGAGGCTGCGATGAACGTCACTCGTTTGCAACCCGCTGAAATCCCGCAGATTTGGCACTGTCTGCAACAGATCAGCGATCCCGAACTGCCGGTGCTGTCGATTACCGATTTGGGCATGGTGCGCGACGTGGCCCGCGACGGCAGCGGCTGGCGCGTGACCTTCACCCCAACCTATTCCGGCTGCCCGGCCACCGAATTTCTGCTCAACGCCATTGAGCAGCGGCTGACGGCCGCCGGCTTCAGCCCGGTGCAGGTGGACATCCGTCTCAGCCCGGCCTGGACCACTGATTGGATGAACGCCGACGCCCGCGAGCGGCTGCGGCAATACGGCGTAGCGCCGCCGCAGGGCCACACCTGCGATCGGCCGCATGCCCACGGCCCGGTAGCCTGCCCGCGCTGCGGCAGCACCCACAGCGAGAAGATCAGCGAGTTCGGCTCCACCGCCTGTAAAGCGCTGTACCGCTGTTGCGACTGCCGGGAACCGTTCGACTATTTCAAATGCATATAGGAGCGCTGACACCATGACGGTCTTTCATCGCCTGAGCGTCGCCGCCATCGAGCGCGAAACGCCGGACGCCGTAGCCATCACCCTGCGGGTGCCCGAAGAGCTGCAAAACCAATACCGCTATACCCCCGGCCAGCACCTGACGCTCAAGGCGCTAGTCAACGGCGAAGAACTGCGGCGTTGCTATTCCATCTGCAGTTCGCCGCAGGAAGGCCTGCTGCAGATCGGCGTAAAAGCGATTGATCAGGGCCGTTTCTCCGGCTTCGTCAACCGCATGCTGAAAGTCGGCGATGCGCTGGAAGTGATGGTGCCGCAGGGGCGCTTCGGCTATCAGCCGCAGGCGGAGCGCCGCGGCAACTACCTGGCGATCGCCGCCGGCTCCGGCATCACACCGATGCTGTCGATCATCAAGGCAACGCTGCAGTTCGAACCGGGCAGCAGGTTCACCCTGATCTACGGCAACCGCAACAGCCGTTCGATGATGTTCAAAGAGGCGCTGTCGGATCTGAAAAACCGCTACCCGCAGCGTTTTCAGCCGCTGTACCTGTTCAGCCAAGAGAGCCTCGACAGCCCGCTGCTCAGCGGCCGCATAGACCGTGAACGCCTGGCGGCGATCGGCGGCGCGCTGCTGGATTTCCGCGACTATGACCACGCCTTTATCTGCGGGCCGGAATCGATGATGGACGACGCGCAGACCGTGCTGGAGCAGGCCGGCGTACCGGCCAATCACATCCACAGCGAACGCTTCAACACCAGCGGCCTGGTCACCCGCCCGCGCCACAGCGGCGATCGCAACGCCACCCGGGTGGCGATCCTGCTCGACGGCCGCCGGTTGGATATCGAGGTCGGCGAACAGGACGACAGCATTCTCGATGCCGCGCTGCGCCAGGGTGCCGATCTGCCCTACGCCTGCAAAGGCGGCGTGTGCGCCACCTGCAAATGCCGTCTCAAGGCCGGCCAGGTGGAGATGGGCGTCAACTACAGCCTGGAGCCGGATCAGTTGGCGGCGGGCTATGTATTGAGCTGCCAGTCGTGGCCGAAAGGCGACGGCGTGGTGTTGGACTTCGACGTCTAGGAGCCGCGATGGACACCCCCTTTATTTTGCATCAGCAGCAACACCGCGTGGTCACGCTGACGCTGCATCGCCCGGAGGCGCGTAATGCCCTGAGCACGCCGTGTCTGGAACAGCTGGTTGCCCGGCTGGAGCAGGCCGACGCCGACAGCGGCGTGGGCGCCGTGGTGATCGCCGGCGCGGCGCGCTTCTTCGCCGCCGGCGCCGATCTGCGCGAACTGCAACAGCAGGATCTGCCGGCCACGCTGGCGGATCGCCGTCCGCAGCTGTGGCAACGGCTGACGCAGTTCAGCAAACCGCTGCTGGCGGCGGTGAACGGTTATGCCCTGGGCGCCGGCTGCGAGCTGGCGCTGGCCTGCGACATCGTCATCGGCGGCGAAAGCGCCCGCTTCGGCCTGCCGGAGATCACCCTCGGCCTGATGCCGGGCGCCGGGGGCACCCAGCGTCTGATCCGCTGCGTCGGCAAGGCGCGCGCCAGCCAGATGGTACTGACCGGCGAAGCCATCGACGCCCGCACCGCGCTGCAGGCCGGCCTGATCAGCGAAGTATGTGTCGATGCCCTGACGCTGGAGCGCACGCAGCAGATTGCCGATCGCATCAGCCGCCAGGCGCCGCTGGCGCTGCGCGCCGCCAAACAGGCGCTGAAACAGGCCGAGGAAATCGGCCTTAGCCAGGGGCTGGCGATGGAGCGTCAGCAATTTGTCACCCTGGCCGCCACCGACGATCGCCGCGAAGGCATCGCCGCCTTTTTCGAAAAACGTACGCCAAACTATCAGGGGCGCTGATTTATGGATAACGCATTGATTCTCAGCCATCTCGACGCCGGCGTGTTGACGCTGACCCTCAACCGGCCGGATCGGCTCAACAGCTTTAACGACGAGATGCATCGCCAGCTGAGCGAAGCGCTGACGCAAGCCGAGCGCGACGACAGCGTGCGCTGCCTGCTGATCGCCGGTGCCGGGCGCGGTTTCTGCGCCGGGCAGGATCTCAACGATCGCAACGTCAGCGCCGATCAACAGGCGCCGGATCTCGGCCTGTCGGTCGAACGTTTCTACAACCCCCTGATCCGCCGCCTGACCGCCCTGCCGAAACCGGTGGTATGCGCAGTCAACGGCGTGGCGGCCGGCGCCGGCGCCGCGCTGGCCCTGGCGTGCGATATCGTCATCGCCGCCGACAACGCCGGCTTTATTCAGTCGTTCTGCCGTCTGGGGTTGGTGCCTGATTCCGGCGGCAGTTGGTTCCTGCCGCGGCTGGCCGGCCACGCCCGCGCGATGGGCATGGCCTTGCTGGGTGACAAAATCAGCGCTCAACAGGCGCTGGAGTGGGGCATGATCTGGCAGGTGGTGCCGGCGGATGAATTGGCCGACCGCACGCAAACGCTGGCGCGCCATCTGGCCACCCAGCCGACCTACGGTTTGGGGCTAATCAAGAAAGCCATCTACAGCTCGGCCACCAACAGCCTCGATCAACAGCTCGATCTGGAACGCGATCTGCAGCGATTGGGGGGCCGCAGCGACGACTATCGCGAAGGCGTCAGCGCATTCTTCGCCAAACGCACGCCAAATTTCAGCGGGAAATAGCCATGAACGCGCCCCTTCTTAATGGCCAGGTGGCGGTGATCGGCGCCGGCACCATGGGCATCGGCATCGCCCAGGTGGCCGCCGCCGCCGGCCACCCGGTACGGCTGTTCGATATCGCGCCCGCCGCCGCCCAGCGCGCGATCGACGAACTCGCTCGCCGCCTGCGGCAGCGGGTCGACGGCGGCAAGGCCGACGTAAACGCCACCGAGGCGCTGCTGGCGCGCCTCGAACGCGCCGACTCGCTCGAGCAACTGGCCGACTGCGCGCTGGTGATTGAAGCGGTGGCGGAAAATCTGGCGATCAAGCAGAGCCTGTTCCGCGATCTGGAAGCGGTCTGCTCGCCCACGGCGCTGTTCGCCAGCAATACCTCCTCGCTGTCAATCACCGCCATCGCCGGCGCCTTGCAACACCCGGCGCGCATGGCCGGGCTGCACTTCTTCAACCCGGCGCCGCTGATGAAGCTGGTGGAGATCGTCAGCGGTCTGGAAACCGGGGCCGAGACCCTCGCCGCGCTGCAGGCCCTGGCGCAGCGCTGGGGTAAGCAGAGCGTCGTGTGCCGTTCGACGCCGGGATTCATCGTCAACCGCGTGGCGCGGCCATTCTACGCCGAAACCCTGCGCGCGCTGGAGGAACGGGTGGCCGACGCCGCCACCCTGGATGCAGTCATGCGCGACGCCGGCGGCTTCGCCATGGGCCCGCTGCAGTTGACCGATCTGATCGGCCAGGACGTCAATTACGCCGTGACCGACTCGGTGTATCAGGCCTTCTACCAGGATCCGCGCTTCACCCCCTCACTGGTGCAGCAGGAGCTGGTGGCCGCCGGACATCTCGGCCGCAAATCCGGCCGCGGCTTCTACCGCTACGACGCGCAACGCCCCGCCGCAGAGATGATCGCCTTTGCGCCGCCGGCGCAGGCCGCGCCGCCGCAACGCGTCACGCTGCACGGCGACTGGTCTTCGCTGGCCGATTTGGCGGAACTGTTGATCGAAAATGCGGGGGCGATCAAACAACCTGGCCAGACCAGCCCGTACCTCACGATCGACGACGTTACACTGATGTTAACCAATGGTAAAACCGCCGACCAACTGGCCGACGAACGTGGAACGCCCGTGGTGCTGTTCGATCTCTGTGCCGACTATGCGCATGCCTCCGCCATCGCCATCAGCTGCGCGGCGCAAAACGGCGCGCAACACAATGCCAACGCGATTCGCCTGCTGCAGTCCCTCGGCAAGCAGGTCATTCAACTGCCGGATTATCCCGGCCTGCTGACGATGCGCACTCTGGCCATGCTGGCCAACGAAGCGCTCGACGTGGTGAACAAAGGCGTCGCCGGCGCCGAAGATACCGATCTGGCGATGCTGCGCGGTGTCAACTATCCGCGCGGCCCGCTGGCCTGGGGCGCCGCACTCGGCTGGCGCCACATTCTGACGACGCTGGAAAACCTGCAACGCTATTACGGCGAAGCGCGCTATCGCCCGATGCCGCTGCTGCGCCGCTACGCTTCCCCCGCCTCTTTCTCAGGAGCCGAACGATGAACGCCAATACGCCGCGCGCGCTGGCTCAGCGCTGCGCCGAACAGATGTTCCAGCAAGATACCTGCGCTCAGGCGATGGGGATGCATATCGACGCCGTCGACGCCGGGTACGCTCAGGTCAGCATGACCGTCGGCCCGCAGATGCTCAATGGCCACCAGACCTGCCACGGCGGCCAGCTGTTCAGCCTGGCGGACACCGCCTTCGCCTACGCCTGCAACAGCCAGGGGTTGGCGGCGGTGGCCTCCGGCTGCAGCATCGACTTCGTCCGCCCGGCGCTGGCCGGCGATCGCCTCACCGCCAGCGCGGCGGTGCGCCACCAGGGCAAAGCCACCGGGCTGTACGACGTCGAGATCGTTAACCAACTGGGCAAAACCGTCGCCTGGTTCCGTGGCCGCGCGCACCGCCTCGGTCACAGCATTTTAGGAGATCAGGCATGAATCAGGCATTTATCTGCGACGGCGTGCGCACCCCGATCGGCCGCTATGGCGGCGCGCTGGCCCAGGTGCGCGCTGACGACCTCGCCGCCCTGCCGCTGCGCGTGCTGCTGGAGCGCCATCCGCAGGTGGATTGGGCGCAGCTGGACGACGTGATCCTCGGCTGCGCCAACCAGGCCGGGGAAGACAACCGCAATCTGGCGCGCATGGCGCTGCTGCTGGCCGGATTGCCGGTCGGCGTTTCCGGCACTACGGTGAACCGCCTGTGCGGTTCGGGCCTGGATGCGCTGGCGATGGCGGCGCGCAGCATCAAGGCCGGCGACGCCGGGCTGCTGCTGGCCGGCGGCGCGGAATCGATGACCCGCGCGCCGCTGGTGATGGGCAAGGCCGACAGCGCCTTCAGCCGCCAGGCGCAGCTGTACGACACCACCCTCGGCTGGCGCTTCGTCAATCCGCGGATGCAGGCCGAGTTCGGCACCGATTCGATGCCGGAGACCGCCGAAAACGTCGCGGCGCAGTTCAATATCAGCCGCGCCGATCAGGACGCCTTTGCGCTGCGCAGCCAGCAGCGCGCCGCCCGGGCGCAGGCGCTGGGCCACCTGGCGCAGGAGATAGCACCGGTCAGCCTCACCGGTAAAAAAGGCGCGGTCACCCTGTTCAGCCAGGATGAACACCCGCGCGCCGACACCACCTTCGAGCAGCTGCAGGCGCTGAAAACCCCGTTCCGTCAGCCCGGCAGCGTCACCGCCGGCAACGCCTCGGGCCTGAACGACGGCGCGGCGGCGTTGATCGTCGCCTCCGAAGCGATGGCGGCGCGCCAGGGCCTGACGCCGCGCGCGCGCATCCTTGCCACCGCCACCTGCGGCGTGGAGCCGCGCCTGATGGGCATCGGCCCGCTGCCGGCCACCCGCAAGGTGCTGGAGATCGCCGGGCTGAACCTGGCGCAGATGGACGTCATCGAACTGAACGAAGCGTTCGCCGCCCAGGCGTTGGCGGTGATGCGCCAGCTTGGCCTGCCGGACGATGCCCCGCAGGTTAACCCCAACGGCGGCGCGATCGCTCTGGGGCACCCGCTGGGCATGAGCGGCGCGCGCCTGGCGCTGGCCGCCCTGTTTGAACTGGAACGGCGAGCCGGCCGCTATGCGCTTTGCACCATGTGCATCGGCGTCGGCCAAGGCATCGCCATGATCATTGAGCGTGTCTGACCCCTGAGGCTAACCATGACAATAAATCCACAGCCCCTCGAAACGATCGAATTCGCCTCGCGCGATGAGATTGAAGCGTTGCAGTTGGCGCGTCTGAAGTGGACGCTGCACCACGCCTACGACAATGTGCCGATGTACAAACGCAAATTCGACCAGGCCGGCGTACACCCCGACGATCTCAAACAGCTGAGCGATCTGGCGCGCTTCCCCTACACCACCAAGCAGGATCTGCGCGACAACTACCCGTTCGACACCTTCGCAGTGCCGATGGAGCAGGTGGTGCGCATCCATGCCTCCTCGGGTACCACCGGCCGCCCGACGGTGGTCGGTTACACCCAGCGCGACATCGATAATTGGGCCGATATCGTCGCCCGCTGCCTGCGCGCCGGCGGCGCCACCGCCAAAGACAAGGTGCACGTCGCCTACGGCTACGGCCTGTTCACCGGCGGCCTGGGCGCGCACTACGGCGCGGAGCGGCTCGGCGCGACGGTGATCCCGATGTCCGGCGGCCAGACGGAACGCCAGGCGCAGCTGATCCTCGACTTCAAACCCGACATCATCATGGTGACGCCGTCCTATTGCCTGACGCTGATCGACGAACTGGAACGCAAAATGGGCGGCGACGCACGCGGCTGCTCGCTGCGGCTCGGCGTGTTCGGCGCCGAACCCTGGACCGAAGCCCTGCGCCACGAAATCGAAACCCGCATGGGCATCAAGGCGCTGGATATTTACGGCCTGTCGGAAGTGATGGGGCCGGGCGTGGCGATGGAGTGTCTGGAAAGCGGCGGCGGCCCCACCATCTGGGAAGACCACTTCCTGCCGGAGATCATCTGTCCGGAGACCGGCATCGCCCTGCCGGACGGCGAACACGGCGAACTGGTGTTCACCACCCTGACCAAAGAGGCGCTGCCGGTGATCCGCTACCGCACCCGCGATCTCACCCGGCTGCTGCCGGGCGACGCGCGCCAGATGCGCCGCATGGGCAAGATCACCGGCCGCTCCGACGACATGCTGATCATTCGCGGCGTCAACGTCTTCCCGTCGCAGGTGGAAGAACAGATCATGCAGTTCGAGCAGCTGTCGCCGCACTATCAGCTGCAGGTCAGCCGCAGCGGGCATCTCGACACGCTGGCGGTGCGCGTCGAGCTGAAAGAATCGGCGCTCAGCCTCAGCCATCAGCAGCGTTGCGATATCTGCCACCAGCTGCGCCATCACATTAAATCGATCGTGGGCGTCAGCACCGACGTCAGCATCGCCAACTGCGGCGATATTCCGCGCTCGGAAGGCAAGGCGCAGCGCGTGGTCGATCTGCGGCCGCGCTGAGGCGCACGGCGTCACGGATGACGCCGCCCCAAATTATGTTAATGTTGTGGCTCATCGAAGGCTAACCCATGGAAAAATATGGAACATAAACTGGATGAGTTCATTCGCCATGCCGTCGACGCCCAGCCGATCAGCGGCACGTCGCTGATCATTTCGCTGTACGGCGACGCGCTCAGCCACCGCGGCGGCGAAGTGTGGCTCGGCAGCCTGAGCGCGCTGCTGGAGGCCTTCGGTTTCGGCGATCGTTTCGTGCGCACCTCGGTGTTCCGCCTGCAAAAAGAAGGTTGGCTGGCGGTGGAGAAAATCGGCCGCCGCAGCTTCTACCGCGTGACCGAGCAGGGAATGCGCCAGTTCCGCCACGCCGAATCGAAGATCTATCTGCGCGAGCAGCCCGCTTGGGACGGCAAGTGGGAGCTGTTGCTGCTGGAATGCGCCGAAAAAAACGCGCGTGCGCGGCTGAAAAAAGAGCTGGGCTGGCTCGGGTTCGGGCAAATCGCCAACAATCTGATGGCCGCCCCCACCCATGCGCAAACCGACGTGACGGCGCTGCTCGGCGAACTGAACGCCAGCGAGCAGGTGATCTACTTTCGCGCCGATTACCCCTATAACCGCTCCGAGCAAACCCTGCAGAAACTGGTGGCCGACTGTTGGTCGCTCAGCGACGTGGCGGCCGGCTATCACGAGTTTATCGTCTCCTTCCGGCCGCTGATGGCGCTGCTGCGCGAAGTCGACCCGGCGGCGCTGACGCCGCTGCGCTGCTTCCAGATTAAGCTATTATTGATTCACTTCTTCCGTCGCGTGGTGTTGAAAGATCCGTTGCTGCCGGACGCGCTGCTGCCCGCGCAGTGGGAGGGCCAGATCGCCCGCAACCTGTGCATCAATCTCTATCAGCAGGTCGATCGCGCCGCGACGGAATACGTCAGCGCGCTGGCGGAGACCACCATCGGCGCCCTGCCCGCGCCGGCCGCCGGCTACTATCGGCGCTTCGGCGGCCTGCCGCGCGACCCTACATATTAAGGAACTCACGCTATGCCTGTGTATCAGATTGACGGCCTGACGCCGGTCGTTGACCCCAGCAGTTACGTGCACCCGACCGCGGTGCTGATCGGCGACGTGATCGTCGGCAAGCACGTGTATATCGGCCCGAACGCCAGCCTGCGCGGCGATTTTGGCCGCCTGGTGATCTGCGACGGCGCCAACATTCAGGACAACTGCGTGATGCACGGCTTCCCGCAGCAGGACACGGTGGTGGAAGAAGACGGTCATATCGGCCACGGCGCCATCCTGCACGGCTGCCGCATTCGCCGCAACGCGATGGTGGGCATGAACGCGGTGGTGATGGACGGTGCGGAGATCGGCGAGAACACCATCGTCGGCGCGATGGCGTTCGTCAAAGCCGCGGCGGTGATCGAAGCCAACAAGCTGGTGGTCGGCAGCCCGGCGCGCGTGCTGCGCGATCTGACCGAACAGGAGCTGGCCTGGAAGATCGCCGGCACCCGCGAGTATCAGGATCTGGTGCAGCGCTGCAAATCCTCGCTGCACGAAGTGGCGCCGCTGGCCGAAATCGAGCCGGGCCGCCAACGCCTGAGTTTCGGCGACCACCTGATCCCGAAAAGCCAGCTGTAGTCACAAGGGCTGAAGGCGCGCCTCAGCCCCTCCCCCGCATTACTTCACTTCCGGCGCCTTGAGCGGCGACGGCTCAGCCGCGCGGCGGCTCTGGAAGTGATAAGCCACCACCAGCAACAGAGTGAACGGAATACCGAACCACAACGTCATGCGGAAAAATTCGGTAAACGCGGTCGAGATCATCAACGCCGCCATCAGCCCGGCGCCCAGCAAGGTGGTATAGGGAAAGCCCCACATGCGAAATTTCAGGTGGGTCTGCCGATGCCGGCGGCGGAAGAACAGGTGGGTGACGAAAATCATCAGCCAGGTAAAGCAGGCGCCATACACCGAGATAGACATCATGGCGGCGAACGAGGTTTCCGGCGCCACCAAGCTCAGCACGATAGACACCACGATACCGATGCACGACATCGCCAGTGCATTGACCGGAATACCGCGCCGGCTGACGCGCCCCAACGCCGCCGGCGCCTGCCCGGCGCGCGACAGCGAGAACATCATGCGAGTGGTGATATACAGCTGGCTGTTCATTGCCGACAGCGCCGCCACCAGCACGATAAAGTTGAAAATACCGGCAGCGGCGGGCAGATGGATCACGTTCATCGCCATCAGGAACGGGCTTTCGCCGGTGCCGGACTGGCGCCAGGGCACGATGGCCAGCATCAGGGCGATCGACAGCATGTAAAAGATGAACAGCCGCACGATGGTGCCCTTGAACGCCGCCTTCACCGCAATCACCGGATTCTTCGCCTCGCCGGCGGCCACCGCGATCATTTCAATGCTCAGGTAGCTGAAGATGGACACGATCACGGCGAACCACATGCCCTTGACGCCAAACGGCATAAAGCCGCCGGCGGTCAGGTTGCGCAGGCCATAGGCCGGGTTGCCCGAGAACGCCAGAATGCCGATGCCGATCAGAATAAACGCCACGATCGCCGTCACTTTGACGGTGGACAGCGCGTATTCCACCTGGCCGAACGATTTCACGCCGATCACGTTAACAACGATCACCGCCGCCGAGAACAGCAGCACCCACGGCCAGGTCGGCGTCGCCGGGAACCAGAACTGCATGTACATGCCGATGGCGGTGACTTCGGTGCCCACCGCCAGCACCACGCAAGACCAGTAAGAATAACGCACCAGAAAACCGAACAGCGGGCCGAGATAGAATTCGGCATAGTCGCCGAACGAGCCGGGCGTCGGGTGTTCGGAGGTCATTTCCGCCAGGCTGCCCATCAGCAGCAGCGCAATGACGCCACCGATCAGGTAGCTCAGCAATACCGACGGCCCCGCCATCTGAATGGCGTAGGCGCTGCCGAGAAACAGCCCGGTGCCGATGGCGCCGCCGATCGCCAGCATCGACATCTGCCCGGCGGTAAGATGCTTGTTCAACCCGCCCTGGCGGCGGGCGATATGCTCAAAATCATTCATCTGTGGCATGGCTGTGCTCCCGGGCGGAGTTAGGCGGTACGGGTGACGTCGAGAATGGCGGCGGTCACGTAGTCAATGTTGCCGGGATTGAGCCCCGGCAAGCACATGCGGCCGGGTGAGACCAGATAGATGGCGTAGCGCTGTCGCAGAGTCTGCAGCTGCGCTTCATTCAGGCCGGTATAGCTGAACATGCCGCGCTGATCGCGTATGCGCCGGTGATCCAGCGAAGAACCGCCCTGCGCCAGCCCGGCGGCCAGCTGTTCACGCATTTGCTTGATGCGCGAGCGCATTTCCGCCAGCTCATCGCGCCAAAGCTCGCCGAGTTCGGCATCGCCAAGCAGAGTTTCCACGATCTGGCTGCCGTGCGTCGGCGGGCAGGAGTAGCTGCGGCGGATCAGCGTTTTTAACGCCCCTTTGACGTTGACGGCGTTTTCCGCATCGGCGCAGCGCACCGACAGCGCGCCCAGACGCTGGCCGTACAGCGCGACGTTTTTGGAAAACGAGTTGCAGACCAAAAATGGCAGATCGGTTTTCAGCGCTTCGCGCAACGCAAAGCAGTCCTCCTCCAGCCCGTCGCCGAAGCCCTGATAGGCGATATCGAACAGCGGCAGCAGGTTACGCCGCTGCAGCACGGCGAGCGTGGCGCGCCACTGCTCCGCCGTCAGATCGGTGCCGGTCGGGTTATGGCAACAAGGATGCAACAGGACCACGCTGCCGGGCGGCAGGCTGTCCAACGCGTCGAGCATGGCGGCGAAACGCAGGCCGCCCGCCGCTTCATCAAAGTAGGGATAGGTATTCACCCGCAGCCCGGCGCCTTCGAAAATCGCCCAGTGATTGGCCCAGGTGGGATCGGACACCCAAATTTCACCGCGCGCCAGAAAGTGGCGCAAAAAATCCGCCGCCAGCTTCAACGCGCCGGAGCCGCCGACGGTCTGCACCGTGGCGATCTCGGCCGCCTGTTGCTCACCGAACAGCAGCGTCTGCACCTGGCGAGCGAACTGCGGCGAACCTTCGATCGGCGGATAACCGTGCGGGCGACGCAGCGCCAGCAACCGCTGCTCGGCGGCCTCAACCGCCTGCATCAGCGGAATATTCCCCTGTCGGTCGTAATACAGCCCAATGCCTAAATTCACTTTTTTCGGATTGGGATCCTGCAAATAGGTCTCCATGAGCGACATAATAGGGTCGGCGGCGGAAGGTGTAATCTGTTTAAACATGACTCATCCTTAACTCGTTATTGAATTAATATTAAGACTGACTTAAGAAGAAATTAAATCAGGCGATGGCGCTGACGGTAATTTCTATTTTCATTCCCGGCACCACCAATTTTTCGACAATGACCGTGGAGCGATTGGGATAAGGATAATTAAAGTATTTCCGGTAAATATCATCGAGTAATTTAACGTCATTGACGTCGGTGAGATACACGACCACCTGCAGCACTTTATCGCTGTGGCTGCCCGCCGCCTTCAGCGTCTGCGCCAGATTATCGAAGGTCAGCGTAATCTGTCGCTCCGGTGCGCCGGTGTCGATGCTGCCGTCCGCCCGCACCGGGCCGTGAGCGGTAAACAGCATGCCGCCACCCCGGGTGGCCCAGGAAAAAGGCTGGCCGATCTCCGGCAGCCCGGTTTCTACGATCTCGCGCATGTCAGTGGTTCCCGTGATGGTTAAGTTGGCGAAGCAGCGCGCCGTCGGCGGCGAACAACGCATCCAGAATGGTAAAATGATTGGCGCCGGGCACCGCGACCAGGTCGGCCGGCAGCCCGCGTTGACGCAGCGTCGCATGATAGTGTTGCGACTGACCTCTCAGTTCCGGCAGCTCCAATGCGCCGTAATACAGCGTAAGCGGCTTGCCGCGCGTCGGCAGGCGGCGCGCCGGGCTGAGCGTTTCAATTTGCCGCGCGCTCAGCTGCAGCGCCCGATTGACATAGCTTTGTTGCAGCGGCGCCAGCTCGAACAGGCCGCTGATGGGAAAGACGGCATCCACCAACGCATGCTGCTGCCAGAACGCCGCCAGATGCCCGCCGGCAGAATGGCCGCACAGATAAACCGGATGGGCATAGTGCGGCGGCAGGCGGCGCTGAATGGCATTCAACGCCACCCCGATCTGTCGGCATATTTCGTCAAGATCCACCGCCGGCGCGAGCGCATATTCCACCAGCACCACGTCAAAACCCAACGCCAACGGTTCGGCGGCGATAAAGGCAAAATCCGCCTTATCGCAGAATTGCCAATAGCCGCCGTGAATAAAAATTAACGTCCCCTGGTGCTGCTTTGCAGAATAGAGCCAATCAAATGTTTCGCGTTCGCCGTTGCCATAAGCAATATTATTTTCATGGCGCGTCTGTTTATAAACAGCCGCGCTGCGGGTTTGAAATGAAGTCAAAATAGCCGCTTCATTATCCACCGTGGCGCCGTTATCATAACTCCCCGCAAGTGGTTTCATATATTAAACTTCGTTTATTATTTAAAATGTAAATTAACTATTAGCACCGGCAAAATTATTGTCAAGACGGGCGCACCAGCAATGCGCGCCCGGTAAAATAAAACCTGCAGAATAATGAAAAAGTTTAACCCATGAAACTTTTTGCGTTTATTTCCCCCGCCAGTCCGGCTGAATTTGCGGCAAGGCGCTGAGCCGTTCAAATGCATAATCCCAAAAGGCGCGCACCTTCAGCGGCATGCGTTGCGCCTGCTGCGCCACCAGCTGTACCGGCATTGGCAACGGCTCATGATCCGTCAACAGCCGCACCAGCGTACCGGCGGCCAAATCGTCCGCTACCTGATAAGAGAGCAACCGGGCGATGCCCTTGCCGGCGCGCACCGCCAGCAGTTGCGCTTCCACGTCGTTGAGCAACAGTCGGGGAGCCAATCGCACCCGTTCGCCGTTTTCCTGCGGGCCGAAGCGCCATTCGCGCAGCGACGGCCGCTGGGTGCCGACGATGGTGGCGTGCTCCGCCAGCTGCGCCGGCGATCGCGGTTCACCGCAGCGCGCCAGGTAATCCGGGCTGGCGACCGTCATCCGGCTGACCTGCCCCAGTCGCCGCGCCACGCGGGAAGAGTCCTGCAGATGACCGATGCGCACCGCGATATCCAACCCTTCGTCAATCAGATCGAGATTGCGATCGTTCAACACCATTTCGATCTGCATCTGCGGGTAGTCATCGAGAAATGCCATCACCACCGGCGCCACGTACCGGCGGCCGAACTGCACCGGCGAGGTAACGCGCAGCAAGCCGCTCAGTTGCGCTTCGGCGGTATCCTGCACCACCGCCTGATAATCCTGCAGCAGCTGTTGCGCGCGTTCCAACAGCCGCATACCCGCTTCGGTGGGGGCCAGCCGTCGGGTGGTGCGCTCCACCAGCCGGGTGCCAAAACGCTGTTCCAGCGCGGCGATGGCCCGGGTGATCGCCGGCGCCGAACGCCGCAGTTTGCGCCCGGCCGCCGCCAGGCTGCCTTGCTGCACCACCGCCACGAAGATGGCCAACTCGTCTAGCCGATCCATAGATTCTTCCGAAAAGTGAAATTATCAATTTCCACATTGCCGTATTCCGCTCACTCAGCGCAAGAGTATGCTGACAAAAAGCACTGAGGAGAAACGCCATGTCCGCCATCACTCTCTACGGCACCCCGCTTTCCGGCCACGTTCACCGCGTAGCGTTGCTGCTGCGCATGCTGGCGCTGCCCTATGAATGGGTCGAAGCCTCGGCGGAGGTGCGGCAGAGCGCAGCCTTTCGCCGGCTCAACCCGTTAGGCCAGATCCCGGTCTTGCAGGACGGCGATCTGACGCTGGCCGACAGCAACGCCATTCTGGTCTATCTGGTGAAACGCTATGCGCCGGACAGCCACTGGCTGCCGGAACAGCCGGCCGCGGCGGCGCAAGTGCAAGCCTGGCTTTCCAAAGCCGCCGGTGAAGTTCGCTACGGCCCGGCCTCTTGCCGACTGATCGCCCAATTCGCCGTGCCGGAGGATTATCAGGCGGCGCGGGCGATCAGCGATCGTTTCCTGCCGCAGATGGAACAGCACCTGAGCGAGCGCGACTACCTGGCCACCGAACACCCGACCATCGCCGATCTGGCCTGCCACAGCTACGTGGCGGTCGCGGCCGAAGGCGGCATTTCGCTGGCGCCTTACCCTGCGATACGCCGCTGGACGGCGCGCATCGCGGCGCTTCCCGGTTTCTTCGCCATGCCGGCCCTGCCGGCGCCGGCGGGGAGCTGACGCCATGATCCCGCAACTGTTCCATCCCGACGAGCTGCGCGCGCAGACGCTGGCCGGGTTTGGCGGCGTAGGCGGCGGCATCTATCCCGCGATGCCGGATCAGCACCGCGCGTTTTTCGCCGCGCTGCCCTACCTGTTCGTCGCCACGCTGGATGAACAAGGCTGGCCGATCGCCACCCTGTTCACCGGCCCGCCCGGATTTTTACGCGCGCCGGACGACACGCATTTACGCATCAGCGCGCCGCGTCGCAGCGACGATCCCGCCCAGGCGCTGTTGCTGCCCGGCAAACCGATCGGCGCGCTCGGGCTCGACTTCAGCAACCGGCGACGCAACCGCGCCAACGGCACCGTCGGCCGCACCGACAAAAACCGGGTGGAGATCGTCGTTCAACAAAGCTTCGGTAACTGCCCGCAGTACATTCAGCGCCGCGAACTCTACCCGGTGGACAGCCGGCCACAGCCGGTTGAGCATTTAGCCTCGCTGGATGCGGCGGCGCAGGCGCTGATCCGCGCCGCGGATACCAGCTTCGTTGCCAGCTGCGCGCACCTGGCACTGACGCAGGGCGGCATCGATATTTCTCATCGCGGCGGCCGCCCCGGCTTTATCCACCTGGAAGGTGACACGCTGTGGATGCCGGACTTTCGCGGCAACCGCTATATGAACACGCTGGGCAATCTGCTGGCCGAACCGCGGGCGGCGCTGCTGTTCATCGATTTTGAACGCGGCGACGTGCTGCATCTGCAGGGGGAAACGCAGATCCTCTGGCAAGCGGAGGGGCATCCCGCCGTTGAAGGCGCAGAACGCTATTGGCGGTTTGACGTTCGTCGCGCCTGGCGTTTTACGGCAGCGTTGCCGTGGCGGGGGCGCAATCTGGAGTATTCGCCGGCGACGCTGGCGACCGGGGTGTGGCAGCGCTGAAATGAAAAGCCCCGCTGCGGCGGGGCTGGATCGGAAATTACAGGCTGTGTTCGGCCGCCGATGCGGCCTGATAAAGCTGACGAAAATAATTCAACCGCGCAAAGAACAGGCGGCTTTGCTGCTCCGACATATTGCCGGCCACCTGCCCGGCGTCAATCTGCCGCCCTTGCCATTCCATCAGAGCGATGCTCGACGCCAAAAAATCCATTTCGCTGCCGTAGGCCGCGAGATGTCTGTCCACTGATTTCATCATTCGCACACTCCTTTTAATTACATCGAAAAGGGTCATATGCCTGCTCTTTCAGTATCGGCCCGGCGGAGGATATTTTTTGTACAGAAGGTGCGCATAAAGAAAACGATCATCCTGTTGCCGCGCGGGCAAACGGCGGCGGCAAAATTTGCTAGGGTAAAGGGTAGCCGTATGGGATAGACCACTCTGTTGAACTCAGCAAAGAAGGAAGAGACTCATGAGCACCAGCATCTGCGCTACCCTCAAGGACCCCACGCTGTTCCGCGAGGCCAATTACATCGACGGGCAATGGTTGCCGGCCAAAGCAGGCCACGCGATCGCCATCCATAACCCCGCCAACGGCGAGTTGGTTGGCCATGTGCCGGCCTTCGGCGCCGAAGAAACCGCGCGCGCCATCGCCGCCGCCAAGAAGGCGCTGCCCGCCTGGCGTGCGCTGACCGCCAAAGAGCGCGCCGGCAAACTGCGGCGGCTGTTTGAGCTGATGATGGAAAATCAGGAGGATCTGGCGCGCATCATGACGGCGGAACAGGGAAAACCGCTGGCTGAAAGCCGCGGTGAGATCGCCTATGCCGCCTCCTTTATCGAATGGTTCGCCGAGGAAGGCAAGCGGGTCTACGGCGACACCATTCCGCAGCCCCAGACGGGCCGCCGCATCATCGTGCAGAAAGAGCCGATCGGCGTGTTCGCCGCCATCACCCCGTGGAACTTCCCGGCGGCGATGATCACCCGCAAAGCCGGCCCCGGCTGGGCGGCGGGCTGCACCGGGGTGATCCGCCCCGCCAGCCAGACCCCGTTCTCGGCGCTGGCGATCGCCGTGCTGGCGGAGCGCGCCGGGCTGCCCGCCGGGGTGTGCAATGTGATCACCGGCCCCAGCAAAGGCATCGGCGGCGAGCTCACCGCCAACCAGGACGTGCGTAAACTCTCCTTCACCGGCAGCACCGAAGTCGGCGCGCAGCTGCTGGCCCAGTGTGCGCCCACCATCAAGAAAACCAGCATGGAGCTGGGTGGCAACGCGCCGTTTATCGTGTTCGACGACGCCGATCTGGACGCCGCCGTGGCCGGCGCGGTCGCCTCGAAATACCGCAATGCCGGCCAGACCTGCGTCTGCACCAACCGTTTTCTGGTGCAGGACAGCGTGTACGACGCCTTCGCCGCCAAACTGAAAGCCGCCGTCGCCAAGCTGAAAGTCGGCAACGGCCTGGATGACGGCGTCACCATCGGCCCGTTGATTAACCCGGACGCGGTGGAGAAAGTGCGCGAGCATATCGCCGACGCCGTCGAGCACGGCGCCTCGGTGCTGCTGGGCGGCAAGCCTGACGCGCTGGGCGGCAATTTCTTCACCCCGACCATCCTGACCGACGTGCCGCGCACGGCAAAAATCTTCCGCGAGGAAACCTTCGGCCCGGTGGCGCCCCTGATCCGCTTCAGCCAGGAGGCCGACGCCGTCGAGATGGCCAACGACACGCCGTTCGGCCTGGCCGCTTACTTCTACAGCCGAGACATCGGCCGGGTGATGCGCGTGGCCGAAGCGCTGGAGTACGGTATCGTCGGCATCAACGAAGGGTTGATCTCCACCGAGGTAGCGCCGTTCGGCGGCATGAAACACTCCGGTTTGGGCCGCGAAGGATCGAAGTACGGCATCGAGGACTATCTCGAAATCAAATACCTATGCCTTGGCGGCGTGGATGCCTGATGCGTTCGGCCCCCGCACCTGCGGGGGTTCTGTCTGGCGTTTGCTATCTTTAGGTTAGGCATCTTTGTGCGGTTAAAAGGGATTGTCTCTATGCGGCCCATCTCGGTACATCTGCCCGGCTTTTACGTCGCCGGCCAAACAGTCAGAACCACCAACCAGAACGAAACCCAAGCCGAAACGGCAAAGATTCCCGCGCTGTGGTCGGATTTTTTCGCTACCTCACCCGCCCTGCCGGTATACGGGGTCTATTCCAATTACGCTTCCGACGCCAGCGGGCCGTTTGACGTCACCGCCGGCAGTGAGGCACAGAGCGGTTTACACATCCAACCCGGCCGCTATCTGGTCTTCCCCGCCCGTGGCGCGATGCCGGCGGCGGTCATCGCAAGCTGGCAGCGCATCTGGGCCTACTTCGAACAACACCCTGAGATCGAACGCCGCTTCCTGACCGACTTCGAAGCCTATACCGGCCCCGACGCGGTCGATATCCACATCGGCTGCCGCTAACGCGACAATGAGGTCAACGATGATCGCCTTCTCGCCCGCCATTCCGATCCTGCGTATCTTTTCGGTCGACAAGGCCAAAGAGTTTTACCTGGATTTTCTCGGTTTCACGCTGGAATGGGAGCACCGTTTCAGCGAAGACCTGCCGCTGTACATGCAGATTGCCCGCGCCGGGCTGACGCTGCACCTGAGCGAACACTACGGCGACAGCACGCCCGGCGCCGCCATTTTCATTCCGATGCAGGACATCGATGCGCTGCACCGGGAGCTCACGGCCAAAAACTACCGCTATGCACGGCCGGGCCTGGAGATTGTCGATTGGGGCAAGGAACTGAACCTCACCGATCCGTTCGGCAACCGCCTGCGGTTCTGCGAACAGAACCGCAGGTCCTGAGCGCCGTTATTGCCGGTACTCCGCCTCGCTGACCGGCTCCAGCCAGGTCACCGGAGTGCCGTCCAGCGCTTCGGCGATGGCGATATGAGTCATGGCGGTGTCCGGCGTCGCACCGTGCCAGTGTTTGACGCCAGCCGGGATCCAGACGATATCGCCGGGGTGCATTTCCTGCGTGGCCTCGCCCCACATCTGGATCCAACCGCGTCCCTGAGTGACGATCAGCGTCTGGCCGAGCGGATGCGTATGCCAGGCCGTGCGGGCGCCGGGCTCAAAGGTGACGGTTGCGCCGCCCACTCTGGCCGGCGCTTCGCCAGCGAACGGCGCGTCGATGCGCACCTGCCCGGTAAAATAATCCGCCGAACCGCGCTGTGATGGGATCGAACCGCTGCGTTGTATTTTCATCTGTTTTATCCTCCGCGCCGGCTCTCACAACCGGCGCTGATAGTCATAAGTGAGTGATGCCAAGATAGCGCCATGCTTTTCCGCCGACTAGCGGGTAAAATGCGCAAGGAGCTATGAGCTAAATTCATAAATCTACGCGCGGCCGCGCCCTAACCTTGCTCTTCGGTGCCGATATGTTGAAAGAAAACGTTAACGACCTGATCGCTTTCCTGATGGTGGCCAGAGAACGCAGCTTCACCAAAGCGGCGGCGCAGCTTGGCGTTTCCCAATCGGCGCTCAGCCACGCTATACGCGGGCTGGAAGAGCGCCTGGCGCTGCGCTTGCTCACGCGCACCACCCGCAGTGTCGCCCCTACCGAGGCCGGTGAGCGGCTGCTCAACAGCATCGGTCCGCGCTTTGCGGAGATAGAAAACGCGCTGAACGCGCTGGGTGAAATGCGCGATCGCCCGGCCGGCAACATCCGCATTACCGCCGGCGAACATGCGGTGGATGCGGTGCTGTGGCCGGTGCTGCGCACTTTCCTCATCGATTACCCGGACATCAACGTGGAAATCACCGTCGACAATAGTCTGGCCGACATCGTCGTCGGGCGTTTCGACGCCGGCATCCGGCTGGGGGAACAGGTGGCGAAGGACATGATCGCGGTGCGCATCGGGCCGGACATGCGCATGGTGGCCGTCGCCTCACCCGCCTATTTCGCCCGTCACGGCCTCCCCGCCACGCCGCAGGCATTGCAAAACCACCGTTGCATCAACATGCGTTTGCCCACCCTCGGCGGGCTGTACGCCTGGGAATTTGCCCGCGATGGCCGGGAGATCAAAGTACGTGTGGAGGGGCAACTGACCTTCAACAGCCTGCGCCAGCGGATCGACGCTGCGCAGCTCGGCCTCGGTATCGCCTTTGTGCCGGAAGACAGCGTCGCCGAGCCGTTGGCCGACGGGCGGTTGCAGATGGCGCTGGACGACTGGTGCCCGCCGTTTCCCGGTTATTACCTCTATTATCCAAGCCGCAGGCAACACACCACCGCCTTTGCGCTGCTGATTGAGGCGTTGCGGCGCGGGGCTTAACGCCCGACGTTTTTCTGCAGATGCGCCGGGTAACGATCGCCGATCACGTCGATAGCGGAGAGCGCGCGCTCAATCTCGCCCAGTTCGTCCGCCGCCAACACCACCGACGCCGCCGCGAGGTTCTCTTGCAGCCGATGACGCTTGGTGGTTCCCGGGATTGGCACGATCCACGGCTGTTGCGCCAACAGCCAGGCCAAGGCGATCTGCGCCGACGTCACGCCCTTGCGCTGCGCTATCTGCCCCAGCACGCTCACCAGCGCCTGATTGGCCCGGCGCGCTTCGGCGCTGAAGCGCGGCACCAGGTTGCGAAAATCGCCGCTGTCAAAGGCGGTGTCTTCGGTGATGGCGCCGGTGAGAAAGCCCTTGCCGAGCGGGCTGAACGGCACCAGACCGATGCCCAGTTCCGCCAGCGTCGGCAAGATTTCACGCTCCGGCTCGCGCCACCATAGCGAATATTCGCTTTGCAGCGCCGTAATCGGCTGCACCGCATGGGCTCGCCGGATGGTTTGCGCTCCGGCTTCCGACAAGCCGAAGTACTTCACTTTCCCTTCGCGAATCAGTTGCTGCACCGTACCGGCCACCTCCTCGATAGGCACTTCGGGATCGACGCGATGTTGATACAGCAAATCGATCGTCTCTACCCGCAGGCGCTTCAACGAACCTTCCACCGCCCGGCGAATATGCTCCGGACGGCTGTTCAACACCTGTTGCCCCGCCGGCTGCGGCAGATCGAAACCGAACTTGGTGGCGATGACGACCCGATCGCGCACCGGCGCCAGCGCTTCGCCCAACAATTCCTCGTTGGTGAACGGACCATAAATCTCGGCGGTATCGAAGAACGTCACGCCCTCGTCAACCGCGGCGCGGATCAGATCGATCGCCTGCCGTTTGTCGGTGGCCGGGCCGTAGCCAAAACTCAGCCCCATACAGCCCAGACCCAACGCCGATACTTCCAGCCCTTCTCGCCCTAACTTGCGTGTTTGCATCTTCACTCTCCCACTGAATGATACCGGCTCCGCCTGACGCGGCGCCGCTCCGGTGTGGTGACTGTAAAAGGCGGCTGCCGCCATGACTATGGGGCAAAATACGCTTGAGCTTATGAACCAGGCTCATGAATCCGTTAACCGTTGCTGGGACCAGCGTTTTTGCGGGAACGTTCCTGCCCGAGATACTCTATACTGATGTCAGGATGCCTTACCCTTTTCGTTTAGCGTCATGTAGATGGAGCGACAGATGGCTAACTCTGAATCGACCTGCGATTCCCTTTCAATACCAGTGGCAGATTTATCCCATGACCAATAAGAAAAGCGCCGTGCTGACCCCGGCTGCAATGCTATTGCTACATCCCATGTTTGCCAGCCAGGCGCTGGCGGCAGAAAATAATAAAGAGAAAAGCGACACCCTGGTGGTGATGGCGCAACCCACCGGATTGACCGAGCTGGGATCGCCGGTGTCCGTCAGCGTGATCGACGGCCAGGACCTGCGCAACGCCGCCCCGCAGATTAACCTGTCGGAAAACCTCGGCAGCGTGCCGGGCCTGCAGCTTCAAAACCGGCAAAACTATGCGCAGGATCTGCAGCTGTCGATACGCGGGTTCGGCAGCCGTTCGATGTTCGGCGTGCGCGGCGTGCGCATGTACGTCGACGGCATTCCCGCCACCATGCCCGACGGCCAGGGACAAACCTCCAACATCGACATCAATTCCGTCGAACGCATCGAGGTGCTGCGCGGCCCCTATTCCGCGCTGTACGGCAACGCCTCGGGTGGGGTGATCAATGTTGATACGATTACCGGCACCCAGCCGCCTACGCTGGAGGCCGGCGGCTATTTCGGCAGCGACAACACCTGGCGCTACGGGGTGAAAGCGACCGGCGCCACCGGCGACGGCACCCAGGCCGGCGACGTCAACTACGCCATTTCGGGTACCCGCTTCACCACTCAGGGCTACCGCGATCACAGCGCCGCGCGGAAAAACCTCGGCAACGGCAAGCTCGGCGTGCGGCTGGACGACGTCAGCACCCTGACGCTGATGTTCAACAGCGTCTCGATTGACGCCGGCGATCCGGGCGGCCTGACCGAAGCGGAATGGAAGGAAAACCCGCGCCAGGCGCCGCGCGCGGATCAATACAACACCCGCAAATCGCTCGATCAAACCCAGGCCGGCCTGCGCTATCAGCGCCAGATGAGCGAGCGCGACGAACTGACGCTGACCGCTTACCACGGCGAACGCCACACCACGCAGTACCAATCGATCCCGATGGGGCCGCAGCTCAACCCCACCCACGCCGGCGGGGTGATCGTGCTGGAAAGAAAATATCAGGGCATTGACACTCGCTGGAAGCATGAGGATACTCTCGCATCGTTACCGGTAACACTGATCGGCGGTCTGGATTATGAAACCATGACCGAACGCCGCCAGGGGTTCGAAAACTTTATTCTGCGAGACGGCACAGTGGACTACGGCGAGAAAGGCGACCAGCGGCGCAACGAGAAGAACCGCATCTGGAACCTGGATCCTTACCTGCAAACCTCCTGGCAACTGACGCCACACTGGACGCTGGACGCCGGCCTGCGCTACAGCACGGTCAGCTTCGACTCGACCGATTACTACATCACGCCGCGCAACGGCGACGACAGCGGCAGCAAACGCTACCACCAGTGGCTGCCGATGGGCTCGCTCAACTACAAGATCAACCCGGCGTGGAACGTTTATCTCTCCGCCGGCCGCGGCTTTGAAACCCCGACCATCAACGAACTCTCCTACCGCCCCGACGGCCAGGCGGGCCTTAATATCGGCCTGCAGCCATCCACCAGCGACACCGTCGAACTGGGCAGCAAACTGCGCCTCGGCAACGGCCTGGTGAGCGCTGCGCTGTTCCAGACCGATACCGACAACGAGCTGGTGGTGGCGGAAAGCAGCGGCGGACGCACCAGCTACGCCAACGCCGGCAAAACCCGGCGGCGCGGCCTGGAGCTGGCGCTGGATCAGGAGTTTGCGCTGGACTGGCGGCTGCATATGGCCTGGACGCTGCTGGACGCCACCTACCGCAGCGAAATGTGCGGCAAAGCCGGCTGCACCCCCGCCGGCAATCGCCTGCCGGGCATCGCCCGCAACATGGGCTACGCCTCGCTGGCGTTTGCGCCGCCGGAAGGCTGGCACGCCGGCGCGGAACTGCGCTACATGAGCGACATTCAGGCCAATGACGCCAACAGCGCGCAGGCCCCCACTTACACCGTGGCCGGCGTAAACGCCGGCTATCGCTTTACCTGGGACCGCTGGGCGCTGGACGTGTTCAGCCGGGTGGACAATGTTTTCGATCGCCGATACGTCGGTTCGGTGATCGTCAACGAAGGCAACGGCCGCTACTTCGAGCCGGCGCCGGGGCGCAACTGGGGTGGCGGCGCCACCTTGTCTTATCGCTTTGAATAAGGCAAAGCACCTTAAGGTTAAAAAACGGGATGGGTTTTACGTCACCCTAGCGGCTTCTCGCTGAAATAATAGGGAGAAACCGCGTGTTTTTTCCGATTTGGCTTAATCTCTAAATCGGGGACTTTCATTTTTGGTAAGGGTATTGCTATGCAAAATAAAGCGTCACTATCGCCGCTTATCGTCATAACGGCGCTGTTTGCCGCGCTGAGCGGGCTTTATCTGCTCGGCGGCGGCATTTGGCTGGCCAAGTTGGGCGGTTCGCTGTATTACATCATCGCCGGGCTGGTGCTGCTGGCGACTTCCTGGCTGCTGTTCCGCCGCCGCGCCACCGCGCTGCTGCTGTACGCGGTATTTCTGTTGGGCACCACTATTTGGGCCCTGTGGGAAGTGGGCCCGGACTTCTGGGCGCTGACACCGCGCCTGGACGTCACCTTCTTCTTCGGCCTGTGGTTGGTGTTGCCGTTTATCTACCGCAAGCTGGTGGCCAACGGCAAATTCGCCTACGGCGCGCTGAGCGCGGCGCTGGCGATCACCGTCATCGCGTTGGCCTATGCCGTGTTCAACGATCCGCAAGAGATCAACGGCACGCTCGACGCCGCGCAGGTACAGCCGAAAGACGCCACCGGCGCCGACTGGCCGGCCTATGGCCGCACCCAGGAAGGCACCCGTTACTCGCCGCTGAGCCAGATCAACGACAAAAACGTTGGCCAGCTGCAAGAAGCCTGGCGTTTCCAGACCGGCGATCTGAAGACCGCCAACGATCCGGGTGAGATCACCAACGAAGTCACGCCGATCAAAATCCGCGATACCCTTTACATGTGTACGCCGCACCAGAAGCTGTTTGCGCTGGATGCCGCCACCGGTAAAGAAAAGTGGAAGTTTGATCCGCAGCTGAAATACAACCCAACCTTCCAGCACATCACCTGCCGCGGCGTGTCTTACCACGAAACCGCCGCAGCCGCAGGCGCCACAGGCGATGCCGCACCGGCAATGTGCGCACGCCGCATCATTCTGCCGGTCAACGACGGCCGTCTGTTCGCGCTGGACGCCGAAACCGGCAAACCCTGCCCGGATTTCGCCAACAACGGTGAGCTGAACCTGCAGAGCAACATGCCGTATGCGACGCCGGGCCACTACGAGCCGACCTCGCCGCCGGTGATCACCGATAAAGTGATCGTCATCGCCGGTGCCGTGACCGACAACTACTCCAACCGCGAGCCTTCCGGCGTGATCCGCGGCTTCGACATCAACAGCGGCAAGCTGCTGTGGGCCTTCGATCCGGGCGCGAAAGATCCGAACGCCATCCCGGCGGACGAGCACCACTTCGTGCCGAACTCGCCGAACTCCTGGGCGCCTGCCGCCTATGACGCCAAGCTGGATATCGTTTACCTGCCGATGGGCGTTTCCACTCCGGACATCTGGGGCGGCGATCGCACCCCGGAAATGGAACGCTACGCCAGCGGCCTGTTGGCGCTGAACGCCTCCACCGGCAAACTGGCCTGGTTCTATCAGACCGTCCACCACGACCTGTGGGATATGGACGTGCCGGCGCAGCCGACCCTGGCGGACATTACCGACAAGAGCGGTAAAAAAGTGCCGGTCATCTATGTGCCGACCAAAACCGGCAACATCTTCGTGCTGAACCGCACCAACGGCGAACTGGTGGTGCCGGCACCGGAGAAACCGGTACCGCAAGGCCCGGCCAAGGGCGATCGCCTGTCACCGACCCAGCCGTTCTCCGAACTGACCTTCCGTCCTGAGAAGAAACTGACCGGCGCCGACATGTGGGGCGCGACCATCTATGATCAGCTGGTCTGCCGCGTGATGTTCCACAGCCTGCGTTATGAAGGCACCTTCACCCCGCCTTCCGAGCAGGGCACGCTGGTGTTCCCGGGTAACCTGGGCATGTTCGAATGGGGCGGCCTGGCCGTCGATACCGATCGCGAAATCGCCATCGCCAACCCGATCGCGCTGCCGTTCGTCTCCAAACTGATCCCGCGCGGCCCAGGCAACCCGATTGAGCCGCCGGAAGGCGACAAAGGCGGCAGCGGCACCGAATCCGGCGTACAGCCGCAGTATGGCGTGCCGTTCGGCGTCACCCTGAACCCGTTCCTGTCACCGTTTGGTCTGCCATGCAAACAGCCGGCCTGGGGTTACATTTCCGCCGTGGATCTGAAAACCAACGACATCGTGTGGAAAAAACGCATCGGCACCGTGCGCGACAGCTCACCGTTGCCGCTGCCGTTCAAAATGGGCATGCCAATGCTGGGCGGCCCGGTGACCACCGCCGGTAACGTGTTCTTCATCGGCGCCACCGCAGACAACTACCTGCGCGCCTTCAGCGTGACCAACGGTGAAAAACTGTGGGAAGCGCGCTTGCCGGCCGGCGGCCAGGCGACGCCGATGACCTATGAGGTCAATGGCAAGCAGTACGTGCTGATCTACGCCGGCGGCCACGGTTCCTTCGGCACCAAGCTGGGCGACTACGTGGTCGCTTACGCTCTGCCCGATCAGAAGTAACTACCGCCGTTAGTACCCCGCAAAGCACGCCGCAAGGCGTGCTTTTTCTTTTTACGCCACCGCCCGATGCCCCCTTGCAATACCCTTAATTTTTTCACCCCCCACCATTGATAATGGTTATCATTCGCAATATTATAAATGCATGGCCCCGGCAGCGGCCTGTAATCCTTGCAATACAGCGATCGGCCGCCTGCCGGCGGCCTTATTCGGAGGCGCATGGTCGACCATACTCGGAAGCATCGAAAGAAAATTCTGCAAGCGGCGGTGAGGACGCGGCGCGCCGGTCTGCCGTTCGCGGCGGACTCCCCAGCCACCCCGCCCTTTATTGCGTTGCCCCATCCGCCGAAGGCCGTGCTGGTGCACCTGGTCGGCCATGATGGCGCACAGGAGGGGCGAGAATGAACCTGCAACCCTTTACCGCCATGCTGATGTTCGCCTACGTGCTGCTGATGGTGCCGCTGCTCTACGTCATCGACAGCCGCCTGAGCGCCAGTAAACTGGTGCGCAAAGCCACGCAAAACCTCATCATCATCGCCTTGACGCTGTTGTTCTTCAGCGCGATGACGCTTTTATACTGAGTCCACCTCGCCGGTGCCCCGCGGCCGGTTACCCGGCCTCCCGGCGTTTGGCCCGCGGGTATTTCCACAGCCAGCGTCCGCTGACCATGCGCCAGTAGAACAAGGCGCCGCGCACCGCCCAATCGAGGAACATCCCCAACCAGACCCCCACCACGCCCATGCCCAGTTCGATACCCAGCGCGTAACCCGCCACCACGCGGCAGCCCCACATGCCGAGCATCGTCACCCACATGGCAAAGCGGGCGTCGCGCGCGCCTTTCAGCCCGGCGGGCAACACCCAGGAAGCGGCCCAGATCGGCATAAAGGCGGCGTTGAGCCAAATCAGGGTTTTCACCACCGTTTTCACGTCATCCTGCGAGGTATAAAACGCGGCGAATACCCCGGCCAACGGCGCCGTGCCCCAGGCGATAGCGGTCAACCCAAGGGTAGACAGCCAGAAAATATGGCGCAGCTGCCGTTCCGCCTGACCGATCTCGCCTTTGCCGAGCCGCCGGCCGACGATGATGGTCGAAGCCGAGCCCAGCGCGTTGCCCGGCAAGTTGATCAACGAAGCGATGGAGAAGGCGATGAAGTTACCGGCGATCACGTTGGTGCCCATGCCGGCGACGAACATCTGCGTCAACAGTTTGCCGCCGTTGAACAGCACCGATTCGACGCTGGCGGGAATGCCGATCCCCAGCACTTCCCACAGGATGCTCATCTTCAGCGGCGTGAAATAGCTTTTCAGCGTGATGTGCAGCGCCGGATTAAAACCGATCGCCAGCACATAGAGGATGGCAATGGCGCCGATATAGCGGGAAATCGTCAGCCCCAGCCCGGCGCCGACGAAGCCCAGCCCGTGCCAGCCCAGCATGCCGTAAATCAGGATGCTGCTGATGATGATATTGAGGATATTCATGCCGCCGTTGATCAGCAGCGGGATCTTGGTGTTGCCCGCGCCGCGCAACGCGCCGCTGCCAATCAGCGCAATCGCCGCCGCCGGGTAGCTCCACACCGTGGTTTGCAGGTAAGAGAGCGCCAGCGCTTTCACTTCCGGCGAGGCCGCACCGGCGATCACATCAATGATAGGCTCACCCGCCAGATGAATGCCCGCCGCCAACAGCAACGCCACACCGGTCATCAGGACCAGCGACTGACGCGCCGCCGCCCGCGCGCGCCGGCGATCCCGCTTGCCGAGGCTGAAGGCCACCACCACGGTGGTGCCGAGATCCACCGCGGCGAAAAAGGCGATGATCACCATGTTGAAGCTGTCCGCCAGCCCCACCCCGGCCATCGCCTCTTTGCCGAGCCAACTCACCAGAAAGGTGCTCAGCACCCCCATCAACAGAACGCAGGCGTTCTCCAGAAAGATCGGCACCGCCAGCGGCGTGATTTCGCGCCAGAACAGCACGCGGTAGCTTTTCCGTTTGGCGTACCAAGGCGTATTTTCCACGCGCTGACGCAGTGCGGCATACAGGTTCAAGGTGGGCTCGATGGATAAAAGTGAAACATCATTTCAAATGATGAGCGATAAATCGTTATCCTGCAAAGAATTTTTGGGCGCCCGTGGCGAGCGCCCGACAGGCACACCGTAGCGCTACTCCATGTAGTCTTCCTGATCGGCCTGCGCCGCCGCAATAAAGCGCGCGGTGCTGCGGCTGAGCGTGGCGCATTTGTCCGTCAGCAGCTGATCACCCTGTTGCAGAGTCAGGTAACGCGCCTGGGTGAGCGCCGGCAACTGCCGATACCCTGCCGCATGCGTATCCCAGCCGCGGTGCTGCGCTGCACGCATCGCAGTGCGTTGCAATTTCACGTCGTCCGGCACGTCGCTGCGCCCGCAGTCCACGCGCAGGAAATGCCCGCCGGCCAGCATCAGAGCGATGTGATCCAATTGCGCCTGCAGCGGCGGCGCCGGTTGGTGCGCCGTCTGCTGACAACCCGCAAGCAGCAGCAACGCCGCCGCGCCGCAAAGAGACGTGCGAAACAGAGTAGACATGGACGCTCCCGGAAACCTGTGGGTGATGCAATGATCTTAGGTGAGCGGATGCCGGGCGGCAAGGCGGGCAGCACGCTTAGCGCCGGCCGCTGCTGACCTTGGTGGCGCGGGCGGGGTTGCCGGCGACAAATTCCAGCGTGGGGGAATAGTAAAACGGCAGCCAGGCGTTATAGCCGCTCTCCCACTCCCATTTGACCGGGCAGGGCCACAGCATGTCTTCATGCAGGATGTAATAGATCCACCGCCCGGGCGGACGGCGCGGTTTGCGCATTTTCATAGCGAGTACGACGGCCTGATGACGTGCGATAAGGTGAACTGCTGCATTTTACCGCGATTTGGGCTGCGGGGACAGCCTGCGTTGCCGTGCGAAGCGTCCGCTAAACCTCACCCGGTGATTCGGCGTAAAGCCCGCCGTTTTACTGATCCAGGACATGTTTTGTATTTATCTTGCAGATATATTGATTAAAAATCATTCCTATTCAGGAGGAAGGGCCATGGTTAAGTCATTGAATGCGGCATTCACGCGCCTTTTTGATCGCCCGGACGCCGGCAAGTTGGCGCTCAGGCTGACCTTCGGCGGGCTGATGCTGTTTCACGGCGTGGCGAAGATTCAGCACGGCGTCGGTTGGATCGCCGGTGCGTTGCAGGATCACGGGCTGCCCGCCTTCATCGCCTACGGCGTGTATGTGGGGGAGATCCTGGCGCCGATACTGATCATTTTGGGGCTGTTCACCCGCCCCGCTGCGCTGGTTTACGCCTTTACGCTGGTGGTGGCGTTTTTGATGGTGGGCACCGGCAAGGTGTTCAGCGTCACCGACGTCGGCGCCTGGGGCATTGAAAACGAGCTGGTGTTCTTTATGGGCGGGCTCGCCATCCTGCTGCTGGGCAGCGGCAAATACGCGATCGCGCGCAATGAAGCCTATCGGTAAGCCGTGCAATCCATAAGGAGGTTCCTGATGGCGAACCTCCTTTTTGCACGCTTAAGGTTGGGTGAGCAGCGTGTTCGCCATGAAAGACAATAAGGCGGTCGATTCGGGGAAGGCCGCGCGATTCTCGGTGACCGCGCGATCAAACCGCCAGTTCATGATGTAAACCACGGGCGCAGTCGGATATTGATTAATAAAATCCCAATACAGTTGAATTTGCGCATGCAGTTGCTGGTCGTTCATTCCTAACGATGCCGTAGAAGGCGGTACCAACACCCACTTTTGTCCGGCTGCGCTTATCGGCGCCAGGCGATTGTAGGTACTCCACATATCCGCCACCGACCAGTTGTAGTTATCCACCCCAACCCAATCTGGCGTGCTTTTTACATTGGTCGGACACGCGGTCGCGGGCGCGCCCTGCTGTATTTCACGGATCCATTCGGCGTTATTGGCATGTCGGTAGGACAAGATGGTGTAGACGGGGATCGCGACCCCGTACTCCTGCATGGCCTGTCGCAGGGTGCAAACATAGCTGGAGTATTGGTAAGCGTCATATTTTCCCCCGGTCTGTAAGGCAGGAACGTCGAACGGCTCATCGATGAAATAAATGGCGCCGGGCTTATATTTGGCTTCGGCGATCTTCTTGACCACCGTCCAGATGGCGTTCCAGGAACCTGCGGCCTGGCAGGTGCTGTTCGAGACCGCCCCAGGGCAGATATCGATAAACGGCGAGCCCGATACCGCCCCCGAACCAGCCTGAATGTTCACGGCGCAAGTCCCCCCGGCGCAAACGGGCAGATTGAGGCTTGCCAACGTGTGCACCACATTCAGATTGGTCATACTGAAGCCGGTGCCGGTAATCACCTTAAGCGCCTCTGTGGCGCTGAAAGACGGCGTGGCGGTTTCATAAAAGTCCAGCCAGTCATAGCCGTAATACTTGATATTGGCGTTGGGGCTCGCCGCCAGCGCATTGGCGCCGATCAGGCACCAGCACAACAGTGCAAAACGTTTCAACATACTCTTCTCCTTCAAACCCTCGTCGATGTTAGCCAAAGGTGGACGGCAAACGGCGCCGCCAACCGGAAACACCATCGTGGCACCGGCTATCGGCGGTGGCCCGTCGTTTGCGTTGTGCTACGGCAGAACGAACACAGGTCAGATTTTAGGAATATGTCACGTCGGTTTTCTTGCTGAGCGGCAAGGAGATGCGGGTAAAAAAGAACCGTAGAGGAGCCCGGCGGGAATCGCGCTTCATAAGCTGAACCGCCGACTATCGGTCATCAACTCTCGGCCAGGCGGTATACCGGAACCTTGCGCGTGGTGCCGGTCAGGGTGTCGAAGATCTCCGTTTCCGCCGTCACGATCGCCATGCCGGTTTTTCTTAGCCTGCGCACCTCGGCGGCAATGCGCTGTATGCCGAACCAGAACAGTCCGTCCAACGCCGTGACCCGCAGCCCCTGCTCCAGCGCCAGCTTAAGTCGCTCACGCGGCGCCTTGAGCGCTTTGGCGATTTCCCGGTAAGGCAACGCGTCCACGCCCGACGCCGAAGTGCGGTGAATACGGGTCGACAGGCCGTATTGGAAGGCCTCAGGCACGTCGCTTAAATCGCTTTTCAGGCTGTAAACGCAGCCAAAGCGCTTGCCGTTGAACACCACATTTTTTTGACTGATCGACAACTCATCGCGCAGGCCGGCAATCAGCTGCGGCGCCCGCACCAGCAATAAACGAAACGGCAATTCGAAACTGGTCACATAGTCCACGTTGAGCAGCGCAATGCGCAGACGCTGTTCCGCCCCGGCCTGCGTCTGGCGACACTCGTTCAACACCTCGCTCCACTGGCGCGCGAGCCGCGGGGCTTCATCCAGCGGCGCGAAGTGGTATTTCTCGATGTGGTAGTCGATCCTTTCATTCATGTCCGTTGGCCCCTGCGTCAGTCATCATGCCCTCAGCAAATTACCTTACCCGCGGGCAACAGTACAACACCGCATCGCGCTGCAGGATACGGAAAAATCGGGCCGTATACGCACCCCGGCGCGATCACCCACGGTTAGTCGTGCAACAGCAGCGATATCTCGTCGGCGGCCGAGCGCAACAAAGGCAGGTGGTGCTGATGCAAACGCTCTGCGGAAACCTGGCCGGCATGCACGCCGACGTTCAACGCCGCGGCGATGCGGCCGTCCGGCGTGGTGAGCGGCACCGCCAGTGAACGCAGGCCAATCTCCAGTTCCTGATCGTTGATGGCATATCCCTGCTGACGCACGCGCGCCAGCTCTTCCCGCAATGCGCTGACGCTCACCAGGGTATGGCTGGTGTAACGCAGTTGAGTCAATCGCGCCAAATAGTCATTCAACGTCTCACTGGCGAGCCCGCTGAGCAGCACCCGCCCCATCGACGTCGTGCTGGCGGGTAAGCGACTGCCGACGTGCAAATCGATGGTCATGATCCGCGAAGTTGATGCGCGGGCGATATAAAGAATGTCATCGCCGTCCAATATGGCCATGGAACAGGACTCATTGAGCGTCTGGCTGAGTTGCCTCAACACCGGCTGCGCGGCGTTGGCCAACGGCGAAGCCCCCAGCCAGTTGTGACCCAGCGACAAGACGCGCGGGCGCAGCTCATAATTCTTACCGTCTTCCGCGTACACAAAGCCCAGCTTACTCAGGGTGTAAAGGCAGCGGCGCACCGCCGCGCGCGGAATGCCGGTACGCTGGCTAATCTGCGACACCGACATCAGCCGCCGCTGCGGCGTAAAAGCCTGCAGGACCTCCAATCCTCGCGCCAAAGAGGCCATAAAGTCGGGATCCCCCTTCCAGGGATCGGTGCTGCTGCGCGTAATTTCCTGTTCTTTTTCCATTCTCGTTACCCCGCTGTCTGCCTGAAATATCGGTGTGCCGACGATCACAACCTGCGAATGCCTCTCAAAGAATAGCCGATAATCGCACACTTTTTCGATAATCGGTATTGTTTGCCCGAAAGGGACGATCTACTTTTCCCATTGACGATAAACACTCCCCCGGCGGGCGCCGAATGAAAGGAACAACAGATGATCGATAAAAGTGTGGCCACTCTGGAAGACGCCGTGTCCATCATTCCGGACGGTGCGAGCATCATGATTGGCGGCTTTGGCCCCGCGGGACAGCCGCTGGAACTGATCGATGCGCTGATTGAACGCGGTGCCCGTGAGCTGACGGTAATCAGCAATAACGCCGGCAACGGCGACAGCGGCCTCGCGGCGCTGCTCAAGACCGGCTGTGTGCGAAAGATGATTTGTTCCTTCCCGCGCCAGGCCGATTCGTGGGTCTTTGACGACCTTTATCGCCGCGGCGCGATCGAACTGGAACTGGTGCCTCAGGGCAACCTTGCCGCCCGCATGCAGGCCGCCGGCAGCGGATTGGGCGGCATTTTCACCCCAACCGCCTTTGGCACGCCGCTGGCGCAAGGCAAAGAAACGCGTGAAATCGACGGGCGGCATTACGTGTTTGAAACGCCCTTAAAGGCGGATTTCGCCTTGATAAAGGCCCATCGGGGTGACCGCTGGGGCAATCTGGTTTACCGCAAAGCGGCGCGTAATTTTGGCCCGGTGATGGCGATGGCCGCCGCCACGACGATAGCGCAGGTCGCTGAATTGGTGCCGCTGGGCGCACTGGATCCGGAAAACGTGATAACGCCGGGCATCTTCGTCCAGCGCCTGGTGGCGGTGGCGCACCCCGCGACCTTTTCCCTCTCTGCCTGAGGAGTCATAACATGCAAAAATTAACCCGCGACCAATTAGCCCAACGGGTAGCGCGCGATATTCCGGAAGGCGCCTACGTCAACCTCGGGATTGGGCTTCCGACCCGCATCGCTAACTACCTGCCCGCCGACAAAGAGGTGATTCTGCACAGCGAAAACGGCCTGCTCGGCATGGGGCCGTCACCCGCGCCGGGCGAAGAAGATCCGGAACTCATCAACGCCGGTAAAGAACTGGTGACCTTGCTGCCCGGCGGCAGTTATTTCCATCACGCCGACTCTTTTACCATGATGCGCGGCGGCCACCTCGATATCTGCGTGATGGGGGCGTATCAGGTCTCGGCTGCCGGCGATCTGGCCAACTGGAGCACCGGCGCCGAAGACGCGATCCCGGCGGTGGGCGGCGCCATGGATCTGGCCATCGGCGCGCGCAAAGTCTATGTGATGATGGACTACCTGACCAAGACCGGCGAATGCAAGCTGGTGGAACAGTGCAGCTATCCGTTGACCGGATTGGCCTGCGTCAGCCGCATTTATTCGGATATGGCAATCATTGATATCACCCCGGACGGCCCGCAGGTGCGGGAGCTGTGTCCGGGGCTCACCTTTGACGCGCTGCAAGCGTTAACCCCGATACGTTTACTGCAATCTGACTTGATCCCCGCTTGAGGAAATCGCCATGCAACAGGCTTTTATCTGCGATGCCGTTCGTACGCCATTCGGCCGTTACGGCGGCGCATTATCCGCGCTGCGCGCCGACGATTTGGCCGCTCTGCCCCTGAAGGCGCTGCTTGCCCGACTGCCGCAGTTGGATCCCCACGCCATTGATGACGTTATTCTGGGGTGCGCCAACCAGGCCGGTGAAGACAACCGCAACGTGGCGCGAATGGCGCTGCTGTTGGCCGGGTTGCCCCACACCGTGCCGGGCACCACCCTCAATCGCCTGTGCGGTTCGGGATTGGACGCGGTAGGCATGGCGGCGCGCGCCATTAAATGCGGCGAAGCGGAGGTCATCATCGCGGGCGGCGTGGAAAGCATGTCGCGCGCGCCCTTTGTCACCGGCAAAGCGGACAGCGCCTTCAGCCGATCGCTGAAAATGGAAGATACGACGATGGGATGGCGCTTTATCAACCCGCAAATGCGCGCGCGGTTCGGTGTCGAAACCATGCCTGAAACCGCCGAAAATGTGGCTCGCGATTTCGCCGTCAGCCGCGCCGATCAAGACGCCTTTGCATTGCGCAGCCAACAGCGCACCGCCCGCGCTCAGGAGCTGGGTCTGTTTGATGAGGAACTGATCGCCGTCAGCATTCCGCAACGCAAAGGCGAGCCGCTCAGCCTGGTTCGCGACGAACATCCCCGCAGCACCTCTTTGGCCGCGCTGTCCGCCCTGAAAGGCGTCGTGCGCCCCGAGGGGAGCGTCACCGCCGGCAACGCCTCGGGCATCAACGACGGGGCCAGCGCCCTGCTCATTGCCAGCGAACGCGCGGCGGTGCAGTATGGACTCGCCCCGCTGGCGCGTGTGGTCGGCATGTCCGCCTGCGGCGTAGAGCCGCGCATCATGGGTTACGGGCCGGTTCCCGCGGTCCGCAAAGTGCTGGCGCAAACCGGTTTGAGCCTGGCGCAAATGGACGTCATCGAGTTGAATGAAGCCTTTGCCGCCCAGGCGCTGGCCGTGACGCGCGCCCTGGGACTGCCGGATGACGCGGAGCAGGTCAACCCTAACGGCGGCGCTATCGCGCTGGGGCATCCCCTGGGGGCATCCGGCGGCAGGTTGGCCATGACCGCCGCTTATCAACTGCGGCGCACCGGCGGGCGTTTTGCCCTGTGCACCATGTGCGTCGGTGTCGGGCAAGGCGTCGCCTTGATTCTGGAACGGATATAACGAATGTCTCTCTATAGCGCAATGTTTATGGCTTCCCCATTAACGCCCTGCTTCAGCGACACGGCGCTGCTGCAGGGCATGCTTGATTTCGAAGCCGGTCTGGCGCAGGCCCTGGCGTCTGCAGGGATTACCGATGACGCGTCCGCGCGGATCATACGCAGCCACTGCCAGGCGGAAAAGCTCGACGCCGCCGCGCTGACGCAGTCCGCCGGATTGGCGGGCAATTTAGCCATTCCCCTCGTCAAACAATTGACGGCGTTGGTGGCGCAAACCTCACCGGAAGCGGCGCGTTTCGTTCACTGGGGGGCGACCAGTCAGGATGCGATTGACAGCGGGCTGGTGCTGCAACTGCGCAGCGCGCTCGATAAAACCGACGCGCTGCTCAATCAGCTGATTGCGGCGCTGACGGCGCAATGCCGGCGCCATAGCGCAACGTTAATGGTGGGCCGCACCTGGCTGCAACACGCTTTGCCAACGACGCTGGGGCTGAAGCTGGCCGGCACGCTGGACGCCTTGCTGCGCTATCGGGCTCGTCTGGCTGAAATGCGGCCACGCGTGCTCGCGTTGCAATTCGGCGGCGCGGCCGGCACGCTCGCCTCGCTCGGCGAACAGGGCGAGCGCGTTGAGCGGGCGCTGGCGCAAGCGCTGGCCCTGCCGCGCAGCGCCACGCCGTGGCATACCCAACGCGATCGGTTGTTGGAGCTGGCGAGTTGGTATGCCGGCCTGACGGGCTCGCTCGGCAAGCTGGCGCGCGACATGTCTTTGTTGATGCAGACCGAAGTCGCTGAAATCAGCGAACCGTCGGCCCCCGGACGCGGCGGCTCTTCCACGATGCCGCATAAGCGCAATCCGGTGCTCTGCGCCGCCATCCTCAGCGCGGCCAACCGTCTGCCTGCGTTGATGTCCGGATTGTATGCCGGCCTGGTGCAGGAGCACGAACGCGCGCTGGGCGGCTGGCAGGCCGAGTGGCAAAGCCTGCCGCAGCTCCTGGTGCTGAGCGGGGCAGCATTGGCGCAAAGCCTGGATCTCATTAACGGTCTGGAGGTGCATGAAGCGGCGATGCGGCGCAATCTGGCGCTGACGCAAGGGCTGATCATGGCTGAATCGGTTACCCTGGCCTTAGCCCCCACCCTCGGCCGTCAACAGGCGCACCATCATATAGAACGGTGCTGCCGGCAAGCCCTGGCCACCCAGCAACCCCTGTTAACCCTCCTGTGCGCCGATGCGGAAGTCTCTTCCCGACTCAGCCGGGAAACCCTGGAAACCTTGCTCGATCCGGCCAATGCCACCGGCAGCACGCAGCGTTTCATTCAACAAGTCCTGGCGATGGCCGAGAGGGAGCAATCATGTTGAATTATGTCCTTGAGGGGCCTGAAAACGCCCCGGTTATTCTGTTTGGCAACTCGCTGGGCACCTCATTGGCAATGTGGCAGCCGCAGCGCGACGCGTTCATCGCCCACTATCGCATTCTGCGCTACGACGTTGCCGGCCACGGCGACTCTGCGCCCGATGAACAGCCCGGCTCGCTGGCGCGACTGGGTGAACAGGTGCTGTCCCTGCTGGACACTCTGGCGATTGATCGGGTGCATTTCTGCGGCATCTCCATGGGGGGGCTGACGGGGTTATGGCTGGCGCGCTTTCATGCCGATCGCTTGCTGACGCTGACGATCGCCAATAGCGCCGCGAAAATCGGGGTGACGGAGCATTGGCGAGAACGCGCCGCGCAGGTGCGCCAGTGCGGCATGTCCGCCGTCAGCGATGGCGCGGCAGCGCGCTGGTTCACCTCGGCATTTTGCCAATCCGCCCCCGTCAAGGTGCAAACCGTCGTGCAACAGCTCACCGCCTGCGATCCCGAGGGCTATGCCGCTTGCTGCGACGCGCTGGCGACCGCCGATTTACGCGCCGAGCTGGCAGGCATCCGCGTTCCGACGCTGGTTATCGCCGGACATGAGGATGCGGTAACGACCGTCGACGATGCAAAAGCCTTGGCGGCAGGCATTCCCGACGCGCAATGCGTCATCCTGCCCGCCGCCCACCTGTCCAGCATCGAAGCCTGGCGGGCATTTAACCGCGCGTTCCGGGCCTTTTTGGATGAGCAGCTCACGCAGCGGCAACGTTATCAGCAAGGCCTGACGGTGCGCAGAGCGGTGTTGGGCGATGAGCATGTCGATAATACCCTCGCGGCGCTGTCGCCGCTCAACGAGGAGTTTCAGCATTTCATCACTCGCTACGCCTGGGGAGAAATATGGACGCGTCCGGGCTTGTCGCGCCATACCCGTAGCCTGATCACCATCGCGATGCTGATCGCCTTGAATCGCGAAGCTGAGCTGAAAATGCATATCCGGGCCGCCTTCAATAACGGCGTCACGCGTGAAGAGATCAAAGAAGTTCTGATGCATGCGGCGCTTTACTGCGGCTTACCCGCCTCGAACGCCGCTTTTCATCTGGCGCAGTCCGTCTTTGCCGAACACGACGCCGGGCGGCGATCGGACGACTAGAAGACGCGGTTATACCGGTACATCCAGCACCCTTTGGCGCAGCGCAGCAATCAGGCGCTGCTGCTCAGGGGACGAGAGCGCCTCTTGCCGGGTAATGATGCCCAGCGGCTCGGCCATGCCCTGGGTAGGCAACGGCAGCGCACGCAGGTGATTGCTGAACAAGTCGTCACGCACCGCGCCGTAAGGCACCAGCCACACATAGCCATACTGTAGCGTCAGGCAGCGCGCCAGCGTAACCGACAACGTCTCGACGCACCCTTCCGGCACCGCCAGCCCGTGGCTGACAATGAGCGCCTCCGCATTCTGACGCGGCACCGTACCCCGTGGGGAGAGCACCAATGGCCAGCTCAACGCCTCCGCCAGCGAGACATCCGAATGCAACAGCGGATGATGAGGAGCAACCACCAGCCGCAGCGTTTCATGATACAGCAGCTCGAAGTTGAGCCCTTCCATGCGGGAGGGGTCTGACATGCGCCCGATGCCTAACGTTAATTGCCCCGATCTCACCGCCATCATCAGCGCATCGTTGGCCAGCGTCGTAACCTGCATGCGCCAGCCGGGGGATTGCTGCTGCAACCCCACCACGACCGGCGCGACCAGGCTCACCAGCGTGGTGGGCAGCGCGCCGATATGCAGCGGCGCCGGCAGCGCCTCGCTGTCCGAGGCAAGCGTGCGCCCCAACACATTCAGCGCATCCAAAACGCGGCTGGCATCCTGCAGGAAACGCGTTCCGGCGGCGGTCAGTTCCGCCCCCTGCCGATTGCGCGAAAAAAGGCGCTCGCCGGCCAGGCTTTCCAGTTCGTTGAGCGTTTTAGAGAGCGCGGGCTGCGTGATGCCCAATTGCTGTGCGGCGCGCACCAACGTCCCCTGTTGCGCGGTAGCGACAAAGGCGTGCAGATGACGAAGGCGGATGCGTTGGCTAAAGCGAGAAGTCATGTTCATGATTTATAGTATTAACTTGCCGCCGGCGCGGCAAGCTCATTGTCAGGGCGAACGGAGGATCAAATATCAAAAAAAACGGTTTCGTTCTCGCCCTGTAACCAGATGTCGAAATGGTACACCGTCTGATCCCCGCGCTGCCGCCTTTGCGCCAATAACGTGCTGCGCCGTTTTTCCCACTCGATGAGATTCAACACCGGATCTTCGGCATTGGCCGCCTGTTCGTCGGCAAAGTAGAGACGCGTGTTCAACCCGATGTTGATGCCGCGGGCCACTATCCACAGATTGAGATGGGGCGCCATCAACCGGCCGTCGCGCCCCGTCACGCGCCCCGGTTTAATCGTCTCGAATTGCCACAGGCCGCTGGTGAAATCCGAACAGGTTCGCCCCCAGCCGCGAAACGCCGGATCGTCGGGCTTATCCAACTGGCCGTCGGCGGGGTGCTGATATCGCCCGGCGGCATTGGCCTGCCAGACTTCGACCAGCGCGTCTCGAACCGGCGTGCCGGAACCGTCATAGACATGCCCTTCCACCACGATGCGCTCCCCACGCGTCTCCGGTTGCGTCAACACATGGGTAAAATTACGCTCGAAAATATCAAAGCCGGCGGCATGCGGTGCCAAACCGATGTGCACATAAGGCCCGGCGGTTTGCGAGGCCGTTTCAGACAAATACTTTTTCATCACGCGGCTCCCTGTGTACGGTTCTCAAACCACGTGGCTCGATGGCCTCGCAGCACCAGATCGAAGCGGTAAGCCAGACTGTCCAGCGGCACGGCGGCGTGCATATCCAGCTCGGCAATCAGCGTGCGCATCGCATCGTCACTGCCTACCGACTGCAAGATGGGGCAGCGAACGAGCAACGGATCGCCTTCGAAATACATCTGCGTGATCAAGCGCTGCGCGAACGCCTCGCCGGAGAGCGAGAAGTGAATATGCGCCGGACGCCAGTCGCTGACCTGATTGCGCCAGGGATACGGGCCCGGCTTGATCGTACGAAAACAGTAATACCCGTTGTCGTCGGTCAGCATCCTGCCGCAGCCGCCAAAGTTGGGATCGATAGGCGCCAGATACTGATCTTTCTTGTGACGATAGCGCCCTCCCGCATTGGCCTGCCATACCTCGACCAGGGCGTTGCGCACCGGCGCCCCGAAGGCATCCCGCACAAATCCATGCACGATGATCCGCTCGCCGATCGGTAAGCCGTCTTTGGCGTAATTCAGAATCAGATCGTGATCCAGCGGGCCGATATCCGTTGGCGTGAAGACGGGGGCGGTCAGTTCAGACAGCGAGTTTTGCAATGAAATTAATGCATTGCGCGGCGACCGCAGCACGCTGGTTTTATACAGCGGCGCCAGCGCCGGCGGGTGATGACTGTAATCGCGATGCACCAGTTCTCGCGCCATCCAATCACTTTTCATCCCGGTATCCTTATTATTTGAGGGTACATGTCGACAGAGTGTAGGAAGCGCAATATGTAAAAGTAAAGTGAGAAAACCGATCGCTTTATATAACCAAAGGTAATGGAATGTTCTGAATTGACGAAACATTTCATTTGGTCCATAACATGATTCAATTCCCGTCGGTGGTCCGCCTCGCTGCTGAATGGTCGCTTTCAGGTCATCCATGACCGCTTAACTGGAGGCAATGATGAAACGTTCTATCGCGACGGTCTCGGTATCGGGTTCGCTGCCGGAAAAACTGCGGGCTATCGCCGCCGCAGGCTTTGATGGCGTCGAAATTTTCGATAACGATCTGGTCTACTACCCCGGCTCACCGGCGGAAATCCGTGAGTTGTGCGCCGAACTGGGCCTGGAAATTTTACTGTTCCAACCGTTTCGGGACTTCGAAGGAGGCTCGCGCGAAACGCTGGCGCATAACCTTTCCCGCGCGGCGCGCAAGTTCGAAGTCATGCAGCAACTGGGCTGTTCTCGCATGCTGCTCTGCAGCAATGTCTCGCCCGACAGCAGCGAAGATATGGCCACGCAAGTGAGCGATTTGCGCGCGTTGGCGGAGTTGGCCGCCGAGTATGATATTACTGTCGGTTATGAAGCGCTGGCCTGGGGACGTCACGTGAATATGTGGCGCGACGCCTGGGCGCGCGTGAAGGCCGTAGATCATCCGGCGTTGGGGATCATTCTCGATAGTTTTCATATCCTGTCGCGCGGCGATAACCTCGATGGCCTCGAGGACGTGCCGCCCGAAAAAATCGTGTTTGTCCAACTGGCGGACGCCCCGCTGTTGAAGATGGATGTGCTCGCCTGGAGTCGCCATTTCCGCTGCTTCCCCGGCCAAGGGGAGCTGAATCTGACCCAGTTCATGACCCAACTTTCCGCGCATGGCTATCGCGGCGCCTGGTCGCTGGAGATATTTAACGATGGTTTCCGCGCCTCGCCGGTGCTCCCCACGGCCCAGGACGGTTTCCGATCGTTGTTGTGGCTGGAGGAGCAAACCTATGACTGGTTGGCCAAACAGCCTCTGCTGCCCAACGCCATGGCCTCGCTCATGGAACGTTCCTTATTCCATTCGCAGCCGCATCCGCCCTTGCTGGCGCTGGAGTTTATCGAATTTGCCGTCTCGCACAACGACGGGCTGGCGATGGGCCAATGGCTGACGCAGCTGGGATTGGTTCACGCCGGCGAGCACCGCTCCAAAAGCGTCGCCCTCTATCGCAACGGCAAAGTGAATGTCATTCTGAATGCCCAGCCGGAAAGTCAGGCCAGCGGCTATTATCACCTGCACGGCATTTCCCTGTGCGCCGTGGCGTGGCGGGTGCGCGGCGTAGCGCGTTTACTGCAACGGGCGCAAGACTACGGGTACGCCATCTGGCAAGGAGAAACCGGCCCCAACGAGCGGCAAATCCCCGCGCTGTGCGCACCGGACGGCAGCCTGATTTATCTGGTGGAAGCGGACGAAGATCCCAAGAACGATATTTATCACGCTGATTTTCATCTGACTCATCGCAGCGCGCCGCCGCCCGCGCTGCAAAGCATCGATCACCTGGCGATTGCGCTGGCGGATGAATCGAGCGGCAACTGGATCATGTTCCTGCGCAGCGTGCCGGGTTTTGTGCAGGACAACGAGTGGGAATTGCCCGATCCGCTGGGTTTGGTTCGCAGCCGCGTCTTGCGCAGCCCCAACGACGCCATCCGGCTGCCGCTGAATATGTCGGTGAGCCGGGAAACGCAAATCGCCCAGGCGCTAACCGCCTATCAGGGCGCAGGCTTGCAGCACGTCGCCTTTGGCTGCGAGGATCTGTTCAGCATGGTGAAAGCGGCGCAGGCGCGCGGATTAAAAACGCTGCGTATTCCCGATAACTACTATCACGATCTCAGAGCGCGTTTCGATCTCGACCCCGCTTTCCTCTCACAGCTGCAAGCGGGCAATGTGCTCTACGATCGAGACGATCAGGGCGGTGAATTGCTGCATGTCTACACCGTGCCCTATGAAAAAGGCCGCTTCTTCTTCGAACTTCTGGAGCGCCGAGGCGGCTACCGCGGCTTTGGGGCCGCCAACGCCCCGGTTCGGCTCACCGCCATGCATTAATCACGCGGGCCATCAAGGCCCGCCTGTTCTTCCATCTTACTGAAAAGGTTAATGACCGCGCTCACACTCTCAGTGGCCTCCGGCACTGCCATTCTCACGGCAATCCCTTTTCATAACATAAAGTTAACACTGCCTCGTCACTCACCGCCGGCTCAATTGTCCGATAAACGCACATTTTTTCGATTATCGCCGTTTAACGTCCGCCCAGGGGCTGCTTATAGTGATGACACTCAACTACTGCACCGGGAGCCCCCCATGTCGGGAAACAACGCAATCAATGTTCGGGCGCTGATCGACGACCGCCCGTTAGGCAAATGGCAAAAGATGATCGTGCTGCTCGGCTTTTGCATCATTGCTCTGGATGGATTCGATATCGTTATCATGGGATTTATTGCGCCAGAGCTTAAGGCGGATTGGCAAATCACTAACCGCGAACTGGGGCTGGTGATCAGCGCGGCGCTGATTGGCCTGTCGCTGGGCGCGATGCTATCCGGACCATTGTCAGACAGATTCGGCCGCAAAGTCGTCATCATCAACAGCGTATTCTTTTTTGGCGTTTGGACGCTGGTGACGGCGTTTTCTCAAAATATGGAGCAGATGATGTTATTTCGCCTGCTCACCGGATTGGGGCTCGGCGCCGCCATGCCGAATGTCGGCACCCTGGTGGCGGAGTTCGCGCCCGCCCGACGCCGCGCTTTCTTGATTACCGTGGTTTTCTGCGGCTTCACCTTTGGCGCAGCCTTGGGCGGATTCGCCGCGTCCTGGCTGATGCCGCGCTTCGGCTGGCATGCCGTGCTGCTGCTTGGCGGTATCTTGCCCCTGCTGTTCGCGCCCGTGCTGATGGCGGCGTTACCCGAATCGGTGTGTTTCCTGGTGGCGAAACGGGCAGATCAGGGCGGCATTCAGCGCATTCTGGCGAAACTGGCGCCCGATCGCGATTTTCGACATTCTACCGTCGTTCTGCCCCCGCCGGGCCAGGTCTGCACTCATCCGGTTAAACTGGTAGTGAGCGCACGGTACCGCTTCGGCAGTTTAATGCTGTGGGGCGCGTATTTTAGCGCGCTGTTTCTGTACTACACCTTAGGCAGTTGGCTGCCACTGCTGATTAAAGACAGCGGTTTCAACATCGCGCAAGCGGCGGTCATCACCGCGCTGTTTCAGGCGGGCGGGACATTAGGATCGCTATTTTCCGGGTGGGTGATGGACAGATCCGAACCACATCGCGCGTTGGCGTCGATTTATGGGTTGGGGGCGCTGTTCACTCTGCTGATGGGGATGGCAATGGGTTACCCCCTCCTGATGGGCGGCTGCGCGATGGCCATCGGGTTCTGCATCGGGGGCGCCAACACCGGCATGAACGCGTTGTCGGCCAGCTTTTACCCCACCGAAGCGCGAGCCACCGGCTCCAGCTGGATGCACGGCATCGGCCGTTTGGGCGCTATCTTAAGCGCGCTGGCCGGGGCTGAAATGCTGGCGCTCGGTTGGAGCTTCAGCACCATTTTCGCCGTCCTGGCGCTTCCCGCCCTGCTGACGGTGGCGATGATCGTCGCTAAACGGCGTCATCAGGCGCGTCAAGCGACAGAGCATCAATATACCGCCTGCTTTGACGCGCGTTCAAATGACATTCGCTGAACGCACGGATTAGCGCCGCGTTTGAAGAACGAGAGATAGGAGAGCAAGGATGACATTCCCTCACGTCCTTTCTTCGAAACACACGCATTCCGGCTGCAAGCGCGCGACGCCTGAGCCGGAAGACACCCTACCATCTGACTAAAAACGCCACCTCATTCCCCCAATTTGACAACCTCAGAGAAAAGTCACTAAGGAGTTCATATGCAAAAAGCGCATAGGACACGGGACGGGAAAAAATACCTCCTGTGGTTTCTTGCCGGGCTGATGTTCATCATCGGTCTGGCTATCTGCCTTCTCGGCGCCAGATTGGCCTTCGTCGGCGGAACGTTTTATTTCTTGGCGATGGGTCTGGCGATGATTATAGCCGCCAGCCTGATTGCTCGCCGTCGTCGCAGCGGCATAATCCTGTACGCGCTCGCCTTCACCGTCTCCCTGTTTTGGGCCATTGCCGATGCCGGCTGGCATTACTGGCCGCTGTTCTCGCGCCTTTTCACCCTCGGTGTTTTAGCGTTTCTTTGCGCTATCGCCTGGCCATTAATGCCCGGTCATTCGATCAACAAAGGCCCAGCTTTCAGTTTAGCGGCGTTCCTCGCCATCGGACTGGGAGTCAGCTTCGGATGGATGTTCAGTTTCCAACCTCTGGTCAGCGCGACGAAAACCATCCCCGTGTTTCCGGTAACCGCCGGCAAGCAACAGAAGAATTGGGAACACTGGGGAAATACCCCTTACGGCGATCGCTTCGCCGCACTTGACCAAATAAACAAGCAGAACGTTTCCCGATTGCAGGTGGCCTGGACAGCCCATACCGGCGATATCCCCGCGAGCAAAGGTTCTGGTGCGGAAGATCAGAATACACCCTTGCAGATCGGCGACACGCTGTATGTCTGTACTCCATACAGTAAAGTGTTGGCTTTAGATGTGGATAACGGAAAAGAAAAATGGCGTTTCGATCCGCAAGCCGCCTCGCCGAACTGGCAGCGCTGCCGGGGCCTGGGTTACTACGAGAATCACGCCACACCAGCGGTAACAACCCCGAGTCGCCCACCCGCGCTCTGTTCGCGCCGTTTGTTCCTGCCCACGATTGATGCCCGACTCATCGCCCTTGATGCCGACACGGGGAAATTGTGCGACGCCTTTGGCGATCGCGGTACCGTCGATCTCGGTAGTGGCATGGGCGAAATCAAACCGGGCTATTATCAACAAACCTCCACGCCGCTGGTAGCCGGAGACGTCGTCGTCGTGGGGGGACGCGTAGCGGATAACTTTTCCACTGACGAACCTCCCGGCGTTGTTCGAGCTTATGATGTCCACTCCGGCAACCTCGTGTGGGCCTGGGATCCTGGCAATCCTGAACTGCGCGGCCTGCCGCCGGAGGGGCAAACCTATACTCGCGGTACACCGAATGTCTGGTCAGCCATGTCCTATGACAAACAATTGAACTTAATCTATTTACCCACAGGCAACGCGACACCTGACTTTTTCGGTGGCACTCGTAGCGCACTGGACGATAAATACAGCTCCGCCGTTGTCGCCATAGACGCCGCTACCGGTAAAGTGCGCTGGCACTACCAGACCACACACCACGATTTGTGGGACTTCGATCTGCCATCACAGCCACTCTTGTTCGATTTGCCGAACGGCAAAGGTGGCATTACGCCGGTTCTGGTGCAAACCAGCAAGCAGGGCATGATTTTCATGCTCAACCGTGTAAACGGCGAACCCGTCGCGCAAGTTGAGGAACGCCCTGTACCGGCGGGGATCATCAAGGGTGAACGCTATTCCCCCACCCAGCCGTACTCAGTGGGAATGCCGATGATGGGCAATGAACAATTGAAAGAGTCGGATATGTGGGGCGCAACGCTGATTGACCTGCTGCTATGCCGTATTCAGTTTAAAGAAATGCGCTATCAGGGCATTTTCACCCCACCGGGTGAAGACCGCGCCCTTCAATACCCAGGATCTCTGGGGGGGGATGAACTGGGGCAGCGTCTCCGCGGATCCACACAATAACCTGATGTTCGTCAATGATATGCGCCTGGGATTGGCACATTATCTGGTGCCGAGGAATAAGGTTCCAACCAACGCCAGCGGCATAGAAATGGGAATAGTCCCGATGGAAGGCACCCCGTTCGGGGCCATGCGAGAACGGCTCCTCTCCCCGTTGGGGATCCCCTGCCAGAAACCGCCGTTCGGCACGATGTCCGCCGTAGACCTGACTAGCGGCAAATTGGTGTGGCAGGTCCCTGTAGGGACAGTCGAAGATACTGGGCCGCTTGGCATCAGCATGCGGATGCCTATCCCTATCGGCATGCCAACGCTGGGCGCGTCGCTGTCGACACAGTCAGGTCTCCTGTTTTTCGCCGGCACGCAGGATTTCTATTTACGCGCCTTTGATACCGCCAACGGTAAAGAGATTTGGAAGTCGCGCTTGCCGGTAGGTAGCCAATCCGGCCCGATGACTTACCTCTCGCCGAAAACCGGCAAACAGTACATTGTCATCAATGCGGGGGGCGCACGCCAATCACCGATGCGCGGTGACTACATTATCGCTTATGCGCTACCGGACAAGTAATTCGGTATGAGAAATATCAGGCAAACACGGGGTTTACAGTGTGAGTAATCCCATAACCAACGGGCGGCGTCAAACCCGCCCTCTCGCTCGCAACATGACAACAGTAAGACGAAAAGACGTTTTGATAAGCGTCGGCAAAGAGTCGGGACAGAGGAAAACAGACGGCAACCGGCCAGAGCTGAGATTTTACTGTGATGGGGATCGTTGAAAGATTCATTCGTAAGTGATTGAATAGTGGCGGAGAGAGGGGGATTTGAACCCCCGGTAGAGTTGCCCCTACTCCAGTTTTCGAGACTGGTCCGTTCAGCCGCTCCGGCATCTCTCCTGACAACGCTTGCTATCATGCCCGCTTTTGCGGCATTTTTACAGCATTAGCATACCGCTGAACGTTCAAGTGACGACTTTACGAGCAACCTGATGATTAAATGGCCGTGGAAAGCGACTCAACCCTCTCAACCCCAGGCAGACATCGAGGCCCAGTGGCAGGACGCGCTGGCGATCCCGCTGCTCTCGCCGCTGAATGAGCAGGAGCGGCAGCGGCTGGTGGCCGTCGCCGGGCAGATCTTGCAGCAAAAGCGCATCGTGCCGCTGCAGGGGCTGCAGCTCACCTCGCAAATGCAGGCGCGCATCGCCCTGCTGTTCGCCTTGCCGGTGCTGGAACTCGGCGCGGAGTGTCTCGACGGCTTCAACGAAATTCTGCTCTACCCCACCCCGTTCGTGGTGGAAGACGAATGGCAGGACGAGATCGGTCTGGTGCACTCGGGGCCGGTGGTGCAGTCGGGCCAAAGCTGGGAACAGGGGCCGATCGTGCTCAACTGGCAAGACGTGCAGGACTCTTTCGACCTTTCCGGTTTCAATCTGGTGATCCACGAAGCGGTGCACAAGCTGGATATGCGCAACGGCGGCGTCGCCACCGGCGTGCCGCCGATCCCGCTGCGCGAGGTGGCCGCCTGGGAACATGATCTGCACGCCGCGATGGAAAGCCTGCAGGACGAGATCGACATGGTCGGCGAAGAGGCCGCCAGCATGGATGCCTACGCCGCCACCGATGCGGCCGAGTGCTTCGCCGTGCTGTCGGAGTATTTCTTCAGCGCTCCCGAACTGCTGGCCGAACGCTTCCCGGCGCTGTATCAGCACTTTTGCCGCTTCTACCGCCAGGATCCGCTGGCGCGCCTGCTGCGCGGCCAGGCGGAAAACGACGCGCAATGGGCTGATTGACGAGCTTATTGCTCAGATACCGAGCAGTCGCACCGCCCGGGGCAATTTAGCGTTGACACACCCGGGGCCGCTGGATATCATGCGCCCCGTTCACACGATTCCTCTGTAGTTCAGTCGGTAGAACGGCGGACTGTTAATCCGTATGTCACTGGTTCGAGTCCAGTCAGAGGAGCCATATTTAGAGAAGCCCGCTTAAGGAAACTTAAGCGGGCTTTTTGCTGTTGGGCGTTTACAGCCCGCGTTGTTCCATCAGCAGCGCCAGATCGACCAAGCGGTTGGAGAAGCCCCACTCGTTGTCATACCAGGCGAGCACTTTCACCAGGTTGCCGCCGATCACCAGCGTGGACAGGCCGTCGATGATCGACGAACGCGCATCGCCCCGATAGTCGCTCGACACCAGCGGTTCATCGCTGTACCCCAGGATCCCTTTCAGCGGGCCGGACGCCGCCGCCGCGCGGAAAGCGGCGTTGATCTCCTCCACCGTAGCCGGGCGTTTCAGCGTCACCGTCAGATCGACGATGGAAACCACCGGCACCGGCACCCGCAGCGAATAACCGGTCAGGCGGCCGTCCAGTTCGGGGATCACCTTGCCGAGCGCCTTGGCCGCGCCGCTGGAGTAAGGCACGATCGATTCCGCCGCCGCCCGCGCGCCGCGCAGATCTTTTTCCGGCTGATCGTGCAACGCCTGGCTGTTGGTATAGGCATGCGTGGTATTCATCAACCCGTATTCGATGCCGAACGCCTGATGCAATACCTGCGCGGCGGGCGCCAGCCCGTTGGTGGTGCAGCTGCCGTTGCTGACCACCTTATGCAGAGCCGGATCGTAGAGGTGATCGTTAACCCCCATCACCAGCGTAATGTCGTCATTCTTGGCCGGCGCCGAGATAATCACCCGCTTGGCGCCGCCGTGCGTGATGTGCACTTCCGCCTTGGCCTTGTCGGTAAAGAAGCCCGTCGCTTCGATCACCACGTCAACGCCCGCGCTGCGCCAGGGGATCTCGGCGGGATCGCGCTGCGAAAACACCTGAATCGGCCGGCCGTCCAGCAGCAGCTGGTTGTCGCCGGCTTCCACCCTGGCCGCCAGCGTGCCGGAAAGCGTGTCGTATTTCAGCAGGTGCGCCAGCGTCTTGCTGTCCGTCAGATCGTTGATCGCCACCACTTCAAAATCGCTGCGCCCCAGCGCCGCGCGCAGCACGTTGCGCCCGATCCTGCCGAAGCCGTTAATGCCTACTCTCACCATGATGCACTCCTCGTTTTTGGGCTTTGCCTAAAATCTAGCGCCGACCAGAAACGGCGTAAATGACGTTTACCAATCAATTTACGCCAAATTGCGCGCATGAAAGCGCTCGCGGTATTCGCTCGGGGTCAATTGCAGTTTGCGTTCAAACACCCGCCGCAGGTTAAGGCCGTTGCCGAAGCCGGTGGCTAAGGCAATCTGCTCGATGCCTTCCGCGCTCTGTTCGAGGCGCTGCCTGGCGGTATGCAACCGCCCCTCTTCGACGAATTTGGCGGGAGAAATGCCCGTCTCGCGGGTGAACACCCGGGTAAAGTTGCGCGGGCTCATCGCCACGCGCTCGGCCAACCGATCGACGCTGAGATCGTCGGCGAGGTTTTCCAGGATCCAGGATTGCAGGTCACGGATCGGCCCCGGCGATTTGGCCTGGTTGAGCGGATAGCGGCTGAACTGCGCCTGCCCGCCGGGGCGACGCAGAAACATCACCAGATCCTGCGCCACTTCGCGCGCCTGCACGAAGCCGTAATCATCCTCCACCAGCGCCAGCGTCAGATCGAAGCCGGAGCTGACGCCGCCGGAGGTCCAGATCGGCCCGTCCTGCACGTAGATTGGGCCGTTTTCGACCTGCACTCGCGGGAAGCGCGCCTGCAGCGTCTCCGCCAGCCGCCAGTGGGTGGTCGCCCGCCGCCCGTCCAGCAACCCAGCTTCGGCCAGCAGCAGAGCCCCGCCGCAAACCGAAGCGATACGGCGCGCCTGCGGCGCCGCGCGACGCAGCCAATCGGCGACCAGGGCGCCCTCTTCTTCGGTCGCCCCCTTGCCGGCGACGATCACGGTATCGCGCGGCTGGGCCGGATCGAGATCCGCCAGGCGATGATCGGCCAACAGGCTCAGCCCGGACAGGCCGTGCACCACCCGGTGAGATTGCGTGGTGGCGACCGCGATCTGATACAGCGGCGTCTCGGCAGGGCTCAGGCGATTAGCCTGCATCAGGATATCGGCGATGCCCGCCGCTTCGAACAGCATGCCCCCTTCAGGGACGATAATCAGGAATGAGTGCATGGCGATAATATAAATAACAATCAAAACAGGCCAGGCGACCACTGTATAAGAAAAGCCCCGTCGGTTCACCCTGCGGGCATAAAAAAAGCCCGCCGATAATCACCGGCGGGCCAGGAAGGAACGGCCATCAAGCCTGCGGCAGGTGCGCCCCGCCGGCGCGCGCCAATTGCGCCAACAGCGCCGTTTGAAACGCCTCATCGTGCACCGCCGCGTGAGGTTCAAGCCGCTGCTGGTGGTGCCAATAGCCGCCGGACGCCAGGGCCTGCGGTTCATCGCTGGTCACCAACCACGCCTGCGTCACATGCCCCAGCGCCAGATCGTCGGGCGCGTCCGCGCCGCCCATTTTGGTCGGCACCCAACCGGGATCGACCGCGCTGCTGATCACGTCAGGCCACAGGCGCGCCACGGCGGCGGCCAGCGCGGTGACGAACAGCTTGCTGTCCGAATAAGAACCGCCAGCGCCGCCAAGCCAATCCACGCCGTTCAGTTCCGCCACGCCGTCAAAATGCATGCTGCTGCTCAGGTAGACGACACGCTTGGGGCGTTCGATCAGGGCCGTCAGCAGGTAGGGCGCCATGACGTTCACCGGCATCACCTGCAGCCCGGTAAACATGCCGGCATTGTGGATCACCGCGTCCGGGCGGCCGAGGCGATTGACCTGCTCGGCAAGCTGCCGGATCTGCTGCACATCGGACAGATCGCCGATCGCCGCCTGCGCGCCCCGATCCAGCAAATCGCGCACCGCGGCCAAACGGCCAGGCTCACGCGCATGCAGGATCACCTGATGCCCTTCGTCCAACAGCGTTTGCGCGGCGGCGCGGCCCAGCCCGTCGACCGAGCCGGTAATGAAAATGCGTGACATGCCACTCCTCCGTTTAGCGCCAGCCGAGCGCCGGCGCGACATGGGTTAAAATCGATTCGATGACGTGCGCGTTGTAATCCACGCCCAGTTGGTTAGGCACGGTCAGCAGCAAGGTATCCGCTTCGGCGATGGCCTCGTCCTGCGCCAGCTGCTCGATCAGCACATCCGGCTCAGCGGCATAGCTGCGGCCGAAGATCGCCCGGGTCTGCGCGTCGATATACCCCAGCTGATCGCCCTCCTTGCCGCCGCCGCCGAAGTAGTTGCGATCCCGCTGATCCACCAGCGCGAAGATGCTGCGGCTCACGGAAACCCGCGGCTCGCGCGCATGGCCGGCCTCTTGCCAGGCCGCGCGATAGGCGCGGATCTGCTTGGCCTGCTGGATGTGGAAGGGCTCGCCGGTCTCGTCGTTCTTGAGCGTCGAGCTTTGCAGATGCATGCCCAGCTTCGCCGCCCAGACAGCGGTGGCGTTCGAACCGGCGCCCCACCAGATGCGATCGCGCAGCCCGGCGGAAAACGGCTCCGGCCGCAGCAGCCCAGGCGGATTCGGGAACATCGGCTGCGGATTGGGTTCGGCGAACCCTTCACCGCGCAGCGCTTCCAGGAACACTTCGGTATGGCGGCGGGCCATGTCCGCGTCGGTCTCGCCGTCGGCCGGGGCATAGCCGAAATAACGCCAGCCGTCGATCACCTGCTCCGGCGAACCGCGGCTGATGCCGAGCTGCAGCCGCCCGCCGGCGATCAGATCCGCCGCGCCGGCGTCCTCCACCATGTACAGCGGGTTTTCATAACGCATGTCGATCACGCCGGTGCCGATCTCGATGCGTTGGGTTTTGGCGCCGATGGCGGCCAACAGCGGGAACGGCGATCCCAGCTGGCGCGCGAAGTGGTGCACGCGAAAATAGGCGCCGTCCGCCCCCAGATCTTCGGCGGCGACCGCCAGATCGATGGACTGCAGCAGCGCATCCGCTGCGGAACGGGTGCCGGACTGGGCGGAAGGCGACCAGTGGCCAAACGAGAGAAAACCAATTTTTTTCATCGGGCATCATCCTCAGAGGCAAAACATGGGCCTACAGTGACAAAAACCGCGCGCTCTGCGCCAGCAAAATCGCCCCCGATCGCACTAAACGAACCGATTGCCGCCGCGCCGCCCGGCGATTGTAATCAAAAAACAAATGTCGTATAACAAGCAGCTCCGAGGGGTGTCCTGTTACGGGCTGAGATGGCGCAAGCCGAACCCTTTGAACCTGATCTGGGTCATGCCAGCGAAGGGACGGTTAGGCAACAACGCGATCACCCGTTGCCTGTTCATACCCCAGCGTGCCCGGATCTCCACTGACTCAAGGAGGTCCCATGTCCATCACTACCCTGTTCGAAAGCGGTCTTTACGGCCGGCTGCGCCACCATGCCGGCAGCCACTGGCAAGATTACGTCGATCATCCGTTTCTGCAGCAGCTGGCCGCCGGCACCTTGCCTGAACGCGCTTTTCGCCGCTACCTGACCCAGGACTATCTGTTTCTGCTGCACTTCGCCCGCGCCTACGCGCTGCTGGTCAGCAAGCTGCGCACTCTGCCGGAGATGCGCGCCGCCACCGCCTCGCTCAACGGCATCGTCGCCGAACTGCCGCTGCACGTGGCCTACTGCGCCGAATGGGGGCTGAACGAAGCGCAGATCGCCGCCCAGCCGGAAGCGGCGGAAACCATGAACTACACCCGTTACGTGCTGGATATCGGCCATGCCGGCGACGCCCTCGATCTGCTGGCCGGCCTGCTGCCCTGCGTGGCCGGCTATGCCGAAATCGGCCTGCGGCTGCTGCACGATCCCGCCACTCAGATGGAGGGCAATCCTTACGCCTCCTGGATCCGCAACTACGGCGACGAGGGCTATCTGGCCGGCGTGCGCGCCGCCATCGAACTGCTGGAAACCGTTGGTCAGCAGCGCGGCGCACAGGGCCGCTTCACCGAGCTGGCGCAGATTTTCACCACCGCCACCCAGCTGGAGTCGGCATTTTGGCAAATGGGGCTGAACGCCTCATGACCTCCCCGCGTCTCCCGCCTGGCATCCAGGTGCGGGATCTCAGCCTGCATTTCGGTCAGCAAATCGTCTTCGACCGGCTGAGCTTCGACATCGCCGGCGGCAGCTTCGTCGCCCTGCTCGGCGCCAGCGGCGCCGGCAAAACCAGCCTGCTGAAGATCATCGCCGGCCTGGCGCAGGCCAGTTCGGGTACGGTGATCGGCAGCGACGGTTTGCCGATCGCCGGGCGCATCGCCTACATGGGGCAAAAAGACCTGCTCTACCCGTGGCTGACCGTCGAAGAGAACGTCGCCCTCGGCTCGCGGCTGCGCGGCGAGACGCCGGATCGGGCGTGGACGGCGCACCTGCTCGAACGCGTAGGCCTGGCCGCGCATGGCCACAGCCTGCCCGCCGCGCTGTCCGGCGGCATGCGCCAGCGCGCCGCCATCGCCCGCACGCTCTACGAACGCCAGCCGATCGTACTGATGGACGAACCCTTTTCCGCGCTGGACGCCATCACCCGCGCCGAGATCCAGAGCCTGGCCGCCGAGCTGCTGGCGCAAAACACCGTGCTGCTGATCACCCACGACCCGATGGAAGCCTGCCGCCTGAGCCACCGGCTGCTGGTGCTGTCGCCCTGGCCGCTGGGCCTCGACGATACTCACCGCATCAGCGGGCTACCGCCACGCGCGCCGGATGACGCCGACCTGCTGAAAAGCCAGGCCGAGCTGCTGCAGCAACTGGTGAGGGCGGCGCAATGAAGATTGCCAAAGAGCGTGGCCTCACCCGCCTGCGGCGTGGGCTGACGGTGTTTGCCGGCCTGCTGCTGCTGTGGTGGCTGGCGGCGCAAAGCGGCATTCCGGCCTTTCTGCTGCCCACGCCGGGCGCGGTGGCGCAGGCGCTGTGGGACGGGCGCGGCTATCTCGCCTGGCACACGCTGGTCACGGCTTCGGAGATCGTCAGCGGGCTGGTGCTGGGCGTGCTGCTCGGCGCGGCGCTGGCGCTGTGCATGATCTTCTCGCCGCGACTGCAGCGCTGGCTGATGCCGCTGGTGCTCACCAGCCAGGCGATACCGGTGTTCGCCCTGGCGCCACTGCTGGTGCTGTGGTTCGGCTTCGGCATGAGCGCCAAGGTGGCGATGGCGGTGCTGGTGATTTTCTTCCCGGTGGTGTCGGCCTTTTTCGACGGGCTGCGCCGGGTCAACAACGACTATCTCGATCTGGCGCGCACGATGCGCGCTTCGCGCTGGGCGCAGCTGCGGCACGTGCGGCTGATGGCGGCGCTGCCGGCCTTCGGCTCCGGCCTGCGCATGGCCGCCGCGGTCGCGCCGATCGGCGCCATCATCGGCGAATGGGTCGGCTCGGCCGAAGGGCTGGGCTACGTGATGCTGAACGCCAACGCGCGCATGCAGACCGACGTCTGCTTCGCCGCGCTGTTTATTTTGGTGCTGATGACCGTGCTGCTGTGGGCCGCGGTGGATGCGCTGCTGCGGCGCCTGATCGCCTGGGCGCCGGAAAACGACTGATGATTGCAACCATAACCAGGGATAAAGGAACGACCATGATCAAACAAACCGTTTGCGGGCTGCTGCTGGGCGCCGCCATCACCGGCCAGGCCGGCGCGGCCGAAAAGCTGACGCTGGTGCTCGACTGGTACATCAACCCGGATCACGCGCCGATTATGGTGGCCGAGCAGATCGGCGCCTTCAAGGCCGCAGGGCTGGACGTCAAGATCGTGCCGCCGTCCGATCCGGCGCTGCCGCCGCGGCTGGTGGCCGCCAAACAGGCCGACCTTGCCATCACCTATCAACCGCAGCTGCATTTCTTCGCCGATCAGGGCCTGCCGCTGATGCGCGTCGGCACGCTGATCAACACGCCGTTGAATACGGTGATCGCGCTGGATAAAAACATCACGTCGCCGGCAGATCTCAAGGGCAAAACGGTGGGTTACTCGGTCAGCGGCATCGAACAGGCGACGCTGGCCACCATGGTCGAACACGAACACCTCAAGCCGCAGGACATCAAGCTTATCAACGTCAACTTCCAGCTGACCAGCGCCCTGCTGGCGGGCCAGGTCGATGCGGTGATCGGCGGCTACCGCAACATCGAAGCGCTGGAGCTGAAGCTGCAGGGCAAGACGCCGGTGGTGTTCAACGTCGAAGATTACGGCGTGCCGGCCTACGACGAGCTGATCATCGTCGCCAACCGCGATGCGGTGAACGAGCCGAAAATCCGCAAGTTCCTCGCCGCGTTGAAGCAAGGCAGCGACTACCTGCATGCGCACCCGCAGGACACCTGGCTGGCGTTCGCCAAGGCGCACCCGGAGCTGAATACCGAGCTGAACAAACAGGCGTGGCAAGCCAGCCTGCCGCTGTTCGCGCGTGACCCGGCCAGGCTGGATCGCGCCCGCTACCAGGCTTACGAACAGTTCCTGTTCGACAACAAGCTGATCAAGAAAATCACCCCGGTGGAACAGTACGCGGTGGAGCTCGACTGATCATGCCGAGGCGGCCGGCGGCGCCACCGTCACCTCGCCCTGGCCACTGCGCTGCAAGGCCGCCTTCACCAACCCGTTGGCCTTGCAGCGTTCGATAAACGCGTTCACGTAGGCGGCGCCCTGCGTTTTTTGCCGCGGCACCGCCATCGCCTGGCGGATAGCGGTAAAATGCCCGTCCAGCACCCGGTAGCCGGGATGGGCGGCCGCGGCGGCCAACAGCGGTTGACGCACGCCGGCCGCCGCCTCCAGCCCCCGTTCGAAAAACAGCGCGATCGCCTCGGCGGAGGTTGCCGCCCGCACCAGCTGCGCCTGCTGCAGCGTGCGCGATAAAAACAGATCGTACGCCGCCCCCTGGCCGACCGCGATGCGCACCTCCGGCCGGTCGAGCTGCGCCGCCTCAAAGTAAGGCGCGTCGTTCGCCACCAGGTAAGTCCCCTCGATGATCACGTAGGGTTCGCTGAAAGCGATTTGCGCCGCGCGCACCGGCTCGATAGCCATAAACGCCAGGTTCCAGGCGCCGCTGTCCAGGTCGGCGAACACCTTGCCCGCCGCGTCATAGGTGACCAGTTCGAGCGCCACGCCCAGTTCGCGAGCCAGCGCGGCGGCCAGCTCCACCGAAGCGCCTTGCGGTTTACCGCCGGCCCCGGCCTGCGCCAGCACCGGATTGCCGTAGTTGATCGCCGCGCGCAACACGCCTTGCGGGGCCAGATCGTCGAGTACCGCTGCGGGGATTGTCTGCATACTTCCTCCTGAATGGCTGATGGGCGCACCGTCCGGCGCTCATTAAGCGTAGAGCGAAACCTCCGACCAGCAAGCTTTCGCCGCCGCGGCCGCCGTCGGCGTGATTAACGTCACACTATTGTCATAAAAATGTACAATAGCCGCCGTTCGTCGGCCGTAGCGGGAGATCGCGCGTTGTTCCGCCGCCGGCAATAGGCTATACCCTTCACTTTTCGCGCCGCGGCACGGTCGGCGGCGCAGACCAGGGCAGCAACGTTTTTTTCCAATCAGACAAGGTTTGGCGGATGGTTTTAGCAGTCGTTTCTTTTGTTCTCTTTTTGGCGTCGATTTTGATTTATCGCACCCGGGCCGCCGCCAACCGCTGGTGGTTCGCCATTCTGCTGACGCTGCTCGGCAGCTATCTGGTGCTGAACGTCATCCTGATCGCCAGCAACTACTTTACCGGCGACGGCATCACCGACGCGGTGATTTACACCGTCACCAGCAGCCTCAAAGGCGCGGGCATCAGCAAATACGTGCTGCCGTTCATCGGCCTGCTGGCGGCGTTGGGGCTTATCTTCGCGGTGCTGGCCCGCAGCCTGCTGCGCCGCAAAGCCAAAGGCAGCAGCGTGGCCTACAGCCTCGTCGCCGTGCTGCTGGCGCTGTTTTCGGTCGGCACCACCCCGGCATTTCAGGACATCTCGCTGCTGGTCAAAAGCCAGATCGTCGGCGATACCGCCGATTTCACCACCTACTACAAAGCGCCGAAAAAAACCGTACAGGGCAAGCGGCCGAACCTGGTGTACATCTATGCCGAGAGCCTGGAACGCACCTACTTCGATACCGAGCTGTTTCCCGGCCTGGCCGACGAGCTGAACGCCCTGCGCGCGGACAGCATCGATTTCAGCAATACCCAGCAATTGCCGGGCACCGGCTACACCATCGCCGGCATGGTCGCCTCACAGTGCGGCATTCCGCTGTTCGCGCCCTTCGACGGCAACGCCTCCAGCGCGGTCTCCACCTTCTACCCGGAGAACGTCTGCCTGGGCGACGTGCTGAAGGCCGCCGGCTACAGCAACTATTTCTATCAGGGCGCCGAGCTGGCGTTCGCCGGTAAAGACACCTTCCTGAAATCCCACGGCTTCGACCACGTATACGGCTTCAAAGAACTGCGCGAACAGGTCGCCGATCCGAGCTACAAAAACGACTGGGGCTGGTACGACGACAGCGTGCTGGACGTGGTGTACGGCAAGTTCGTCGAGCTGTCCAAACAGCGCCAGCCGTTCTCGCTGTTCACCCTGACCGTCGATACCCATCACCCGGACGGTTTTATCTCCGCCGGCTGCAGCAAGAAAAGCTACGCCTGGCAGAACAAGGAAAACCGCTCGCTGAGCGCGGTAGCCTGCAGCCAGCAACACATCGCCGCGCTGATCGACAAGATCAAACGCTCGCCCTATTTCAGCAACACCGTGATCGTGGTGTCCTCCGATCATCTGGCGATGAACAACACCGCCTACGACATCCTGACCAAACAGAAGCGCCGCAATCTGTTCTTCATCATCGACGGCACCCGGCCGCTGGCGGAACAGCGCAACGAGAAACGCAGCACGCTGGACAACGGCGCCACGGTGCTGGACGTGATGGGCGGCGACAACTACATCGGCCTTGGCCGCAGCAGCCTGTCGGCGCCGTCGCTGTCTACGGTGTTCCTGAATATCGAAGAGAAGATCAATGGCTGGAAACCGGCGGTGATCAACCAGTGGGGCCTACCGAACCGCATCAGCGACTACAGCGTGGACACGCGCCAGCGCAGCTTCAGCTTCTCCGGCGTCACCTACAAGGTGCCGTTCATCCTGCGGGTGGGCGATAACCGCATCGAACCGATGTTCAACGTCTACCTCTCCACCCCGCTGCGCAAACAGCTGGCCGGACTGGGGGCGGGGGAGAAATTCGTCTGGGTCGATAAATGCTACGAGATCGGCCGGGTCTGGGCGCCGCAGCTGGCGCTGAGCACCGACATCTGCGTGGCCTCCGGCACCCTCGCCTCGCCGCCGCAGATCGCGCAGGCCAGCGGCGAACGCTTCAACGGCAAGGTGAACTTCACCGGCCCGGCGGCGGACAGCGTCGCCGATTACCAAAACGCCGTCGCCCGCCTGCAGGTGGACGACGCGGCGGTGAAATACCGGGCGGACGCCATCGAGTTCATGCTGCCCGGCATGCCGGAACAGGTGAAGGCCATCACCGGCGTCTCCGCCGTCGAGGAATGGGGCCGCTGGTCCGACGCCAATCTGGCGCCGGCGGTCGACATCGATTACGTCGACCCGCTGCCGAAAAGCTTCGATCTGGTGCTGCGCGCCCGCGCCTACGGCAACAACGTCGGCGAACCGATTTCGGTGCGCGTCGGCGACGAAGAGCGCTTTGTGTCGCTCGGCGAACAGGACAGCACCGTCACCCTGCGCTTCGATAACCCGCGCGGCGCGCAGAAGATCAGCATTACCCCGCCGGCGCCGACCGAGCCGAAAGAGAACGCCAGCGGCGGCTTCACGCCGAAGAAGCTGGGCATCGGCCTGGTGTCGCTGAAGGTCGAAGCGGCCGCTCCCGCCTCCTGATCTCTCCGCCTTCACGGGCGCGGTAATTTCTTTGCCGCGCCCGTCATTTCAACCAAGCTTTTACGCCCTTCTTCGGCTAACCTGTGACGGTGAAACGCCGCCAATCCCGCCAGAGCCGGGACATCGAAGGAGAAAGTATGAGCTATGCCCCACCTCGCAGCGGCCTCAGCGCCGATCAGGCACTCGATCAACTGGAAGCCCTGTATGACGCCGCGGTAGACGCGCTGCGGCAGGCGGTCAGTGACTTTATCAGCCACGGCACCCTGCCGGATGCGCAAGCGCGCGCCGCCGGACTGTTCGTGTATCCCGAACTGCGCGTCAGCTGGGACGGGCAGCAATCCGGCCCGAGCAAAACCCGCGCCTTCGGCCGCTTTACCCATCCCGGCAGCTACAGCACCACCGTGACCCGGCCGCAGCTGTTCCGCCACTATCTGGCCGAACAGCTGGCGATGCTGGAACACGACTACGCCGCCCATATCGAAGTGGCGCCGTCGCAGCAGGAGATCCCGTTCCCTTATGTCATCGACGGCTCCAGCCTGGCGCTCGATCGTTCAATGAGCGCCGGCATCGCGCAGCATTTCCCCACCACCGAGCTGGCGCAGATCGGTGACGAGACCGCCGACGGCCTGTACCACGCCACCGACAACCATTTCCCGCTGTCGCATTTCGATGCGCTGCGCGCGGATTTCTCGCTGGCGCGTCTGCGACACTACACCGGCACGCCGGTGGAGCATTTCCAGCCGTTCGTGCTGTTCACCAACTACACCCGCTATGTGGATGAGTTCGTGCGCTGGGCCTGCGCCCAGATCGCCGATCCGGCCAGCCCGTACATCGCGCTCTCCAGCGCCGGCGGCACCTACATCACGCCGGAAACCAGCGCGCCCGAGCAAGCGGTGTCCGATCTGGCGTGGAAAAACCACCAGATGCCGGCCTATCACCTGATCTCGCGCACCGGCCAGGGCATCACGCTGATCAACATCGGCGTCGGCCCGTCCAACGCCAAAACCATCTGCGATCACCTGGCGGTGCTGCGCCCGAGCGCCTGGCTGATGATCGGCCACTGCGGCGGCCTGCGCGAAAGCCAGAAGATCGGCGATTACGTGCTGGCCCATGCCTATCTGCGCGACGATCACGTGCTGGATGCGGTGCTGCCGCCGGATATCCCGATCCCGAGCATCGCCGAGGTGCAGCGCGCCCTGTACGACGCCACCAAGATGGTCAGCGGCATGCCCGGCGAAGAGGTTAAACAGCGTTTGCGCACCGGCACCGTGGTCACCACCGACGACCGCAACTGGGAGCTGCGCTACTCCGCTTCGGCGCGCCGCTTCAATCTCAGCCGCGCGGTGGCGGTCGACATGGAGAGCGCCACCATCGCTGCTCAGGGTTATCGCTTCCGGGTGCCGTACGGCACGCTGCTGTGCGTCTCCGACAAACCGCTGCACGGCGAGATCAAACTGCCGGGCCAGGCCAACCGCTTCTACGAAGGGGCGATCTCCGAACACCTGCAGATCGGCATCTGCGCCATCGATTTGTTGCGCGCCGAGGGCGATCGTCTGCACTCGCGCAAGCTGCGCACCTTCAACGAACCGCCGTTCCGGTAACGGTGCTCAGGCCCGCTGCGGCGGGCCGTTTTTTCCTCAACGCACCAGCGCCAACGCGCGCTTCTCCTGCCTGCGGCCGCCGGCGATCGACAGCAACAGGTCTTTCACCAGCAGCGCCGGGGCGGACAGCGCCTGTTGGCTCGACATGCACAGTGACAGCGGCACCGACATCGTCGGCGCATTGATGCGCGCCATCCAGGCCTTGGCCGGGCCGATCATCGCGCGCGCCACCGATTCCGGCAGCACGGTCGCCCCTAGCCCGCTGGCGATCGCGGCGCTCAGCGCGCCCGAGGATTCGATCTCCCCCACCACGTTGGCAGCCAGCTTGCGCAGCGCCATCGCCTCCTCCAGTTGGTTGCGCACCGCATCGCCCTCACGCGGCAGGAACAGGTTCAGCCGCGCCACGTCCAGCAGCTCGACGCTGTTGCCGGGATGCGGCACCGCGCGCGTCGCCACCAGATAAAGATCTTCCCGCATCAATGCGATGGCGTGCAGCCCGGCGGGCATTTTGGCGCCGTAGACCATCGCCATGTCCAGCGTCTGGTTAGCCACCTGCCCGGCCAACGCCGCGCCGCCGTTTTCATGCAGGCTGAGCAGGATGCCCGGCTGCTGATCGCGCAGGGTCTGCAACAGCGGCAGCGCCAGCTGCGCCGCGGTGCTGCCCGACGCCAGCCCGAGCGACACCTGACCGCTCATCGCCTGTCCGGCGCTGTTGACCGCGCTCTGCGCCTGCTCGCACTGGCGCAGAATGGTCTGCGCGTGGGCATACAGAATGTTGCCGGCCTCGGTCGGCTGCACCCCGCGCTTGGTGCGGATCAGCAGCTGTTGCTTCAGCTCTCCTTCCAGCGTCGCCAACTGCTGGCTGAGCGCCGGTTGGGCGATGTGCAACACCTCCGCCGCCTGGGTCAGGCTGCCGATATCGACGATTTTCACGAAGTACTTCAGACGTCTGAAATTCATAGTGCCTCCAGCGAGCCGCTAAATTGAGAATGCCGAAATCCGGTCATGCAATCACAGCAAGATCCAGGCCAGAGTCGGTAAACGGCCGTGGAAGCGGGGTACAAGGCGGTAAATGGCCGTTCGCCGGGCGGCGCGCGCCACCGCGCAGGGCAACCGTTGCACCATCGGCAGGCAACGGCGCCGATCAACGGGCGATTCGGCGACGCTGCGCGCGGGATAAGCGACAAAAGCGAGAAAAAGCAGCAGGTTGGGTAATCTTGCAGCAAACGAACGCATCGGACGTCTTCACGCTTTACAAGCCGCAACCGCCCCGCTATTATTCGCCCCGTTCACACGATTCCTCTGTAGTTCAGTCGGTAGAACGGCGGACTGTTAATCCGTATGTCACTGGTTCGAGTCCAGTCAGAGGAGCCAAATTCTTATTTTCATGCCACTTTGCGAATCCCTATATGATTCGAATTCAATGAGTTAGCGTGAAAAGTCTTCCCGATGCATTTTCAGTTTTCCCTCCGCATCGGGAGAATTTGGTGGTCAGATTTGGGGTCATGTTGGTTCGATGACGGAGTGACCCCCAAATGTCTCTTAACGACACAAAAATCCGCAGCTTAAAACCATCCGCTAAACCCTTCAAAATTTCCGATTCCCATGGTCTGTACCTGTTGGTCAATCCAGGCGGTTCACGTCTCTGGTATCTCAAATATCGTATCAATAGAAAAGAATCTCGCCTTGGCTTAGGCGCCTACCCTGACGTGTCTTTGGCTGATGCTCGTCAACAGCGTGATGGTATCCGTAAACTCCTCGCGCAAAATATCAATCCAGCACAACAGCGCTCTGCTGAAAGAACCACTTCCACACCAGAAAAAACCTTCAAACATGTGGCACTGGAGTGGCATAACAGCAACCGAACATGGTCAGAGAACCATGCAACCCGTCTGCTTGCCAGCATGAACAATCATATATTTCCTGTGATTGGACACTTGCCGGTAACTGAACTGAAACCTCGCCATTTTATCGACCTGCTGAAAGGCATTGAGCAAAAAGGTCTGCTGGAAGTCGCAGCACGTACCCGGCAGCATATGTGCAACATCATGCGTCATGCCGTACATCAGGAGTTGATAGAGCATAATCCTGCAGCAAATCTGGACGGTATCATCGTCCCTCCCGTTAAACGCCACTACCCTGCCCTTCCGCTGGAGCGACTGCCGGAACTGTTGACACGCATTGAGGACTACAAGCAAGGACGAGAGTTAACCCGCCTGGCCGTATCACTTACCCTTCACCTATTCATCCGCTCCAGCGAGCTGCGCTTCGCCCATTGGTCTGAGATCGATTTCAAAAATAGAATCTGGACCATTCCTGCCACTCGCGAGTCCATCCCCGGTGTCCGTTACTCTGGGCGTGGTGCAAAAATGCGTACTCCACATATCGTTCCACTCTCCTGTCAGTCCATCGCTATTCTGAAACAGATACGGGAAATATCCGGTCATCAGGTGCTGGTATTCCCCGGCGATCACAATCCGTATAAACCGATGTGTGAAAACACGGTCAACAAGGCGCTACGCCTGATGGGCTATGACACAAAAGATGAAATCTGCGGCCACGGGTTTCGGGCAATGGCCTGTAGTGCCCTGATGGAATCTGGCCTATGGGCACAGGATGCGGTTGAACGGCAGATGAGTCACCAGGAACGCAATAGCGTTCGAGCAGCCTACGTCCATAAAGCAGAATATCTCGATGCCCGTAAAGCGATGATGCAATGGTGGTCGGATTATCTGGATATGTGCCGGAAAGTGTATGTGCCACCTTATATTTGTGGAAAGGAAATCAGTTGCACAATGGGATAACTGGCCTGGCAAAATAAAACCCAAAAAATAGCCGTATCAGTCTGTACTGATACGGCTATTTTTCTAGTTTCAGTGCGGATAAATTGTTAAGCCGTTATGAGCATCGTCAGCCAGACTGTCCTGCGTGAATCGAAAGTGTGAAGTCCGCTTCTCATACAGAACTATCCACGGAAACGTATTAGGTCTGTTATGAGCGAAAAGCGGACGTTGGAAATTGAGTTGCCTTGGCTATTGCTAGCATTGCCGTGTGTTAGTAAACGGAGAGTAGGTCACGTTTTGCCATTCCGGTCAGTCCGTTTTTAAAAGAATGAGTGAGCAATGATTCAACTGTACCAGGCTGGAGCAAGCCTGATTTTTTCCCATTCTTCAGGGTCATGACCGGGTATTAATATCGCGTTATATCGCTCGGTAAGCTGGCGCAGCTTTTGGACAGACTGAGCGACATCAGTGGCTGACGTCATCAGGCCAGGGAGCGCCCTCTCATGGTAATGATCTAAGGTGTAAGCCGCATCAATCGCTAGCGTAAAATTTGTACCGCTGGATAATCTGATAAGAAAAGATTGATGCCCGGGTGAATGCCCTGGCGTAAAAATGCACTGTAACGTGCCATCACCGTAAAGGTCATAGTTATCCTCAGACAACCCGTTTAGAAAAAACCAGTTGAGCTCAGGATGATCGTAATCGTATCGGCAATAGGCTCCAGATGTAAACCAGTCAGGAGCAAAGGCATATTCATACTCTCTCCTCTGAACCACATGAGTGGCATGTGGGAAGCGACCAATCGCGCCAGTATGATCAGAGTGCAAATGGGACAGTACCACGTAGCGGATATCTTCTGGTGCGACGCCAATCCTTTTAAGCTGCTCCAGACAGCCCTGTTCTTCTGACATTACCGGTTTAAACTGCTCTACAGCGCCTCCCCAATAGGCAAAGGGGTCTTTCAATCCCTCTACAGCCAGACCACCGTCAATCAGGGTAAAACCATCCGGATGTGTCAGAAGGAACCAAGGGACCGGAATTTCATAACTCTCTCCCACTCCCTGATTCATCCGAATATGGTGATATTTACAATGCTGCGTTCCTGACTGGAACATGAAAAGTTTGATATCTGACATAATTATCTCCCACCAATAAATCAATAAAATAGATTCATATTTTGCTTAAATCTTACTTGAGCGTTGAGTTTTCATCATCTCGCAGAAGAACAGTAGATACCTGTATCGAATTACTTTTATCGGTAAAACCAATATAATCGCCAAATGGATCTCTTCTCAGCAATGCGCATATTTATCAGGGTGGTTGAGCGGGGCAGCATGTCGGCTGCAGCCCGCGATCTCGGCATTGGCCAACCCGCCGTCAGTGAAAGAATAGAAAAACTGGAAGCACATCTTGGTACGCGTTTGCTAAGGCGCAATACGCGGAACATGTCTCTGACGCAGAGCGGTAATTTGTTTTATGAGAGAAGTAAAGCGGCGATTCAGGCGGCAGAGCACGCTCTGTCTGTGAATGAAGAAAATCAGGGCCTACAAGGCAAAATCCGTATTGCGGCGCCTTATTCTGCCGGGGAAAGCTTACTGATGCCTGCATTGTTACAGCTTCAGAACGAACATCCGGGGCTGCAGGTCGATGTCATTTTTAACGACCGTGTCATCGATCCTGTCACTGAGGGTGTGGATTTATCATTGAGGCTAGGAGAGGTCTCAGAAGGATTTTTTGTCGCACGTCCACTTGGTAACGTGCGAAGAGTGTTACTGGCCTCCCCTGCTTTGCTGGCTAAAATGGGTTATCCGCACTCTCCAGATGCGCTGGCTGGTTATCCATTTGCCGCTGTTTCTAGCGTATTTGCCAGTAATCGCATTCCAATGATCACCTCTGAAACCCAACTCATTAATGTTCCCGTCAACGTTAAATTTCAGTCCACGCACTGGCGAAGTGTCCTCTCCTATTTATTAGCGGGACATGCCATTGGTGTTTTGCAATTTCCGGTTTGCAGAAACGAAATTGAAAAGGGAGCGCTAATCCCCCTTTTAAGCCACTACCAGATCCCGCCTTTTAGCGCCTGGTTGCTCCACCCACCGGCAGGCATGATGTCATATGAAACGCGAATTTGCGCATCTCTGCTAGAGGGTTATCTCAGAGAGTCTCTGCTTGAGTTGATGTGATACGGTAATCTCCCCGGATAGCGTCCACTCCTGGCACTAAACTGCCCGCATGGGTTTCTTTGGGCAGTTGTGAGCGAGGAGCTGACGTTGGCGAAGAAAAGAATGTTCAAGCCCAGCAATCATGCTAATCGCCGTAAAAAACCACTTTCGCGACTTTATTCCTCGGTTCTGGCACCTTACTCACATCTCAGAGTGCTATCTTCATAATGTTGTAATGGTGAGGTTCATGAGGCTGATTCTTTTGTTACAGATCCCATTTATTCCCTTCCACAGATAGCCTGAACTCAATAGGTTCTCCGCAAATGTGTACAGTTGGAGCACCAGGTTCATTCCATCGAAATAGATTAAGATGCCAGCCGCCCGGTATTAATCTTGAGCAATCAATAAGGCCATCAGCACCATATCTACGAGCAAGGTCAGAGTTTTTCCATGATGGAGGTTCACGATTTTCCTGTAGCGCAGGTATCCAAGGTTTTTTTGAAAGCTCTGGATCAATCCCCAACACACTACTAGCTAGTTCATCATTCTGATCCAAGACAAACGCCTCGTCGATATAGAGTGGAACAACTACGCGTCGAATTCCGTCAGCCCGCATATACCCGGACACAGCCCTTATTGACCATTCTATTTCCGGACTCATGTAGAGTATAGGCTGTCCAGGGCGATGATACCGTCCGCTACTTTCTGGTTCTGGCAGATCAAGGACATGAGCCAGTTTATCTATGCGTACAGTGCGAAAAAAATATCCACTCATTCTTCTTAAAAATTTCTTGTCGGCCTGATTCATATGACCTCGCAGAATTAACAAATGTGCCTTATACGAAGACGGTAATCTGTCCGATAGTGCATATCCAATGTTACAAAATGTCCACTTCTGGCACGCAGCAGACAAACACGTGACGCTGAAGGTCTGCTGAGAGCGAGGTATAGTCATTCGAACCCTGAGAGTTACACTTTTAAGTGATTCAGGGTATGCGCTTACTGGTTACGAATATTGTGCCAGAATCATATGGTTTGATGATTGCCGCTTTGCTTCCGAGCCAGTAAGTGCTCCACGTTCGCTAACGAATACTCAGGGCATGCAGACAAACTGCTGACTATATTTCTTTCGAAGAGCGTGGAATGCATACCAATCCCCGGTGAAAAGGAGTTGGTTATGACTGCGATAGATCAGTTTGCTGCTCATGTTGGTCTGGACTGGGCGGATAAAAAGCATGATGTTTGCGTTCAGTTTAAAAACGGCGAACGCACATTCCATGTGATTGAACATACAGCAGAAGCGCTTGATGCCTGGCTCAACGCGTTGCACAAACAGGTGAAAGGCAAAATAGCTATCGCCCTTGAGCTGAAGAAGGGCCCCGTGGTATATGCTCTTCAAAAATATCCCTTTATCACCGTTTTCCCCGTCCACGCTTTGTCACCGGCTCGTTACCGGCAAGCCTTCTCGCCCAGCGGCGCTAAAGATGACCCGCAGGATGCAGAACTGGCATTAGAGTTAATGCTGCGTTATCCCCAAAAAATAAAAGCTATTGAACCCGACAATGCGGATATCCGGTTACTCCAGCAACTGGTTGAGCAGCGTCGTCAGTTGGTTGAAGATAAACGCCGCTTTGTGAACCGGATAATCAACACGCTTAAACAGTATTACCCTCAGCCCCTGGAGTGGTTCTCACATCGGGGTAGCTTACTGTTGTGTGAACTGATTATACGATGGCCCAGTCTGCAACAACTTAAACGCGCCAGGCGCGACACGATCCGCAACTTTCTGAATGCCAAAGGTGGCCGCGCAATGGCCCTTACCGAGCAGCGTGTTGCGAGTATTGATAACGCGATCCCATTGACGACAGACCCGAGTGTTATAGAGGCTAATGCTTTGATGGCAACCGCACTGGCGACACAAATTAAAGTCGTGAGTGAAATCATCAAAACCTATGACGAATGAATCGAAACGCTGTTTGACACATTGCCAGATGCGGGGCTGTTCAAATCACTTCCGGGCATGGGGCCGTGTATGGGCCCACGTATGCTTGCTGCACTGGGTGATAACCGAGACCGGTTTAACAGCGCTGAAGAAATTCAAAACTACGCAGGTATTGCACCGGTGACAGAACGAAGTGGCCAGAAATCCTGGGTTCACTGGCGATGGCAATGTGCGAAGTTCGTCAGGCAGACATTCGTGGAATGGGCTGCCAAGACGGTTAACTCATCATACTGGGCCAAATTGTATTATCAGGGGCAGCGAGAAAAGGGAAAATCTCATCAATCCGCGATCCGGGCTCTGGCATTCAAATGGCTAAGGATCATTTACCACTGCTGGAAGACCAGAACCCGCTATGACGAAGCGAAATATTTGTTGGCACTGGAAGAGCGAAAATCGCCCTTACTGATGCCGTAAAAAACTTGTCGAATGTCTCAGGGCGTGAAGCGGAAGTTACTTTAGATGCCTATTCCTCCAGATGCGACATGACTTGTTTCACGTGTAGCAACTGATTGTAGCGGCCTTCCTTGTCATTGAGCACCGTTATAGCTCAAATGAAACAGTCAGTCATATATATCGGTATTTTTTTTCAGAAGCAAAAGAGCTTCATCCATATGCTTCTTATGAAAGTTAGCCTTCCGCATAAACTCAATGAAGGAATCGGCTTCAAATCGGTTGAAACCATTATCCAACCCATCAAGCAGCCTTGAAAGCTGGGACTGGTTCAGTCGCGCGAGGAAAGCCCGTGCCCTTATTTCAGGAATAGGACGTGTAATATGGCAGGTAGAACACAGCGCCCGAAATGCACTAAGTGGATACTCCCATGGCTCATAACCCAGACTCATCGTCGTGTAATAGCAGTGATGAGCTTCGAGACATACACGCGCTCCACAATCCTCGCACCGGTGTCCAGCCTCATCCTTAACTAGGACTGCTTTCCTTAACCATCTCGGATCCCGAAGTTTGGATGTGTAGGTACCACTTAGCCTGCTGTAATCATAATTGTCAGTAGGGTAAAAACCCAGGCTCCAGCTATACCCCTGTTCATACCAGAAGCCAAAGGACTCAACTAGATCCTCAAATTCGGTTGTGTCACAACCGTTGTTCAATAAACTAAATAACCCGCTGCCGTCAATCACTAGGACCAGTAGTGCATCGTTATGGAGTTTTTCTCCACGGTCGTTCCATTCCTTCTGAGTAAAAAAAGTAGCATCATCAAGCATGCTCTCTTTGATAGCCCATTCCGTAAGGGCATGTTTCATTCTCGCTAAATTTTTAAGCATGTGGGCCTCATAATATATTCAGTTTTGTGAAATTATTATATAACCTTCAGTAGTGAGAAATGGAACCTCTCCGGCATGACAGAATAGATTGAGTTTATCTATATTATTTGCACTGGTATATGTTTCATCTAAAGTAGTAATACATTCTTTGATCGAAAGCTCGGGTATGTCACGACAGATGTCAGCAATAATATTTGTAATGTTATAAACGCATTTATAAATGTCAAACCCTGGATAGTATTTTTTACCTTTATTAATGAGATGTCGCTCTTCAGAAAAAAAAGAATCCCTCTCTGAAATATGCTCAAAGTTATCGATGAACTCTGATATTGCTTTGATCTCCTTTTCTCCAATAGGTCTTTTTTTTGCGTTAACAATCGCTTTAGCAACTACGAATAACGGGATAATAATCATCTCAGAATGGCTAAATGAAAATTCATTCCTAGTATTAAAAACTCTGAATTCATCAACGTCGCCGACGTGATGATGATAGTTTCTGATTATTCGCAGTAATTTAAACTCTGGGTGCTGTGAAATAGTTTTTCCAAACTGCTCACGGACTCTGTCCTGTAAGGAGTGTAAATTATTTAGAAAGCTGAATAATGTATTAATATCACGCTCACCAGTTTTCCTGAAATCTGTGAGCTCACAGCTGCTGTGGAAAAATCGGTCAACAAAAGTGTTCTGCTCCATCATCGTATACCCTAATTGAACCCTATGAACCATTTTAACCCATTACAAAAAACAGTGTTGTTTCTCAGAAGCAACCGAATGCTATCAGTGTAGGCTCAAAGATTCGACCCAAAAAAGAAAGCGAGCACATAAGTCCGTTCTTGACTATGTGTTCTGAGAAGAGTCTGCCAAGACCGGAGCTTCAAACTGATTCTCAGTTGGAGTGGAAGGCGGGTTGTTTGTCCCTGACCGACTAATGCAAGCAATGCTTGTAATGTCTGCTCCTGGCACCGAGCTGCCTGTAAGATGTAATGGTCTAATCAAGCCGTATACTTTGTTAGAGATATGATGGGCAACGCTAACGAGTAAAGAATGCGAAGAAAAACGTTCACCCATGAGTTCAAGCAGGAATGTGTCAATTTGGTTCTGCAGCACAACTGCCCGGAGATCCAGGCAACTGAAACCTATTTTCACTAATTTCAGAAACTTAATTTTTTTTCATTTTTACAAGATCTATTAATCCATTCTTTAGTTAATACTTGGTTTTGTTTGACGCCACACCCTTCGGCATACATAACACCGAGGACTCTGCCTGGGAGAACGCATAATCTTGCTGTGCAGCCAACGCAGTCCAATTATAGGCTTGAGTTAAATCCATCTTCGCACCGAGACCAATCCCATACATCTGGCCTAGACGGGCTTGTTTTCAGGGAGGAGAGCACTCCGTTATTTCCCGTGCTTCATTCAGTGTTCTGAACAGAAAAAAATCCAGTAATTCATTGCGGTAGGTTTGAGAGATAAGCTCTGGCCCATTATCCAGGCGGATCATGGCTGGGTAGCCACGACTTATTCCTACCCTCTCCAAGACTCTGACTATGCGTTGCGCTGACAGATTAAGATCGATCTCTATGTCCAATATTTCTCAATTAAAGTCATCGACCACATTGAAGTTAGATTTATGAGGAATTTTACAAATCTTATAGCTCGTCGCTGGCTAATGACGCTGTTCTCTGAAACTAAAAGTGAGAGCTGCGTAACGTTCTCTTAACACGACAATTGACGAATGTTTTGCCGTGGGTATTGTCTATATCTTACAAACGAGCAAACAAAACTGATCATATGAGCAAAAACTGAGTATCTAAAACCATAACCCAGTTTGCTTGTCATTCAGTTATCGCTTTCAGCTCTGTCATTTCTTAACGATAGTTCAGAGGTAGTTCAATGAAACAGGACCTTGTTGCCGGTATAGATTCCTCCACCCAGTCTTGTACCGTCATGCTGCGTAGTCTTGAAAATGGCAAGGTGATCGCACAGGCTCGTAAGTTGCATCCACCGACCACACCGCCGTGTAGCGAGCAGGATCCGCAAGCCTGGTGGGATGCATTAGTCTCCGCGCTCACTGAATTAAAACAATGGTGGCCACGTATTGCAGGTCTGGCTGTCGGTGGTCAGGGGCACGGCCTCGTCATGCTTGATAATCACGATCGCCCGCTGCGTCCTGCGAAGCTGTGGAATGACACGGAGTCTGCACCGCAGGCGCGTGAATTGTGCGAGAAGATTGCTCCGGAAGAATGGGCACGCCTGACGGGTTCCGTTCCGGGGCCGGCAATGACCATTTCTAAACTGGCCTGGACAGAACAAAATTATCCGGGGCTGCTGGAAAAAGCCCACCGCATCATGCTGCCGTTTGATTATCTGGTTTACCGTCTGAGCGGTAGCTTTGTGTGCGAGCGCGGCGGGGCATCCGGTACGGGTTACTTCAACCCCTTCACCAATAGCTGGGAACCACAGCTGGCAGCGGTGGTTAACAGTCAAATTGACTGGATTTCCCGCTGGCCCACTATCATCCCGTCGCATCAACCTGCAGGCGTGGTGAAGTTGATGCCTGAGCTGGAGGAACTGGCGGGTGCAATCGCGGGTGTCGGGACCGGCGATAACATGTCTGCCGCGTTAGGGATGAACCTGAAAACCGGTGATACCGGTATCTCTATCGGGACCAGCGGTACGTTGTATGGCATCACCAATAAGGGGATTACCGACAGCACCGGCACCATCAACGGTTATGCCGATGCGGCCGATCGCTTTATCCCCATGATTACTACACTGAACTCCGCCAAAGTCACCGATATGTTTCGCAAAATGCTGCGCGTTACCCCTGACGAATTCGACGAGCTCGCGCTGAGTTCACCACCCGGCGCCAACGGTCTTCAGCTTGTTCCGTGGTTGGACGGCGAGCGCACGCCCAACCTTCCTGACGCCACGGGACACATGCGCGGATTACGTACCACCACAACGATGCAGGATATGGCTCGCGCCACCGTGGAAGGCGTGCTGTGCGGTCTGTTGGCGGGCGGTCTGGCACTGAAACAACACGGTTTCACTGACGACGGTCGCATTATTGTCACCGGCGGCGGCGCAAAGTCACGAGCCTATCGTCAGATTCTGGCTGACCTGACGGGCAAGCCCGTTTGGATTTCTCCGGTGGGTGAAACGGCAGCCGCGGGTGCAGCCATTCAGGCTGCCGCTGCCGTGCTGGGATGCACAAATATTGAAATGGCCGATCGCTGGAGTGTGCCGCTCGAGAAAGTCGCCGAGCCACAACAAGATGCGCGCCATGTCCTGGACGCTTACGTTACCTATGCCAATGCATTATCAGGAGAGCTGCAATGAGTTCAATAACTACCCCTGCAAAAATCAAACCACCTAAGCAGCCGCTCAAAGTCCCTGCAGAAGCGGGTATCGCCGTTGTTTTCTTACTGGTCATGCTGGGCGGGTTTATCGCCACGCCTAACTTCCTGACCGTTTCGAACATGATGGTATTGCTTCTGAACGGCGCGGTCATCGGCTTCCTTTGCCTGGGACAATCCTTTGTCCTGCTGACCGGGGGTATCGACCTCTCCTGCGGCTCCATCGTGGCGATGACCTGCGTGGTTGCAGCTTTGCTGATGGAGAAATTTGGCATTCCGTGGCAGCTTGCCGTACCCATCGTGTTGGCGGTGGGTGCGCTGAGTGGGCTGGTAAATGGTCTGATAATCGAACGCACCGGCGTGCCGCCATTCATTGTCACCTTTGCGATGATGGGGGTTGCGGCATCCATACCACAAATTATCACCGGCGCCGAATCGATACGGGTGACGCAAATTGGTTACAGCCTCATCGGTCAGTCAAAACCGCTGGGTATTCCGTTCCCTGTCATAGCGCTGCTGCTGGCTATTGTTATTGGTGTCATCTTCCTGCGCCGCACCATCACCGGGACTCACATCTATGCGGTAGGCGGTAACGCAGATGCTGCACGCTTATCGGGGATCAGCATTCCACGCATCACCCTGTTGGTGTATGCAATTTCCGGGCTTTGTGCGGCATGCGGCGGCCTGATTTATGGATCGCGTCTGATGACGGGCTATCCGACGGCGGGCCGTGGTGACGAACTGTTCTTCTCAATAGCGGGTGCGGTGGTCGGTGGCGTCAGTCTGTTTGGCGGCACTGGCAGCCTTATCGGCGCGATGATTGGCGCCATGCTTATTGCCTCAATATCGAATCTGATGAACGTGCTAAACGTCAGTGCCTACTGGCAGCCGCTGGTCATCGGCCTGATCATCCTGTTCGGCGTCACCTTCGATACCTTACGTACCTCGAAAAAAATCGTGATCCCCTGGCTCAAAGTCAGGAAGTCACGCAAAACACAACAATAACGCTTCTTAAACCCTGACCTACCTATATCCAGGAGATAAACATGAAACTCCGTACCACAATCACCGCAGGTGCAGCGATAGTCGCACTGTCCTGCATGCTCGCCGGCTGTAACCGTGAGGATACTGAAAGCACCGTGGGTGCCGGCAAAAAAACATTGGGCGTTACGCTGCCGAACCTCACCAACCCTTATTACGTTGCCATGAAAAAAAGCTTTGAAGACAATGCAGCGGCACAGGGCTTGAACGTAAAAATTTCGATTGCTGATAATGACGACGCCAAGCAACTTTCGCAGGTGCAGAACTTCATTGAACAGAAGGTGGATGCGGTCGCAGTGAACTGCGTCTCCTCAGGCCCGTGCGTGTCGATCATAAACCAGCTTAATCAGGCAAAAATTCCGGCGTTTGCCATCAACATCCTTCCGGATACCGAGGGGATGAAGCAGCAAAACGTCACGCTGGTTCAAGGTGTTCAGACCGATCAGCGTGAAGGCGGCAAGCTCATTGGCCAGCAGCTGTTGAAAGACATTGGTGAAAATGGCACTGCAACAGTGGGTATCGTGGGAGAACCAACATCCATTGCCGCAAATGCACGTGATGAAGGCTTCAAGGAAGCCGTGGCATCCAACAAAAACATTAAGTTCGTCGCGCTGGTCAATGGCAAAGTAGAAGAAACAACCTCCCTGAAAGTCACCACTGAAATGCTGCAGGGCAGGCCAGAAATTAACGTCGTGTACTCAGACACCGAACCTTCCGCGCTCGGGTCACTGGCGGCAATCCAGCAACTGGGGGTCAGTGACAAAGTGAAGCTGTATGCGTTTGTGGATAAAGAAGGCGTCAAAGCCGTTCAGAACAACAGCATATTGAAAGCCGGTGCGATTCAGGAGCCGGTTAAACTGGCTCAGTTGCTGGTTGAAAATGCCAGGAAGAGTCTGAACGGTGAACAGGTTCCAGCCATGATCAACAACCCACCGCTGCTGGTCACCAAAGACAACGCAGCATCGGTAATGGGTTCAGCATACTGACTTAAGTGAAAGGCGAAGAATGATGAATTATGTGGCGAAGCAGGTCAAAATCGGTTTTTCGGGTGTGCAGGTTCTCCACGGTGTGGATTTCAGCGTAAAGCCTGGCGAGATCCACGGCCTCTTTGGCCATAATGGAGCGGGTAAATCAACGCTACTGAAAATCCTGGCGGGCGTTAACACGCAGGATAGTGGAGAGCTGATGATCGGCGAAACGCCGGTGCACCTTGCTTCGCCACGGGATGCACTCAACAAAGGTATTGCTTGTGTGTATCAGGAACTCCGTCTCATTCCCGGCATGAGCGTCTGGCAAAACCTTTTTCTCGGACGTGAATGTCGTAAAGGCAGTGGCTTTATAGATGATGCAAGTATGATCGCGCATACCGAGAAAGTACTAAATGATTACCATCTGAGTTTCAGCGCTACCGCGCTGGTCAAAAATCTGTCACATCCTGAAAAGCAGATGCTGGAAGTGGTTTCTAACCTTGATCGCGACGCCCGTTTTCTTTTCCTCGATGAACCGACAACCGCGCTGGAAGGTGCGCAGGCAGAAGAACTGCTGCAGGCAGTACAACGTATCGCACGCGAAAAGCAGATTGGCGTAGTGCTGGTCTCTCATAAATTAGACGAAGTGTTGGGTGTTTGTGATGAAGCGACCGTCATGTGCGGCGGCCGGGTGATTTACAACGAAGGCAAAAAGACGCTGAGCAAAAGCGCCATCATTGACGCTATTGTGGGCGACGCAAATGCCTATCAGGCGCCGTCTAACAGCCGTAGTCTGATACGCGGCGCGATGGGCAAACCCTGGCTCTCGGTCACCAACCTGCAGACTGATCGCCTGAAAGGCATCAACCTTGAGGCATATCGCGGGGAAATTTTGGGTATATACGGGCTGGCCGGCGCAGGGCGAACGCGCTTGTGCCAGACGCTGTTTGGGTTGGAAACCGTTACCGGTGGTGACATCCGGCTGGGTCACAAAGAATACCATCCTTCTTCACCGGCAAAAGCCATTGATAAGGGGATTGCTTACCTGACAGAAGAACGTAAAAAAGATGGCTTCATTCCTCAGATGTCGAGCTATGCCAACGCCATGCTGCCGGTTCTGAAAAAATTCCGTTCTGGCGGATTTGTCAGTCACAGCGCTGCGCGGCAGGCCGCCGCTGAGTTGCTGAGCAAGATGAATACGCTGGGAACGCTGAGCGGACCGATTAAATCGCTTTCCGGAGGCAATCAGCAAAAAGTTCTGCTCGCCAGGGTCATTGCGCAAAACGCCAATCTGGTATTGCTGGATGAGCCGACCAAAGGCGTCGACATTGGGGCAAAAGCGGATATTTATCGCATCATCCATCAGTTGGCAGATAAAGGCTGCTGCGTCATCGTGGTATCGAGCGAGGAAGAGGAATTGCTGGACGTGGCAGATACCATTACGGTGTTCCGACAGGGTAAATGCGATGGTGTGATCATTCCTGCACGCGACCTTAAACCCGCAGATCTTCGCAAAGCCGCATGGGTGCATGCTGAAGCCCAGGCTTAGGGCACTCATTCCCCGGAACAGAACGCATCTCCAACGGCCAGCTTAGCTGGCCGTTTTTGTTTCAGCGTTTAATTAACGTGCCAGCGGCGAGAGGGCAAAAAAAATGGCAGACTTTTACATCTCGGGTATACGCAGAGACAATGCAGGGCAACACATTCAGCACGTTAATTTTAATGATGTGATGTTATAAACGAATGAGCGCTTCCGGCGAAGCGCTCAGTGTCATTACTCAAAATCAGCGTGTCGTTTAAACATGGTTTCACTGGTTTCACGCAGTTGGTCCATGAGTTCAAGCACGATGGCATCGTAGGTGATAAAGCAGAGTTGCTCGAAAGAGGAACCCATTGGCTGCGAAAACTGGCCCGGAGTGCGATCGTTTTCAGTTTTGACCGTTCCCGGTAATACCAGTACGCAGTTGGCCAACTGGCCAATCGCAGAGTCTTTCTTCATGGTGACCAGCGCCACGTCGACACCACACTCAACGGCTTTCTGCGCAAGGCTCTTGAGACTGCCTGTTTCGCCACTGCCTGAACCAATAATTAACAAATCACCCGCTTTCGTATGAGGTGATGAAATTTCCCCGACTACGCTGACCGAAAAGCCTAAATGCAATAAACGGTTAGCGAACGCGCGGATGGCAATACCGCTGCGCCCTGCACCTTGCAGGAAAATATGCTTCGCATTACGGATCTTCCCGATAAAATGCTGTGCCTGATCATTGTCGATATTGAGCGCGTTTTGCTCCAGTTCCCTGAGAATACTGACAGTATTTTCCTGAACACCCATTTTCTTTTCCTCCGGTCAGGCAATTGTACGGCCACCATCCATGAGGATCGTCTGTCCCTGGATGTAAGAATTTGACTTATCAGCAAGGAAGATGGCCAGGTTTGCGACATCATCGATTGTGCCCAGACGACGGACCGGAATTTTCTCCAGTACTGCGTCTAAATCTGCCTGCGTCGGGTAATTAACACGCATCATTTCGCCGGTGTCGATAAGACGCGGCGCGATAGCGTTGACGTTAACACCTTTTGGACCCAACTCCTTCGCCAGACCACGAATAAGACCTTCACCCCCCGCTTTACTGGCCGGATAGCTCACCCCCCCGCCGGTACCTGACAGCGCAGAACCTGAGGAGATGTAAACGATTGAACCCTGGTTAGTTAAGAAGTCATCGTAGAAGGCTTTGACCGTATTGAATAAACCCGTCAGGTTGATTGAGAGTGTTTTGTTCCACTCTTCGAAAGTAATGTCTTTGACTTTATTAGCAAAAGCGACACCTGCGTTCAAAACCAGAATGTCGATACGGCCATAAGCCTCGATAACTTTTCTGCGCACTTCAGCCAGTGCCTGCGGATCAGAGACGTCCGTTTTGACAAAGAGCGATTTAACATTGCCAAAGGTCAGTTCTTGCGCAGTTTTGATGCCATTAGCCTCGTTATAATCGACAATGACGGTATGCGCACCGCGTTCGGCGAATTGTTTTGCAATTCCTTTACCAATCCCATGCGCACCACCGGTAATTAGCGCAACTTTACCTTCAAAATGACTCATCGGTTGTTCTCCTGAATCTTTGTACTTAACGTGAGAGAAATCCCCCACGTCTGCGGTCTACATAATGATTACGCGCTCAATTAAGAGCGCGTGAATGTATGTTGGATACTTAAAGCATGACAGACTTTAATGCCTGATAGCTTGCTTTAGGGTTGTCATTAAATAATGCGCCACCGACAACAATTAAATCAGCACCCGCCTCCTGTACTTTTTTCGCTATTTCCAGATTAACGCCACCGTCGACTTCAATTTGAATGTGCCGGCCAGCAATCATTTCTCTGGTTTTCTTAATTTTCCCGAGGCTTTTCTCGATGAAAGTCTGCCCGGGTTGCCCCGGGTTAATGGTCATAATCAGGATGTAATCAATATCGTCCAACAAATATTCCAGAACACTTTCAGGCGTACCCGGATTGATGACCACACCGGCTTTTCGCCCGGCCTTTTTTATTTTCTGTAAAATAAAATGCACATGCGGCGTTGATTCATAATGCACTGAGATCATTTCTGCGCCGGTATTAATAACATCATCAATATGTCTTTCAGGATTAGCCAGCATCATGTGTACGTCGAAAGTCATTTTGCTGGCTTTTTTCATTGCAGAAATTTGATTCGGCCCAAAGGCAATATTATTTACGAAGGTTCCATCCATTAAATCAACATGCAATATTTCAGTGTTCTCTTCTTCTAAAAAACGGAGCTCATCTTGCAGACTTAAGATATTCGCGCCAAAAATTGATGGTAAAATCTGTGCCATGGTAAACAAACCTCATTTTTAAAATCAATGGAATACAGTGCTCAACCAATACGTCAATACTTCCCACGGACCAGTCAGTACAAAGTCAGTACCCTGCCCCTGCAAGCCGACGCCTGCGCCATGCAGGAATTGAGTTGCACCCGGAGCCACATACCCTCCTAAATACATCACGACAATACTGAACAGTAAGGTTGAAATAATTGAGCGGATGACGTTTCCGTTGCTGGCCATTACGGTCATGGTTGTCATATAGATGATTGACATCAGAACGCCGATGGGGAAAATCATGATCCCCGGTAAAATCAGTGCGCAAAGCATGGTCAACGGAATGGTGATAACGGTGACGGTGATGGTCGCTGGGTCGCCCAGTGCCAGTGCACAGTCCATACCGATGTTCAGTTCGGCGTCTTTACCCATCTGCTTTTGCATAATCTCTTTGGCACTTTTCCCAATTGGAGACAGTCCTTCCATCAGGACACCCACCACTTTAGGCAGGAGCACCATTACCGCAGCCACCCCCATTGCCATCGGGACAATAGTGGTCACAGGCTGTTTAGTCAGCAGTCCAAGCAGACAACCTACAATGACACCGATGATAGCGGGTTCACCAAAAACACCCAGACGTTTCTGTACGCTCTCCAAATCAACGTCGAGCTTGTTCAGGCCGGGGATCAGGTCGATAATTTTATTGACCAGCAGTGCAAAAGGTAATGTCCAGCCTATATGGATCATGGTGGTACAGGTCGTCCCTTCCAGGCCATAATATTTCTGCCAACGGGGAGCAATTAAATCGCCAATAAACAGAGCGATAACGCTAAGTGCGACTGCCACGCCAAAACCGATAAAGAAGCTGTCAAACACGAAATAGGCCAGCGCGCCGGGAACCAGGAAGTGCATATAATTCCAGATATCAACGTTCAGCGTTTTGGTTAATTTAAGACGAACAAGTAGCAAATTAAGAATAATACCCACTGGAACAACTAAAGCGGCAAAGGGTGCCACCCATGCCGCTGCGCCCACCGCAGGCCATCCGATATCAGCCACAGTGAATCCGCTTCCCAGTTTTGAATAGTAGGCAATTGCCGGCTGCAGGGATGTACTCAACAGATTAACAACCAAACCTAAACCAATAAAACCGATACCCACGGTGATACCAGACTTAATGGCAGCACCGACTTTCATGCGGAAAACCAAACCCAAAATGAAGATGACAAGTGGTAGGATTGCCGTTGCCCCCATGCTTGTTATCGTTAGCATTATGTTTTTTAACATGTCCATCTTGTCATCCCCTGTGTTTTCTTATTAGTTTTTAGCCAGCTCTGTTAATAAATCCCCTAGTTTTTTTCGTAACACAGCTTCATTAATCCCGGTGATAAACCCGGCCACACTCATATGCGGTTTTCCGATATCACCTTTGTAGTTATTCGTGGTTAAAATCACATCAGCATTCTGTAATTCAGAAGGAAGTTCTGACATGCTGCATTTATTTATTTTGAACTGAGTAATGCCATATTCTGTACACACGGATTTCACTTCATCAGCAGCGATAGTTGACGTTGCGACACCGCTCCCGCAGGCTACGAGGATATTAATCATCATTATGCTCCTGAACTCTTATTGCATGACGGTGGAAATAAAAAGTGCCTGCGCTTTCTCGGAAGGAAGCTCAAGTAAATTTTGATAAAAGTCTTCCATTTGAAGATTACTAAAAAGGGCCTTCAGCAGTTGCAGCTGATTAGCCGGATCGGTAACGACCAAATTGATAATGAGTTTGACCCACAATTTATCGTCGCCATCAGCCTGATCAACCTGAACCGGTTCAGGTAAGCGAATAATATAAATCGACGGGCTGTTGGCCTGGTTGCTGTCGCAATGTGGGATCGCCACAGAATAACCATCAAGCAAAATACCGGTTGGATACATGGCTTCGCGTTCGCGCAGTGCTGCCAGATAGGTCTTTTTCACTATCCCTTCTGAATACAGCTTTTCATGGATGTGCTGCAGCACCTCATCGTAATTTTTGAATGCTGCACCATCTGCAACATTAATAGCGACTGTACTCACCTTTTCACCTCGCCTTTTTGCTCATTAGAGCAAACACAATCGATCACATGAGCAGTTATAGCATGCCAATTTTCCGCGCAAACAGAAAACATGCAAAAGTTATAAGCTGATCACAAAATAAATGCATAAGTGCACGAAAATAATTGCTCATATGAGCAATATCGAGTAATTCATCGTTTAGATCAATCAAGTCAACCGGAGAGGGAAAGTGAAATTTTTATTATAAATCAGACGGATAGTAGATTTTTTGAAGGTTTATATATGCGAACTGACCTATGTCAGAGGATTTGGCCATGCTCTGATCTAAGTCATGAGGGTTTACTGAATGGCTGATAGCAGTGCCTAATGCATGCCTGAGAGGAAGGTGATCAAGGGCGCGGGCTACGCCCCTGTTGCTGATGTTCCGGGATCTATTTCAATCAGGAATTGACAAGCTTCACCGCAGTATCGAAGTCAGTGATTAACACATCTAAAAGGCCTGACTTCAGGGAAGCGACGATGCCTTCATACTTCTGTTCTCCCCCCGCCACACCAATCACGGTTTTCGTGTTACGCAATTGTTCGGTTGAAATACCAAACCCAAGACGGCTCATCGGGCTATCAAGGATCTCGCCTTTACTGTTAACGAGAGTAATGCAGACATCCGCAGCGATATCTTTCTCAAACAGATTTTTTTGCCACGACTCGGGAAAAATATCACACAAACTGGATGAGCCCGTTTTCCAGGCGCCAATACCGGTGATGACAACATCCAGCTGAGAATAATATTGTTGGGTATCCACCACAGCCGGATCACTGGCCAGTTTTTGGGCCAGGCTTTCATCATCCACCCACATCGGCACATACATAGGATGTGCCTTACCCTGAGAGATAGTCGACAGTCTGTGGATAAGGTCGATCGGGCCCTGGCTAAATTCAATGCCCGGATGAACGCCAGATAGCTGCACAACATCTAATGCAGGCAAGCTGGTGAGTTGACTCACTGTGCTGGATAAAACGCGTCCCCAGGCAATACCAACCTTCATTCCCTCAGCGAGATTATTGTTGAGATAACTTGCAGTGATACCCCCCAGCTTCTCATTCAGTTCTTCCTGATTGGACCAGGATTCTGACACGGAAAGCACGATTGCCTTCTGCAGACCATACTTTCCGCAGAGATTAAGTGCGATCTCTTCGTCAAGCAGTTGCTGCTTTGGAAAGAGAAACTTCACATACTCTTCCTTTATTGCCTCATCGATAAGACGCGCCGCTTTAAATCTCGAAATCTCGAGTTCTTCAGCAATCTCAGTTTTGGTCTTCATCTCAACAAAGTAACGTCGGACGACGAGAGAATAGATATAGCGGGGATCGTAACCTGACCAGCGGCTGTTTTTTATACGTTTAGGCATAGAGCATTCCATCTTCATCCAAAGACAATATCAGCTGAGTTAAACTGTTACCCCTGCAATTTACTCATAAGAGTACACTTTTACCTGCTCTTTTGACATGAGCAAATGAGTCTTATCTTTTGGCGGTGTGATAGCTGACACATCTGATGATATGGGTGAAGAGACCAGAGTTTTTTAGACGGTGGCAAGGCTTTACATTATGTGCTCTCAATCAGTGACGCTGTGGCCTGTGATTTCTGTTTTTTGGCGTGAAACGGGTTACATTGCTCATGTGTTCCTCGCAGATAAAAATGCCCATCGGGTGCGGCCTGAGTTCCACCGGGACAACCATTCATCCCAGATTTTCCATTTTTTCCATTAAGACCAGCCCCACCGTTTTGATTACCGATTACCACGGATCCCCCTTTTCCTCCAGTTCCGCCTTTCCCGCCTTCACCTCCCTGACAGGCAAACGCTATAACGGAAAATCCCGTTAAAAAAAGATAAGAAAACAATTGAGCTCTGTTCATGTCTTTTCTCCAGGTTGCATCGGGTTTCGTTAGTTAGGGTAGCTGATTTACATTTCAATCCGTTCACTTTGCGCTGCGCCATTCTAAATCAGTACAAAACACATAGCGAAAAGATCTGATAGCCACTTAGGTGCAAGATAAAACATAGAATTTTAAGGGATGCACTTATGAAATTCTCACTTCCATGTGTGAATTTACCCATTTCGTAGCCAGTGACTCAGAAACTATTTACACGCTATAAGATTGGCCATCTGTTCCTGGTCCGGCAGACCGACGATCTGTTGAAGCATGTTGGCGTGGTTAAGATAATAAATTGCTGGCGTACCGCTTGCCCCCACATCTTCCATCAATTTCTGGTTGTATTGGATCTGCGAGAAAATCGGCTGCGGCGTTTTCTCCAAAAGTGCAGGCTTGTTTTTGCCACCCGACAACTCGAAATCCTGCCAGACCTTCGCGGGGTTTTCAGAAGACAATATCGCAGCCGCGTAACGGCCACTGTCGGGCTGCATGACACCCACTAACTGCGTTTTCAAAGCGATTTTATTGTCCTTAATATAGGGCTGCACGTCCTGTCTGAATTTTGTACAGTAAGGACAGAAGGGATCGGCAAACACGACAATCTGGCAATTTGCATTATTACTGCCTTCCGTGATACCGGCAGCTTTGGACAGTGTTTTCCACATCTCGCGGCCAGCAGGGATGTAAATCTCCTCTTTTATGACCTGTTCGCTGAGGTTACTTCCATTCTCATCGTACATATAACCTGATATGGCATGTTTTTTATCGGGGGTCAGATAAATTGTCACCCCCGTTCCCTGATATTTTCCCAACCAGCCCTGGACCCCGCCTGGAGCCGTGAAGGGTTTGATTATTTCTATACCTTGTTTTTCCAACTGCTTGACCGGTGCGGGAAGCGCTGCGGGCGTTGCTGCCTGAACCTGCGAGCCGATAAGTGCAGCAGATAACGCGAGGATGTATTTGTTCATTCTTATCTCAATATAATACGTACTCATTACGGGCCGTTGTTTAACAAACCTCCGGCCCTCCCGTCACGTGCTAAATGGCACTACTCACCCTTATCTCATCGTGACAAATTCTTCTGCCACAGTTGGGTGAATTGCCACGGTATTGTCGAAGTCTCTCTTCGTTGCTCCCATTTTCAGCGCAACAGCAAAGCCTTGCAGTATTTCATCCATGCCTAAACCGATACCGTGGATACCGACGATTTTCTCTTCCAACCCCACACATACCAGCTTCATGCGGGATGGCTGGCGATGACGCGTCACGCCGGTGTACATGGCGGTAAAAGATGACTGATAAACTTTCACCTGATCATCACCATATTCCTCACGCGCCTGGGGTTCAGTCAGGCCAACGGTACCTATTGTTGGGTGGCTAAAGACGACTGTGGGGATATTGTTGTAATCCAGATACTCATCCGGCTTGTTGTTAAACAAGCGTTCTGAAAGGCGACGGCCCGCAGCAACAGCTGCCGGTGTTAACTCAACCGCACCGGTATTATCACCCACCGCGTAAACACCCGGCACGTTGGTATTCTGATATTTATCAACTTTGACGTACCCTTTTTCATCGAGTTCAACACCCGCCATCTCAACGTTCAACTTGTCATTGGCTGGCTCACGGCCAATCGCCCAGATCAAACAGTCAACCGTTTGTTCACGACCATCTTCCAGCTTCAGTGTCAGGCTGCCGTCCTGGTTTTTGACCACTGCAGTGGGGATCGCTTGGGTGTGCAACGTTGGGCCTTCGACGTTCATGACTTCAACCAGTGTTTCTGTGAGCAACGGGTCAAAACTGCGCAAAGGCGCATGCTTACGTACGAACAAATGGGTTTTTGACCCCAATGCATTGAGAACACCTGCCAGTTCAACAGCAATGTAGCCTGCACCAACAACTGCAGTGCGCTCCGGTAGCGCCTCAAGCGCAAAAAAACCATCTGAATCAATTCCGTATTCCGCCCCCGGAATAGAGGGATGGCTAGGGCGACCACCGGTGGCTATCAATATATGGTCAGCGGTAATCGTTTCCCCGTTGACCTCCACCGTATGTCCGTCCACAAACCGGGCAAAACCTTTGATGACATCTACCTTGTTTTTACCTAACACATTTTCGTATGAAGTATGAATACGATCGATATAGGCACTGCGGTTTTTTAGCAAGTTAGTCCAGTCGAGGCGGTTTAATGTGGTATCGAAGCCATAGTCTGGGCCATAAAGATGAATGGCCTCTGCGATTTGCGCAGCGTGCCACATTATTTTTTTCGGTACACACCCCACATTGACGCAAGTCCCGCCCAACTCCCGCGCTTCTATCAAAGCGCATTTCTGCCCATACATCGCCGCACGGTTGATTGAGGCGATACCACCGCTACCACCACCAATCGCGATATAGTCATAGTGTTTCGTCATTTTGTTCTCCAGGCAGCATCGCTGCGGTCATCGTTCAGGTAGCATCGCCAGAACTCGCACTCAATGCCTTGCTTATACGGTTGAGCCCCTCAGCAAGCATAGCGCGTGGACAAGCCAGATTAAGGCGGATGTGCCCGTCGCCGTTACTGACAAACATTTGCCCCCCTTCAAGCAATACACCCGCATGTCTGGCAAAAAAGAGGGTTACTTCTTCCTGATTACTGTCATCTACAAGACGAGAGATATCAATCCAGGCAAGATAAGTCCCTTCCGGAATGATAAAACGGGCCAGCGGATGATATGTCCCTAGGTAGTCCTGCAGAAAACGGAAGTTCTCGTCAATGTAGTGCCTGACCTGAGTCAACCACTCATCGCACTCGGACCAGGCGGCCTTGTTAGCCACCAGGCTCAGCGGAGAGATAAAATCATCATGCAGGCGAAGCCATTCGGCTCTCACTGAGGCATCAGGGATCATGATGTTTGCAAGCAGGTTACCCGCCAGGTTGAACGTTTTGCTGGTCGACATGCAGGTGATAATTTTATGATTTTCAGGAAAAATTGACGCGGCGGGGATATGCGTGACGCCCGAGCGGGATAAATCACAGTGGATTTCATCAGAAATAACCCACACATCATGTTTAAGGCATAACGCTATCATTTTCTGCAACTCATCACGTCGCCAAACTCGCCCGGTGGGATTATGCGGGTTACAGAGAAAGAAGGCTTTAATTCGCTGCTGGTCATCGCTCAGGGCTTGTTCCATTGCCTCAAAATCTACCGCCCAGTGGCCTTCGTTATTTCTAAGCGGGCAATCGACGACGCGACGACCGCTATAGTCCCCGGCTTTTTTAAACGGTGCGTAAGAAGGGGTCAGGATGAGGATGCTATCTTCTTCGTGGGTGAGTAACGGCACCAATCGGTTAAGCGCAGGGATAATACCGGGGGAGAAAACAATGCTTTCTTCCTGAAACCGGTATCCGTAATGCCTTTCACACCAGGCCCCAAAAATCTCATAGTAGTCCCTGTCATAAACGCGGGTGTAGCCAAGAATTTTTTTATCTAACCGGGAACGTATGGCTTCAAGCACCGGCTCGGGTGTGGAAAAAGCCATATCTGCTACCCAGAGGTTTATAAAACCATTCGCCGGTACTTCCGGCGCGGGGCCTTCATGGGCACCAAACATATATTCACGCCAGCCGTCGACGGTTAAGCTGTCTGTCCCTGCTCTGTCCACTGCTTCATCAAAATCGTATTTCATAGAGGTTACCCGATTAGTTTATCCAAAGAGGTCACAGCGTCACTGATTTTGCTAACGATTAGATATTCCTTTGCTTTAAAACCTAAAAAACCATTTGCAGAGTGATCAAGTCATCACTGGCACGTTGATATCAGTGTCGTATTTTCTGACCCGGTGCCTTGATCACCAACAGAATGCCCGCAAGGACTGCCAGCGTTGAAAATGCCATTCTGAGGCTCAGTGACTCGCCCAAAAATGTTACGCCTCCCAGCATCGCCAGACAGGGCACACTCAACTGAACCGTACTGGCTGCAACAGACTCAAGACGAGGTAAAAGTGAATACCAGAGTACATAGGCTCCGGCAGAAGCACCGGCACCAGAGAGTATTGCCAGGACAATTCCGATACCGTCGAAGTGCGCTCCCTGGCTAATGAACGGCGACAACACCAGGGCAAAAGGTACAGCAAGGATGAAATTTGCCGCAGTGGCCTGCGCTGCGCTGGGAGAGCGCTTTCCGCAAAGGGTATAAGCCGCCCAGGCAAGGCCTGAAAGCGCCATCAGAACAGCGCTGCCCAAGGGGGGCGCTTTGGCACCAGGTAAGAGAAGAGCAGCCATGCCGGCTACAGCCAGCCCAAGCCCCGTTGCTCTGGAAAAAGACAGCCTTTCCCCATGGAAAAGGCCATGAGCCACCATCGCCAGTTGCACAACGCCAAACAAGAGCAAAGCACCTGTTCCTGTATCCAAATGGATATAGGCAAGGGAGAAACACAGGGCGTAGGTCATAAGAAAGAACCCGCTTTTCAAGCTCCAGACGCCCTGCTTTTTCCCCTCACGTCTCAACAACAGTGGTAACAAGACCACCGCCCCGCTCATCAGGCGAAGGTCACTGAACGTCACCGGGTCAATATGTTCGCCTTTCAACGCAATCCGACAGAGCACAGAATTGGCTGCGAATGCCATCATTGCTATCACTATCTTGAATCCAACAGACCGCCCCATCAGCGTGACGCCTCAAAATTAATAAATTACGTGGTAATCTATCAATTAGTAGGTAGGATGGCAATATCTACTTATGGCAGCCAGACTAAAATGGTACGCCTTTTCAGGTCATGCCTGGAGCATTGGCCTTTATCATTGCCAGATTTATGTGAAGCCGTAGACCTGTTACTAACAAAGGAGAACATATGCAAGATTTCAACGTACTGCTCGAAGCAGCATCAGATTATAACGAATTTGTTGGCAGCGGAGCAGAAGAAGACCGCAACGCATTGCGGCATTTTGAGGGGCTTGCCAACGAGGCATTACCTGACGATGTCATTAGTAAGCTCTCGCAACTTCCGGGTTCGTACAGCATTCTGGTAGCTGCTGAAATGTGGTGCCCCGACTGCCATAAAAACTTGCCTGTAATCCATGCCATTGCCGCGTCAGCGCCGGCAATACGTCTGGGTATTATCACCCGCAACAAGGCTGAAGCCGTCTTTAAGGCACACTTTGGTGTCGATAAAGTCAAAATTCCGTTTGCCGTGGTACTGGATGAGAACGCGACTCCGCTGGGGCAGTTTATTGAACGACCTGAAAATGCTACCGGCAACAATGGAGAAGTGAGCGAGAGGTACAAAAACGGTGAGCTTCTGGTCGATACCGCCCGCGAAGTGACTTCAATTTTTCCAGGAAAATAAGAGAGCGTTAAAGTTAAATTAATTGAATCTCAACTTGAAGGTAATAAACCTGGAAGTTGAGCAATGCCAGGGAAATAATAAAAATAAACCATAGCAACAATGCCCTTAGCCCTGCATCTAAGCAGGGCTTTTTTCGCGTAAAGAAAGCATGCTACGCAGTTTTGTATGTCAATCAAAATGCTACGCCCGTTTATTCAGTGGCCAACGACATCACCAGCAGCTTCGCGAAGCTTTACACTCCCTCTAAATGTAAGCAGAACTCCAGGCAACGATAATCCCGGCAACATATTCCGCATCCTGAGGATGCGTCAGAAGATGATCTGCTTCACCCAGTGAGATAAAGCTTTTCGGGTGTCTGGCGGCTTTAAAAATTTTCTCTGCCTGTTCAATCAGCACGGTATCATCATTGGGAGCATGAAAAATCAGCAGCGGCTTATTCATGGTAAATACCTTTTCCGCTATTTTATGCTCCTGAATGTTATCCAGCATTTGCTTTTTGAGCGTGAATACCCGGCCTGCAAGCTCTACCGGGAAAGCGCCATGGTTCCTAATATCTTCGATATTGTCTTTGAACAACCGCTGTACATGCGTCAATTCGCCTGGCGAACCTATGGTTACGACCGCTCTGGCCTCAGGCACTTTGCCTGCAATAGAGAGGATTGCCGAACCGCCAAGGCTGTGACCAATCAGCAGCGAAGGAGCCTCGTATTCCCGACGAAGATAATCGACCGCGCACAGCAGGTCAGAAATATTCGAGGAAAAATTAGTATTGGAAAAATCGCCTTCGCTGTTGCCTAACCCCGTGAAATCAAAGCGAAGCACCGCAATTGAATTTTCTGTCAGTTTCCTGGCAATGCGTGCAGCACCTTTCAGATCCTTCCCGCAGGTAAAGCAGTGCGCCAACAGGGCAAAGGCTTTTGGATTTTCTGGCAATTCAAGCAACCCGGCAAGTTCCTCACCTTCTGCATTTTTGAAGGTAAATTTCAATTTTTTCATTATGTTAACTTTCAGAATGGTTGAATTACAAGCAAGATACCTATCAGCCGCCCCATCATGGGGCGGCTTTGCGAGGTTACGACGAGCTTATCTGCGAACGGCCATGATACCGGCATCGACATCCCAGATTGCGCCAGTCACCCAGGAGGCTTTGTCGGACAACAGGAAGAAGATGGTATTGGCCACATCTTCCGGCGTGCCGACACGCCCCAGCGGATGGAAAGCGTTCAGCGATTGCATTGCGCCGGCAATGTCTTCTTTCGCCATGAAGCCTTCATAAATCGGGGTATGCACGATCCCTGGCGAGACCGCGTTCACGCGGATACCCGCACTGGCCAGCTCAATGGCCAGGTTGCGTGTCAAGGCGTGGAGACCGGCTTTGGCCATGGAGTACGCGGAAGCCGGTGAGTCGCCGAGTGCGGCTTGCGCGCCAATGGAGCCCACGTTCACAATCGCCCCTTCACGGCCGTCGGCCAGCATGTTCTTCACCACGTCCTGTGTGATGAAGAAGGTTGCCCGGTTCAACATCAGGTACATGTCGTAATCGGCTTCCAAATGCTCGGTAAAGCCTTTCGGCATGAAGATCCCGGCCGCATTGACCATCAGGCTAATATCGCGATGATTAGCATTAATCTCCTGACGAATGGCGTTCATGCCCTCTTCGGTCATCAGGTTTGCCGCAATCACGGACACGGAACCCAGTGGGCTCAGCTCTTTCTGAACCGCTTCTGCCTTGTCTTTTTTATTGCCCGTCAGTACCACGCTGCCACCGGCTTTCAGCACCATACGCGCCGTTTCCAGACCCATGCCGCTGGTGCCACCCACGACAAGCAGTTTTTTGCCTTTAAAGTCATCGCTCATTTTGAACTCCGTTATTTGCAGGGTAGATTTGCCGGCAGTCATGCAGCCGGCTCGTTCAGGTTTCAGATGCTGCAACCGTCAGCGCCGCAGGTCTGGCCGTCGTTTTTTGCCAATTCAGCCGCTTTTTCTTCCCAGACTTGCTTCAACGCGTTCAGGAAGTTGTCCGCAGATTGCGCGCCGCTGATGGCATATTTTTCATTGAGCAGGAACAGCGGGACACCGCTGACCCCGATCGACCGGGCATGGGCTTCATCTTCAGCCACCGATGCACGGAAGGCCTCATTGGCAAGGGCACTTTCAGCGTCGGCTCTGGACATGCCCACTTCTGTAGCTAACGCAATGAGCTCCTGCGGATCGAAAATGGAACGCCCCTCAGTCACACTGGCCCGATAAAACCGTTCTGCCATGGCGTCGCCCATATTGGCGTGACGTGCAGCCGCGAGCAGCGTATGGGCATCTTCGGTATCGCCAAAGAGCATGGTGTCAAAGTTATACTGGAGCCCTTCTGCCTTCCCGGCCGTGCCCACCTGATTCATCATCAGTTCCGCCCCATGTTCCCCGCCAAACTTCTTGTAAAGGGCTTTGCGGAACGGCACGGCAGGCCGGTCGCCGGAAATACGGAAACTGTGGTGGCGGACCACGACCTGCTCCTTGTGTTCAAAGGCGGCAAGGCCCTGTTCGAAACGCTTTTTGGCAATCCAACACCAGGGGCAGACCAGATCTGACCAGATATCTATCGTAATAATCGGCTTAAGGGTTTGCATATTGGCTCCTGAATACCCCATTAATGTCGTCTGGCGGTGCCTCTTTATGTGGGCACCGCAAATACCACCAGCTACGTGGCGTTAGTTGGCTTCCCAGGCGGGATAATCGGTGTAGCCTTTTTCCGGCGACCCCGTCACGCCGTAATACGTCGTGCGATCGCTTTCAGCCAGCGGCCAGCCGTTCTGCATTCTTTCGACCAGATCAGGGTTGGCGATGTACGGCACGCCAAACGCAACAAGATCCAGTTCGTCTGCCTCAAGTGCGGTTTCGGCAATCTCGCGGGTGAAACCGCCGGCGGCAATAACGGTGCCCCTCAGGGTTTTACGGAACGCGGCTTTGAAACCGGCAGGTACCGGTGCCTGGGTATAAACAGGTTGATAATAGAGGTGCACATAAGCCAGCTCACGTTGGCCGAGGGCCGCAGCGATACTTGCCCAAATCTCTTCTTCACCTTCATAAGGCGCCAGGTCGTAAATCCGCCCGAACGGTGAAATGCGCAAGCCCACCTTATTGCTACCAATAGCCGCAGAGATGGCATCAACCGTTTCCAGCAGGAACCGCTGACGGTTTTCCACAGAGCCACCGTATTCATCAGTGCGGGGGTTCAGTTCACTGCTGAGGAACTGGTCGAAAATGAAGCCGTTAGCCGCCATGATTTCCACGCCGTCAAACCCGGCCTCCATTGCCAGACGCGCTGAATGGACAAAGTCAGCGGTAACGCGTCGAACTTCTGCGGTTTCCAGCGCACGCGGCTGGCTTGGAACGACAGGCCCCGGTTCGCCAGACTCGGTCAGTGCAAAGACGGTGGTGTTAACCGCTTGTACGGTACCGGCGGAAACTGGCGCGATGTTGCCCGGCTGAATTGAGGTATGAGACATCCGGCCCACATGCCACAACTGAGCAAAAATACGACCGCCCTTCGCATGTACCGCATCGGTCACTTTGCGCCAGCCCTGAACGTGTGCAGCGTTGTAGATCCCCGGGGTATACAGATAGCCGCGCCCTTCTTCAGAAACAGGCATGCCTTCGGTGATAAGCAGCCCCGCAGAGGCGCGCTGGGCGTAGTAAAGTGCAACGACGTCATCCGGCACGTCGTTCATTGTGCGGGTGCGGGTCATCGGGGCCATGACCACGCGGTTTTTTAACTGCATGCCTGACAGATTGTAGGGGGTGAACAACTTACTCATCGTATACCTCGCAAGGCGAAAGTGAGAAAAGCCCCGCTGGGGCCGGAGTTAATACTTAGCGGGCCGGGGAGCTGACGATCGCTTCCTGATGCCGGTTAAGCGTATGGCTGCACTATACCTACCTACTAGTTGATTGGTCAATAGGTAAAAGAACAAATCATGCTGTCCTTTTGTCACCGGAGACAGGCACAGGGAATGCTGTGTAAGGTGAGCTCCCGTCGGTGAGATGGTCGTCATCCTGTGAAATCAGGGAATTACAAATATCATTATTGGGCGTTATGGAGCTAAGACTGGCCGGTTCAGGGCGGCGAGGAGTCTTTCTCTCCCCTTATCATTGGGATATTAATCACCCCGATGGAGAAGAGTAAATGTCCAAACTTCACCTTACTGTTATCAGTACATTATGCCTGGCGTTGTCGAGCCAGGTCGCTTTTTCAGCCAGTTTTACGCTGACAAGTCATGAGCTTGAAAAAAACCATTTCCCCGCAGCTCAGACCCTGAGTTCACCTTATGGATTTGGGTGCAGTGGTGGAAACCTTGCCCCCTCTTTTAACTGGAGTGGCGCGCCGGCAGGAACTCAAAGCTTCGCTCTCAAAATTTATGATAGGGATGCGCCGACAGGCCTCGGTTGGATCCACTGGCAGGTGGTGAATATTCCCTCATCTCTTCACTCGTTACCGGCTGGGATAACGGCGGATAACAAAAATCTCCCGCAAGGGGCTCTTCAGACCCGGACTGATTTCGGTATCCCGGGTTATGGCGGCCCTTGCCCGCCGAAGGGTGAAACGCACCGTTATGAGATCACGCTGACGGCACTTCGTGTCGACAAACTTCCGGGAATAACGGCGGACTCGACGCCCGCCCTGGTCGGCTTTATGGCAAAAGCGAACTCACTGGGCGAAGCGCATCTTCAGATTACGCAGGGCCGCTAACCGCAGCCAGGTTGCCGATAGCCTGGCCGGAAACCCGGACCAGGCTGGGGTTGAATCCGAAGCGAGTTCGAAATCTGGCGGCGAACTTAGACGGATTTTCATAGCCGACTTCCAGGGATATGCGGGTGACTGAAAGATCGGTCACCTGCAAAAGTGTCAGGGCGCGGCACATGCGAATGTCAGTCACCAGATGGGTGAATGACGTATTTTCGGCATGCAGATGGCGTCTCAGGGTGGTGGCCGACATACCCAATTCAGCCGCCACCTGCGCAGTATTCCAGTCTTGTGATATGTCTGCTGCAACGAGTTTGCGGATTTTTATCGCCAGTCCGGTATGTTGTTTCAGCGCGAAGAAAATTCGGTATTCATCCAGCCAACTCAGCATCTCTTCCATACGCCTGGCCACGATACTTTCAGGTATGTTTTCAGTATCTGTAATGGCCTCCGCAGTGTGATAAAAGGCCTGGCGAAAACTGTTGCCTGGCTCTGCCATTTTATTTGCTTCGTTCATGCTCATACGTGGGGCATGCATGAAGCAGTAGTTTTGGACGAAATCGGCACAAAAACTCAGCCATGATGCTTCGTACGTACCCGTTAAAGGTGATGGTGTATTGATGATATCAAAAGAGTGCCCCTCCCCGATGACCACCGCGTCCCCCGCTTCCAGCGTTATCTCCTCTTGCGCCCAGCGGATTATTTTCCTGCCATGGCGGACCAGGATGATTGTGGGTTCATCTATAGTGATATGGCGCATCATCAGGGGCTGCGTATGCAGCACATGCGCTGTACTCCCCACATTAATACGACTGGATAATGTTCTTTCCATCATCGCCTTACGAAAAGGAATAGGCCTGCCCTGTAGGCCGACACTTTATGGATGGGCTTGCTTTTTTATAAAGTAATCCCGATTTTGCAATACGTCAGTTTTCTCATTCAGATGGAGTGAAATATCATAATCCTCAGCACGCCGTCCACATAAGATGACGCTTAGCCCTTGATAAAACATGGCATTGTCTTCGCTTAAGCACCTTTCTATCGATGATAGCTTTTTATGTTAATCAAATCTACCAACTAGTAGGTAGCATTACTATTAAGTTACATCCTGCAGGAGTGAATGATGCGTGAATTACCCCTTTACAATGAAGATAATTTTAGAGAAATCGAGAGGCATGAAGGGGTTGCGGTGGTGCGCTTCTCTGCCCCCTGGTGCCCACCTTGTCAGATGAGCGAAGACATTTTTAACCATTTTGCCGAGCAGATAGAAAGCGACGTCAAAGTCGGCAAAGTGAATGTGGATCTGGCACCGGTACTGACCACCAAATATGAAATTTGGGGACTGCCGTCCGTACTGATGTTCAAGGATGGGCAGTTGGTCCAGCGTATACCGGGTGTTAAATCGGCAGGGTTTTATCAGCAAGCATTGTCAGAGCTGAAAAAAGGGCAGTGATGCCATTTTATCTATGTTTAAAAAAGTCTCTTAGCGGTCTGATGCATCATCGGCAAGCGGTTACCCCTCGTTCAGAGTGATAACCGCTTTGTTATAAAATAACCGACCAGTCTGCTTAGCGTTATTTATTGCGTTGGAAGGCCGGCATCAACGCTTTGTTATGTTCGATCACTTCATCCAATGCATTTTCAAGCAGTTGACCGCTTTTGACTAGGGGATTAATAACCAAGGCACGCCATGCCGTATACCGATTACCACTGATGGCTGCCTCAATGGTCAATTGCTCAAAGCTTTTCATCAGTTGAATCAGACGAAGTACATCTTCCGGGAAAGGTTCGACATTCAGTGGTATCGGTCCAGAACGGGTGATCATTGAACTGACCTCAACCGCACAGTCATCCGGCAGGCCCGCAATCGCACCATCGTTTCGCGTATTGACATGCATGATGATGCGTTTGTCGTTATATATTGCGCTCATCAATTCACATGCCGCATCCGAATAGTACTGCCCTCCCCGACCTTCCAGCGCTTTCGGTTTCTCGGCGAGTTCCGGGTTTCGATAAATTTCGAATAGTTCTCTTTCGAGCTCCTTTACGATCTCACCACGAGTCCCTTCCCCTTGTGCTTCGCCAAGCTCCTGACGGTACATGTCGTCGCTCATGTAGTAATAACGCAGGTAGGGGCAAGGTATCATTCCCATATTCGCCAACAACCGATCCGGCCATTTGAAAGGAGGAATATTTTTAGGCACCAAAGGATCATTCCCCTCTGAAATCAGCTCAATGACCTGAGGAAGCTTATCCTTACCCTCATGATAAATATGGCGCGCAAAAATGAAGTGATTAAGTCCCGCGACCTGCATGATAAATTCATTGATATCGCTGACACCTAAAGCACTGGCAATACCCTTTTGCATAATAACAGGCACGTTGCACAGCCCTACGGTTTTGACTGTGCTGTGTTTCAGTATCGCTTCAGTGACCATTCCCGACGGGTTGGTGAAGTTCAGCAACCAGGCATCCGGGCACAGTTGTTCCATTTCTTTCGCTATAGCCAATGCAATCGGGATAGTGCGGCATGCATTGGCAAATCCACCCAGACCATTGGTCTCCTGACCGATCATGTCGTATTTCAGCGATATCCTTTCGTCGCTGATCCGTGCGTCCAGGCAGCCGGCCCTGAACTGAGAACAAACAAAATCGGCACCGAGCAGTGCTTCTGTGCGGTCAAGGGTTTCATAAACCGGTATATCCAGCCCATTTTTTTCCAGCATCCGTCGGGTGAGGCCCGCGATAATCGCCATTTTTTCACGGCCATCCTCAATATCAACCAGCCATAACTCGCGGATCGGAAATTCATTTTGACGCTTGAGAATGCCTTCCATCAGTTCAGGTGTGTAGCTTGAACCCGCTCCAATAACCACTAACTTAAGACCCTTCATTAGATATTCCCCTCATCGTTGTTGTCAGGACGTCTGTTGGGCCAATTAAAGAGGACAAGGGGCTTAGTGGACAAACGATCAATTCCGGGGTATGCATTACTGTAAATAATGCATAAGAGAAAATTAAGAAGGAAAATGATGAATGCTCGCTCAACAGAACATACTGGCACTATTGCATACGTTTGAAACGGCAGCACTGCATATGAGCTTTACTAAGGCGGCGACTACTCTCAATCTGACGCAAGGGGCCGTTAGCCAACGCATTCGTTCTCTTGAATCCATGCTCGGATTCAGACTGTTTATTAGAATGACCAGAAAGCTTCAGTTGACCGATGAAGGGGAGCGTTTACTTGGCGTACTCGCGTTTTCACTTAAACGCATCAGTGATGAAATAGAAGATATTCGCGTGCAGGGGCTGAGAGGAACCTTGTCTGTCGGCCTTCCACCTACCTTCGCTTTTCTCTGGCTGATGCCGCGCTTACCGGTATTTACCGAACGGTGGCCGGGGCTGAATATCAATTTCAGAGTGAGAGCCGGTCTGGTAGATTTTAATCTCGAACGAGTAGATGTCGCTATATACTACAGTAATCTGAAATACCCCGATCTCTACTGCGAACGGTTATCTGAAGAGACGCTGGTTCCCGTCTGTATTCCATCTCTTGCAAAAAAAATCAGGCAAGCAAACCATTGGTTAGCTGAAGTCCCATTCATTCATACGTCTGAATCCGTTGACTCCCAGAATGTTTTTTCCGAATGGCGAGAATGGTGCAGGGAGTCTGGCAAAAACCTGCCTGTTGAAGATAATTTTTTGAGCTTCAACAATTGTCAGATGTCTATTGAAGCGGCACTCAATGGCGGCGGTATCATCATGGGCAGAAAACGACTCATTCGACATTACCTCGATGAGGGCCGACTGATTGCCCCTTTTGAAATAGAAATACCCGCCGGGCGAGGATATGACCTCATTATGCCACGAGAAAACCTTAACCGACCGGGCGTTCAGGCTTTGGCCGAATGGGTAAGAAATGTGTTTAACGAGGAATAAAGTCTGTTTTCGTTCTGATAAAGGGCAATGTAAGCCATATCAGACCTAATGCCAGAGAGCATGATGAAAATGTATGTCAGAAGTGAAAAAAGGGCAGTCATGCCCTTTTATATTTTCAACGCGATAACTATTGCGCTTTCAGTTGCTTAATCGCATCCAGCGTACGTGCGGAATAGACAACGGCAGCGCCTGCATTTAGGTTGATTGCCACACCCAGGGCTTCAGCAATTTCTTCTTCTGTGGCGCCAGCTTTAACGGCAGCTTCGGCATGGACGGCGATGCAACCATCACAGCGAGTCGTCACCGCACAAGCCAGTGCAATCAGTTCACGCACTTTCGCGCCCAGGAGGTTGGTCTTATTGCCGGCGTTGCCCAAAGCCATGACGCCTTTTAGTGTTTCCGGGGTCAACTTACCCAGATCACCAACACGTTGCATCACTTCTGAGCGGTATTCATTCCAATCTAACATGGGGTCATCTCCAGAATTATTTTCTTTTAACAATCATTAGGATCTGTTCAAGCGTATCGTTGAAAAGCTCAGGCTTATTAATCGCCCGGGAAACAACGCTGGCGCCCTCGCATAAATTCAAAATAAGCAGAGCCATTTTTGATGGCAGCAGGTCAGCAGTCAGCTCCCCTGCATCAACGCCACGGCTGACAATCCTGGTCAGCCAGGCAATCTGCATATCGAAATATTCGGTCGCCCGAACTCTGATATTCGGTGGCAGATTGGCCATTTCCGAAGACAAAGCACAGCACAGCGGCATACGCGACGTGCGATAGCTTTCGATGAAAAGCTCCACGTAGGCGGTAAGCATCTGCGCAACCGTATTCTCCGTCGCTTCAATCTGTTCAAATCGGTTTTTGGTATCGGTATGGGCCTGAATCACCACTTGTTCGCCCAAAACATCTTTGGTTGGGAAGTGGTGATGAATACTGGCCTTAGTGATACCAATGCTCTTTGACAAATCAGCATAGCTGAATGCAGAGTAACCCCGTTCGCGCATCAGATGGTCCGCTTCATTCAGAAGCCTTTCTCGTGTCATGACTGACATATAATCCTCACAATTATAATCTACTAGTTGGTAGATATTATCTGCGCCTGTTGTTCCCTGCAAGGGGACATCAGTTCACAACAGTAATTTAACCTTCTCTGATAACGCGTTTTGGTCGGAGTTAATAGCCATCAGGCAGTAGGGAAATGACAGTGTTCAGTCATTTCCCTCTCTGAGCTTTACCTACACCAACCGAGTATCAATATTGACCGGGTTCGCCAACGTATCGTGGATCGGCGAGCTTTCTGGCAGTGCACGAACCATTTCTTCAAGCTGTTCACGGCTGGCGGTCGGACTGGAGAGCTTAACGCCAACACGGATCGCTTTCGCCCCGTTGCGAACTTTTTCGTCAAGACCCAGGAAACCGTTCAGATTAATGTCGAAGTTCAGGTCAAGTTCAATACCATCAAGCTCAATGCCCTTTTCTGCCGCCATCACAGTCAGAGTCGCGGTATAACAGCCGGCAAGTGCCTGCAAAATGTACTCAGCTGGGCCCATACCGCTATCAGTACCCGATAAATCAGCAGGTTCATCGCCAACATTAGCAAATTTTCCGGCGCGACTGGTATCAACCTGGCCGTTCTGGATAGTCGCATGAGTTTCCACACGGACGGATACCCCACCGTTGGATTTACTCTTCATGTTAAAGGTGAGATTGCCCAGCTCTGGCTGCTGGCGAATAGCTTCTCGTGTACCGCGAATAACATTAGCGTCAGCAAAAGGTTTTTTTGAATTAGTCATGACAACTCCTGAAGTGTCGAGTGATCTCAAAGATAAGGTTGGTGCCAAACGCAATCAACCTACTAGATGGTAGATTACTTTAAGATTGAGGTGTTGTCTACCACTATGGGGGCAACTTCTTAAGATAGAGCTACAAACAGGGACGTAAACGCTGCGATATCTACATTATGCGATGTATCGTGCTGACGTCCGAGTTCGGCATCTTGCTAAGCATCTTAATCGCTTGTGAGCTATGACCTCCTGACGGCATAGAATCTATGCATCTTTAACAGTACCCAAGTATAGAAGCATAGTTTTCAGTAATTATTGAGTATGAAGGACTGATCAAAAGAAACAATATAGGCAATCATCATAAAAGTTATTTCTCTCGTACTAAATAACCGTTATAGACTGAAATCACAGAACGATTGACCGAAGTGAAATCAACATTCAGCAATTCAATTAGCGGGGGAGCGACCATATGGAAATCCACAACCGGACTCCAAATGTATATGACTTGCTTGAAATAAACAAAATCCTACTTTCAACTTCAAATAATGGTGAGTCATTTGAGAAAGACTTACATCTCAATGGATTCATAGAAAAACCATGGGGATATGAGTATAGAGTTTATTGTGATTCTATTTTTGATGTATGGCGCCTTCATATATCAAAGAATCAATCCACTTCAATGCATTGTCATATACTCAAAGACACCGTCCTTATATGCCTACATGGTGATGGCGAGACCAGATTTCTTGATGGTACACATCAGGCGTTAAAATCTGGGGACAGCATATATATTGCAAAAGGTGTATTCCATCAGACTATTTCGGGAAAATCAGGCATCGAATTAATCGAAGTTGAAAATCCAAGAAACAAATTCGACTTACTCAGACTTAAAGATAATTATGGCCGGCAAAATATGGCATATGAAAAGAAATCACAGGAACATGATCTTTTACCTCCTTTGCAACAGATAGCTGCAGGCACATTGATCAGAGAACATGACCTACACAAATTAGCATACTTTTCCGTCAAAAATCTTGATAGAAAAATGTTGAATGACGAGGATGATTTTATTTTTATTTCATTAGATGTAAAAAGCCATCTAATGGGAAAGATTCATATCCTACGAGCTAAAGATGCCATCTCAGAAATGTACTGTGGTCAGAATGTATTTTTAATTAACGTCCCGTAACGCAATAAGAAGGAAAATAACATGTCTAATCCGACACGAGTAGTGATAATCACTGGTCCAGGTTTTCAGGATCACGATGTAGTTTATACTTACTATCGTTCTAAAGAGGAAGGATACGATATATCTATTGCAACAAAGGATGGAAGTGCAGTGACAGGGAAATATGGCATCACTGTTCCTATGGATAAAAGATCCAAAGACAATATTAATTTTGATCAACTCAACGCCACTGATTTTGATGCTGTTATTCTCACTGGCGGTCATGAAGCGCCTGATAGAGTTCGCCAAGATCAGAGAGTTAAAGATTTTCTAAAGCAGATGGTAATACAGGGGAAAGTTGTGGCTGGGCTCTGCCATGGTCCCTGGATTATGATTTCTGCCGGTATTCTAAGAGACAAACTCACCTGCGCTTATGTTGGTCTGAAAGACGATATGATTAATTCCGGCGCCAATGTAATTGAAGCAGATGTAGTTGTCGACGGGAATATCATAACTTGCTCCTATTATGCTGAATGTGGAAAATTTATGCGTCAGACATTCGATGCAATAGATAGATGGAAGCGCGGCGAAACTCTTAAAGAACCGCTGGTGGTATAATTCGATGTTAATAGCAATGGATTTCGACGGGGTCGTGGTTGATGGAGTAGACGAATGCATGCTAATTACATGGAATGTATTACATGACAGACCTCTCAGTGATTTTAACCAAGATGTACTTCAAAACATCCCACGCCTGATGGCTAAACGATTCAGGAAATTAAGGAATTTTGTACGCCATGACGGTCACTTTATTGCCTCATTCACTGAATTTGGTAATGAAGCTATAGATAATGACAGATTCACTGCTATATATGAATCAATTCCAACTGAAGATAAGAAAATATTCAGGGATAAGTTCATCCATTATAGGAAGCTGGCAAGAAGTCTCTACCCTGATTTTTGGGCTGAACTACACCGTCCGCTATTGGATGTTTCAAATTTATTTGAAACAGCTAATGATATCTATATTGTATCAGGAAAGGATGAAGAGTCTATATTATACATTCTAAGTAAATATGGTTTAAACATACCCGCGAATAAAATATATGGGAGGATGACTGACAAAAACAAGACTCTTACCTTGCTAAAATCAATAGCCTTCGATAAAAACGAGGATATTCTATTTATTGATGATAATATCCAAAATGTTATTGATGCATTAGATCATGGCATTCAATCATTTTGGGCTAATTGGGGATACAACATCCCTGAGCATAAATTAATGGCACTTCAAAAAGGAATTAATGAATTAGATACCGAGGATCTCTTGAAATTAGTCAAGAAACCCTCTTAACGCAATATTATTTCAATTTTTTCTGTATGAGGAGTAATAACTCATGGCGAAAGAAATACTATGTGGTTTTGGAGTGGGTGTAGATGCCGTTGCAGGCTGGCTATCTTCTTATGGGGGAGAAGATTCTCCAAGCGATATATCTCGCGGTATGTTCGCTGGCGAAGTAGGTACTCCACGTCTTCTGAATCTATTTGACCAGTTTAATATCCCCACCACCTGGTTTATGCCTGGTCATTCCATCGAAACCTTTCCTCGGCAAATGGAAGCAGTTGTCAATGCTGGACATGAGGTAGGGGTTCATAATTACAGTCATGAAAACCCAATATCTATGTCGCCTGACCAAGAAAGAGAAGTCCTTCTAAAAGGCATTGACATGGTCACAAAATTAACAGGGAAGAGACCTACTGGGTATGTCGCTCCATGGTGGGAATTTTCTCCTGTAACCACAGATCTTCTATTAGAAAATGGCATCAAATATGACCATTCACTAATGCATCATGATCATCAGCCTTATTATGTCAGGAAAGGTGATTCCTGGACCAAGATAGATTATTCCAAGACACCGACCGAATGGATGAAACCGCTGGTACGCGGAGAAGAGACGGACCTTATTGAATTACCCGCCAGTTGGACAATCGACGATATTCCTCCTTTCATGTTCATGAAAACAAAACCCAACAGCCAAGGTTTCATGAATCCCAGGGACATCGAACAGTTGTGGAGAGATCAATTTGATTGGGTCTACCGTGAGCATGAATATGCGATCTTTACTTTTACGATTCACCCGGACGTATCTGGACGCCCGCACGTGTTAATGATGCTCGAACGCCTCTTAACTCATATGCTTGGTCATCCAGGGGTGAAATTCCTAAAATTGAATGACATTGCAGATGACTTTGCCAAGCGATCTCCACGGATAAAATAATGACACGGCAGCCGATAAGGCTGCCTGTTTTATGTATCTCAAACCATAAATCCGCTATTTTTTGATAGTTCGAGAATTCTGTCTCTTATTCCTGAAACGAGTGGGTTACGTAATGAGCTATCAATCCATACCAAATAGATTGAATTTATAGGGAGTCTCTCATGGACATTCACTTCAACGATCTGACCTCCTGCTATGCTTTGGGCGCATAAATACTCAGGCATCACAGTCCAACCAATATTTTCTCGGATCATTCTTTCTAAAATCCGCAAATCCGGTACAGTAATAGACGGACGAAGCAGTGCAAAAAATCGCGAAGAATCCTGGAAAACTTCCCTTATCAAGGGTAACTGTTCATCGTAAGCTATTAGAGGAAGCTTCGACAGCGTATCAATCACGTCCTCATTTTCTTTGAAGTTGTCTGCTATGAGTGACGCTACCACAACTATTAACTTTTCCATTCCAATTTCAGCATATCCAAATTTTTGTTTATCCGGCATAGAAGTTGTGAAACCTAGTTGACAACTTCCGTCCAGAAGACAGCTGTATATGCGCTTCCTATTTCCTGTCAAAACTTTAAATTTAATACCTTCATTGAATAATATTTTCACCAAGTACGGTAATTTTGACCACATTAATTCTGCTGGCCCGATGAAAGATACTGTCCCCGAGGACTTTCTTGTACGTGATCTAAGCATCGACAACTTCAGTTCAATAGTTTCTAAATCTGAAGCCACCAATCTCGCCAATTCCTCCCCATCCACTGTAGCCACCACACCATGTGAACGACGAGTAAAGAGAACACACCCGGTAAAAGCCTCAAGTGAATGAATGTGGGCAGACATTGCAGGCTGGCTTATGCCCAACCGCATTGCCGCTTTTGAAATCGAACCAGCTTTGTATACTTCAACAAAACTTCGTAACTGAACCAGATAGCTCATACTGCGCATCCTTAAGAGCCTGAAGCTCTCCGATTACGACATAAAATCGAAAGCCTGCACAGTATTATGTTATAAACATGTTCCGTTAATGCTTCTATACATATTAACTTATTTTAACAATTAAAGGATTTTATAGGGCAAGGATAGAACATATCAAGATAACCCATTGATATACCTATATTTTACGTGCGTTATACTGGTTGGCATTAAGGTTTCAAGCATGCCATGAGATTCGGATTGGCGTGTTGTCTTCTATTACATACTCTGGGGAGTGATAGTCGCTAAACCTTTAAATTGACTAAACAATCATTGTATTTTTATCTATTAACGTTGACGACCTCAACTCAAATCGAGTTATCACAAATTCCGTTGGTCAGCGAAGCGGTTAGCTTCTTTTAGACCGGTTCGGACTACCTCTCGGAACATTAATCATCATCCCATGGTGCCCGTTTCCATTTTTCAGTCATGAAATCAATAAATACACTTAGCCTACGGGGTATTGGTTCTCGCCGCGCCCGGACAACACTGATCTGAGATGTGTTTGCTTCCCAATCAGGCAGAACTCGGCAAAGTTTCCCAGCTCTCAATTCATCATGAATATCCCAAGTTTCTCGAAGAGATATGCCAAGCCCCGCCAAACTCCAGGCATGCAATACGTCTCCGTTGTCACTGATAAGGTTGCCAGTAACGCTGATGCTTCTTTCATGACCGGCTTTACGTAACGTCCATGAGTTGTGTAAAAAACCCGGGTAAGCGAATACTAAGCAGTTGTGATTTAAAAGATCTTCTGGTCGCTCAATGGGTGGATGATTCTTCAGATATTCGGACGATGCGATGAGAATACGTCTATTATTTGCTATTTTTCTGGCCAGAAGGCGAGAATCAGCCAGATCCCCCATACGAATAGCCAGATCGAAATCACCACTGTAAAGATCCTGGATTTGGTCAGATAACCTTAAATCAAAGCCCACCCTCGGATGTACTTGGCAGAATGCAGCGATCGCAGGAGCAACATATTTTCGGCCAAACGGTGCGGGCGCAGTCAAACGAATATTTCCGCTTAACTCCTCACTATCCCCTCGGGAAAGTTCCTTCATCTCATCCAGAACGGCCAACGCTACGCGAGCCCTCTCAGCTATAGCTCTGCCCTCGTCTGTAATACGTAGATTACGGGTGTTTCTTTCAAAAAGTGTAGTGCCAAGTGCAGTTTCCAGCCTGGCTATCTGCTTGCTCACCATCTTGGGGAGTATCTGTAGGTCTCGTGCTGCGGCAGAGAAATTGTTTCTGTCGACGACGTGTAAAAACACTTCAAGGTCGTCATTTCTCAAGTTTATTTTGTTCATTTTGGGGTAAGTGTTTGTCCGTTTAGGTCTATTTAAAGGATAAATAGATTGTTCCACAATAAGACTCAATATGACAAGTCTGTTATGTCGCATGCAATCAGAAGAATTTTGCTTTAAGTCCCCCCATATAGAGGAAGTTAAAATGCCCAAACGTATCCTGTTTGTATTGACCAGCCATGACCGTAAAGGTCAAGCCGAGAGTAAAGATGCCGCACCCAGTGGTTTCTATCTTTCTGAGGTGTCTCACCCCTACGATGTACTCACAAAAGAAGGATATGAAATTGATTTCGTGAGTCCCAAGGGAGGCAAGACACATGTTGACGGTTTAGACCTCAGCGATCCGGTTAACGCCTCCTTTTGGAATAATGATTCCTTACGCGAGGCAACTAAAACCACATTAAAACCCTCGCAGATTGATCCTGACGTCTATGACGCCGTCTACTATGCAGGAGGGCATGCGACGATGTGGGATCTCCCTGACAATATAGAGTTGGCGGGTGTTTCATCACGAATTTATGAAAAGGGTGGCGTTGTCGCTGCGGTTTGTCATGGCCCCGCCGGATTGGTGAATATTCGGCTTTCCGATAATGAATATCTGGTTGCGGGCAAAAAGGTGTCAGCTTTTACCAACGATGAAGAACGTGCTGTAGGGTTGTACGACATTGTTCCATTCTTACTTGAAGACACGCTGAAGCAAAGAGGTGCTGAGCATCTTGCAGCCGCAAATTTTCAGCCACAGGTGATTGTCAGCGAGAGATTAGTGACCGGACAGAATCCCGCTTCCGCAAAAGGAGTCGCTGAGGCAATGCTGCCTTTGTTGGCTTCTATTGAAAATAGAAGAGCCTGAGTTATGAAAGAACGCATGCCTTTTGTTATATATGTCTTTGCACTCTGCGCTTTTGCTTTGGGATTCACTGAATTTGTCACGATCGGCTTAGTTTCCAGGATATCAGCTGATCTAAACGTCAGTGTCAGTCATGTAGGTACAGCGGTGACAGCCTACGCCCTCGGTGCCGTAATTGGTGCTCCGGGATTAACTGCGTTGGCAACACGATGGCCTCGTAAAAGATTATTACTTGTTGCTATGGGCCTGTTTACAGTTGGCAATGGTATCGTCGGTGCGTCTGAGTCCCTAACGCCTATGTTGATTGCACGATTTGCTTCCGGTTTAGGGCACGGAGTGTTTCTTGCTGTTGCTTCAAGTGTGGCAACCCAACTGGCTGGGCGACATCGTGCTGGCGCCGCTGTTTCGGTCGTTTTTGGCGGTCTTACAATTGCGTTGGCATTAGGCGTACCACTTGGTACCTACATCGGTAGTCTGTTGAGTTGGCAGTCTATATTCATGGCAGTAACGGCAAGTGGAGCGATCGGTTTCATTGGATTGGCAATGCTGATGCCCACGGATCAAAATGATCCCTCCTTGCAAGCAAATGCCATGGACGGTTTAAAAGCCATGTTCAACCCACTACTGCTTGCGGGAGCAGGAATTACAGTTTTGGCCTATGCAGGATCTTTTGCCCTGTATACGTATATTTCCCCGATTCTACTTCAGGTAACGCATGTAGACGAGCGTACGAGTAGTTTGCTTATGTTGGTCTACGGCGTGATGGCCGCTATCGGGAATGTTTGGGGTGGTCGCCTGACTGACAAGCAAGGTGCAGATCGTGCCGTGATGACAATTCTTATTGGTCTGGCGATCGTCCTCTTTGCTATGTGGTTCTCTGTCTCATCCTTAATGTTAATGGCACTGTTTATTGGGTTGCTTGGAGCATTGACATACGCAGCGGTCCCCTCAATGCAAGCAAGAGTGATAGGGCTATCTCACATACATGCACCTGAAGCTCCAGCTGTGGCAGCAGGACTGAATATTGCCGGTTTTAACGGAGGAATTGCATTAGGGTCGCTATTGGGGGGGGTAGCACTGGATGTTACTGGTCTTACAAGCCCTACTTGGGTTGGAGGCGGAGTAGTAATCGTTGGTATTTTATGGATGTTATTACAAATAAATTCTAATAAAAGACGCACCACCTCCGATTACTCCTGATAGTACACATAGCATTTAAAATGGCTCAGTGAACACCAAATCACTGAGCCATTTTATTTTACCTCTTTGAAAAATGTCACAACCAAACATAGGTTATTTTTTATTTTATAAAATCCGCCCATGTCATTCTGATCTATTTCATATCAATCAGAATTTTAAACATCTTTCAAAAACACAGCGAAATTCATCAGCAATATCATTGTGTGAAAGGAGATGTATTATGTCAGACAATCCAACTTGCCTAAACATTAGAGATGGAATTCCAGACTGGATAACTATAAGGGAGGCGGTAAGACTTCTCAATGCATTGAATGGGTGTAAAATAAGAAAAAGTGATTTTTATCGATTTGCTCTGCAAGGGAAAATTCGGTTTTCAATATATTTTCAATCCCCAGTAATATTGAGGAAAATTAAATCACGAAATCATAAATTAAAGCTAAGACCAATAAAAAATTCGTCAACGATGAAATCATTCATGCCTGCCGAAAGTTCCTTTGTCAACGAGAACAATTTAACTTTCAGTACTGAAGGAAGATATATCCACCCTGTACAAAGAGTCATTGACACAACATTACTCGGCTATGAATATGTCCTTATACAGCGTTTACTTGCACATTCATTAAAGATACCATCACCTGTAACAGGAGCAAAGTCGAATAATTATGGTATTACCGTCTGTTTATTGGGGGAATCGTTTCAACTTTTCGAAAAGATGACATGGCATGAAAGAATCGAACGACACGTAAAAAGGCTACCTAAAGATATTTCATCAGATGATTACGAAGATATAATACTAAACGCTACAAAGAAAGATTCGCATAAATATTATTTTCCTATGCATGAATTACCGAGTGATGCCTGCTTTGTCCTCAGAAAAAGTGAACTTGATAAGTTGATCAACAAACCGATCGAAAAAGAAATACTTCAACCGTCTCCAACTCGGATATCCACCCCTCTATCACGCCTCTTCTGGCTTGCCTGCAAAAATAATGAAACTATCAGTCCGTTAATCATGCAACCGTATAAACTACTGTCCATTTTTGAACAATGGGCATCTGAGGAAGGCATTACCGATCGATTCAGTGGCGACACGCTCAAGACTGCGCTTGAGCGCGGCTCGCCCCCTTCCCTGCCAACACAAAAGTAAGATGATGCCCTTCGCTATGAAAACCCGTATTAAGGATTGTATTTCCCGTAATACGGGCTCATCAGCTTTCTCCACACCACTATTTTGTGTTGTCGTGTGTTCTCCCGGCTAGCGCTATATCTGCCACAGGAGAATACCGTGACATCTCATCAGTTATTACGTCTGAAACAGGTTGAAGAAAAAACTGGCCTGAAGCGCTCTCAAATCTATCTGTATATGAAAGACGGCACCTTCCCCCGCTCAATCAAGATTGGCCCGGCCAGTGTCGCCTGGCTCGAATCGGAAATTGACGAATGGATCAATATTAAATTAGTCCGCCGCTCAATAGGCTGAAGGGAGATAATACCATGATTATCCCATCACTTAATTACGCCGTATTAACCGATGCCCTGCATGCATTGAAGGAGGGCAACATTCGTTACTGTGAATCGCTAGGATTCACTTTCGACGAAATGAATGCCCTCAACCAATTATCACTAGACGAGCTGTTTATCCTCAGTCGGGAGTCTGCGCAGTTTTTGGCTGTGACGGTTCATCACGACGCGTTACACCTGCTTCTGGCGAAATCCCGTGAGGAGGTTCTGCAGCAGCAACGTATCAACCACGCTATCCGGCTGGGTGGGTCAATTGCGCTCCTCAATAAGTATTTTGGCCTCACCTCCAACGAAGTTTGCCTTCGCCGCCGCTTACTGGGCGTCCGTGTGCCTTATGGCCGGACGCCAGAGCCGGACGAAGAGACGGATGCGGCCATCTGGCGGCAATGGCAACAATGCCGGGTGGCCAACCTGGAATCGACCGATGCGTTGGCCGCCATGATGCAGGTAACGCAAACCCTGCTGCCGAAAGTCGAAGGGTTGTCACTGACCATCGTCTGGAAGCGTATCGCACTTTGCGAACAGGAGGCGTCAGACCGGAGGGCCGCCCATGCCAGATGAGATTGACCGCGATCAGGAATTTAATGAGCAACGACTGGAGGATATGATTGAACAGAGTCGTTTTAAGCCAGGGTCTACGCCATCATTATTCCATTGTCGTGTATGCGGTAAGCCCATTCCTGAAAAGCGACGGCAGGCACTTCCGGGCATAACCACCTGCACGGAATGTCAGGAAAAACTTGAACGCCGAAGACGTTAATAATGGTCACAGAGACATGCAGGAATATTTCCCCTGCATGTCTCTATCATTAACTATGAATACACAGTCTTCTTTATTAACTATTTCACTTCCATTTATTTACCCCAAAGCTTATCCCCTTCTACCGCTAATTCATCTCTCTCATTTTAACTTTGAATTTATCGTTTATATACCGCCCCGGATATCTGATCCTGAAAGCGTCATTACATAATAGTTACCCGTATTGACGTAAATTCGCCTGAATCAGGCGTTGCTCTTTAAAAATAAGGTTCGGGCTGTCACGAAACCACAATTCAGGGTGCCGCTGAATGTTCTCGCTGACCCGTTAAAACCGGAATGCAGAATTGGGATGTGACATTTCTTTAACTCATCGTTGTTTTTAGTAGAGGAGGCCACATGCGAAAACCCATTTATCACGTATTTGTCACCCAGGAAAGTCAACCCGATGCACAGGGCGAAATAAACACGTATTGGACCAAGGTTGGCGTGGCGTTCGCTCATAACGGTAAGTCTGGCCTGAATATCATGCTGACACCCGGTATTGCTGTCTCCGGCAAGCTGGTGCTGCTTGAACCCAGAGAAGATAGCGGCATTTCGCAGGATACCGCCTCTGCTTAATCCGCTTTTGACCTTCCTCCGGCAGGGGCTTGGTATACACCCGCCGGGCTGACTGTTAAGAGGCCACCATGCTATCCACCACAGCCTTTCTTACGCTGTCGATGCAGTGCGCCGCCAGCGTTCACCCGTCGACGGCACTTGATGTGGCGCGGGTCGAATCCGGTTTGAATCCGTATGCCATTGCTGAAATCCTGCCCGGTGGCAAAGGCGTGACTTCACATTTCCCCGCCAGCATAAATGAGGCCGTCAGCCTCACCGGACGGCTGGCAGCACAGGGCCGACGCTATTCGGTCGGGCTGATGCAAATCACCAGCACCAACTTCCGACATTACGACGTGACCGCCCGTGACCTTCTTGACCCCTGTACCAACCTGTCCGTGTTTGAGCGCATCCTCACCGACTGCTACCACCGCGGCGGTTCCCTCAAGCGTGCGCTCAGTTGCTACTACTCAGGAAATTTCACGACCGGCCAACAGCCGGAATCCGCGTTTAACCAGACCAGTTACATCCAGCGCATCGGCTACGCCGTACCGTCAACGCGGGAAGACCGGCAGCGACCTCCTGCCGAAAAGCTCGTGCCTGAAATCCATTACCCCACCGCCGTCATGCGTGGCGAGCTTACCGATAACGCCACGCCAGTTCTGACATCCCTGCGCTACCCCAACGCCGTGATACGCGGCGCGTTACCCATCCCCGGCCCCCAGGAGGAACAATGATGAAACGAAAACAGACTGACTGGCCCGTCCTCACTTGCCTGTTAATGGCAAGCCCGGTGCTGGCAGCAGACAGCGGGTTTAATAAAGCCAATGAGACGCTGAGCAACACCTCTACCGGCCTGCTCGGACTGGCCGCCGTCACCATCACGCTGGCCACCATGTGGGTGGGATACAAAGTCTTATTTGACGGCAAGAGCCTGCATGACATGCGCAACGTCATCATTGGCGCCATCCTTATCGTCGGTGCGTCAGGTTTCGGTGCCTACTGGGCGTCATAAGGGAGGCAACGATGGCTACGCTGAACAAAGCGCTGACGCGACCTGCCGCCATAGCCGGCATTCCCCTCGTGCCGTTCGTGATGGTCAGCGGGGCCATCGTCCTGCTGGCGGTCTATGTCAGCTATTACCTGATATTACTGCTTATTCCCGCCTGGCTGGAGATGAAGGCAAAGGCCAGAACCGATATTCACTATTTCGGCCTGCTCTGGCTGGCCTTTAAAACCCGTGGCCGGTTTGGCACCAATAAACATTTTGGTGCCAATGCCCTGCTGGCAAACCGATATGACGCCGTCGACGTCTCGGAGTTTATTGAAAAAATGAAGTTAAACGAGCACGTTACGCTGGATAAATACATTCCGTATTCCTCCCATCTTCACCCGCACGTCATCAGAAACCGCCAGGGTGATTTGGTTGCCAGCTGGGAGCTGGAGGGCACCATTTTTGATTGCGAGGATGAACATCACCTGACGTTAATGGCGACGCATCTCAATAATGTTATTCGTGCGTATGAAGGTCTGCCGGTCACTTTCTATCTTCACCGTATCCGGGAGAAATACCACGATGGCTTTGATGCGAATTCAGGTATTCCCTTTTCTGATGAAGTGACCCGGCGGTATTACCAGCCGATCAACGAAAAGCCGTTCTGGCGGCACCGGCTGTTTTTCACCGTCTGCTATGTGCCCTTCTCTCCGCTTGAGAAACAGGCCATGAAGGCGCAGCCATCGGGTAAACGCAAAGCGGCGCTGGATGATGCTCTGAAAGTGATGCTGGAACACCTGGAGGCGCTGGATTCGGCGCTGTCCCGCTATACGGCGACGCCGCTGGGGATGTATGAAGAAAACCGGCGGGTGTATTCCGCCCAACTGTCCTTTTATCACCGCCTGCTCACTGGCCAATGGCAAAAGGTGGCGGTCACGCGTGCACCATTTTACGAAACGTTAAGCACGCCGGATGTCTTTTTTACCACCGACACCGCCGAGTGCCAGACGGTCAGCGGCTCCCGCTTTTTCCGCAGTCTGGAAATCAAAGATTATTCGCCGGAGACCGCGACCGGCCTGCTGGACGCGCTGCTGTATGCCGAAAGCGAGTATGTGCTGACGCAGTCCTTCACCTGCATGGCCCGCGATGAGGCGCAGAAGCATATTCGCCTAGCGGAAAAGCGCCTGACTTCGGCAGATGACGACGCCATTTCGCAGCGCGAAGAGCTGATTGTGTTGCGTGACCTGCTCCAGTCCGGGCATGTCTCCTGCGGAAAATACCACTTTTCCCTGCTGGTATCTTCAGACAGCCCCGAGCTGGTGGTGAAGGATGCCAACGCGCTGGCACAGCCTTTCGCCGACCTCGGCATCATGACGACACTGTCCACGCTGTCGCTGCCCGCCGCGTACCTGGCGCAACTGCCGGGGGTGTATACGCTGCGCCCCCGTCTGGTGGCCGTCAGCAGCCAGAACTTTGCCGACCTGGCGAGCCTGCACAATTTTCATTCCCACAAGCGGAGCGGTAATCCCTGGGGCGATGCCATCGCCATCCTCAAATCACCGGGTGGTGGCGGGTATTACCTGAACCTGCACGACAGCCAGAGCGGGCGGGATGACTTCAACGAAAAAACGCCGGGTAATACGGCGATTATCGGGAAAACCGGCTCAGGGAAAACGATGCTGATGACCATGATGCAGCAACTGATGCAGAAGTACCGCAATCCGGCGACGTTCAGCGCCTCAGCCACAATCCAGCGGTTCACCACGGTGTATTTTGATAAGGACCGGGCGGCGGAGATGGCGATACGTCAGATGGGCGGGCGTTATTTTCGTATTCGCACCGGCGTGCCTACCGGTTTCAACCCGTTTTCGCTGGCCCCAACCCGGCGGAATATCAGCTTTATCAAACGGCTGGTACGCATGCTGTGCGGCCGCAACGGCAAGCCGCTCGATCCGCGCGATGAGGAGCGCATCAGTGCCGCCGTGGATACCATTATGCTCGACTACCCGCCGGAATACCGCAAATTCGGTATCACCCGGCTGCTGGAAGTCCTGCCGGAGCCACCAACCCCCGACGCCCGCATCAACGGGCTACGTATTCGCCTTAAACAGTGGGCGCAGGGCGGCGAGTTCGGCTGGGTATTAGACAATGAGGAGGACACCTTCAACATCAGCGACGTCGAAAATTTTGGTATCGACGGTACGGAATTTCTCGATGATGACGATGTTCGCGGCCCCATCACGTTTTATCTGCTGTACCGCGTCACCGGCCTGCTGGACGGTCGCCGGCTGGTGATGTTCATGGACGAGTTCTGGAAATGGCTGGCCGATGTCGAATTCTCCCGCTTCTCGCTCAATATGCTGAAAGTGATCCGCAAGCTGAACGGCATCTTCGTCCCCGCCACCCAGTCACCTGACGAAATCGTCAAGCACCCTATTGCCCCGGCGATTATCGAGCAGTGCAGTACGCAGATTTTTCTCGCCAACCCGAAGGCCAGCCGGGCGGATTACGTGGAAAAGATGAAAGTGCCGGAAAGCGTGTACGACATCGTCAGAAACCTCGATCCGGGTGAGCGCTACATGGTGGTTCTGAAAACGCCATTACGCGCAGGTGAAACCCGGCCTTTTGTGGCTGTGGCGAAAATGGATTTATCGGGCCTCGGGAAACTCACCAAAATGCTGAGCGGGAGCGAAGACAACCTGAAACTGTTCGACACCCTGTATCAGGAAGGTATGCAGCCTGATGACTGGAAAGCCGCCTTCCTTGAACAAGCCCTGTAATATTCACGACGGAGGTAATGAAAATGCGGTTCAGAAAACTCATACTGGCATTCTCGCTGTTGATGTCCACCCAGGCGATGAGCGCCGGAATACCGGTATTCGACGCCGTACAGAATACCGAATCCATGAATCAGTGGATCCAGAAACTCCAGCAATGGCAGGAAACCGTCACCCATTACAGAAGTGAACTTGATGCCTACAAGCAGCAATTAGCCACGGCAACGGGCGTGCGGGACGTTCAGGCATTTCTCCGCGAGGCCAAAAGTCTGAAAACCGATATTGAAAATTTTCGTCAAAACGGTATTTCACTGGATGACCTGCTGAGCAACCAAAGCGGGTCATATTCGTCTGAACTGAATAGCTTGTATAACAAATATAAAACGTTCGATACCTGTAACCCGTCCAGCGCTTCACCACGCTATCTGGACAGCTGCAAACAGATGATCCTGAATCAGGCTGTAGTGATAGAAAATACGTCCGAGGTTGAAAACAAGATCACGGACACGCTCGACGATATATCAGATTTATCAGACCGTATTGCTAATGCGCAGGATACGAAAGAGTCGCAGGACCTGGCTAACGCCATCGCAGCCAAAAGCGTACAATTGAATGCGCTGACCAGCCAGTGGGAAATGTCAGTCAAACAGGCAGAGCAACGTTCCATTATGCTGACTCAGCAGCGGCAAAAGGCTTTCAATGAGCAGCAACTCGCCGCGCCTGTTCCTGATTTTAATGATTGAGAGGGCAAACATGAAAACATCAATTTTGTTGATTCCAATTATTTCAGGATTCTTATTACTGACAGGATGTGATAACCCGAAATCAACGCAATGGTATAAAGAACACCAGGATGAAATGAATATCCGATATAAGACGTGCGAATCATCCGGTGATGATTCCATGGATTGTAAAAACGCACGTGAGGCACGATTTGAACTCCGTCAGGGGAATGCAAAGGTTCCCGATTTAAATTAACGAGGTGACCTATGTCAGGTGGTATGTTTGTTGGAATGAACAACACTATCACTGGCGGTTTAAATGCCGTACTACAGGGACAAACTTCCGTGTACGGCAATATGATCAGTGTTATCGCCGTCAGTTCATTTACATTATTTATCACTTATCGTGGGTATCAGACTCTGGCAGGAAAACTTCAAACCCCGATAGAAGATGTCGTATGGGATGTCGGACGAATGTTGTTGATCATGACGTTCGTTTTAAATCTTGGCAGTTGGCTGGATTTAGCCATCTCAGCCATTAATGGATTAAAAGATGGTGTCAGCGGCGACGATAATGTCTGGGCATTGCTCGATACCGTATGGGAAAAAGCACAGGCAATCGGACAAAAACTTTATCAAAATGATGATTCCAACTATGTAAAACTTAACGGAGGGATTGCTGAAGTTCTGGTCTGGGGAGGCGCTATCGTTACCCTGCTATTCGGCTCGACCGTTAATCTTTTAGCCGAAATCACAATAGTATTAATGACCACTACCGCGCCGATTTTTATTTTCTGCCTGCTATATAGATTCCTAACCTCCATGTTCAATAACTGGTTGAAAACTATATTTACCGTTATTCTGACGATTATGTTTTCAGCATTATCAATCAGGATAGTGATTAATTATCTGAACGAAATATTGGATAAGGCGGTCAATTTCGCGGATAACGCCAATATCATCACGCTCGGCGTTCAGTGCTGTGTCGCCGGTGTTATTTCAGGCGTCATCATCTACTTCTCGGCAAAAGTTGCCAGCGCATTAGGCGGTGCCGCCGTGCAGGCCGTGTTACAGGGTGCAGCCATGAGCGGACTGAGCGGGCTGGCGAGCAAATCTGCCGACGTCGCCAGACCCGGCATAAAGGCCGGGGGCCGACTGACCGCCAAAGGTGGCATGGCAGCAGCCGCGACAACCGGCAGGTTCATTGCCGCAGGGGCGGGCAAAGCCGTGAACGCCTGGCAGAAACGTGCCACCGCCATCGAAAGCATGAAACGCCAGAATCAGCAGCGTCACCGTTAATCCTTCCGACCGCTAATTTCTTTTCCCCGTCACACCGTAACCTCTGCCAGCGGTGCGGCTTTCCTGCACTTATCCGATAAGAGGCTTCCATGAAATTCAGCATCTTGCTTCTGATGCTGTGCGCGCTTACGGGCTGCGCGCAGCATCAGGGCGACCTCCCGCCGGTGTCCGGCGATCCCCAGCCGGTGAATTCCCCCGCCATAATTCAGGAGCTGACTCACCATGTCTGATATTCAGCGCATCATTAATGTTTCCCGCTCTTTTGAATCCATCCTGCTGGAAAAGGAAGAGCGTTCCCGCAAAACCGCCTGGCGGGTGGCCGCTGCCGGGCTGATTCTGGCTGCACTGGCAATTACGGCCATGATTATTCTGCTGCCGCTGAAAACCACTGACATTGAATTGTGGTCGGTGGATAAACAGACCGGTCGATATGAGTATATGACCCGCATTAAAGAGCGGGATATTGCGTCTGAAAAAGCGCTGGCCCATTCACTGGCGGCACACTATGTCAGACTCCGCGAAGGGTATAATTATTTCTCCCTCCAGCGTGATTATGACGACGTACAGTTATTTAACAGTGACAGCGTGAACCGGGATTATCTGGACGGGTTTAACGGCGACCAGGCTCCGGACGTTATTTTTAATAAAGCCGAATATGTCGTCTATATCGACATTATTTCTAATGTGCATGCGCCTGCCACCGGGCCGGATAACCTGGCAACCCTGCGTATCAAGCGTACCCTTCGCCGTATTTCTGATAATTCAGTGAAAACGGACTTCTGGAATATCCGCCTGACTTATCGTTATGTCCCGCATCAGCAACTGACGGACAGTCAGCGTGAAGTGAACCCGCTGGGCTTTATCGTCACCAGCTACCAGCGCGATAAAGAACTGAGGAGCGAATGATGCTGAAAAACATCCTGCTCCTGGCGGGCTTACTGGCGTCATGCGCGACATGGAGCGCCGCCACCCCGCGCGGCAGCGCCTATGACAGCCGGATGCAGAACGTATCGTATAACAGCCAGAACGCCACCGTGGTGAATACCCGCCCTGGCTATGTCACCACGCTGCTGTTTGACGGCGATGAAGCTGTGATTGATGCGCAAGCGGGCTTTCCCAAAGGCTGGACGGTAACGAAAAGTGATAACCGGGTGGACGTCAGCCCGAATCCCATCACCCAGCCGGTGACGGACGCCAGCGGCAACAACGTCAGCCAGGTGTTCCTGCCCACGGCAAAGGACTGGAAGACCAACCTCTTCGTGGTGACCTCAAAGCGTGATTACAGCCTGGAGCTGAACGTGCTGGACCACGATTCCCCCGCGCAGGCGTTCGTTATCCGTTACCACTATCCGGCCGAGGTTCGCCAGCAATCCGCCGCCGCCAGCGCCGCACGTCAGACGCAGCAGCGGGAAAGACAGGAGAAGCAGCAGATAGCGGCGGCATTCGGACAGGCCAGCACGCCACGCAACTGGCGCTACACCAAACGGGTCGCCGCCGGTTCGGCCACCATCGCACCGGATTTTGCCTGGGATGATGGTCGTTTTGCATATATCGGTTTTTCCCCCAGCAGAACCCTGCCTTCCGTTTTCCGGGTGGTTAACGGACAGGAGCAGGCAGTCACGCCCCGGACGGTTAAACAGGGTAACTACATCGTGATGGTAGTGCCGGCAGCGCCACAACTGGTGCTGCGTTACGGCACCTCGGTGGTGGGGATCGAAAACGACGGATTCGGGGGCATTCCGATAACCCGCAGCGACACTGTTTCACCGTCCGTTACGCTGGAGGCCAAATGACCGATAAACCTGTCCCGGATGAACCGGAAAAAACCACCGCAGAGCGGGAAGCGGAAGCCCGCGAACGCGCCCGTGCGGCAATGGCGTATCAGGAGCCGGAGCAAAGAACACCGCCCGGCCAGCCGGAAGTGACCCGTTTTCGTAAGGCATCCGGTCGCCGCACGCTGATCCTCAGCCTGCTGAGTCTGACGCTGGTGATCGCCCTGGCATCCGGCGGCGATCGTCTTTTCAGTGCATTGAAAGGGGGTAATGAGAAAGAAGCCGACACCGCGCCGCCGCCCTCTGCCGGGAAGACGCTGCATGAGCGTCAAAATCTGGGCATGGACAGTAACCCGTTTGGCCTGTTCGGGCCGCGCGCACAGGGCGGAACAGACCCTGCCCGCCAGGCCGCCACTCCCGCACCCACCCTGCCACCAGCCCTGAACAAGGCAGCCGCGCTGGCTGACGGAGTGAACAACGCCCGACCAATGCCGGGCGATAATGCACGCACGTCCCCGGGTGAAACGCGCAGCAACGCAGAAACGTCCGACAGTCGGTCATCATCCACAACGTACACATCCTGCCCGTCAGTACTGACCCGAGGAAAGGATGGCCGCCTGCGCTGCCCGGAGACTGCCGCACCGGAAACGGGTAACAACGACAATCCGGGCGTCGCCCGTGTCACCGGCGTCAGACGACTGGGTCTCGATCCGGATCTCTATATCCCGGTGGACCGCTATATCCCGTGTTCGATGATGTGGCGCTTCGTGTCCGATGTCGGAGGGCATATTTCCTGCCTGGTCAGTGAAGATGTTTACAGCGCCAGCAACCATGTGACGCTGATCCCGGCGGGAACGGTCGCCCGTGGCATCTACCGCACCGGGGCGCTGCAACACGGACGTAGCCGGATGTTTGTGCTGTGGACGGAGCTGCGTACGCCTGAGCCCGGCAGCCTGCAAATCCCGCTAACTGATACGCAGGCCAGCGGCCCGCTCGGCGAGGCGGGGATCTCAGGCTGGATCGACAACCATTTCTGGGAGCGCTTCGGCAATGCCCTGATGCTCAGTACCGTGCAGGACGTGGCTGCGGCGGCGTCGGATGCTGCCCCGGGGAAAGACCGCAATACCGACTACACCGAAAACACCCGCGCCGCCACGGCGGAAATGGCGAAAACGACGCTGGACAACAGCATCAATATCCCGCCCACCCTGTACCTGAATCAGGGTGATGTCATCGGCATCATGACCGGCACCGATATTGATTTCTCATCCGTCTGGCAGCTGCGACTGAAAAAGAGGTGGTATGAACGCTGAAAACCTGTCGCTGGATTTTATGAAAAACCAGCTGTTTGGTGAGTTTATTGCGCAGGACGGCCTGACGGAAATTGCCGTTAACCGGCCGGGTGAACTGCATACCAAAATCCGGGGGAAATGGCGAAGACATGAAGCTCCGATTACGCTGCGCCAGTGTTACGCCTTTGCCAGAGCGCTGGCGTCGTGGCAGGACGATAATATCGACGACACCTCGCCGATCCTTTCCGCCACGCTTGAATCAGGCGAGCGCATTCAGGCCATTATTCCCCCGGCCTGTGAGCGCAATACCGTGTCTATTACGCTGCGCAAGCCCTCATTTGGGCAGAAAACGCATCAGTCATGGATTGATGCGGGATTTTATAACCGGGTGACCGGTAAGGAGCAAACGGAAGGCAAAGATGTTGAACTGACCCGCTATTACCAAGGGGGGGATATTTCCCGCTTTATGGAAAAGGCAGTGGAATACGGCAAGACGATTTTTATCGTCGGTGAAACCGGCTCCGGTAAAACCACCTATATGAAAACGCTGCTGCACTCTATTCCCCGGCACCTCAGGCTGACCACCATCGAGGATAATCCCGAAATCCGGTTCTATCACCACACCAATTATGTCCATCTCTTTTATCCGGCGGATGCCGGGGATAATGCCATTATCACGCCCGGCAGGCTGATACGCGCCAATTATCGTATGAACCCTGACCGGATATTACTGGCTGAAATTCGCGGTCGGGAAGCCTGGGATGCACTGAAAATCGTCGGTTCCGGGCATGAGGGATTAATGACTTCCCTGCATGCGGGCAGCCCGGAAGAATGTATTGAAGGGTTAATTGACCGCTGTTATGAAAATCCCGACTGCCAGAATATTCCTTTTGAGGTGCTGTTACGCAAGGTGCTTAAGAGCATTGATGTGATAGTCAGCATTGATATTCACGGTGACATACGCCGGATGAGTGATGTTTATTTTAAACCCCTTCATCTTAATGACATGAGAGGTGTATTCAGCAAAGGGATTCAGTAAATAAAATATCTAATTACGCAACCCTCGTTTAAATATGAAGGTGACCGAAATGAAAAAAGTAATATCCTTCGCATTATTACTCAGCGCTATGGCGTCATATTCAACCTCCGTCATGGCCGCTGACGCCTGTGAAGTGGTGTTATGCATGTACGGTAAAGCCACCGGGAACGGCGGCGGCAATGAATGCCATTCTGCTGAACGTGCATTCTTTAATATCGTGAAAAAGAACAAGCACGGTTTTCTGCCAGACCATACTGCCGATGCCAGAAAATCGTTTTTACTTGAGTGTGATTCGGCAGACCCGGCAATTATCAGCCAGATTATCAATAAATTTGGCCGCATGCGTGGTTAATTAACGGAGGTAGTCATCATGACAAAACCGGGTTTTATTCAGCATCCCTGGACACGTCAGCGCGGAGATTCCATTCGCGCAGCCTGTGTTATTGAGCACATTGAAAATGAGGCGATGCACGGATGCGGCCTTTATTATGAAATTTATCACTACCGGGTTGTCTGCCGGTTATTGCAGTTGATGCAAACGCTGAACGCCACCGACAGAATAACGCTGACACAAGAAGCTAACCTACGAGGATTTACGCTTGATGAAACCGGCATTAAAGAAAGTCGTCAGTGTTATTCCGACATCATCAGGGAAATCCGTGAGAGCCAATATTAATCCCTGCCTTAGTTTTATTCGCAGGTCTCCTATAGTGCCCAAATATTTCAGCCGACTCTTGCTTAAGGCGTGACGGTTTTCAGGTTTTTACGGCCCCACATTTTTCGCGAATTAAGGAGTGAAGAAATGCGGGCCGTAAAAATGAGGCAGCGGACAGAATTATTTTCGCGGGTTAAGGAGCGAAAATAGTTCAGGCGCCGTGCCTCACCGGCAAACAGCCGCGCCCACGCGGATTTTGCCGGCCGGGGGGAGCCGAATAAATTTCGCCGCCCCAGCGAGCGAAAAGCTGTCGCCCACGACAGCGGTTTATTTGGGGGGCATCGCCCCGCACACCGTCGCGGCTAAGTCTCCGGCCCAAAGCCGGTAGCGTGGCGCGACCACCCTCTTTAAAGGTCAGCTTCCCTTTTATTCCCGCTGCGAGGAACGAGCAAAGGGAAGAAAAAGGCGAAAGCGACCGTCTTAAAGGGGGTGGTCGCGCGTAGCGGGCGACGGTGTGCCGCCGTTGACGTTGGGGGTTTTGGCGCGGCGTCCAGCCACGACATTACCCCCATGTGACATATCATAAGGGCGTCCAGCCCGCATGTACTGGCGCACGCCGTTTGGTGCAGGAAAGCATGCTTTCCTGCACATGGCCGCATAGCGGCCACCTTCTTCGTCCCTGACGTTCGCCCCGCCTTTTCGCCCGACACCGTGGGGCGAACTGATGGGGCGATGTCATGGGGCGAACTGCTGACGAAGGAGGCATCGTGATTTTGAATAAACTGGCCGTTTCACTGTCGCCGATAGTGAATGGCGCGCTGAGCTTCATTGCTTTTATGCAACAGCATCAACTGATGCTGGCGCTGTTATCGGGGCTGACGATGCCGTTTTTCGCGTCGATGAAAAGCGATGAACGGCAAAAAGCCCCGTTGTGGCAAAAGCTGATTATGGCTTTTTCCCTGCTGTGTTTTCTTTCCGGTACGATGGCCCCAGTTGTTATCTGGATTTTCCAGTGGCTTTATAAAGGCCGTGTAGTCGCCAGCATTCCCGATCTGGCATGGCCAGTGCTGATTGCCTTTACCGTAACGGGTTTTATTTTGCATATTCTGCTGCGCAGGGTATTAACACCTGAATTAGACAAAATAAAGAAGCACCTCGTCAGAAAAACCACGCTTGAACGGGAATTGCGCACCGATGTCCGCACGGTGAAATCCCTGCTGCCGGAAACTCTGCATTATGACCCGCTGGATTATATCGACCTGAGCAAAGGATTATTTATCGGCATGGACCGCGATATTCAGCCGATGTACCTGCCGTTAAAGGACTGGCAAAAACAACACGCGGATATTATCGGCACCACCGGAGCCGGTAAGGGCGTTGCCACCGGGATATTACTTTATCAAAGTATTCTGGCTGGTGAAGGCGTATTTGTGATGGACCCGAAGGATGATGAATGGGCACCCCACCTTTACCGCAAGGCCTGTGAGGATGCAGGCAAACCTTTTGCCCTGATTGACCTGCGTAAACCCCAATACCAGTTAAACCTGATTGAAGAGATCACCGCCGATGAACTGGAAGAGCTTTTTGTTGCCGGGTTCAGCCTGGCAGAGAAAGGTCAGGAATCTGACTTTTATCGGATTGACGATCGGAAAGCGGCCCGGATAGCCGCACAATTTGTCACTCGTAATACTGCCTCAACCATTCGGGATGTGTATAACGGTAACTACGTTCAGGGTATTGCAGATAAGATAAAAGCCTTTTTCGGGAAAATTGAGGAGCTGGCCTTGCTCAATGCCATCAATGCCCCCACCGGATTTTCGCTTAATACGATATTTAAGAAAGGCGGTTGCTGTTATGTAATTGGTTCAATGCGCAACAGCAAAATCATTACCGCGCAGCGCATGCTGCTGGTTCGCCTGTACCAGCTGGCAGAAAGGCGCGAGCGGGTGAAAGACGTACCCCGCCCCATTGCTATTTATCTTTCCGAACTGAAATACCATTTATCCAGGCCAGCGCTGGAAGGTTTAGGCGCGGCACGCGATAAAGGCGTGCATATTATTATGGACCATCAGTCGATTGCCGATTTAAAAGACTGTCCGGCAGATTTGAAAGGCGACGCCGTTGTCGGCGCGGTCGTTGAAAATGCCAAATTCAAACTGGTTTATCGTGTCATGGACCCGGATACCGCTGAATGGGTAGCCAGAATGTCAGGCACCATATTAGTCGATGATGAGGTCCGCAAAGCGAAAACCGACGCCGTGCTGACAGAGACTATCGACAGTGAACGCACCATCAGGCAGGCCGAGCGTTTCTTTACCGACAGCAATATGATCCTGAACCTGCCCGATTTTGTCAGCTTTATCTTTACGACAAAAACGCTACCTTCTGCTTCACTGATTTCACCGATAAAGGTCAGAAAGCGTCAGCTAAAAATCTTCTCGGTTTCCCCTGATATTGCCGCATCGGCGGCACCGGTGAAAATCGCACTGGATTTTGACGAGGATGATAAACCATCCATACAGGATGTAATGACAACGTACCCGGATCTTTTCTTCAACGGAAGCGAAGTCAAACCGGCAGAGCCCCAACCTGATGAGGGAGAACACCTGTCCCCGCTGGATTTTTAAGGAGCGGTTATGCTGATTTCGACATATCAAGAGCGCCAGACACGCAACAGAGAAAAAATAAAACAACTGCTGAACTTCCTGAAAGAAGAAACCTACAGTGATTTTAAAACGCTGATGCTGTTATTTGGTTTCCGGGATCATAAGTCGCTTTATTCGCTGCTTGCAAAAACGGAGCGAATGGGGTTAATCCAGAAGCATGTGCTTGAATCACTGACAATTAAGATTTCATTGTGGGGGATCACCAGCGACGGGCTGGCGGTGGTGTTAAACTTGGATGATAAAATCTTTCCTGCGCGGTTTGAACCATCAAAAATCACCGGCTGGACGCTGGAGCACCATCTTGATAATCAGGCCGCCAGACTTATTCTGGAGAAGAAAGGCGCTTCGGGATGGATTAACGGCGACCGGGCCAGCTTTCTCAGCCAGTTTCAGGTAAAACATCGCCCGGACGGATTACTGACGCTGCCTGACGGTAACGTTATTGCCATTGAAACCGAGCGCCGCCTGAAAACCCGAGCCCGCTACCAGTCGATTATTGCCAGCCACCTGCTGGCCCGTACCCGCAAGCAGTGGATTTACGTTTTTTATGTTGTGCCCGATCCACAGAAGAAGCGTGCGCTTGAACTGCTGTTTGACAGCATCAGGCATGTCATCATCAACCATCAACACATTCAATTGGAAGCGCGTCACCGAAACGTTTTTCGCATTTATACACTTGCCGAACTGGAGCGTATAGAGCTCGAGAACTATTCATAAGCTGGTTAAATCGTTGCAAGCCTAACTTTCTGCATGAGCAAAAGCGGGCTCACCGAATTTTAAGCCCTTTCATGCTGGTATTTTTTGGTTTATATCTCGATTAGTATTGACTAGTCACGATAATTCTAGAGACGGTCGTAAACGTAGCATACATAAAGATATACGATGTGAATTTTCATAACATCCCATCTGATTTTACATCAATTGAGTCTGTGTAATACTTAACGCCTTTTACTCTATGAAATACGATGCCATCAGGCATTAACTCAAGAGCACACAAGTGTTTATCGATACTGAAAGAAGAAGACAATGTTCTCCTTGTTTTATTTTTATTGATTGGATGAATAGCGGGTGAAAAAATATAATTATCATCTTCCACATTTTCAAATAGATCTACTTGAAAAGATTTTTCGTTACTCTCAGAATTCAGTATTCTCGATGATTTTCTGAACAACACAACGTTGTGGTGACCAATATCCTCGGGCTCATCACCGGAATGCTGAGTGGATTCAAAACTAATACCGTCAAGACTAAATTTATCGGATAAGGCAAGATATTCTGATACTGCTTGTGTGATCAGGTATTCATCTTCCGGCTTTCTGCCAGAAACGGGCATAGTCAGCTTTCTGGCAAGCGTCCTCATGAAAGAGACCTTCTCGTTATGCCCGGTCACATATGGATCGAAGATACTACCTTTGATATTTGAGAGATCGTTTAGGGCTGAAATATCGAGAATTTTCAAATTTCTGATAGGTCGAAACGGTACGACCACCACGAAATTCCCAACCACTGGACGTATTTCCGACACAGCAATGCTCGGTGACGTTGCACCATAAAATACTGGAATGCCGTGTGCATTCATTCTTCCTGAGCGTGCCAACGCTTGTGGTGGTGGACCAAAATACCGCTCAGGATGCTCCAGTGCTTCCTGCACGTCCTCGTAGTTTTCAAATGCCCGAGCCCGGTAAAAAATGACATCGCTGCCAACATCATTAATTGCCTGCCTGCTTTCACCTGTCCTCATTCTTTCTATGTCTGAAAAAAGCTCATCCAGAAACTCTTTTACATGCTTATTGAAATAACGAGCTTCACTTTTAAGTGACTGCTCCATTTTCTCCCACGCCCAGCCAAGCGAATTATTGACGCGATTAACACGAACATAATTAAAGCATTCATCATAAACTACATCTATGCCGTGATAATCGTTATAAATGTCCTGCATCACATTGAATATATCATCGGCAGGTTCTTCTTCAATGATTAGCTCGTCTTGAATAATAGAGGTTGCAGTATCACCACTATCATTATAAAACTCGCCATCATCAGGCTGTTCATAATATTCAATAAAGACATTGTGCACCATCTCTGCAAGAACTTCCAATTTAATACTCTTTAATTTCCTACCACAGTAATTACAATCATTGTTGGCATTTCCTGTTTTTTTTATAACTAGCCTTACATACTCTTCACCCACACATCTATGACATATATATTTTTCTTCGTTCATAAATTCTCTAATATCCGAATAAAGATGAAGGACTGCTGTCAGTCTCAACAGATTAGCACCGACTTTACCATAAGCAACATTGTTTAGTAGGTTGGTCAGATCTTTCTTAATCAGGTAACCATCTTACCCAACTAAACATGTGACTTGTTCCCCGATGATTAACACACCTGAATGTTTGCAATGTCCGATTCTGACATTCTCGGGGGTTCACCCTGAACGAGCAAGAGGCAGTTATAGTCGTACAAGAAAAAGATTGCAGTTAGCACAAAATGATTTTCCAAGTTTACCGGGCACGGAAAGTGCCAGCATGATGGGCTTACCCGGCCTGCGATATCGTAGCCAGTCCTGGTGATTTTTTATTCCACTGCAAAACGCAGACTGTTCGTTACTCGCTGTGCTGTGTTCCGCCTCAGTCTGCACCTTGCAGCGTTGCCAGTAAAAACATGTAACCGCATTCGCTTGCTGTTGTCCAGCTCCCGACCTCAGAGTTTATCCATCAGATAAGAATGCGCCTTGGAGGCGGCGCTGGCCGCTTTGAAAATATTGCGCTTATCGTTTTTCAGCGCTTTCAGCCAGGAAGCAATATAGCTTTCATGTTGTACCTCTCCATCAATCCCCAAATCCGCCATCAAAAAAGCACTTCCCAGCTCCGCCACCAGTTCTTCCTCTGCATAATCCGCACTACCAAACTTCCCTTTCATTTCACGGTTCAGGCGTTTTTTACCCCCACTCCAGTGGACAAGCTCATGCAGGCCGGTAGCGTAGAAGTTAGCCGCATTCGAAAACAGATGGCGCTCCGGTAGCCAGACTTCATCAGTTGATGGGCTGAAAAAAGCGTTTTGTCCTTTCTCGATGATGTTTGCGCCGCTCTTACGTAACAGGTTCTCAGCCTGCGGCAACGGATCAAAAGTTGCTTCCGGGCTGGCCGTTTCAATTGTCAAAGGCAAACCATCAATTTGCTGAATGTTAAACACGGTGAAAGTTTTCAGCATAGGGATTTGTTCAACTTCTCCGGCGTCATTTTCCTTTTCCAGAGTTGTATAGAAAATGGCTGCTGTGCCATGTTCACCCTTGCGAACCTGTCCGCCTGCTGCCTGTGCCTGCTTGTAAGTCATCCAGCGTGAATCGCTGAAACCCTCTTTAGATGCGCTGCACCATAACAGCATGATATTAATACCGTTGTAGGCTGCTCCGGTTGCGTAATTAGGTGGCAGACCAGACATGCCCGATACGCGTTGCCACGGACAGGACCACGGTTTTACACCGCTTTCAAGTGCTGCAATGATGTTGTCGGTAACGGTCTGATAAATGTCCGTTCTGGTTTTAGAAAAATTCGTTTTTGAGGAGCCTGACTGCTCCAGCGGGGATACGCTGGTCGCCGCGCCGGTGTTAGGGGCGCTTGTCCAGGTGGTATGCAAGGAAATCGTCATGGTTGTTTCTCCGTCAGTGTGTGATTTTCGTCTTCGTATCGCCTGACGGTTCGCTTTCCCGGCATCGTTCTGTCCTGCAAGGGCGCAGCATGCGTGCAATTTACCCTTGTGGGACGGGCTGTGTTGGGAAACGATTAACCGAAGACGATACGAGAACGAAAAGAGCACAGGAGAAAAACTTACCCTTGCATAGCCGGGCGTAGCGCCCCTTAGGTCGAGCGATGAAATGGGATTGGGGGTTCTGATTTAGTCATATAAGAGGTGGCGATATGCTTATACGTCAGACTGAGGCTTCCCTTTACTTATTATTATCCATAACCGTTAGGGATCTGGACTGCATTCCTCGGTGTCATAAGTCTGGCTCAGAGAAGTTAGTTTATGCTCGGCCAAACCGTTTTATTAGCCAGTTCAGTGACCGCCTGAGCGATCACCTTTAATACGATGGAGTTTACGCAAAATTATTTATAGGGTCAGGTAGATACCTTTCCAAGTAATATTTACAACATCTTAAATAAAACTATGGATTTTCTGTTTTTCTAAAATCAACAACACCATCAATTAGATTTATTATGTATGCTTTAATTTTATCTTTGTGAGGCCCAGAATATTTCTCAAAATAAGTACTACTACCATTAATTACAATAAACAATGCAAAAGGATACGATAAATGCTCACACATTAATGCCAGGCTATAGTAATCAGCAACCGCCTGTTTCTCAGTTAAATTACTACCAAGCTTCAACTCTATGGCTATAAAATTCCCCTCGCTGCGAGAGTTATGATTATTACTATCAAAAGGAACATGGATTATTATATCAGGGCGAATTCTAATCCCATGTTGTTCAATTCTTTTTTGGTACTCCTGCTCAACAATTGCGCCATTAAGCTCTAAATCTGGCAATATTTTATTCAATTCGGAAACAAGAGCGCCTTGATAACCTCTTTCTGATTCGTAAAAACGAGGATGAGTAATACCATTAATTGCCGTCTCTAATTTTGAGATAAAAATATTTTCATTCACATTCATCTCTCCTCTATGAGTTAGATAAACCATACCAATTAAAAAATAATTTATTTTTAACCTGCCAGTTCAAAAAATAGCTGTTAACCTGGAGTTTTCATCTAGATCAGCTTTGAAAAGTCTCCATGTACTAGAGTCTATATTTTTAGCACAAAATTGCTCTGCAATATCAGAAAAACATTTTGCAACGAGCAATAAGTCATTGAGCATTTTTGTCACTTTTTCATCCTGAACATTACCATAAGATAAAAATATTGAGTCACGCTCAAGCACCTTCCCTTTAAATCTGGTCAGGCATGACAAGAAACTGATTGTTAAATTACTCAAATGGGTATCCCTATACTCCTTGGCCTTATTAGTTCTAAAATTTAAAATATTTTTGGACATAAACAATTCACTTTCTAAAAGTTTATTTTTTTCACAATCAACATAATACTTAATAGTCCCACTTAAATATGAAACCAATCCACCAAACGCTTGTTCATTATTACTAGCAAAACTATTCAACGTAAAAGAGTTTCCATTACGCAGAGATTCAATTTCATTTTTAACATTATGTTCAGTAAGATCTTTGATCTGTAGCCTGAAAGGCACCGGAATGAAATCAAATTCTTCGACTAATTCGAACCACAATTTTTCAAGTTGAATTTCATTTTGTGGGATGATTCCGGTGTTAGATATTACCATAGCTCTTATTGAATTTAGAATGCAATCATACCAAGCATATACACATAATTTGCACACGTCACTGGGGAAAGTAATATTTTCAACTATTGTGTTTAATCCTACTAAGGAATGCTGTGCCATGAATAAGTATTCAAAAACTCTATTTTCATTAGAAATAGATAAAGACTTAGATTTTTCCTGTAACTCAGGAATAAACTTACTCTCAAAAGGATAATAAACATTGCAATTTTGAGCAAGACAGTTTATCCAGTTAACTGTCCCTAAAAATGCAAAGTCCGGATTAAATGCATAATCCTCATCTATTAGTCGAGTTTGAAGCCATTTTTTCATTAATATATCCTCTTATAAAAAAACAATATTTCTTTCTAAAATTTTCAATTCTAATTCACTTAATTTAAAATCATCAGATAAACTGCAGGATTTTATTTTGTCAATCGCCTCATCGAAACTATCAGAATCTTTAACTTTCCAAATTTTATTAGCTTTAAGAGATATAGATATTGGTATACCATACTCTTCCAACGTCATAAGTGAAGGCGTGACATTTAAGCTTTCAACACGTAGTATAAAGGCTTTATAATTTCCTGCTTTATATCCAAACTTAGTAAAAACATATTCTTGAATATTATTAATAGCATTAATGATCACAGGATAGTAATGTCCAAGTATTTTACGTCTAAAATCAAAGTTTCTTAACACTGCATCATCTATTGTGAAACTATCATCATCTTCACTAAAGTATTCGTAATCCTGATCAATAATATCTTTTAACGTTTCATTTTTTAATATGGATACAATTTTTCTAGATAACTGGACATCACTTTTTACAGCGCCAGAAGCAAAGCTTTTTATATTAAAGTATTTCTCAGCAATTTTGTTTATATGATTCAATTGACCACTGTTCGGCATGTTATTCCAACACATTAACTTATGCCATGACTGAAAATTCTCCATTAAATCATTTGCGAATTCTAATTGTGCCTCTGGAGGTACCCCTGAATTTTTAGTAATTACATCAATACTCAAAATATCCTGATCAAAATATTTATTAAGCCGCCCCTTTATTTTTTCAGAGTAAGGTTCATCATAGTGAAGAAGCAACGAGTCGGGTACATTATCAGAATGTGAAATAATTGGTATATCAATTTGATTCAAACCATCTGTTGGTTTTTCACCGAAGAAAAATACATTTCCTACAAAATGTTCGAACATCCGGCCGCTTCTTCCAGCTATGTTATTATAAGTAAAAGAGTCAAGCTGAACTCGTTTAGTTATGCAATCGTCATAAATTATGATATTTTTAGCATTAGTATTTACACCTTCAATTAAAGTTGAAGTGCAAACTAGTACATTAATACGTTTTTCATTAAAAAGATCAACAAAAAGACTCGCAATGGAACGAGGTAGTTTAGCATGATGAGCACAAATGCCATGTTGTATTATCTTAGACTGAGACCAATCTGGATGAAAAGTCTCTTTAAGCCAGTTGGATAGAGAATTGAGATCATGCTCTTTTTTTAGGGGAATAATTTCACTCAAAAAATTAGCCAAAACACTGGCTCTTTTAGGAGATTTACAATAAATAATCGTTTGCTCTCCTGAAATATTATTCATTACCTTCTTTAAATATTCATTTCTCGTAATATCTCGCTCAGTATCATTTCCTGGAGGTATAGTAAAGGTATACTCATTCGTTGCTACAGTAATAAAATCAGACTCATCAATGTATCTACATCCTAACTTAGATAATGTCAATGGATTAATGTTTTTAATATTAGGACCAAGCATATAAAAGAAACTACACAATGATAGTAATTTTTTAAATGCAATATTTAGGCGTTCACTTCTGTAATCGTCCATACCTTGCGGCATCAATTTGTAAAACTCATCTACTACAAAAAAATCTATTACAGGAAACCCTTCCTTTTCAATTACCCGTTCTTGAGTATAGAGAAAAATATTATTCTTTCCATGAGCTTGATTAACTTGGGTTATAATTTTATATTTCACTACAAACTCATCGCTATCGACTGTGTACTTATGAAATTTCTTTTTAAGTTCATCAATAAGTGAAAGAGTGGGTACTACAATAACTATATTTGAAAGCGTTCTAGTTGCAATTAATGCCTCAACTAAAAGGGTTTTCCCAAAGCTTGTTGGTGCACTTAATATAACACTTTTTCGTTTCATCAATAACTGATATACATCAAACTGCTTGATATGGAATAATTTACTTCCCCCTCCCGCATTAGTTAAAGGCGATGTTACTATGCTTTCCGTTATTTTATCTTTGAAGTTGTCATCGAATTTTTTATATGGGAAAAGCCCTCTAGCCTCAAGCAAATAATCTAAAACATGGCCATATCCGTTAAACTCTTCCCGATTTTCAAGACACCTTATAATTAAATCTTGAACACTCCTTTCACTACTATGAGTGTTATGTAGCTCAACTAAATTTAGAAGAAAACTCTGTGGTTCAATAGAACCAGAATTTAATTGCCCCCTTAAAAAAACTTCTAATCCTTTTTCACTAGTCATGATAATTCCTTAATAAAACTTTCTAATATCTGTTGAAATGAATCCAAAGGGAATGAGAAGAGCCTTATATCGACTTTATCAATAAATGAATGCTTATATTTTTCAGTAAAACCACTTTGAAGCTCTAAAATTTCCTTTTTAAAAGCATCAGTGAAACTTTCTTCATCTTTATAGTCTTTGACGATACTAGCCTCATAGCAAATAAAAACAGGCACTATAATTTTATCGACACGTTTGTCTAATGATAATGAGTTGTCACCAAGTTTTTTTAATTTCTCAAATAACGGCCATTCTTTACTGACATCATTAATTATTAATTTAAACCTCTCTGAAATATTGTCAGCGGTTATTAGTTTTGATATCGTGTCATTAACATTAGATATGGCGTCCGCTATGTTTTTCTCATACCCAGAAACACCAAGCCATAACTCTAACCTACCACTATTTATCACTGCATGAGAGCAGCTAGGTATAAGTTCATTACCAACTGTAAATATCTTATTTATTACAGGTATGGTCTTGAAACTTTTTCGTATAGCTATATGTAATAAAAGATCCAAAAACTCCTTTTCACTAACTTTAACAAAATGTTTTTCAGCAACTTTAACCGCGGCTCGCGTTCTATTCTCGTAATCTATTAATTTACTTGGTGATATAACATAATCAACAAGCCATTCAGATAATTCTTTCGAGAACTCACTCAAATTCCATCGATTAAAGGAAAACTGCACACTTAATCCTTTTGTAATTGGCGAGTTTGTGTTTATCTCACAGACAAGGTTAAACGGCTCTTTAGGACATTTAGGTGCTAAATAATCAACTTCTTCTTCCGAGATAAGAAAATAATTCTTACCTATATCCAATGATATTATCGGTATTATTTTCTCAAGTGATACACAATAAAGTGTGTTATTTTTTTGCTGAAATAAAACAATACCTATTATGGTGCCTTTATATAAAAGTGGTGCACCAGATACACCAGAATAATTTGTGATGGTATTTTTTTTACATTGCGTAATTTCATAGCAGTAGATTGAAGTATCAATAGCCCTTAGATCAGTAACAATATCAGAGAAAAACAGAGAGGGGATATTTCCTTTCTCAGCAGCATAGCCGTTAACATAAACTTCAGCACCAATTGGAATTGTATAACCACCGAGACTTGGAGTTAACGATAAGCAATTCCATGGGCATGTAAAAATTGCAATATCTAGTTCAGGTCTATTTTTTTTTAGCTCAACCACTTTTCCATTTGATTTTCCATAGTCATCAGGCGTCAAAAATATTCTAAAAACACACCCTGGAGATTCTTTTATAAAATGACTAGCAGTTATGATATTTTCATTATCTAAATTAAATGACGTAGCTCGAGAAATAAGAAACCCTTCAGAATCAAACTGAGCGATTATATAGTAACTAGCATTTTTATTTTGAAAACTCATATTTGTATAACTCCGGAAAAATTAAATGAAACCGTTTTTCCCGGCATAGAACATAACAAGTCATAATCCAGATAATCATGCCGATGATTGAAGTGAAAGAAAACCTCCTGCTCTGTCGAATAATACACAATTCTTGCTAAAGCTTCCATGTCAGGATGCTTATGTAACTTTCCATCAGTGCATATTATATAATTCTTTGTTTTTACTCTTTTTATCAATTCTTTATTTATGTTTTTTTTACTACCATGATGAGAAATTTTTATTGCATCAACAGACAAGCAAGAAATAGCTTTATTATTCAACCAGTCGATCACTGTTTCACAGTTAGTATCACCAAGCATCATAATTTTTTTTCCTGAAAAATCAGCAAGCAGACAGATACTTGATCGATTTGCCAGCGAGTCATCAGTATGATAAGGAGAGTTTGCTAGTGCATCCAGATTTTTTCTGACACTATATGAAATATCCCCCGCGAAATCCTCATCACTATATATATTTGACACATACTTTTCAAAAGAATGAGCGTGTATTTTATTTAATATGCGATTAGAAATGCGTTGTCTTTGTAATTCATTATCCCAATCGTTCTTCATTTTATCAAGAACGGAAATACTAGGACCTATTACATCAATTTCCATCCCAGATAATGATAAGCCTGGTGTGGTTTCTCGACAAAACTTGCCATTAGTGCAACCACGGTTTAATGGGTAACCGAATTCTTTGAGAAGATAGGACAACCCTGTACCTTCACTATAGCCAATATTTTTTCCCTGAACACTAGTATCAAAGTAAGCGTTTAACCGCAAAAATTCATTCTGATTTGAAACGTCATTGATAATTTTATCTTTTAAGATTTGTTCCACACCGTTATAGAATACATCTCCTATTTCAATAAGATTAGGTGCTGCATGATTCTCATTTTCTTGTATAAGTTTGATTATACCGCTAATATGATCGTTATCTATATGCGTAATAAATAAACCATCAATTTTTGGTAAGGTTAAAATTTCATTCTTCCATTCTTTGTAAGAAGAAGCTGTTCCACCATCGAAAAGAAAAAAACTCGTTTCTGATGAGATCAATATACAGTCACCATTACCAGATGGTAATAACCGGATCTTAAGAGGATGCATTAGAGTCCCTTCAAAATTTTTACATACTAAAAATTTAATCCAAAGTCACCTTCAAGTCATCCTAAAATTTCATTTTCAATCTCAAGCCAAAATGAATAAAAAAGCATATAAATTCAACACGTTAGGGATTAAGTCATTAAAATAAATCAAAAAAAGGCTATTTAGTAGACTGCAAAAGTTGATTGACATCACATTTCTTACTCACATCCACTAAGATAAGACATCGTTCGTCGCTTAGTTCTGGCTTAAACCTAGCTACTCTCTTGCACTGACGTTATCACAACAATTGGTGGTCATTCTGGTGGTCTTGACAGACCTTGGATTAAGGTTTAGCTTACATATTAGCCACTTATTGGCTTAGGCGATCCCAGTCAGAGGAGCCATATTTAGAGAAGCCCGCTCAGGGAGACCCGAGCGGGCTTTTTGCCTTTCAGTTGCCGTCAAAAGCTGCGTTTCGCCACCAGATAGGCGCCCGCCACCAGCAGCAGAGCGCCGAACAGCGCCGGCAGATTCTCGCGCAGCGCCGCCGGGCCGGCGCGGTAGACGTCCGCCAACAGCCCCATGCACAGCTGGCTGGCGACCAGGATCGAGATGGTCGCCGCCGCCCCCAACTTCTGGTAACCCAGAATGCCGGCGAACACGAACAGCGATCCCAGCAGCCCCGGCAACAGCATCCACCACCTGGCGGCGCCGGTCACTTCCGCCACCGCGCCGAGGCCGTTTTTGGCCAGCAGCAACCCCACCAGCAACAACAAACCGACGCTGGAGTTGATCACCAGCGTAATGAGGATGGTCGAAACGCTTTCGGTAATGCGCACCATCAGCAGATTCTGCACCACCAGCCCCACCCCGGCCGCGATCAGCAGTAACAGCATATTCATCGCCCTGTCTCCCGGGATCAGCGCGCGGGCGGCGTCGCCCGTTCGTCGAGCGTCAGCTGCAGGAACGTCAGATCCAGCCATTGGCCGAATTTGGCGCCCACCTGTTCCATGCGCCCCACCTCGCGGAACCCCAGCGCCAGATGCAGCTCAATCGAGGCCTGATTGCCGGATTCGATGCCGGCCACCATCACGTGCTTGCCGATTTCCCGCGCCCGTGCGATCAGCGCCAGCAGCAACGTCTTGCCAATCCCTGCGCCGCGATGCGCCTGATGAACATACACCGAATGTTCCACGGTATGGCGATAGCCATCCCAGGCGCGCCAGTCGCCGAACGACGCATAGCCGATCGCCTCGTCCGCGGCGTTCACCGCCACCAGCACCGGGTAGCCCGCCGCCTGGCGTTCGCCGATCCACGCCGCACGGTTGGCCGTATCCACGGTTTGTTCATTCCAGATGGCGGTGCTGTTCAACACCGCGTCGTTATAGATAGCGGCAATCGCCGCGCTATCGTTGAGCGTCGCATTTCGTATAATCATGGTTTACCCCGGCCAATTGTCCACTATAATACTACGATATGAATATTAAATTAGACAATCTAAATCAGCTGATCGGCGCGCGCATTCGCATTGAACGCGAGGCGCGCCACTGGTCGCTGTCCGATCTGGCCGAACGGGCGGGCGTCTCACGGGCGATGGTGCATAAGATCGAGCGCGGCGAGAGCAGCCCGACGGCGATGCTGTTGGGCAGACTGGCGGGGGCGTTCGGCCTCAGCATGTCCAAACTGATCGCCCGGGCGGAAACGCAAGAAGGCCGGCTGCTGCGCCGGGAAGATCAACCGGTGTGGGTCGATCCTGAGAGCGGCTACGTGCGGCGCCACGTGTCGCCGCGCACCGATCTGCCGCTCGATCTGGTGCGCATCGAACTGCCGGCCGGCGCGGCGATCCCGATGCCGGCGTCGGTGTACGCCTTCAAGCGTCAGCTGATCTGGGTTTTATCCGGCGAGCTGGTCTTTCTTGAGGGCGACGCGCGCCATGAAATGGCCGAGGGCGACTGCCTGGAGCTCGGCCCACCGGCGGACTGCCGCTTTGAAAACCAAAGCGATGAGGCATGCGTGTATTTGGTGGCGGTGCTGAGCGCCGCCTGACGGCTCGCCGGCGCTACCCCTGCGTCGGCTGGTTATAGCCGGCGTGGAAAAACTTCTCCGCCAACCGGCTGTCGCCGCCGGAGAAGAACTCGCTCATCGGCTCGCTGCCGAGGCCATAGGCGCGGCTGAGCTGCCCGGCCTCGAACGCCGCCCGGTTCTCGTCGCCGCAGCGCTGCGCCAAATGGTGGGCATAGCCGAGCACGAAACCGCGCTTGTAGTCGGAGCAAAAACGCGACAGCTCCGCCTCCGGCTTCAGGTTCTCCGCCTTTAACCCCGCCAACAGCCCTTTGCCAAAATGATCTCCCACGGGTTCCTCCTCACCACGCAATCGCTATATAACAAAATATATATCGAATGAGCGAACGAGAACATACTCCCTAAGTTTTACTCGCCGCATAAAAAAGGCCCGCCAAGCGGGCCTGCGAGAAAGCGGGCAATCACAGCGTGAAATTCAGCCCTTCGCTAACGGTCTTGCCGAGCGGCAGACGGCCCGACGGCGCTTCTTTCTCCTGCAGGAAATCCGGCAGGCGGGCTTTGTCGCCCGGTTTGCCGATCGCCACCATAGCGTGCACCGCATAGTCGTCCGGCAGCTGCAACGCCGCTTTGATCTTGTCGTGGTGAATGCCGCTCATGCAGTGGGTCAGCCAGCCTTTCAGATGCGCCTGATGCGCCAGGTTGGCCCAGGCCGCGCCGGTGTCGAACGCATGGGTCGGGTTGTCCACCAGCCGCTCGCCGTTCAGGCTGGTGGTTTTGGAGACGATCACCACCAGCGCCGAGGCGTGTTGCGCCCAGCCGCGGTTGAAGTCGATCAGGAACTCCAGGTAGTTCTCCCAGCTGTCGGAGCCGTGCTTGCTGTAGGCAAAGCGCCACGGCTGAATGTTGTAGGCCGAAGGCGACCAGCGCGCTGCTTCAAAGAAGCTCAGCAGCGTTTGATCGTCGATGGCGTCGTTGGTCATCGCGCGCGGCGACCAGCGCTCGATAAATTGCGCGTCAATCGGGTAATCGGAGATTCTTGGCTGGCTCATGATAGGTTCTCGCAGTGAAGTAAAAACAAAAGTTCGCTGATATTCCCACAGCTTAGGACGGTAAAACTTTTATTTCGTGCCATTGTCCTGCGGCAATTCCTGCCGCAGCCAGGCCAGAAACGCCCTGACCGGCGGGTGCCGCTCGCGCCCCGGCGCGCACAGCACGCTGTATGCGGCGCCCGGTACGCGCACCTCCGGCCGGTACGCCACCAGCAGACCGTTGTCCACCATCTCGGACACCATCACCGAGCTGGCGAGCACCCATCCCTGCCCGGCCACCGCCGCCTGCAGGGCGTAATGCTCCTCGTGATAGCTGCGCATCGCCGCATGGCGCTGCCACCAGTCCACGCCGGCGGCCCGGCACCAGTCATGCCAGCCGCTGTCGTACAGCGCCGAATCCCCCCACTTGACGGTGATCAGCACCGGGTTTTCCGGTTCGGCGGCGGCCAGCCCCGGCGCGGCGTAGACGCCAAAGCTTTCCTCCAGCCGCGCCGCCTGATGCAGCGCGGGATAATGCGCGCGGCTGTAGCGCACCGCCACATCCACGCTGGCGTCCTGCTGCAGGTCGATCACCTCGGCGCAGGCCTCCAGGCGCACCAGATAGTGCGGATGCGCCTGGTAGAAACGTCCCAGGCGCGGCACCAGCCACAGCGCCGCGAACGAGTGCGTGACCGAGACGCACAGCGAGCCGCTGCTGGGCTGCGGCCGCAGGCCCTCAAGCGTGGCGGCGACGTCCAGCAGCGCGCCATGCACTCCGGTAAACAGCGTTTCGCCCTTCGCCGTCAGCCGCACGCCGCGCGGCACCCGCTCGAACAGCGCAAAACCCAGCTGCTGTTCCAGCGCCTTGATCTGGTGCGAAATCGCCGTCGGCGTCACCGCCAGCTCGGCCGCCGCCAGCTTGAAGCTGCGCAGGCGAGCGGCGGATTCAAAGGTGCGTAACGCGTTGACGGGCAGCGTGGCGAACATGGCGAAGCCTCTTGAGATGAGTTGAGTTCATCCTGGCAGAAAAACCGTCATTTGTCGCCTGCGGACGCTTGCCTCTAAATTAAGGCTGAGTTCACTTCACACCAAGGAACATGACATGAATACAACTCATCAATCCAAACGCCTGGTGGTGCTGGTCGGCAGCCCGCGCCGCGACGGCAACAGCGCCACGCTGGCGCAGGCGATCATGGCGGGCGCCGCCGAAGCCGGCACTTCCGCCAGCCTGCATTTTCTCGACGATTACCTGAGCGGTTTCCTGAGCGATGAACGCCATACGCCGCCGCCGACCGATCGCTACGCCGAGCTGTTCCTGGAGCACTTCCTGCCGGCCGACGGCGCGGTATTTTGCACGCCGATTTACTGGTACGGCATGTCGGCACAAACCAAGGCCTTTTTCGATCGCTCGTTCAGCTTTTATTCCAACGCCTACCCTCAGGCGGAACAGGTGCACCAACGCATGAGCGGCAAACGCATCGGGCTGGCGGTGGCGTCGGAAGAAACTTATCCCGGCGCGGCGCTGGGCATCGTGCATCAGATCCAGGAGTTCAGCCGCTACACCCATTCCGCCTTCGTCGGGCTGGTGCACGGCGCCGGCAACCAGCGCGGCGAGATCGCCCGCGATCCGCGCAACCCGCTGCGGGCCGCCCGCGAGTTGGGGCGCGAGTTCTTCACCCGCCCCTACTCGGATTATCAGATGGACAGCCCGCGCAGCACGCAGGTTTGGACGGAATAGCCTCGGCCTCGGCCTCAACCGCCACTGCCGATTTGCCAGATAAAGGTCGGCGTATGGCGGTTAATTTCCCAGTCACCGATATTGCGCGCCTTGTAGATCACCGGATTATGTGAAGAGAGCGTGCGCGCATTGCGCCAGTGGCGATCCAACGCCTTGCCGGTACGGGTATCTGAAGCGCCGAGCGCATTGAACAATTCACCGGCGGCGCGCTGCACCCACTCCCCGGCGATGACCTGCGCCCTGGCGGCGTCCAGCTCCGCCGTCACGTTAAGCGCCTGCAGCAGCGCTTCATCGCCGGATCGATGCGCCTCGTAAGCCTGCTGCAGCGAGGAAGTCGCTTTTAGCACCGTCGCCTCAACCGCATAGGCCCAGGCGCTGATTTGCCCCACCACCTGCTGGATCTGCACGTCGTCCTTCACCCAACCGGCGTTGCCGTGGCTATAGATCCTTTTACGTTGCCTCACGCCCTCGCCGACGTCTCGCAGCACCGCGCGGCCGATCCCCGCCAGCGTCGCCAGCAACACATGCTGATAGAACGCAGTTTGGTAGCGGAAGCGCTCGGCAAAGTCATAGACGTGCGCCTGCTCGACCCGCGCATCAATAAAACGCGTGGTGCCGCTGCCGGTAGTGCGTTGGCCAAATCCGTCCCAGTCGTCGTCGCGCTCTACGCCCGGCTGGGCGACGTTCACCAAAGCGATCACCGGGCCGCCGCTGTCGCTGCGCTCGGCATACACGTCGATCCAATCGGCAAACAGACTGCCGGTGCTGTAAAATTTCTCGCCGTTGAGCGACCAGCCGTCGGCCTGCGGTGTTACCCGGGTATTGACCTGCCCCAGCTTCACGCCGCCGATCTCGGTCCAACCGCTGCCGACCAGCTCGCCGTCGAGAAAGCGTTCGAACCAGCGATCGCGCTCCGGGCCGTCCGGCGCGTTCAGCCGATCTTCCACGAAGGCGAAATGCGCCCGCAGCGCCTGCGGCAGGTTAGAGTCCGCCTCCGCCAGTTCGGCCAGCAGTTCGAACAGCTGCGGCAACGAAGCGCCGTCGCCGCCCTTTTCACGCGGGAGGCGCACCCTGCCGAACCCCGCCTCTTTCAGCCAACGGATCGGTTCATGCGGCAGCGTGCGCGACAGCTCGCGCTCCACCGCCCCGGCGGCGATTTCGGCGAAGATCGGCCGAAAACGCGCGGCCAGCTGTGCGTAGTCTGCTCCGGTGGATAACAGGTGTTGCGTCATGTCAGTGTCCTCTGTGGTTAAGCGCGATCGGCCAGATCGTCGATATCGCGCGCCGTCGGTTCAAAGCGAATGATCAGCAGGAAGACGATGGGGATCGCCGCCGCCAGTGAAACAATCCAAAACATGTCGGTGCCGAAGCGCGCCTGCAAAATCGGCAGAATAAACAGCGCCAGCGCGCTGCCGATACCGGACAGCGAACGGCCGAAACCGACGCCGGTGGCGCGGATCGCCGTCGGGTAAGAGAGCGCCGGGTAAATCATCATCTGCGCGCCGGGGCCGAATCCTTCGGCGAACAGCCATAGGCCCAACATCAGGATCGCCAGCCCAACGCCGAACGCCGCCTGCGGATGTCCGATCAACGCCAGGGCAATCAGCGCGATAAACTGCAGCGCGAATCCGGCGATCGCCACGTGGCGCGACGGATACTTCCATGCCAGACGCATGCCGAGCAGGCCACCGGTAAAAGCGAACAGCACGTTCAGCCCGAGCGAAGCGGAGATAGTTTCAAACACCCCGGCGCCGAGAAACTGCGCCAGAATCGACGGCAGAAAGAAGGCGATGGCGGTGTATTCAAAGGAAATGCAAACGTTCATCACGCTGGCGACCAGAGTGCGCTCGCGGTACGGCTTGCGGAACAGCACGCGGAAGCTGACCTTCGGCGGCGCCGCCGGTTGGGCGGCGTCAGGTTCCGCCTCATGGGCGGCAATGCCGTATGACTCGCGCAGGATGCGCGCCGCCTCTTTCAGATCGCCCTGGTTAGCGGCCCACAGCGGCGACTCGTTCATAAACTTGCTGCGCACCATGATGATCAGCAACGCCGGCACGGCGCCGAAAATCAACGAGGCGCGCCACAGCCAGTTCGCATATTCGGCCGGCAATAGAAAATAGAGCGCAAAGATGATCAGAAAACACACCGACGAAGCGGCGTACCACATCGGGCACCAGGCCGCCAGGCGCGACGCCTTGTTGGCCTTGCCGGTGAATTTGGAGAATTCGGCCAGATAGGCCATCGCCACCGGCAAATCAATGCCGACGCCGATACCCATCAAAAAGCGCGCGCCGATCAGCACCCAGACGTTGGGCGCCAGCCCGGCGGCGATGGCGGAAACCACAAAAAACAGCATATCGGCCATAAACACCTGATAGCGGCCGTACTTATCGGTCAACCAGCCGCCGACCAGGTTGCCGAGAATGGTCCCGACCATGATCGAAGAAGTTACCACCCCGGTCAGCAGCGGGCTGAGGCTGAATTCACGCACCACGTCATCGATGCCGTAAGACAGCGTGGTCAGGTCATAGGCATCGAGAAAAACACCGCCCAGCGCCAACAGCACGATCATGCGCGCATGGGTATTTTTCTCGCTGCGCTGGTTAATCAAACGCGCCACATCGCTGGCCGAGCCGATGGGCGCAGATAACGGCGGCGCGGTATCGATATTTAAGGTACTCATAGCTTCCTCGTTGTAATTGGCAGGTGACACCTCGTTTATAGGGTGAAAAAATTACGCCGACAAACAACAATTTCTTCTATAAATATCATTAATATCAATAAATTAAACACCGTTACGGCGTAACAAAAACGCCGGATTAACGCGCGTTAATCCGGTCTTTATCACGGTCATTTCGGGCGGGGATTATTCTGCCGAGACCGGCACCAGCACGCCTTTCACCCGCGGGTCGTCGGTGCTTTTCAGCCACGCCTGCAACCTGGGATCGGCAAACGCCCGCTGCAGCTTGCGAATATTTTCGTCCTGCAGATAGGGCGTGCCAATCACCAGCTGCGAAGCGAAGGTTTTCGGCGCCGGTGGGAACAAGATGCCCTTCTCACGCGGCACCTTGCCGGCGTCGAACTGCGACACATAGCCAATGGCCGCATCTACCGAATTCAGCGCGCGCGGCATGGTCAGCAAATCCAACTCCGTGAAGTTAAAATGGCGCTTGTTCTCGCGAATGTCTTTCAGCCTGGCGGTGCGCGCCTCGATCGCCGGATCCAGCCCGATCAGTCCAATGCGCTGCAGCAGCCACAACGCCTGCCCCTGATTGGCGCCGTCGTTGGGCACCACGATCTCCGCGCCGTCCGGCAACTCGGCGATCGACGTATAGCGGTCGGAATAAATGCCAAACGCCCACTGAAACACCGGCAGCGTCGGGGTCAGCTTAAAACCGTTGGCATCCACCACCTGCTTTAGCCACCACTGGTGCTGGTAGATCGTGGCGGCGTACTGCCCCTGCGCCACCGCACGATCGGCCTGCACCGGATCCTGCAGGCCAACCGCCTCCAGCCTGAGGCCGTAATCCGGCGCGATATGTTCGCCGACGTACTCGATCACCCGCTGCTCTCCGGCCATCGCCGGCTCAAAGTGCACTTTCAGCGTGCTGCCGAACTGCACCGTCTGCTGCTGGCGGGCGCTGAAGTGCCAAACCGCGGCGGCGATAATCGCCACCGCCGCGATACCCACCGGCCACGGCCAGCGTTTCTTCTTCACTATCTCAAAATCGTGATTAGGCATGATTAAAAGGTTTCCTGATGATGACGCAACGCGGCGACCAAGCGGTCACCAATAAACTGAATCAGTTGAATCGTGGCGATCAGCACCACAATGGTGGCGATCATGATGTGATTGTCGAAACGCTGGTAGCCGTACACCACCGCCAGATAGCCGATGCCGCCCGCGCCAATGGTGCCGGCGATGGCCGAATACTCGATCATCGAGATGACGTTCAGCGTGATGGCGGCGACGATCGCCGGCAGCGCTTCGCTGAGCTGCGCGCGGGTGACTATCTGCCAGATCGAACCGCCGGACACCAGCCCCACCGCCGTCACCTCCGGCGGCAGTTCGCGCAGCGCGTTCTCCACCAGCCGGCCGAAGAACGGAATGCCGGCGACGATCATCGGGATCACCGCCGCCGGAATGCCGATGGTGGTGCCGGTCAACCAGAAGGTGAACGGAATAATCGCCGCCATCAGCACCAGAAACGGCAGCGAACGGCCCATATTCACCAACCAGCTCAGCGCGCGATTCAGCGCCGGGCGCGGAAACAAGCCGCGCGATGAGGTGTTGAACAACACCACGCCGACGGCGCCGCCGATCGCCACCACAAACAGCATCACGATGCCGACCATCAGCCAGGTTTCGCCGTAGGCCGGCAGCATCAACCGATGGATCTCGCGCCAGGGTGTGTCCTGGCTCATCACGCTGTCAGACAGATTTTTCATACCGCCTCCCGCAAGGCCGCCGGCTGTTCCAGCACCTCGGCGAGAATGCCCAACCGCCGCAGCTCGCCCTGCAGTTCAGCCGCCGAACGCGAAATGCCGCCAAAACGCACCGCAATCTCCAACCGCCCGGCCAGGCTGCCGCCCACCACTTCAACGTGGCCGCCCAGCAGATCGATCTGCAGGTCGAGTTGGCGGCTGATGCGGCTGATCCAGTCGGAGGCCGCCGGCTGACGGGCGGAATAGGTTACCTGCAGCCGCAGCGCGGCGTCGGACGCCAGCGTCTTCAGCGGGAACAACCGGCGGCCCAGCGAGGAATCGGGCGCCGCCAACAGCTCGCGCACCGGCCCTTGCTGCACAATCACGCCGTCGCGGATCTCGGCCACCGCGTCGGCGGCGTCGCGCACCGCATCCATCTCGTGGGTGATCAGGATGATCGACAGGCCATACCGATCGCGCAGCTGTTTAAGCAGGCTGAGAATGGCCCCGGTGGCGTCCGGATCCAGCCCGGAGGTGGCCTCATCCGCCAGCAGCACCGACGGATTCAGCGCCAGCGCGCGGGCGATGCCGACCCTTTGGCGCTGGCCGCCGGACAGCTGCGCCGGGTAAAACGCCGCCTTGTCCGCCAACCCCACCGCCGCCAGCAGGCTCTTTACCCGCTTGTCGATATCGCGCGGCACCACGCCCAGATAGGTCAACGGCAGCGCCACATTCTGCCAGGCGGTTTTGCGCTGCAGCAGCGCGGAAGACTGGAACACCGTGCCTATCGCCCGCCGCTCCCTGCGCAGCGCCTCGCCCGCAAGCCGCGACAAGTCCTGGCCGTTCACCCGGATACTGCCGCTGCTCGGCCGTTCCAGCAGGCTGATGCATTTCGCCAGCGTCGATTTGCCCGCCCCGCTGGGGCCGACCACGGCGGTAATCGATCCGGCCGGCACCTGCAGCGAAACGCCCTTCAGCACCTCAATCCGTCGCCCGTCCGGCGCGCGGTAAGCCTTGTGCAATCCTTCAATCTCTATCATCGCATCCTCACTTGACGCTCAGTGCATCGGCCAAGGGCGCGCCGGCCGGCCAGCGGTAGCCCACCGCCGGGTGCGGCTCCGCCAGGCGCGGCCCCTGATTGAACAATTTTTCTCGCAGAGTGCCCGCCGTGTAGTCGCGCTTGTACGCTCCGCGTTTTTGCAGCTCGGGGACAAGCAGTTCCACCACGTCGGTGAAGGTTTCATGGGTAACGGCGTAGGCCAAATTGAAACCGTCAACATCCGTTTCCTCCACCCACGCCTGCAGTTCGTCGGCCACGGTTTGCGGGCCGCCCACCAACAGCGGGCCGAAACCGCCGATGCCGACCCATTCGGCGATGCCCTGTACGGTCCATTCACGGCTGGGATCGGCGCTGGAGAAAGTTTCCACCGCCGACTGAATGGCATTGGTGTGCAGATGCTTCAGCACCTGATCCGGCTGATACTGACCGAAATCGATGCCGGTCCAGCCAGACACCAGCGCCAGCGCGCCTTCGTAGCTGGTATAGGATTTGTATTCCCGCCATTTTTCCTGCGCCTGTCGGTCAGTTTCACCGACGATCACCGTCTGCAGGTTGAAGATCAGAATGCTGCGCGGGTCGCGCCCGGCCTCGGCGGCGCGGCGGCGGATATCGGCCACGGTTTTTTTCAGCAATGTTTTCGAAGGAGAAGCGACAAACACGCATTCGGCGTGCTCCGCGGCAAACTGCTTGCCGCGGCTGGAAGCGCCGGCCTGATACAGCACCGGCGTGCGCTGCGGCGAAGGCTCGCTCAGGTGAATGCCCGGCACCTGGAAGAACTCGCCTTTGTGGTTGATCGGATGAATTTTCGCCGGATCGCTGAAGATGCGCCGCTGACGATCGCGCAAAATCGCGCCGTCTTCCCAACTGCCCTCCAGCAGCTTGTAAACCACCTGCAGGTATTCATCGGCGTAGTCGTAGCGCGCATCGTGATCGGTCTGCGCCCGGTGGCCAATATTGCGCGCGCCGCTCTCCAGGTAAGAGGTGACGATATTCCAACCGATGCGCCCCTTGGTCAGGTGATCAAGCGTCGACAATCTGCGGGCGAAAGGATAAGGGTGCTCGAATGACAGCGAGGCGGTCAGCCCGAAGCCGAGATGTTCGGTAACCAGCGCCATCGGCGTCACCAGCGCCAGCGGATCGTTAACCGGCACCTGCGTCGCCTGGCGGATCGCCGCGTCGCCGCTGCCGTTAAGCACGTCGTAAATCCCCAGCACGTCGGCGATAAACAATCCATCGAACTTGCCGCGTTCCAGCAGGCGCGCCAGATCGGTCCAATATTCGAGATCCTTATACTGCCAGGAACGGTCGCGCGGGTGCGCCCACAGCCCCGGCGACTGATGGCCGACGCAGTTCATATCAAAAGCGTTAAGACGAATTTCACGTTGCGATGACATAGCGAGCTCCACAATTATCTGCCGGCCGCGGGCGAAGCCGGGCCGGATGGGGGGTCTTAGGGTGTTAAAAACGGGAATGGACGATCAGTTTGCAGCCGGACATCGCGCCAACAGGTATTGCGCGACGCTTTGGGCGTGTTCCGCCACCTGCGGCAGCCCCATCAGTTCGCCGAAGCGGCCGCGCGCCGCCGGGCCGGCCACCAGCAGGCGCGGGTTGGCAAGGCCGTCGCCGCCGATCGCCTGGCTGTCGGCATTGACCCACAGCCCCAATCCCAGCGGATCGGCGCGCAGCGCCCCCTGCTCAGCCAGCGAGCTGAGCAACGGGCTGGCGGCGATCAGGCCGGCATGAGCCGGACCCGTAGCGATCAGCAGCCGCTGCGCCTGCAGCGCCCGCTCTGCGCCCTGGCGCGGCAGAATCGTCAAGCGCACGCCCTGCGGCGAGGGTTCCGCCCGCCGCAGACGAGCGGCCAATACCTGCAGCGTGCCCGCCGCCTGTTGCTCCGCCAGCAGCGTGCTCACCTGCGGCGCAATGCGATAGCGGTGCACGTCCCAATAGGCGCGCAGATGCCGCAGAAAGCGCTGCTGTTCGGTCAGCGTCAATGCTTGCCACAGACGCTGGCCCTGGGCGCGCACCGCGTCCAACACCGCCTGCCACGGCACCCGTTGCCCAGCGGCGCGCACCACCTCAAGGCGCACCTGCCGCACCCCGTCACGCAGTCCGGATGGCGGGGTAAACGACCACGTCGGGTACTCCCCTTCGGCATTGGCACGCGGCAACAGGCCGTGACGAGAGAACGCGGTAATCGGCCCGCGATGCCCGCGGCGGTGCAACGCCGCCACCGCATCGGCCATCGTCAGCCCGCTGCCGACGATCGCCAACGATTCATCGGGCTCAATCTCATCCAGCGCCCCCTCCGCCCAGGGATTGGCGATCAACCGCGCGTCGCGCGCCAGTTCCGGGGCGATTTGCCGCGGCAGCGCAGGCGGCGGATGGCTGGTCGCCAACACCACATAATCACCCCACAGCCGTTCGCCGCCGGCGGTGATGACGGACGCGCCCTGCGCCTGCGGCTGCAGGTGCTGCGCCCGATCGCGCAGGTGCCGCACGCGGGCCAGGCCCGTCTGCGCCGCCTGATGAAAACGTTCCTCGACATAGCGGCCGAAGGCGCCGCGCTGCGGATAGGCCTTACCGTCGCGCCATAACGCCTGCGGATCGGCCGCCAGCCAGCCGCCCTGACGGAACCAGCGGTCAAAATCCCCCGCCGGTTCATCCGCCAGCTGCATCCTATCGGCCGGGACGTTGATGCGGTGGGTCGGATCGGTGGTCGAATACGCCACGCCATAGCCCGGCGCGGCGCGCGGTTCGATCACCGTGACATCCACCGCTCCGCGCGCCAGCTGGATCGCCAGCGCCGCGCCGGTGAAACCGCCGCCGATAACGATAATATGGGCACGCTTCGCCATCAGCCCTCCCGCTGCGCCGGGGCGGGACGACGATCGCCGCCGATGGTTTCGCCAAACGGGCCGGTATTGATCGTGCGAGCCGTCTGATGAGCCGACTGCGCCAGCGGCAGCAGCGGCATCACCAGCTCGGCGAAGCGGTGAGCCTCTTCCAGATGCGGATAGCCGGAAAGGATGAAATTGTCGATGCCCAGCGCCTGATACTCGCGTATGCGCGCCGCCACCTGCTGCGGGTTGCCCACCAATGCGGTGCCGGCGCCGCCGCGCACCAGGCCGACGCCGGCCCACAGGTTGGGGCCGATGCGCAGACTCTCGCGCGAGCCGCCGTGCAGCTCGCTCATGCGGCGCTGGCCGGTGGAGTCCATGCGAGCAAAGATCTGCTGCGCCGCCGCGATGGTGTCGTCATCCAGATGCGCGATCAGTCGCTCGGCCGCCGCCCAGGCTTCGTCTTCAGTTTCGCGCACGATAACGTGCAGGCGAATGCCATAGCTGAGTTTACGCCCCTGCCGCTCGGCGCGCTGGCGCACCGCCGCCAGCTTTTCCGCCACCTGAGCCAGCGGCTCGCCCCAGGTCAGGTAGGTGTCGATCTGCCCGGCGGCGATATCGATCGCTTCCGGCGATGAGCCGCCGAAATAGAGCGGCGGGCCGTTTTCCTGCACCGGCGGGAACAGCAATTCGGCGCCTTCGACGCGAATATGCTTACCGCTGAAGTCCACCTTCTCTCCTTTCAACAGCCGTTGATACACCGTGAGAAATTCCTGTGTCACCTCGTAGCGTTCGGCATGGCTGAGGAAGATGCCATCCCCTTTGTTTTCCACCGGATCGCCGCCGGTTACCACATTGATCAGCAGGCGTCCGTCCGACAGCCGATCCAGCGTCGCCGCCATGCGCGCCGCCAGGCTCGGCGGCTGCAGACCGGGGCGCACCGCCACCAGGTAGCGCAACCGGCGGGTGATCGGCGCCAGCGCCGCCGCCACCAGCCAGGAATCCTCGCAGCTTTTACCGGTTGGGATCAGCACGCCGTAATAGCCGAGGTTGTCGGCGGCCAGCGCTACCTGCTGCAAATAAGGCAGGTCCACCGGGCGCCCGCCCTGCGCCGTGCCCAGATAGCGGCCGTCGCCGTGGGTCGGCAGAAACCAGAAAACGTTGATGCGATCTTTCACTGACTCAGTCATTTATGCCTTTCCTATATAACTATTTTCAGTATTTATCGATAGAAAAACTTTGCTTGGTTATAAAAAGAAAAGCAGGATGCATGCCACATTGCAGATTTTAAAAAACCAATATATATCAATAGATTGATGAGATATCGACGTAAAAACACTGCTGCATTGGCAGCAGGCGGCGGCGGAAGGCTGTTGCCAATGCAGCACCGTGCGCCTTTTATCCTCTCGCGGCTGCCCATTGGCTGGGATAAGATTTTTTTCCCATCGTCGTAGACAGGAGACGCCCATGTACGATCCCCAACCGTTCGCCGCCGACAAGCCGGTGCTGATCGATCCGGCGTCGCTCGCTCTGCAAAGCGTGCTCGATCGGCTGGCTCCCACCGATGCCACCGTGCTGATCGTCGGTGAAACCGGCACCGGCAAAGAAGTGGTGGCGCGCTATCTGCACCACCACAGCGCGCGCCGCCATCAACCTTTCCTGGCGGTCAACTGCGGCGCGCTGACGGAAAGCCTGGCGGAAGCCGAACTGTTCGGCCATGAGAAAGGCGCCTTCACCGGCGCCGTCGGCACTCATCAGGGCTGGTTCGAAGCGGCGGAAGGCGGCACCCTGCTGCTGGACGAGATCGGCGAGCTGAACCTGTCGCTGCAGGTCAAGCTGCTGCGCGTGCTGCAAGAGCGGGAGATCACCCGCGTCGGTTCGCGCAAACCGCTGAAGATCGATGTGCGGGTCATCGCCGCCACCCACGTCGATCTGGCCGGCGCGATTCGCCAACGGCGGTTCCGTGAAGATCTCTATTACCGCCTGAACGTGGCGGCGGTGACGTTACCGCCCTTGCGCCAGCGGCCGGACGATATTCCGGTGCTGGCCAGACATTTTCTTGCGCTGTACGCCCGCCGTTTGGAACGGCCACTGCCGCGGTTGACGGCGGAAGCGCAGCAGGCGCTGCTGGACTACCCTTGGCCTGGCAACGTGCGCGAGCTGGAGAACACGCTGCATAATGCGGTCTTGCTGAGCCAGGAGGGGGCGATCGCACCGCAGCAACTGCAGCTTACCCATCGCCTGACGGATAACGACGGCGGCGACGACGCCATCGACCGCTTTGTGCAGCGGCAGTTGCAAGGCGACAGCGCACAGCTTTACCAACGGGTGCTGGATGCGCTGGTGCGCAACGCCTTCGAACGCAGCGGCGGCAACCAGCTGCAAGCGGCGTCGTTGCTCGGCGTCAGCCGCAATACCCTGCGCACCCATTTGGCACATCTTGGTCTGATCAAACCGCGCCGTCGCAGCGCCGGCGCACCCGCACATTCACCGGCCATCGCCGCAGCGTCTCTGCCCGAACGCGAACTGCGCATCGGCTATCAAAAGTTCGGCAACCTCGGGGTGCTCAAGGCGCGGCAAAGCCTGGAACAGCTCTTCGCCACACAGCGCATCAGCGTGTTGTGGAGCGAGTTTCCCGCCGGGCCGCAGCTGCTGCACGCGCTCGACGGCGATGAGATAGACTTCGGCACCACCGGCGAAGTGCCGCCGATCTTCGCCCAGGCACAGGGCAATGCGCTGGTGTACGTCGGTTTTGAGCCGCCGGCGCCGCAGAGCGTGGCGATGGTGGTGCCGCAAGACAGCCCGATACGCAGCGCCGCCGATCTGCGCGGCAAACGCATCGCGCTTAACAAAGGCTCTAACGTGCACTATTTATTGCTGCAGATGCTGGACGAACAGGGATTGACGTTGAACGACGTGCGTATCGTCTACGCGCCGCCGAAGTATCCGCTGTCGGCGACCGACCTGCAGGCGGTGGACGCCTGGATGATGTGGGATCCGCTGCTCAGCGACGCGCAGCGCAACGGGGAACTGCGCGTGATCGCCGACGGCACCCAGCGGGTGCTCAATCAGCAATTCTACCTGGCGCGCCGCGGCTTCGCCGAGCGTTCGGACGATCTGTTGCGGCCGCTGATGCAGGCGCTGCAGCACACCGGCCGTTACATCGCCGCGCAGCCAAGAGAAGCCGCTCGTCACCTTTCCAATGAACTGGGGCTGGCGAGCGCCTCACTGGAACTCGCGCTGTCGCGCCGCAGCCATGAGGTTCGCGCCATGGATTTACAGGTGATCCGTCAGCAGCAAAGCATCGCCGACCGCTTCTACGCCCTCGGGCTGCTGCCCAGAGCGATCGCCGTGCGCGAGGCGGTCTGGCCGCGGGGATCTTAGCCTGGCTTCGAGGGGGAGCAGCATCGGCCGCCCTTTCGCCTCTCCACGCAACCCCATACCGCCGCCGGAACCGAGCGGTAAGGCCAATGCCGCAAAGACATTTTTAGGTAAAATATACCGCCGATGTCAGTGCTAGGATTAATTCGCTATCATTTTATGTGCACTTTCAATTAACGTTACCCTGTTATTTTCGCATTCGCCGGTCGTCATGACCGGCTTTTTTATTTCTCCGTCTCACCGGCCAAAAATATCGCTTTTTGGTAAAAAAAAACGCACCAGGTAGGGTTACATAGGAACTGCATGACCTTATTTCCCGTATAGGGGGCGTGCATCTCAGAGAGATTGTCGATGTTTCATTGGCCGGCGTTAATCGCCGGCTTTTTTTATCTTCATTTTATGACGCCTGCGTTGCGCAGGCCCCCCGTCTTATTGCCAGAGAGGATGCGCGCACGCCGGGTCTATTGTTCCGTGAGATAACACTTTTCGGTAAATAAAAATCCCCAACGCGCGCTATTATTTAATTGTAGTGTTGTCATACCTATTGAATACCCCATGCTTACCGATCCTCGCGGTCGGTTTTTTTTCTCCCTCGCCAACCTTCGTTGGTTGAAGCAGGCTTATGGGGCGTTGACAGGTGGACGCCATCAAAATATCGATGGCATAACCAAAGCTTTCCGTTGTAATCAGGCAACCCTCTGCCATGTGCGATAAACAAAGATCATTTTATCGGGATGAAATACCACATGCTGACGTTTTCCTTTTCACCTGGACAGTGATCGTGGATTTTAAAGATTACGCTTTGCGTGATGAAGATATCCAGAGAAGCCAACACCCCCTCATAGAGCGATAGGATGAACTCGTTTTCACTCATCTTTTTTTCTTTGCGCCTGATCGCAATGTACTTTGCCGATGCGTTGTACAGGCTACAGGTTATTGGATTCTTTACGTTTACCTTCATCTGCCCCCGGCTGATTACCGGCGAAAGCAGTTGCACGATCCTTTTTTTCTCGTAATACTCATGCAAATTCAAGTACACGATGCTGCTGGGGAAAGGCTCTTTATCGAAGCCAATAATCGGTTGGTAATTGAGAAAAGGCCAATCGCGCAGGGTTCTGAATGTTCTCGGCGGGCAACCGAACTGATTTGAAAACGCACGGCTAAATGATTGCTGAGAACTAAATCCAGAGAGCAACGCGATTTCATAGATCTTCATATCGGTACATTTCAGCAATAACGTCGAGCGGCTTAGTCTGCGCTTTCTGATATAGGTCCCTATCTTCATCCCTTCATACAAATAGAACATCCGTTGTAAATGCCCGATGGAATACCCTGACTTAATGGATAACGCCCTTATTGATACATGGCTTTGTGTATCAATGGCTTTTTCAATGATAGCGATTATCTCATCTAAAATATTGCGTCTGAACTTGTTAGAACAATCCATAGTAAAGCCTGTCATCTTGCTATTTTTATTATTGAATGCATCCCTCTTCTTGCAGAATCAAAAGCTGTCCGACTTGCTTTCTTTCGAAGAATGGCATTCCCATACCCGTTCAAATATATCCACGTATCACGTTGCACAAAAATCATTTCCAGGATGAAAGATGCCGATTCACCTCTCGCACAAGATGAGATTCGCAAAGAAGTCGTGTGGAAAAACGCTGATAAACCACGAGCGCCAAGACAGAAAAACGCAGGCCACAGCCAGAAGATAAATAGCAATCGCTATTTTTCGAGAAAATACCCCCCCATATTCCTCCCTGAATGTCATTAGCCTTGATGCCCCCTTGAATTAACCATTATTTAATTTCACAATCCCCTGCCGGGCCTATTTTCCGCTTCCCCCTACTCTTAAACATAGAATAGTTAATTATTTCGATTCGAAAAGATGTTACTGTCAATAAATTGGCAGCCATATAGTGTTTTTATCTATCAATGAGCAAAAATTGTGCTCCCACCAGCTTGGTTCATTCATATAAGTGAATAAAAATCAACAAATTAATATACTTAAAATGTATCCATACACTTTCTACTTCTTCGCCATACGCTGCTATTTGGTAAATGACACTTTTAAGTACATTTTTTTTAATTTACCGCGTTAATATTGCACGCGTTCTATACTCAGGATATTGCCTAAAAGATCGGATGAATTGGGGCTTATCGCTGAATACCGATATCGCGTTATTTTACCCAACGCAACCATTAGGCAGATAACTAAAAGGGAGCTCCTGCATGTTTATAACCAAAGTCATTGAGGAGCTGCTCGCCTGGGTGGAAGAAAGTGGGTTCAATGAGAAGCTTACCGTTGAGATGCTGTCAGAAAAAAGCGGATATTCACGCGGGCATATCCAAAAAGCGTTTAAAGATGAAACAGGGATGACTTTCGGAAGCTATGTGAGGGGCAGAAAACTCATTCGCGCCGCATTTATGTTGAAAGCGACGAACCTCTCTATTTCCGATATCGTTAAAGCGCTGAACTTTCAGTCATATCAATCCTTTGAACGGGCCTTTCGCAAGCAATTCAGAACCTCGCCGATGCAGTATCGCAAAAGTAAATCGTGGGACGTGTCCTCCGCCATCCCATTGCTGTTTCTCGACGGCATTCCCGAGCATCGCTATGTGCACCTGCCAAAATTTTTCGACGATTCAGGGGATGGCGTTGATGCAGAGATATATCACTTCCATCCTGCGGTTTCCGCGCTGCGATTGGCGGCAATTGATAACATGAAAAAAACGGATAGCGGCGTGATTAATTTTTTCAATTTTGGCGCGAGCATCAGGAAAGAGAATTACGTCAGCATCTATTTGAAGACCCTCTATATTTCTGAAGAAGACTGTCTTGGCAACGTGCTTGCCTCCCTGGCCGACGCCCAGGGAAAAAAAGACATGCAACTTTTTGCAGAGTTCAGTTTTGATGGCGCAAGCGATGAGGCGCAAAAATTCACGCAAAGCATCTACACCAAATCATTCCCGATAAATAAAGTTGGCATGATCGATCGCTTTCTCATTGAAATTATCACCCCCAAAGGCGGCGATAGAATAGAGATGAAGACCTATATCCCCATTGTCTTCCCGATCAAACACAGAGAGAAAGAGGTAGCGCCAGGGCCAGAGCGGTAACCCTGTCACGATCGGTGTTGCTATTTATTAAAAATGGTAATAATTTATATTTATCAATAAAGAATTATGATGAGTTTAGGCTCAAAACCACGCATTATCCACTCGCCAAAAAGCACCAACTTTAAGACTTATCTAATTGGAAAACACATTAACATCTCCCTGAAAATCGCGCCAAGATGGGATCTTCTCGCCCTCACAAGGAATAACCGCTTATCCGTTAAGCGTTCTCTCCGATATGACTTACGTACCAAAACCTTAAATATCAATACGTTACCCATATTTACTTTTTGTGCGGTTGATTGGATAACTTATTGTTTTTATTTCATTTTTTATAAATCCCTCGCCTGAGCGCAGCCGACATTTTTCGCTTTATCCCGCCCGCCCGCTTGTAGACATCCCCAGATAGTGACGATATTTTATTTCCACGAGACTTATTTTTACGGGTGCTATCAATATGCCTTAAACAAGAATAAAGCGCGTCAGGAAAATAGAGTTATGAGTATTCAATTATGGTCTAAAAACCTAAAAAAACACTATCCTAATGTTAATGTTGAAAAAGTCACCGTCGGCGAACGCGGGAAAGGTTATATTGTCTATGTCGATGGAGAAAGAATGGCATTGAATCATTTTTTTCGCCGCTTCTACCGACACCGGCTTGATAAAGAATGACGTTTCACTCTGAACTCAACGCAGGGTAAACCTCTACGCAACCTCGTGATTAAAAGCGATTCCGCATTCATCATCACTCTAAATAATTAGTCCAGAGAGGCTCTTTCATTCAATGCGTTTATCACTGCAATAGAATATCGGATTGCCCAGCACACCCAAAACCGTATCTCTGCGAAACGGTTACAACCCGGTATTAAATAAAAACATTGATGGTTATTTTTATCGCGCGCGTTCTGTCATCGCCCAATAAAATCCCCTTATCTTGGTCCGGCGACTGATCCAAACCGCAATGGCCACTGTTGAAATGGATATCAAAACGACAACTCAATGCCCCTAAAGCGTTAAAGAATAAAAAGTCTCAAGGCGGGAAATGCCTTGCCTTTCGCGCCGGCATTTTCACGCGTTGGCAGCGATGGGATGGTGATCCAATGTGGATTTTAAAGTCAAAGGAAAACATATGATTAGAACATCGTTTGGTAAGAGAGCCGCAATAATCACGTTCTTTTGCTTGCTGGTTTTTTCTGGCGTCGCGTTAACCGTGGGGGGAGTTTGGCTTATCGCCCTCGGCGGATCGTTCTACTATGCCATTACCGGGATAGGCTACATCGCCGCCGCAGTGCTGGTCCTCAAACGCAGCAAATCAGCTTGTTACTTAACCGGCCTGCTGTTTTTGATGACGGTGCCGTGGGCGCTTTGGGAGTCGGGGCTTAACTACTGGGCATTGTTCCCTCGCCTGCTGGTGCCCGCCGGCCTCTCTATTATCGCCGCGTTTTTACTTCCCTCGTACCTGCACAGCGCCAAGAGTCAAAAGCAGGCTTACATCGCCGGTTCGGTATTATCCGTGGCATTTGTCGCTTTCTTTATCGGCGCCTTCTTTCCCCATGGCGAAATTACCCCTTCTGGCGACGTGACGTTTATCGAGAGCAAAAGCGACAATGCGCCAGCCGATTGGAGCGCCTATGGCCGCACGACGGAAGGAACGCGCTACGCGCCGTTCAATCAGGTGAACCGTTCAACCGTCAAAGACCTGAAACTCGCCTGGGTTTATCGCACCGGCGATTTCCGGCCGGGCGTGGACCAAAATACCCCGCTCGCGATCGATGATTTGGTGTATAGCTGTACGCCCAACGGTCTTATCACCGCTATCGATGCCGATACGGGTAAAGCGCGCTGGAAATTTGACTCGCATTCCACCTCCCCCGTTTGGCAACGCTGCCGCGGGCTTGGCTACTACAAAAATGAGGATGTTGCGCCAGGCGCTCTGTGCGAGAAAGCGATCGTTCACACCACGATCGATGCCCGCCTCATTGCGCTGGATGCCAAAACGGGCCAGAAATGTCCCGCCTTCGGTCAAAACGGTGAGGTGAATCTCGGTCAGCATATGGGGGAAGTGAAACCGGGCTATTACTTCCAAACCTCGGCGCCGACCATCGCCAGAGGGAAGATTATCGTCGGTGGCTGGGTTATCGATAACGTGATGAAAGGCGAGCCTTCCGGCGTCATCAGGGCGTTCGACGCCAAAACCGGCGAGTTGGACTGGGCGTGGGACTTAGGCAACCCGGGCATCACCAAGGCTCCGCCGGCCGGAAGCACCTATACGCGCGGTACGCCGAATATGTGGAGCACCGCCGCCTATGACGACAAATTAGGCTTGTTGTATGCGCCGCTTGGCAATGCAACGCCCGACTATTACGGCATGAATCGCCCGGAAAATTCGGATGAGTACAACTCTGCCCTGGTCGCCATTGATATTGAAACAGGCCGTGAGCGCTGGAAGTTCCAAACCACGCATCACGACATTTGGGATTATGACCTCGCATCCCAACCCGCGCTGGTGGACGGTTTTGATGAGCAACATCGCCCGGTGCCCGCCCTTTTGCTCGGCACCAAACGGGGGCAGATTTTCTACCTGAACCGGGAGACCGGCAAACCGCTGGCGCAGGTTGAAGAGAAAGCCGTGCCGACCCAAGGCGCCGCAGAGGAAGAGCGCCTCTCGCCAACCCAGCCGTTCTCCGTCGGCATGCCGACCATTGGCGCCGAACGCCTGACCGAAGAAAAAATGTGGGGCACCACCCTGTTTGACCAGATGGCCTGCCGCATCCTGTTCAAACAGATGAATTACCAGGGCGACATGACCCCGATCGGCACCCGCCCAACGCTTGAGCAGCCCGGCAATTTAGGCGGACTCAACTGGGGGAGCATGTCGATTGATCCTGTGAACCATATGGCTTACATGAACGATGTGCGCATTCCGAACGTGTTTTGGTTAGTGGCGCGCGACAGCTATGAACGCGTCGCGAAACAGTACCCGCAAAAAGTGATCGATGGCCACGGGCCTTCCCCCATGATCGGCACGCCATACGGCATGATCACGTTGATGTGGATGTCGCCGCTCGAAGTGCCTTGCAACCAACCCCCTTACGGCACGATCACCGCCGTCGATTACAAAAACAAAAAGATCGCCTGGCAGATACCGGCCGGCACCGCCGAAAAAATGGGGCCGCTGGGCATCAGATCGCACCTGCCGATGCCGGTTGGCATGCCCACCTACGCGGGCACTATGACGACCGCCGGCGGCCTGGTCTTCTTCGCCGGCTTCCAGGACTATTATCTGCGCGCCTACGACAGCAGCACCGGCAAAGAAGTCTGGAAATATGCGCTGCCGGTCGGCGCGAGCGCGACGCCAATGAGCTACGTTTCGCCTAAAACCGGCAAGCAATACATCGTTATTGTGGTCGGCGGCGCCGCGCATTCGACAGAAACCGGCGATTACGTGATGGCGTTTGCGCTGCCTTAACCCGTTGCCCCGTTTGTCTGCGCCATCCCACAGGCAAGCGGGGCGAACCGGCCTTGCTCAACTGCGCTATCTTTATCGACAGCGGCCGCCATGGCCGCTGCTCAGCCTTGGCCGGCGAGCCCGCCTGACGCCGGCATGCAGAAAAACCGTTTGATAACGACGAGAAAAATTAAATCCACAAAAGGTTCACGATGGAAACATTCTTCACCATATTGATCTTATTGCTCACCGTCTCGTTGTCCGGCGTCGTGACGCGCATCTTGCCCTTCCAGATCCCGCTTCCGCTGATGCAAATCATCGTTGGCGCCGTGTTGGCCTGGCCGCAGTTTGGGTTGCATATCGACTTCAATCCCGAGCTTTTCTTGATGCTGTTTATTCCCCCGCTGCTGTTCGCCGACGGTTGGAAAACGCCGGCGCAAGAGTTCATCCATTACGGCAGAGAAATCCTTTGTCTGGCCCTGGTGCTGGTGATCATCACGGTCGTCGGGGTGGGTTATCTGATTCACTTCCTGCTCCCGTCAATCCCCCTCGCCGCCGCGTTCGCCCTGGCCGCCGTTCTGTCGCCAACGGACGCCGTGGCGCTGTCCGGCATCGTCGGTAAAGGACGCATGCCCAAACCCGTGATGAGCGTGATCGAAGGGGAGGCGTTGATGAACGACGCCTCCGGGTTGGTTTCCCTCAACTTCTCCATCGCTGTCGCGCTCGGCGCGATGGCGTTTACCCTGGAGAGTGCCTTTCTGACCTTTCTGCAGGTATCGATTGGTGGGGTGCTGTGCGGCATCATTATTGTTTTTCTCTATAATCAAATGGTTAAGTTCATCCATAAATGGATGTATAACGATTCCGCCACTCAGATTATTTTCTCGCTGTTACTGCCCTTTTCCTGCTACCTGATTGCGGAAAGAATCGGCGTATCCGGCATCCTGGCCGCCGTCAGCGCCGGCATGATGATTGGCCAATCCAAAGTGAATCGCAGCATGCCGCTGGTGCGTTTACGCACCAATAATATTTGGGAAATGCTCGAGTTCGTGTTTAACGGCATGGTGTTTATTCTGCTTGGGCTGCAGCTGCCGGGCATCTTGAACTTCACCGTGGCGCAAACCGGTATCGATCATTCCATCAGCCTGGAGACGCTGCTGGCTTACGTGGTGATCATCTATTTTAGTTTGATCGCCGTGCGTTTGATTTGGCTGTGGCTGATGAAGGTCGGCAGCGCGACCCTGATGCGCAAAGATCCGTTGTTATTTTCGAAATTCAGCACGCGCGATCTGTTCGTCGCCGCCTTTGCCGGGGTGCGAGGGGCGGTGACCCTGGCGGGCGTGCTGTCAATTCCGCTGTTTTTATTGGATGGTTCGCCATTCCCGGGCCGGTATCAACTGGTGTTTATCGCCTCGGGGGTCATCCTGCTGTCGATCGTCGTCGGCATCGTCACGCTGCCCTTCCTGTTGCGCGGCAATCTGCCGCCGGAAGAAGATCAGGAAGAGGCTTTCTCCGTTTCAGAAGCCTTGGCGAGCGCGGCGACCAAGGCCGTCAACGAAACCAAGGAAAAGCTGCTCGTCGCCCCGCCGGACGACGCCACGCCGGAGCTGATTGAAGAAACGACGCGGCGGATGCTGGACGTGCTGCAACGTAAAATTCTGACCAAAGAAGACGTTAAGAATATCGTGGCGCTGAAGCGGCTGGAAAAGCAGCTGTACTTAGCCTCGTTGCACGCGGAAAGAGAAGAGCTGTACCGGCTGCGCCGCATGAAGAAAATCAGCCATGAGAAACAGAGAAAGCTGCTGCATCGCATTGATATCACTGAGGTGCTGATCGCTGAAGACAGCGTTTAAACGAGGAGATGAAGGCGGTTCGCCCCCCGCCTTCGGCTATCTGTGGTACCACGCCTTGAAATACTTCAAAAAGCTGTAGGACACCGCGTAAACGCCGGTCACGGCCCCGACCCGGCCCGCTTTCCAGGCGCCGCTGAAAATGTACCACTTGAAAAATGCGCCGATGGCGCTAATCACCCCTCGGAGAATCGATGGCCTTATCGCCTTGTATTTCACCACGCGCGCCGTATAGCTGTTCAGCTTGGCAAACACTTCCTCGATTGAGAAAAAAGTGTCGTGTTTAACGTGCCCGGCCAGTATCAAGGTGGATGCGCCCCCTTCCGCCGCATCATCTACCGGCGCATCATTGAACTTCACCACCTGGCGATGAAAAAAGCGAATGGGGTAATCCGGTGACGAGACGGGATAAAGCGTTCTGACCGCCTGTCCCAACACAAACCAATCGCGACGAATGCGATAGGCGTTGTTTTTGTCAGGGCCTGGGGTGCGCTTGAAAAGCCGCATCGCGTCGACCGCTTCATCATCCATGATCTCATCGCTGTCCAGGCACAAAACCCAGTCATGCCGCGCGCAGGATATGGCGTAATTCATTTGCCGGCCATGGGTTTCAAACGGGTGATAAAGAGGCTTGATATTGAAGTCGTCGCAAATGGCCAACGTGCCGTCAGTACTGCCCGAATCCACCACGATGATTTCATCGGCGAACGCCGCCACAGGTTGCAACACGTCACGCAGCAAGCGCGATGAATTAAACGTCAATAAACACACGGAAATCCGGTTACAAAAATCCATTTTACATTCCACGACACTGAAAAAATGCAGTCCATGCCAAAACGGCGGGCGCGCCGTGCAAAAGCGCGATCCCAAAGCGCTTCTCCTGCCCAGAGCGCCTCTTCGATTAAGTATTTAGAATATTGGCTGCCCTGTCATGCCCTGGATGATGGCATCTGACTATTTCATCAATTTCAATGAAATCAAATAGAAAGGCGAATTAAACACGGGCGTTCACCGCACCGGCTCACGCGCTGGCGGGCGCCGAGCGCGAGCGCGGCGCTTGGCGGCGTCTTGGTTTTGTTATAACGTATCAAAAAACAAGTAAAGGGAAGACGACGATGAAAATCCAGCTGTCGCTGTTGTTTCTCAGCCTGCTGGCCGGCAAGGCCGCAGCGTTTCAGTCGAAAGTGCCCGAACCGCGCCCGGAGCAGGCGCGGGCGGCGGAACAAAACATCGAGAATCTGTTTTACGGCTTTCACGCCATGGACGCCCAGCCGGTGAGCATCGGCAGTTGCGCGGCGGTGCCGGTAGCGGGATGCCAATGCGCGTTCTGCACCCAGCTGCGGCAGGCCGGGCGCTGAGCCGCCCCCCTCATTCAACCAGCTCATATTGCACGTTCAACTGCCCTTTCTTCATCTTTAGGCCGGTAATCGCGATCGCGCCCACCTCGCCCAGCGCGGCGACATGGGTGCCGCCACAGCCGTAGGCGGGCAACTCGCCGAAACCGACCTGGCGCAAACCGTCCACCGCCTGCTGGCGGCGCGGCAGATCGGCGGCGATCAAGCGCGCCAGCTCCGCCTGCAAAAAATCCGCTTCTATCGTCTGCGCATCCGGCCCCGGCGCGAAAGTGATGCGCCCTTCACCCGGCCAATGATGCGCCTTGACCGGCCGCCAGCCCCGGGTTTCGCCCAACCAACCGATCAGATGCCCAGCGGAGTGCCAGCGGGCGTGCAGCCGGCGCTGCGCTTCATCGATTTGCATCGTAACCGGCCCGTTCGGCAGCGGCGCGGCGGTAAAGTGCACCACGGTATCCCCCTGCTGCTGCACCCGCAGCACGGTGACGCCGCCTAACGACCCCACATCGGACGGCTGGCCGCCGCCCTGCGGGTGGAACAGCGTGGCGTCCAGCTCCACGGCGTAAGCGCCCGCCTCGGCCGGCGCACAGCTCAACACCTGCGCCTGGCCCTGTAAATCGTCGCTGTAGTAATAACGTCGTTCGGTCATCATTTTTCTCCTCGGTTCGAAGAGCCATTATATTCATGTCATAATCGGAGCATAATCCGCCGCCATCACAATGGACCTTTGCGTCATGAGCACAAATCTTTCTTACGCGCTGTTGACCGAAATGGCCGTTTTCGTTCAGGTGGTAGAGAGCGGCAGTTTTTCCGCCGCCGCCCGCAAGCTGGGCGCTTCGCCTTCCGCCGTCAGCCGCAGCGTGGCGAAGCTCGAGCAGGCGCTGGCGCTGCAGCTGCTGCACCGCACCACCCGCAAACTGCGGCTGAGCGAAAGCGGCGAAGAGGCGTTTGCGCACTGCCGCACCCTGCTGGCGGCGGCCGACGCGGTCATGGCGATCGGCGGGCGCGGCGCCGCGGAGCCCGAAGGGCTGATCAGCGTCAGCGTACCCAAAGCGGTGGGCCGCTTCGTGCTGCATCCGCACATGCCGGAGTTCCTGCGCCGCTACCCGAAGGTGGACGTGAGGCTGCGGCTGGAAGATCGTTACATGGATTTGATCGACGATCGGGTCGATCTGGCGCTGCGCATTACCGATCGCCCGTCGCCCGGGTTGATCGGCCGCCAGTTGATGAGAATAGACCATCTGCTGTGCGCCACGCCGCACTACCTGGCGCAACACGGCACGCCGCTGCACCCGCACGATCTGGCGGCGCACAGCTGCATCTATCTGGGAGAAACGCCGAGCGACGCGCAATGGAAATTCCGCCGCAGCGGCAAAACGGTGACGGTCAGCGTGCGCGGCCGCTACGCCGCCAACCACACCGGCGTGCGGCTGGACGCGGTGAAACGGCATATCGGCATCGGCAGCCTGCCGTACTTTACCGCCCGCCAGGCGCTCGACGAGGGCGAGATCGTGCAGGTGTTGCCAGAATGGGATTTCCTCAGCAGCTATCACGGCGGCCTGTGGCTGCTCTATGCGCCCAACCAGTATCTGCCGCCCAAACTGCGGGTGTTTATCGACTATCTCGTCGCCTGCCTGGCGCAGGAGCCGCAGTTAAAGCGCCTTGCGTAGCGTGATGTTGATGCGGTGCGGCCCCACCAGCGAGTGATAGCCTTCCTTGACCGGCAGGATGCCGTGAAAACAGAGCCGCGATGGGCCGCCCCACACCACCACATCGCCGTGCGCCAGCGGAATGCGCCGCGCCCGGTCGCTGCGTTGCAGGCCGCCGAACTGAAACACCGCCGGCAGCCCGAGCGACACCGAGACGATCGGCGCGCCGAAGTCGTGTTCGTCTTTATCCTGATGCAGCGACAGCTTGCTGCCCGGATCGTAACGGTTCATCAGACAGGAATCCGGCACGAAGGGGCCGAAGCCCGCCTGCTGCGCAGCTTCGTCCGCCAGCGCCATCAGGATCGGCGGAATGGCCGGCCAGCGTTTGCCGCTGCGCGCGTCGCGTTCCGAATAGCGGTAGCCCCGGCTGTCGCTGGTCCAGCCGTTGCCGCACCAGCTCATCGCCACCGACATCACGTGCCCGCCGGGGGTGGTCAAATGCCGCCACGGCACCTGGGCCACCACGCCCTGCACCGCCGCCAGCAGTGCCGGCCCGTGATCGCGCACAAAGCCGTGCATCACCACCGCGCCGGGGGCGATCTCTTCGCGCCACGGCGGCGGCAGCGCGTCTTCAAAAAGATCGATTGTCATCGCCAAAGCCTGTATGAATACACAGTATCCATTGTAACCCGCCGCCGCCGATTGTCCAGCGCCCGGCGGCGCCATTGTCGTTGGCGGCAAATTTCTCTACAGTAGCCGCCATAAAATCAATCACTCACCAGGAATGCGTGTGATTAAGGGCATCACTCTTTCGGTCGTCGCCTCCATCTTGTTCGGCGCGATGTATTACTTCACCTCTACCCTCACCCCGCTGAACGGCGAACAGGTCTACGGCTGGCGCACGCTGCTGACGCTGCCGTTCCTGACGCTGTTCATGGCGCTGTCCGGCGATTGGCGCAAGGCGGGCGACACGCTGGTCGGGATCGGCCAACGGCCGCGGCGCCTGCTGGGTCTGCTGCTCACCTCGGCGCTGCTGGGGGTGCAGCTGTGGCTGTTCCTGTGGGCGCCGCTGCACGGCAAGGCGCTCGACGTATCGCTCGGTTATTTTCTGCTGCCGCTGACCATGGTGCTGGCGGGCCGTTTGATCTACCGCGATCGGCTGTCGCTGCTGCAAAAACTGGCGGTGGCGTGCGCCGTGGCGGGGGTGGGCAATGAGCTGTATCAGGCGGGCGGCGTATCGTGGCCGACGCTGGTGGTAGCGCTGGGGTATCCGCTCTACTTTATTTTGCGGCGGCGTTTCGGCACCGACAATCTCGGCGGGCTGTGGTGCGAGCTGGCGCTGATGCTGCCGGCGGCGGCCTGGTTCGCCTTCGGCGACGGCGGCGCGGCGGCGCTGCCGATCAATGCCGAGCTGTATTGGCGCATTCCGCTGCTCGGCGTCATCAGCGCCGTGGCATTGGTGTGTTACATCCTCGCCAGCCGCCTGCTGCCGTTCAGCCTGTTCGGCCTGCTGAGCTATGTGGAACCGGTGCTGCTGGTGATCGTCGCGCTGCTGCTCGGCGAAAGCATCGGCCAAAGCGAATGGCCGACCTATCTGGCGATCTGGCTGGCGGTGCTGCTGCTGGCGGCGGAAGGCGCGCGGCACCTGCTGCGCCGCCAGCGGGTCTGACTCAGGCGGCCAGCGTCGCGCCGCCGTCGATCACGATGTCCTGCATGGTGATGTGGCTGGCCAAGTCGGAGGCCAGGAACAACACCGCGTTGGCGATCTCGTCCGGGCGAGCGATTTTGCCCAGCGGGATCCCCAACTTGAACATCTCGGGGAAGCCGGCGATGGTGCGTTGCTGCGCATCATCGGTCTGCCACATGCCGCGCTGCATCGGCGTGTCGGTCGAGCCCGGCGACACCAGATTGCACCGCACGCCGAACGGCGCCATCTCCAGCCCCACGCAGTGGTTCAGGCTGGTCAACGCCGCCTTGGAGGCGCAGTAAGCCGCCATCTGCGCGCGCGGCACGTGCGCGGCGTTGGAGCCAATGCTGACGATCGCCCCGCTGCGCTGCGCCTTGAAGTGCGGCAGAACGGCGCGGAACAGGTAAAACGCCCCCGAGGCGTTGACGTTGATGCACTGGTGCCAGTCATCCACGCTCAGATCTTCGGTATTGCCCATGCGCAGAATGCCGGCGGCGTTGACCAACACGTCCAGTTGCGGGTTTTCCGCCAGCTGTTGGCGGCACACCGCCTCCACCTGCTCCGGCCGGCTGATGTCCAGCGTCACGCAAGGGTAAGGCAAATCCGGGTTGGCGAACTCGCGGTCAAACCCCACCACCTCGGCGCCCTGCGTCAAAAAATGCCGGGCGATCTGCTCGCCGATGCCGCGCGCCGCGCCGGTCACCCACACGCGTTTGCCGGTGAAATCCATCTGAATGCTCATGCGCGCACCGCCATCCGGGCGCACAGCCGGGTCATGTTGTTGTTCATCGTTGTCTCCTGCGAAAAGGATAGGATGCGGCGCGCGCTGCGCCGCAAAGTGGCCCTACAGCGCACCGCTGTTCAGGCCGAAAGCGTTGAGCATGGTGCCCAGTTTGGCGGCGGTTTCCAGCCACTCGGGCTGCGGCGTCGAGGCGGCGACAATCCCCGCGCCGGCGAACAGGCGCACCCGGTTGCCGCGCAGCAGGCCGCTGCGGATGACGATCGCCCACTCGCCGTCGCCGTTGGCGTCGCACCAGCCGACGATGCCGCTGAACAGGCCGCGATCGTGCGGCTCCAGATCGGCGATCAGCTGGCGGGCGCTCTCGGTCGGGAAACCGCACAGCGCCGGCGTCGGATGCAGCAGGCAGGCCAGCTGCATCACGTTGAGATTCGGGTTCAGCAGCTCGCCGCGAATGCGGGTGGACAAGTGCCACATGGTGCCGGTACTGAGCAGCGACGGGCCGCTGGGCACGCTCAGGCTGGCGCACAGCGGCGCCAGGTGCCGACGGATGTCGTCGATCACCAGCTTGTGTTCGTATTTGTCTTTGGTCGAGCGCATCAGGCGCTCGCTGCCGAGGCGATCCTGCTGCGGATCGTCCTGACGGCGCGCCGAGCCCGCCAGCGGGTTGGTGTGGATCTCGCCGCCCTGCTTGCGGATCAGCAGTTCCGGGCTGGCGCCGATCAACACGCCGCCATCGGCCAGCGGCAGGGAAAAGTGGTAACCGGTCGGGTTCTGCACCATCAGGTTATTGAGGATCTGGTGGCCCGCCACCGGCTGCTCCAGCTCGATGTCGAGGATGCGCGACAGCACCGCCTTGTCCAGCTTGCCTTGTTTAAAGCGGCTGACCGCTTCGGCCACCGCGTGCTTGAAGCGCGGCTCGTCCGGAATGCTGGTGCAGGCGGCCAGGCGATGCGGCTGTTGCAGCATCGGGCGCGCGGCGCGGGTAAAGCTATCGTTGGCGACAAACTCATAACTTTCAGGCACATATAGGCAGGAAGGCCGGCGCGTGTCGAACGGAATGGCGCCCACCACCACCGGCGTCTCCTGGCCGGCGGCGTTGGCTCGCGCCAGCGCCTGGCGAATATGCTGCGCCAGCGCGCTGCCTTCCTGCTCGCCGCCGAACGCCGGCGTCTCAATCCGTTCGGACACGCCGCTGGCGGAGAGGGAACGGAATTCGGACCGGTACAAAAAGGTCGATTGTTCGGCGTACGCAAACCCGGGGAAGGTTTGGTTTTCTGTCGTCAGTGTCGCCACAGACCACTCCTTTGTTGCGCCTCACCAATGATAATGTTTATGCGAATAATTATCATTAGCTGTAAAAGGAGGATAAATTACACCGATTCCCCACCGAGGGTCAATCTCCGATGAATGAATCTTTCCGCCCGCTGCGGCAAATCCACGTTACGGCGCAGCAAGAAATAACACACTGTTATTATTGTATTTTAGCAAAAAATAAAGGTCGTGACGTCGTCACCTTCACGCCAAAAATGCCCGCTGAACCGGCGGCCGGCGGGGCAATTTGGCGTCAAGGTCTTAAGCAACGCTAATACGAACGTCTGCCGCTGCGTATCCACGGCGACCATGCGCGCATCGAGAAAATCGAAGTAACAACGCACCTGCGGATAAAGCGCTTTGAACAGGCTCTCTTTGGCGGAAAACGTCAGCGTCAGCAGCTCGTTGAACGGCAGCGTTTCGCGCAGCAACGCCTCGCGCTCCCCCGCCGAAACGATCGCCCCCCACAGCTCCTCCGCTCGCACGTCGGAGAGCAGCGTCTCCACATCCAACCCAACGCCGCCCAGCCCGCTCTCGCGGTGTACGGCGCACAGCGCGGTATCCGAATTATGGCTCAGCGCCCCGGCGATGCCCGGCGGCCACTGCGGCGCGCGATCTTCGCCGCGCGCTAGGGTGAAGTCGGCGAAACCGAGCGGCGCCAGCAGCTGTCGCGCCAGCACACGCCCGGCCAGATACTCCGCACGGCGTTTCGGTACCGCGCGCGCCAGATGGTCCGGCAGCGCAAAGCCCGCCTCGGGAAAACTCTCGTCGCGATACTCCGCCAGCGCAAACTGGCAGCGCGCCACCTGGCCCGGATAGCCGTCCGGCGTGAAAAATTCGATATTGCGGATAAAAGTGGGCAACGGCGGTATCCATGATAAGCAGGCAGGCTGATGATGTTAGCCCCCGAAACCGCCTGCAACAATGACCCTGGGCAAAATAAATGACGTTAAGGCTCGTACGGCGGCACGTTAGCCGGGATGGGGAGAGGCCTCTCCCCCGCGGTCGGGAGAGAGGCTGGGCATTACAAGATGCCTTTCATGGTCTTTTCGAAATCGCTCCAGGCGCAGAAACCGTCTTTGTCGATCGGGCAGCCTTTCAGCGCCAGCGTCACGCGCTGCGGCGGGGTTTGCAGCGTCAGCGGCGTCGCCTTGCGCAGCTGTTCGGTGGACTGATAGACGTACTCAATCTTCAGCAATTCACGGCTGTTCTGCGCGTCGCGCCAGCGCTGGAACACCAGTTTGCCGCCTATCGGCGTTTTCTCGTACTGCTGCGGCAGCTGATACGGCTGGAACTGCATGGCCGACAGCAGCGAGGCGATATTGGAGTCGTGGCCGACCAGCACCGTCAGCTTCGGCGCGTCCGGTTTGCGCTCGCCGAGCAGCGCGTTGTTGATGTAGGTCAGCAGCGGTTTGGCGACGTTCTGCGCCACCACCGGCGAGGTGAACAGCGAATCCTGATAGCCGTCTTTCAACTGCGCCAGCTGCTTCCACTGCTGCGGGGTGACGATTTTGCCCCAGGCCACCTCTTTCATCGGGAAACCTTCGTAATACTGCAGCATAAAGGCGTCCACCAGTGAGTTGCCCACCCGCAGCGGGCCGGAGACGCCCGGCTCTTTGCCCGGCACTGCGCTCATCACGCTGGCTTCTTTGGTCAGGTCGCAGTGTTTGTCGGTCTTGCAGGCGGCGGAATCCTTGTAGTCGATGATCTTCGCCAGCTGTTGGTAAGAGGCGTCCAGCTTCAGCGAGCCCAGCGCGGCGTTCATCGCCGCCAGCGCCTGCTGGTTGAAGGCTTCGCTGGTATCGGTGATGATCGGGTTGAAGGTCGGATCCATCTCGCCCATCTTGTCCTGATGGTGCACGCTGACGTCGCAGCCGGGGAACGCGCCGTTGCTGAAGAACTGCGCGGTGGCCACCGTGCGCTGCAGGCTGTTGGCGTAGACGTACACGCTGCCGGCGGTCGGGCAGCCCTCTTGCGGCAACAGGCCGGTCTGCTTCAGCCAGGCGTTGAAATAGTGCCCCATATACACTTCCAGCACCCCGCCCTTGGTGGTCAACTGGCCGCCCGGCGTTTCCCAGGCCGGCCAGGCCTTCGGCGTGGACTGCGCCAGCACGCTGCCGTTGTTGGCCAGCGGCGCGCGCAGGTTATGGCGGCTCATCACCAGCACCTGTTCCAGTTGATAACCGCCGGCGTCCGCCAGCGCGTTCCCGGTGAATAACAAGGGCAGGCACAGCAATAACGTTTTTTTTCTCATCCGCAGAGGCTCCCGGAAAATGATTATTTTTAAGGTGTTAGCGTTTGCCTGCGTATGATGGCGGGGTTAGTGTGACAAGTGTGTGACAGGGTTCACGGGAAAAGATCGTACCAGCGGCCACCGGGCGGCGGCCGCTGTGCGTCAACTCAGTACCACAGGCTCATGATCGGCCAGCCGATCAGCAGCAGCGCGGCGATGTACACCACGCCGAGAATGCCGCCCAGGCGCCAGTAGTCTTTCGATTTCACATAGCCGCAGCCGTAGATGATCACCCCCGGCCCGGTGGCGTACGGCGTCAGCACGCCCATGATGCCGATCGACAGCACCAGCAGCATCGACAGCTGTTCCATCGGCACGCCCGGCAACCCCTTGCCGACCGCCAGGATCACCGGCAGCATGGTGGCGGTGTGCGCCGACAGGCTGGCGAACAGGTAGTGGGCGAAGTAGAACACCAGCACCAGCGCCACCACCGTCATGTTCGGCGAGAAGCCGTCCAGGTGGGTGCTCATGGTCTGGGCGAACCAGTCGATAAAGCCGGAGCGCGTCAGGCCGTTGGCCATCACCACCAGCGTCGCCAGGTTAACCAGCGTATTCCAGGCGCTGGAGTATTTGGTGATCTCTTTCCACGACACCACGTGCAGCGCCAGCATCAGCGACACCGCCAACAGGCACACCGCGGTGGCGTCCAGCACCTTGCCGCCGAATACCCACAGGCACAGGCTGAGCAGCACCAGGCCGATCAGGGTGTACTCCTTGCGCGTCAGCTTGCCCATTTCCCCCAGCGCGGTATCCGCCCAGGCGGCCACTTCGCTGCTGTGGGTCACGCCCGGTTTGTACAGGTAGTAGGAGATCAGCGGCGCGATGATCAGCAGCAGCAGGCCGACCGGCAGGAACGCCAGGAACCACTGCATCCAGCTGATGTGCACCCCGGCTATCTTGCCGACGAACTCGATGCCCAGCACGTTCGGCGCGGCGCCGGTGACGAACATCGAGGAGCTGATGCTGGTGCCGACCACCATCATCCACATCAGGTAGCCGCCGATGCGGCGCGAAGAGGGATCGTTAGGGAAGGAATCGAACAGCGGCGGCAGGTTTTTCACCACCGGGAACACCGTGCCGCCGGTGCGCGCGGTGTTGGACGGCGTGAATGGTGCCAGCAGAATATCGATGATCACCACCGCATAGCCCAGCGTCAGCGTGCGCTTGCCCATGAACTTCACCAGGAACAGCGCGATGCGCCGCCCCAGCCCGGTGGCCTCGTAGCCCAACGCGAAGATAAAGGCGCCGAACACCAGCCAGACGGTGGTGCTGGAGAAGCCCGCCAGCCCCCATTTCAGCGCCTCTTTACCGGCCTTGAAGCCCGGCTCCGCCAGTTCCTGCGCGCCGAACAGCACCCAGTTGGCGCTGAGCACGCTGACGGTCACCGCGATAAAGCTGATGGCGGTGGCCGGGATCGGCTCCAGAATCATGCCGACGATCATCGCCACGAAGATGGCGAAATAGTGCCACGCCTGCGGCGGCATGCCGTCGGGCACCGGTATCAATAACAGGATCGCGAGCACCGCCAGCGGCGCTATCGCTTTCCAGATCTTTTCCTGGGTTTGTGACATAGGGACTCTCCTGAAGGCTTGGTTATTATTCTTGGGCACCCAGCTGCGCCAGCAGCCAGGTCACTATCAACAAGTCGGCGCTGCCGCCGGGGCTGAGGTTGCGGGCAATGCAGTCGGCATCGAAGCGCCGCAGGCGCGCCAGGCCCGCTTCCCCCGCCGAGCCGCCCTGCGCCAGCAGCCAGGCCGCCCGGCACCGCAGCCAGCGCAGCCCGCGCAGGCCGCCGCGCGAGGCGACGTTGGTGTCATCGTTGTGGGCCATCAGCCACAGCAGGCTGTCCAGCAGCGCCCGCTGTTCGTCGCCGCCGGCGGCCAGCCGTTGCCGATACAGCGGCAGCGCGCCGTCAAGCACCAACCGAAAACCGGACTCCGCCTCGCCGCGCGCGCCGCTGAGGCCATACGCAGCGAACAAGCGCTGGCCGGCGGTCTGCCCGGCGTTGTTGCGCCGCAGCTCACGGTCCACCAGCCCCCGACACATCGCCGCTACCTCGCCGCACAGCGCCTCCGCGCCGATGTCACGGCTCTGCTGCTGCAGGCGGCCGAAGGCGGTGCACAGCAACCCGAGTGAGAACACGCTGCCCTTGTGGGTGTTAATGCCGCCGGTGGCGCGAAACATCTGGTTTTCGCAGGCCATGCCGAGCGGCCGCAGCCGCGCCAGCTGCTGCTCTGCCGGCAAAGCCGCGTCTTCCCGTCCGCGTTGGATAAAGCGCGGCAGCCACACGCCGATGGCGCGGGCGCTGCGGTAGAAGTGCCCGAGATCCATGTCGCGGTGGGCGCCGGTGTTATGACGATCCACCAGCCCCGGTTTGGGCGTGAGGTTGACCTCCACCAGCAGCGCGCGGAAAGCGGCGCGGGCGAAGTCGCAGGCCGGCTCGGTGCGACGGGCGGGTGGATTAATCGGCAGAGATCGCATCGTTGAACATCCTTTCCATTTCTTGCAGCAGCTGCTCGCTGCCATGCCGCCGCTGGCGGGCGCAGATCTTGGCCGGTTGGCCGCACAGCAGGCAGCGCCGTTCCGGCAGGCCGATGTCGCGGCGCGACAAAATGCGCCCCTGCGCATCCAGCACGTCGATATCCCACAGCCGGCCGATCGGGCGACTCACCTCTAGCTGCATGGCGCAATCTTTCACCCGCTGGGCGTCGGCGCGCAGCGCCACAAACCCTTCGCAGCCGGTGGAAAGCGCCAGCGCCTCGGCCTGCGGGCTGGGCCAGCCCTGCTCGGCGCACAGCCGCAGCAGCGCCGCCCACCCGAGGTTGAAGATGCCGCGCGTCAGCGCGCTGTCCTTCACCGGGCCGGGGACGACCAGCGTCAGCACCAGCAGCGTGCACTCGTGCTGCGCCAGCCACGCCTGCTGGCGCGCCTGGCGGCATTCGCGGCTGGTGAGCAGCTCCGGCAGGCTGACCGCGCGTTCGGCGGCCAGTTGGGGATCGACGGCGGCCATCGGTTACTCCGCCACCTGATGCACCACGTCGATCACCGAGCCGTCGCGGTAGCGCACCACCGCCACCACCTTGTCGGTAAAGGCGATCGGCTGCGGTTCGCCGGTCAGCTGCAGCGCGCGGGCGCGCAGCCAGTCGATGCTCACCACCTCGAGCCCGGCCTCCCGCAGGCGCTGCGCCAGCTCCGGCCGCGCCGGGTTGACGGCGATGCCGTGGTCGGTCACCAGAATGTCGATGCTGGAACCCGGCGTGACGCAGGTGGTCACCTGCTCCACCAGCGTCGGGATGCGCCCGCGCACCAGCGGCGCGACGATGATCGCCAGCCGCGCGGCGGCGGCGGTGTCGCAGTGGCCGCCGGACGCGCCGCGCAGCACGCCGTCGGAGCCGGTCAGCACGTTAACGTTGAAGCCGGTGTCGATTTCCAGCGCGCTCAGCACCACCACGTCGAGCCGATCGACCGACGCGCCCTTGGAGCTGAAGTTGGCGTACTGGTTGGCGCTGATTTCGATATGGCGCGGGTTGCGCGCCAGCGAGGTCGCCGCCGCCCGATCGAAGCTCTGCACGTCCAGCAGCTTGCCGATCAACCCTTTCTCGTGCAGATCCACCATGGTCGAGGTGATGCCGCCGAGGGCGAACGCGGCGCGAATGCCGCGGGCGCGCATCTTGTCCTCCAGGAAACGGGTCACCGCCAGCGAGGCGCCGCCGGTGCCGGTTTGCAGCGAAAACCCTTCGGTGAAGTAACCTGAACCGGCGATCACCTCGGCGGCGCGGCGGGCGATCAGCAGCTCGCGCGGGTTCGAGGTCATGCGCGTGGCGTCGGCGCCGATCTTGTCGGCGTCGCCCACCCGCTCCAGCTGCACGATCAGATCCACCCGATCCTGCGCCAGGCTGGCGGGATGATGCGGATACGGCACCAGCTGCTCGGTCAGCAGCACCACGGTGCCCGCCGCCTCGGCGTCCACCCGCGCATAGCCGAGCGAGCCGCAGCAGGCTTCACCGCTGTAGCCGTTGGCGTTGCCGAACTCATCGCAGGCCGGCACGCCGAGGAAGGCCACGTCTATCTTCAGCTCGCCGGATTCAATCAGGTTGACCCGGCCGCCGTGCGAGTGAATTTGCACCGGCTCCGCCAGCAGGCCGCGCGAAACGGCGTCCGCCAGCGGGCCGCGCAGCCCGGAGGTGTAAATGCGGCTCACCACGCCGTGGCGGATATGCTCAACCAACGGCGCATGGCAGTCGGTCAGCGAGCTGGAGGCCAGCGTCAGGTTGCGGAACCCCATCGCCGCCAGCGTCTCCATCACCTGATTGAGCGCCAGATCGCCGCCGCGAAACGCATGGTGGAAGGAGATGGTCATGCCGTCCTGCAGCCCGCTGCGGCGCACCGCTTCCTGCAAGGAGTCGCACAGCTTGAGATCGCGCGGTTTGCGCGCCTGCAGGTTGGCTTTGGACACGTCCTGATAGCCCGGCAGATCCGCCGGGTTGGCGAAGGTCATCAATCGTTGTTGGCGGTTCATCATGCTTCCTCCCCGTGCTGCGCCGGTTCTTCCCGTAAGCCGGACAGCGCGGCGCGCTCCAGCACCAGCCGGGCGCGTTCAATCACCGGGCTGTCGACCATTTTTCCGTTGAGCGACACCACGCCGCGCCCTTCCCGCTCCGCCGCCTCGGCGGCGTCCACCACCCGCTGCGCGTGCGCCACCTCTTTGGCGGTCGGCGCGTACAGGTTGTGCAGCAGCTCAATCTGGCGCGGGTTAATCAGCGATTTGC